>NZ_LT906438.1:0-1285222 GCF_900186955.1 Bacillus pumilus | reverse complement strand
GCCAAGCAAGCACTTCTTACTTTAAAAGAATTTGCAAAAGGAACCAATGCGGATTTGACAGCAGAACGCAACAATCTTTCATCGAAAGACTTTAAACGTCCAGTTGCCTTTGAAGAGCGCCTTCGTATCCAAAACGAATCTCTTGAACTGCCGCTCTTGCCAACAACAACCATTGGCAGCTTCCCGCAGTCTGCTGAAGTGCGAAGTGCTCGTCAAAAATGGCGTAAAAATGAATGGACAGATGCAGAATATGATGAATTTATTAAGAAAGAAACAAAAAGATGGATTGATATTCAGGAGGAAATCGGTCTGGACGTTCTCGTACATGGAGAATTCGAGCGTACAGACATGGTTGAATACTTTGGTGAAAAGCTAGCCGGATTTGCCTTTACGAAATTTGCTTGGGTACAATCCTACGGCTCACGCTGCGTGAAGCCGCCAATCATTTATGGAGATGTCGAGTTTACAGCGCCAATGACCGTGAAAGAGACGGTTTACGCACAAAGCTTAACGGAGAAAAAGGTCAAAGGAATGCTGACAGGTCCTGTCACCATCTTAAACTGGTCTTTCCCAAGAACAGATATCTCCCGAAAAGACATTGCCTTCCAAATCGCTTTCGCATTACGTAAAGAGGTAGAAGCGTTAGAAGAAGCAGGGATTCAAGTCATTCAAGTGGATGAACCTGCACTAAGAGAAGGTCTTCCGCTCAAAGAAAGTGATTGGGCAGACTATTTAAACTGGGCAGCAGAGTCATTCCGTCTATCAACATCATCTGTTCAAAATGAAACGCAAATTCATACACATATGTGCTACAGTAACTTCGAGGATATTGTCGATACGATTGAAGACCTTGATGCCGACGTGATCACTATTGAACATTCACGCAGTCATGGTGGATTCCTCGATTACCTAGAGAAGCACCCGTATTTGAAAGGACTTGGACTTGGTGTATATGACATCCATAGCCCGCGCGTTCCATCTATCGAAGAAATGAGTCAAATCATTGATGATGCACTGAACGTATGCCCGGCAGATCGCTTCTGGGTGAATCCTGACTGTGGTCTAAAAACGAGACAAGAGCCTGAAACCATTGCTGCTTTGAAAAACATGGTGACGGCAGCTGAAGTCGCTCGTAAAAAGCTGGCGCAGCATGCATAATTGATACCCTCTCCCCTGCTATCATGGCGGGGGATTTTTATGCGTAAATTGTCCTGCTTGACCATCTACTAGGAGGTTTCCTTTTCTAGCATGATTCGTTTATACTAGAGAAGTCAGTCGAACAAAGGGAGGAAGACAATGAATCACGAAGATTTTTTACAACGCGCAATTGATCTTGCAGTAGAAGGAGTCAATAGTGGTACTGGCGGCCCTTTTGGAGCAGTCATTGTCAAGGATGGACAGATTATTGCCGAGGGAAGCAACAATGTGACAACAACAAATGATCCAACCGCACATGCTGAAGTCACAGCCATTCGAAAGGCGTGCCAGACGCTGAATACATACCAATTAGAAGATTGTATTTTATATACAAGCTGTGAGCCTTGTCCGATGTGCCTTGGTGCTATTTACTGGGCTAGACCAAAAGCGGTCTATTTTGCTGCTGGACATCAGGATGCAGCAGTTTCTGGTTTTGATGACTCGTTTATTTATGAAGAAATCAATAAAGATTACGAATCAAGAAATATTCCATTTTATCAGCTGACACTTCAAAAAACCCTTGCACCATTTGAAGCATGGGAAACCTACGAACAAAAGAAAGAATATTAAAAAAGACACCTGCTCATCAGCAGGTGTTTCTTTTTTTCAGCGTAATAGAGAACCTTTTTTATTCAGCCACTTCAAGCTCTACTTCGATGTTTCCTCTTGTTGCTTTTGAATATGGACAGAATTCATGCGCAGCCTCAACAAGCTCTTTCACCTTGTCATGGTCAAGGCCTTTTGCAGATACAATCAGCTTGACACCAAGCTTAAATCCGCCATCACTTTCATCTTTTAAAAGACTGACATGTCCCTCGACTTCTGATTCAATGTTGACCCCTTGCTTTTTCGCTACTTGTTCAAGTGCCCCTCCGAAACAAGCTGCATAGCCCGCTGCAAATAATTGCTCTGGATTCGTACCAGTTTCTCCGTCTTTCTTTGCATTAGGCATGACAATGTTATGATCGAGCACACCATCTTCTGAACGAACATGTCCAGCTCTTCCATGTTGTGCCTTTACTTTTGCTGTGAATAATGGTTTCATCTTCATCTCCTCCTTTATCTATTTATTCCTTTCACGTTCTATCCATTTCTCAAACATTTATCGCACATTAAAGAATTTTTTCGTTTTTGGGCTGTATTTATTTTAAAAAAGAAGAAAATCTTATACAATGATAAGTATGACAAAAAATAGTTGGTGACTGACATGACAAATGAATTCGAGCATATGAAGCTGGAAAATCAGCTTTGTTTCTTGTTATATGCAAGTTCAAGAGAGATGACGAAGCAGTATAAACCGTTATTAGAAGAGTTAGACATTACGTATCCGCAATATTTGGCACTGCTTTTATTGTGGGAGCATGGGACATTAAATGTGAAAACGATGGGAGAGCTTTTATATTTAGACTCCGGTACACTCACACCTATGCTGAAACGGATGGAGCAAAACGGACTCATCATCCGCGAGCGCTCGAAAGAGGATGAACGTTCTGTGCAAATTCGTTTAACGGAATATGGCGAGCAACTAAAAGAGAAGGCTACTGCAATTCCATTTCAGATGCTGTCTGGGACAGGCAGATCGGAAGAAGAGTTAAAAACGCTGCGCGCCTCTTTGCATGAGCTTTTGCAAAAATTAACACAATCAAAAGGCTGAGGGAACATTCCCTCAGCCTTTTATGATATCAATTATTGTGCGACAGCTACTAATTCTACTTCAATATTTCCTTGAGTCGCTTTTGAATATGGGCATACGCCGTGTGCTTTATGAACAAGCTCATCTAATGCTGATTGCTCAATTCCAGTTCCTTTTACTTCTAGCTTAACGCCTAGTTTGAAGCCGCCATCTGAACTGTCTTTTACTAAGCTCACATGTGCTGTTACTTCACTTTCAAAACGGATACGCTCTTGTCTTGCGACCATTTGAAGGGCTGAATCAAAACATGCAGAGTAGCCTGCTGCAAATAATTGCTCTGGATTTGTTGCTTTTTCAATTTTTTTCGCTCTTGGTGTTCCAGGCATTGCTACATCATGCTCAAGCACACCATCAGTTGAAATAACCTTTCCTTCTCTTCCTCCTACAGCTGATACCGTTGCAGTAAATAAAACTTCTGACATGTATATAACCCTCTTTCTCTCCAATAATATTTTCTACAATTGAATTGTACACAATTAAAATTCAAGAGTCAACGAATACACACTCTTTTTTTAAGATTTCCTTTCTCCTCTATTTTATGTACACAGTAAAAAAAGCCCTTAATAAGGGCTTTTAGATGATGTCATGCTGCGCATTTGGTTGTTGTAGCGTATGATTTCTGTTATCCGGGTCGGCATTTGCTGCTGCCAGCCATAACGCCAGGATGGTGATGCTTGTACAGACGACTGCCCATTTTTTAAAATTCATATAAACAATCCCCTCTCTGAATATAGATTCGAGCATGTTCCGCTTCTCCGTAGAACATGGAAGATTTTTCATAATCTTCCATTTCATTATAATACTTTGCGGTGTCTAATGCCAGCTCCTCTATATCTGGATATGCATAGGCAGACTCTAAAAAATGAAAAATTCGTTTAATATGCTCCGCATCTTGCTTTAAATACAATGCTTCTAAAAATATCGTCTTTTGAATATGAATGTCATCTTGAAGTGCTTCTGCTCGCTTCATACATTCTTCTCTGTAGTGTAAGGCTTCTTCGTGTTTGCCTTGTTTGTATAATATCTGAGCGGCTGTATAAAGAGGGTCTATGGATCGACGAAGATGATCGGATTGATTTTGGTCAAATAACGAGATGGATTCTTTCATTAGTTCGAGTGCGCGGTCAAGATCGCCCATTCGGTAATAACTGTTGCCCATATTAAACAAAGAGGAAGCAATAAAACGCACATTTTGAAAGTCTCTTGATCTCGCAAGCGCTCTCTCGAGATGTGGTAATGCCTTTTCATGTCTTCTCATATCATCATAATTACCTGCCACAATAAATTCGCATTGGATCGTGCGAAGCGCATATAGCTCATGTTGAATATAGACATCTCGCGCCAGTTTGGCATGATGCATCGAGATATGTGTTTGTTTCATGTGATAATATATTTCTGACATTTTAAAATGAAATTCCGCACGTTCAATATCATCTGACACAAAAGAAAGCTTGTGCTCTGCCTTTTGATAAGACGAGATGGCAGCAATATACTGCCTACGGCCAAATTCATACATGCCTCTGAAAAAATGATAGTAGTATTCAAGCATGCCTGTGACATGTGTTTGATGCTCATCTATTTCTTTCGAAAGCTCGGAAAAGTTGGCGCGAAGCTTTCCTTCCTTTAATGGCTTTAAATAATCGAGCATGACCTCATGTCTGAATTCCATTAAAGAAAAATAGAGAAGCAAATTCTGATCTTCTTCCATTGAATCAAGAGAGGTGCGAATTTCCTGCTTTAGTTGTTCTGCTTGTTCTGAATCAAATCTGCGGATTAATTCATACCACTTGTTGATTTTCACTCCAATATCCGAAGAGGGAATGATTTTCGCCATACGTTGCCTTCTCCAATCTTCTCAAAATATAAAACATTACCATATTTTATCATACTTGACCGAAGAAATACAAAAATGAAAGGAAAAAGAGAGCCCTTTTGTCACAAGACTCTCTTTTGAATTCGTTATTCTCTTATTTGTCCTTGACCGCGAATGACAAACTTTTCAGAGGTTAAGGCAGGCAGACCCATAGGTCCTCTTGCATGCAGTTTTTGTGTACTAATCCCTATTTCTGCTCCGTAGCCAAATTCAAAGCCATCTGTGAACCGAGTAGAGGCATTATGATAGACAGCGGCAGCGTCGACAGCTGTTAAGAAAAGTGACGCATTTTGATCATTTTCCGTAATGACCGCTTCAGAGTGCTTGGAGCTATACGTTTGTATATGCTGAATCGCTTCTTCTATATTGGCTACGATTTTAATACTGACAATCGGCGCTAAAAACTCTGTTTCATAGTCCTCTGTGGTCGCTAATGAAGCACTTGGCGCAAGAGCACATACAGCTTCATCGCCCCGTATCTCTACCCCATTTGCATGAAGGGCTTCAAATAACGAAGCGCCATATGTTTTTGCCCATGTTTCATGAATAACAATGCTCTCGATCGCGTTGCAAACAGACGGCCTTTGGGTTTTAGCATTCAGCACAATCTGCTCAGCCATTTCGTTTTTCGCTGTTTCATCAATGTAGATATGACAGTTCCCTGCACCTGTCTCAAGCACTGGCACGGTAGACTCTCTCACAACAAGATCAATTAAATTTTTCCCGCCGCGCGGAATAAGGACATCCAGAAATTCATTTAAAGTGAACAGCGTTTTCGCCGTTTCACGGCCTGTATCTTCAATCAATTGCACACTGTCTACTGGAATATCCGTTGTGTGAAGCGCTTCATGGATCACCTTCACAATCGCTTTATTACTATGGATGGCAGAGGAGCTCCCGCGAAGAATAACAGCATTCCCAGTTTTCAAACAAAGGGTGGCAGCATCTACAGTCACGTTTGGTCTTGCTTCATAAATCATTCCAACCGTTCCAAGAGGCACACGCACCTTTTCGATGTACAGACCGTTTTCTTTTTGAATGGTTTCTAATGTTTCACCAATTGGGTCTTTTAGGTGAATGAGTTGAAGGGTCGCGTCTGCGATGGCTTCAATTCTCTCTTCCGTGAGTCTAATCCGGTCAATAACAGAAGGCGTGAACTGCTTTTCCTCTGCAGCCTGCACATCCTTTTTATTCTCATCGAGTAAATAAGCGGAAGATGCTTTAAGTGCCGTTGCGATGGCATGTAAAGCTGCATTTTTTTGCTCCGTCGTTTTTAGGAGCAGCTGATCTTTGGCTACACTTGCTTTTTTTGCTTTTTCAAGAACTTCATTCATCGTATTCCCTCCTCAGTTTTGTACATGCTGTACCCAGTGATCTCTGTGTATGACTTCAGGCTTCTCATTTGAAAGCTCATCACTTCGCATTCCTTTAATACTGAGAAGCTCATCGGATGCGTACAAGGTTTGTCCTTTACCTACTAGCCCATTCGGACCGACGACTTCAACGACCTCTCCTTTAGAAAAGTCACCAGCGACATCAATGACGCCAGCTGGAAGAAGACTTCTGCCATGATGCAAAATCGCCGCTTCCGCTCCTGCATCTATCATAATTTTCCCAGAAACGGGTGAATGGAATTGAATCCATTGACGGCGGTTGTTAACAGCTGATAAGTCCTGTTCTCCGATATACGTTCCGTCTCCTTGACCCGCTAGAATATGAAGCAGCTTATCCTCACCAGTACCTGTACCAATGAAGACTTTCACGCCTAGTGAAAGTGCCGTTTGTGCAGCAGACAGCTTTGATTTCATCCCGCCTGTTCCCACTTTTGAGCCTGTGCTCTTCGCATATGAAAACAATTCTTCTGAAATGTGTGTTAGTACATCAAAACGCTTCGCCTCAGGATGCTCATTTGGATTTGCATTATAAATACCGTTAATGTCTGTTAAGATGATCAATTGGTCTGCATGAATTAATCCACTGACAAGAGCTGACAGCATGTCATTATCACCAAAGGTAAGCTCCTCAATGGAGACAGAATCATTTTCATTAATGATCGGTAAAATTTTTCTTTCTAGCAGCTCCATCATCGTTGCGTAAGCATTTCGATATCTTGTTCGATCTGAAAAGTCATTACGGGTTAAAAGCATTTGTGCAGGTGTCATGTGAAACTGTGAAAATAGTTCTGTATATTTCTGCATTAATAAGCCCTGACCAACGGCTGCTGCTGCCTGTTTTCCCTTTAAGGTCACAGGTCTTGATGGATACCCTAAGCTGCCAAACCCTGCTGCCACGGCTCCTGATGAAATTAAAATAATTTCATGCCCAGCCTCTTTCAGCTTTGCTATCGCTTTCACATGATCCTGCATTTTTTGTTCATCAATGGCTCCTTTTTGCTCTGTTAATGAACTGCTGCCAATTTTGATGACGATCCTTTGCTTTTTCATTATTGATTCCCTCCGCTATACCTTTAGGCACAAAAAAATCCCTTTTTCTCCTTATGTAAAGGACGAAAAGGGATTTTCCGTGGTACCACCTTCATTGAATAAGCATACATCTAGCTTATTCCACTCAACTCCTGTAACGCCAGGCACGCGCTTAGATTTTTCCTCTAAGGCTCAAAGGGCAGGTTCAGCAGCTGTCTGCGGCAAATGTTTCAGCATGTCATTTGCTCTCTTTACGCATCAGTTCCTGCTTACTATTCCTTTTCAACGCTCGTTAATTTTTTTATATTATCACCAATTGCTAAGGAAAAGTCAAGCGGTCAATTAAATACAATCGTTTTATTCTCATGCACAATAATTCGATCTTCTAGATGCCATTTGACGGCACGTGCAAGCACACTCCGCTCAATTGTTCGGCCAATATTTTTTAAAGCTTCCGCATCATCCCGGTGATCTACACGCTCAATATCCTGTTCAATGATCGGTCCTTCGTCTAAATCATTGGTCACATAATGAGAGGTTGCGCCAATTAATTTGACTCCTCGCTCATATGCCCGCTTATATGGATTCGCACCGATAAACGCTGGCAGGAAGGAATGATGAATATTAATGATTTTGTTCGGGTGTTGTTCTATAAATCCAGGCGTTAAAATTTGCATGTATCTAGCAAGCACAATGGCATCAATATCATACTCTTCTAATAATGTGAGCTGCTGTTTTTCCGCTTCTTTGCGAATGTCTTTGTTCGCCTTCACAAAATGGAACGGAATTCCAAGCGCTTCTACTGTATCTTTTGCCGTTTCATGATTGCTGATCACGACCGCAATTTCAGCCATCAAATTGCCGCTTTGCCATTCCCATAGCAGCTCATGTAAACAATGAAGCTCTTTTGACACAAAGATTGCCAGCTTTTTCAGCTCACTTGCACGCGACATGCTCCACGTCATTTGAAAAGATGCTGCAATTGGTTCAAACTGCTGCTTCAGCTGATCCATATTTGCCGAGATGTCTTTCCAATCAAATTCAATTCTTAAAAAGAACCGGCCGCTTTCATGATCTGTTGTGTATTGGCTGGATTCAATGATATTTGCTCCGTGCTCAAATAAAAAGGAAGAGACAGCTGATACAATTCCAGGCTGATCCGGGCAGCTGACAAGTAATCTTCCTTTTTGCTCATGCTTTTGTCTGTGTAATTCAAGTTTCTCTGTTATCAAAGTTCTCATGTATCATGACCTCATTTACGTTTTCATTCTAATGAAATATTATACTGGACTGGAAAGAGAAAAAGCAATGTAGAGCCCTATTTTTCATTGAATATTCATTCAATTCTGCACCTATCGTGATATAATGTGAATAGACCTTTTATCATAAAAGGAGTGATGGAGATGAAAAGTATGACTTTGTTTGGAAAAGTGAGCTTTTGGCTCGGCATCATTTGTCTGATCACAGGTATTTCTCTTTTTATAGCCGGTGAAAGACTCATTCCTTTTCTCACATTTGGTGTGTGTTTTCTGCTTGTTAGCCAGCTTTACCGCAAAAATGAAAACGATTCCAATCATCATTCGATGTAACAAAAGGCTGGCATCTATCTGCCAGCCTTTTCTTATTCAATGATTTTCAATCCTACTGCCGCAGATAAAATCAGTGCGATGAAGAAAATACGTTTTGCGTCTTTCGATTCTCCGTAAAACAGCATACCGACGATGGCGCCTCCAGCAGCTCCGATTCCAGTCCAAATGGCATACGCCGTTCCCATCGGAATCGTGTTCATCGCAAGAGACAGCATCAGAAAGGACATCGAAAAGCCAGCCGCAATGAATAAAATCCATTTGACATGCTTGTCTTTTTGGAATTGGTTCATCATGGTCACACAAAACATTTCTAAGATGCCTGCTCCAATAAGTAAAAGCCAGCTCATGATTCAGCCTCTCCCTTCTTTTCACCTGTTGTCAGCTTCAGTCCTAATACACCGCACAAAAGCATGACAATCAAAAGCAGTTTGACAAGCTGAACCGGCTCACCAAGCACCATGCCTATGACGACGGTTCCTGCTGTCCCAAGCCCGGTAAAAACGGCATAAAGTGTGCCAACTGGGAGTACACTTGTTGCTTTCAGGAGTAAATAAAAGCTCACGATAATACAAACGATGGTTGCGCCCCATTCTATGAGCGAGTGGGCATATTTCAGCCCCATCACCCAGCCGACTTCAAAGATGGCCGCAATAAAGACATTTCCCCATTTCATCTGATCTTCTCCTTTCTGAACGATTCCAACCAACAAAAAAAGCCTGGAAATCGATCGTTTGATCAAATCTCCCGGGCTTTTATCCCTCCGTGTCCATATGGCCTCTTCTAAGACCCTATGTGTTTTCTCTCGGTCCAGACTGCGCCAGCGCACGGAACCCTAGAAAACCAATTCATGATAAACAGACCTGACTTAGAGCAGATTCTGTATTAAAAATCTTATCACACCCCGATATGCCGGTCTACCAGTTTGCTCTCCCTCTTCAAATATACTTGTTCATTTTTCGAAAGAAATGGTTTCGGACCGGCGTATACTAAGTGTTAGAAACAGATCAACTGATAAAGAAGATCTGCGGGATATTTGCGTGCTGCTAACCGAAGGGAAATGAACGTATATGACAATCCATTTATTTTTTATTACATTGACGATCAAGCGTAAATACAAGGACATGGAGACCGTTCTTTACGAACAAGAAGTTGAAACATTTTATGAAGAAATGAAACAGAAACAACTAAAGTATATGAACTAAAACAGAAAAAATATGGAAGAAGGACCAAGTTAGACACGCTCAGACGTTAAAGGAACGATCATATCGCTGGTATAATGAACTCAGATTGATGTGATGAACGTTCAACTTTAGGATGCTGCATTTATAGATCATCCGTTGTATCGGCCCAAATAATGAAACCAAGAGGTGGATCGTATGATGATAACCGACGTACAGAAACATGAATTTTATCAAGCACTGGTTGACAAGAATCCGCAATATGACGGCACATTCTTCGCCGGCATTAAGACGACCGGTATCTTCTGCCATGCCACATGTACCGCTAGAAAACCAAAATATGAGAACTGTGAGTTTTTCTTTACAGCAGAGGAAGCACTGTTAGCAGGGTATCGTCCGTGCAAGCGCTGCACTCCATTAACCTATCCAAACAGCATTCCAGAAGAAGTCAAAACACTCGTTTCAGCAGTTGAAACACATCCTGAAAAACGCTGGAAAGAAGAGGACTTTCGCGAGTTAGGGATTCACTCTGCAACGGCCCGACGGAAATTCAAAGAAATCTACGGCATGACCTTTGTTCAATATGCGAGATCACGCCGAATGGGGCTTGCCTTTAAAGAAATTATGAATGGAAAAAAAGTGATTGATCAGCAGGTCGCCTTGGGCTATGATTCTTCGAGTGCCTTCAATGATGCCTTTACGAAAATCATGGGAAATCCCCCTAAAAAGGCGCAGACTAAGATTCTCCATGCCAATTTTATTTCCACACCGATTGGACGCATGATCAGCGTGACAGATGCCGCGCATGTGTATTTACTGGAATTTATGGACAGGCGGGGACTAGAAAAGGAAATTGAGAACATGAGAGAAAAGCATCATGCGCGTATTTTAGTTGGGGAAACAAACGTCCACCAACAATTGGTAAAGGAATTGACCTTATATTTCGAGAAAAAACTGACGCAGTTTACCGTACCACTTTCCATGCATGGCACCCCTTTTCAAATGAAGGTGTGGGACCTGCTCACACGCATTCCATCAGGCGAAACAAGTTCATACCGAGATCTTGCTGTGATGCTGGGCGATCCGCATTTGGTCCGGGCGGTAGGGAATGCAAATGGTGCCAATCAATTGGCGATCATCATTCCATGCCACCGCGTCATTCAAACAAGTGGTGAGCTTGGCGGCTACGGCGGCGGGGTTGAACGTAAGAAATATTTACTTCAGCTAGAACAGCGGATATAAAATAAAAACGGCTCTGCTTATTTTGTAAGCGAGCCGTTTTCTTCGTTGCGGGTGATGCTGTATACATCAATGATTTGGTCCCATTTTGAAATGGTTTTTTCTTTTTTCATGCCCATTTTTAAAGCGACCTTTACCGATGCTTCATTGTCTGGGCGGATTAAGCTCACCATTCGTCTGACCTTCATTTCTTCAAAACCATAGGTGAGACAGCCTTTTGCGGCTTCAGCAGCATAGCCATTTCCCCACGCTGCTTTTTTTAGCATGTAGCCGATTTCAAGTTCTGTTTGTCCTTCAATGTTTTGCAGAACAATCCCGCTTTGTCCAAGTGGTTCATTCGTTTCTTTGTCTTCAATGATCCAGAGAGAAGTATGATACATACGGTCATTCTTTTGATTCCATGCAATCCACTCTTTCGTCTGCTGCTCATCCTTCAAAGAAGGATAATACTTCATTACTTCTTCATCTTGGAACAACATGTCATATAAAAATGGTGCATCATGTTCATTCATCGTTCTCAGTCTAAGGCGCTCTGTTTCAAGCACTGTGCGTGTTTGAAGTTTCATTTATGATCCCCCTCTCACTTACTGATTAAAAATATCACCGAACAATCCATTTGAATCTGGGGCAAAGTAATGGATTCCCGCACCGGTTAAACTAGCTGCCAGCGCCGTCCACATCATTAAACTGACTGTCATCCACACCGCAACTTGCTTTCTCTTCGTCCCGAAGCTCATGCACATAAATGCCGCTAGATGACTGCCGATGATAAAAGGACCAATAAGCGCTAATCCCGGGAGACCATATCGTTCCCAAATTTTTCTGGCTCGCAGTTGCTTTTTTTCTCCTTTTTCATCACTTTTGTCCTCTTTTCTTCTCAACCGCCATGCTTTGAAGCGGTCTACGAAAACAATGAGGAGCAAGACTGTGAGAAAGTTGCCGATGAATCCAATTACAGCCGTTGTCACAGGATGCAGTCCACCTAAGATGGCCAGTGGAACAACACCAACCACTTCAAAAAAAGGCAAAGCAGCCAATACAAAAACAAGTACATATCCCCATAAAATATCCAAGCATAGAACCCCTTTTCATTTTTGTCCTCTTCCCATTGTAATGAAAAATACGCTACCATTTCTACATTTTTTTAGAAAAAGAAAAGCACACCGGATGGATGTGCTCTATTTTTTACATCGTGTTTTCATTTTTCTTGTTCGCCCGGCGTAAGACCATGAGCATAAGCCCTATTACGATCACAACCGATAGTAGACTTTGCATGAGAAGCACGCTTGGTGATGTCCAGCCAAGCCATTCGAATATGAGCTGCGGTCCGAAGAAGATAACCGGTATCAATGAAACGACATTCGCCTTTAAGATTGCATTAAAGACAATGATACATAACAGCATAAGCAGGATGACGCCCAATCTTTGACCTGAGGTCAGCACAAGTAATGGTGTGCCGAGCTTTTGATCCAATAGTTTGATTGTGACCATTGAAGTCAGTTGAAAGATTCCTAAGATCCAAAAATAAAGAAATGCCCGGCCGCCTGTCTGAAAGGCAGACGCTCTAAACATCACAATAATCATGATGACATTGGCTACTAAAACGAGCGGATAGCCAATTAACGCATACCAAGAATAGGATAAGCTTTGACTGATCGCATCTGATAAAATCATATAAAAGAGTGAACCAATTAAGAAGGCACTGACGAAAGGAACCCAGTCTTTATGGTTTCCTGACAGCTCTTTTGCGAGTTCATCAGCATAGCCCCTCGGATCTCCGCCAAACACAGCCTCCCCTGTTTTGCCATCTTTTTCAGCCTCAACCGCATGTGTCGTTAGCTCATCCATCAGCTCATCAATTTCGCCCTCATTTTTTCCCATTGATATGAGATAAAATTTCAGCTCTAGTAAGATGTGTCTTGTTTCTTTTGATACCATAATCTCACTTCCCTTTTTGTAGTAAACAGTTCACATTTTTTGAAAGCTCACTCCAGCGGGTCATAAACTCTGTGAGCGCTTGTTCTCCAGCTTGTGTGAGCGTATAGTATTTCCTTTTCGGCCCGCTTGCTGATGCTTTTGTGACAGTGGTCACAAACTGTTCCTTTTGCATACGCAGCAGAATCGGGTAGATACTGCCTTCACTAATTTGATCAAATCCATAATGAGCGAGCTTCTTCGTCATTTCATATCCATAAATCTCACCCTCTGAAATAATCGACAGCAGGCAGCCTTCTAAAATTCCTTTTAGCATTTGTGTGGATGTTGTCATCTTTGTTCCTCCGATTCCAGTACCTTGCATCACAAGATAGCATCATCTTACCACACACTATCTTGCCATGCAAGATACCGTTCTAGAAAAAAATCACCGCTTAAAGGGTGATTTTTACGCCCATGGTTTATCTGTCCCAAGTGCGTCAGCCAGTGCCTTGCTATGCTTTCGGCGGCTTTTTCTTTCTTCAGCCCGCTGTTTTGCGGTTTGATGCAGCATGATTTCTTCCTCTGTTTCCGGCATGACTTGTGGGACTTTCTTAGGCTTCCCATTGTCATCTAACGACACAAAGGTAAGAAATGAAGTCGCTGCGAGTCTGCGCTCTCCAGACATCAAGTTTTCTTTGATGACCTTGACGAACACTTCCATAGAAGACGTACCCACCCATGTGACATAGGACTCTAAACATACCGACTCCTTTTGTCCAATCGGCTCTAAAAAATCAACTGAATCCATTGATGCCGTGACCGTTTCACATCGGCTGTGCCTTGCTGCCGAGATGGAGGCAATGTCATCTATATAACTCATTAATTTTCCACCAAATAAGGTTTGGTGATTATTCGTATCGAGAGGGAATACCCTGCTGGTTTTGACAACTTTTGATTCCTTGCAGTATTTAAAATTTTCTTCACTCATCATCATAGCTCCTTCTTGCTGTTTTCGTGAATGCGGAACGACTTTTATTAAACACTATTCTTTTAGGTTTGTCTAAACATTTTGCTTTAGTCTCCTGTGAGAGATTTTCTTTCGGAAATGTTTCAACTATGACTAGAACGAGGAATAATAGAACTATGAACAAACAAGGAGGCCATTTGATGGATTCTATGAGAGCAGAACAAATACACAAAATGCCGCAATGCATGAGTGAATATGACGATTTACAAGAAGTCCTTTTATGCAGTCCCATCTATATGGAAATCAAACAGATCATCAACGAAACCCAAAAACATTTTGCAAGAGAAAATATTTCTCAAATGAAAGCCATTACTCAGCATAAGCAATTGATCCAAACCCTAAAAGACCATCAAGTACGCCCCATTATGCTTCCTGCAAATGACCGCTTTCCTGAACAAGTGTTTACCCGGGATATTGGGTTTACGATTGGACATACACTCTTTGTTTCAAGCATGGCCGCTCCAGTTAGGCAAGGAGAAGAACAATTGTTAAAAGAGTGGGCACAGGGAAATGGGTTGAAGACTGTTACCCTGACAAATGGAACGATTGAAGGCGGCGATGTGCTTGTGGATCAAAGACGCGTATTTGTCGGAACGAGCAAAAGAACAAACCCAGCCGCTATTCATGAGCTTAAAAAAGAACTGCCGGATCATGACATCATTCCCATTCATCTTCCTGCTCACATTTTGCATCTCGATTGTGTGATGAATATTCTCTCTCATGATGAGATATTGATTTATCCAGAAGCGTTCAAAAAAGAGGATCTTCACCTGCTCAACATGCATTATCATCTAATTGAAATAAGCGAACAAGAGCAATTCACACTCGGCCCAAACGTTTTATCCATTGGACAGAAAAAAGTGATCAGTTTGCCCATCAATCAAGAAACAAATGCTGCATTAACCGCTCACGGCTACACTGTCATTGAAGTGGATTTTTCAGAAATCATTAAATCTGGCGGCTCTTTTAGATGCTGCACATTGCCGATTAGGCGTTCGTTCACTAAAAAAGCCAGCGTGTAGAACAGTTTGTCTACTTGCTGGCTTTTTTTCTGCCTATTTTTATGTCCGATCGTATAAATGACAGGCGACATCATGCCCTTCTTCTACTGCTTGTAATGTTGGCTTTTTTTCAGCACACACATCCATCGCTGCAGGACACCTTGTTCGAAATACACAGCCGCTTGGCGGGTTCACTGGACTTGGAATTTCTCCCTTTAAAATGAACCTTTTGCGCTTGTCCTCCACGTCAGGATCTGGAATGGGGATCGCTGACAGCAATGCTTGTGTATAGGGGTGCAGCGGTGTTTGATATAACGTATCACTGCTAGTCAATTCGACGAGATGACCTAAATACATGACACCGATTCGGTCGCTAATATATTTGACCATCGACAAGTCATGCGCAATAAAGAGAAATGTCAGCCCTTCCTCCTTTTGCAGTTTCTTCAGCAAATTCACGACCTGCGCTTGAACGGAGACATCTAGTGCAGAAATTGGTTCATCTGCCACAATAAATTTCGGCGCTAAGGCGAGTGCTCTTGCAATACCGATTCTCTGCCTCTGCCCTCCGCTGAATTCATGAGGATAGCGCGTGGCAAAGTCATAGCTAAGTCCAACAGCTTCCAGTAGTTCTTTCACCCGGGCAACCCTTTTCTTTTGACTCCCATAAAGGTTATGAATCTCCATTGGCTCCAGCATAATATCTTTTACAGATAGCCGCGGATTTAAGGAGGAATACGGATCTTGAAACACCATTTGAATTTGCCGATTAAAATCAAAGGATTCTTTTTGTGAAAGGTGATGAAGGCTTTTCCCTTCATACAAAGCTTCTCCATCTGTCGGTTCATAAAGGCGCATAAGCACTTTTCCAAGTGTGGATTTCCCGCAGCCGGACTCGCCAACAAGGCCAAATGTTTCGCCTTGTTTCAGCTGAAAGGAGACACCGTCTAGCGCTTTTAGCGTTCTTCCTTTCGATAGATGAAAATGTTTTTTGAGATTGTTTACTTGTAAAAGTGGTTCAACTGCCATGACCTTTGCTCCTCTCGCTTGGCAAATACCGTCTTGCACCTGCCCATTCTTTTTCATATGAAGTGCCAACAAGGGAAAGAAGTTCAATTTCTCTGCCGGTTTTAGGCGAATGAAGCATCATACCGTCACCTGCGTAGATCCCAACATGGCGGACTGCTCCCTTTCCGTTGTCATTGGCGAAAAACAATAAGTCGCCTTGTTCTAAATGGCTTGATGCGACCGGTGTTCCTTGCACTGCTTGGTCACTTGCATCCCTCGGCAAAAGATATCCGCACGCTTTATACATGCTGTAAGCAAAGCCCGAACAGTCATAGCCAAAGCTGCTCATGCCGCCCCATAAATACGAAAGACCAATAAATTGTTTTCCCTTGTCTACAACATCTTTGCCGGCCATAGAAAAAATGGATGAAACTGGCTGCACATCTGCTTTATTGATTTCTCTCGTCCCTGCTGGTGTGACAACACGAAAGCAATCACTCGTTTCTTCTACAGCTGCGAGCTCTGTTAAAAAACTAATTTCCATGTCCGCTTGCCCGTTTCGATAGAGCATGGCTTTTTTCTGACAAACGATATGAGATATAGTTGGTGCACTTCCTTCTGTCACTTGCTTTAGTTGGTTCGCAGGTATATAGCCAGGATAGCCTTGTGGGTGTTTCCGGCTGGCTTGCTGCGGAATAACGACTTTCATCCAGCCGTCTGTTTCTTCTAAGCCAATGACTCGTTCACCGAGCAGTACTTGCGACTGGATCAGATTTTCTTCACATAAAGCCAGTTTTTCTTCATATGTTTGCTTGTCAATCCACTCTTTGAATTTGAAGGAGCTCTGAAGTACCTTTTGATCGATTTCTCTCGGTGACTGCGGCGCTGTCCATACGTTCGCAACTGCAACCTTTGATTCAAATATCATCATGAGACTCCTTTCACTCCTTGAATGCCTAACCCATGATGCGGCGGGAAAAAGATATCTTTTCCTTTGTACACGATTCCTCCGTCCACCATGTCCTCTTTTAGCATGAGCGGGGCATCAAAATCATAGCGGGTGATATTTGGCTGGCTGGCGGCGAGATGAGCGGCTGCTGTAATGCCAAGTTTTGACTCAATCATGCTGCCAATCATGCACTTTACGCCGTATGCTTCTGCCAGTGCATTGATTTTTAGGGCTTCTTTTATGCCGCCTGATTTCATTAATTTTAAATTGATTAAATCACAGCTTCTCGTTTCAAGCACCTTGATCGCATCATGAAAACTAAAAATACTTTCGTCTGCCATTATCAGTGTATCTGTTGCCTCCGTCACACGGCGTAGGCCTTCGATATCTTCTTTTGGCACTGGTTGCTCGACTAGTTCGATATTCAGTGGCTCCATTTTCCGAATGGCTACGACCGCTTCCTTCCACGTCCAGCCCTGGTTCGCATCGAGTCTAATCTGAATATCCGGCCCGATCTTTTCTCGAATTCGCTTGATACGCTGAATATCCGTATCTATATCATCTTTTCCTACCTTGATCTTTAATGTCTGAAAGCCTTCAGCTGCGTATTGCTTCGCATCTTCCGCCATCTCAAGCGGACGGTTTACACTGACCGTATAATCGGTTTCAAGCTGACTGCGATATCCGCCAAGGTATTGATAAAGCGGAAGTCCTGCCTGCTTCGCTAAGCCATCATAAATGGCCATGTCAACCGCTGCCTTTGCGCTTGTGTTGCAAGCGAGCACCCGGTTCATATGAGAAAAAATTTGTTCATATTCTGACAAGGAAGCTCCAAGCAAACTCGGTCTGATCACTTCGCAGATGGCATAGTCGATGCTTTCCAGCGTTTCACCTGTAATCACTGTTGTCGGGACTGCCTCTCCGTAGCTGACGTCACCTTGATCATATGTGATGATAACGATCAGAGATGCTGCGTCATACACCGTTCGTAAAGCGGTTTTGAAAGGCTTTTTTAGCGGTACACTCATTCTACATGTACGAACATCAACGATTTTCATTTGATCGCCTCTTTCGCTGCAACGCCTGGAGAAATGTGCAGTTTTTTTCCTGTCGCATCTAATGCAGCCTGCGTGCCCATTGGAATGGCAAAGTTTGGCGAAGAATGACCGATCCGGAAGCCCCCAAGTGCAGGTTTCTTTTGCGGGACAATATAGGTGTCCCATACTTGATTCAATGTGAGGGACTGATCTTTCTTTTTTGGCTCACATTGATGAAAATCTCCAATGATGAATCCAGCCGCATCATCCAATTTTCCAGCAGATGTGAGGTGCTGCATCATTCGATCGATTTTATAGGGTTCTTCGTCAATATCTTCAATGAACAAAAGCTTTCCCTTCGTATCGATTTCAAAAGGCGTACCAAGTGTTGTCACGATGAGGGCAAGATTTCCTCCTGCAATCTCACCTGAAGCGGTGCCCGGATAGAAAGTATGAAGGGGTGACAAGTGGTGCGCATACGTAAAGGCTTTCGGTGCGAACAGCTGTAAAAAGGTATCTTTCGTATAAGGATGGACCTCCTCAAGTCCCACATCAGAGGAAAGCATTGGCCCATGAAACGTCACAAGACCCGTCTGCTGCTGGATGGCCGTATGTAAAAACGTAATATCACTATAGCCCCAAAAGATTTTTGGATTCCGGCGAATCAGGTCATAGTCAATGACTTCCGCAAGTCTTCCAGTCCCGTATCCTCCGCAAGCGCAAATAACCGCCTTCACTTCTGGATCTTGAAACATACGATGAAGATCCTCCACTCTTTCATGATCATGACCTGCTAAATATCCATACCGGCGGCCCAAATACTTCCCTTTTTTCACCTTTAGCCCGAGGCTTTCTAAAAAGGCAATCCCTTTTGCTAATTTCAGCTCATCAGGCGGACTTGCTGGTGCAATAATCCCCACCGTATCCCCTGTTTGAAGTGCCACTGGCAGCTGGCTCATGCCATATCCCCTCTTTCTCTTTGTTTCTTTCAATCTATGGGTTTCTGCTTCATAACATGAACGAATAAAGGAACAGACGCTTTTATCTAAAAGCGTCTTAGATTGTTGACAAAGGGCTAAAATGATGTTTATTTTAGCCCTTTGTCTTCTTTTCAGCGTGATAGAAAACCTTTGCAGTCTAGGAAGGACGAGCACTGGCGCGGAGCGAATTTGTCATTCGTGAGCACCAGCGCGCAGGACTGACAACGAATGCGAGGGTTTGTCTACACGCTGAGACGCTTTTATCTAAAAGCGTCTTTTGATCCTAATATTACTCTCCATCTACTTGTGCCCATTTCAAATCGATATACCCAACAGGGTGACGGACAATCCCCTTCACGCCTTCTTTTTGTAAATGAACTTGGTTATAAAAATGAATCGGAATGATCGGTGCTTCTTCAATGAGAAGTGCCTCTGCATCATGAAGAATGTTATTTCTCTTTTGCTCGTCTGCTTCCTGGCTCGCCTTTTTGATCAGCTGATCATAGGTATCGTTTGACCATCCTGTCCGGTTCATCGCATTCCCTGTTTGAAAGCTCTCTAGGAAATTGATCGGATCTGCATAGTCTGCTAAAAATGAACTTTGTGAGAATTGGAATTTGAGCGCCTTTTGATCTTCTGCAAACACATTGGCTTCCATGTTTGCAAGCTTCACATCTACACCTAGCGCTTCTTTCAGCTGCTGCTGGATGGCTTCAGCTTTTTTCTTGTTCTCAGGCTTTGTACTGTATGTCAATGTGACGGCTGGCAGTTTTGAATAGTTCTCTTCTTTCAGCCCTTTTTCTAATAACTTCGCAGCTTCACTCTTATCATTCTTCAAAAGATCACCGCCAGCTTTTCTGAAATCCTCACCCTTTGAATCAAGAATGCCTGGCGAGACGAAGGCACGTGCTGGCTTCTCTTCATTTTTCGTTACATAATCCACGATATCTTGCGGGTTGATCGCCATTTGAAAAGCTTTGCGGATGTTCTTATTTTGAAAAGGTTCCATGTTCACATTCAGACGATAAAAGAACAATCCAGCCTGGTCTTCAATTTGTACATCTTTATTTTTCAGCAGATTTTCACTTTGCTCTGCTGGGACAAAGGCAGTATCTAAATCTCCTGATTGATACATTTGATAGTCTGTGTTTCGATCACTGATCATCAGCCACTTCACTTGATCCAGCTTGACTGTTTTTTTGTCCCAATACGTCTCACTTTTTTCCATTGTGAAGCTCTCATCATGCTTCCACTCTGTCAGCTTGAACGGTCCATTTCCGACAAAGGTTTTGGCGTCTTTTGCCCAGTTTGGGTCCTTCTTAGCTACCTGTTCATTGACAGGAAAAAAAGCAGGGTTTGCGGTCATATTTAAGAACGATTTCTGCGGATATGCCAGTGTGACCTTAAGCGTTTTGTCATTTACAGCGCTGACTTTCACGTCTTCTTTGTTTCCTTTTCCGCTGTTAAATGCCTCTCCGCCTTCAATCATGTAGGCTAGGAACGATGCAGATGAGCCTGTTTTCGGATCAAGCAGCCGCTTCCACGCATATTCAAAGTCACTCGCTTTCACTGGATCACCATTTGACCACTTGATGCCATCTCTTAAATGGAACGTGTACGTTTTTCCATCCTCTGATATCTCCCATTTTTCCGCCATTGCAGGAGATGGTTCGTGCTTTTCATTCAGTCTTGTTAATCCCTCCATTAAGTTATTGAGTCCTTGCCACGATACATTATTAAAACCAATCGGCGGATCAAACGACGTCGGTTCATTTTCGTTATTTAAGGTTAATATTTTCTTTTCACCCTGATTGCTTGATGATCCTTTCCCTGCTTGCTCATTGGCTGTACATCCTGCGAGCAGCATGATCGTGAACAAACATATACTGATGATCCATCCCTTTTTTCTCATCAAAAACTCCCCCTTTGTGTTGAAGATAAAACGGTTTGATTCGCTCGCTCATCTTGGAGCCAGCAATGCACTTTGTGGGTAGGTGACCGCTGCGTTTCGTGCGGCATGATATGATCACACACCTTCATGGCGGACGGGCAGCGATCTGTATACGGACAGCCCTTTGGCGGAGCAAATAAATCAGGCGGGCTTCCTTCAATTGGAATGAGTTCATCTTTCATATCAAGTCTTGGAACGGATTGCAGAAGTCCTTTTGTATAGGGATGCTGCGGACTGTAAAAAATATCTCGCCTCGTTCCGACCTCCACCATTTTCCCTCCGTACATGACGGCTACCCGGTCTGCGACTTGGGCGACGACCCCTAAATCATGTGTGATTAAAATAATGGTGACCCCTGTTTTTCTCTGAATCTCTTTAAACAGCTCTAATATTTGTGCCTGTATGGTCACATCCAGTGCGGTCGTCGGTTCATCAGCAATCAGCACTTTGGGCTCGCAAATCAGTGCCATGGCAATCATGAGCCGCTGCCTCATTCCCCCGCTGAACTGGTGAGGGTATTGCTTTAACCTTTCCTTCGGCTGCGGAATGCCGACCAAATCAAGCATCCGAATGGCGGCTTCTTTCACTTCTTTTTTCGTCAGCTTTTGATGCTCCTTTGCCGCCTCCATGAGCTGATCCCCTATCGTCAAGGTTGGGTTCAGTGCGGTCATTGGATCTTGGAAGATCATCGAAATATCGACACCTCGTATGGCGCGCATTTCTTTTTCAGATAATGACAGCAAATTTCGGTCTTCAAACCAGATTTCTCCCCGATCAACATGAGCGCTGTAAGCTGGCAGCAGCCTCATAATGCTTTGTGAAGTCACACTTTTCCCGCAGCCTGACTCTCCTACAATGGCAAGGGTTTCTTTTTCATATACATCCACATTCACCCCGCGTACCGCTCGAACTGAGCCGCCATATGTCCGAAAGCTGACGTGCAGATCGATGATTTGTAGAACTTTTTTCAAAGCGCCATCACCTCTTCATCTTCGGATCAAGCGCATCTTGCAAGCCATCACCTAAATTGTTAAAGCAAAACATCGTGAGCGAAATAAAAAACGCAGGGAAAAATAAACGCCACCAATGCCCGTTATCTGACAGCACTGTCGGCAGCGCATCATTTGCCATCACGCCCCAGCTTGCAAACGGTGCTTGAATGCCTAAACCAAGAAAGCTTAGGAACGCTTCTGCAAATATCGCGGTTGGTACAGTTAAGGTCATCTGAACGATAATCGGCCCCATTGTATTCGGCAGCAGGTTGCGGCGAATGATACGAAGGCTCTTTGCACCAAAGGTTTTTGAGGCAAGGACATATTCCTGGCTTTTCAGCTGAAGAACTTGACCTCTCACGATTCTTGCCATTCCAATCCATCCGGTGACAGTGAGCGCTACAATAATGGTGACGAGCCCTGGCCCCATCAGAACCATCAATAAAATGACAACAAGTAAATAAGGAAGACCGTAGAGCACCTCGACGATTCGCATCATGACATGGTCATATCTCCCGCCCTTATAACCGGCAATGCCTCCATAGATCACGCCGATGGCAAAATCAATCAGGGCTGCCATGACGCCTACAAATAAAGAAATACGCGCCCCGTACCATGTACGCGTGAACACATCTCGTCCAAGCTCATCCGTTCCGAACCAGTGAGCAGCGGATGGCGGCAGATTTTGCATCGAAAGACGCTGCTCTGTCACGCTATTAGGTGCAAGCAATGGGCCTAATAGTGCCATGATAAAAAGTAAAATCAATACCGATAAACTAAACATCGCAAGCTTATTTTGCTTCAGTCGCCTCCATGTGTCTGCCCAATACGAAAGAGAGGGTCTTTTAATGGCATGGGCCTCCGTTTTCTTTTGCTCTCTCGGAGAAAACCATTCGTCCGGCACTTCATGATGCGGATTCGGTTGATCCTGCTGCAAATGTATACTCATGCCTTTCCTCCTTTCTGATGCAGCTGAATCCTTGGATCAAGCAGGCGATACGCCACATCGACAATGAAAAGAAGTGTGATTAAAATGATGCTGTAAAAAACAGTGGTTCCCATGATGACAGGATAATCACGGTTGTTAATACTCTCGACAAAGTATTTTCCCATGCCAGGAATCGCAAATATTTTTTCAATGACAAAACTTCCTGTTAAAATGCTTGCGACAAGTGTGCCAAGAATGGTCACAACAGGCAAAAGCGCATTTCGAAGTGCATGTTTAAACACAATTTTAAAGGGAGAAAGTCCTTTTGCTTTAGCAGTGCGAATATAGTCCTGAGACAGCACTTCAATCATGCTCGATCTTGTTAACCGGGCAATAATGGCCATCGGACTAACGGCAAGAGCAATGGTTGGCAGCACCATATGCATCGGACTTGTCCACATCGCTGTAGGAAAGAGCTTCAAATTCACAGCAAGCTGCTGAATTAATAAGGTAGCAAAGATAAAGTTTGGAATGGATATACCGAAAACAGCAATGGTCATGGCGATATAATCAATCAAGCCATTGTGCCGGAGGGCAGCCATGACCCCTAGCAGGATGCCGGAGATGACAGCAATCAATATTGAGATAAGACCAAGTTCTAATGAGACTGGGAAGCCTCTCGCCAATAGATCATTGACACTTTCAGAAGGCTTTTTAATGGAAGGACCAAAATCAAAGGTAACGATGGATTTTAAATAGATGACATATTGAACATACAGTGGTTCGTCTAAGTGATAGTAGCTTTCGAGGTTTCGCTGGACGGTTTCGTTTGTATTTCGTTCTTCATTGAAGGGCGATCCTGGGATGACCTTCATTAAAATAAACGTTAACGTCGTAATCGTTAAAATCGTGGCAATCATCGCAATAAAACGCTTGAGCAAAAAGCTGGTCATCTGCCGTCTCCCCCTCGCTTAACAAAATGTTGTACGTGCGGCAAGCTCTGTCATGACAAGCATCGCTTGGTAGGCTTCTAATATATTCTCTGCTTGATACGTCACCGTTGTTGTCCCTTCAATAATGGCAGTACCAGGCATTAAATTCGCCCATTCAGCTTGTCCATAATTGGCAAACTCAATCTTCAGCAGCGGCTGATCAGGAGGCGTCAGCGGCTTGATGTGATGAATCTGTTTCATTGCGGCTTCCACTTGCTGTGAGATTTGTTGGTTGACTTTGGCAGGAGTGAGACATTTCACAGCAGATCTTGATATGGTCTCTTTCACTGCCACTGTTTTCACACCAGGCATCAGCTTCTCTGCTTCAAGAGCTGCTTGATCGTCTCCGCAAACAAGAATCACCGGCACACCATAGTAGCCTGCAACATACGCATTAAAGCCCATTTCACCAATTGGATGATCATTTATGTAAAAATGTCTAACACCAAAAATCATACTGTGGGACATCACACCTTTCATAGACGCCCTCGCATGATAGCCTAAAAAAACAGCAGCATCATAGGTTTGATCTAACCCTTGAACCATTGAATAAGGCTTGACGTCACCAGATATAAGAGATGCTTCTTCATGCAATTCTTCAATCAACAAATTATTCATTTTAGAATGACTGTCATTGACCAAAATATTGGTTGCGCCATGCTGAAGAAGTGCCTCCACACAGGCATTCACTTCACCCGTCATGATCTTTCTGCCCCGTTCATAATTGTGCTGACGGGCATCGACAAATGTATGATCAGCTAGACCAGTAATCCCCTCCATATCGACAGATACATAGAGCTTCATTCCCATCCCCCTTAAATTAAACTTAAAATTTGTGTATATTTTTCTAAATTTTCTAAAAAATTATATGATTACTTGATCGATTTTTCAATACAATGTCTGAAAATAAGGAAATTAGACTCAGATATTATAGATCAAAAGACTGTATGACAAAGGATTTTTTTAACAAATAAAACACCACTAACTATGTCTTTAGTGGTGTTTGTCTGCTTCGTTAATCTGTGATTTCAGCTGTTCATATTTCTTCATCGTTTGTGTAAATAGATCATCAAACATCTGAGGTGCCTGCTTTTGAATAACCTCGGCGCCTTCTCCTGTAATGCCCCCTTTTGTCGCCACTCTATCGACGGTTTCAGCAAAGGTGAGGCCCCGTTCTACAAGGACTTGACCTGTGCCTAAAAGGGCATACGTTAAAAATTCATACGCTTCCTCTAAGGAAAGCTCACTATTTCTCACAGCAGCTCTCGCCATTTCTTCAAAAAGAGCAGCGATAAAACCAGGAGATGAGCTCGTCAAGTTACTCGCCGCATCGAACTTGTCTTCTTCAACTTCACGTACGATGCTAAAAGCTGAAAGCAGGCGGTGCAAACGCGCCTTTTCTTCCTCTCCAGCAGTTTCACCATGCGCAACGAGGGAAACGCCCGTTCCAACAGCTGACGTGAGCGTTGGGATGTATCTGGATATTGGTTGAGTCGTATGCTTTGATAACTTGTCTAACGTCACAGCCGCGGCTACTGACACAATATGCACCGATTTGGCTGCTGAAGACAGTTGATCGAGTACATCAAGTACAGCAAGCGGCGGCACGCAGATAAAAAGTACATCACATGACGCAGAAAGTTCCTCTAATGAGCAGATGTTTATTTCTTGATGCTTGTCTTTAAGTTGAAGCAGGCGGTCCGTTTCACTTCTTGTGTGGATCATGATTTGAGGGGCATCGAGCACTTCTTTTTCCAGCCATTTTTGCACCATCATATCAGCCATGCTTCCATATCCAATGATTCCAATTGTCTTCACAGTTTAATCTCCTCTATTTTGCTTAGATTCACTACTTATTTTAACAATTTCCCACAATGTTTTCATTTTTATCCCACACTTTTTTCTTACGATCAAGTCAGTATCCACAACAAAAGGTAAAACCCCTTAAACCCATACATGAAAAAATGATGAAAGAGAGTGATTTAAATGACACATCACAAAAATGAACAACAACCTTCTCAAGAACTTCAAACAACGGAGCAGCCACAAAAACGAAAGAAGAAGCCAAACGGCTGGTTTAAGCCATTTGTCAGCGGTGTTGTAGGCGGTACGCTGGCGTTAGGTGTGTACGTCCTTTCGCCATATGCCCAGCACGCATCAGACAACACAGCACATAATTCAGCAGTGGTATCGACAAATGATACAAGTGCCAATTCGTCAAAAACAACCGCCGTCCAAACATCACATTCATCGAGCAGCATCTCCAGCATGGTGGAAAATGTATCACCAGCCATTGTCGGCATTACAAACTACCAAGCGCAAAGTCAAACAGACACGAGCTTCGGCGATTTCAATACGCCTTTTGATGAATCACAGCAAAATAAAAGCAGTCAAGAGGAAAAAACAGGTACAGGCTCAGGAGTGATTTTCAAAAAATCCGGCAGTAAAGCCTATGTCTTAACAAATAACCACGTCATTGAAGGGGCAAATAAACTCACAGTATCCTTACACGATGGCAAAACCGTCAAAGGTAAACTGGTTGGAGCTGACCCGCTGACTGACCTAGCTGTTGTAGAAATTAGCAGCAGTCACGTAACGAAGGTTGCGGCATTAGGTGATTCCTCCTCGCTGCGTGCTGGGGAAACCGTCATCGCGATCGGAAACCCGCTTGGTGAAGATCTATCAAGAACCGTGACACAAGGAATTGTCAGCGGTGTCGACCGAACAGTCTCGATGAACACATCCTCAGGTGAAAGCAGCATTAATGTCATTCAAACAGATGCAGCTATTAACCCAGGAAACAGCGGCGGCCCGCTTCTTACGACAGATGGAAAGGTTGTGGGGATCACGAGTATGAAAATTTCTGAAACAGGTGTTGAAGGCATTGGATTCGCGCTTCCAATCAATGATGTCAAACCAATCGCCGATCAGCTTCTCGCAAAAGGAAAGATTGAGCGTCCATATATCGGCATCAGCATGCTGGATCTCGAACAAGTCCCGGACGTGTATCAGAAAGAAACACTCGGTCTCAAAAATAGTCGGCTTGATCAAGGCGTATACGTCAAAGAAATCGCCGCAGGCTCACCTGCCGCCAAAGCCGGCTTAAAGTCTGAGGATGTCATTACCGCCATCAATGGGAAACAAATCAAAACCGGAAGTGAATTACGTCATGAACTATACACGAATACGAAAGTTGGAGACACCGTGAGCATCACACTCATTCGAAACGGAAAAGAAGAAACGAAGAAGGTGACATTAACACAAACTGAATCTAAGCAGGTAAGTTCCTAATGCAAAAAGTAAAAGGGCTAAAATCAAGATGATTTTAGCCCTTTTTTCTTTTCAGCGTGATAGAAAACCTTTGCAGATCTGACAAAGAATGCGAGGGTTTGTCTATACGCTGAGCAGCTCATCATGAGCTGCTTTTTTATGATGACTGAATTGGCGTTAATCTTTGTTCTATTTCTGCTCGTTTGTGCTCTAGAAATGGCGGAAGGGCTAATTGATCGCCAAGCTCATCTACTCCTTCGTCGACTGTAAATCCAGGGCCGTCTGTTGAAATTTCAAATAAGATACCATTCGGTTCTCTAAAGTAAAGGGCTTTAAAGTAGAAACGTTCCACAACACCAGAGTTCGTGAAGCCTGCTTTTGATATTTTGTCATACCATTTTTCCAGTTCCTCTGCATCTTCCACGCGAAAGGCTACGTGATGCACACTTCCTCTGCCGGAACGCTCAGAAGGCCCTTCAGTTTTTTCGATCACATGAATTTCTGTTCCAGCACCGCCATTTCCTGACTCAAAAATGGTCACGATCTCACCATCATTTGATTGTTCACGCGCTCTTTCGGTGAAGCCAAGGATGTCTGTTAAAACACGGATCGTTTTGTCCGCTTCTGCAACAGTTAATTCCACTGGACCCAAACCTCTAATGGCAAACTCTGCCGGAATATCATCATGCACTGGCGGTGAGCCTGCTTCTTGTGCGTTCGGTTCTACTGTTAAAAATAGCTGCTGCCCTTCTGGATCTTGAAAGCGCAAGGCAGGTCTGCCCCCTCTCAAGGAAGCCGTTTCTTGCTGTACGTCTGTCTCTTCAAAACGCTTTTCCCAAAATGAAAGTGCTTCTTCAGAAGAAACGAGAAGGCCTGTGCTTGTGATCGCGTTTGTTCCTTTCAAACGACGAGCGAGCATTGGAATTTCAAAGAATGTGAGCTCCGTTCCCGGTGAAGCGACCTCATCTCCATAAAATAAATGATACATAGATGGGTCATCCTGATTGACCGTTTTCTTTACAAGTTTTAAGCCAAGAATCTGGCGGTAGAAATCAACATTTTTTTGAGCATTGGCTGTTAATGCAGATACGTGGTGAATTCCATTGATTTTCATTATGTTCACTCCTATTTCTAAATATCTCGAATTCAAGATAATATCCTTATGAATAAAATAGGTCATTTTTCAAGAAAAGTCAACCATTTGGCTAGATGTTCGGTTTCTAACGATAAAATTAACATTAAATCAAAAATAATCTTTTATTGTTCGTTTTTAACGAAACATTCACCCTGATATCTCCAATAAACGAACACTTTTAAATACAAATACGAAAATCAGAAAATTTTTTTAATTCTTGTTTTCCTAAAATCGTATTACAATGAACGAAATACATGTCACAGTAACGTACGAAAGTGATGCAGGAGGTCGCGAGTAATGAACAAAGAACAACCAGCGTTAAAACAGGACATCGGCTTATTTTTCGCCCTATCTCTTGTCATCGGGACTATTATCGGGTCCGGCGTCTTTATGAAGCCAGGCAACGTCCTTTCCTATTCAGGAAGCTCAGATATCGCATTATTCGCTTGGCTGCTAGGCGGCATTTTAACCCTTGCAGGCGGACTCACTGTTGCTGAAATTGGTACACAAATCCCTCGGACTGGCGGATTGTATGCCTACCTTGAAGAAGTGTATGGTGAGTTTTGGGGCTATTTATGCGGCTGGGTGCAGATTATCATTTACGGACCTGCCATCATCGGTGCGCTCGGTCTTTATTTTGGTTCATTGTTAGCTAATTTATTTTCTCTATCTTCTTTATGGTCGACAACAATTGGCATTATCACTGTTTTATTTTTATGTTTCATTAACATCATGGGAACAAAATACGGCGGTTTTGTTCAAGGGCTGACCACCATCGGAAAGCTTGTCCCGATTGCCGCTATTATTGTGTTTGGCTTATGGAAAGGAAACGAAAATATTTTTATGGCTGTCAACGATAGCATCGCTCAAATGAACTTCGGTGCAGCGATCTTGGCTACGTTGTTTGCCTATGACGGCTGGATATTGCTTGCAGCACTTGGCGGTGAGATGAAAAACCCAGAGAAGCTGCTTCCTCGTGCAATGGCAGGCGGGATTTTAATCGTCACGGCTTGCTATCTCTTTATTAATGTCGCTCTTTTGCACGTGTTACCAGCAGATCAAATCGTACAGCTTGGAGAAAATGCGACAAGTACTGCTGCGACAATGCTCTTTGGACCAATCGGCGGTAAGGTCATTAGTATCGGCATCATCATTAGTATCTTTGGCTGTTTGAACGGAAAGGTTCTTTCATTCCCACGTGTGATTTTCGCGATGGCAGAGCGAAAGCAAATTCCTTTCGCAAACGCGATTTCACGTATTCACCCTACATTTAAAACACCGTGGATTGCTGTATTTGTACAAATTTTGATCGCCATTGTGTTTATGGTCGTCAGCAATCCAGAAAAGCTGTCAGAGGTTTCGATCTTCATGATCTACATCTTTTATGTCATGGCCTTTTTCGCAGTCTTTAAACTGAGAAAACAAAACAAAGGAATCGAGCGTGCTTATAGCGTACCACTTTATCCGCTCACACCAATCGTTGCGATTATCGGTTCTTTATTCGTCTTAATCAGCACCATGATCACCGACTGGAAAAGCTGTCTCATCTCTATGCTGATCGGGATTGCTGGACTGCCTATTTATTATTATATGAAAAAAACACACAAAAAAGCAGAGCGCTAATCAGCTCTGCTTTTTTTTATATTGCTTAATCACTTTGTATGATTCGTTTAAATATCTCATGAGCCGGTATGGCTTACTAAGCACGCGGATTGGGAGTCTTGAGATAAATCCATTCAAATTCGCCTTATATTCCTGCGTCATCCGCTTTGGCTTTGTCGCAATTTTTTCGTATACTTCTTTGTAAAATTCCTTCATGATGTCGACTTTCACACTGATCTTCTGATGACACTCTGTACACTCAACGCTTTTCATCTGATCATTCACATAAACGATGCTGTGGAGGGTCTCTTCTTGGCACCGAGTACAATGTAGGTTCGCTTCCATTTCGGTTTTCTTCAAGATACACAGCTCCTTTCTCGTTTGATGTTGCTCTTTTTATACAATTCGATGGGTATTAGCCGTTTATTGGACGGAAGCTTCCTTTAAAATGGCTGCGGCCGTTAGTTCGTCTGTCACCAGTACTTGAATAAAGCCGCCATTTAAAGCCCCTAAAATACTTTCAGCCTTATGGGTTCCTTCTACAACAGCGATGACCGTTTTGACGCTCTTTAACTGCTCCAGTGATAAACCAATGACCTTTTGGTTCAGTTCATCTTGGACAGGTTTGCCTTGACCGTCAAAGAAACGAAAGCCAATATCACCAACAGCCCCTGATTGCCTTAAACCAGATAAATCTTCTTCTTTTAAGTAACCAACTGTTTTTAACGTTGAACCTTTATGCGGGTTGCCAATACCGATGAGGGCAATATCTACATTTTTACCTTCTTCAAGCACAGCTTCTATATCCTGCATTGCCATGAGCCGCTCTTTTAATTCTTCTGTTTCTAAAATCGCCGGGGCATATAAATAGGAACACGTGCCATTCATTTTCTTTGCCAGCTCATATGCCAGCTGATTGGCATGAATGTCGACTGCCTGCCTGCCCATTCCGCCCTCTAATGGAATGACCTTCACATCGTTTCTTCGCTCGAACGGGTATTCCTTTACAAGCGCAGCTAGTGTAGTTCCCCATGAAATACCGATTTTCTCCGCGTCTTTCATGTTTTTAGATAAATAATAGGCGCCTGCTTGACCGACTGCCCGTTTCACCATCTCAGACATTGTCCCGACGCTTGGGACAACGACAGCATCTGTTAATTGAAAAGTTGTTTCTAGCTGCTTTTCCAGTTCCACCGTATGAATACTTTCGTCTTTAATGTACACCTCAACAATTCCCACATCTTTTGCTTTTTGTAAGAGCTTTGAAATGACTGGTCTTGAGACATTGAGCTTTTTTGCGATTTCCTGCTGCGTCCACCCGTCTGTATAATAAAGATGAGCAACTTTGACGAGCTGTCGTCTTTCTTCCCAATTCAGCATGTGACATCATCCTTTTAATATACTATGATTCCCAGTATACCAAACATTCGTTTCTAATTGGCACAATTGTTATGAAAATGACAAAAAGAGCGATTACCTCTCCGCTCTTTTTCCCTCCGTATATTTTGGCTGATACGTTCTCCCGCCGTCTAACAGAATAATTTGTCCGTGTAAATAGCTTCCCTCGTCACTTGTAAGAAATAAAGTGAGTCCTGCGATATCGTCTGGTCTTCCTAATCTCCCGACAGGAATGAGCGATTGTAGCTGCCTTTTCTCCACCTCAGTAGGATAGAGCGTATCAAGCATTTGAGATTCAATCACGCGGGGTGCAATCACATTGATACGCACATGGTGTGCCCCTAATTCCTTTACAAGCGAGCGCATCAGGCCAAAAGCACCTGCTTTTGAGGCGTAATACTGAATTCCACCGCCTGAGCCAGTTATAGCAGATCCTGATCCAATCACGACAATGCTTCCTTCTTGCCGCTCACATATATAAGGTGCTGACGCTTTGATGCAATAGTAAAGACCATACAAGTTCACAGCCAGTGTCTTTTTCCAAAGTGAAAAATCGACTTCTAAAAAAGGAAGTGATTTTGTCATCCCTGCTGAATACACAAGATGAGCAATGCCGCCTAGCTCCCTTTCAGCTGCTGAGACCATCTGCTGAACACTTTCCCACGATGAAACGTCAGCTTGAAATGTCAGCAGCTCAGAGTGCTGTTTTTTTAAAAGCGAAAGTCCTTGTTCATCTATATCGGACACAGCCACTCTGTGACCTTCTTTTAAAAAACGCTCGGCAATTTCCTTTCCAATCCCTTGGGCACCGCCAACGATGAGAACTGTTTTTTGATCATTAGCCAGCACTCTCACCCCCGTCAAGCATAATCGCTGCACCATCAGTAAATGCGCCATATGATGTACTTAAAAAGACCGTCATATGGGCCACAGACTCCTTGATTTGCTCTGCATTAGGAATCAAATGGAGAGGCGGCGGCAATAAAGCGAGCACCCGAATCCCTTTGTCTTTAAATTCTCGCGCCAGCCCTTTTGTCATGGCATTCAGCATAGAATTCGATGTCGCATGTGAAATCCCGCCATCACCTGTGATACTGCCTGATGACGATATATTAATAATGCAGCCTTTTTTCTGGTCAACCATGTGCCATACGGCAGCTTGACTGGAAAGAAAGACAGTATTCACAGCGGTTTCCACTTCGTCCATCCACTCATTAGGGTGTGCGGCGTCAAGCTCCGCTTCCGTTCCTTGTGCTGCTTGATTGACCAAAATATCCAGTTTTCCGCACGTATCGATCACTTGTCTCAGCATACGCGTGGCATCACGAGGCGTTTCAAGCGGATTCATGATGATACTCGCCTGACCACCCATTTTTTGAATGTCTTCACAAATGGTTCTAGCCTTTGATTCATCATGAAATGTGTGTAAAAAAACATGTGCACCTGCCTGGGCTAAAGCCAGGCAGATGGCTTCTCCAAATCCATCTGTGCTACCTGTCACAAGTGCCGCTTTCTGATGAAGCTGGACGTGCACATGCATCTCCTCCCTATCCCTTGTTTGGCATTTATTTTCTCAGCTTACTCACGATATCAAGAGCTGCTTCATAAAAACCTTCTGAGATGGTCGGATGCGGATGAATCATTTTCGCCATCTCTTCTGCTGTTCCTTCTAAATACATAAAGGAAGAAGCTTCTGAAATCATTTCTGTGACATGCGGACCAACCATCGTTGCACCGATCACTTCACCATATGCTGTATCGTACACCAATTTAATAAAGCCTGTTTGAACACCTGCCGCTAACGCTTTACCGCTTGCCGCTAAATCAAATCGTTCAGTTTGTACGCTGAGCCCTTTAGCTTTTGCCTCTTTCTCCGTAAGACCAACACTTGCCACCTCTGGTAATGTATAAATACATCTAGGCATAATATCAGCATTCATTTTTTCAGGCACGCCGCAAATATTGCTGACCGCAACAGCAGCCTCTGCCATCGCCGCATGAGCCAGCTGATAACCGCCGGCGACATCCCCAACTGCGTATACACCTTCAGCACTTGTCTGCATCCGATCATTCACCTTGATAAACGGACCATCATGCTGAAGATCAAGCTGGTTAACAGCTGATACATTCGGTCTTCTTCCAACGCAGACAAGCAGTCTTTCCGCTGTAAAGATGTGCGTCTCCCCTTTATCATCTGTTGCATGAACCGCTTTGACTCCTTCGCTTTCCGTCACCTCTGTCACAGTGGTTTTCTTCGCGATATGGATGCCCTTTTTCTTGAGTTCTCTTTCTAGCAGCTTAGATGCTTCTTCATCCTCTTGCGGGATAATGGACGGTGCCGCTTCAATAATGGTGACTTTTGATTGAAGACTTTGGAAGATACAAGCAAGCTCAAGACCAATGACGCCTCCGCCAATAATGACGACAGAAGCAGGAATATCTGGGATGTCAAAGATTGTATCACTTGTATCAAATGAAATATCTTTAAGCCCCGGTATTGGCGGAATAGCTGGTGTAGATCCAGTAGCAATGATTAACTCTTTCGTTTCAATCGATTCTGATCCATCTTGTTTTTCAATCTCAATCCGATGCTTTGTCACCGCTGTACCTCTGCCGTTATATACATCAATCTTTCCTTGCTTTAATAAAAAGGCGATTCCACCTCTGAGCTTTTCAATGACGTCATCTTTGCGCTTTCTCATTTTATCGAAGGAAAGAATCATGTCACCTGTTTCGATTCCCCAGCTTTTCGCCTTCTCGATTGATTCAATGACTTCTGCATGTTTCAGCAAGGTCTTTGAAGGGATACAGCCTCGATTTAAACAAGTACCGCCTAGAAAATCCTCCTCAATCAAAGCAACCTTCCGTCCGCGCTCAGCCGCTTGAAGGGCGGCAGTATACCCGCCAGGCCCTCCGCCAATGACTGTCAGATCATACGTTTTCGTCATCCGATTCATCTCCTACATTAGCAATTCAAATGGTTGTTCAAGCACTTTTTTAAGGTCTGTTAAAAAGGCAGCCGCTGGAGCGCCATCTACTACTCGGTGATCAAACGATAAACTGACACCCATCATTGGCCGCACCTGAATTTCTCCATCTACTGCAACAGGTTTATCTTGAATCCGTCCTACACCTAAAATCGCCACTTCTGGCTGATTAATGATCGGGGTAAAGGTATCAATGGCATACATGCCTAAGTTACTAATCGTAAAAGTGGATCCTTTCAGCTGGTCAGGAAGTAGTTTTTGATCACGTGCGTTTCGGCCAATTTCTTTCGCTTCTTTTGTCAGTTGTTTTAATCCTTTTTGATTCGCATGAGAAATGACTGGTACCATCAAGCCGTCTTTCACTGCAACAGCGAGACCAATGTGTACATCTTCATGGAAATGGAGCTCATTTTGTTCAAATGTCATATTGATCTGCGGGTGGCGCGTGAGTACATGGCTGACCGCATGAATGATGATTTCTGTGAACGACAGCCGGTAGCCTGTCTCTTTTTCAATCGCCGGAAGTAACTGCTGACGCACTTCTTTCGCTTTCGTCATATCAATTTCACTTGTTAATGTGACGTGCGGTGCTGTAAAGGCACTTTGTGACATGCGATCAGCAATCACTTTTCTCATGCCAGCTAATTTTTGTGTTTTCACAGGCGAAGCCTCTTTTGTTTGCGTTGCTGCTTGTACGTCACTCTTCATGATCTTACCGTGAGCGCCAGATCCAGAAATTGCTGCTAAATCGATTCCTTCACGAGCAGCGACTTTTTCTGCAAGTGGTGAGACGCGCTGGTCTTTCTCACTAGAATGAACGACTGCCTCGACGTCCCGTTTTTGGACTCTGCCTTTTGGCCCTGTGCCAGATACCTCTTGAATCGCCACATGATGATCCTTTGCCGTTTTTCTCGCTGCGGGCGTGGCACGTACTTTTTCACCAGATGTTTTTGGGGCTTCAGTAGAACTGGATGAAGACGAGTCTGGTGAAGACGATTCGCTGCTTTCTGAGGAATCCTCATCTGCCTGTGCTGGCGGCTCGCTCGGCACCTGTTCATTTGCCTCTCCGATATATCCAATAACAGCATTGACTGGAATTTGATCATCAGCTTCGTAGTATTTCTTTAGAAAAATGCCGTCATCATAGGCTTCCACCTCGATGTTAATCTTGTCTGTCATAATTTCAAAAAGAGGCTCACCGATTTCAACCGAATCTCCTTCTTCTTTCAACCATTGAAGCAAGGTTCCGATCTCCATCGTACTGCTTAGCTTCGGCATAAATATCTCTTTTGGCATGATCTTCTCCCCTTTATTTAAGAGCGTACAAGCTCTTTTGCTGCTTCAATAATATCTGGCACTTGTGGAATGACCGCTTTTTCCAGCGTCGGGTTGTATGGTATTGGGACTGCAAGGCCGCCAAGTCGTTTAATCGGCGCATCTAAATAGTCAAACGCTTCACTTTCCGCTATCATACTTGCAATCTCTCCACCGTAGCCGCCTCGTTTGACAGCCTCATGAACCACGATACATTTACCTGTTTTCTTCACAGATTCGATAATGGTTTCTTCATCTAATGGGACAAGTGTTCTTGGGTCAATGATTTCAACATCGATTCCCTCTGCTTCTAGTTCCTTCGCCGCTTCTAATGCTTTGTGTACCATAATCGCTGTTGCTACAATTGTGACGTCTTTCCCGCTTCTTTTCACATCAGCTTTCCCTAAAGGAATCGAATAAGGCTCTTCAGGCACTTCGCCGATTGTTTTATATAAAAGCTTGTGCTCGTAGAAAATGACAGGGTTGTCATCATCCATTGCTGCTTTTAAAAGTCCTTTGGCATCATAAGCTGTTGAAGGCTGAACTACCTTTAATCCCGGAATATGAGCCATCCACGCTTCTAAGCTTTGTGAATGCTGCGCTGCGGCACCCGTTCCTGATCCTGCTGGTGTTCTCACAACGAGTGGTACTTTTCCTTTTCCGCCAAACATGTATCGTGTTTTGGCTGCTTGGTTTACAAGCTGATCCATTGCGATTGTAATAAAGTCAGAGAATTGAAGCTCTAAAATCGGACGCATACCTGTCAAAGCCGCTCCGACTGCACCTCCTGCGATGGCAGCCTCAGAGATTGGTGTATTGCGTACGCGCTCCGGACCGAACTCTTCAATCATGCCGCGCGTGACCCCAAAAGCACCGCCATATACGCCGATATCCTCACCTAAAATGAATACATCTTGGTTCTCTCTCATTTCCTGACTCATAGCCTCTCGAACGGCTTCTAAATATGAAATCTCTCTCACTGTTGTTTTTGTCACGTGATTCCCCTCCTAATTAGGCGTATACATCCTCTAATAGTGTATCGATTGACGGTTCTTTACTGTTTTTAGCGAATTCTACAGACGCTTCAATTTCCTGCTTCGCTTCTTCCTGCAAGGCCGCTGCCTGCTCTTCTGTCAAAACATTCAGTTCAATCAAGAGAGACTTAAAGCGCTTGATTCCGTCTTTTTGTCTCCACTCTGTTTCTTCTTCACGTGTACGGTATTTTTTCGCATCACTCTTAGAGTGACCTTTCCAGCGATACGTTTTCATTTCAATAAGTGATGGACCTTCTCCAGCTCTTGCGCGGCTGACTGCTTCATCTACTGAGTTCATAATCTCGACCATGTCATTTCCATCAATCGATTTCCCAGGTATTCCGTAGCTTTCTGCTCTTGTTGAAATGTCTTCAATGTTGATCATTTCTTTTACAGGGCCAGACATGCCGTACTGATTGTTTTCACAAATGAATACAACAGGCAGATCCCAAATGGATGCAAGATTTAGCGCTTCGTGAAAGCTGCCTTCATTTGTCGCTCCATCTCCGAAGAAACAAAGAACGACATAGCCTTCCTGTTTCATTTTAGATGTGAGCGCTGCACCTGTTGCCAGCGGGATACCGCCGCCAACGATTCCATTTGCGCCAAGGTTCCCTTTTTCTAAATCAGCGATATGCATCGAGCCGCCTTTTCCTTTGCAATAGCCAGTCTCACGTCCGAATAGTTCTGCCATCATCTTATTGACCTCTGCACCTTTTGCAATACAGTGACCATGTCCACGGTGCGTGCTGACGATCTTATCTTCGTCCTTTAATACGGCAATTGATCCAACAGCTGACGCTTCCTGTCCGACACATAAATGAGTGGTTCCATGGATAAGTCCTTTGGCAAAGAATTGATCGACCTTTTCATCAAAATATCTCACTAACCACATTTGTTTATATAAATCTGCTAATCTCTCATGACTAATCTGTTCAGGCAAAGTGATTTGTTTTTGCATTTCTTCTCTCCCCTTTACATTTGTTCTTATATGTTACATTTGTAATAATCATACGTTTAAGTATCTTTGAAGTCAAGCATTTCTCTTTCATTTTTAAGCGTTTTCATCTTTTATCAGAAAAAAAGAGAAAGGCAAAGCCCTTTTCTAAAGAACTTCTCTTTCTCTTCCAATCTCCTAGGTTCTCATTCATCTGGGTACATCATGATTTTGACACTCTCACCTTCAGGGTGACTTGCGCATTCTATCGCCTGAAGGAGCTGACTTAACGGATAACGATGCGTCACCATCTTTTCTGTGTTGACCACTTTTGCTCTTAGAAGTTCAAGGGCTTCGAGGTAGTGATAAGGATGTGAGGAATAGGCTCCAACTACTTTCACTTCATCATGGAAAAACCGATCAGCCGGAATGGAGACGTCTCCCTTTGGAAAATGAGCAAACACTAAAATCGTTCCACCTCTCGCTACTGCTTGAAACGCTTCTTTTAAAAGCGCACTACTCCCAACAGAAATAATGACGAGGTCTGCTCCCTTTCCATTTGTTTCTCTCATGACCCGGTCTTCCACCGGCTCAGAGGCTGGATGAAAAGCGACGTCTGCACCTAAATTTCTCGCTTGCAGCAGCCGGTTCTCATTCACATCCGTTATCATCACTTTCCCAGCTAAGTAATGTTTGGCAAGCTGTAGTTGAATGCAGCCAATTTGCCCCGCTCCAAGAATCAGTACAGAATCTCCTGGATGAACAGGTGCTCGTTCAAACCCGTGCAGGCAGCAGGCGACTGGCTCCACCATCGCCCCTTGCTCATATGAGACATCATTCGGGAGCTTGCCCATTGTGTGCTTGACATGTAATGCAGGGACGCGGATATACTCTGAAAACCCGCCTGGCTCTACATTAGTGGCTGCAAACTGCGGACACATTGTATAAAATCCCTTTTGACAAAAGTCACAGGTGAAGCAAGGTACATGGTGCGCAACATAAACCCTGTCTCCCGTTTTTATATTTGTCACATTTTTTCCGGTTTCAACAACATCTCCTGCGATTTCGTGCCCTAGTACCGTTCCAGGAGGTACCGTCTCATGTGTTGCTTTGTAAATATCTGTGCCGCATAAGCCGCAGGCACGCATTCTTAATAGCACTTCATCATCACCAATCGCAGGCCGGTTCCGCTCCTCATACCGAATGTCCTCTGAAGAATAAAAGACAGCTGATTTCATGTAGCTGCATCCTCCTTTTCATCACCTTTCGCAAAATCCTGCAACGTTTGCACAAGCTGCTTGTACTCACTCATCTCACTGGATATCCAGTAACGTCCTCCGAATATGCGAGATGGGCCCACCCTGACATAGACTTTTCCGATATGAGGGTATGGCTTGATAAAAAGCTTTCCTTTAATATCAGAGACCGCATATGTGTGCCATCTGCCAAACGCTCCGATTTTGAGTTTATCTTCACTAATGATGACGTTTGTCGGCTGGTTCAGCCCAGTGATGCTAGAAAGCATGAGGATAGGCAGCGTATAAACGCCTAACACAGCTAACGGTTCAGGCCCTGCTGACATTAACGTATAAAGAGACCAAAGAAAAAACAGACAGATGAGTACGGCTGGAAGAAAAATAGACAACACTGCAGACGTTCGGCTATAAGCATGATGCTGCATGAGACGTCCTCCTTTCAGATACATAGAAGGAGCCAGGAAAGCAAAGCTCCTCCATGGAATGATTGTTTACTTAATATGATCGATGATTTTTTCAATATCATCTTCAATGCCAAATCCAGTTAAAAAGGATAATGTTTGAATCACAGGCGTTCCTTTCGTATCACTCACTGGTGTTGTCGTTACGATTAAATCGGCGCCTTCCGCTTTTTGCGGGACTTCAGATGCCTTGCACTGTTCCACCACGACATCATATCCTTTTTCCTTTAACGTCTCTTCGACCTTTTTGGCAACAACCGTTGATGTTGCAACCGCTGTTCCGCATGAAACCAATATTTTCTTTGCCATAAGAATCCCTCCAGCTCTTTTATTGATCTTTCTGATCTAAGCCCATTTCTTTCGCATACTGCTTTCTAATATCATTTCGCACCCAGTACCATAGGAGCGCATAAGCCAGAGCACAGATGATGGCTGCAATAAAGTACGGGTTGCTCGGATCAAGAAGTCTCACCATGATCCAAGGAATGACGTGGGAACCAAGGTCAATACCTGAAATCATATTGGCTCCTTCTGGGAAGTCAAACCCGACTGCTTTCCCCATTGTTGTCGCAAGCGGTGCGAGATTCGTTGCGATAAAGAAGACAATCATTAATGTAAAAATACTGTTAATAAGACCACGAATAATGTTTCCACGAGCGGCTGCTACTGCCCATACAACTGTAAATGGTAGAACTGATAAGTCAGCAAACGGCAGCATGCCATTGTAAGGGAGAACGACTGCAAGTAGAATCGTAATCGGCACCATAAGAAGGGCTACCGCCATATTCGCCGGATGACCAATCACAATCGCTGTATCTAAACCAATATAGACATTTTTCCCAGGGAAGCGCTTTTGAATATAAGAACGAGCGCCTTCAGAGATTGGAATAAGACCTTCCATTAATAACGCAACCATTCTTGGCATTAGGACAAGAACTGCTGCCATTTGAATACCAAGCGTCATGACGCCTTTCGCATCATAGCCGCCTAAAAGACCAATAATGATACCAAGTATGAGACCCATCACAAGCGGTTCGCCAAAAATACCAAAACGTTTCTTCAATGTTTCTGGATCAGCATGAATTTTGTTTAAGCCAGGGATCTTGTCAATGATACGGTTGGACGCATACATAAGCGGTGCGAAGTTGACCGTTTCAGCATGAGCCATCGATACGCCTTTCAATCCAAAATGGTGTTCGATTGTCGGTGCCGTCCAATCAGCTAATTTAAGCGTGATAGCAGAGACGATCAAACCAACAGCAAGTGCCAAGAACATATTATGATAAGCGTAGTAAGTCACAGAGGCTGCGAAAATCAAATGCCAGAAGTTCCAAATATCTACATTCAGTGTTTTTGTAAAGTTAACGGACAATAAGATGACATTTAACAAAAGCACAAGAGGAATCATCAAAGGGGCAACAGGTGTACCGAAGGATATAGCCGCTCCAATCGGCCATCCAACATCCAAAATATCGAGCTTTAGGCCAAGGGAATTAACCATGGCTTTTGCTGCTGGCCCAAGGCCACTCACAAGCAAATTAATGACAAGGTTGACACCGACAAACCCAATTCCGATCGTAATACCGGCTCGGAAGGATTTCTTAAAGCCTTGCCTTAAAATCATACCGAAAAGCGTCATAATAATCGGGAGCATAATAGTTGGTCCAAGGTCTAATATAAAATCGACAGCTTGCTTGATCATACATCCACCTCCTGGATTTTTCAGATAAAGCGCTCACATTATTTTGTGAAAGGCTATTGGTTTAATTCTTTCTGAAGCACAGCAACCGCTTCTTCATACGACGTCATATCAGACAGCTTCGTCATCACCTCTTCTTTTTTAAAAAGTGTCATGAGCTTCTCTAACATCACAAGCTGCTTACTAGGTTCAGAGATTGCTAGGACGAACACAATTTTAGCTAGCACAGTTTCATCAGGGCTCCCCATCTTGTGAAAGATAACAGGTTCCTTTAAAGTGGCTACACTAATCGCCGGTTTGTTCACATGCTCAGGATCTGTATGTGGAATTGCTACCCCAAAGGTCGCAAGTGGAAGGCCCGTAGGATATGTTTTTTCTCTTTCAAGCACCGCTGGTAAAAAGCTCGACTTAATATATCCTCCCGCTTCTAATCGCTCTGCTAAATATGTGGTCACCTCCTCTCTTGAAGATGCATCGTACTGCAGCTTGATCAGCTGTTCATCTAACTCAAACAAGTTGTTCAAACAATCACTCCTTTCATTTGGTATAAATATGAACACATGTAACAAAAAGAAAGAACATTTTGGAATAGAACCTTTTATAAAGCGCTTACAAATATTCATCCTGAAAAATGTTCAATGTTGTTACCTTTGTAAAGATATTATAATATTCTAAATTATAAGTCAATGTTCCTAGGGAAAATTTTATAAAAAAAGATGCAGGCTTCTGCATCTTTCATCAACTCTGCTCTACTTCTTATTAAATGTGACTTCCTCTCTCTAATCACTCAGTACTTGCTCTTTGATGTCAGCAACAACATTATCATTCATACGGAAAAAAGGCCCTTAGCCATCGAAATGCATACAGTCCTGTACTTCATAAATAGCGAAGCGTCTTCCGCTCTCTGATCAGCTATGTTTCATTTATTTAAATAAAAAAGAAACGCCATCCTCAAGAGGCGCTTCTTTTCCCGGGAAATGTTCTTATTGGGCAGATAGCTTTAAATTGACGCCAACGGCAGTTCCGTTTCTCGAGGAGTCAGCCACTCCAGTAAAGGTTCCTGCTTTTCGATCAATGAGTAGCGCTTGGACATTTCCTATATCAATAGGCGAATTGCCGAAACGATGTCCCATGTCATTAAGCTTTGTTCTCACATCGAGAGGGACACCTACTTCATAACGATAAGAAGTTGGGCTGTTTGTGTAAATTCTTGGTTCTTCAACTGCATCCTGAAGCTCCATCTCATATTCAAGCAAATTCAAAATGGTTTGTGAAACAGAAGCAATAATGGTCGTTCCTCCCGGTGAACCTACTGTCATGACAGGCTCATTATCTTTAAAAATGATGGTCGGTGTCATACTAGACAATGGTCGTTTATTCGGCTGAACTTCATTTGCTCCGCCTGGTCTTGCATCAAAATCTGTTAGTTCATTGTTTAAGAAGAAACCATATTCTGGGACGAGAATCCCTGTACCAAATAACTGTTCAATGGTTGTCGTGAATGACACAACATTTCCCCACTGATCGGCAACAGTAAAATGTGTGGTCTCACCAATGGTTTTATCTTCAGGCTGCGGAACAATAGGAGATGGATTTTTTTCATCCTCATACGCCCACGGATCCCCTTCTTTCGGGTTACGATTCTTTTGATCTAATTGAATAAGAGAGGCTCTTTCTGAAATGTAATCATCGTCTAATAGTCCTTTTAGTGGAACATCTACGAACTCGGGGTCGCCGGCATATGCAGCACGGTCAGCATAGGAGAGATGCATCGTTTCAGCAAGTAGCTGATATTTTTCAAATGATTTGGGGTCATATCGAGATAGGTTAAAGTGGTCAAGTATTTTGAGAATTTGCAGCATAAATACCCCGCCTGAGCTTGGTGGAGGCATACTTGCAAGCTGGTATCCTTTATAGTCTCCCCAGATAGGCTTGTCAGTCTCGACCTCATAACGACCAATGTCATCAGTTGTCATCGTCCCGCCAAAATCCTGGACTGTATTTGCAAGTGCCTTTGCTACTTTTCCTTCATAAAATGCTTTGCTTCCTTTTTTCGCAATGAGCTTAAATGTTTTTGCAAGACCTGGCTGAACTAGGAGGTCTCCTTCTTTGAGCGGCTGATCATCTGGAAGAAAGATTGGCGCTGCGGCCGTTTTTTTCAATTTTCCTTGATGATCATCAATGGCTTTTGCCAGAACAGAATCGATTTCAAATCCATCCTCTGCAAGCTCAATGGAAGGCTTAATCAATTCCTTCATCGAGCGGGTTCCCCACTTTTCTAATGCCGCCTCAAGACCTTTCACAGTCCCTGGAACACCAACAGCATTACCGTGTGTGGATCGCTCAGCAAACGGGATGACTTTCCCCTCATCTGTTAAAAACATGTCTGGTGTTGCGCCTTGTGGTGCTCTTTCTCGACTATTGATGATGGATGTTTCTTTTGTCTTCCCATCATAAACCATCATAAATCCTCCGCCACCAATTCCAGACATCATTGGCTCTGTCACATTCAGTGCGTACTGGATGGCAACAGCAGCGTCAACAGCGTTTCCACCTTTCTTTAATACATCTGCACCCACTTCTGATGCGAGTGGATGGGCAGTAGCCACCATGCCATCCTTCCCAACAGCTACTTTATTCCCATGAGTTTCGTTTGCAGTGACCTGACTGACAGGCAGAAAAAACGAGAAAACCAACAGACATATGGACAAAATAGTTAGAGAAATGCGTTTCATACACAACACCCCTTCCATATTCTTACTTTGACCATACCGACTTCTTGACCAGAATACAATAGATTATTCTAAAATTTCTAAATTTTTCATTATATCTTCCTATATTCACCAAATATAAAGCGGATTTTCAAAACATATGACACATGTACTAAGTAGGGATAAAGACACTATCCTTTCATGTCTTTGATTTCGCGGTATAATAAACGCATCACAAAGGGGGAAGAATGATGAATCAGCAGAGCACCTTATTTTGGGAAACTTATTGGAAAGAAAAATCAGAAAGCGCACCAATTGACGCATCTGTTTCCGCTTGGGCATTTGGAGCAGACCCAGATCATTTACTTGACCTTGTTCTGCAAGGGAAAAAAACAGCGACATGTTCTGGACATCTTTTTTACGAAAAGGAACAGGAGCCGCTTCCAAAGGCAGGACAATATGCGGTCATTTTAGACAGCCATGACGAACCAAAAGCCATCATAGAGATCACACATGTAGATGTCATGCCAATGAATGAGGTTCCAGAATCATTTGCCCAAGCAGAAGGCGAAGGCGATCTTTCTTATAACTATTGGTACAAAGCCCATCAAGCATTTTTCACAGAAGCACTCAAACCGTACGGATTAGAATTTAAAGAAGACATGCTCCTAGTTTGCGAGCGATTTAAACTAGTTTATTCAGCTTCTTAAGCTTTAAGCGGCGCCAAGAATGGACCGCTTTTTTCATTTCTTTTCTCCTTTCTGAAAAAGGTGTGTTGAGAACACATCTTTAGGTCAGAATAAGATCAAATAGAAAAAGTGAAGAAATTTTCGACTACACCTGTTTTTTTTCGACAAAAGAATATATAATTATTTGATGTGTGCATTGTCTCATTTATACAATGGAGGGTTTTTACATGTTAAAAAGGAAAAAAGACAAGTTTTCCGTCTTGTTAACGGAAATTGCTAAAAATTTAGATGAAACTGCTGAGTATTTTGTTAGCTATAAAGTAACAAATCAAACCACTCTGAAAGAATTTTCTGACACATTGAAGGAATATGAGACAAAAGGTGATAATCATGTTCATACGATGATTAAAGAGCTGAACAAAGCCTTTATTACGCCGATTGAACGTGAAGACATTCTTCAATTGACGAATAGCCTCGACGATGTTTTAGATGGAATTGAGCATTTTTCAGCGACAATGGAAATTTATTCAATGACAAGCTCTGACGAACATATCGACAAATTCAGCCACTACATCAGAGAATGTGCAAAGGAAATTTTAATTACAATCGATTTACTGGCTGAAAATCGCTTAAAAGATATTCAACCACACGCAATCAAAATCAAAGAGATCGAGCATAATTGTGACAATCTTTATCGTAAATCACTAAAGAACTTGTTTGGAAAAGAAACGGATCCAATCAAGGTCATTCAATACAAAGAAATTTACGAAACACTTGAAGAAATTGCTGATTCCTGTCAAAGTGTTGCCAACAATCTAGAAACAATCATTATGAAGAATGCGTAACGGGGTTAGTTAAACATGGACACATTACTCATCCTTACCATATTTATTGTCATTTGTGCACTTGCTTTTGATTTCATCAACGGATTCCACGATACAGCAAATGCCATTGCCACTTCGGTTTCAACAAAGGCGTTAAAGCCTAGACATGCTATTATTATGGCAGCGTTCATGAACTTCTTAGGAGCAATGACATTTACAGGTGTGGCAAAGTCCATTACAAAAGACATCGCAGATCCTTTCACACTTCAAAACGGTTCTGTCGTCATTTTGGCTGCTTTAATTGCGGCCATTACTTGGAACTTGCTTACTTGGTATTACGGAATTCCGAGTAGTTCTTCGCACGCACTGATCGGATCAATTGCAGGAGCTGTTATTGCCTCTGCTGGTTTTGGCGCTTTAAACTATTCGGGGTTCATTAAAATCATTCAAGCACTGTTGCTTTCACCTATCCTAGCTTTCGTATTGGGATATATCGTGTATACCATTATCAAAATTATATTCAGAAACAACAATCTCGCAAAAACAAATAAACAATTCCGACGTGTTCAAATTTTAACTGCTGCACTGCAATCGTATACCCACGGAACAAACGATGCGCAAAAAGCGATGGGAATTATTACGATGGCTTTAATTGCAGGTAATTTGCATACAACTGACGACATTCCTTTCTGGGTACAATTCTCTTGTGCGCTTGCAATGGGACTAGGTACTTCTATTGGCGGCTGGAAGATTATTAAAACAGTCGGCGGTAAAATTATGAAAATTCGTCCAGTAAACGGAGTATCAGCTGACTTAACGGGTGCAGCTATTATCTTCGGAGCGACATTTATTCACTTACCTGTTAGTACCACTCACGTGATCTCATCTTCTATTCTAGGTGTAGGTTCTGCACACAGAGTAAAAGGAGTAAACTGGGGTACGGCAAAACGCATGCTCGTCACTTGGGTGATCACATTACCGATTTCGGGAACTCTAGGGGCTCTTATATACTTTGTGTTAAATGCGATTATCTAATATCAAAGACCTGTCAGACAGGTCTTTTTTTATTTGTCTGCACCCTTTTCCTGCAAGCCATTTTTTCATGAAGCAGGGTTTCCAATCATATCCATAGAAATGAATAAGTATCCATCTGTCTATGGGAGAGAAGAACATGCTATTATTTTTTCAATTGACCGTGTGGTTATTGCTAGGTGCTCTTGCTGTATATGTATTTGCCGTATGGCGCTTTGAACAAAAAGTAAAAGAAAAGATGTTTGCCATTCGCAAAACGTGGTATTGGATTTATGTAGCTGGTGCTGTTGTGTACTGGACAAATGACCCTTCTTCAATCTTCACCGATTGGATGCACTACTTGATTATTGCCGTTTTTTTTGCATTAACCGATGCATTCATCTTTCTCAGCTCCTATATTAAAAAACTCGGAAATCACGAACTGGAAACCGACACCCATCAACTCCTAGAACAAAATAACGATCTACTTCATTCTTACCTCAATAAGCTAAAAACGTACCAATACCTATTGAAAAATGAACCGATTCATGTATATTATGGAAGTGTAGAGGCATATATAGAGGGAATTGAACGGCTCATTTATTCTTTTGCCGACAAAATGAATATTCAAGCAGTTCTTTGTCCATACGATACGCAGGAACAAAAAGATGACCTGCTGCGGACACTTGACCAGCGAGCTCTTATTCAGGCGAAGCTTGACAGGCAGGAAGTCTATTACGATGATTTCGGCAAATTGGTGCTCATCCCGTTTTCTGTAGCAGATGATCACTTCGTCATTAAGCTCACCTCTGATGACATTGTCACTGAGTTCGACTATTTATTAATGACGTCACTTACAACAATTTATGATCTAATCTTGCCTGACGAAGAGGAAGGTGATGAAGATGGACCACGCACTTCAAGGGGATAACAACAATCGCAAGAAAAACCCTTTTAAGATTTTAAAGAAAAAGCAACATATTAGTATGGCGGATTACAAGGTAAGCCCCCATACTGAGCGTATTTTTAAAAAGAACGAACAGCTCTTGGGTGAGTATAAAAATAAAAGGGCTTGATTACACTAAAGGACGCGGAACAAAATCCGCGTCCTGCTTCCATTTTCACATAGACTTGCATACAATAATCTATACGCTGCAACGATTGAGGTGCCAATAAATGAAAAAGAAAATCAAACAATTGAGATATGTTCAGTTTGCTGAATATAAGTCGTCGCCTTATTTGCGTCGATTAAATGAGCAAAGTGAAGCAGTCATCCAATCATACAAACAGAAACACTCACTTACTTAACAGCTTCAGAAGCTTTTCCTTCGTTTTAGGTCCGTATACCCCATCACTTGTCAGACCATTTACCAGCTGAAAACGCGCTACGGCGTTCGCCGTTTTTTCTCCGTAAACTCCGTCTATTCCTTTATTTGCAGCTGCTTTATCAGGATAAAAATAAACAGCAGCAAGCGCCTGCTGGACTAGGCGTACGTGCTCTCCCTTTGTCAATGGAGAAGTCACCTTTAAAACCCCATTTGGCAGCTCATACAAACTCTTTGCATCGTTACGATAAATTTTGAGAACCTGTCCAATTTGAATCTTATTCGGATCGCTAATGTCATTCCACTTCTGTAAATCCTGAACTGTGACCCCATGAGCTTTCGCAATACTCGTTAACGTATCCCCGCTTTTCACGACATACGTGATGACCGTCTCCGGATCTTCTGCCGTTCCAATCCCTTTTTTAAATTCATCCCAAGTAGATAGAAGCTGGCGTGGACATGCTTTTCCAGACCAGTACTGATGTGTGACCACGTTTGTTAGCGGAATGTGATGTTCTTTTAACAGCTTTTGAATGAGCCATTGTGCATGTTTGACCGCTTGCTGAAAATTCCCATCTACATTCTCACAAATTTCAATTCCGATCGACTTCCGGTTACCATTCCCATGACCATCCCCTGCATGCCAGCCATTTTCATTTAATGGCAGATGCTGAAAGATTTCATGATCATCCACTGTAAAGTGCCAGCTCACCTCAGTCGTTGGGCTTTTTACATAGGCCGCATGACTTTTCGCATCCGCTCCCTTTGACGTGTTTGCTGTGTTATGCACCGTTACATACTCCGGTGTCATCGCATATCCTGGGCGGTTCCCGTTTCCAACTGGAATAAAATCTTGATAAATTTGTACCATCTACTGCACTCCCTTTTGCTAGATTGAATTGATCTTTCTCATCAATCGGTGGCGTTCGTAAGACAATACTTGTTTGTTTTCATGAAAAACTATGGTAAAATTTGAATTCAATTCACTCTTTTTATTAGTGAGAAGTGCAAAAATACAGAAAAAAACAGGAATTAATTCCATTTTTCCTTGATTTTATGTTAAAATTGTTAAAAATACGCCGATATAAAAAGTAAGTAATAGCTCATTTAGCTATTTAGTCCTTTATGGACTTTTCTTTTACGCCAAAAATAGAACATACGTTTGTATGGAGGTTTTCAAATGACTGGTTTTTTAACCCATTTAGAAGAAGATATTAAGCGTTTATATGATCAATTGCAAATAAGCGGTCCTGCTTATAGAGAGTTGCAAAGGATCGCTTCTGAATTTCGTGTATGGGTCCATTACGAAGAGACTGGCAGCATGATGATCCAGCATCAAGGTCTTTACAGTATTATCTTAAACAGATCCCTATCACCTGAAGAACAGTGGCAGGATTTTGCCCACGAGCTTTGTCATGTGCTAAAGCATACAGGCAATCATTTCAAAATGAACAAACTCTTTCGAGAACTACAGGAGTTTCAGGCAAAACAATTCATGTACCACTTTTGTGTGCCAACCTTTATGCTGCTGAAAATGAAGCTTCCAACCCTTCGGCAGCAAGCCATTTTGCATATTGCTCAAACGTTTCACGTCACTTGGGCTTTTGCTGAAAAACGGGTTGCCTTATTCGAACAGCGAAAAGCAGGTATTCGCTTTCAACAGGAGTTTACGTCTTATTTAATGAAAGCAGAAAGAGTCGCAGAAAAAGAAGCCGTTTATCAAACGTAAATAATCGGACATAAAAACGATAGAAGTTTATTCATAAAGGGCTAATACTTGTTTGAGTACATTTGTGTACCGATAAAATTGTTCAGTTTGTGTATCTCGCCGGTATCGACGCCTAAAGTCTTGAAAGAATGCTCTTCTTTGCGCCTGACTAATTTCAAGTTGTACACTTTTTCCTGTCAAACATTTGTTATTGATATTATCAGGATGCGTTCCAGAAAAACGATCAGATTCGGCTAGCAGCAATGCGTGAAAGCCATTTAGCGTTAAACGCTTCACAGTTTCTGCCGCTCTTTCTCTGTCCGTACCCCCCACTAACGTTTGAAGCACCTCTGTTTCTCCGTAACCATGAAGTGCAAACGTATAATGATGGGTATGCACCTGTGAAAGGCAAAGCGGCTCATCAAAGCGTGTGCTTGTAATATGAAGAACATGATTGCCTTTTACTTTAAGGCCTTCAAATAAATACATAGAATAGTCACTAGATATTTCATGAATGAGCTCACTCACGCCTGATTCAATTCCTCCGGCATGAGGCGACAAAACCAGAAGCTGGTCACCTTTCCGCTCGTGAAGAATTTGATAATCAATCCCTTTTCTTTCATGAGCGGAAAGCTCTTCATAACTTTGATACGTATCGATCATTTGCCTCATGTCATCTGCTCCATTTCTTTATATGAGCATAAGTCTACTGATCCCTCATACTTTTGTAAAGAGGTTTCGAAACAAATATACCACTTGAATTCTTCCTTAAATCTTCCTTACATTTACGCCATTCTGTTGAATTTTGAGAAAAAATGACCGATAATTGAAACGAATAGAACTTTTGGACTATATGAATCTTTTTGTATTCTCTCTCATAAATTAGAAATATTGTGATCTACATCTGGAGGAAATCATGTTAAAAAAGAAAACCACCCTCACTCTGATCATCTTACTCCTTAGCTTCGCTGGCATTATTTATTGGAAATGCTTCTCTCTTCAAGGCGTGTCTCACGGAACATTCATCCGCTCGATGTCATCACCTGACGGAATGTATATCATCAACACCTATCAGCATAGCGGAGGAAAGCTAAAGGAAAACGCAGTCAGAGCAGAAATTGAAAACAAACTGAGCCACCGCAAGAAAACGATTTACTGGAAATACCCTGATAAAGACCCTCTCATCCAGTGGAAAAACGGACAGCTTGTTCAAATTGGACATGAATTTTTAAATGTGGTGAAAGGCGACACGTATGATTATCGCTTTGATCAGAACAAGAGAAAATAACGACATACAAAAAACGAATCCTCTTGGATTCGTTTTTTACGTTGACATGACGGTTTGCATGAATTTCTTCATATCCTTACTAACCGTCGTCAATCGATCGACAATTTCACTAAACTCTGTGACAAGTAAAGCCTGTTCTGATGATGAACCTTTCATATGATCCATACTCTCAAGTAATGTATGTATATTGGACGAAATCCCTTGTAATGAGTTTTCAATGTTTTCTGTTGCACGTGAGGTTTCACTTGAAAGCTTTTGAACCTCATTTGCTACAACACTAAAGCCAGCTCCCTCTTTTCCTGCTCTGGCTGCTTCAATTGAAGCATTCAATCCTAGCAAACTCGTTTGTTTCGAAATCCCTTTAATCATTTTTGTAATATCGGATGTTTTTTTCGAGCTTTCAAGTGTTTGCTGCGTTTGTAAGGTCATTTCCTCACTCGTCGCTGAAAGCTCCTCTGAATGCGCCGCTACCACATGCACCTTTTCTTGAATACTTTGAATGATGTCACTTAATGACTCCATATACGCTTCAAGCTCTAATTGATTTTTAAGGGGAAAACCTAAAGCGAGTGCACCAATTGCTTGTTGGTTTTCATCTAAAATAGGCATACACATTGAATTTAATGGCGTTCCATACACCGATTCAGGCAAAGATATATTTGATATCTCACCTCTCAGCGCTTTTTTCAAATTCAGATCATCTGGTTTAATGAATTCACCAGCCCGAATTTGAAAATCAAGATCTTTCGATGGCAAATAAAGCAAAAATTTCTCTCGATCAGTGACACCCAGCGTCACTTCATTTTTTAAAATCTGCATGATATAAGGTGCTGCAGTTACAATGCTCTGTAGTATATCCAATTTCTCTACCCCCTTATAAAGTTTATCGGTCGTTCTTCTTAAATTAGTAGTTGTTTCTTAAAAATAATGATGATGTTTGAAGAAATTCTTCATATTTACGAGTAAAAAGTAGGACATTTCCTTTCTATATTCAAACGTAAATTTGCTATAATTAACGAATCAACATATGATGAAATGGTCATGTAACCATTTTACTTATTCATTGGAGGCGCATGTTGTGACACAACCCATGAAATATGAGCAGGCGATCGTCATTGGCGGCGGTATCACCGGAATGCTCGCTGCAAAGGTTTTATCAACGTTTTATCATCAGGTATTTATCATTGAAAAGGACGAATTGCCAGATTCTCCCGAGAATCGTCTCGGCACTCCTCAAGCCTTTCACCCACATAGAATGCTTCCACTTGGCAAGCAAATATTCGAACGTCTATTTCCTGGTTATACAAAAGAGTTACTGGCAATGGGCGGGTTTAATACATTGCATCAAACATCTCGATTTATCACAAAAGATGGTGAATTAGTGCTCACCGATACAGAAGAAACAGCTGTCACAAGACGTGCCATGCTAGAGTGGGTGCTGATGCAAAGAATGTTAAGTGAGGAACGTGTTCATTTTCTAGAAAAACATGAAGCGATCTCGCTTCAGTTTGAGGAAAGAACGAATCGAGTCGTAGGACTCATCGTGAAAGATCGGCATATAAAGCCAGGAAATATTTATCAAATAAAAGCAGACTTAGTGATCGATACGTCTGGAAGAATGTCTAAATTACCAAAATGGCTGAAAGACGCAGGGCTGTGCTTGCCACAGACAGATGAGTTAAGCGTCTCTCTTGGCTACAGCACAAGATACTACCAGATACTACCAGAGGCACCAAACCTGCAATCAATGGTCGTAGTTGGACAGCCTCATCAAAAAATCCCAACAGGGCTGTTTGAACGGGTAGATCATGATTTAGTGGCTGTTCTTCTCTCTGCAGCTGGCGGTTCACATTATCCAACAACAGATGCTGATCAATTTGATGCAGAAACCGCTGCCCTTACCCATCCAGCGATAGCAGAAGCCATCACCCATTTAACGCCCTATACAAATCCAAAAGGATTTAGAGTCCCTTCTTGCGTGAGACATCACTATGAACAAATGCACGATTGGCCGAGTGGATTATTGGTGATGGGCGATGCCTTGTGTACATTAGATCCCATTCATGGGCAAGGAATGACAAAGGCCGCACTCGAAGCACAAACTCTTGAGCGTATGCTCAAACAAGCACAAAAAAAGGAGCAGCTATCATTTGAAAAGGACACATTACAACAAATGCAGCATGCCAATGAACTTGGCTGGTGGCTTTGTGCGATTGCTGATATGGCGTGGGAAGGCGTCAAATTAAAAGGAGAAACAACCATTCCCCATTTGACGTTCATACAAGGATTTTTAAATCGCTACGTACAATACACCATAGTAACAAAACAGCCTGAACGTCTTGAAGCGTATCACCGGATGCACTCTTTCTTAACCGAACCGAGAGAGATCATCAACTTAGAACAACTGCATGACATGATTCAAGCCGACGCTTCTGGAGAAATTGCTGAATGGTGGAGTCAGTGGGATCAAGAGAATGATGAAGACAATCGAGCTTTTTTCCATGAAGCGGTTCCTGACTTTAGTTTACAGCACTTGCTGTCATTCGATTGAAACAAAAAAAGCCCCTTAGAGGGGCTTTTTCATTAACGTAATAATTGAAGTACGTTTTGCGGCTGTTGGTTTGCTTGAGCTAACATTGCTTGAGATGCTTGAGAAAGAATGTTGTTCTTTGTGAACTCACTCATTTCTTTCGCCATGTCAACGTCACGAATACGTGACTCAGCAGCTGTTAAGTTTTCAGCAGAAGCACCAAGGTTGTTGATTGTGTGCTCTAGGCGGTTTTGGACCGCACCAAGTTTAGAACGCTGGTCTGAAACTTGTTTGATCGCTCCATCAATGATTGCTAATTGATCGTTAAATCCACCTTCTTCATCTGCTGCAATTTCGGCGAAATCAGTTACTTTAATAGTAGAAACGGTTTTATCCTCAACTCCAAGTTTATCAGCAGACATTGCTTCAATATGAACTGACAATTGCTGCGCACCGTTAGCTCCAATTTGGAAAGTAAGTTTTTTCGGTTCTCCGTCTTCTGGTTCAGCAGCAAAAGTTCCATCAAGAAGTTTCTTTCCGTTGAATTCAGTACGGTCAGAAATACCGTTCTTATCTGTACCGTTCCCAATTTCCTGAACTAGTGCATCAATTTCCTCTTGAATTGCACCAAGGTCTGTTTCATCTTGTGTACCAGTGTTTCCAGCTTGAACGACTAGTTCACGTACACGTTGAAGGATTGAGTGAGTTTCAGTCAATGCACCCTCAGCTGTTTGAATAAGAGAGATACCGTCTTGAGCATTTTTCGTCGCCATTTCTAATCCGCGGATCTGACCACGCATTTTTTCAGAGATTGCTAGACCTGCTGCATCATCTCCTGCACGGTTAATTTTAAGACCAGAAGAAAGCTTCTCCATGTTCTTTTGTCCTGCTCCATTGTTTGCAGACAAACGGTTCAGTGTGTTAAGTGCTGCGATATTGTGGTTAATTCTCATATTAAATGACCTCCATGTGTTTGAACCAATTAGACATCCATGTCCAAAAGTTCTCAATTAGAATTTTTTTGTAAGCCTTACAATCCATTTATCGAACTTTAATGGAATATGTTTAACAAAAAAGGGATAAATAAGGATTAAGTCTCATTCACTATGATCGTTTCGCTAGAGTATGCCAAAATTAAAGGTCATTTATCATGATTTAACAGAGGGATTTAAGAATCATAAGACTGTAGAAAATGCGAAGAAAAAAGCATAAAAAAAAGCCCCATAAAGGGGCCTGTCATTAACGTAGCAATTGAAGTACGTTTTGTGGCTGTTGGTTCGCTTGTGCAAGCATTGCTTGAGACGCTTGAGAAAGAATGTTGTTCTTTGTGAACTCACTCATTTCTTTCGCCATGTCAACGTCACGGATACGAGACTCAGCAGCTGTTAAGTTTTCACCAGAAGCACCAAGGTTGTTGATTGTGTGCTCTAGACGGTTTTGGACCGCACCTAGTTTAGAACGTTGAGTAGATACTTGTTTGATTGCTCCATCAACAATTCCTAATTGTGCATCAAAACCAACATCAGCTACATCAGCTGCGTTTGCTGCAAATTTTGTAACATCAATATCTTTTACAGCTTGGTTCGCTACTAAAGTACCATCGGGTAGAGTTGCACCAAGTTTGTCAGCAGACATTGCTTCAATGTTAACTGATAATTGTTGAGCTCCGTTAGCTCCAATTTGGAAAGTTAAAGAATCTGTTCCAGTTGAACTGAAAGAACCATCAAGTAATTTTTTACCGTTGAATTCTGTACGATCAGAAATACCATTTTTGTCTGCTCCATTGCCAATTTCTTCAACAAGCGCCTTGATCTCTTCTTGAATTGCACCAAGGTCTGTATCGTCTTGTGTACCAGTGTTTCCAGCTTGAACCACTAATTCACGTACACGTTGAAGGATTGAGTGAGTTTCAGTCAATGCACCTTCAGCGATTTGGATAAGTGAGATACCGTCTTGTGCGTTTTTAGTTGCCATTTCTAATCCGCGGATTTGTCCACGCATTTTTTCAGAGATTGCAAGACCTGCTGCGTCATCTCCTGCACGGTTGATTTTAAGACCAGAAGAAAGTTTCTCCATGTTCTTTTGGCTTGAAGCGTTGTTTGCAGACAAACGGTTCAATGTGTTAAGTGCTGCGATATTGTGGTTAATTCTCATTTCCTATTACCTCCATGTATGTGGGACCTGACAGACGTCCTTGTCTGAAAAAAGTCCTTTATTCTAGGGCTTATCAACCCTGACAATTCTATTATCGGACGTGGTTATAGGATGTTTAGCAGATTTTTAAAAAAATATCGCATTTTTTCATGACGTTGATCCTAACTTTGACAATTCTATAAAAACAAGAGCTGCTGATCTATCATCAGCAGCTCTACAAATTCTATGAATATCAGTATTGTTTGATATCAAACATTAAGATATTTTGGTAGACGAGGTAATCTTTCTTACTTGTGAAAGGCCCTTTATTGTGTTCATCATTGATTTCATAGAAGTTCATCCCAATTCCAAAACTTCTCTCTTTATACCAGTTTAGAAAATCGTTGATTTCTTTCATTGAAAGCAAATAATCCTTTTCCAACCCGTTTATCATGGTAATTGAAAGTATACCTTTTGTTACTTCTTCACCTGGCTTTGTTCCGTCCTGATCTTTTGGTTCTTCGTTTGTGCCATCACCTGGCTTTGTTCCGTCCTGATCTTTCGGTTCTTCGTTTGTGCCATCACCTGGCTTTGTTCCGTCCTGATCTTTCGGTTCTTCGTTTGTGCCATCACCTGGCTTTGTTCCGTCCTGATCTTTTGGTTCTTCGGTTGTGCCATCATCTGGCTTTGCTTCATCTTCAGTTATTTGCAACTCGCTTAATGGAATAGAAATCACTGATTTGTAATCACTTTTTACAGAGAGGTTTCTCATGCTATTCGAGTAGTCACGTCCGCCAATGACATACAATTGGTCATCAACAATTGCTGCCACAGCTGATACTCTACCTTCTGGCAAATCATACGCTGAATTTTTAAATTGACCATCTTTCGGATTGAAAATTTGAACGATATTCAACATTTCACTTGAACGATCACCAGTCCGTTGTCCACCAATAACGAAGAATTCCCCATTATTTGCTTCGTAGGCCGGTTCAAATACAGTTGAAGTTAAGTCACTATCTTTTAATTTACTCCATTTATCTGTTGAAATATCATACTGGAACAAAGATTTTTCTCTACTATGTCCAATCAAATTTTCGCCGCCTGCAACATATATTTTGCCGTCAATTGCAGAAATGGCTCTCCCATTTCGAGATGGTAAAGCCGATGAGTTCAAGCTCTTCCATTCACCAGAGGCTGTATTATATTGATAGACATTATTCTTATAAGAGTTTTTTGAAGATACAATATATATATTCTCTTTCACTGCAACTGCGTACAAAGTTCCTTTGTCATAAGTTGAAAATACAGGGTCTCTTGGAATTTGAATCGGTTCTTCAGCCCACTGATCAAGTTCTGTATCATATATATCAATCGTGTTATAAGCTGTTTTTGTTTCTTCGTTTATTCCACCTATTAGATATATTTTCTTACCTACTGTAGCATATGTACCGCCTGTTCTATTTGTCAGCATGCTCGTTTTTTCTTCCCAAACATCTTTCTTAGGGTCATACATAAATGTTTGATTATTTAACTTATTTTTTTCACTTGCGCCACCAAATAAATAAATCTTTCCATCTACCACTCCTACACCGGCATTAATACGTTCTTCTGGTAAATCAGCTCGTTTTGTCCATCCAGTTGATTTTGTTTCTGCATCTGCTTTAAATGGACTAAGAGTACTTGTTAAAAGAAGTACCATGATAAATAGTAAAAATTTCTTTTTCATTTTTCTTCCTCCACATCATTATATTCCCTCCTTTTATCGATCTAATATTTGTAAAGTTTACAATTTAATGGTTTTTAAATAAACTTTTTATAATAAAATCCTCACACATACATCACCGGCGTTGATATTTTAATAATCTTCCCGCCTCGACGATAAAACCTCGGCACACGTCGGCTTAAAGTAGCGATGACTTCGTAGTTGATTGTATTGAGCATTTCAGCAATTTCATCGACAGAAATTTCTCCGCCTTTTTGACGACCGTATATGACGACTTCCTCGCCTTGCTTTGCTTTCATTTCTCCTAAACTGATCATCGTCATATCCATCGTGACTCGGCCAGCAATCGGCATTCGTTTTCCGCGGAAAAGCATAAATCCCCGATTTGATAAAGCACGTGAGTACCCATCTGCATAACCGATCGGTATGGTCGCAATCACTTCATCAGGCTTTGCCACATAGGTTGCCCCATAGCTGACGGTCCTTGGCTTTGTCACCATTTCCTTTACGAACGCAATCCTTGCTTTTAAACTGAGAGCGGGCTCTAGCTGAACAGCGTCTAAGCTTTCAATGTATTGCGAGGGATACAGTCCATATAGCCCGATACCCAGACGAATCATATCAGCGCTAAATTCAGGAAACACGATGGCAGCCGCTGTATTGTTCATATGTACGGTCGGCAGCTTAATTCCTCGTTTTTTCAAAAACCGAAGAAAATCAATAAAAATGCTGTGCTGCAGCTGCGTAAAATCAGGGTCAGGCTCATCTGCAGTGGAAAAATGCGTAAAAATCCCGTCCCATCTAAGGTTTTCACTCTTTTCAAGTGCCTCCACCACTCCTAACAGCTCTTCCTTTGTCCGTACACCTAATCGCCCCATCCCTGTGTCGACATTGACATGTATCCCAAGCCGGCGCTGACTTTCTTCTTCCGCTAAGATCTCATTTGCTTCAACAATCCAGTCTTCACGAAGGCCAGATAGATCAATTCTCCAGGCCGCAGCCCTTTTCACACAGTCGAGCGGGGTAAATCCAAGAACCAAAATCGGTGCTTCAATTTTTGCTCTTCGCAGCACAATGCCTTCCTCCAAGCTAGCAACTGCGAGCTCCGTCGCACCGCTTTCCAGTGCCTGCCGGGCTACCTCCACTGAACCGTGGCCATAAGCATTCGCCTTCACGACAGCCATGATCTTACTTTTCCTCGGAATATGCGCTTGAATGGCTTCGATATTTCTTTTAATCGCATCAAGATTAACTTCGATCCAGACTTCCCTGCATAGCTTTTTCATTTATTTTTCCTCCTCATCACATGAGCGTTCTTTCTATCTCCATGTTCGCTTTTGCGTCTAGTCTATCTTTATTCATTTTTGAGAAAAACATTCAACTACAATGACTGGACCTGCTTTGTCTTGTTGCACATAAAAAAAGAAACCACATCAACTGTGATTTCTTCTCTATGAGCGATGATATTCAATTTCATCCGCAGATTTCATCATTGCATCAATATCATGATAAATCTCCTGCAAATTTTCCCGTTCAGTTAAATATTGAGCATTGCTCTTACGAACAGGCACATCAAATTGCAGGAAGTTGATTGTCATCGCGTGTAATTCTTGGTCATTCATTGTGAACCTTAATTCAAGCGTCGAGACCTCTTCTTTATCATCACTCTCCGCTACATCATCAATCGGCACACCATCTTCTAACATCTCAACTTGTTTCAAATCTTTCAAGGAAATATCTGTGACTGCAAATCTATTTTTTCTAGTTGACCCGCCAGGCTGATGTTCAATAAAACGCATTTTCTTTAACTCATCATCAATCGCAAAGCCCTTATCAACTTGCTCTGAAAAGATATAGGTAGGTGCTTGAAACCCATCTTCGTGAAAAAGCATCATCATTTTGTCAAATAAAATGTTTGGATCATTCTGTTCTTTTCGTCTTTGACATCTACCGGCTATGAATAAAATGACCAGTCCTCCGATGATGCTGAGAGCCGGTCCCAATCCATTTCCTACATCTATGAAAACAGTAAAGCCTAAAATAGCAATCATAAAAGCAATGACAATACCTATGTTGAATATCACACAATGCTCCTCCTATCATGACCCTTCATGAATGGTTTAGCCATAGTATAGCATTTGAAGCAAGATGATTTAAGAATATAAATCTGATAGGAAGAAAAACAGACCATAAAGGTCTGCTTTCTCATTGAATTTCGTTCAAGTGTTTAAAAGATAGGTAGTAAGAACTCACACACGCCTTCTTCTTCTCTATATCTCTCCATAATAGATGCCTGACGCATGTTCAATTGATTGTTTTGGATCATTTGAGGCAATTGGCTCCAAAACAAATTCACTTTTTCGATTGTATGTGTCACTGTAAACACAGCATACTTTCCCCCTTCAACATGTCCAGTCTGAACCATTTGATCTTTTGAGAAATCTCTATTTGTCATCAACATGAGGTCGTATCTGCATTTTTCTGGTGGAATTTTACCAGGATCATCTTGAGGAACACCATATATACCAAATTCCTTTAATTCATCATTTAATTGATGTTGATTGATCCATTGTTTAAATCTCTTCATCATCTCTACATTTTCTTTGTTGGCATATGGTCCTATATTCCTCATATACACCATCTTCATATTGCTTACTATTTCAATTTTGTAATTCATGATTCCCCTCCAACTCTTATTGGAAGATTGGCCAATCATTCCTTACATCCAACGGTAACATCCTTTAAAATATAATACAGCAGGATATTAAAAAGAATTTTCAATGTATGTTGGAAAATACATATTTTCTCGTTAGCAAGATTCCAATCTTTTTTTCAATTCCACACTTGTTTTTTATGAAGATTTATCATTGAGATAGGCGACAATCTAATAGAACAACATCTTACTCATCGGAACATATAATAAGACACTGAACAGCTGTATTCTCAGTGAAAATAACACTAAACAGTATCACCGTCATATTTAGCAAGACTAAAAATATCTATGCATAAAGAGAGACGGGTATACGTTTGACAATCTTTCATGCATTGAAAAGACTTTCAAAAGATGAGGCTTAACCTTAGCTGCCATGAATCTAGAAAACTCAGATTAACAGGATTCTATTAATCATATGCGAACTGATCTATTTTATAAAATAAGGAAAACCCCACTTTTACTTAAAGTAAAGGCGGGGTTTCTCTAGAGTCTGAGAGAATAAATTATGATTTTCTTTCTAAAATTGGTTATTATATAAAAGACATTAATCTGTAGTTTGTATTTTTCCAGAATTCATTTTATAAACAATATGACATAGTTCCTCTATATCTTTTTTATGGTGAGAAGTTAATAAAACAGTTGCACCTCTTTCATTTTCTGCTTTAATCAAATGATATACATTTTTCACTGAATCTTCGTCCAGTCCATTCATCGGTTCATCTAATAAGATAATGTCTGGCTTTTCCATAATAGCTTGAGCAATTGCTAATTTTTGTTTCATACCTAACGAATATGTTTTAACACTTCTTTTATCATCAGGATTCAGTCCAACACTTTCAATTACCTGCCTAATTTGTTGATCATCTATTCTCTTTTGTATATCAGCAAGAAACTTGAGATTATCAAAACCACTGTATTGTTCTAAAAAAGCGGGTTTCTCTAAAAGCACGCTAATACTTTTAGGAAACGAAATTTGTTTATGCAAAATTTGATCAGATACTATAACCTCACCAGCACTTGGTTTCACCAAACCAGCTATCACTCGAAAAAGCATCGTTTTTCCAGATCCATTATGACCAACAAAGCCAATGATTTTTCCTTTTGCTAATGACAAATTAATATCTTCCAATACAGTTTGCTTTCTAATTACTTTCGTAACTGCATTCAATTCAATTATAGACATGATAAAGCTCCTTTTATAAATAATCGGTTTTGTTAGAATGATATACAACATATGTCATGAGACATGCAATGATTGTAAGTTCAAGAAGAATAAAAAGCGATTGTCCTTGGACATGTTCATACATACCATAGTATAAGGGAATATATTTATTTTCTATTTTAATACCAGCAAAAAACATACCCAGCACACAAATGTTAGCCACTTCAACATTTAAGTGATTTTTCAACACTAACCATATGGTTCCATGCAAGAATAAATTTATAGTGATATAGATAAAAATAAAAATCCAGCCCATATTAAATTGAATGCTTACATGAAGAAAACTAAATAAAATTATAGCAATGCTGAGTGCAGTTATCACATAATAAAAGGTAAATAATAAACCAATAATAAATCTAGCTATCCACAGAGTTCTCCACTGACGTAACCTTAGAATCATTTGCATTTCAAACATATATAAAGGATTTTTCCAAAGCATTTGAAGAAAAATAATATATCCTACAGAAAATGACAACCAATACATCCAACTAATAAAAGTTCCATTTGAAGAACTAAAAAGTAAAGTGAAGAAGTCTTTAGAGCTTTCCAAACCCTTAATATTTTTGATGAAAATCATTGTATTTATAGCATGTAATACTAGTACAATGACTAAACTTCTAAGTATGGTATTTTTCAGTCTGAAATATTCAAGCTTTAGTATTTTCATTTAATTGAGACTCCCAAAGTCCGATGAAGTAGACACCCATCTTGTTAATAAGAAAAATATAAAGATGAGGGCTGAAAGCTCTAAGACAGATTGAAAAGGAGCTTGTTTATAACCATACACAAAATAAAATGAGACAAAGCCCGTTAGTGTTCTATCTATTATCATTAAAAAAATACAAAAAAGAGTAACTAGTGACTTATTATTAATTAGCTCTTGAAAAAAAACATACACCACTCCAATTAATTGCGTCATAAGAAAAAATATGATAAAAAAGAAAACCCCACTAAAGATATTGTCGCTTTCTACTGAAGGAATATAATTTAACAAAGCTGTGTAACTTATTCCTTTGAAGTGTAGATAACTAGCCATCTTAGTAACAATAATTGCCCATGTACTTATTAAAAGAGTATATAAAAACGAATAGACGATAACTGTTGTAATTTTAAAAGAAATAATTTCTTTCCTAGAAGAAAACCTTCTCAAAATTATCCAAGCGTTCAATTGATATGATTTAGACATTACCAGTAAGAAAAGAAAAATTGGTCCAAACATAAAATCATATCTAAAAAAAGTAAGTATTTCTATAAAATTAGAAAATTTCGCAAGTCCGTATGAGGATATTGGAGTTACAGATATACTTAATATGAAAAGAAGCACACTCATAAAAATTAATAACTTCAATAAATCCCTTTTTAAATCTATAAAAACATACTTAAATTGTGTCAGAATTTTTTTTCACTCCTAATATATAAATGATCACTATTGTCAACATTCCAATAATAAAATTAATATAAAAAGAAGAATATGATAGATTGTGTACTGGTTGTCTTGGATCTAAGAAATTAAATGGATCGATAGATACTTTTCCTATTAAACTACATAAAAGCCAGAATCCTAGATAGAGCATTAAAGGAGAAAGAAGCACAATATATCTGTTTTTTAAAAACAAAGAAATCGCTAATCCAAAACAAGCATACATTCCTGCATATAATGCAGCTATTAAGTAATATATGCAAATATATAGATAAGGAGATTTAGCTAGTAAATCAGAGAACATTTCTTTTTTCTGTCCGTCAAATACATTATCAGCAAAGGAAGCCGTTCCATTCATTACTTTCTTATACACATCCGTATATGCTGAAAAATCCCATTGTCCATTAACCAGATTAGAAATTAATATTCCTATAAGTAACGGGAATGCAAACAAAATAACCCCTGAAAAATATGTAAATATAAATTTCCTACTATAATATCTTAGTCTACTTTCTTTTGTTAGGATATATTCTACATTCCCAGAACTCTTTTCTCTAAAGATGGAATCAACAATTGGTAAACCTATAAGTAAAGGAAATATGAAATAAAAAAATGAAGAAAAAAATGAATCTGATAGGCCCATCCAATATTGATGCGGTGATATCATTGCAAGAGCATCTGGAAATTTACTATATAATCGATTATACAGATCGTATTCCGTATTATATTGTATGGAGCCAATAATTGCATTTACCAAAACAATACAAATTGATATAAACAATACAATATATAATAACTTATTTTTTATAAGCTTCCTTAATTCACACATAGATTTCTCCCTCTTAATTATTAAAAACAATACGACGATATCGTCGTATTGTTTTTAAAATTATTTATAATCCGGATTCCACTTTCCTGAAACTTCCACACCATGTATCGTCCAATTAGACGTTTGTGCTCCTGCTTTAATCGTCTTTTTTTCCGCACTAGAATCAACAGTAAAATAACGTCTGTCATTTTTTTTAAGATCGTATGCTTTTGCTGAAACTTGTGTATCACCTTTCCAATGACCTACATTTATCTTATAATCCTTTGCGATTACAGAGAAGTTAATGCTAGCTTTTTTACTGGTGCTTTTTACACCTTTCGCTACATCTCCCCAGTTTTGAAGCTTAGGTAAAACTCTTGAAAAATTATAGTTCTTTGCTTGTGCTATTCCACCGATACCAACTATTAAGCTAAGTGCTAAGACTCCTGCAAGAATTTTTTTCATTTTTTTCTTCATCTCCTATTATCTCAAATTATGGTTCAAATAGATTATAAGTGGGAAATTATTCTTAGTCAACATCTTTTTCTTATTTAAGGATATTTTTGTATTACAATTATAACCCCCGCTTTGCTATTGAAATTATTACAATCAGTTTAAGCAAAATAACCAATACTTGATGTATGTCCTCTCTGGGCTTCATTATGGATATCGTTTGATGAAGCATAACTAAAAGCACATAACAAACTGACAATTATTAATACGGTTGCTACTGACTTAAATTTCATAAAGACAGTCTCCCCTTTTAATTTGGTGTTGGAAATATAGAATCTTCTCAATAAAATTCGTTTGAGCGTGCTATATCTCCTGCTTTATTATAATGCTTCACTGCATCTTTCGCTAAATCTTCAAGATTTGCAAAAAGAGACTTTGATTCCAAATAAGCCATTGACTCTGCTATGCGATTTACATTGTTATCAATATAAAGTGATCTCAACATAACGAAAGTATTGATAAAAATATCATCTTTTAATTTTTCAGCTAATTCTATTCCATAGTTTAGTGCATATAAACCTAAATCACTCTGCTCATTTTTAAAATATGATTTTGTCAACATGACCAGCGGATCAAGAATTTTATTTAAGTGCTCATATCCCTGTTCTTTAAACGAATGAATAGATTCATTAAAATATTTAATTGCGGTTGAAAGATCATTGTTATGAAAATAACTCAATCCTAAATTATAAAGTGCTGATCCTTTTAATCGTTTTGTTGAGTTGTCGGCGGCTTTTTGTAGTGCGTGCTGAAAATGGGGTATGGCTTTTTCGGGGCAGCCCATATCGATATAGTTTAATCCAATGACAAAAGAACATTGAATTTCTCTGACTGTGTATGTATCTTTTTCTCGGTAACATTCTATCGCCTGTGCGATATGGTGCATCGACATGTGGGTTTGTTTCATGTGGTAATAGATTTCTGCCATCTTGTAATTGAACTCGGCACGTTCAATATCGTCGCTGACAAGAGACAGCTTTTTTTCTGCCCGCTTATAGAAGGTAATCGCATTTAGGTATTCATAGTTTTCAAATTCGTACATGCCGTAGAAAAAATTAAAGTAATACTCGAGCAATCCTGTTAATTTTTCTTGATCCCTTTTGATCTTCATTGCGAGTTCCCTAAAGTTCGCCCGCTCTTCCCCATTTTCTAAAGGATTCAAGTAATCAAGCATTAATTTATGTCTGAATTCCATGAGTGAGAAATACAATAATAAATCTTGATTTTCTTCCATATGATCAAGCATTGATTTGATTTCCTCTTTATATGCTTCGGCGTCCGGTACGTTAAATCGTTGAATATGATAATACCATTCATTGATTTTCAAGCCGACGTGAGAAGAAAGAACTTTCTCCATCAGACCTTACCACTTCCTCTTTTTCCCTATAACGACATATATTATCATTTTGTAAATCATCCGGCATCGAAAAGAAACCGCAAATGAATAAAAAAAGCTTCTTGAAAGAAGCCATGTGAGTGATCATAATTTTGAGATTTTGAGAAGGAGGATAACTGAACTCGAATCAATCCCTCTGTACTCTCTGAAATATGATGAAAATATCAGGTCTTACGAAATATATGTATCTAGTATATCCTCCACGTCATCCTTGTTTTAATCGTTTCCATTTACGAATTTGAGTACGGAAATTTTTAAAAGGGGCTACGGTATTCACATGAATAAATTTATAAACTGGCCAAACTGCCTTTGCTGTAGCGCCATCCGCCCATTTTCGTTGATGAGGTTCAAACACTTCTTCCTCACTCATACGATCTAACATATTACAAATAGTTAACACATTCTGTTTGAGCTGAGCTCTTAATGCGACTAGTGATTGACAAGCATACTTCTCATTAAAAAGAGAATATAACGCGCCAAGCTGGTTCCATTTATAACCTTCTGCTGGCGTATGGACAACCTTTCCTTCAGTTTCGTCTTGCTCCCATTGAAGCAGCAGGGTTGTCCAACCAACTTGATAAGCCAAATTTTCTGCAGGAGTTCGGCTCACATCCTCTATTCGATCATCTTTCATTTCTTCTGGAATCATATCAAATTCTTCATCGTATTGATTGTACGTCTTCATGATTGCTTGCTTTAAAACATCTTTTGACTCATAACTTGTCATATGATTCACCTCTAGTTCTTTTTGTGCAAATTTTTCTCGGAACATATCTTGCAAAAGTACAAAAAAGGAAGTGGAGCTCATGATATTGAATGATTCTATTGCTTTGTGTTTTACAGTCTCTATGAAAATCAAACACTTATCAACCGAAAAAGCAATAGCTCAATAAAGTAAAGCTATAAAAATGGATACGAAAAATGAAGACTCTCTTTACGTTCCATCATAAACAAGCACCCAGTATCTCTCCCCTGGCTCACCTTCTTCTACAACAGCCTTCCAGCCTCTTTTTTGATAAAAAGCCAAAGCCTTGTGATTGTCAGAGACACATTTGAGGGTGACCGGTGTTCCGAGCACTTTTATAGCATGTTTGAGAAGCAAGTCGCCAGCTCCTTGACCAGCAGCTTCGGGATGTACAAACAAGAGGTGAATAAAACGATCTGGTACATAGAGTGAGATGAATCCGAGGATTTTGTTGTTTTCCTCAGCTATGAAAATTTGCTCTTCCTGTGTATCCTGATCAAAGTCTTGCAGATTGATTTCTTCAGTATGAAGCCAGTGAAAGCTCTGACGGCGGGATTCTAAATAGATTTTTCTTAATTGTGGATAATCTTCTATGCTTGCTTCTCTAATCAACATCGCAACATCTCCTATGTTTTTAGAATATACTTTGCCTGTGTTCTGCCTGCCAATAACAATTGATCGCTGAACTGCGAATCATTGACCGCTCGTGCAAGAGCAATTGTACCAATCATGCTGCTTACTAGTGCGTAACTCTTAGAGAGATCTATGTTTTCTGCATCAGCTATAAACATCATAAACCGTTTCAATTCATCCGTATAGGCTTTCCGTACCTCTTGCGATAATTGAGAAATCTCCCCTGCTAGTGCAGGCAGTATACAGCCTACCTCCGTCTGATCACGGTGAACGGAACTTAAATAGAATTCAATGATCGTCTGAATTCGAGACTGGTCTGCTTTCTTATCTGCAACACTTTGCAGCAACTTTATCGTATCAGTAATAGCAAAATGAAAAGCCTCTATTACCAACTGATCCTTGTTCTTAAAATGAGCGTAAAACCCTCCATGAGTTAGACCTGCCCCTTTCATAATGAATGGCAAACTGATATTACGAACGCCATTTGTTCGAAATGCTCGTGCAGCACTTGCAATGATTTGCTCTCTCACTTTTGACTTATGACCTTTCGGATAAGGCATTTTCTTACTCCCCTCCTTCACTTTAACTCTTTCTAAGTGTATTTATCAAAATATTATAATCATCATATTTTCGTGTGTCAAATTGACTGAAATTCATTTTTCCTCACTTAGATGGGATTGACTTCATCAAAATATGATGGATATAATATATTATGGTCATCATATTTTAAGACGGAGGTGCAAGAAATGATTCATTTAGAAACAGTAGATACTTTAGTAATCGGATCAGGTCCGGGAGGCTACGTGGCGGCATTACGTTCAGCTCATCTCGGCATGAAAACAGCGATTGTAGAGCGTGATCAATTAGGTGGAGTATGCACCCATGTAGGCTGTATCCCTTCTAAAGCGCTAATAGCAGAAGCAGAGCGGTTCAAACTCCGCACACAATGGGGGGTTTTTCAAGAAGGCGGCTCTTTCAAGGAAGCTCAAGCGTTCAAAAAAGCTGTTGTGAAAAAACAAGCTGGAGGCGTTCAATTTTTGCTAAAGTCAGCAGGAGTTACCATTCTGGAAGGAGAGGCAAGCTTGATCGATCAGCATACAGCGATGATTCAACATGCCGAAAAAGGTGAAAAGCGAATCAATTTCAAACACCTAATACTAGCAACTGGTTCCCGTCCAATTGAAATGAGATCACTCCCTTTCGGAGGTCGTATATTGTCTTCCACTGAAGCACTATCTCTTCCTAACATTCCAAAAAGCCTTGTCGTAGTTGGGGGTGGTTATATTGGGGTTGAACTAGGACAGATGTTTGCAAGATTTGGAGCAGAAGTCACCATTTTAGAAGGAGGCAATCAAATATTGCCTGGCTTTGAAAGTGAACTTGTCTCGCCTGTTATTCGGCAACTGAAAGAAGATCACATCACCGTGATTACAGGAGCAAATGTCAAAAATGCTGAGCAGCATATGAGCGGAATTGATCTTCATTACGAGCGACAGAAAGAAAGCTACACGGTGAAAGCGGAATATGCACTGATTACTGTCGGAAGAAAACCGAATACTGATGGTTCATTAGGTCTTGATTCTATCGGGTTGTCCATTACCCCTCACGGACTGATTGAAGTTGATGAACAATGCAGAACATCCATCCCGCACATATATGCGATTGGTGATATCACCAAAGGTCCTGCTCTAGCTCATAAAGCTTCCTATGAAGCGAAGGTGGCAGCAGAGGCAATCGCTGGGAAACCTTCGATGATCGATTATAAAGCGATTCCACTTGTTGTGTTTTCCAGCCCAGAATTGGCGAGTGTCGGATTGAGCGAAACAGATTGCAAGCAACAATCCATTCCGACTGTCATTGGAAAAACAATGTTCTCTATTAATGGTCGAGCACTGGCATTAAAAGAATCAGAAGGATTTGTGAAGATTGTAGCCCATGCCGAATCTGGCCTTATTTTAGGAGCACAAATCGTAGGTGCAGAAGCTTCTACTCTTATATCAGAACTTTCTCTCTCTATTGAAATTGGTGCAACAGTCGAAGATTTAGCAATGACGATTCATCCTCACCCAACATTAGGTGAAATGATCATGGAGGCCGCAGAAATGGCCACCCGTAAAGTTGAAAAACATCTTGCACGATAATTGGTTCAGGTGTAGCTTCTAAAATTGAGCAAAATAATCGCCATAGCTTATTTATTTAAGAATAATAGGCTATGGCAATTTCAATTGAGCACTCATATTAAAACGTCGGTCAATTTATCGTTAATTGGATCCTACTTCACGCTTTTTACCGAGATTCATGGATAACTGAACGCCAATCATCAGCATGACGATGACAAGCATTGCCACAATAGAAGCATAAAAATGTCCGCTTAGATCGAAAACAAGGCCAATGAAAAACGGACCGAATCCTCCCATGATATACCCGCCCATCTGCGACATGGCGGACCATGTACCAGCTTCCTCCGGTGTACGCGTCTCAATAATGGGCAGCATAAGTGCTAAAGGAAATAATCCACCTGCACCCATACCTAGGAAAATGACAGCTGGCAAGATCGGCATTGGCAGGAGAAGAAAGATGAGACCAATCAACTCAGACAGACTGCATAAGATGAGAAATAATTTCGGTTTTCCTAATCGAGTAACGACCGCTGGAACGAGTAGTGCCACCGGAATCTGAATGAGTGTAAATATGGTCAGCAGCATGGCAGCATATTGCGGACTGTTTCCGAAGCTAAGAGCAATCGGTGAAATCCATGCCGTCAAAGAATAAAACATACTGGACATAAAGCCAAAAAACAAGGTGAATTGAATGGCTTTTTTGTTTCGCAGCGGCAATTTTAGCGGCAAGGTTACATGATCACTCTGCTCATTTTTGCGAGCAATACCTACCCATAGAATAAGCGCGATCACCCCTAGAATAGCCCAGCAAGACAATGCAAACGGAAGGTGGTGACTCATTAGATAAATCGGAATGGTGAAGCCGGAAGCAAGTGCTGCCCCAATCGTCATCGAAATAGAATAAACACTCACAATCCCCGGATTTTTCGGGAAATACTTTTTGATAAAACTAGACAACAAAGGACCCGCGAAGCTAATCCCTACCCCTCCTGCAAATGCAGTCATGAGCAGAATAGCGACCGATTGGCTTGTACCCCGCAGCGCTGTGGCGATTGTGATGAGAAGAATCGAGAAAAAAAGCGTTCTCTCTAAACCAAAACGCCGACTGAGTGTCGTCGCAACGGGTGCAAACACCCCCATACAAAGGACAGGCAAAGTGGTCAAAAGACTGGCTGTCAGTGCGTTCACACCAAGCTCTGATTGGATCATACTCATCATAGAAGCCACGGACGTAATGATTGGGCGCAAGTTTAATGCAGCTAAAAATAAAGCGGCTAAATAAAATATTTTTTTCATCAATGCACTTCTTCCTCTCTCTACTTGTTGAAGCTACTTTGAGTATAAATCCGCCGCATTCATTGATCAATACAATAATTCGTATTATGATGATAGTAAAAAACTATTATTAATGAAAGGATGACAAATGGATACTCGGCATATTACATATTTCATGGCTGTATTCGATCATTTACATTTCACAAAAGCTGCTGAGCAATTAGGGATATCACAGCCTACATTAAGCCAGCAGATTCGGCTGCTTGAAGCAGAAGTTGGGATGCCGCTCTTTGATCGAATCGGCAAAAAAGTCGTCGCAACCGAAGCGGGTTCTCTGCTATATCAATATGGGATGAAAATGCTCCAAGCTGAAAGAGATGCAAAAAATGCGATGAAAGAACTATTATCTGAAAAACGGGGAAACGTTCGGCTTGCAGTCCTCCCTTCCGATCTTGACTTTCAGCTTGTTCCGCTTTTTGTAGAATTTAAAACACTTTATCCTAAAACCAATTTGAAAGCATATTCAACCATCTTCGTTCGTGAAGAAGTTCTGTCGCATAAAGTGGATCTCGGCATCGGGCTGCGAGGGCCTGCGGATAAGCGTCTCGTTCAAATGCCGCTTGGAAGTGAGCCCTACGAATTATTTGTTCATTCAGAAAGTGAACTAGCCCAAAAGAATGAAGTGACATTGGAAGAGCTGACGCAGCATGCTTTGGTCATGTATCCGAAGGGATATCTAGGTAGGGATTTAGTAGATGACGTATGTAAAGAACAGGGTGTTGAACTAGACACTGTCATGGACGTTGGGTCCGCATCTTCATTATTGCAGCTGGTTGAAGCTGGCATCGGTGCAACCATTCAGCCGCGAGGATTGCTACAACAACATGCCACATGGCCAAATATTGTTTCGATACCTATTGCTGAGCCAGCACCTGTTCGTCACCTGGAACTAATTTATTATGCAGATCGATTTGTCAGCAAAGCACAGCAGCAGCTATCTGAATGGCTGATCGACTTTTTCAAATCAAGAACTAACTAAAAAGTGAGGTTAAGACATGAAGAATGCAAACAACATATTCACAAAGACAAACCGAGTGGTTATCCGCCAATTTGATAGGCAAGATATCGAACCGTTTTATCAGTACCGAGCAAATCCCTCTATTGCAAAATTTCAATCTTGGGAAAACTATACGTACGAAGAAGCTGAATCATTTGTTCAACATCAAATGACACAAAAACCTAATCAACCGGGGTCTTGGTTTCAATATGCGATTGCCTTATCTGAATCCAATCAGCTGATAGGGGATTGTGCCATTCATACACTTGACAGTGAGCCTAGAATCGTTGAAATAGGTTTTACACTCGCGCCTGAATACCAAGGAATAGGCTATATTCACGAAGCTCTAAGTGCAATTTTCGAATATATTTTTATGACACTAAACAAACATAAAATCATTGCCTTTACAGATGTGCGAAATGAAAAATCTATTCGCGTGCTGGAACGTTTAGAAATGAGACGCGAAGGACATTTGCTGCAAAATTATATGTCGAAGGGACATTGGGTCGATGAATATCAATATGCGATTGTCCAATCGGAGTGGGCCGCTAAGCGCCATTAAAAGACGCTTTTGATCAACCTTCTATATACATATAGAACTTTTCTATAACGCTCACCATGCTTTCTTTTTTTATAATAGAAAAAAAAGAAATGTGGTGGCGTATATGTCTACAACGATCGGAATTATGGGCGGGATGGGTCCTTTAGCAACGATTGATCTGATGAAAAAAATCATTTCTCATACTCCAGCGATAAAAGATCAGGATCATATCCATGTGATTGCTGATAATTATCCGCAAATCCCTGATAGAACCAATGCCATATTTGGGAAAGGCGAAGATCCTACAGATGATATGATTGCATCAGCTAAGAGATTAGAACGTGCAGGAGCGGACTTTATTCTCATTGCATGCAATACCGCTCACTTCTTTTTAGAAAACGTACGACATTCCACTCATATCCCTATCATGAATATGCCATTAGAAACCGCAAATTATCTAAACAAACATCACTATACATCTGTGGGCTTACTATGTACTGATGGCACATTAAAAACCCAGCTCTATCAAAGGGCTTGTGCTCATCACAAGATTGACGTCATGACTCCTAGTGAAAATCTTCAGAAAAACGTGATGAATGGGATATATGCGGTGAAAGCAGGAAAATTAAGTGAAGGCGAAAGCGAATTGGCGTTAGCTGCAGAGATTTTAATCAATCAAGGCGCAGAAGCCATCATTGCCGGTTGTACAGAAATCCCCTTAGTCTTAAGGTCAACTAAAGAGGTGAAAGTGATTGACCCTACTGTCATTTTGGCGAAAGAAGCTGTAAAATTAGTATATGAGCTTGAAAAGCTAAACATTAAAAGTACGTAATTTAAGGGGATAAAATGAATATTGAGAATATAGAAGCGTTTATTTACGTATGCCAGCTAGGCAGTATCAATAAAGCTGCGGAAGCACTGTATTTAACCCAGCCTTCTGTTTCGGCACGTATTCAATCGTTAGAAAAAGAATTAGACCTGAAATTATTTGATAGACAGAGAAATAAACTATCTCTGACGGAAAAAGGTGAACAGTTTTACCCGCATGCCAAAAAGATCCTCCATTCTTATCAAGAAGCAAAGCATAGTCTCAAACAAACGATGATTCCTTATGAATTGACGATTGGATGCGCATCCTCTATTTCCAATAATCTATTGCCTAACATATTGCCCGCCCTAAAAGAAAAATACGAAAACCTGAAAGTGAAAATCGTAACAGGACACTCAAAGGATGTTGTCCAAAAAGTGATTAACAACCAAGTAGACTTTGGGATTGTCAGGACTGAAACACATCCTCAAATTGAATCAATCCCGATTTTCAGTGATCCAATCGGGCTGTTCGTCCCAACTCATCACCCGCTCGCTAGCCTTGACAACATTAATATGAAAGAACTAGAAGAACAGCCTTTTATTTTCTTTGACTATGGGTCATTTGATTGGTTGATGCTCCACCGATTATTTCAAAAAAACAGCATCACACCGAACATTTCCATTGAGGTTGATCATATGGAAACCGCAAAAAATTTAGTGCTTCAAGGAATGGGACTATCGTTTCTACCTCATCATTGCGTTAGAAATGAGGTAGAACAAGGAACATTAAAACAAATTTCAATCGATCCATCCATCAATTTCAATATCAATATCGAGTTCATTTATAAAAAAGGAAAATCAAAATCCGTTTTCATTGATCAACTCAAACAGTTTTTTCATGAATTAGATTAAAAAAAGCCCTTTTTAGGGGCTTTTTTTGGATTCGTCCTGATTGATTAGCTTTCGTTTGCCAACATGTATGCTGCAGTTTCATGCATATCTTTCAATCCTGATCTCTGTGCGTACTCGGCCACAGTGATCGCACTTGTCGTCAGAAGTTCTATTATATGTTCATCCATTCCTGGCCAAGTTCTCCCGCCTGCTTTTTCATACGCATGGATAAGTTTTGTTAATCCTTCTTTCCCAAAGAGAAGTTGATGCGACAAAAAGTCTGCAGATACATCACCAACCCCCACTTCAGACCAATCAATCACACCCGTAACACATTGATTTTCATCAATCAGAATGTGGCCAGGATGTAAATCTCCATGCTTCACGCCCACGAAAGGCGGCCATAAAGAATCTTTTGCTAGCCATGCTTGCCAGCGCTCCCATAAACCGCTGTTAATGGTGTATTGCGATTTGACACGTTCCATTCGCTGTTTCATTGATGCTCTTAATTCATGAGCACTGAGCATCTCCACACCGAGCGTTTTAAAAGGCTGTTGATCTAAGGAATGTACATTCGCTAAAACGCTTCCTAATGATTCATAATAAGCTTGCGGTACATTCGTTTGATCAAAACTCCACACATAAGATTGCTGTTCCACATCAATACTAGCCGCCGGTACACCCTCTAATTGTTTATAAGCAATCAGACTTTCTGTAAAGATAGACCACTTAGGAACCTGAAAGTGAACATGCCTACTAATGTGATCTAATGTCTTTTTTTCTTGTAAGGTATGTTTCATTGATTCAGGTCTGCGAGGCATTCTTAATATCCATTGATCACCATGTAAACCTTCGACATGTGCAACACGGAAATCAACACCTGATTCATTGATTTTGATGGTATTCTCTAAAATCTCTAACCCGTGATGATTGGCTAACTGCTTTAATTCTAGTCTATTCATATCCATTCCTCCAATTGCTCATTTAGTCATGATCAATAGGCATCAAGAATATCATCACAAAAAACCACAAACAGGCTATTTTATGTGGTCAGAGTAAACAAAGCTAGACTTATGCCTTTCTTTGTATGATAAAAACATACAAAAAAGACAGATCTGCCTGTCTTCTAGTGAAATTGCATACTTTCCCGCTGAAGATCATTAAAAATGTGCAGACTCCCCCGTTTACTCCGTTTGATGAAAACAGAGCCTTTGAACATATGAAATTACTGATTGTTCAAAGTTTGCTGGCGTAATCTTCCTGCATGCATCATCTTTAACCATCCTCCTCTTTGTAATATAAAGTTACTATACTTTATTTAAATATGACTTTCAATAAGGTCACAAAAAGAGGGATTTAAAATCATCAAATACCCCACCCAATTACATAAAATGCAATAATTGTATTTATTCATGTTATGATATGGTTATTGATTCTTTTGTCTAATAATTTATTAAACTCAAATGTAGCTAAGACATTTAAAGGGAGAATTGATATGACTCATTTAGAATTCGCATTCGGCTTGCTTCCAGTCAGTATGATTATCGCCTCTTTTATCGTCACATTGATTGTACAAAAGGTTTATTTCATGCCAGTTGTGAGCTTTATCATTTTACTCATCCTGACATTTACACTTTTTAATGTCTCCTTCTTAGGCTGGGCAGTTGTTTACACTTTTGGCTCATTCATTGCTTCATATATAGCATTATTCATCATGAAAATTTTAAATAAAAAGAGGTCTTAAATACATTTAAAAAGCCCTTTACAGGGGCTTTTCTTCTTTCACTATCGTTTTTCCACTGGATGAATGTCTTCTCCCAAAAAGGCGATATTAGGCTCTCCACTCTTTTCTAGAAATTCAGCAATTTCTTGCAGCTCTTGATCGATACGGTCATTCCTTGGCATATCCGGGTTTAACAGAAGGATGGAGTGAATCGTTGTCGCTGTTTCATACAAGACATGTTGATCTTTTATCTGTTGGATGCATTGTTTCATACGATTGAAAAACCATTCGATCTCTTCTGTTTCTTCCATCGGATAATGTGCCATTTTGAAGAGATTCTGCTGACGAAGGTCTTGCCTCTCAAATATGTGTTCAAGCTCTTCTTTACTGACATATAAATCCGAAGCTTCCTCCTCAAACCGAACTACCTCGACCATCGCATCTTCAGCTGTATATAACTGCTCAATAAAATCATCAAAAGTATCTGCCAGCTTATAATCTACTTCCAGCTCTAAATCGAAATAGTGAATAGAAGGATGTTCCTTCGTTTCTCGATAATCCATGGCGATCCATGTATCTTCTTCTCCGCTGATGATCACAAGTCCCTCAGGCAGATCCAATTCATCACTTAACTGAAGACTATTCATGATGCCATCATCTTTGGCGATTCCTCTTAGATGGTCAAATTGAACATGATCCTCAGCCCATGAATTCGGCTGTTCGGTTGGAAAAGCATTACGAACTGTAAACCCGCCATTCCATTCTAAAATGAGCTTTTTGTACGTATCAGGTAAAATGACTCCAAGTGTGCCCTCTGCTTCATGAATTTGTTCCTCATCTATCTTTTTTAACGTAAAAGGACTCTCTTCTTCTTTCTCCCAGAATGATTTCAAAGTGGGTGCCTCCTCGTATCTATTGAGATAAGTATAACATTGACCAACTGTTCATTTGCTCATTCTACTTCATAAAAAAACAGACTCTTAAAGTCTGTTTTAATCTTGTCTATACGTTTTCAGTGGTTGTATTTCGATCAATCATAGTCGTGTTTCGATTTGATTTTTGTTCCTCCATTGTTGTATTCCGAATTGATTTTGTTTCAATGATTTTTAAAGTTTCTGCTGTTGAAACACTTAACAATACAATGGATAAAATGATTAGTAATTTTTTAATAATCATACAGACACTCTCCTTTTTGAATATCATTTTGAGCCTTAAGAGCCTTTCTGTAATATTCGGCAGCTTTTTCAAAGTCCCCTTTTTTTTCATAAAATAACCCGACACTTTGAGCAAATGCTTCCACATAGACATGTAGTTTCTTTTCTTCAAAAATATCAAACACTTCTTTCAAAGCTTGTTCATCAGTATCCATATAAATAGCTTTTAATGCTTTAAATAACAAGACACTTAGCGAATCATTTACCTTTGAGGAATATATAAGTCCATCTTCAACGAGCAGATCCGCTTCATCAGTTTGATTAGACTTGTATAGCGACCAACACAAACTAAATAGGGTGATTGGCTTTATGTCACTTTTTTCCGAAGAAATGACATCTAACACTTCTTTATAATGCTTTATTGCCTCTGTATACTTTGATTGCCTATCATATGTATTACCAATATTTAATAATGTTTTTGCTACTAAACGTTGATCGTTTGCGCCCACAGCAATTGAATAAGCAGTCTTTAAATGTTGCAACGACTTTTCATATCTCATGAAATCATCATAATTTCCTGCTATGACAATTAGACTTTGAATTTGACGAACTCTATACTGTTCATGTTCTTTATAAATATCTAGTGCCTTTATGATGTGATGCATAGAAACATGTGTTTGCTTCATAATATAGTAGGCCTCAGCCACCTTGAAGTGAAACTCTGCTTGCTCAATATCATCGACAACCAGTGCGAGCTGTCTTTCAGCGATCTTATAATATTGGATAGCCTGTATGTATTCTTTCTTACTAAATTCATGCATTCCTCTAAAAAAGGCATTATAGTATTGCAGCATACCAGAAAGTTGATGATTTGAGTTTTCAATTTTATCAACCAAATCAGAAACAGAAGGCGATCGTTTTTCTGATGGTTTGATATAATCAAGCATAAGCTGGTGACGAAAGCACATCAATTGATAATAAATGAGTAAATCCTGATCTTCTTCCATCCGTTCAATTTCTTGTTCTACCTCAGCTTTCAAAATCTCTGCATCCGGTACACTGAATTGCCGAATCATTTTATACCATTCATTGATTTTCACACCTACATGTGAAGAAAGAACTTTCTCCATCCCTTATTCCCCTTCCACTGAACTCCCTTATATGACATTTATTATCACATACAAGAATTTACAAAGCACCGAAAAGAAACCGCAAAAAGAACAAATATAGCCTCAGTAAACCTCATTTTCATTCTCATTACAAAACAAAAAGGCAGACTCATTGCAGTCTGCCTTCATCTTCTAGATTTCCATGAGAACACCTTTTGTCTTCAGGTAATCTGCAATGAATCATTTAACCACTCTTCACAATGTTCAATAAGCCATCTCAAATATTCAACATATTGACCGGCATGATAGCCATCACAAACTGCATGATGTACTTGTATGGCGACGGGCAGGATGATTTTTTCTTCTTTCGCCTTAAATTGACCTAACGTAAATATTGGCAGTAAATAAGTTTCGTCTGTAGATACATTAAGGTTAAAAGAAGTAAAATCAATCCACGGTAGACTTGAAATATTGAACATGTTTTCTGGCATATGAGGTTTCGGAAATAGGTTGCTGCTTTTGCTAAATGTTTCAATGTCGGTTACACAGCTTTTATAAAACTGAGCAAAGTTTTCGTCATAAGGCGTCCAAATACTTGAAAATGTCTTTGTTTCTTTATTTAGAATCGTATAACTAGGATGGAGAATCTCCCAGTAACCCAGTTCATCGTTCACTTGATCCATCCGAAACTCCGGTATTTTTTGCACAGCTCTTGCTAACAAATAAATTTGCACAGGATATACTTTTAGCTTTTTTTCTTTTAATATTGCATGCAATGTCGTGATGTCTAGATTGATCACCAAGCTATATGAGCATCGGGTTAACGTCATATAATGGTGAAAGTGCTCTTTTCGCGGATAATTTTCGTCTATTTGTTTAAACATTTTTATCTCCTCCTGAATGTGATTTACTGTATTCAGGAGGAGACTTTATCTGTTTTCACCACCACAATCATCCTTTCAAGAGATATGTCATGTTTCTGTCTATTCAAAGTCTACCATGAGCTTTGCCTACGTTAAAGCCTGCAGCAACTCGAATAAAAAAGCACCTTCTATTGTAGAAGGTACTTATCTTATATTCTAGCACTAGCTTTTTTATATTTTTGAAGAAATTGATGACCTTCATTTAAAAAAACTAGAAAACGCTTATTCATAGTTTCAATAACGATTCTATCTGGTTGACCATATGGAGCACCAATTCTATAATCAATATTATCTTCAACTCCATACTTGTCCGACTCTTTAATACTAACGATTTGATCAATTAGTATTTCTGTTTTAGATAAACCAAATTTTAAGACTAAGTATTTTTCACCAAAACTGTAACGGGTTTTTAGGAAAACAGTAAAAATAAAGAAAAGTGTTAATAAAAAGATTAACATCATTACATATTCCATAGAATCACTTTTTCTTATACTTTTATCTAATTTTACCATGTTTTTCACTTTTTAAAACCAACAACTTTAATAGAAGGATTATATATGTTTTAATTCACCCTAGTAAGGCAAGTTCTATGAAGTGCTGTTTATACATTTGTATAAGGTAACTACGATTCCCCCTCCTCTATATTGGAAAGAATGACTGAGATACTTCTCACTATTTTACCAATGTAAAACTTATAAAAAAGCATCTATATATGTCCATCTTACTTTTAGTGAAGAAATCAATTGTTTTAGTTTGTTGCAAACGACCTTTGTTCGTGTAATTCCTCAAGGAGGTGCTCGGCTAGTGACACAGGAAAATAAGGCATCAAAAAGTCTGTTAATTACTTTACCTGCCGCTATTATCGCTATTGTGTTGATTTTAGGAAAAATTGATACACCTGTAACAAATATTTTATTTTATGTAGTAGCTTTTGGTGTAATGGGTTTAACTGTTTCGAGCTTAATAAAAGACTACAAAAAAAAGAAAGAATGATTACGTGTCCAGGGAGCTGCATTATGTAGCTCCCTGTTTGTGAAAAACAGGATAATGAACAGCACTGAGAAATACAAAAGTCACTCTCGATTCTGAACACAACTGAAAGGGTTGGTCCCCAATTCGCCCCCATAAAAAAAACAGACCATGAAGGGCCTGTTTTAATTTTGCCTATACGTTTTGAGTTAATATACCTTTTAGGAGCATTGCCCGAGTCTAAATATCAAATCTACAAGGACCGATTTCCTTTGTCGAATGAATTAGAACGGGATGACTCTATTAAGTCATTACTTGATGAATATATCGACACTCATAAAACCCGTTGCGGAATCATCAAAACTAGTATTTGATGATTCCAGAATTACAACAACCTCATTTCCTGTTTGATATATATGTGCGACTTGCGGCTAGAGTTAAGATTCCCTCAATAGTGAAGGCAAATTAACTTGGATTATAATGCAATTATCGTACTAATATATACATCAAACGAAGACGGTGTTCTATTTATTAGAATCTAGAGCTGTCATGATTAAAAACACACTTAATAGCTCCTCCTGATTAATAGAATACCTTAATACCAATATACTCAACTAATACATTACTACTGTGATCGGCTTAATGAAATGGTTTAGAAACCTAACTGAGTCTGAAAATCGTTATTCTTCCAGAATCTGTTGTAATAGCCTGCCCGCTATTATTCGTTAATTGAATTGCAGTTCCTGGAACAAGTCTTGCTAGACCGATAGCTGTTACTTGTTGACCAACTGTGGTTCCCCTAACTACACCATTAACAACATTACTTCCATCGACATTTACATTAATCACAAGAGGACCAGCTTGAGCGCTAGCAGCGGAAACAATTGCAACTATTTCATAAATACCATCTTCTTGTATGGTAAAAATGCCTGGAGCAGTATAAGTTAGACCAGCTACTACCACATTCACAAATGAAAAATTAGCATCGTTAGCAACGGTTTGGGTACCAAAATTGCCAGAAGCCCTTGTTCCTATACGCGTTCCCGTGGCTCCTCTGACGCCCGTTGCACCGGTCGCTCCTGTATCTCCCGTTACTCCTGTGACGCCCGTTGCACCGGTCGCTCCTGTATCTCCTGTGACGCCCGTTGCACCGGTCGCTCCTGTATCTCCCGTTACACCAGTGGCTCCGGTCGCTCCTGTATCTCCCGTTACTCCTGTGACGCCCGTTGCACCGGTCGCTCCTGTATCTCCTGTGACGCCCGTTGCACCGGTCGCTCCTGTATCTCCCGTTACACCAGTGGCTCCGGTCGCTCCTGTATCTCCCGTTACTCCTGTGACGCCCGTTGCACCGGTCGCTCCTGTATCTCCTGTGACGCCCGTTGCACCGGTCGCTCCTGTATCTCCCGTTACACCAGTGGCTCCGGTCGCTCCTGTATCTCCTGTGACGCCCGTTGCACCGGTCGCTCCTGTATCTCCTGTGACGCCCGTTGCACCGGTCGCTCCTGTATCTCCCGTTACACCAGTGGCTCCGGTCGCTCCTGTATCTCCCGTTACTCCTGTGACGCCCGTTGCACCGGTCGCTCCTGTATCTCCTGTGACGCCCGTTGCACCGGTCGCTCCTGTATCTCCCGTTACACCAGTGGCTCCGGTCGCTCCTGTATCTCCTGTGACGCCCGTTGCACCGGTCGCTCCTGTATCTCCTGTGACGCCCGTTGCACCGGTCGCTCCTGTATCTCCCGTTACACCAGTGGCTCCGGTCGCTCCTGTATCTCCCGTTACTCCTGTGACGCCCGTTGCACCGGTCGCTCCTGTATCTCCTGTGACGCCCGTTGCACCGGTCGCTCCTGTATCTCCCGTTACACCAGTGGCTCCGGTCGCTCCTGTATCTCCTGTGACGCCCGTTGCACCGGTCGCTCCTGTATCTCCCGTTACACCAGTGGCTCCGGTCGCTCCTGTATCTCCTGTGACGCCCGTTGCACCGGTCGCTCCTGTATCTCCTGTGACGCCCGTTGCACCGGTCGCTCCTGTATCTCCTGTGACGCCCGTTGCACCGGTCGCTCCTGTATCTCCTGTGACGCCCGTTGCACCGGTCGCTCCTGTATCTCCTGTGACGCCCGTTGCACCGGTCGCTCCTGTATCTCCTGTGACGCCCGTTGCACCGGTCGCTCCTGTATCTCCTGCGGCTGCCAATAATGTATAGTCTGGCGACGTATCTGGTGTACCTGTTGGCGATGCTGTATTTACAACATAGGTTCCACCTTCAAATATGACCACTTGACCTACTGGATAGGTTGGAGATGTTGCTGGATCAAATGCCACAATGCCGGTTAATCCTACGCCGGTGGCTCCGGTGGCTCCCGTGGCTCCTGTAACTCCTGTAGCACCTGTATCTCCGGTTGCACCTGTATCTCCGGTTGCACCAGTCGCTCCTGTGCCTGTTGCTCCCGTGGCTCCAGCTTCACCAGCAGCAGCTAACAATGTATAATCTGGTGACGTACCTGGCGTACCTGTAGGCGACGCTGAATTCACTAAATACGTACTTCCATCGAATGTCACGACTTGGCCTGCTGGATACGTAGGTGCTACCGCTGGATCAAATGCCAAAATACCAGTTAACCCTACTCCTGTGGCTCCCGTTGCTCCTGCTGGGCCTCTTCTTCCCCTCCCGCCTGGCGGACCTTGAATTACACAAACACAAGGATTTTTGCCGCAGCAAGGATTTTTCCTTAATTTCTTGCAGCTATCACACTCCCAATCATAATTTTCATAAGAACCGTACCAACTTCCTTTTTTATAATTATTTCCGAAATGAGATGTACATGATTTTCCACAATGTCTACATCTTTTCATAAGTATGATCACCTCTTGACCATACTATGTAAATAAACTAAGTTTGGTTCTGTTTCTAGTATTAATGATACAGGGTCAACATTAATAGATTTGAAAACTGTATAATTTTCTTTTCTTATGTAGTTTTCAAAAAAACAAGTAAGGAATTACAATACATTTATTTCCCTCCACAAGAAAAATAAGATAAAGACACAAAAAGAAAAGACCTCCCCATGATCGGGGGATCTTTTCTAAATTGGGTGAAACTATAAGAGATTGCGGACATGTGGTCTATATACTTTATGTAAGCGGAAATAAAAGTGATTATTATTTATAATTGAGTTATAATCACTAGGATAATTGGTTGAAATTTGACAAAAAAAGCCCTTTTATATAGGGGCTTTTGATTTATTAACGTAATAATTGAAGTACGTTTTGTGGCTGTTGATTCGCTTGTGCAAGCATCGCTTGAGACGCTTGAGAAAGAATGTTGTTCTTCGTGAACTCACTCATTTCTTTCGCCATGTCAACGTCACGAATACGAGACTCAGCAGCCGTTAAGTTTTCAGAAGAAGCACCAAGGTTGTTGATTGTGTGCTCTAGACGGTTTTGGACTGCACCAAGTTTAGCACGTTGTGCAGAAACTTGTTTAATAGCTCCATCAACGATTGCTAACTGATCATCAAATCCACCATCGTCATCAGCTGCAATTGTTTCAAATTTAGATACATCGATATCTTTAACAGACTTACCTGTCTCAACTGCACCATCTGCGTCTGTAACGCCTAAAGCAGCAGCGCTCATATCTTGAATGTTGACTTTAATTTGTTGTGTAGCATTTGCACCAATTTGGAATACTAAAGCATCACCAGGAGTTGCTGGGACTGCAGGTGTACCTGTACTTGGATCATCTGGATCTGTCGGCGGATTTGCTGGTGTGCCAGGTGTACCTACTCCATTAAACGTACCATTCAATAATTTTTTTTCGTTAAACTCAGTACGATTAGAAATACCATCGACCTCTTCAACAAGCGCTGTGATCTCATCTTTAATTGCAGTTAAGTCTTCTCCTTGCTGTGTACCAGTGTTTCCCGCTTGAACTACTAGCTCACGTACACGTTGAAGAATTGAATGAGTTTCAGTTAATGCACCTTCAGCTGTTTGAATAAGAGAGATACCGTCTTGTGCGTTTTTAGACGCCATTTTTAATCCGCGGATTTGTCCACGCATTTTTTCAGAAATTGCTAGACCTGCTGCGTCATCTCCTGCACGGTTGATTTTAAGACCAGAAGAAAGTTTCTCCATGTTCTTTTGGCTCGCACCGTTGTTTGCTGATAAACGGTTTAATGTGTTAAGTGCTGCGATATTGTGGTTAATTCTCATTTCCTATTACCTCCGTGTAATTTTTTTATAGAGCTTATCTGTAAAGTCCATTTGGATGAGAAGCTCTTCCTTAGAATTTTCGATTTCTAAGGGATGTGTATAGTAGTAACGCAGAGCACCTTTTGGCTCTCTAACTTTACTACCGTATGTAACATCAGTTATGGCAATAATCATGAAACCTCCTTCTATTCATTCAAAATGATTAGTCTTGTCACTTTTACGAGACTAGATACCCGACATAACAATGAGTATTATGTTACCTACTATAGACTGAAATTCCATATATTTTAGTTTGTGGAAATTTTTAATTTCACAAATTAGACACATTTAACAAGAAAAAATACCTCGTCCATGTTGTCACATTGGCTTACGTTAAGCTTGTGAAAAAATCATATTCATGTATAATACAATTCATGTATAATACATGAATTGTAGGAGGATGACCTTTTTGAAAAGAGAAGATGCCTTAAAACTAAGAACAGATATTAAGAAAATGATTATATTAACTGGGGTTTTTGAATCTCAAAATTTGCCGAATGGACCATTTGAAAAACCTCTACCAACTTCTCAAATGATGGCGTTAGAGGAACTAGAGGTGGAAAAATTAACTGTTTGGCAACTATCCAATAAACTTAGATTAGAGACTTCAACTGTAAGTAGATTGGTAGATAAGTTAGTAAAAAAGGGGCTTGTTTATCGTGAAGTAAATGAAAAAAATAGAAGAGAACTTTTTCTGCACCTCACAGAAAAGGGTCACATTACTGTTAATCGCTTAAGAGAACAATCTCTTACATTTTATCAACGTATCCTCAATAATTTATCAGAATCAGAACAAAAAATAGTTGTGGATGGTTTTGAATTATTTATTGATTCTATTTCTAAGTCTTTTGATTAGAGTGAGGTAAATCATAACCTTTGGAGGATAAAATGAGTTTGGATTTTGAACGTCCTATCATTGAACTAAAAGAGAAATTTGATGAATTAAAGAAAATGATGAAAGAAAATAATGTAGATTTATCGTCAGAAATTCATTTATTAGAAAAACGTTTAAATAAAATGCAAGATGAAATTTATTCTAATCTTACACCTTTTCAACGAGTTCAAATTGCAAGGCTACGTAACCGGCCCACGACATTGGATTATATACCTTTATTGTTTACAAACTTTTTCGAACTTCATGGTGATCGATTATATGGTGATGATAAAGCAATGATAGGTGGTATTGCAAAATTTAAAGAGATGCCCGTTACGGTTATTGGTCATCAAAGAGGTAGAAGTACAAAGGAAAATATAGAAAGAAATTTTGGAATGTCACATCCAGAAGGATATAGAAAAGCGTTAAGACTTATGAAACAAGCTGATAAATTTAATCGCCCTATTATTACATTTATTGATACAATAGGCGCCTATCCAGGGAAAGGATCTGAAGAACGTGGAATTTCTGAAGCGATAGCTCGAAATCTTTTGGAAATGGCTACGCTTAAGGTCCCAATTGTTTGTATTGTAATTGGAGAGGCATCAAGTGGTGGAGCTCTTGGCATTAGTGTCGGTAACCATATCCATATGTTAGAGTATTCATGGTACTCGGTAATTTCGCCAGAAGGAGCAGCATCTATCCTATGGAAGGATGCTAAGTATGCTCCAGAAGCTGCTGAACATATGAAAATTTCAGCAAAAGATTTAAAACATTTAGGAATTATTGATGAAATCATTGCTGAAATTAAAGGTGGAGCACAAAATGATATAAAATCACAGGCAAAAATGATTGAATCTGTGATCGAATCATCTCTAAAAAAATTGAGACCATTATCCTCGGAAGAGCTTATACAACAGCGATATGAAAAGTATAGACAAATAGAGAATTATAAATGAAAATATTTAAAGTCCGTATTACATTTAGGAGGATTCTCGCAAAAAATTCTAAATATTTTGTAAGTAACTTAAGCTGGATTTGCTGATACTATTAAAAGATGTGTGATCGGTACGAAAAGGGATTTTTTTCATCTATACTTTTTCTGAAGGTCTTCAAATCGTCCTCATAAAAAAACAGACCATGCAGGGTCTGTTTTCATTTTGCCTATATGTTTTGAGATTCTCCATCTCTCAGTCGCCGAGCCATATCTAAAGCAAAATAAGTCAAAATACCATCGCATCCAGCGCGTTTGAACGACATTAATGATTCTTCAATTACAACATTTGCATCAAGCCAACCATTCTGAATAGCTGCCATCAACATTGAATATTCTCCACTAACCTGGTAAGCAAAAGTAGGAACTTTAAATTCCGATTTCACCCGATGTATGACATCTAAATACGGCAGCCCTGGTTTTACCATGACCATGTCCGCGCCCTCATTCAAATCAAGCGCTACCTCTCGAAGGGCTTCATCGCTATTGGCAGAATCCATTTGATAGCTTTTTTTATCCCCAGACAATACATTCCCCAGAGCTTGACGGAAAGGACCATAGAAGCCGGATGCATATTTCACCGCATACGATAGAATTCTTGTATTGACCAGTTCCTTTTCCTCTAAAGCACTCCGTATAGCACCTATACGCCCATCCATCATGTCGGATGGAGCTACAACATCAAAACCAGCTTCCGCAAGTAAGGTGGCTTGTTCGGATAATCTACTTACACTTTCATCGTTTACGACATATCCATTACGTAAAATTCCATCTTGCCCATGAGTGGTGTAAGGATCTAATGCAACATCACCGATTAATCCGAGTTCCGGGAATGCTCTCTTAAGCTCGCGGGCTGCCCGACAAATCAAATTATCCGGATTTGTCGCCTCACTCCCATCTGCATCTTTTTTTTCTGGATCGATAACAGGAAATAGCGCAACTGCTGGAATTCCCAATTCTACTGCCTGTCCCACGTGTTCAATAAGTCGATCCAGTCCGACTCGCAACTGCCCTGGCAGCGAAACAATTTCTTCCTCTCCCGGTTGTTCCCGAACAAAAACTGGCCAAATGAAATCATCAGCAGACAATCGATTTTCAGCGACCAATCTGCGGCTCCAGTCATTGTTTCGATTTCTTCTCATCCGAATGGACGGAAAACTCTCCATCAATATCATCTCCTACTGTTTTTTACCTAGTGGTTTTATTATTGCTCAATTATACCGACTTTGAACAAAAAGCTCGATTTCCAGCTGGAATTAACTTTCTCCTGTCGGTATAGTACCTTTAATTGCTGACTTGAACCTTAACAGACGTAACTATTCACTTTAAAGGTATATTAATGAACACTTGGTCGTTAGATGTTTTCAAAGTGAGCCATGTCGAAATCCAGGATTCTTCATGACCCTTCAAAGCCGGTTAAATTGGTTCCGGTATTTTCAAACCAACACGTGAAGAAAGAATTTTGTCCATCCCTTACCTAATTCACATAAAACACCTATATCTTATATTTACTATCACATCCAGGAATTTACAAAGCGCCAAAAAAAAAGCTCCTGTAAAGGAGCTTGTGATAGTTATCGGTTTAATATGAAACTTATTTATAAAAATACATCATTGAAAATTATTTATAATTGTACTTAATGCTTTCTTTAGTACAACCTTATCATCATTTGACAAGTTTTGAAGCGCTGTCTTGTTCAGCTCAATTGTTGCTGCTTCAACTTGATCTCTAATGACTAAAGATTTTTGAGTAGCCTCTACTAAAATATTTCTTCGATTGTTTGGATCTATTGTGCGTTCAATTAAGTCAGCTTTTTGCATTTTATCTAAAATTCCAGAAATTGTTGAGGCTTCTAAATATACAAGTTCTCCAATTTGTTTAGGAGATAGCTGGCCCTCTCTCCACAAACAGTTCAACACACCATATTGAGCGGGTGTCAAATCACATTCCTCTAAAAGCTTACTAAAGTACTTAAACACTTTATTTTGACTAACACTTAGTAAAAAATTTATGCACTCTGATAATTCCATTTTATCTCCCCCACATTGACTTTACCTATAATATCATGGTAGTTTTTTAATTGAAATACTTTTTCACCAGAAATATTTTGTTGTAATATATTTTTAGAGAGGAAGATAAACAATGGATTCATTTAAAGCGATACTAGTGACAGAAAAAAATGATCAAGTTAGTTATGATCTTCAAAATGTAAGTGTTAATGATTTATCTGAAGGAGAAGTATTAATTAAAGTAGCATATTCTTCAATCAATTATAAAGATATGCTGGCTGTTCAAAAAAATGGAGGTGTTATTCGTCACTATCCAATGATTCCTGGAATCGATTTAAGTGGAACGATCGTTCATACAACAGACAATCGTTTCGTAGAGGGTCAGCAAGTTATTGTAACAGGTTTCGCTATGGGCATGAGCCACACTGGAGGTTTTTCTGAATATGCTAGAGTACCTGCAGATTGGATTGTTCCTTTGCCAAATAACTTGACTTTAAAAGAAGCAATGATTTTTGGAACAGCAGGCTTTACCGCAGCTCTTTCTATTATGGCTTTACAGGAAAATGGTATGAGTACGAAAAATCAACCTAATATACTCGTTACGGGGTCAACTGGTGGAGTTGGTAGCATTGCTATACAATTATTATCTAAAATTGGGTACAAACATATTTTTGCTTTAGTGCGTAAAGATAATCAAGTTGATATAGCAAAATCTTTAGGAGCAACTGATGTCATTTTTGCAAACGAGTTAGGAGAGCTAAAAAAACCATTAAACAAGCAAAAATTTGACTTCGTCTTAGATACCGTAGGAGGAGATGTGGCTTCTGTGATCATTCCTCAAATTTCTTATGGTGGAAGCATGAGCATGTGCGGGAATGCAGGCGGAATTAAATTAACAACAACTGTGTTACCTTTTATTTTAAGAGGGATCAACCTTCTAGGAATCGATTCTGTAAATGTACCAATCAATAAACGCAAAGTCATTTGGAACGAGATAGCAAACGAATGGAATATCTCCCAAACGACCCTAGTCAATGAGATTACTCTCGATACATTACCTGAAAAAATTGAAGCCATTAAAAATGGTCAACATTTAGGAAGAACCATTATTAAATATTAAGATAAACGAACTTTATTTATTTAAATTACACCAGACAAATATTGAATGTATTGATGCAGATACCCCATCCCAAACAGGTGGGGGTACATATGTATGTGTATTCACCATAAAAGTTCCTATTTAATGCTTTTCGAAAGCGATTTTCCGACCCGTAAATGCTATCTACAACTAGCCCATGTATCAACTGAAATCGTTTGATCGCATTTACAATTTTTTGTCCATTGTAGCTCAATGGTCTAAAAAACAAACATTAAAAAACATTCTATTCCATGATTTAAACCATACAAAAATGGTCACGCTCCTTATATCGACTCGTGATGAGAGCATGAATACTATTCAAAAAAGAGCGGGACATGCTAGTGCTAAAACAACCTCAAATATTTATAGTCATGTTACAAACAAATTAGAATTTAACACTGCAGAACACTTTAATCGTTTTGATCCTAAAAATACTGAGGAACAATCTGGCGGATAAAGTTCGTCCCCAATCAAAAGAAATAGAACAAATATTCGTTATCCTAAAAACAAAAAACCCTTGTTACGCAAGGGTTTCAACGATGATTCTACGGATAAAGAATCTCTGATCTTCATGTTCATACTCTCCTTGCCGAATAAGCACCACCTTACGCTATTCGCTTAAATAGATTTTGCAATGATGATTACTCTCCGAGAGGATGCCAAGTACAGTTCATCATCATAAAATGAAAAACTGTCCTTGATACGTCTGCCGCAGACCAACTGCTATCCAGCTCAGAATGTCCCTCTCTTATGGCCAAATTCCTCATCACCTTTGTTCCGTATCCAGATACGCCATTGATAAGGGAAAAGCGCGTCTCCCAATAAAAAAAGCGAACACCAATCAAGGCACTTAAAATGCTCAATGATCAGCGCCGGCAGGTTCTTCCTTCTGGACAAAATATTCACGTTCGTTTTGCTTGTCTCTATCATACGATGATCCACTTAGGAAAAAAGGTCCCCTTTTTATCCCCCATTTTATCGTTTTTCCCTTGTATAAATTTAAATTTTTTTCATTTCCGCAACGGCCCTTACATAATTCTCCTCATTTAATATGATGTGTTGATTACATTTTTTTTTAGGAGTGAGTTCAAATGAGCAATAGGCGATGTTGTCGTTGTGGAGAATGGTTAGATGTTTGTTGTTGTATAAAGACAGTTGGTGTTCCTGGAAGGCGTGGACCAGCAGGAAAACCAGGTAGACGAGGTGCTACTGGTCCTTCTGGCCCCCCTGGTGCTACTGGCGCCACAGGTCCTACTGGCCCTTCTGGTGCTACTGGCGCCACAGGTCCTACTGGCCCTTCTGGTGCTACTGGCGCCACAGGTCCTACTGGCCCTTCTGGTGCTACTGGCGCTACCGGTCCTACTGGCCCTTCTGGTGCTACTGGCGCCACAGGTCCTACCGGTCCTTCTGGTGCTACTGGCGCCACCGGTCCTTCTGGTGCTACTGGCGCTACTGGTCCTACCGGCGCTACGGGGGCTACTGGAGCTACTGGTCCTACCGGAGAAGCCTGCTGTCCATGTACAAATCTTTTAACTAACCCTGGGTTTGATTTATCAGATACTGGGGAACCACCAGCATCATGGACATCTGCTACTGCTACTGTAGTTGATTTCCCAGATGCTCATAGTGGTCGTTTTGTCGGAAGTCCCACAACACCGACCATACAATCGGTTAGTATTCTAGGTTTAGACCCTAACCCACCAGTTGGGACAGTAGCAACTCCTGGCTTTATCAACCAAATTGTTCCTGTTTCAGAAGGCTGCTGCTTTACTCTTACGTTTGCAGGTGATGTGCGAGCACAAGGTGTATTAGTTGCATCGGTTTCCTTCCCACCACAAACATGCCCACCATTAATCACTAATACGGGTACTGCTGAAGGAACAGTGACAACTAACCCAATATTTACAGAGGGTATTCCGCATATTATAGCGGTATCTAACCAACCTCAAAGTGTCTTTCAAAATTATTCATTAACAGTTTGTGCACCACCAGGAGCGACTACCGCATGTATTACTTTTCAAAATATTGGTGATCCGTCTGAAGGTAGTCAGGCCCTAGTCGACAATGTTGTCTTTAAAAATGCAGGTGGCCCATGCGATACGTGTGTTCAAAACTTCTAATATTAAAGAGTTGGCAAAGGCATGTGAGTAAATATGGCTAGGAACTGCGGATGCGGAAGAAGAGTTTATAAAGAAGGAGATTTCATTGTTAAAACAAGCTGCCCTGAAATCACTTTAGAAATTATCCAAAAGGAAGATTTGTGTTTTCAAGTTAAAGGAAAAGTATCATGCAATACACTTCCTTTACAACATGTTAATGTAAATTTATCAAGTTCATCTGAAAGTATTTTAGAACCTCAAATATCTACTACTGATAAAGATGGAGGTTTTTCATCAGAATTAAATTTATTAAAGAAATCAACAAAAGAAGTTAAAATCACAGCAACTGTAATTTCTAATAAATCACCTGTAACTAAGTCCATCACCATCAACCCTTAAAGAGACTCATAAAAAGAACGCTAAATTCTTACAAAAAGAGGGGTTAATTTTACATTGACCCCTACTTTCTTAGATCCTTTATTCTTCAAGTAACTAAATGATTCCAAGGGCTGTGGAAAGATTAAATGTAGCTTGCTTTTTTAATTTATAGTATCAATCCTTCTTTAACCCCAATTCTTGGCATACCTCTAAATCTTTAACCAGGCATGACGTGAGATACTTTTTCTCGATTATATTATAATCAAGTTCATCAAGACTGTTCTTCAATGCTCGTTCAATCTGACGTAATTTAAAGCCCATTTATTGCTTCTTGAGGCTGGTGAGAGCATTAATGCTATTCAGAAAAGAGCGGGATATGCTAGTGCTAAAACAACATGAGATATTTATGGTCATGCTACATATAAATTAGAATTTAACAACGCAGAACACTTAAATCGTTCTGATCCTAAAAATACTGAGAAACAATCTGGTGGATAAAGTTCGGCCCTCATTCGTCCCCAATCAAAAGAAACAGAACGAATATTCGTTGTCAAAAAAAACAAAAAACCCTTGCTAGGCAAGGGTTTCAACGATGATTCCGACTGGGCTCGAACCAGCGACCTCTACCCTGTCAAGGTAGCGCTCTCCCAGCTGAGCTACGGAATCAAGTTATGTATCAGTTCTGGGCTTTCTGTTACTGACAGTCTCTATTATATAACTATCATGATACATCGTCAATGGTTTTATTGAAAAAAGGTCAAAAAGCCGGCGGCTGTGCCGGCTTTTTTCTCTCCTTTATGATTGGTTGACAAGAACGGGCTTTAGTTGATCGAGTGCTTGTTTGAAGTCGCGTTTGAGGTCTTCTCCGTTTTCTACTCCTACACTTAATCGAAGTAAACCGTCCGTAATCCCTCTTTTTTCTCTTTCTTCTTTTGGCATAGCGGCATGTGACATTTTGGCCGGGTATGACAGAATGGATTCGACGGCGCCTAGGCTGACGGCGAATACTGGTAATGTGACAGCATCCACTAATTCTTTGACCGCTGCTTCGTTTTCTAATTCAAATGAAAGAACTGCTCCAGCTCCGCTTGCTTGCTTTCGCTGAATGTCTGCACCAGGATGGTCATCTAAGCCTGGATAATATACTTTTTTCACCGCAGGATGCTCTTTGAGGAATGAAGAGAGTTCAAATGCCGTTTGGCTTGCTTTTTCTAATCTGACCTGAAGGGTTTTTAACCCTCTTAATACGAGCCAGCAATCCTGCACGCCAAGGACCGCACCGAAGGAGTTTTGCAGCGAATAAAGCTCCTCACCCAGTTTCTCGTCTTTCACTACAGCTAACCCTGACAGTACATCACTATGACCGCTCAAAAATTTCGTTGCGCTGTGCAGGACAACGTCAACACCAAGATCGAGCGGACGCTGAAGAGCGGGTGTTAAAAATGTATTATCTAAAAATGTCAGACAGTCATGTTCTTTGGCAAGCTGGACGACTCCCCCAATATCCGTAATCCCTAGAGTCGGGTTTGACGGCGTTTCCATGTAAATGACTTTTGTATTCGATTGAATGCCTCTTTTGATTTCAGTCAAATCCGTCATGTCCACAAAGGTATGCTCAATGCCAAATCGCGAAAGAACTTGGGTGATCATCCGAAATGTACCACCGTACACATCTCTTGTGACAAGGACGTGATCTCCTTTTGATAATAGAAGAAAAGCGGTTGAGATGGCTGCCATGCCTGATGCAAAAGCAAGCCCTCGAGTTCCTCCTTCTAGCGCCGCAATCGTATCCTCTAATGCTTGACGTGTAGGAGTCCCCGACCTTGAGTAATCATATTGACCAAAATCATCAAAGCTGCTTTGATGAAAGGTGGACGCATGCTGAATCGGCACACTGACTGCACCTGTTGAACGGTCTGTTTTGAATGCATTATGAACGAGTTGGGTTTCGAATGTCCAATCATGTGTGGTCATTTGGCATGTACCTCCTCTTTTACTTGTGATAGTGCCTGCTTTAGGTCTGCCTTCAGGTCATCTACGTGCTCAATACCAACGGAGAAACGGAGCAGTTTGTTACACACACCGTTTGCAATGCGAATTTCCTCAGGAATATCCATGTGCGTTTGCGTCGCAGGATACGTAATGAAGCTTTCGATTCCGCCAAGACTTTCAGCAAAACATATCGTTTTCAGCTGCTTTAAAAATGGATTGACCCAGTCCTCTTCGGCTACACGGAATGACAGCATTCCTCCCTTGCCTGGGTAAAGGACATCTTGAATTTCTGGCTGTTTCTTTAGAAACTCAGCTAGCTCCTTCGCATTTGCCTCGTGCTGGCGCATTCTAAGAGCCAGTGTTTTCATCCCTCTCATTAACAGCCATGAGTCAAATGGAGATAAAACGGCGCCAATTGCGTTTTGATGCTGGAACATGTCTTCAGAGAGCTTCTCTCCTTTTGTCACCACAAGCCCGGCAAGAACGTCATTGTGTCCACCTAAATATTTGGTTGCACTATGGATGACAATGTCCGCTCCAAGCGTAATCGGCTTTTGCAAAACGGGTGTGTAAAAGGTGTTATCGACAATGACCAAAGCGCCATGTTCTTTTGCAATCTTCGCTATTTTTTGAATATCCGCTTCCTGCATAAGTGGATTTGTCGGCGTTTCAATAAAGACTGCTTTTGTGTTTGGCGTGATTTTAGAGCGTAAACAGTCTTCATCTGAAAAATCATCGTAAAGAAAACGTAAGCCGTACTTTTTCCATTCGTTTTCAAACAAACGGTATGTACCGCCATATAGGTCTGATGAGACGATGAGTTCATCACCGCTTTCAAATAGCGCCATGATCGTTTGGATCGCAGCCATTCCCGAACTGAAGGCAAATCCGGCCGTCCCTTTTTCGAGTGAAGCAATCGCATCCTCTACAAGCTGTCTTGTTGGGTTTTTCGTACGAATGTAATCAAATCCGGTTGATTCCCCTATGCCTCTATGTCTGTAGGCTGTTGAAAGATAAACGGGGGGACTGACCGTACCAGTCGCCTCTTCGCTGCGGTTTCCAATTTGCGCTAATGTCGTTTCCACATGTTCTGTCATTTGACACCATCCTAAGTAAAAATCTGATTTCAAAACAGAAAACCCCTTCTTCATAAGAAGAAGGGGTTTTAATCGCTTCCTCTTATCTTCCAAGCAAAAAAGCTGCTTGCTGGATTTAGCACCTTGGTACATCACATGAAGTGATGCATACCGGTTGCTGAGGTTTCAAAGGGCCAGTCCCTCCACCTCTCACGATAAGAATGTGTTGTCTGTCTGTTCTAATTCCTAATACTGTAACGCATTAAATCTCATTTTTCAAGAGGAATCTGAACAATTAATTGAAATTTTCTGTATTTTATAACAGATTCGGTGTTAACTGAATTGATTGCATGTTAGCATATAGGAACAACGCTATTTTTCATGTTACAATGAATGGAAACGTTTCACTTTGTGATGAAATCGGTTAGCTGGAGGAATGGATTATGGTGAAGAAAACAGGCATTATTCAAGAAGAAACATTACATTCAAAAGAACTTGGGGCGGATGTGACCCTTTTGATCTATTTGCCAGTCAATTATTCCCCCCTTTATACATATCATGTCATCATTGCCCAGGATGGTCATGATTATTTCCGCTTAGGCAAAATAGGCAGACAGGCAGAAGAATTGATGCAAAACAAAGAAATGGAACGCTCCATTATCATTGGTGTTCCTTATGAAAATGTCACGGAAAGACGGAATACGTATCATCCAGACGGCACAAAATTTGAAGCGTATAAACGCTTTTTAGCAAATGAACTTGTCCCTTATATTGATACGCATTATCCAACCTATCAAATTGGCTCAGGTCGCACGTTTATTGGTGATTCACTAGGTGCTACAATTTCTCTTATGACAGCGATTGATTATCCTTCTTTATTTGGCGGACTCATTTTGCAGTCACCTTACGTTGATGAGTCAGTCTTAGAAGCTGTTAAACAGTCGACAGCCCTTTCTCATTATGCAATTATCCATCAAATTGGACTGGAAGAAACGGCTGTGAAAACGACAGATGGCCAAGTGCTTGATTTTATTCAGCCAAACGACGATTTAAAGGCACTTCTTGAACAGTCAGGTGCGGATTATTTATTTGAGACATTCGAAGGGGATCATAAATGGACGTTTTGGCAGCCGCTCATTGCGCCTTCGTTAAAAAGAATGCTCCCATATTCGTTAATCAACTGAATTTTGTTATAATAAACAATAATAAATACTTTCTTAATCAGGAGGGAACAAGATGAAATACGGAGTTGTTATATTTCCATCAAAAAAATTGCAAGATATTGCGAACTCTTACCGGAAGCGTTATGATCCGAACTATGCACTCATACCGCCTCATTTAACACTTAGAACACCTTTTGAATTAACGGATCTAGAAGCGGCTGAGGTCGTCTCAACGTTAAGAGAGTATGCAAAAAATGTTTCTCCTATTACGTTACGTATTAAAAAATTCAGTTCATTCGCTCCTGTAAACAACGTCATTTATATGAAAGTAGAACCGAACGAGGAAATCATGGCGCTCAATGAAAGATTGTACGCAGATCCACTTGAAGGTACACCTGAATATGCCTTTGTTCCGCATGTAACAGTGGCTCAAAAACTATCAGATGATGAGCATTCAGACGTACTTGGCACATTAAAGCTGAGAAAGATTGACCATGAAGAAACAGTGGATCGCTTCCACCTTTTATATCAATTAGAGAACGGATCTTGGACCGTCTATGAAACATTTATTTTAGGAGAAGAGGGTTAAGTACACTTGAAAACAGTCATCGCAACAGCACAAACACAACGAGAAGATGCATATTACGTTCGAAAAGAAGTATTCGTCAAAGAACAAGAAGTCCCAATAGAGATTGAAATAGATGAACTAGAAGACGAGGCCATTCATTTTGTCATTTATAACGATGAAATGAAGCCTCAGGCAGCCGCTAGATTGCGGATCATTGAAGGGCCAAAGGCAAAGCTAGAACGAATTTGTGTGTTAAAAGAGGCGCGCGCTTTCGGCCTTGGCCACAAACTATTAGAAGCGCTGGAAACAGAAGCCATTGCGAATGGAGCGAAGGAAGCGGTTATGCACGCACAAGTCCAAGCTCTTCCTTTCTACGAAAAGAAAGGCTACAAAGCCGTATCTGAACCGTTTGAAGAAGCAGGAATCGCACATGTCAAAATGACAAAAACACTGTCTGTTTGACCAAAAGAAAAAGCCAGAGCATTCATGATGCCCTGGCTTTTCTTTCTTTATCATCGTTCGTCAATGGAAGAAAGCGCAATCATTTATATATACGTATTAATATGAACGCCTTTACCTTCCTCCATAAACATATCTCGTACAAAGCGTTCCCGCTTTTTTTGTTGTACTTTCGTTTCCGCTTCTGTCACTAAGTCCTCTTTTTTCTCCAGCTCTCTGTATATCTTGTCATGAAAGGTGCGAGTAACCTTAGTTACTTTCGCGTAGTCTTCTTTATCCTGAGGAGCAGGACGATTGATATATTGAAAATACAGATCCGGCTGAATCGGGGCTATATATCCCATCAAGAACGCCTCCTTTGCTTCTCTTCTACTCTACTATTCCCTAATTATGACTGTTTGAAACACGTCTCATTTGATATGATTAGATGTGTTTCTTTTTAAGATTGATTAACTATTGGAGGACTAGCTTTGAAATGCGCACGACGACATGATCGAACAATCTCATTACATACGTATTCGAGAGAACATTATCAATTCCTCCATGACGAGGGAAAAAAAGGGCACTTATTCTGCCCATATTGCGGACAACCAGTCTTTTTCAGATTAAATATACATGAAGAACCTGCCTTTATTCATAAACATATGTCTCAGCAAGAGCTGTGTGAACAAGCAGAAGAACAAGAAGATCAGAAAAAACACGCAGAACAAAAGGAAAGTGCTTCTTATAAAGAACTTGGGGGCTTCCGTTTTCCAACAGGTAAACAAATCATCTCGCAAACGAATGAATCATATGACTGGCAGGAACCAAAGTCGATTCAATTTAGTGATGCGATACATTTAGAAGAGAATGAACAAGCACATACCATCGATCTCTTTCCGCATATCACCTTTAGTACACCACAGCTTCAAGCTGTCACACATAAAGACGGTCCGATGCTAGTGCTGGCTGGCGCTGGCAGCGGGAAAACAAGAGTCCTGACAGCAAGAGCGGCTTATCTCATGTCACATCATCATATTCCTGCTCACCATATCTTACTCGTGACTTTCACCACAAAAGCCAGCAGTGAAATGAAAGAAAGACTGCGCAAGCAATATCAGCTTCACCCATCACAAGCAAGCCAAGTGGTGACAGGCACTTTCCACAGTCTTTTTTATAAAATGCTGCTTCACGATGACGCAAACAAATGGAACGGCCAGCACCTGATCAAGTTTGATTGGCAGAAGGAACAGTACATTCGGAAAGCCATCATGAATGAAGGACTAGATGAAAAAAACTACCCTACCGATCAAGTCCTGCAATCGATCGGCTTTTGGAAAAATGCTTTTTTACCAGGCGAGCTTCCTGATTTGAAGGATGAAAAAGAAAAACACATGTGGACGATCTATCAATCTTATGAACAGCAAAAACAAGACAATCAGCAATTTGACTTTGATGACATGGCCATTGCCTGCTTGCACATGCTGACAGAACAGCCTGAACTACTGAAACGATATCAAGAACGGTTCAAGTATATTTTGGTGGATGAATTTCAGGATATAAATCCAGTTCAATATCAATTGATTCAGCTATTAGCTGGAGAAACTGAGCAGCTATTTTGTGTCGGTGATGATGATCAAGCCATTTATGCGTTTAGGGGCAGTAACCCTGCTTTCATTCTTGAATTCAAACGGGACTACCCTTCGGCTCAGATTGTCCACTTACATGCCAATTACCGGTCGCATCATACAATTGTCGCAAGTGCGGATGCCATTATTAAGAAAAATCAGCATCGTTATGAGAAAACGTTAAAAGCCGTCCGTTCGGAGACAATCCCACCTACGCTCTTTTATCCATATGACGAGGAAGAGGAAGCGACCATGATCGTGGCAGACATTCAGGAGAAAATCAAAAACGGCGCAAAGCCTAGTGATATCTGCGTGCTCTTTCGCACCAATACGGGAGGCCGCGCGATTTATGAGCGTCTGCATCAATCCGCGATTCCGTATGAGACGGAATCTGGTGTCAAAGCCTTCTACAGCAGACGAATTGTTCGGGTTCTTCTCGCCTTTCTCTCTTTAAGTCAGGATGCTGATGATGTGGCTGCTATGAAACAGCTGCTTCCGGTTTTCTTTTTAAAGCAGCAGACCTTAAACACAATGAAGGCACTGACCATCACGGAAGATTGTTCAATGGTCGACGCACTCGGAAAACTAACAGATATTCAGCCGTTTCAACAGAAAAAGCTGCAATCCATTGTTCCTCTGTTCCGCACGTTACGAAATTTAAAGCCGTCTGACGCTGTGGCGTTTATTGAACAAAAGATGGGACTTGGTGATTACTTAAAAAAACGAGTGAATGATACGAATGTACTTGAAAAAGGGGCTGATGATGTACGAGATGTAAAAACCGCCGCCAAACGCTTTGAAACGATTGAAGCCTTTCTCGCACACGCCGAACATATGAAGTCTGCCGAAAAGGAAAAAACAGACGAACCAGGTGTTCAGCTCATGACGATTCACCGTGCAAAGGGACTGGAATTCCAAACGGTGTACATCACTTGCGTTGTCGACGGAGCACTGCCTCATGATTTCTCACTCGATGAACTCAGAAACGGTGAAGAAGAAGCCTTGGAAGAAGAGCGCCGTTTATTATACGTGGCTATGACAAGAGCTGAACAATCTCTTTATCTATCGGTTCCATCATTTAGACGAGGAAAAACCGCTCATCGCTCGCGCTTTTTGTATCCCCTTCTAAAGAAAAACCGAGAATTATTCGCAGAAAAACAACAGGCCCCCCTCTAAGCGGAGAGCCTGTTGTTTATTTTTTGTTGTTCATCATTTTAGCGATGGTATTGAAATCAAGCTTTTCTTTTCCACTTGTAATCGATTGAACGATTTTGTCTTCCATTTCTTTCGGTACACGTTTATTCGCAAGCTGCGCTACTTTTTTAATGACGCCTCGAACCGTTGCTTCATCTTTAAAGTTGGCATTTTGCAAAGAACCTGCAAGCTTAAAAACATCGTTCATATTCACACCCGTTTTATTTTCAACGCTTTTAAAGAATTTATTATCCATTCATTTGCCTCCTCTTTGTGGAGTAATCACCTTACTATATGATAATAGGCGAGATATGTGCCTATCCTAAAGCCTTGTTTGCCCAAAGAGAAAGGAAAGCAAAAGGCTCCCCTATTGCTTCCCTCACCTTCTTACTGTTTAGTTAAAGAAAGAAGCACCAACGATGATTAGAAGGATGAAAAGCACAACGACAAGAACAAATGTTGATCCATATCCGCCGCCATAACCTCCGCCGTAGCCGCCGCAAGAACCGCCACCGTAACCGTAACAACTCATATATAAGCACCTCCTCTTCTCCCTTACAAAATATGAAAAATACAACAAATGGTTTGGACGATCACATAAAAAAGTGCGGAATTTTTATTTCTGCTGTTTAAAGACGTAATCTGCCTCTCCATGACGTATCATGAATGCTTCTGTTTCTTTCGCAAAAGCATCCATTTTCACGCCAAATGCTTTTAAATGCTCCTCAAGATCCTTCGCTTTATCCGTTAGATCCATTTCAACCTTTTCATGCGCTTGCTCTTTCCCATCATGGGGGTTAGTGAACAAGGAACCGATTAATTGTTCGAATGCATCCATTCTGGTCACCCCTTCTCTCTTACATATGCATCACTCAAAAAAAGGGCAACAAAAAAACCGGATAAATCCGGCTTTTGTTTTTCCTTTATTGAGGTTTCTTTTTGTTTCCACAGCCGCAGCCTGCTTTTTTAATTTTCTTCGTATAAACAGATTGTTGATTTGACTGCGCTGGATAACCTTGAAGCGTATGTGACGGCGTTTCAGTTGGTTTCATCGCAACCCTTCCTTTCCTATTCCATGATAGTATATGCATTTTTTAAAAGCGTGTCTGATCAGAATGCCTGTTTATTTCACCAGCTTTGAGACGATCGCTTCAATAATGCCTGCTGCTGCGGCAATCGCTAATAGTAAATTAAGCCACATGCTAATGACAGGAAATAATATGTATATCAGAAGTAAAGCAGCAGTGCACCACATGCCAGTACACCAATAACAGCTTAACAGCTCTCCTACCCAAGACCGCAGCCCTTTACCTTTAATGATGATATATGTCTCTACTTCACCTTGTTCATTGACCTCTTCTTGTTCTTCATGAAATAAACGGCGGAAAGGAGCAGTAATGGTATCAAACACAATGAGCCTCGTCAGTCTAAAGGATGCGAGGGCAAACACGACAAATGACAAAGCACCGCTCAGGAGCCTCCACCTCCTTCTTTCTTCTTTTTTGCGTCCTTTCTTTATATATGCAAAAAGAAAGACCGCCATGATGAATCGAGCAGAAATAAAATTGGGTTGTACTTTTTCACACTTTCCGATTCCACCTTGAGCCTCTGCTGCATTAAATAATGTATAGATAAGAAAGGAGTGAAAGTATTGTCTATTGAAGAAAGTGCTGATTTATTATACACACAACTGTTAAACGAATTAATCAGCAATTATGATGATTTCATTGAGATCAAAGATTCCGAAAATGTCACAATTCATAAAACAGATGTAACAGCCGCACTCTCCCTTCAAGCGACCGTAACGACAATCATTACTCTTTTAATCCAGCTTCTTGTACCAGACGATGAATTGGCTGCAGATATCACAGATCAGATTTTAGCCACACAACAAGTGACAGTCCAAAAGAAAACTGTGATTCAAATCATCAATTGCCATAACATCACGATTACATTAACTGATGCATCCATTATGAACTCCGTCCAAATTCTCACTCAAACATTGAATGTACTCTTAGTTGAAGCCGGCATTCTTTGACCCTTTCTTTTTCTAACATCATGTATGAAAGAGGTGAAATAGCTTGTCTGAAAATAATAAAAAACAAGATTACAATATTGATACAAATGTAGACCCTTTAACCAGCCTGCTTGTCAGTGATGTTTTAAATAAGTACAACATTACAGCAGAAAATAGACGCCCTTTAGATGATGAACAAAAAAGAAATATTTTAAAATTAGTTGAAGACCTTCAAAAGAAGGCAAATGATTTTGTTGAATCACAGAAAGAAAAAAAACGTCAAGAAGAAACTCAAGTTGCTCAACAACCAGAAGCAACTGATTCAAAAACTAGGCGTGGAAAAAGAACAAACACATTGAGACATCGTATTCATCAGCGAAAGGAGACTGAATAAAACAACAATGAATAAAAATGGGTGCTTATATCAAGGTATTTGCCTCAATCCAAAATCAATATTTCGCATTTAATAAAGTAAACGAGAGGAGGAAGAGAATATGGAATCAAAACCTTATTCATGGGTAGCACTTGATCGCAACTGTACACATCAAGAACACCACCATCACTTCGATAGAAAGCCTGTATGTCATGACCATTGTGATGATGACGAAAACGTTTTACAAATAGCGGAGCAATTTTCGCAAAATAAGCAAATTTCAGAAGAAGTCATCATTATTAGGGATTCTTGCGATATCAATGTTTCTACAGTTGATGCTCAAATCGCAGTTTCTATTCAAGTAGCGATACAGCTGGCCTTAGTTGCAATTATTAACATTTCGATTGCTGACAATGACTTAGCTGATGAAATCGCACAAGATCTAGTACAGTTAACGTCATCTAAACAAGCAAACCGTCAAAAACTTGTCATTGAAAATTCTCGAGATGTAAGTGTTACAACAGTCGATGCAGATGTAGCAGTTTCAGTTCAAGCGCTTGTACAAATTTTAGCTGCGCTAATCGTTGCAATCGGTATCCTCTAATGTCCAAAAGCAGAGCGAAAAGCTCTGCTTTTCCTTTTATAAAAATACAACAAATATAAATGGTCATTTACCCACACCAACTAGAGGGCGCATACATATGTTGTTAAGGACTAAAGTCAAATACCTTGTTAAAGGAGCTGAAATCCATGAGCTGCGGAAAACACCATGGCCGACATGATGAAAACTGTGTATGCGATGCGGTTGATAAGATTTTAGCAGAGCAGGAAGCCGTAGAAGATAAATGTCCTACGAGCTGCTACAGTAATTTATTAAGCCCAACCGTTTCTGGAAAAGATACGATTCCGTTTTTACTTTTCGATAAAAAGGGCGGATTGTTCTCTACTTTCGGAAACATTGGAGGATTTGTTGACGATTGCCAATGCTTCGAATCCATTTTCTTCCGGGTTGAAAAATTACACGACTGCTGTGCTACGTTATCTGTATTAAGACCTGTTGATGTACACGGACATACGCTAAGCGTGTGTCACCCTTGTGACCCTGACTTCTTTGGTTTAGAGAAAACGGACTTTTGTATTGAGGTTGATCTAAACTGCTTCTGCGCAATCCAATGCTTAAACCCAGAGCTTGTCGACAGAGTCATGCCATCGAAAGATAAAAAGCATCATCACCACGGCTAAATCAACCGGCCGTTGATCTAACTTGTCATGAGTCAAAGCATCCCCTTCCTTACGAATGACAGTCAATCATGCGGAGCAGTCAGCATAAGAGCTGCCGCTGCCGCATTGATTGAAAGTAGAAGTATCAGCCGGCAAAGATAGCTTGTAGATGATGACAGTGCTCAAACACTCAAACAAAATTCCTAGTATAGGAGGGTTGAATATGAGCCGCAAACATTCATGGAGCTGTGTAGCAGAGGCTGTTGAAAACATTAACGACTTACAAAATGCCGTCGAAGAAGAATGCCCGACTAGCTGTTACAGTAATCTCCTTTCTTCATCTCATTCATTAGGTGACACTGTCCCGTTTGTTCTCTTTACATCCAAATCAAAACCATTCGTCGCATTCGGAAACGTCGGAGAAGTAGATGCAGGCCCTTGCTTCAGCACTGCATTTTTCAGAGTCGAACATATCTGTGATCACTGCGCAACACTCAGCTTGCTTATCGCATTTGACAAAGACCGTCATATTTTAGATTTTACAGATAAAGATTCCGTATGTGATGTGTTCCGATTAGAAAAATCGAAGTATTGCATTGAAGTAGATCTTGACTGCTTCTGCGCAATCGAGTGCTTAAATCCACGACTCATCAACCGTAACTGCTAACAAAAAAAGTCCCTCTATGGGACTTTTTTTATTCGTTAAAAGCCAAGCGGATGAATCGAGGAAATTTCATCTATTGCTAATTCAACTGGATTTCCCCCGCCCGCTGTTCGAATGACCACTGTATCTTCTTTTCGATCCATGATAATCCCTCTATATGTTTTACCATCAGCTTCAATTAGGCAAAGGGCTCTTGGCATATTATGAGGCAGGCTTGTGAGAAAATCGACTTTTTCGTCAATGCTCATCTGACTTAAAGGCTTTTTCACTCGTTTTCTTCTAGGTTCTTCTTTTGTTTCATGAAAAACGCCTTCTGGCGGCTTCTCCTCTTCTCGCTGAGGTTTTCGTTCTTGTATAAGCTCTGGTTCTTTTGTGATGTCTTTTTTTTGAGTAAGCTCTGGTTCTTTTGTGATGTCTTCTTCTTGGGTAAGCTCTGCTTCTCTCATCATGTTTTGCTCTTGCTGACGCGCAGGCGGCTCGGCTTCTTTTTTCTTCTCGATTTCTTGAGCCACGGGTTCCTCGTGTATACTTTCTTCGATCACATCTTTTTCACTCTTAGGACTTTCTTGTGGTTTTTCTGATTTCTTTCGCTTTCTCACAATATTTTGCATGGCCGGCATTGATTCATCATAGCTCGGCTGAACAATATACATAAGTGGCTTCTGGTTCTCATCACCTTTATTTGACATACTAATCCCTCCCGAATGATTCATTCCTTATATATATGAGCGGACGCCTCAAATCAGAAGAAAAATAAAAAAACAGCATACCCTTATTCGGTATGCTGCAAATCATTTAATTGGTTAGCGAGCAATGATATGGAAGCCAGAATCAACATGCAGATTCTCACCTGTCATGCCGCGTGATAGATCACTGAATAAGAATAGAGCTGTATCGCCAACTTCTTCAGGAGTCGTTGTACGGCGAAGCGGTGCACGCTCTTCAATATCCTTCAGAATGGTATTAAAACCACTGATGCCTTTTGCAGACAGCGTACGAATTGGACCAGCAGAAATACTATTCACACGGATACCTTCTGCGCCTAAATCAGCTGCTAAGTATTTCACACTTGCTTCAAGTGCTGCTTTTGCTACACCCATTACGTTGTAGTTAGAAACCACACGCTCTCCGCCTAGGTATGTAAGCGTGACAATGCTTCCACCTTCTGTCATCAATGGACGTGCTGCTTTTGCTACAGCTGTTAAAGAGTATGCACTAATGTTGTGCGCCAAAAGGAAACCTTCACGGTTCGTGTTTAAGTATTCACCGACAAGCTCTTCCTTGTTTGCAAATGCAATCGCATGCGCAACGCCATGAATGACTTGTACTTTTTCTTTAATTGTAGCGAAACATTTTTCGATTTCTTCGTCACTTGTCACGTCACATGGAAGAATGATTGAATCATCGCGCTCAAGTGTGCTTGCAAGTTCTTTTACAGATTCAGCAAGACGATCTCCAACATAAGTAAAAATCAAACGAGCTCCAGCTTCGTGAAGTGAGCGGGCAATTCCCCAAGCGATGCTTCGTTTATTGGCAACACCCATTACCACGATATTACGGCCTTCTAAAGAAAAGTTCATATGTAATAAAGCCTCCTATTTTTTCAAGACATAGTATTAGTACCTGATCATAATATTATCACAGATCATGAGAGAATGACAATTTCCGCAGAAAGAAAGTTTCTTTTTCATCAAAAAACCGTCCTCGCAAATGAAGACGGTTCGATTCTCTCATCGTTTGAGCCGGTTTTGCTGATAAGCAAAATGGTTGGTAGGTCCGTGTCCAGCCCCAATATTCAAAGGGAACTTGATGGCTTCATGGACAAAGATTTCTGCTGTGTCAAAAGCCTCCCTCATGGAGGATCCTTTCGCAATTTCAGCTGTTAATGCCGCTGCAAACGTGCAGCCTGTGCCATGTGTATGCGGGGTATCAATGTGTTCGTTTGTGACTTCTATAAAGCCTTTTCCATCATACAATAGGTCTGTAATCTTCCCGCCAGATGGACCGTGACCGCCTTTGATCACGACATGTTTCGTACCAAGCTCATATAAACGCTCCGCTGCTAGATAGCGATCCTCTTTTGTCTGAATATGCATGCCTGTCAGTACTTCTGCTTCAGGGAGATTCGGCGTTACGGCATAGCTGACAGGCAGCAAGTGTGTTTTCAACGCTGAGACCGCATCTTCATTTAATAAAGAAGCGCCTCCTTTTGCGATCATCACTGGATCGACAATGAGCTTCATGTCATATTGAACCGTTTTATCAGCAACTATCCTGATCATGTCTGCGCTCCACAGCATTCCTGTTTTGACGGCATCTGGCAGTAAATCCTCTGCCACTGCATCAATTTGACTTTCTAACGCCTCGTTTGAAAGCGGATATACTCCGTGAACACCTAGTGTGTTTTGTGCTGTAATCGCTGTGATCGCAGACATTCCGAACACACCGAGCTCCTGAAAGGTTTTTAAATCAGCTTGAATGCCTGCTCCGCCGCCAGAATCAGAACCTGCAATTGTGAATGCTTTTTTGATCGTCATTTCATCACACCTCTCATTAGCCAATCCATTGATGATAAATGGTTCTTGCTTTTGCCATATCATTTGTGCCATGGACAAGAGCTCTGCCGTCTTTAAATAAGACAAGCTTATATTCATCCTTTTGACAGGAAAGCAAATACGGATTTTCAAGGACATCCATCCCTGCTTTCTTTAACCGAAGAGCCACTTCGTTTAATGGCGGCGGGGTTTCGGCTGCACTGCGGATTTGGACCGTATTGCGGCCGCATAGTACATCTGCTTTCGCTCTCTTGTCATAGGAGAGAAAAGGATATGTCTTCAGTCCGCAGCTTGGACATTGCTTCTTCTTTAAAGAGCTGGTTGATCGGATGTCAGACCGCTCATTGGTCCATAAATCAAAGGATCTTAAAATTGGCGTCACTTGATGACCTGTTAAACACTTCAGGGCATCTGCCACTTGATATGATGCGACCTGCTGCACAACTGGACTAATGATACCGGCTGTATCACATGTCATGCCTTGTGCGGGTAAATGTTCAAGCAGGCAGTGTAAACACGGTGTTTCCCCAGGAATGACAGTAAATTGAATACCATAGCTGGCAACGCAAGCTCCATAAAGGAATGGAATTTGATGTTTGACAGCAGCATCATTAGCGATCATTCTCACCTCAAAATTATCCGCTGCATCGACAATAATTGAAGCGCCGCTGACTAGTTCATCAATCTGTTCAGCGGTCACATCGACGACGATTCCTTTGACCTGCACGTCACTATTTATCTGTTTGAGTCTATTTTCAGCCGCCACGGCCTTTGGCAGCCGATCCTGCACATCTTGCTCTGTGTAAAGCAGCTGACGCTGAAGGTTACTCCATTCAATATAATCTCGATCCAAAATGGTGACAGATCCAACGCCAGCACGAACGAGCATTTCCGCACTAGCTGTTCCAAGCGCTCCTGCGCCAATAATGACGGCCTTTGAGTCATTTAACCGCTTTTGTCCCTCTGTGCCAATTGGCTGAAAGAGCTCTTGGCGTGAATAACGTGTGCTCAAAATGCCAGCATTCCTTCCTGCGGACTGCTTGCTGTCCCGTAGTTTTTCAAAGGAATACGTCCCGCCTCGAAGCCTAGCCTTCCTGATTCAATCGCCAGCTTCATGGCTTTTGCCATTTTCACAGGGTCCTTTGCACCTGACACAGCGGTGTTCAGTAATACAGCGTCAGCCCCTAGCTCCATCGCATAAGCCGCATCCTTTGGAGAGCCTACACCAGCATCAATAATCACCGGTACCTTTGCCTGCTCGATAATAAATGAGAGATTCAGAGGGTTTAGTAAGCCTTGCCCTGAACCAATCGGCGAAGCACCTGGCATGATGGCATGGACACCAAGCTCTTCTAATTTTCTTGCCAGTACCACATCATCAGATGTATATGGCAGCACGATAAATCCTTCTTCGAGTAGCATTTCGGATGCTTTTAACGTTTCGACTGGATCTGGCAGAAGAGACCTTGAGCAGCCAATGACTTCTACCTTGATCATGTCACACAGTCCAGAAGCCTTCGCTAATCGAGCAATACGAACTGCCTCTTCCGCTGTACTAGCACCAGCTGTATTCGGAAGCAGCGTATATTTTGATAAATCAAGCTGCTCCAAAAAGTTTGGCTGAGATGCTTCGAAAATGTTCATTCTTCTCACAGCAAAGGTTAATATTTCTGCTTCTGATACGTTCACGGCTTCTTTTTGAACTTCAAATGATGGATACTTCCCTGTACCAAGTAATAATCTAGATGTGAATGTTTTTCCGCCAATATGCAGCATGTTGTCATCCTCCTCCTACAAAGTGAACGATTTCGATCGTGTCATTAGGTTGAATTTTCACTTGTTGAAACGCTTCTTTATCAATAATTTCTTGGTTCTTTTCCACAATCACTACTCGATTTTCAAGCTGATAGTCTGATAGCAGGTCATAGATCGTTCCATTCTCTTGATCGAAATCAACGATTCTGCCATTCAATTGAATTTTCATACAAACAGTGCCTCCTTTCGGTCAATACGAAATGCGTGAAGCCATTCTTTTTTGACCGGTTCACCTAATATCAGGTCGCGAATGATCTTTCCAGTAATCGGAGCAAGTAAAATACCATTTCTGTAATGACCAGCAGCAAAAAGAATACGCCGATCTTCTGGATGTCTTCCGATGTAGGGATGCTGGTCGCTTGTCGCCGGACGAAGGCCAGCCCAGCACTGATCAATCGGCATCTCCTTGATCGAAGGCATCAGCTGTGACGCCTTTTGAATAACAGCTTCGATACCGCCAAGCGTTGGAACAGTTTGCCACTCGTTTGGCTTCATCGTTGCGCCAACGATCAGTTTGCCGCTATCTCGTTGAACGATGTAACAATGATCATGGTAAATGGTGTGTTGGAGTGCTGGACCATGATTCCATACAGACACACATTCCCCTTTTACTGGATAAAGAGAATGAGATAATCCAAGCTCTTCAAAAAAATGGCCAGACCATACACCACTTGCTACAGTTAGTTCATCACATGTGAATGTTCCCATCGTTGTTCTAATTGCTAACGCTTCTTTCTCCCGCTTCACTTCGATCACGGGTGTACACTCTTTCACTTCTGCCCCGTACCTGACCGCCGCCTGCCAAAATGCTCGGCATACCGCATAAGGTTCGACATGAACATCCTCTTTAATCAAACCTGCTCCTAGGATATTCTCTGCCATTTGAGGCATGCATTTTTTTACGCTGCCTGCGTCCATCCACTCAAATGAAGACAAATGCTGCATCCGGCAAAGTGCTTGTTTCTCCTCTTCGGTAAAGGCTACCTTCATGATACCGCCCGCTGATGTTCGAATATCAATGCCAGATTCATGCTGTAGATCGACTTTTAACTTTTCGTACAATGCCTGGCTTGCTCTGCCTACTTGAAAAAAAATATCCTCATGACCCTCTCCTTCAGCATGTGCACCAAGCATCCCAGCAGCCGCACTTGTCGTTTGCTTCCCTACCTCATTCGCCTCAAATAAGACGACCTGCTTTCCTGCTTTTGCAAGGTGATAGGCAATGGACATCCCTATGATTCCACCACCAATGATTGCCACATCATAATGCTTCTTCATAAGGATGCTCCTTTACTTGTTTAGAAAATGCTTGTGCCATCTTGCGCGGCTGATGATGAGTAAAAATTCCAGACATGACAGCAATCCCTTTCACATTCGCGTGTCTCAATTCTGGAATGCGGTCAGGTGTCACACCACCGATTGCCACGACTGGAATAGATAGTAGAGATGTCAGTTCTTTCACAAGCTGTACGCCTCTTGCCTGAAGTCCTGGTTTACAAGTGGTGTCATATACGTGCCCAAATATGACATACTCTGCTCCATTTTTCTCAGCTGCTTTCCCTTCTTCAATCGAATGAACAGAGACGCCCGCATGAAGATGAGGGAATTTTTGCCGCAGCTCTTTTGGCGAAAAGCTATGGCCCGGGAGATGTACCCGGTGAATATTGGTGAGCAGTGCAACGTCTACTCTGTCGTTGATGATGAGCTTCTCTTTCGGTACACCTTCTAAAAGGAGACCTTTCACGAGATCAACAAGCTCACTTGCTGTTTTAGACCGTTCCCGGATATGAATAAAATCCACTTCAGGTGCAATGTTTTTTATTTGTTTGATCAGCTCACCCGCAGGAAGCGAATCATTTGTCACTGCGTGGAGTTCCATTTGCACCAACCCCATCTAAGCATGCTGTTTGCCACATTTCTTTTTGATACGCCATCTCCCAGAAATGGTATTCGTAATAGCTTGAAATCACAAAATTTTCTTTCATATTGGCCCGTACATGTTCTGGTGCTTTTTCGGCTAGTTCATCAAAGCGGTTGACTTGTTCAAAGACAAGTTCCTTAAACCAATCCCCTCCATATGTCAAAATCCATTCCTGATAAATCGGATGGTCAGGTGTGGTTTGTTTCAGCTTTTCACCCACCTCATAATAAAGCCAGTAGCACGGCAATAACGCAGCTAATATCTCTTCGAATCGTCCGCTTTTCACAGATCGGTACATATGAGACGTATACGCATATGCAGTGGGAGAAGGCTTAAAGTTCTCGATGGCTTCATCTGAAATCTCTAAAAGCTCTGTAAACTTTCTATGCAGCGACAGCTCTGCTTCATACGTTCCCTGCGCATGATACGCCATTCTGCCCGTCGTATGTAAGTCCTCACTAATTGCCGCTCCATATGCTTGCACCTTTGCAAAATGAGTTAAATAATATGAATCTTGCATCACATAATACGTGAAACGATCGAGTGACAGCGTGCCATCGCCAATCCCTTTCACAAAGGGGTGTGTAAAGCTTCCATTCCACCATGGTGCTGCTGCTTCTTTACATTCAGTTGAAAATGTCATGTTTCTCTCCTCCTGTTTTTCCATATAAAAAAGCCACTTTCCGTATGGAAAGTGGCTTGGAATTTGTAAAAAGCATAATCAAAAACCGCACCACTTCCCTACGCAGGTATGAACCTGTTCAGGTAATGAGGGTCTAAAAGTCGATACTTTTATCTCAGCCCTTTTAAAGGACTCCCCTAGTGGATCAAATATATGATGTTGTACTTCTATCTTAATCAGGAATTGTTCATTGGTCAAGGGTTCATTCTCACTCTAATTGGGCTCTAAGTCCTGCTACATACTCACGAGAGCCCGACACAAGCACACGGTCACCACTTCTAAGCGTCGTATCTCCATGTGGTACTAAGCTGTCTATCCCTCTGAAAATACGGACAAAGACCAAATCGCCGGTAAACGGAAATTCCCTCAGCATGACATTGTGGTAGCGATGATTGTTCATTTGAATTTGATACAAGGAAGTATCCTCATTTGTTAATAATCGAATCGCATCCGGTGCTTCAATCAAGGCTCTTAGCACCGTTTTAGATGATAGGAAATTAGAAAACGTATCAATGCCCGCTTCCTTCAATGTTAGCTCTGCCTCAGCTTTGCTCACACTCGCAATGACTTGTTTTGCTCCTTCTTCCTTTGCAAATAAAGCAATTTCCTTATTTTTCGTCTCACTGCCTGTTGCGACGACGAGGACATCCTCCTGGCCAACGCCTGCCTTTCGCAGCGTCTCATCGTCGTACTCTTCAATTGATTCGACTTCAAAGATGGTGTCGGCGAGCATCGCTTCTTTATTTTCTTGAAAGACATGCAAAATTCGAATATCATATTCATCCTGATGTAAATCGAGTGTGACAGGTAAGGTCAGCTGATTTGCACCAATAAAGGTCACACGTTTTTTATGGCTCACAGCTTGTTCTTTTTTAAACAGTGCTTTAAACCAAACTGGCGTTAAAATACTCGTGAGTATCGCGACTAAAATTAGCGCGCCGGACATTTTATGATCAATGACTCCGAGCCGCTCCCCGATCGTCGCAGCTGCAATGACGAGTGATAATGTCGATGTTAATAAAAAGCCAGAGCCGATCACTTTTTTCATGTCATACCATTTTTTCAAATAAAGAATCGGGATGAGTTTACTAATCAGTAATGCAATAAATAGCAGCGGGATCATGATCATAATGTTTGGGTCCTTGAACAGTGCCCATATATTCAAATCCACTCCGACCATCACAAAGAAGATGGGGATCAAAAATCCGTAGCCAAATGAATCCAGCTGCTGGACAAGCTCTTTATTCGGCGAAAGAAGGGACACAAGTACGCCCGCTAAAAACGCCCCAAGAATATTTTCAGCACCGAGTGATTCAGATAAAGCAACTAAGACTATAATGAGAGTAAAGATCGCCCTTGTCCCAATTTGCACGGTCCCTTTTGACATGGACTGAAAAATTGACTTTGTCTTAAATACGCGGCCAAATAAATAAAGAAGGATGCCCGCAGCAAATAATAAGAGCAGAAGCCACATATTCCCTGTACCATCGCCATAAATGGAGGAAAATACAGCAAGTAAAATCATCGTCACCAAATCCGCAATGACAGCGACAAGCAAGATGATTTGACCGATATTCGTCTGCATCAATTTTTCCTCTTTTAAGGTGGGAACCACTACCCCTAATGAGATCGTCGATATAATGAGCGTCATTAAAAAGGCATTTTGGATAAACCCTGCAAGGACAAACGCATAGGACAGAATAAAAGAAATACTAAATACGCCAAGAAAAACAATAGTGGCTGCTTTAAACGTATTCGGTTCTTTTAGACCATTTGGTAGTTCTCGTGCTTTCTTCTTTGACTCGAAAGAAGAAAAATCTATTTCAAGTCCACTTAAAAACATCAGAAAAATAAAACCGAGCATGGATAACGTATCTAACCATGCATCATGTTCAACTACCAGTTGAAGACCGCTTTTTCCAATGATGAGCCCCATGATGATTTCAGCAACAACGACCGGAATGGTCAGCTTAAATCGGTGCAATAAAAGTGGGGTGAAAAAGGCGACAATAATAACGACAACGAGTGATGAAACAGATGTATGCTCCATTGGCTAAAGCCTCCTAACATTGATGTTTAATCTTTTAAGGTTTACGTTAAAGCATTGATTCTAACAATTGCCTAAATGAAAAGAAAGCCATTCGTTATATGTTCTAAAATTCAAACTTCTTTAACCCCGATGAATGGATGAGAAAAATCAGGAGGAAATCTTATGAAATTTGATATCATTGGTGATATCCACGGCTGCTACGAAGAGCTGCTTGCCCTCATACACAAACTAGGATACGAATTCAAACATGGATTACCCGTCCATCCTGATAAGAGAACGCTAGCACTTGTCGGTGATTTAACAGATCGAGGACCTCAGTCAGTAGATGTCATGCGATTTGTCATTCATGCCTACGCACACGGCGCGATCCGCTACGTACCTGGCAACCATTGCTTTAAGCTTTATCGCTATTTAAAAGGAAATCCGGTGAAATTACTTCATGGCATTGAAACCACAGTGAACGAAATAAAAAAGCTGCCCCTTCATGAACAAACCAAATTGTCACATGAATTTAAGCAGCTATTTGAGAAGGCTCCGCTTTACGATGTACTTATTCCTGATGAACTGATGATTGCTCACGCAGCGATGAAGGAAAAGGACATTGGAAGAAAGCCGAACAAACAGATGCGATCCTATCTATTATTTGGCGCAGTCACAGGAGAAACGTGGCCGGATGGGCGACCTGTGCGGAAGGATTGGGCAAAGGAATATCGCGGAAAACCATGGATTGTCTACGGACATACACCAGTGAAAGAACCGCGATTCGTTGGCAGAACTGTCAACATTGATACAGGCTGTGTATTTGGCCACCGGCTGTCTGCCCTTAAATATCCTGAGCTTGAAACGGTTTCTGTTCCTTCCTCTATGCCTTATGACGATTCAAGGTTTCAGCATTTCACATCATAAAAAAACCCGGTCCTGCGCTTGCAGGTAGCCGGGTTTCTCTATTTAAAGCAGCAATGATTTCATGTCTTCAGGGAGCGGAGCCGAGAATGTCATTTCCTCCCCAGTCATCGGATGAGGAAAAACAAGAGTCTCACTATGCAGTGCCTGCCGGTTCATTCGCTCATTCGTTCCGCCATATAACGTATCTCCGATGAGCGGGTAACCAAGATACTGCATATGAACACGAATTTGATGGGTTCTCCCCGTTTCAAGTGTTAGCCTCACATCTGACATGTTCAACTCAGCGTCCACCGCTCGCACTGTAAAATGCGTCACAGCTTCCTGTCCAGTCTCATTGACCATTCGCTCAATGATACTATCCCCTTTTCGGGCAATTTTTGCACGAATGGTTCCATGCTTTTCTCTGATCATGCCATGTGTAAACGCCCTGTATGTTCGTTTGACCGCTCCACTTTTCTGCGCTTTTGATAAAAGACTGTGGGCAAAGCGATGCTTGGCGACAAGCATGACGCCTGATGTATCACGATCAAGGCGGTTCACTAAATGAACCGTCAGCCGAACAGACTGCTCTGCATAATGATGCAGCAATCCATTCGCAATACTGTGCTCTGGGTGCTCCCGAGAAGGAATGGACGGGATATATGGCTTTTTATTCAGCACAAGGACGTGATCATCCTCAAATAAAATATCAAGCGGAATCGGAGCAGGCTTTAGCCCTTCACTCACTTTTTCTTCTGGGAATAAAATGGTAAGCCTGTCTCCGTTATGCAGCTTGTATCTCACAGTCACATGCTCCCCATTAATGAGAAGATCACCGCCATCAAATTTAATATCTGTCAGCATTCTTTTCGAAATACCAAGATCTATTAAATAATCCTTTAAAAGCTGCCCTTCTTCTTTGGCTGTCATGGTTTTGTTTAGTGTAAAGTATTCCAGCGAGAACGACCTCTTTCTTATTCACCTTTTCCGATAAAGGAATCTTGCACCCTTTTCCAAAACGGAAATGGTCTAAATCGGGCAAAGCGGACATTCTCGTCTGCTACCCGGCATTGAATGGATTTGACGTCCTTATGAAGCAGCGTCAAATGATCAATGGTTACCTGAAAATCGACATCATTCCTCGGTTTAATGACACAAGTATGGTGGTCTGGTAAAATAAGCGGCGAACCGACCGTTCGAAACACTCTGTTGTTGATTGAAGCCATTTCTGCCAGCTGAATGGCTCTAATGGAAGGATGAATAATGGCGCCCCCAAGTGCTTTATTATAGGCTGTACTGCCAGACGGCGTAGACAGACAAAGACCGTCACCTCTGAATGTTTCAAACAGCTGACCCCTAATTTCAACATCTGCCACAAGTGTCCCTTCCATACTTTTAATCGTACATTCATTCATGGCTAAATATTTCTCTTCTCTGCCGCCATCGTTGTATCTGACAATGACTTCTAAGATCGGATATTCCACAATGTGATAAGGGGTTTTCGCAATAGCTAAAACGAGTTTTTCAATTTCACTTGGCACCCAGTCAGCATAAAAACCAAGATGACCTGTATGAACACCGACAAAAGCTGTTTCATTCAGACGGTCGCTATAACGGTGAAACGCATAAAGAAGGGTGCCGTCTCCACCAACCGTAATGACAAGATCGGGTTCCTCTTCATTGAGTTCCATCCCGAAATCCAATAAGTAGGTCTGAATTTTACTTTTGAGTGTGTCAGATACAGAATTCCCTTTCGAAGAAACTGCAAATTTCATGAATTCTTCTCCTTTTCCACCTTGCTGCTATGAGAGGGCAGCATCATATTTGATCAAGCACAGGCTCAGCTATCGTTTTTCTTTTTCCGGGAAAATGCCACTTGTGCTTCTTGAATTTCCCCTCTAATTTCAGACATCTCATCATCAAGAAGAGATGCTGCCTCGGAAGCTCTTTGAAGGCGCAGCTTGACTTTCTCCGGGATATTCCCGCTATATTTATAATTCAGAGAATGCTCAATGGTCGCCCAAAAATTCATCGCAAGTGTACGAATTTGGATTTCGACGAGGAGCTGCTTCTCTCCATTAATCGTTTGCAGCGGATATAACACAACAAGGTGGTACGAACGGTATCCGCTTTCTTTATGCTCTGCAATATAGTCGCGTTTATCAACAACCACGAAGTCTTTTCGTGACTGGAGCATTTTTTTCACGACTTGTATGTCTTCTACAAACTGGCACATAATGCGAAGCCCAGCAATATCCTGCATCGTTTCGATTTCATGCATTGGGATGTTTTTACGCTTTGCCTTTTCTAATATGCTGGCAACAGGTTTCACTCGGCCTGTAACAAATTCTACTGGTGAATGGTCATCCTCGAATTCATACAGCTTTCGAATGCCTTTTAGTTTCACTTTTAATTCTTCGACTGCTTGTTTATACGGTGCGAGGAATTGATCCCATTGTTTTTTGTCCATGAAACTTCCCCCAATTCCATATACCTAATTATTTCAGAGGAATGTGCTCTTCACTTTCTCTTCCATATCTCCGTAATTGGCATTGTCTTTAATATTGTCGATTAAATAATGTAATTCTTGATGAAGCTGAATGAGTTCTAACGAATGTCCTCCCGCTGTCAAATAGACAGGGATGTCAAGATTCATTGCTTCTTTTAATGGAGTCCATGTATGTTTCCCTAAGATAAGATATGAAAAGGACTCCTCGTTTTCAAGTATGTAAACGAACGCAAAGTGATCAGAATCAACAAGCATTTGTCCTGATGCTTTTGCTTTTTGGATTTGCTCTTCTGACTTGGTCGTCAAAATCAGCCTGTCTTCTTTTAAAGTTGCTTCTGCGATTTCAATTCGGTTTTGCATCATGATCTCCTTTACAACAAAGTACAGCTTTATTTTATCATATCAAGTTCAATATTGATAAACCGAACTTATTGAGAAAAACCTATTTTCTTCTTATAAATGATCCTTTCACGTAATTATTCATTGATTTTGGCACATGCGGAAAGAGAAATAATAGATAAAAACAGTCTTTTACATGATGAACATACTTCATGTACAATAATCATATTTCCTCTAAATGAAAGGTTGATGTCAAAATGGCACAGGAAATTGAAATAGAACTAAAGCAATTGTTAATGAAAGAAGAATTTGAACAGTTGAAACAACATTTTCAATTGAAGGATTCGGATTTTCACACGCAAACCAACCATTACTTTGATACACCTCAATTTGATATAAAATCTCAATTCGCTGCATTAAGAATGAGAGAAAGAAACGGTCAGTGGGTTCTCACGTTAAAGGAACCACACGAAATAGGCTTGCTCGAAACCCACCAAACGATCGCTCCTCCTTCAAGCCTTGACGATTTTCAGCTACCAAAAGGTGAAGTGGCTGACAGGCTAGATCATTTGAACATTCAAAAGGATCAAATTGTGTATTTTGGTTCACTTGAAACGTCAAGAGCTGAAAAAATGATCAAAGAAGGCTTAATTGTTTTGGATCACAGCCGATATTTAACAGTAGAGGACTATGAACTTGAATTTGAAGTGAGCGACCTGGAAATCGGACAAGCCGCATTCTCCGCATTGCTCCAACAATTCCAAATCCCTGTACGAAACACGAAAAACAAAGTCGTACGTTTTTATGAAGAGAAAATGAAAACACAGAATAGATGAATTCCTTGAAGGAGGAACATGATGAACGTCAATCAACTTCAATCCTTTATGCAGCTCCAAGCGCTTAAAACGTTACAATCAGACCCTGGACAAACGCAAATGCCGGGCGGCCAAGAATCGAATGCTCAAGCTTCATTTCAGTCGCTGCTGCAAGATTTTTTAGGCGGATCAGAATTATCACGTCTGCCGCTTTCAATTTCTGCATTTATGGGAACGGACCCATCAACGGCTCCGAACACGCAATACGCGCGTACAAACCCATACTTATCTGCTATCGCTGGCGGTGAGCAGCTTCAAGCTCAACCTTCATATGCGAATGACGCTCAATTGAATACAGCAAATGGTATTGGGAATGTCTTAAACAACAGCTACACGCCGCCGCTTCAAAAGGCTGTTTCAAGCGGCTCATCATCAAAGGAAATTAATCAAATTGTGTCACAAATGGCTCAAAAACATGGTGTTCCAGAAAAGCTAATTCATGCGGTCATTAAGCAAGAATCTGGCTATCGTACGAATGCGGTCAGCCATGCAGGCGCGCTTGGCCTTATGCAGCTTATGCCATCTACAGCTAAATCACTTGGCGTGAATAATGCCTTTGATGCGGCTCAGAACATCGAAGGCGGCACGAAGTATATCAAACAAATGCTTCAGAAATATAATGGAAATGTATCACTCGCCTTAGCTGCTTATAATGCAGGCTCAGGAAATGTTGATAAATACGGCGGCATTCCACCATTTAAAGAAACACAAAATTATGTAAAGAAAATCACAGCACAATATTTCGCTTAAACCGAAGAGAATAACCTCTTCGGTTTTTTGTATGTCGCTTTTCACCCTTTTTTGACTGAATGTGTTATGATATGGTCAATTGATCACGGAACCCGACTCTCCCCTTATTTCCAATAGACCAAAGCGGTTTGTTTGTGGAATTGAGATGAGGTTGTTAAAATAAGTACAAGAATAGAAACATTAAAATAGAAAAAACTGAATATCACTTTTGAAATAAATGAATTCACAATAGGGCGCTTCATCCTATTAACTACGAGTAAAAGGAGTAGTCAACATGGTACAATCGTTTAACGCACCTTACGAAGCGGTTGGAGAGGAACTTCTATCGCAACTTGTTGATACTTTTTATGAAAATGTAAAGTGTCATCCTTTGCTTCATCCTATTTTCCCGGATGACTTAAAAGAAACAGCAAGAAAACAAAAACAGTTTTTAACGCAATATTTAGGCGGACCCTCGCTTTATACAGAGGAGCATGGCCACCCTATGCTACGGGCGAGACATCTCCCTTTTCCGATTACTGAGGAGCGGGCTGACGCATGGCTTGAATGCATGGAGGATGCGATGGATCAAGTAGGATTAACCGGCGATATTCGTGACTTTTTATTTGAGCGACTTTCTTTAACGGCTCGTCATATGGTCAATCAAACACCTGAAAAGGATGGACGATCTTGAGCTGCAATACGCACGATCAATATTTCTCACACTGTCACGGACATCCTCAAAAGCCGATTGAAATCTATGTATTCATTGACCCTCTAAGTCCAGACTGCTGGTTATTAGAGCCATCCATTAAAAAATTAAAAATGAAGTACGGTCGTTTTTTCACTTTACGAACGGTGACAAGCTCTAGTATTAATGCATTGAATCGAAAACGAAAGAAGCATTTACTGACCGAAGCATGGGGGAAATTTGCGACCAAAACTCAGACCAAAAAAGAACAAATGCTGTCTGAACAAATTGTGACTTCACCGTATCTCGCCTCGCTTGCATTAAAAGCGGCTGAACTTCAAGGCAGAAAATGCGGAATGAAATTTCTGCGTCTCATTCAAGAATCACTTTTTTGCCATCAGCAAGATGTAACAAGTGAACATGTACTGCTAAAAAATGCAAAAAGCGCTGGACTAGACATCGAGGAATTCCAGCGCGATATTCATTCTCAAAGTGCTGTCAAAGCACTAAAATGTGATATGAAAATTGCCGCTGAAATGGACGTGTCTGAGCTTCCGACCTTTGCCTTTTTTAATACAGTAAACGGAGATGAAGGATTAAAAATTTCAGGTGCGTACTCTTATGATGTATACGAGGAAATCCTTTTTGAAATGATTGGTGAAAAACCAACCCCTTCAGAACGGCCTCCAATTGAATGGTTTATTGCTTACTTTCAATTTGCATCTGCTAAAGAGATTGCGGTTGTTTATGACCTGACACTTGATGAAGTTGAACGAGAAATGAAAAAGCTGGCTTTCGCTAAAAAAGTCGAACGTGTACAAGTGCATCAAGAAATGTTTTGGCGCTATAAAGAAGATGATCATCATTCAGATCTTAATGTCTATCGCTGTGAGAATGAACATGGGTGCTGACCCATGTTTTTTCTTTACCTCAAAAGGAACATTTGTTCTTTTTTAAACCACGAAGAAACCGCGCCGGGATAAGCGCGGTTTCACTATGTCTTAACGACAACAAAGGGGATGGGAGAAATTTTTCACGGTCAAACAAAGGGGTAATGTTTGTATGTGATTAATTTCACATCTTTAGTATATCAAATTTTGTCGACTTATGACAACAGATATACTATATGTTCATATTTTTGTCACAAAACATAAGAGGGTTGTCACTTTCATATAGTGAAAGTAACGAAAAAATGGAGGGATCTGCATGCGCAGCACAACCATTGGACTTGTTTCCATTGGCTTATGTTTCTTTTTAAACATATTAGGCTTAATGAAAATGCTTCCTCTTTATCTCACATCGCCACTCTTATTTGCTACAATACTTTTTACACTTTATCGAATGAACCACCGGAAGACCTTTAAAGGATTTAAAGGTTGATGATAATGAACGGCCTCTACATGTGAAGAGGTCTTTTTTGTGAAAAAAACTCCTGTCAAAAGATGAGTTTGCACTCACACGTCTGACAGAAGCCTTTTCATTACTCACCCGTTTTAGAGATGAGCTCTTCCATTTCTTTTAATTTTTCTTCGAACAATTGACATGCTGCTTCGATTGGTTCTTTGGAAGCCATATCAACACCTGCTTTTTTCAGCACATTAATTGGGTAATCAGAGCTTCCTGCTTTAAGGAAGTCTGTGTAGCGCTCCACCGCAGGTTTTCCTTCTTCTAAGATTTGCTTGCTTAATGCCTGTGCAGCACTATAGCCTGTTGCATATTGATAGACATAATAGTTGTAGTAGAAGTGAGGGATTCTCGTCCATTCTAATCCGATTTCTTTATCCACAACCATGCCGTCTCCAAAATACTTCTTATTCAGGTCGTAATAAAGGTTCGTCATGAATTCTGGCGTTAAAGCCTCTCCTTCTTGTGCTTTCACATGAATGAGATGCTCAAACTCAGCAAACATCGTCTGTCTGAATACCGTTCCTCTAAATCCTTCTAACAAGTGATTCAGCACATACAAACGCTGCTTTTTATCATCTAGATGATTCAACAAATATTCGCCAAGTAACGCCTCGTTTGTCGTGGAAGCTACTTCAGCTACAAAGATGCTGTAGTTTCCATACGGATATGGCTGGTGTTTTCTTGTATAGTAGCTGTGGACAGAGTGCCCAAATTCATGAGCCAGTGTAAATAAATTATCAATATTATTTTGCCAGTTCATGAGGATATATGGATTTGTGCCATAGCTTCCAGATGAATACGCACCGCTACGTTTCCCTTTATTTTCATAAACGTCTACCCAGCGATTATTGAGCCCCTCTTTTAACACAGAGACATATTCTTCTCCTAATGGTGCTAACCCTTTTAGCATATAATCCTTTGCTTCATCGTAGGTTAGCTTCATTCCAGCATCTTTTACAAGTGGCGTATACAAGTCATAATTGTGCACTTCATCAAGCTTTAACACCTTTTTACGCAATTCAATATAGCGGTGTAGTAACGGTAAATATTGATGAACGGTATCAATTAGATTGTCATATACTTCTTCTGGAATACTGTTTCGAGATAGTGCTGATTCTCTTGCCGATTTATAATTTCGAACTTTTGCATAAAAATTATCCTTTTTAATCGAGCCACTTAGTGTCGAAGCAAGCGTGTTTTTATACTGATCGTACGTTTTATACACAGCTTTAAAGGCATTCTTTCTCACTTCACGGTCATCACTATTTAAAAATGTAATAAAGTTGCCGTGGGTAATTTTCTTTTCTTCCCCATCTTCATCCTTTACAGAAGGGAACGAAATATCAGCATTGTTAAACATACTAAAAGTAGTAGATGAAGTTGAGAGAGGTTCAGATGCCTCAGCTAATAAGGCCTCTTGCTCCTCACTTAGAATATGCGGACGTTCTTTATTAATTTCTTCAAGAGCATGAGAATACAGTTTTAATTCTTCTTTTTCCAAGATAAACTGCTGCAATTTATCTTCTTGAATCGACAAAATCTCTGGAACAATATAAGCAGAGGTACTAGAAATCTGTGTAAATAAATTCGATGCTTTATCATTCAGCGCTTGAAATGATGAGTTTGTTGTATCCTCATCGTATTTCATGTGCGCATATGTATAAAGCTTACCAAGCTTTTCAGAAAGCTGATCCTGAAAGGTTAGGGCTTCATACAGTACATCAGCAGAATGAGCGAGCTTGCCTTTAAATTGGGCGAGCTTAGGAATTTCTTTTTTGACCGCTTCAAATTCCTTATTCCATGCATCGACGCTTTCAAAAATATCTTCAAGTCGCCATTTGTTTTCTTCTTTTACTTCGCTTCTGTCCGGTAAATGGTTGTTATTGCTTTGTGAAGTCATATGAATCCCCCTTGCATAAGTTGTGTTGAACCAACCTTTCGGAAAGTGAAAGAAATTGGTGTTGTATTTATCTTCTTTGTTTTGAACTATATTTGTCAAATCATATGCAGAAATAAATACCAAACAGACTAAAAAAATGAGAAAAAAGCGTTTCTTTCTATTCAATCGCAGCACCACCTTTTTCTTATCATGATCAAAGTGGACATGAAACATGCTAATGAAATAAGAAAGCATCTCGTTTGAACGCTTCATCTACTGTTTGTATCGGCATTTGTTTTGACGCTACTTCATAATTACCCTCTTTCGTCATGCGCAAAAACCCTTGTCTGACAAGCGCATGAACATATGATGTGATGACCTCTTTTATTTCTTCTATTGAAACATCGCCATAACGAAGCTTTACTTCTTTCATCTCGATAGCCCGCTTGATTTCTTTCATCAGCAGTTGAATCGTCACTGGACTGCTTCCTTTTTTTCTTATCATCCAATCATATAGACACCCCTGCCAGACGTAAACGGGACTTGTGAAGATATACGCTTCTTTCAGCGGGATAAATAATTCAGTTGGCAGAAAAGGAAAAACTGTTTGATGATGCTCATAAAAAATGTCCCTTAACCGTTTGCTTTCATTTGATAAAATGCGAGGAGGCCGCTGCCTAAATTGCTGTATACATTTTAGCCATTGTTTGTAGACTTGACGCTTGCTTGAGGGCGGCGATAGAATATCCGAAAGTTTGCAGTATGCTGTTGGCGATCTGACAGTCATAGCGGCACATATTTTTGTTGGTTGAAATACAAGGAATTGAGCAAGATGGATGAATCGATTCTGTAGCGGACAATAAAAAATCAGACTTCCTTTCTGTGATTCCCTTAGCATTCCCCAATGAATGGAGGAGAAGGAAAAGAGCTGGGCAGATATTCGCTTTAAACGATTTGCTCCTATGATCCATATAGGGAAGTGCCCTGCTTGACGGAGTCCTGCTGTCCTTTTACGGAGCTCTTGCCGTGAAATATTTGAACATTGATATTCGATTGCATAGCTTGTTCCTCCAATAGAGACGGCCACGTCAGGACGCTGATGAACCTTTGACACATACTTTTCAAGCACCGGTTTATGCCCAAGCCGCTGAAGCCAATTCATCATGGCTTCTTTTCCCGCCTGATGATAAGCCGTTTCGCCTGAGGCTAGTGGACATGCAGTGAGCTGTTTATGTGCAAAATGATAGACACGTTGTTCACCAAGCTTTAATTGCACTTCTTCCCTGCATTCAGGGCAGTAAAATTTGCACGTCGTCCTGACATGCTCCAACCTGTTTTTAGATAAGTGATGTGTAATTCGAATAAGTTTTCCATTATCCATGATCGCTGTATTCATTCAGCTCGCCCCTTAGTCTTTGTTGACCGTATTATAGCTTTTTCATCTATAAGAGAGCGAATAGGTAAAATGAACTTTTGTTGTGTGAAAATATAATTTTACTGTTGTTTTCCTGAGGAAAATGAAAAAACCCCCTCATAAAAAAGGGGGAAAATACAATCTTTATAGTAATGGCGATAATAATCTTGCTGTTGATTCAAAGAGCCTTACCCTTAACGGTCTCTTTGCAAATTCTTCTGGGACAATCTCGTGCGACTGCTCTAAATCACCTAAGAAGTCGTTCACGAGCTTCTCAGTGCTTTTCGTTTTATAGAGGAAGGCATTCACTTCAAAATTCAAATGAAAGCTTCTCATATCCATGTTGGCCGTTCCTATCGAAGCCAGCTCACTATCCACAATGATAAATTTACTATGCATAAAGCCTTGATCATATTCATACACCTTTGCCCCTGCTTCTAAAAGCTCCGGGAAGTATGAACGGGACGCATGGAAGACGATCCGTTTATCTGGATTCTTCGGTGCAATAATCCGTACGTCTACTCCGCTTAATGCAGCAATTTTCAGTGCAGACAAAATATCATCATCTGGCACAAAATATGGTGAAGCGATCCAAATAGACTTTTTGGCAGAGATAATCATGGAGAAAAAGAGATTTTTAATGACCTCCCACTGTTTATCAGGTCCGCCAGCGATCATTTGTACGCCTTGTGTTGTGCTTTCAAGGTGGCTGAAATCTTTAAAGTAGTCCACACCTGCGCATCTTTCATTCGTCATATAGTACCAATCCTGCATGAAAATCTGCTGCAGGTCACGAACAGCTTCACCCTTAATCATCAAATGGGTGTCACGCCAAAATCCATATTGTCTGCTTCTACCCATATATTCGTCTCCAATGTTCAGCCCGCCAACAAATCCAACTTCTCCATCAATCACGACAATTTTTCGGTGATTTCGGAAATTGATTTTATTATTTAACAGAGGCAGCCTCACTGGTAAAAATGGAACGATCTGAACGCCAGCCTTTTCGAGGTCAGCAATATATTGACGAGAGAGCTTTAAACTCCCTACATCGTCATATAAAAAGCGGACAATCACGCCATTTTTCGCTTTATCAATGAGAATATCTTTTAATTCTTGTCCAAGGTCATCGTGGCGGAGAATATAATATTCTAAATGAATGTGATGTGTCGCCTTTTTGATTTCTTCAAAAATATGAGAGAATGTTTCTTCTCCATTCGTCAGGACTTTAGAGGACGTGCGATACGTAATAGGGGTATGTCCAAGTCTGTGGGCCAGCTTAAATAAGAGCTGCTGATGATCACCCATATGCGTCATTTTCTCAATCGCTTCTCTATGAATATGTTCATCTTCCTGGATTAACTGTTCGTCCAGGATGGCTTTCTTTTCAAACAACCGGCGCTTTTTGATATTGCGTCCAAAGAAAATATAGAACAAAAAGCCGAATAACGGAAAGCTGCCAAGCAGGACAAGCCACGTTATCGTTTGAGATGGATTCCGGTTCTCCAAGAATATGACAAACCCGATGAAGATAATCGATAAAGTGAATAGAACACTGACAGAACTTAATACACTTACCGCTAAATCACCGGCAATTAATTGAATGACTAAATAAGCACCTATCGTAATGATAAGAAAAAATAGAACTTTGACTAAATTTCTCATTTCATTTTCTCCTTGCCGATCTCTTTATTTACCTATTCATTCAGATAAAAAAGCCGATTCCTCTATAGAAATCGACTTTTGTTGGTTACGAGAAGTGCTGTTGAATCGTTTCAAGGGCATTACCTTCGATAATCAGCTGACCATATTCTTTCAGTCTGTAAATGCTGACCACTGATTCATGAGCATATTCAAGCAAAATGCTGAGCTTATTCTCCACTTGCTCATCTGACAAATCCTCGTGGAAGTCAACATATAGATAATAACGGTTTTCAAACGAATATAAACTTGTGGTAAAATCCTGCATATTTAATTGAGAAAGTGCAATCAAATCTTCAAAGTCATCCATTTTCAACACAAATTGAAGTTGAAGTTTTTTGTCCTTCTCATTATCGTCTTCTTGATCCTGCTCTTCTTTTTGAAAATCATCAAGCAGTGCGTCTAGACTTTCTTCATCTGTTTGATCTTTTTTATCTTCTGGAATCGGCAATTCGAGCTTTTGTCCATCTTTAGAAAGTTGGGCTTTCGTCACGACAATTTCAAGACCTTTGTCAAGTGCCTGCACTTGAATCCAAAGCGGTCCCTCAACTGCAAATTCTTCTTCTTCGTGCACTTCGTCCATTACTTCCCAAAACAGCTCTTCACTGCGTTCACGATTATACCAAATCTCTTCACGGTCAAATCCGCGGTCTTCAATATCACCGTAGGAAATATAAAATTTCACTGTATGTTCATTAATTCTTTCAATTTCCATTTTGCCAACCTTCCCTTCTATATAAGATGTTGAAGGGACATACAAGCTCCCAATTAATAGTACTTTACTACACTTTACCCGTTCCGTCTACATGTTAACCTTTTAAAGAATTGAGGTATTGCTTCGTACTGTCTATTTTATGATAAAACATGAATAAAAGAAATAAAAACGCATTTTTTGCAGAGAAAACTTACAGAAACATATATTTGAATTGTCTTCATATATTGGTTGTACGAGCTCTATTAGACATGAGGTGAAATGGATGGAAACAGAGTGGATCATATCCTTACTGATGATTATTGGCATCGATCTAATTTTAGGCGGAGATAATGCGTTGATCATTGCGATGGCTAGCCGTAGCTTGTCAAATGACAAACGCAATAAAGCCATATGGATCGGCACACTTTTGGCAGTGCTGATGAGAATAACAATGACAGGTGCCGCAGTTTATTTATTGACCATCCCTTATTTGCAATTTATCGGCGGACTTTTTCTCCTTTATATAGGATACAATTTGTTAATTGAACAAAAGAAAGAATCGATTCGCATTAAAAGCAGCGGCTCCCTTTGGCGTGCGGTTCAGACCATTGTGATTGCCGACCTCTTTATGTCACTTGATAATGTGATTGCAGTTGCAGGAGCGGCGAAAGGCAACATGCTGCTGACCGCTTTTGGCCTGATGATTTCAGTACCGATTATTATTTGGGGAAGTAAGCTGATTCATGCCGCTTTCACCAAATTTCCGTATCTATTATACGGAGGAAGTGCTCTTTTGGCTTTTACTGGCGGTGAAATGATTGTTCGTGATGTGAAATTGAATGAATTTATGGCTCAGCATGCGACTCTTGAATTGATGCTTCCGTTTTTAACAGTCGTCATGGTCATTTTAGCCAGCCTGTTTTACGAACAAACGGCTGAAAACAAATAAAAAAAGCTGCCAAATGATCGGCAGCTTTTCGTTTTTTCTATTAGTTAGCAAGTCGCTGAGCTTCTCTTAGTTGGAATGTACGAACCGTTCTTGGAAGGAAACGTCTAATTTCATCTTCATTGTAGCCAACTTGTAGTCTTTTTTCATCCAATATAATTGGTCGTCTTAATAGACCTGGATGCTCATTGATTAGTTTATACAATTGTTGAAGAGGCATTGTCTCAACATTCACATTTAGCTTTTGGAATACTTTTGAACGTGTTGAGATAATTTCATCTGTACCGTCTTCAGTCATTCGAAGAATTTCTTTGATTTCATCGATTGAAAGAGGCTCTGAAAAGATGTTTCTCTCTTGATACGGAATATTGTGCTCTTCTAACCACGCTCTTGCTTTTCTACATGATGTACAGCTTGGTGATGTGTATAATGTTACCATAAATCTTCACTCCTCAATTTGTAGAATGAATATTGATCTGTATTCTTAAATTAAAATTGTTCTAAATAAGTAATCTTTATAGTGATTATACTATAAAAAAGTAAGTGTGAACAGATTTTCTTGCAATTTTTGTGACAAAAACTAGACAATTTCATTCATTTTGTGGTGTTGCTTGATGTCTGAACATTCTCATTTAGTCGAGATGATCGAAAATATTTTTTTGTTTTCTATTTTCAATGACCTTCAATACATCATCAACATCCTCATACGACTGCCCATACCATTCTTCGTCTTTATACGTATGGATTCGTTCATAGGTCTTCCTCATAGCCTCCATCATTTCTTCCTCATTATCTGTAAGAGGCGACCAATAAAGGATTTCCATGCGGTTCACTTCATTTGTTGCAAGTGACCTGCGTTTATAACCGATTGATTCTGCATGCTTGAAGTGCTCTCTTTGGTAAAACTTTAGGCGTTTTGCAGTATCTGCATCATCTTCAACTACAGGCTCAACCTCAAGCAAGATCGGTTTCTTTTTTTTCTTCAGCTTATGAATGAGCTTTGATCCGAGGCCTTCACCTCTTGCATCTCTGGAAACAAATAAATAATCAATAAAGATGAAATTATCAAATTCGGCGTACATCATCACATGATGAGGTCCTTCCTCCTTATGATAAACATCACTTCTTTCCTTTAATAAAGCTTCCATATGCTCTTTTGACTTCATTTCTTCTATCGGGAAGTATTCACTGAGCTTTTCATACCAATTCATGGATCCGCTCCTTATGATATCGTTAAGAACCACTTCCTTAGATATTCCCGATTTCCTGCTATTTAAACGCCTGTACTAGTAAGACGCAGCAAAGTCTCCTCTAGTTTCACTTTTTTTCAAACAACAGAAAAAAGTTTTACATCGAACGATTCATGAGTAATTGAAAACAGACAAACAGGATGAGTGTCATCCCAGTTTGAAACATGATGAAATAAAAATACTTCCTGCGACGTGCTTCCTCTTTCTGATTGCTTAATTTCCGGTGAAGCATATATTCCACGGAAAAAGACGCAATGCCAATGAGCACCATAAATATGAGCATCCACTGTCCTCCATTTGGCTTTCTCAAAAAAGACGTTGAAAAAAGCATGAATACAATGAGAAAGTGAAAGAATGAATAGCGAAATGTCTTCCATATCGACATCTGATTTCCTCCTAGAACCCGCTTATTGTTAACTAGAAATTACCATCATCTCGTTTTTTTGTAAAATAAAAAAAAGAAGCACTGACTTAGCAGTGCTCCTTCCTTCTTATGATTGTTTTGCCTGAAGCTCTTTGAATTCTTCCTCTGTGCAGCTCACAAAGTGACCTGGCTTCACTTCACGGAAATCAGTGTTTGTTCCTTTGTGAACGGAAGGATCATACTTGATTCGCTTGCGGTTACGCTCATAATCTGGATCTGGAAGCGGAATCGCAGATAGTAATGATTTTGTATATGGATGAAGCGGGTTTTCGTATAATTCATTCGCTGGTGCCAGCTCTACCAATTTCCCGAAATACATCACACCAATTCGATCGCTGATGTATTTTACCATGGACAGGTCATGGGCAATGAATAAATACGTTAAGCCTTTTTCTTCTTGCAGTTCTTTCATTAAGTTAACGACCTGCGCTTGAATCGACACATCTAATGCAGAGATTGGTTCATCGGCAATGATAAAATCTGGCTCAACTGCTAATGCACGGGCAATTCCGATACGCTGCCTTTGACCACCAGAGAATTCATGCGGATATCTGTTTGCATGCCCTTTGTTCAATCCAACGGTTTCAAGCAACTGGTACACACGCTCTTTACGCGCTTGCTTTGTTTTCGCAAGGCCATGAATGTCAATGCCTTCTGCAATGATATCAAGGACTGTCATTCTAGGGTTCAGTGAGGCATATGGATCTTGGAAGATCATCTGCATTTGACGGTTGAACTCAAGCATTTTTTGTCTTGATTTCTTCCCGTGTACATTTTCCCCTTTATAAAGAACCTCGCCATCTGTCGCATCATAAAGTCTAATGATAGATCGGCCCGTAGTGGATTTACCACATCCAGACTCACCTACAAGACCTAGTGTTTCACCTTTGTAAATATCAAATGAAACGCCGTCAACTGCTTTCACGGTTCCTCTTGCTGTATGGAAATGCTGCTTTAAATTTTTGATTTCTAACAATTTTTCTGCCATGCTATTCACCCTCTTTTACTAATACAGGTTTTTCGTAGCTACCTTCTAGTTCACGCATTCTCGCCTTTACAGCAGCAGGCGGTTCAACTTTAGGTGCATTTGGATGAAGTAGCCATGATTTCACATAATGCGTATCTGATACTTTGAACATTGGCGGTTCTTGTTCAAAGTCAATTTTCATTGCATAATCGCTTCGGAGTGCAAATGCATCTCCTTTCGGCGGGTTTGTCAGATCTGGCGGTGTTCCTGGGATCGCAGTCAGCTTTCCTTCAGCTCCGCCATCTGTGTCTAGGCTTGGCATTGATGCCAATAGTCCCCATGTATACGGATGTTGTGGATTGTAGAAAATTTCATCAACAGTTCCTGTCTCCACAATTTGACCTGCATACATAACAGCTACACGATCAGCGACGTTGGCGACAACACCTAGATCATGCGTAATAAAGATAATTGACGTTTCAACCTTTTGCTGAATTTCTTTCATTAATTCTAAAATTTGCGCCTGAATTGTTACATCTAGAGCTGTTGTCGGCTCATCGGCAATCAATAGCTTTGGATCTGCTGCGAGTGCCATCGCAATAACAACCCTTTGTCTCATCCCGCCACTAAATTCGTGTGGGTATTGTTTGATTCTTTTTTCAGGCATTGCAATTCCAACAAGCTCCAGTAATTCAATGGCTCTTTTTTCAGCCGCTTCTTTTGAAATTTGTTCGTGCTTGAACAGCACTTCTGTAATTTGTTTCCCGACCTTCATCGTTGGGTTCAAGGAAGTCATCGGATCTTGGAAGATCATTGAGATGTCTTTTCCTCGAATGTTTTGCATTTGTTTTTCAGTTTTCTTGACAATATCTTGCCCATCAAACAGGATCTGTCCGCGCTTGAAATAACCCGGCGGCATCGGAATTAATCTCATGATGGCCTGTGATGTCACACTTTTACCAGAGCCAGATTCACCTACAATAGCAAGTGTCTCGCCTTTATTTAAGTGGAAGTTCACACCACGAATGGCTTGAACCTCTCCACCATATGTTTTAAATGAGATTGCAAGGTCTTTCACCTCTAGAATACGTTCACGTTCCATCCTAATCACTCCTTATTTACGCAACTTCGGATCTAAAGCGTCTCTTAGTCCGTCTCCAACCACGTTAAAACCAAACATTGTAATACAGATAAATGCGGCTGGGAACCATAATCTCCACGGGTAGTACGTCATGGCTGGAATTCCGTCAGACGCCATTGTTCCCCAGCTCGCTAATGGCTGAGGTACACCAAGTCCTAGATAGCTTAAGAATGCCTCTGTGAAAATAGCAGAAGGAATGGTTAATGTCATGGTCACAAGAATTGGTCCCATTGAGTTTGGAATCAAGTGTTTAAATAAAAGTCTAGATGTTTTCGCACCTAATGTTTGTGCGGCAAGAACGTACTCTTGACTCTTCAATTGTAAAACCTGTCCCCGAACGATACGTGCCATGTTTATCCAGCCTACGACTGTCATGGCGAGGATAATCGTTAATAATCCTTTTGGCAGAACAACCATCATTAAGATGACCATTAGTAGTGTTGGAATTGCCCATAAAACGTCAGCAATACGCATCATCACTTCATCTGTACGGCCGCCTTTGAATGCAGCAATACTTCCCCAGATAATCCCGATGATCACGTCAAGTACCGCAGCAGCAAGACCAATGAAGATCGAAATTCTTGCCCCGACCCATGTACGGACAAACATGTCACGTCCTAAATCATCTGTACCAAACCAGTGCTCTTTTGAAGGCGGCTGATCTGCATTAAGCAAATCTGTCGTAGAGTAATCATATTTAGAAAACACCGGAACGAAGATCGCCAGCATCACAACAATAAAAATAATTGTAAGTCCTACCATCGCAAGTTTATTTGCACGGAAGCGAAGCATAGCATCCTTCCATAAAGATAGACTAGGTTTAGAAATTTTTTCGGATTCTGCTGCGTCAGCTGTCGCAGGAACAAATAAATCTTTTCTCATCTCTTCCATGTGTTAGACCCCTTTCTTCGCCTTCGTCAGTTTAATTCTAGGATCGATAATACCGTAAAGGACGTCAACGACTAGAATACTGATTAATAGAATAATACTGTAGAAGACTGTGACACCCATGATGACGGTGTAATCACGGTTTGTAATACTTGTGACAAAGTGAGAGCCTAATCCAGGAATACCGAAAATCTTCTCCACGACAAAACTACCTGTTAAAACTGAAGCAGCCATTGGTCCCATGTAAGTAATGACAGGTAACAATGCGTTTCGAATCGCGTGTTTGATCGTCACAGCTGATTTCGTTAATCCTTTCGCTCTAGCCGTTCTAATGTAGTCACTGTTTAGCACTTCAAGCATACTTGACCGTGCAAGTCTAGCGATAAATGCCATAGGCATGAAGGAAAGTGCAATAGAAGGTAGTACGGTGCTGGCCCAAGACTCCCATCCTGCAACTGGGAAAATCGCTATAACGCTTGCCTCAGATGCAAATACATATTGTAGTAGCGCAGCTAAAATGAAACTTGGAACTGAAATTCCAAAGATCGTTAAAATGGCAATCGTATAGTCTTGCCACTTGTTATGATAGAGCGCTGCAAGGACCCCAAACAATACACCAAATGCTAATGCGAGGAGAATTGCCTCAATTCCGAGGGTAAAGGAAACGGGGAATCCAGAACTGATTAAGTCATTTACAGTTTGTCCTTTATATTTAAATGAGGGACCAAAATCTAATTTTGCAACTGAACCTAAGTAGCTTACATATTGAACAAATAAGGGCTTGTCCAACCCGTAGTGCTCGTTTAGGTTTGCTTCAATTTCAGCAGGAAGTTTCTTCTCACCAGAGAATGGACCACCCGGTGCTGCCTGCATGAGAAAGAAAGTTGCAGTTACAATAACAAACAGTGTGATTAAAATATATATTAATCGCTTACCGATATATTTAAGCAACGGAATTGCACCTCCATGATTTTACAACATTTTCTCTAATCAGCAAGAAAGGTATATGGAGAGACATCCTCCATATACCTTAAGATCCTTGCCGTAGATCTCTTACATTATAACTCTTACTTTTCGAAATGTGCCCATTTGTATTGAACATCACCTAGTCCAGATACGACGACACCTTTAAGTTTTGGATCTTGTACCCAAAGCTGAGTGTAGAAGTAAATTGGTGCTATAGGCATATCGTTGATGATGATTTCTTCTGCTTTTTTCAGCATTTCTTCACGCTTCGTTTTATCTGTTTCTTTCGCAGAATCATTCAACAATTGTTTGTACTCTTTGCTTTCCCATCCAGTGTCGTTGTTTCCACCGTCTTTATCTTTGTAAAGCTCAAGGAAGTTCACTGGATCGTTGAAGTCACCTAACCAGCCCATACGTCCGATTTGGTAATCTCCGCTGTGGATTTTGTCGATGTATACGTTCCACTCAGAGTTATCAAGTTCAACTTTCACACCTAAATCTTTTTTCCACATTTCTTGAATTGCTTGTGCAATCTTTTGGTGGCCTTCATCTGTGTTGTAAGAAAGTTTCAATGCTGGAAGATCAGAAACAGACTTATAACCTAATTCTTTCGCACCTTTTTCAAGAAGTTTTTTAGCAGTATCTACATCGTGATCTTTAAAGTAGCCAGTTTTGTTATCAGTGAATCCTTCCATTGTTGGTGGAACGATTGCCATAGCTGGAACTTGTTCACCTTGCGTAATTTTGTCAACGATCGCTTGACGGTTGATTGAGTATGCAAGGGCCTTACGGATGTTAGCATTGTTTAAAGGTTTTACTTCTGTGTTGAATTTGTAGTTATAAATACCAGCGATCGTTTGGATTTTAAGACCGCCTTCTTTTTTCAATGTTTTTAAAGACTCAGTTGGAAGGCTTCCAGTTGGTGAACCAGCCCAGTCAAGCTCGCCTTTTTTGAACATGCTAAGCTCAGTGTTTGTGTCTTTGATCATAGACATGTTAATCTTTTTCAATTTCACAGTATCTTTATCCCAGTATTCATTGTTCTTTTCAAGCGTGATAGAACCGCCATGTTTCCATTGAGAAAGAACAAATGGCCCGTTAGATACGTAGTTTTCACCAGCATTTGTGAACCAGTTTTTATTCTTTTCAGCCACTTTTTTGTTGACTGGCATATACGTATAGAATGCAGTTAGTTCAGTAAAGAACGGTGTTGGGTTCTCTAGCTCAACTACAAGCGTTTTGTCATCTTTTGCTTTAATACCAACATCAGCAACTTTCGCTTTCCCTTTGTTCGCTGCTTCAGCACCTTTAATATAGTAAAGCTGGTAAGCATATTGAGATTCATTTTTAGGATCTAATGCCCATTTCCAAGCATATTCGAAATCTTTAGCTGTGACAGGGTCACCATTAGACCATTTCGCATCACGAAGTGTGAATGTGTATGTTTTACCATCAGCACTTGTTTTGATATCAGAAGCCATTGCATTTTCTGGCTTACCTTCGGCGTTAATTCTTGTTAATCCCTCAAAAGTCTGACGGATGACACTTCCTGAAGTTGAATCATTTGCCAATCCCGGATGTAGAGAAAAAGGCTCAGTGGAGATATTCACATTTAGTGTTGTTTTAGCCTCTCCAGAACTGCTCGTGCTGTCGCCTGATTTGTTTCCGCTGAAACCACAAGCGCTTAATACAAGTGTGAAAATAAGCATTAAAGTAACTACAGACCAACGCTTTTTCAACTGTATTCCCCCTTATAATATGTTTTAGTTCAAAGGTCTCGATAGAAGATGAGATTCAGATTTAAGAAATAGCGTAAAAAAGTCCCTAAATAGCTTACTTTCTATTTCTTTTGTTTTTTCTGAATTTTCACTATGTAAAGAGCCTAGCACAAACGTGTGAACAAATTAATTATAATGAATAGAATAATTTATCGCAATATCAATTTCATATATTTTTAAAAAACGTAAATGGGGATAAAGAGGGATTTTTATAAACTAAAGTCTCAATCACTTCAACAAATTAAAGCGGAAATTGATTAAAATAATTTAACAAATTCAGCAGGAATAATGTTTTATACATATAATTAATCATCCTTTTTTAAAAAATTCTGACAGATAATTGGTATTTTATCTAAAATTTTAAGTGTCAAACGACATGCTGAGAAGGTCACATGAGGGCTTCGTGACTTTTTTATGGTCATCCTTTATAATAGATAGACATACTGTTGCGATGAAAAAGAAGAGTACATATATTCACCATTTACAGAGAGTCTGCGGCCGGTGCGAGCAGATAATGGCATGTATGGAATGGGCTTTGGAGCAGCTAACCGAACACTTTTGAAAGTAAGTAGGCTTAGACGGAGCAGTCTCCGATATCAACGTCTTGAGTGATTTCCATGTGAAATAACAAGGGTGGTACCACGGTTCATTCGTCCCTTTTCTGTTGAAAAGTGACGGGTGGGCCTTTTTATATTGAAGAAAAGAGGTTTTAGTATGACAAAGAAGACAATTTTTTCAGGCATTCAGCCGAGTGGTTCGGTCACATTGGGGAACTATATTGGAGCGATGAAGCAATTTGTCGATTTGCAGCATGATTATCACGGCTATTTTTGTGTAGTCGACCAGCATGCGATTACGGTGAGTCAGGACAGGCTAGCCCTTCGCCAAAATATTAGAAGCTTAGCAGCTCTTTATTTAGCAGTTGGACTTGATCCAGAAAAGGCGACATTGTTTATCCAATCAGAGGTACCTGCTCACGCCCAGGCAGGATGGATGCTGCAATGTGTTGCTTATATTGGGGAATTAGAAAGAATGACCCAATTTAAGGACAAATCCGCTGGTAAGGAAGCGGTTGTTTCAGGACTATTAACGTATCCCCCATTAATGGCTGGCGATATCTTATTATATGGTACTGATTTAGTCCCTGTCGGAGAAGATCAAAAGCAGCATCTTGAATTGACTAGAACGCTTGCTGAACGTTTTAACCGCAAATACAATGACATCTTCACCGTACCTGAAGTGAAGATTCCAAAAGAAGGCGCTCGGATTATGTCTTTAGCAGATCCGGTGAAAAAGATGAGCAAATCCGATCCGAACCAAAAATCCTTCATTACCTTATTAGATGAACCAAAGCAGCTTGAAAAGAAAATCAAAAGTGCTGTCACTGATTCAGAAGGCATCGTTAAGTACGACAAAGAAAACAAGCCTGGTATCGCCAACTTGCTGACGATTTACTCTGTATTAGGTAACATATCGATTGCAGAGCTTGAGCAAAAGTATGAGGGCAAAGGGTATGGTGAGTTTAAGGGAGATCTTGCGAACGTCGTTGTTGATGCTTTAAAACCAATTCAAGATCGATACTATGAACTCATTGAGTCAGACGAGCTTGACCGCATTCTTGACGAAGGTGCTGAAAAAGCAAACCGCGCAGCAAACAAAATGCTGAAAAAAATGGAGAATGCAATGGGTCTAGGTAGAAAGCGCAAATAAAAAAGCTTGCAGCACATCACGCTGCAAGCTTTTTCTAATTCACCTTTGATTCGTTTTCCATTTCCCAAAGCTTTTCAAAAAACGGCTGTCCCTTAATCATTTTTTCACAAAATGCTAAATGATTCTCTGACCATCCATCAATGGTTTCATTGTAAAGCATGTTCCAAATCTCTTCGAATGACATTCGTTTGATTTGATTGTACATGCGCGGATTCCATTCCGTATACCAATACGCAATCTCCGCCCTGTTTTGAAGACCTTTTAATTGATCAAGCGCCATAAACATTAGCTGCTTCAGCTGTCTTTCTTTTCTCGTTAATCCGCTGATGTGCTGCGGCGGCAAAGACAAAATGTGATACTCCTTCGCCGACTCAAGACTGTCCTGCGAGAATTCATATTCCTCAGCCTTCACATCCTTCACCATTTCATACACCAATTGCTCCTGCCTTGGGATTAAGCGGCTTTTCCTCACAGGAATGGAATACCCAATCGTATCCACAGCAATAATTCGTATGCCGTCTGTCACCACAAAGCAATATTCTAATTTACGCCGTTCATGATTTTTTCGAATATATGATTTCTCAAAAACAGATTCTAGCAGCGTCTTCGGCAGTTCTGAAAGATCATTCTCTATGTAATCATACAAAGGACTCTGCACCTTGAGTAAAGGTACTTGATCTAACAGCTCCACACTGTCCTCCTTGCGCCACTCATGAAAATGACACACATTGTAGCCATTTTCTTCCCCTTCAAACCAATTCACCCATACGTCATGAAGAAATAACATAACCAATCCCTCACTTTATAAAAACTGTTGTCCACAGTATGGGCAAGGGATAGAGAAATTATTCCAACTTTATTAAACTTCAAGCGGAGTGAATGATGGCATGCTTTTCTTTATGACATAAAGAAAAGAAAGGGTGCCGCAGAGTCCCTTTCATCTTGTCATAAAAATGAGGCATTACTTTAACTTTTTAGGATCAAGCGCATCTCTCAGCCCATCTCCTAAGAAATTAAAGCATAAAACGGTCAGCAATATCAGTAAACCTGGGAAGAGCGGATACCACCACGCTTGCACCATAATCGAGAAGTTTTGTGCATCTTGCAGCATGTTGCCCCAGCTCGCTGTTGGCGGCTGTATGCCAAACCCTAGATAGCTCAGCGTTGATTCGGCTAAAATGACGGAACCGACTTTTAATGTAGCTGACACAATAATAGGACCGATACAGTTCGGTAAAATATGCGAAAAGATGATGACATGGTTTTTCGTTCCAATGGTTCTTGCTGCGAGTACGAATTCTCTTGTTCGCAGTGATAAAAATTCACTACGGATCAGTCTCGCGGTTGTGGTCCATCCGGTCAAAGCAAAGATTAAAATCAATTTATCAATGCCCGGTTTGAAAATAGTAACGAGCGTGATCAAGAGAAAAATGTCGGGAATCGACAACACGACATCCACAAATCTCATTAACAAGGAATCAACAAATCCTTTGAAATACCCCGCTACCGCTCCGACCACAGTGCCAATGGTAATCGCACCGACCACCGAAACGAAACCGACTAACAAAGACACCCTCGCGCCATAAAGCACCCTTGAGAAAATATCTCTGCCAAACTTGTCAGTTCCCATCAAATGCTCAACACTTGGCGGCTGGAGCCGTTTTAATAAATCTTGCTGCTCTGGTGCGTAAGGGGCAATCACAGGAGCGAAAATGGCTGAAAAGATAATGACCAATAAGATCACGGAGCCGGCAACCGCCAATTTATTTTTGAAAAATTTCTCGCAAAATAAACGCAGCATCGTCTCTGGCTTTGGCGGAAGACCCTCCTTTAATTTGAGATCAACAGGAGGTGTTCCCATATTAGGCTGTGCCAATTGTGCTTCAGCTCCCTTCTAATATTCAATACGCGGATCAACGATCGCATAGAGAATATCCGCAATTAAATTTCCAACCACCACGAGCACTGCGGAAATAACAGTCATCGCCATAATGACCGGATAATCTCTCGAAAAGGCAGAATCAATGAACAGCTTTCCAAGCCCTGGCCAAGTGAAAATTTGTTCCACCACGACTGCACCACCAATAAAGGATGGTATCATCAATCCAAAAATTGTAATGACAGGCATAAGACCGTTTCTTAACCCGTGCTTGAAAATGACTTTGTTTTCTCGAAAGCCTTTCGCTCTTGCGGTTCGAATGTAATCCTGCCTCATGACATCAAGCATACTCGACCTTGTGTACCGGGTGAGCCCTGCCATATCAGCGGTTGCTAAAACAAAGGCTGGTAAAATGATGTGATGAAGCCGGTCAAATACATTAAAATCGGCGTTTAAGGTAGAGACGCCGCCTGTCGGGAACCATCCTAAATTCACAGATAAAACCATTATTAGAATGAGTCCAAACCAAAAGTTCGGAATAGCCAGTCCGATAAAAGATGTAAATGTAATGCCATAGTCTAGCTTTGTATATGGACGTTTTGCTGAAAGAACACCGAATGGGATGGCGATGATCAGGGCAACTAATGTAGAAAAGATCATGAGGATGAGGGTATTTGGCAGCCGGGCAAAAATCAAATCAGCCACAGGCGTTCCCTTTTTAACAATAGAGGTGCCAAAGTCACCTTGAAGCATATTGCCAAGCCATTTCATATACTGCATATATTCAGGGTCGTTCAAGCCGTACTTATCAATAAAAGCTTCCCGGTCTGCCGCACTAATGGTTGGGTCCATCATAAGTGACATCGGATCGCCTGGTGCTGCTTTCATAATGGCGAAGGACAAAATGGTAATCCCAAATAAGATGGGAATGGAAAGCAGTGTCCTTCTAATGATATATGTAACCATATGCACAACTCCTTTTTCATCGGATCGCCATACTGTGATGAAAAAGGGCTAAAATGGTCTTTATTTTAGCCCTCTGTCTTTTTTGGTGTCTTCACGCTGAAAGGGGAGAACCCTCCCCTTTTTCACTAGCAGCCTACTGTTCAATCCACCATTTCTCGATTTTGTAATACTCATCTTTCGGGTGGTAAGAGTAGCCTTGGAGATTAGATGGCATCGCGCGATGTGAGTTGGCATAATAAAGGAACGTATATGGCTGATCTTCTGCGATCAATTCATAAATTTTTTCATATGCCTTTGAATATTCTTTTCGATCGCTTAAATTCTTGGCATCTACTAACAGCTTATCGACCTCTTTATTTTTATACCAGATGTTATTCAAGCCTTTTTCTGACTGGCTTGAGTGGAAGATGCTGAATTGATCAGGGAATGTGGCAAGGCTCCAGCCGAGCAGCAGCGCATCATAATCCCACTTAGGCGGTGTCGTCTGCTCAATGAGTGCACTGAATTCCACAATTTGCGGCTTCGCTTCCACACCAATTTCTTTGAGCTGCTGCTGGACAACGACAGCAATATCTTCACGGACTTTGTTTCCTTGGTTGGTCTTTATGACAAAGGAGAATTTTTTACCGTCCTTATCAAGATAGCCATCTCCATCTGTATCCTCCCAACCCTCTTCTTTCAGCATCTTTTTCGCTTTTTCTTGATCAAACTCAAATACTGGAACACTTTCATTCTTCGGATAGTTCCATGACAGCGGACTTTCTGGAATGTTGGCTACTTTGCCGTCTCCATCTAACACTTGATCAACAATCGTTTGACGATCAATGGCATGTGTCAGCGCTTGACGGACCTTTTTACTTTTAAACAGATCATTTTTCTGGTTCCAGCCAATGTATGAATAATTGAGCCCTAGATCAGATTCAATTTTAATGTTGTTGACTTTTTCAGCCGTTTGCAGCTCTGCTCCCGGTACAGCAAAGAAATCAATATCACCTGCTGAAAGCTGGGCAATTGCTGCGTTCTGATCAGGAATGGTTTTAATCGTGACGGTATCAAGATATGGACGTCCATCCCAATAATCGTCAAAGGCTTCTAATTTCACGTAGTCGCCTTCTTTCCACTCGGCAAATTTAAATGGACCTGAACCAATTGGTTTTTTTCGGTTAAATTCATTTTCACCGAGATCCTTTACAGGCACATCACCTAAAATATGCTTAGGCAAAATGCCATAGCTTCCTAGTGTGACATTATAGAAATAAGGATCTTTTTTATTTAGCTTGAATTCGATTGAGTAATCTCCTGTCTTTTTAACAGAATCTAATACTTCAAAGCCTGATCCGCGCTCCCCGTTGTAGTCCTTATTGATCGGAATGCTGTATGTAAACACAACATCATCAGCTGTCAATTCTTCTCCATCATGAAACTTTACGCCTTTTTTAATGGTCACATCAAACTGCTTCCCGTCATCAGATTCTTTAATATCTTCTGCGAGTGATAGCTGAGGGTTCAGCTTTCCATCAGTTTGAAGTAAAAAGCTGTAGATTCTTTCTTCAATATCAGAGCTAGCCACATCTGTTGAATACAACGAATTAAATAATGTTGGTTCTGCAATAGAACCGATAACAAGATCTCCGCCCTGTACAGGTTTACCGGTGGATTTCTTTTCACTGTCTCCAGAGGTTTTATTTCCACTAGAGCAAGCCGCAAGCATGAGCGTGAAGATCAGCAGTAAACTAATCAATATGGATTTTCTATTTCTACCTTTCATATACAATTCCCCCTATCCTTTTTTAGAAATGACGACAGATGCCGCTTCATCCCCCCTCTCAAAGATGAAATCATGCAAGCCGATTAAGTGTCGTAGAGGTGACAGGCAACGAAGTGGTTTGGTTTTAATTCTTGAAATGCTGGTATTGTTTCTTTACAGATTTGTTTCGCATGCGGGCATCTTGTGTGAAATACGCACCCTTTTGGCGGATTTGCAGGACTTGGCAGATCGCCTTGAAGCACGATCCGTTCTCTTTTGATCTGACCTTTTTTACGGGTAACAGGGACAGAAGAAAGCAATGCCTGTGTATATGGATGGAGCGGTTCATCGTACAGGCTGTGCTTATCAGCAAGCTCCATCATTTTGCCGAGATACATCACGCCGACTCGATCACTAATGTGCCTGACCACACTTAAGTCGTGAGAGATAAATAGATAGGTCAGGTCAAATTCCTCCTGAAGCTCCTCCATCAGGTTAATCACCTGCGCCTGAATGGATACATCGAGTGCTGAGACCGGCTCATCTGCGATGATCATTTCGGGATTCATGGCAAGCGCACGAGCGATGCCGATTCTCTGCCTCTGCCCGCCAGAAAATTCGTGGGGATAGCGATTTGCAAAGCTTGGATGAAGACCCACCTTTGATAAAAGCTGTTCTACTTTTTCATTTCTTTCTTTTAAGGAATATAAGTGGTGTGTTTTGTAGGGTTCTTTGATGATGCTTCGAAGTGTTTTTCTAGGGTTGAGTGATGCAAAGGGATCTTGAAAAACCATTTGGATGTTTTTTCGTGTTGATTGTCTTAGCTTTAATTCTGATACACGGGAGATATCTTGCCCTTTAAAAAGGATTTGACCGTCAGTTGGTTCATATAAACGAATCATGGTCCGGCCTAATGTTGATTTACCGCATCCTGATTCCCCCACTATCCCTAACGTTTCACCTTTATAAATCTTCAAATCTATGCCGTCAACAGCTTTGACTGCACCGACTTTCTTCTGAAAGACGCCTGCTTTAATCGGAAAATGTTTTTTGATTTGTTTCAGTTCAAGTATGGTTTCTTTCTCTATTAGATCTGTTGCATGTGGTTGATTTTGAGCAAGGGTCATGTTTGGTCTGCCTCCTCATATAAGAAGCATCTGACGCTTCTGCCATTTTCAAAAGTCCTCAGCTTAGGCAGTTCACCTAGGCAGCGCTCCTTCACTTGCGGGCATCTAGGAGCAAAGCGGCAGCCGGCTGGAAGCTGATCTGGTGCAGGGACATTCCCTTTTATTGCTGTTAGCGGCTGTATGTCTCCGTCAATGACAGGAATCGATTCAAGCAGCCCTTCTGTGTAAGGATGCAGCGGCTGATCAAATAATTCTTCGACGGTCCCATTTTCAACAACCTGTCCGCAGTACATGACAATGACTCGATCTGCCACTTCAGACACGACACCTAGATCATGAGTGATGAGGAGAATCGATGTACCAAATGTCGTGCATAAATCTTTCATCAATGTGAGCACCTGGGCTTGAATCGTAACATCTAGGGCAGTTGTCGGTTCATCTGCAATGAGGAGCTTCGGATCACAGCTTAGCGCAATGGCAATCATCACTCTTTGCCGCATGCCGCCTGATAAACGGTGCGGGTAATCTTTGATGATTTGTTCCGGTCTGGAAAAACCAACAAGCTTCAGCAGGTCAATCGCTTTTTTCGTCGCTTCTTTTTTTGAAAGTTTTTTGTGATAGATGAGGATTTCTGTTATTTGTTCCCCGATGGTTAGGACGGGATTAAGTGAGGTCATGGGTTCCTGAAAGATCATCGATACGTCATTACCACGAATGCTGCATAATTCCTTTTCACCATATGTAACGAGATCCTTGCCATCTAGCTTGATGGAACCGTCCATAATTTTTCCACCAGTGCCGTTAATCAAGCCCATAATGGATAAGGACGTAATGCTTTTACCAGATCCAGACTCACCGACTAATGCGACAGTTTCTCCTTTGTTGATACTGAAATCAACGCCATCTACAGCAGGTATCGCTTCTTTTTTTCTAAAAAAATAGGTTTTTAAGTTCTGCACTTCAAGCAGCGTGGTCATGTATTCGCCCCTTTCACCATCAATCAATAGAACAAAATCTAAAAATTTCATCTTTTTCGAATAAAAAGAATTATCAAAATTTATATTTGTATATTACTACATTGTTATGACGAAATCAAGAAGAATTTAGTAAATTTGTAATATGTCTCTTTTTATGTGAATCATTCACTTTATGAGTCTATCGCCTTTAAAAAAGTTTCGGACGGCTCTGCAATCATAGACTCATCGCTGATTCTGTGTTCGCTGAAATACTTTTTCACGATATAAAACCCAGTGGCGTAACCAAGCATTTTGGGGTAGTTCCCTTTTCCATAAAGGAGGTTCTGTATCAGTCTTTCGTCATCCTGCACTTTTTGATCAAGATGACTGGATACCCATTTCTGATACATACGCTGAAGCTGCGTTTCGTCATAGAGAGTGGTCCATTTGGCTGTATAGCTTTCTCCGTATCTATGATACACAGCATATTCAGCAAGCCCTTCCATCATGATTGTATCAAGGAATGTAAAATCTTTTTCTTCTTTCGTGAGAAAATGTAACCTGCATACATGGTGATATTCATGAGTCAGCAATGTACCGATGCGTTCTTTCGGGGTATTTGGCGACAAAAACAAAAAGACCTTGTCGTCAAATGCCATGCCGGATTGATAATAAAATTGCTCTCTAATTTCTCTACTGCTCTCATTGACTGGCAAAATAAAGACTGGAATGTCAGGGCCTTTCCACTGCTTTTGCAGCGCCCGGTATTCTTTCATGACGAGCTGGAAGTACCCTTTTTCTTTGAGCTTTTCGATCATGTCTTTGCATGATCGAAAAGACCGAATCATGCCGTGATGCTGCAGGTGGGAGAGAATAGAGGACCATTCTTTTTCCTCCGCCCCTTTAAAATAAGGAACAAAACGCGACGCAAGCTCCTGAAATGATGAAGATTGATGAATGAGATATTGTGTATTGACTAGACCCATACTGCTAAACACCTCCATTTTCATCATATGCAAAAAAGCGGCGATCTGATTATAGATCGCCGCCTTCTTAGGAAATATTACGCTTCGTATTTTTTAAAGATAATTGTCGCATTATGTCCGCCAAAGCCAAGTGAGTTACTTAGAGCCACTTGTACTTCTTTTGAACGTGCTTCATTTGCCACATAATCAAGATCACATTCTTCATCCGGTGTTACAAGGTTAATGGTTGGAGGAATAACGCTGTCTTTAATCGCAAGCACAGAGAAAATAGCTTCTACTCCACCTGCTGCGCCAAGTAAGTGACCTGTCATCGATTTTGTCGAACTGATCGCAAGCTGATTCGCATGCTCTCCGAACACTTCTTTAATCGCCATTGTTTCAAATTTATCATTGTACGGTGTGCTTGTTCCGTGGGCATTGATATAATCAATTTCTTCCACAGACAAACCAGCATCTCGAATCGCTTCTTTCATTGCGCGTACGCCGCCTTCTCCGTTTGGAGCCGGTGCTGTAATATGATACGCATCTCCAGTTGATCCATATCCAACAATTTCTGCATAAATCGTCGCGCCACGTTTTAATGCATGCTCAAGTTCTTCAAGAACGACAATCCCTGCACCCTCACCCATCACAAATCCGTCACGGTTTTTGTCAAATGGACGGCTTGCTGTCTCTGGATCAGGATTTGTCGAAAGAGCTTTGTTCGCACAGAAGCCAGCAAACGACATTTTTGTTAACGGCGCTTCTGTTCCGCCTGTGATCATCGCATCTGCATCTCCGCGCTGAATGACTTTAAATGCATCACCAATTGAGTTTGTTCCTGTTGCACATGCTGTTACAGTACAAGAGTTAACCCCTTTTGCGCCAAGTGCAATTGAAATTTGGCCTGTTGCCATATCTGGAATCATCATTGGAACGAAGAACGGGCTTACGCGTCTTGCCCCTTTATTTGAATACACTTCAAACTGCTCTTCAAATGTTTCAAGTCCGCCAATACCAGATCCAACCCATACACCAACACGCGGTGCGATTTCATCTGTGATTTCAAGACGTGAATCTTCTAGCGCCTTTTGAGCAGCAACGACTGCATATTGTGTGAAGCGTGCCATTTTTCGTGCTTCTTTTTTCTCCATGTAATCTTCAATGTTAAAATCTTTTAATTCTGCAGCCACTTTTGCTGTATATTCACTTGAGTCGACACGTGTGATTGGTCCAACTCCTGATACACCTGCTAAAGCATTTTTCCATGTTGATTCTACATCGTTGCCAAGAGGTGTCAAAGCACCCAATCCTGTAACAACTACTCGTTTTTTATCCATTAATTTGTGCACCTCACTCTTTTATCGGCCCCATCGCATAGCGATTGCGCCCCACGTTAATCCGCCACCAAAACCTACCATTACAATCACATCGCCGTCATGAATTTTTCCGGCTTCGATTTCTTCACATAGTGAAATCGGAATGGATGCTGCTGATGTGTTTCCATATTTATGGACTGTCTTCGACATTTTTTCAACTGGCAGCTCTAGGCGTTCGCGGGCTGCTTCCATAATGCGAATATTTGCTTGATGCGGGATCAAGAAGTCAACGTCTTCTTTTGATAGTCCAGCTTTTTCGATGACGTTTACGCTTGACTCGCCCATTTGTCTTACAGCAAATTTAAATACTTCTCGTCCATTCATGATTGTATGATCTTTTTCATCTAAGTACAAGTGCTTACCGCCTCTTCCATCGGCTCCAAGCTCAAATGAGAGAATTCCTTTCCCTTCGCTGACCTCTCCTAACACAGCAGCACCTGCTCCATCTCCAAACAGAACAGCAGTATTGCGGTCATCCCAGTCGGTAATGCGAGAAAGTTTTTCAACGCCAACGACGAGCACGTGCTTGAACGTACCTGATTCGATAAATTGTTTTCCAGTAACAAGCCCATACATAAAGCCAGCACACGCAGCGCTAATATCCATTGCACATGCTTTATGTGCACCGAGCTGCTCTTGAATCATACAAGCGACTGTCGGAAATGATTGATCTGGCGTGACTGTCGCCACAAGAATCATATCGATATCTTCTGCAGCTACATTTGCGTCAGCTAATGCTTTTTTTGCAGCAGCAAGCGCCATATGTGATGTATTGACATCATCAGAAGCAATTCTTCTTTCTTCTATACCTGTTCTAGTACGAATCCATTCGTCAGAAGTTTCAACCATTTTTTCTAAATCAAGATTTGTTAACACTTTTTCAGGTATATAGCGGCCAAGGCCAATAATTCCAGCATTCATTGAATAAGACTCCTTTTACTCATACGAGCATGTGATATTGTGATCTTATATTAGTATCTGGTACTAATTTTAACTTATTTTTTTCTCCTTGGCAATACAAACGTCTAACCTTTCCTCTCACTTTTTTCATAGATTATTGATATACCAATAGTAGAAAGGAGCATTTGATATGGCGCAAAAAGATATTTTTTCGGCTATGATGTTTGGACAGCCGCTTGAAAAGGAGAAAAGCAAGAAAGAAGCAAAGGAGGAACGCGTGGAGACAACTTCAAGTGAAGAGTCCATTGACTACATGCATGTCATGAACCAAATTGGGAACATTATGAACTCGATCGATGAGCTGAAGCCTGTGTTTAAAGATGTTGGCCCTATGATTAGTGCCTTCAAGAAAAAATTATCATAAAAAAAAGCCACTATTCTGTGGCTTTTTCTGATTCTGCATCTGCTTTTCCAAGCTCATATGCCTCTTGCATAACAGATGTAAACAATGATAAAAGCGGCTGAAGAGCTTCGGGCTCAAGCTGAATACCTGCTTTATCTAATTCTTCTTTTGCCTGCGGAAAATACTTCATGGCAATTTGTAAAAACTCCATCGATTTTTCGTGCTGCATCGCCTGATCCTCACTTTTCATTTGGCAGTTTGCCAGTTTTTTTGTAAGACGCAATATCACTTTCAATGTCTTTCAAAAAAGCACGGTCAATGGTGGAACTAAATTTCCCCATTTCGATCACTCCTTCTTTAAAGTCAAAGGAGTACTCACCTTGTGCATTTAGCTTGCCTTCATTAAATTTCTTCGCAATAATACTATACGCTTTATCCACATGCTGGACTGTGCTTGTTAAGACGGTATGGCTGCCGAGGTTGGATTGATCGGTGACATATCCGATCGCTGATAAATTATCGGCTTTGATTTGTTCAATGACAGGGATATTATAACCATCACCTGCTGGATATACAACATCTACGCCCTGTTTTTTCAATTTTTGATAGAGCTCCACGGCTTTGTCCGCATCATCCCAGTTTTCAACAAACTCGGCAAGCACTTGTACATGTTCATCTTGATATTTTGCACCTTTAATAAAGCCGTCTACTTCGCTTTGCCAATCATATGTAGCAAGAATACCAATCTTTTTTGATTTTGACATATGTGCTGCTGTCATGCCTCCAAAAAAGCCCATCGCTTCACCTTTAAACGTCACATTCGCAACATTATCCGCCTGAGGCTTGTTTCCATTTACCGTGATAAATTGTGTTTTCGGATAATCTTCACTAATGATGTTGAAAATTTCGCTGTATTCACTGCCATGGCCAATAATCAAATTGACTCCTTTTTTGTGAAATTCTTCAATGGCATCAACGATTTTCTCTTTGTCGACCATTCCTTCCTTATAATAAACATCTACACCAAATGTTGATTGAATATTTAATAAGCCTTTATAACCTTTCGTTCCCCAAACTTGATCATTAATTGTATCGGGGACGAGTAAACCCACCTTCTCAATCTGTCCTTTTAAAGGTGCCTGTGAGCAGGCAGATAATAGGAGAAGGAACGAAAAGATCATGACAAGCCGCTGATACTTCATGCCATGTTCAACTCCCTTTGCCACATGCAGGCATGAACCTGTATGTTAAATATAGGTTTATTTTATACTGAAAAAAGATAAGATGGAAGATCATTCTTGCTTTTTGTCGAAAAATGTTGAGTTTTGTCTTTTCCATTCTGCCATCATTTCTTCTGCTTGTTTGTCATCTGTTTGTCTTTCTACCTTCAATTCATGTGTTATTTCCTGTCTTTGTTCAGAGCCTGATGCCCACTTGAACAAATCCCTTGCTACATCTTCTACAAAAAATGCCTCATCACGCTTCGTTCTTTCTTTATCAAGTGTCCATGGTCCAAACATACGAGGAAGAATAACAACCGGCACTTTCTGATTGGATGATTCGTCTTCGTTTTTTTCGTAAAGAACCTGGTACATGCCATGCGCCGCTTTCAAGTCTTCCTGTCTTTTATCTGGTTCTTCTGATTGAATAAAGATCAGATCATACGTGTCTTTCCCATCCTGAAGGTCAATGACACGGAAAAGATCATTTCTGCCAAGCCACATCATTCGTTCTTCTAATAACCTCTTTTGCTCTTCTGTTTGCTCATGAGGGCATGTGATATCCATTTGAATGCCCTCTTTCATCATATATTCACACAGCGCTAGGCCAAAAAATTCATCTGCCCCTATGATCAGTCCTGTCTCCATGTCCATGTCCCCTTTTTTAGCTTATCGAATAAAAAGAAGAGCCCTTTCCATGAAGGGCTGTTATCATCCTATTCATCACAATTCTCTTTCATGCGATTTATAAAACTTGTGAATGGATTGAAAGATTCTTCTCGGATGATCAAACATATGCAAGGTGAGATCGATCTGACAATGCTCTGGATTCTTCATGTGCTGATCAATAAAAGGCTTTGCATGCAGTTCATATGCATAGGGTGCACCGTTTAGTCTTTGCCATATGTGAATCGGTACATGAGCAGAATGAACAGGGCAAGCTGGGAGCGGATACGTTTCCGCTTCCTTTTCAGAGCAGCCGTAGCTCTTCGCTAATTCTTTGATTAGCTGTTTATAAAAGAATTTGTGTTCCTTTTCTCTTTCCCGTTGTGCATAGAGATGCAGACATGGATTCACCATCGCAATGGATCTTAGCACTTCTGGCATCTCTTCAGCAAGGCTCATAGCAACGAGTGCACCCATCCCCTCTGCCAGCACATGAATTTCCCGGTTTAATATTTCTTGTTTTAATGTGTGATGAACGAGCTGCTTTGTACTAAAAACAGCATCTTCGCATCCCCAGTGATTCCCATGAAGATGACTATTAAACAATGTATATCCTTCATCCTTTAAGGCAGTTAAAAGCTGGTTTCTTCCATAGTGCTGAAGCCAGAATGATGTATTTTCCTGCACAAAGTGATTTCGGTCACCGAGGATAAGAATGCCAAAGCCATTTGGTTTTTGAGGAAGGTGAATGACGTTCCACTGGGAACCAAGCTGGAAAAACCGTTCGCTTACACCCATATGGCCAGCCTCCTTTCAGTGATTCTGCTTTCTATCATATGAACAACAACTCTTGTAGGAATAAGGAAATCCCCTAATGACAGAAGAATTCTTTTTATTTTTATAGAAGAAGGTCTAAAAATGGTCACATAAAGGCTAAAACAGTCTTTTCCCCTCACTCGTATCTATGGTATGATAATTAATAGATTGTTACATAAAGGACGGTGGGATTATGCATTATATTATCACCCTCATTTGGACTTTTCTGCTGACACATATGGCTGGTTACATCGTTGCTTCGATGAATGGCGCTGCTTATGACTTTACTTTGACTTCTATTCTTGCAGTGGTGTTTACGGTTATTTTATTCATCTTTGCTGAAGTAAGTCCAATGAAAGAAACGGAAAGTTCAACAAAACACTCTTAATACGTAAGAGATGAATGCGAGAAAGAGCTAAAATGATCTTGATTTTAGCTCTTTTTCTTTTTGCTTGAAAAGCGGTACGCTAAAACCCCCTGCAGCTACAGGGGGTTTTTTATTGATTACACCTCGACGGTTTCGGACTTCTGTTTGTCTGCTGTCAAATGGCTTTTCGCAAGCCCTGTAAACAGGAAGATCGCGATACCTGATAAAATTTCAAGGACCCCGCCGCCAGCAATGACAGGTCCCGCTCCAAATCTTTCTGCCAGAACGCCTGATACGACAGCTGCAAACGGGAGGAAAACATTTGATGAAGCATTGATCACCGCGTATACTTGCGGCTGATCATCTTGGTCGACAGACGTTTGAATAATGACCATTTCCGGTACATTGATCGCACTAACGGCGGCACCGAATATAAAGGAAGCTAGTAGAACGACTGGCAGCCATGTACTCATCCCTGTGATAAAGAACGCAGCTCCTTCAATCATACCAGCGACAATAAAGAACAAACCAAATCTCTTAATTTTTATCTTCGCCAGAGCAAAGCCCATCATAAACGCGCCGACTGCAGCAACACCTCTTAAAATGGAATACACCATAGAATCGCTTTGCAATGCTTCTGCTACGTATACAGCAGATAGTGCCTGCCACGGAGCTGCAGCGACATTCATTAAAATACAATACAGCGTCAGTGCAAATAAAATGTGATGATTTTTGACGACGAGAAACCCTCTTTTTAAGTTATAAAAATATGTATTCTTTGCTTGTTTTATACCTGCTGCTTTGTCTTCAGCGGTTTTCTTTAATTTAACACCGATAATAAACAGGCCGGATATGATGAATAAGGCAGTGGTGATGAGCAGGGTATCTGCAGGTCCGATTAATTTGACTAAGAGACCAGCGACCATGACTGCTGCAAGTGCGACAATTTCAAAAGAAGATTGCAGGATGGCATTTGCTTTTTGAATCAGATGCTTCGGTACAATCTGCGGTAAAATCGCCACCGAGGCTGGGTTATACGCTGCACCTGTTGCCGATTGAATAACCATTAATGAGATCAATAACCATAATGGCAATAGATGCGAAAAATGCAGTAGCGGAATAATGAGTACAATGGTTGCTCGAACGACGTCTGAAGCGAACATCCATTTAGACAAATGGTGCTTTTTCATAAGAGGTCCTAGTATTGGGGCTAGCAAAGATGAAGGAAGTACGGTTACTGCTAGGAGAAGTCCTGTACCGAGCGCTCCATCCCCTCTCAAAATCAATAGCCAAAGGACGGATGTAAAAGCAAAACTTTCTCCTGTGTTTTTAATGAGTCTTGATATGAATAATGAGGTGAAGCGTTTATTCCAAACACTTTCACTGAGATTCATCTTTTCCATCACACAAATCCTTTCAACTAGTTAATCTCACTTACATATTTTACCTTAAATTCTCTTTTATTCATACTATTTATTTGAAAATTTGAACTTAATTGTTTTTTATTATAAAGAAAAAAGAGGCATGACACATGCCTCTAAAGACTTATTCCAGCCGACTCTTAGTCAATTGCTTATGGCTTTCTCTGATAGGTCCAAACACGGTTATGGTTCGAGTTATCCGGAAAGACGTCGCCTGCTTGAAGCTTAATCTTTAAAGGATCTTTCACCATACTGCCGGTTTCACCGATCTCGACATACACACCATTATTTGGTGCTTTATTCCCTGATTTAAACTGATGCTGCTGACCCATTTCCATCCTCCTTTCTCGATGATGTTATTATGTCCCGTGACTTGCTTCTCCAATCCTTTATGCAAAAAGTCCCTGCTCCTACGAGTCAGGGATGCTTTTCATTTATTTGGTTTGTTGATACATGAGCTCTTTGATTAATGCTTTTTGAACATGCAGGCGGTTTTCTGCCTGCTGAAATACTTTTGAGTGCGGTCCGTCAATAATGTCTGCTGTCACTTCTTCTCCGCGGTGTGCCGGGAGACAATGAAGGAAAATATAATCCTTTGCTGCATGACGCATTAGTGCGTCATTGACTTGATATTCTTTAAATTCAGCAAGGCGTTTCTCTGTTTCTGCTTCCTGCCCCATGCTTGTAAACACATCGGAATAAATGACATCTGCATTTTGGACAGCAGCGACAGGGTCTGTCGTAACGATGACTTCTGCGCCTGATTGTTTTGCAAACTCACGTGCTGTGTCTGTTACTTCTTGAAGTGGTTCATAGCCTTTTGGTGATGCAACTGCAATATCACAGCCTAGCTGCGCACAGCCAACCATCAAGGAGTGAGCTACGTTATTTCCGTCACCGATGTAGGCGACTTTGATTCCTTTTAATGTTCCTTTTGCTTCTTTTATCGTCAATAAATCAGCAAGTGCCTGGCATGGATGGGAGTAGTCAGTCAGTCCATTGATGACAGGAATGGACGCGTATTGTGCCAGCTCCTCGACCTTCTCATGTTCAAAGGTTCGAATCATAATGCCGTCTACATAGCCAGACAGCACCTGCGCTGTATCACTGATCGTTTCTCCTCTGCCGATTTGCAAATCATTTGAGCTGAGGAAGAGCGCATGTCCCCCAAGCTGCGTCATTCCCGCTTCAAACGACACGCGGGTTCTAGTTGACGATTTTTCAAAGATCATCGCTAACGTTTTCCCTTTGAATAAATCTTGGTATGGGTTTTGTTTCATTTCTTCCGCTTTTTCAATTAAATAAGCAATGTCATTGATTGAGAAATCTTTTAATGATAAAAAGTCTTTTCCGTATAATGTCGGTTGCACGTCAACTTGACTCATGCCGTCACTTCCTTTTTGTATAATTCTTGGAGCGATACTGGTGATACATCTCCATTTTTTCCTTGCAGGAATGCTTGAACTGTTTCATATTCTGTTAGAACTTGGACGCCGTGTGTGAGTGCTTTTACGCGTTGCTCTTTTGCCTCTTCATCTTCGCCTAAATGGATATGAAGGGATTTATCTTCGTTTTGCAGCCAAGTGTCAAAGCTGTCCGTCCAGACGTCAAAGCCTGCATGTTTTGCTTCATCTACCAATTGTTCACTGCCTTTTATAAAGAGGCTACCTTTCTGATGCCAGATCGACGCAAACACTTTTTTCAAGGCGCTTTCGGCGTTTTTGCCTACACACATTCCTTCTCCTGTCGCTTTCATTTCAGGTGTCAGCTTTAAGTCAATATCTTGAATGGCATGTGATGAGAAGACTGGGAATTTGACCGCTGTTCCCCCTTTGTTTTTCGTTACTGGGTTCAGTTCTTCAAGCGTTGCACCAGCTAGTAATTGAGTCGCAAGTGGAATCATGTCAATGCCCATCACCTTGCTGACAACTGGAACGGTCCGGCTCGCCCGCGGATTCACCTCTAGTACAAGCGCCTGATCCCCTTTGATCACAAATTGGATATTCATAATGCCCTTAAACGCTAATTTCTTCGCTATTTGTTCGGACGCAATATGCACCTGCTGTTTGATGTCCTCGCTGATGGAGACACTTGGTAAGATGGCAAAGCTGTCACCTGAATGGACGCCTGCTTTCTCAATATGCTCCACGATCGTTGGGATGAAGGTCGTTTTTCCGTCAGAAATCAGATCCACTTCAACTTCTTTTCCAGTGACATACTCATCAATTAAAATTGGATACGGCAAATGATCTGGCTGATCAAGTAGTGACGTCAAATGCGCTTCTGACTGGACAACAATCATTCCCATTCCGCCAATGACATACGATGGGCGAATTAACACAGGGTAACCGATGCTGTTAGCATGCGTGAGCGCTTCTTCTTTTGAATGAGCTGTATTTCCTTTTGCATGAGGTAGGTTCAGTTCATCAAGAAGCTGATAGAACAGATCACGATCTTCCAGCGCATCTAGCGTGTCAAAGGATGTACCTAACAACGTAATGCCCGCTTTTTCTAAGCCTTCTGCTACATTGATGGCAGTCTGTCCGCCAAATTGAACGATGACGAAATCAATTTGCTCTGCTTCCACAACGTTTAAGATGTGCTCTAATGTAATGGGCTCAAAATATAAACGATCTGCGATTTCATAATCCGTACTGACCGTCTCTGGATTGTTGTTCATCATGATCGTTTCAAAGCCAAGCTTTTGCAGGGTAAGAACGCCATGCACCGCACTATAGTCAAACTCGACTCCTTGCCCAATTCGAATTGGACCAGAGCCAATGATGAGTGCACGCTGTTTTGTTTTCTCTTGATGCTCTCCATCACTTTTGCCAAAGTATGTGGAATAGAAGTAGTTCGTTTTTGCATCAAATTCCGCTGCACATGTGTCGACAATCTTAAATGAAGCCGTAATGCCATATTCTTGACGAAGCTGTCTAATAGCCTCTTCACTATTGCCTGTTAGAAGAGCAATCGTTTCATCAAGGAAGCCCTTTTCCTTTACCTTTTTCAAGATGTCTTTGGAGAGCGTTCCTTCATGGTTCTTCAATTCCTGTTCGAGCGTGATCATATTGTTGAATACATGTAAGAAGAATAGATCGATTTTCGTCGCTTGATGGATCGCTTCAACCGTTTCCTGTCTTGAAAGAAGTTCCATGACAGCAAAGAAACGTCGATCGTCTGGTGTTTTGACAAGCTCAAATAGTTGTTCAGTCGATTGATCTTTCAATTCTGACAGGTGGAAACCCTTTGTTTTGATTTCAAGAGAGGCGACCGCTTTTTGGATGGCTGACTCTAAATTACGGTCAATCGCCATGACTTCGCCAGTCGCCTTCATTTTTGTACCTAATTGCCGATCTGCCTGTTTAAATTTATCAAACGGCCAGCGCGGGAATTTCACGACGACATAATCGAGTGCCGGCTCAAAACTAGCATAAGTTGTGCCTGTGAGCGGGTTTTTCAGTTCGTCTAGTGTATAGCCTACCGCAAGCTTTGCTGCCATTTTAGCAATCGGATAGCCCGTTGCTTTTGAGGCAAGAGCAGATGAACGACTAACCCGCGGATTCACCTCAATGACAAAGTATTCTTTACTGAGTGGATCAAGGGCGAATTGGATGTTGCATCCCCCGACTACATCGAGTGCTGAAATGATTTTCAGGCTTGCTGAACGAAGCATTTGATAATCCTGGTCTGTTAATGTTTGCGAAGGTGCAACGACAATCGAATCTCCTGTATGCACACCAACTGGATCGATATTTTCCATATTACAAACCGTAATACACGTATTTTGACGGTCTCTCATGACCTCATATTCGACTTCTTTAAAGCCCGCAATGCTTTTTTCAACTAAACACTGATGAATCGGGCTCGCTAAAAGGGCTCCTTCAATGAGCGGTTTAAACGCTTCTTCTGTTAAAGCAATTCCGCCGCCCTTACCGCCAAGTGTGTATGCTGGTCTTAGAATGACTGGGAAGCCTACTTCTTTTGCAAATTGAAGGGCATCCTTTGCATTATCCACAATTTCACTATCTGGCACAGGTTCGTTCAACTGCTTCATGAGAGCACGGAATTTCTCTCGATCTTCACCGTTTTCAATTGTTTCAACTGACGTTCCGAGCAGGGTTACCCCGTGCTTTTTCAGCACACCGGCTTTTTCGAGCTCGACAGCAAGGTTTAAAGCGGTCTGTCCGCCAAGGTTGGCTAAAAGACCATCTGGTTTTTCCTTTTCGATGATTCTTGTCACTGAATCAACTGAAAGCGGTTCAAAATAGATTTCATCAGCAAATGATTCGTCTGTCATAATGGTTGCTGGATTGTTATTCACTAAAATCACTTTGTAGCCCTCTTCTTTTAGGGCCATACATCCTTGTGTTCCTGAGTAATCAAATTCAGCTGCCTGACCAATGATGATTGGACCAGACCCGATGACTAGAATGGTTTGTATGCTTTGATCTTTAGGCATGTGCAACTTCTCTCCTTGCTTGTTTCACTTTCTCAATAAAATCATCGAATACCCATTCACTTTCAGCAGGACCTGGGTGTGCTTCTGGATGAAATTGAACTGACATAATGAGCTTCTCTTTATGAATGAATCCTTCGACAGATCCATCATTAACATGAAGGAATTTCACGTCCACTTCTTTGTCATTCATGCTTTTTTCATTCACCACATAGCTGTGATTCTGACTTGTCATGAAAACACGTTTGGATTCTGTATCTTGTACAGGGTGATTCGCCCCGCGGTGGCCAAATGGAAGCTTATACGTATCCCCGCCAAGTGCAAGAGCGATTAATTGATGACCTAAGCAGATTCCAAGTGTCGGGAAGGTCATCATGATGTCATGAATGGTTTTTAAATATGGCTTCATTGTTTTGGGATCTCCAGGTCCATTCGATAGCAGGACCGCATCTGGCTTCATTTCAAACACCTTTTCCAGCTGTTTGTACGGAATGACGGTTACTTTACAGCCGCGCGCTTCAAGCGAATCTGCTATTGATTTTTTAAAGCCAAAATCAATAAGCGCTACATGTTCCTCGCCGCTGCCTTGAGTGTAGATTTCATCCTCTGTCACCTGTGCGATCACATTGTCTTGTTTCATGGCCGGCGGTGTTTCGTTTTCGTCTACACTGATCACAGCGTTCATCGTCCCATTTGCCCGGATGTTTTGCACGACTGCACGTGTATCGGTATGAGTCAGAAGCGGAATGTTCCACTTCTGTAAATAATCTTTTAAGCTAACCGCTGCAAGATGGTGAGAGAAATGATCCGCTGCTTCATACACAACGACAGCTTTCACTTGTGGTTTTTTGCTCTCAAAGTCTTCATGATTAATGCCATAATTTCCGATGAGTGGATATGTGAAAACAATGATTTGTCCCTTATAGGAAGGGTCTGTGAGCACCTCTTGGTAACCTGTCATCCCTGTAAAGAAAACCACTTCACCTGTCATGCCAGCTTCTCCTGTCAGATCTCCTTCAAAAGAGGCTCCATCTTCTAAATTTAAATAACCTTTCATGCTTGTGTCACCCCAAATTGAATAATTAGTAATATAGATGCATTTTTATGCGTTTAGATGCAAAAAAATTTATACCGTCACTGTTTCATTTGCTAAAACATGAGTCATCGCTTCTATTGCTTGATCTATTTCTGCTTTTTCTACATTCAGCGGAGGCAATAACCGAATCACATTCGGACCAGCTGGAAGTACTAGCAACCCCTGTTCTCTCAGAGCTGTGATATAATCTCCGACTGGCTGATGACATTCAACCCCTGCCATCAATCCTTTTCCGCGTACTTCTTTTACGATATTCAGTTGTTTCAGATCTTGTAGTTTTTCTAGCAGATAAGCGCCTTTTTCTTTGACTTCTGTCAGAAACTCATCTTTGAAAATGACATCGAGTGTTGCATTCACAGCAGCCATGGCAAGCATATTGCCACCAAAAGTTGTTCCATGTGAACCTGGTGAGAATGCGTCTCCTAAAGCCTTTTTCCCGATGACTGCACCGACTGGGAAGCCATTTCCTAATCCTTTAGCAGAAGAGATAATATCAGGATCAAGTCCCGTCTGTTCGTATGCAAATGCTGTTCCTGTACGTCCAATACCCGTTTGAATCTCATCTACGATCAGAAGTGCTTCATGCTTTTGGCAAAACGCTTGAACAGCTTCTAGAAATTCTGTTGTCGCTGGATTTACGCCACCTTCTCCTTGCACAACCTCAAGCATCACCGCTGCCACATCATCGACTTCACATGCAGCAATAGCGTCTGGGTCATTAAACGGTACATAATGAAAGCCTTCCAGCATAGGGCCAAAGCCCGTTTTGATTTTATCTTGACCTGTAGCAGCCATACCAGCATACGTGCGCCCATGAAAAGAGTGCAAAAAAGTCACAATATTTGTTTTCCCTGTTGCTTTACGCGCTAATTTGATTGCACCTTCATTTGCCTCAGCTCCGCTATTACAGAAAAACACGAGATCCCCTGAACTGTTTGCAGCCAGCTTTTCTGCTGCTTTTTCCTGCAGCCCATTTTCAAATAGATTCGATACATGCCAGACGTGATCAAGCTGCTTCTTGATGGCTTGATTGACCTTTGGGTGATTATGACCGAGATTTGTGACCGCAATGCCTTGTATAAAGTCTAAATATTTTTTCCCATTTGTATCGAATGCCCAAGAACCTGCTGCCTCTTTAATTTCAACATTCCACCGTCCATAAGTTTGAAAGAGATGACTCACAGGACCGCCTCCTTTTCCTTCACAATTCTTGTTCCTTTAAAGGTTTCCCCTGTAAAGATACTGCCTTTGCCATTGACGATCATGACTTCATCCACATCTCTTGATAAAGCACTCAAAGCGGATTGCACTTTTGGAATCATTCCCCCGGAAATAATGCCTTCATCAATGAGCGTGAGAGCTTCTTGTTCGGTGACGACATCTAATAGCTCGCCATTTTTTAAAATGCCTTCCACATCTGTAACAAACATGAGCTTATCAGCTTTCATCGCTCCTGCGACAGCTGATGCTGCTAAATCAGCGTTTACGTTTAACGTTTGGCATTCCTCTGTCATAGACAGTGGTGCAATCACAGGAATAAATTGTTTTTCCATTAATGCTTCTGCCATCTCTGGATGCACTTCTTTGATTTCACCAACGTACCCGTACACGTCTTGATTAAGAAAATCAGCGACAAGCATCTGACCATCTTTCCCAGACACGCCGACAGATGAGATATCATGCTTTGCGAGCTCTGACACAAAGTATTTATTGACCGTTCCCGAGAGGACCATTTCGGCTACCTCTAATACCGGCTTCGTTGTTTTGCGCTGCCCGTCAACAAATTCTGTTTTCACTTCTAATTTTTGCAGCATGCTAGTGATTTCAGGGCCTCCGCCATGGACGATAGCCAGCTTAAACCCAGCAGCTTGAAGTGAGCGGACATTTTCGTAAAAGGTATCTGAAAGTTCTCGAATGACACTGCCTCCACACTTGAATACGATCGTTTTATCCATGTCTATCTCCTTCATTATGTGCGATAGCTCGCGTTAATTTTCACATAATCATAGGTAAGGTCACAGCCCCATGCCGCTGCCTGACCATTCCCCTCATTCATTTGAATCAAAATCGTGATCTCATCCTGCTCTAAATACGCTTTTGCTTCCTCTTCTGAGAATGGCTGCGGTTCATTATGTTTAAACAGACATTGTCCACCTAAATACACTTCTACCTCTTGTGGTGTGACGGACGCTGCGCTATGGCCAATCGCTCCAATGATACGCCCCCAGTTGGCGTCGGTGCCGTATACGGCTGTTTTCACTAGACTTGAACCGACGATTTTCTTCGCTATGATGCCGGCTTCTAAATGATTTTTAGCGCCAGCGACTTGCGCTTCAATTAATTTCGTTGCACCTTCTCCGTCTCTAGCAATCTCTTTGGCAAGATCCTCACAAGCTAGCTTTAATCCTTCTTTGAACAATGGCCATTCTGGATGCTCTTCATTTAGCACATCATTTTCTGCCATGCCATTTGCCATCACGAGTACCATATCGTTTGTCGATGTTTCTCCGTCGACAGTAATTTGATTAAAGGTCACATCGGTAATATCACGCAGTGCATTTTGCAGAGCGTCTTGTTCGACATTTGCATCCGTTGTCACGAAGCCAAGCATTGTTGCCATATTTGGATGAATCATACCTGAGCCCTTCGCTGCACCTGAAATGAGAATCTCTTTGCCGTTTATCGTCAGGGTGTATGTTGTGTTTTTAATGACTGTATCTGTCGTTAAGATTGCCTCTTCAAAATGACCATTTCCTGCTTTTGCTTCTTTCAGCTGAGTGATGCCTTTTTTAATTTTATCCATATCCAGACACTCTCCAATGACACCAGTAGAAGAAACAGCAATGTAATCAGGTTCTACCCCTAACATATCTGCGCAGGCTGCCTGCATTTCGTATGCGTCCTTTAAACCTTGCTCACCGGTACATGCATTGGCGATAGCACTATTGACAATGACCCCTTTTAATTGCCCTGTCTTTTTTAAGCTTTTCTGAGTGACTTGTAGAGGCGCAGCTTGAAAGTGACTTTGTGTGTATACCGCTGCACTCGCTGCCGGCACTTCACTGACGATCAGTCCGAGGTCTTTTTTTGAATAACGTAATCCAATATGAATCCCCTTTGCTTCAAAGCCTTTTGGTGATGATACGTCACCGTCTATTTTAACAATGCTTTTTTCATTCAATTCGATCATGTTTGTTGTCTCCCCTGTTCTTATGGATAGAGAGGTGTCATTGTGAGGCCCGCCTCTTCATCTAAGCCTTTGATGATGTTGAAGTTTTGAACCGCTTGGCCGGCTGCACCCTTCATGAGATTGTCGATCACAGACACAATCGTGAGTCTGCCTGTACGTTCATCTAAATGAAAGCCAATGTCACAGAAATTACTGCCGTATACTTCCCTTGTTTGCGGATACACCCCGTGATCTCTCACTCTGACAAAATAGGAATCTTCATAAAAGCCTTTCATATGCTTCATCAATTCCTCTTTTGTGATATCTGATTTCAGCTGGGTATACATCGTCGCCATAATCCCCCTTGTCATCGGGACAAGGTGCGTTGAAAATGTGATATTCGCCGTGTGCGGATTCCATTCTCTTAATATTTGCTCTATTTCAGGTGTATGTTGATGTTCATTTACCTTATAAATTTTGAAGTTGTCGTTTAGCTCTGAAAAATGCGTTCCAAGTGAGGCAGATCGTCCTGCACCGGACACTCCTGTTTTTGCATCTATGATGATCATAGATTCATCGATTAGATTCTGTTTCATCAGCGGTGCTAAACCGAGAAGAACTGCGGTAGGGAAGCACCCTGGATTTGCAATAACTTCAGCCTGCTCAATCGTTTCACGATTCAATTCAGATAACCCGTACACAGCTTGTTGAACAGATGCTTGATCAGCTGCCCTTCGTTTATACCAAGCTTCATAGGTTGCACCGTCTTGAATGCGCAAATCACCTGATAAATCAATGATAGGCACTCCTTGGTTCATGAGCTTCGGTGTGAGTTCACTTGATACGCCTGCTGGTGTCGCTAAAAACACAGCATCTGTTTCTCGCACAATGGCAGCAGGATCAATGGCTTTTAATGTTTGATCAGTAATCGTTGTTAGATGCGGATAAGATTGACTGTATAATTGCCCATCACCACTCGATGAATACAATATACATTCATCCACGTGTGGATGTTGCTTGAAGATACGAACTAATTCCGCACCACCGTATCCCGTAGCACCTATAATACCTATTTTCAACGTCAATACACCCTCTTGATCTTTGTGAAATTATTTAACATTATAACATGTATAAAAATTAATTCAATTGTATATTTAATATTTCTTTTCATTTTTTTTCATAAAAAAATCCACATATCTACGTGAGATATGCGGATTTATCTTTCATATTTCATCAAGATGATCATGAGAGCACTGCATAAATATATGATAGAGCTTGCATAAAAAATGAAGTAAACGGTGAAGAAATCTGCAAACAGGCCGCCAAGCATAATTGCTATCGATGAAAAAAGAGCTGTCCAAAAATGATAGCGGCCGACCTCCTTCATTCTTTTATTCTCTGTTGTCAGTTCCGTAACGATGAGTTTTTCCCCGTGCTTTTGAAAGCCGCCTAGTGCACCAAGTGCCAGCTGAATCATATACACTTGCGCGACTTCTGTTATATGCGGAAATAGCAGCAAAAGAAATGCCATACCGAACGAATGAATAATCAAAAAGAGCCGCCTATCGGTGGTTTCGGGCAGTTTCCCTAAAAGTAAATGAATAAACGCTCCGCTTAAACCAAACAGGCCATAGGCAAGACCAAACTGAGAGTAGCTTGATCCAACATTTTTAATAAAAAGAATGTAAAAAGGGAAAATCAAACTGCTGGCGAAAAACAGCAGACTTTGTGAGTAGACGAACCATTTCATTGCTTTTGCATTCATTGTGTATTGTACCTTTCATAAAAGTAATTGATAAACCTGCCGTCCGGATCTGCTTGCTTTTTCTTTTGGAAGAACACATCCGTTTTAGGATACGCCTGTTTCATTTGTACCTTCGTTTGATAAGGCATGTACGGTAAGTAATAGCTTCCATGGTGCCGTAGCGTGATATCTGTCATTTGCCGGATGATCCGCTCTGCTTCTGCCTTCTCTTCTTTCTTAAAACCATAATTCACTAAAAGAACAAGGGCAAACATATCTTCTTTCGCATATGAGAGATCCGCTTTTTCATTTTTTTGTACGTAGCGTATTGTGATGTTCATTAAATTCAATTCTTCCTGTTGTAAATAGCTTCTCATGTCATCGATATACGCACGAAAGCGGTCGACTGGGACGAAATATTCCTGCAGTACATCTGTGTCTGACTCATTTTCATAGTCTAAAAAAGCAGAATCTGAGCGCATCACATTATTTCTTGTGATCAGCTGATCATTTTGACTTTTGAAATACTTCTTTTGCAAATTCCATAGCAGATCTTTCCCCATATCAAACCTTCTTGAAAGACCGAGCATAAATTTTAGTGGCATAACGAGTTGATCCTCTTTCAGCTCTTGATATGATTCGATCTCTTGTTGTGAAGTGAGGGAATAATTCGTCACATACATCTCTTTCAAAAAGTTTGTTTTCGCTGTTGAAATTCTGGCAAGATGCATGCGTACTTGTTTATTTTGTTTGACATGTTTTTGAAAATAATCACTGTATTCGCGATAATCTAGAGAGGTTGTCTCCATTTTGTATAATTCATCTCTCGTTAACGAAAGCTCAACATCTAAAATGACGCCGAACAAACCATATCCGCCAATCACGGCAGTAAACAAATCATCGCCCGGCTTCACTGTAACGATCTCCCCATCTGCCTTAAGCAGCCTGAAAGAACGAACGGTGTCAATGAGTGATCCGTAGCGAATGTCACGTCCATGTGCGTTTGCACTGAGGGAACCGCCAATCGTAAAGATATTCTGTGATTGCATGACCTTCACTGCAAGACCATATGGGTTGACATATCTTTGTATATCATCCCATGTAGCGCCGCTTTGGACACAGATGGTTTTCTTTTTTTTATCAAATGCTAAAATTTGGCGGAATTCTGTCATATCGAGCACGATGCCATTTTCATAATACGTATGGCCGCCCATGCTATGCTGTTTGCCGGCAATGGATATCGGCAGGTTTTTTACTTTCGCTTCTTCTACTACTTCTTTTAAAGTATCTATTTCTTTACCTTGAACGACTTTTTTTATTTTAATGGGCATGAGATGACTGACATCTGTAAACGCCTCAAGATCTTGTTTTTTGTGTGCTTGCTCCTCGCGGATGGTGATTGATGTAAAAAATGCAGCAGCGTATCCCATTAAAAGAACAATCCATAACCATTTTAGTTTCATTATGAGGTACTCCGATCTGTCATATTACACCCATTATATCAATCCATTCTCTTCCTCCACCTTATTTTTTCATAAAAAAACCTGGCATGAGTTCAACTCATACCAGGCATTTTCATTTGTGCTTATTGAATACCGAGCGCGATTTTTGCGTATCTTGACATTTTGTCTCGTGTCCAAGGCGGATTCCATACGATGTGAACTTCTGTTTCTTTCACTTCTGGAAGATCACTTAATGCTTTTTTCACTTCATCCACGATAACTGGTGCAAGGGGACACCCCATTGATGTTAAGGTCATCGTGATATCCGCTTTTCCATTCTCATCAAGATCGACATCATAGACAAGTCCAAGGTTGACGATGTCGACATTCAGCTCAGGGTCAATCACCTGTTCTAGGGCGCCTAAAATATTTTCTTTCAATGCTTCATCCATGATATCCACTCCTTTTCCATTAGTATAACGTACTTTTTCTTTTGACTAAACGTTTGTGCTTTTCAGATGTGTCACAAACCAGTCAATCGTTTCAAACATTGCCTGTCTTGAGACCTTATGGCCAGCTTGTCCATCTGTAATAAAACGAATCAGGTGCGGATCTTCTTTATATTGGGTTGCTGCTAACTCGTCATAAAGAGCTTTTGCATGCCGGTAAGGGACAACTGGATCGTTTTCTGCATGCCAGAATAACAGCGGTCTTTTGTTTAATCGATCTGTTTGCAGCGTTAAATCATAAGGACGCAGCGCGTCTAATTGCTGATGAACCTCTTCGTCTGTAATGTCTTTCATCAACCCTTTGTTCCGCATGTTCATGATTTGTGCTTGTAGGAATGTCGTATATTTCGGACTGCCCATCAAGCTAACTGCCGCTTTAATCCAATCATGCTTGGCGAGTGCACCAAAGGTCGTGATGCCGCCCATGGAAGTACCTGCAACACCGATCAGATCGGCTTCAATCAATTGTTTTTCTTGAAAATATGTTTTGAGTATATCGATTTCACGTATTTCGTTCAGGACAATTTCCCAGAACCTTGACGCCAGTTCCTCTAAGCTGAGGTTTTCTGATCTTACACCATGATAAGCACAGTCAGGCAAAATCACTCTCATGCCTTTTTCCGCCAAATGAAAGGCGAAGTGTAAGTTGTGCTCGCGTGCACTTGTAAATCCGTGTATAAAAAATACAAGCGGCAGCGGTTTGTTTTTATTTTCAGCTTTTACGATATGTAAAAATGGAATATCGCGCGCAATTTGCTCATCAATGGTGATCACAGCCTATGAATCCTCCTTTATCATTCCCGTCTTTGTTTATTTTAACATGTAGACAACAAAGATGTGATAAAGATACACTATAGATAGAGGCGCCGCAAGAATTGCCTCCTATCACTTACAGATCAAAGGAGATTTTATGGAGACTCAACCTTATCTAATCGCACTTGACCTGGATGGCACGTTATTAAAAGATGATAAAACCATCTCTACACACACACTTGACGTCATTCAAAAAGTGAAAGACAGCGGGCATCATGTCTGTATTTCAACCGGACGGCCATTTCGTTCCAGCTCTCCTTATTATCAGCAATTACAGCTTGATTCACCCATTGTGAATTTTAATGGAGCGTTTGTCCATCATCCTCTTGATGAAAAATGGGGAAGATTTCATACGTCACTTGATCTTCAAGTCGTTAAACAGCTTGTAGACATTAGTGAGGAGTATAAAGTACACAATGTGCTTGCTGAAGTGTTAGACGATTTGTATTTCCATTATCATGATGAGAAGCTCATTGATATATTTAATATGAATGCAAATAAAGTTACTGTTGGAGACCTTCGGGACAACCTCGGAGAGAATGTGACGAGCGTGTTAATTCACGCAAAAGAAGAGGACGTCGGAGCCATTCGAAGCTATTTATCAGATGTTCATGCAGAAGTGATTGATCATAGGCGATGGGCTGCCCCGTGGCACGTGATTGAGATCATTAAAACAGGCATGAACAAGGCCGTTGGACTGCAAAAGATCAGTGATTATTACGGCGTTCCACAGGAGCGGATTGTGGCATTCGGAGATGAAGACAATGATTTAGAAATGCTTGAATTTGCTGGATGCGGTGTGGCTATGGGCAACGGAATCGATGCCGTGAAACGTGTTTCAAATGAAGTCACTGATACAAACGAACAAGATGGAATTGCAAAGTTTCTAACGAATTACTTCTCGCTTTAATTTTTCCATTCATACATAGCAGATGGAAGCGGGCATACTACCTTTAGACAGGTTGTCCTGTCAGCTTGTGTAAAGGGGCGGATTCCGAATGGGTAAAAGAAGCAAATCGAAACGCTTTATACAACAAGGTAAAGATTCAATCAGTCTGCATGACGCACGTTTTCCTTATCGTTCTACGCTTGAAGAAGCGTCTGGCAGAGAAAACATGAAGACTGATGCTTCTGGAGGTTCATTGTGAGAAACGAACTTTTTGATCAAGCCAAATCATTTACTGAAGAAGCCCTTACTTCTTCATTTCCATCTGGGTTAGAGCGTCAACAGGCGGTCAAACGAGCCAAAAATGCCGTATCATCTGCATTTGCCAATTCGACAGATGCAGAAAGAAACCAGCTGCATACCTTCCAAGACTTGCTAGATGATCTCTAACATAAAAGAAGCTGTCCATCACTGGACAGCTTTTAGATTGTTGACAAGGGGCTAAAATGATCTTTATTTTAGCCCTTTGTCTTTTTTTCAGCGTGACATGAAAACCTTTGCAGCCCTAGGAAGGGCGAGGAGCGGAGCGAATTTGACATTCGTGAGCACCGGAGCGCAGACCTGACAACGAATGCGAGGGTTTGTCTACACGCTGAAAGCACTTATTTCACTTGGAACGTTTTCTTTTCCGTGATTTGCTTCAGCCCTTCTGCTTTTCCTTTAAATGTGACGACCGCTTCATACGTTCCCGGCTTGACACCATTTGACCACGTATCTTGAAAATCATAGGCTTCGCCTTTCTGTAGTACAAATGATTGGATGGCCTGAGTGAACATACGGTCTTTTGAGTAGCGGTATTGTTCATTTCCGTTTTCATCATACACACTGAGTTCGAATTTCTGGCTTGTGTTAAAGGTAAATTCAATATCTCGATCTGATTCATTTTTCAGTGACATGTTAAATTGAACCGAAGAACCTTTCTGGACGGGGTCTACTGTGAGTACAACCGTTTTTTCTCCCATTTGACCTGATACCTCCTTGTTTGGTTCATCCTTTTTTTGTTGTCCACAAGCGGTTAAAATCAATACAACGAGAAGAAGCACCAACCCTTTTTTCATTCGCTACCCACCTTTTAATCTCGTCTGAAAAATCCAAGAATATTAGTTGTTTGCACAATATTTGTAAAGGCTTTTGGATCGACTTCTTTAATAATTTGTTCAAGTTCATACAGCTCATACCTTGTAATGACGATCACCATCATTTCTTTTGGCTCATTGGTAAAAGCTCCCTTTGCAGGTACAGTCGTAATACCTCTGACCATTTTTCCATAAATGGCTTCCTTGATTTCATCAGCCTTCTTCGTCACAATCATCGCGGTCAGCTTCTCATGTCTTGTATGGATGGCATCAATGACCCTTGTGGTCACATACAATGTGACAAGGGTATATAATGCTTTCTCCCAACCTTGTAATAATCCTGCTGTAAAAATGATGATACCATTTAAAATGAAGAAATACGTACCGACTGGTTTATCCTTCCACTTCGCTAAGATCATGGCTATGATGTCGAGTCCGCCTGTCGATGCCCCGAATTTGAGCGTGATCCCAATCCCTACTGCGGATATCACGCCGCCAAACACAGCATTTAGTAAAATATCATGTGAAACACTCGTTTCTGGTAAGATGCCGAGGAAAATGGTCGTCAGTGCCACACTGATGATGCTGTAAAACGTAAAGGAACGGCCCACTTTCATCCAGCCTAAAATGCCGACTGGAATATTTAAAATAAATAATAGAATCCCTGTGGATACATAAAATGGCGCATATTGATCCATTAAGCTGGATAACAGCTGGGCTACCCCTGTAAACCCACTCGCGTATACATCAGCTGGGATTAAAAATAAATTCAGTCCAATCGCATTGAGCAGTGCACCAATGACGACGACAATGAGTTTTTTTGCTTCTCCGATGAACATATTGTCATTCCTCCACTTACCATTCTCTCTATGGTTTTCCCTAAAATTTAGAATTTGAACACGAAAAGTTGATTTCTGTGATATAGTTAGGCTAAAAAGTTGTAAAATATGGCTGATTTTTTTAGAAAGAAGGGATTTTGATGACTGTTCATATCATAGCAGACAGTGCTGCTGATCTGCCTCTTTCTTATTATGATGAACATAACATGACGGTTATTCCGCTCCGTGTATTGCTTGGCGAGCAGGAATTTGAAGATTTGGTCACCATTGAACCAAAACAAGTATTTGATGCGATGAGACAAGGTGCCAGCCCAAAAACGTCACAAGCTTCACCAAACCGAATCAAAGAAGCCTTTGTTTCTCTCGCACAAACCCATACATCTGCAATCTATGTTGCCTTTTCATCAGAGCTTTCTGGTACATATCAAACCGCTGTGATGATGGCAAACGAAGTGAAGGAAGAATACCCTGATTTTGATTTACGAATCATTGATTCTAAATGTGCTTCACTCGGCTATGGGCTTGCTGTCAAACACGCTCAATCACTTGCCATTGACGGAAATACAATACAAGAAATTGAAACGTCTGTAAAGCATTTTTGCGAATCTTTACAACATATTTTTACTGTAGACGATTTATCGTATTTAGCAAGAGGCGGAAGAATTAGTAAAGCGTCCGCATTTGTTGGCGGTTTATTGAGTATTAAGCCCATTTTACACGTCGAGGATGGAAAGCTCATCCCCCTTGAGAAAATCCGCGGACGTAAAAAGCTGTTGAAACGCATTATTGAATTGATGAAAGAACGTGGAACGGATTGGTCAAATCAAACTGTTGGCATTAGTCATGGTGATGATCCTGCACTTGCAGAAGACATGAGACAATTGATTGAAGCCGAATTTCATCCAAAAGAAATTGATATTCAGATTGTCGGCGCAGCTGTTGGGTCCCATTCAGGCCCAGGTACGCTTGCCATCTTCTTTACAGGCAAACCATCATAAAAAGCACCCTTCCCTGACACATCACGGGAAGGGTGCTTTTCTTATGACTTATGAAAGTTTAAAACGGTGGACGGTTTCATTTAACCTTGCCGTCATACTCATCAGTTCTTCTACCTGTTTGTTCATTTGATGGAAAGATTGCAGCTGTTCATTGGCCGAGGCAGAAATTTCTTCACTGCCAGCTGCTGTTTCTTCTACAACCGCACTAATATTTTCAATCGAGTTGAGTACTTGTCCGCCAAGCTCTGTTGATTGAACAATTTGGTCATTTAAGACCGCCATTTCTCGTTTAATGTGCTGCGCTTTTGTTTCTATATCTTCAAAGGAGTGTGAGGTTTTGTCCATCGCATCCTGCTGTTGAAGTGAAAGCTTGACTCCTTCTTTAACAGTTTGACTAATGGATTGAATGCCTCTTTCAATATGACTGACCATATCAAAGATTTGTCTTGTAGCGTTAGATGATTCGTCGGCTAGCTTACGAATTTCATCTGCTACAACGGCAAAGCCTTTTCCAGCCTCACCTGCTCTTGCCGCTTCAATCGCTGCATTTAGCGAAAGTAAGTTTGTCTGATCCGCAATGTCAGAAACTGTTTTGGCCATAGCCGAGATCCCGCTAGCATATTGCGTGAATTCTCCTGCCGACTGCTCGATTTGCCTTGTGGCATGTGTATTTTTTTCAATCGCCGTTTTGGTTTCTGTTAACGTGTGCTTTCCACTTTCCACTGCTTCTATCGCATCCCCTGTACTTTGGATGACTGTTTGTGAACGTTCGGAATTTTTACGTCCATGCTGATCCATCTTTTCAATCAAGCTAACGCCATGCTGGAGATCCTCTGAAATGGCCTGTGACCCATTTGCCATTTCGTCTGTCGAGACAGATACTTGATTTGCAGATTCCATCAGCTTTTTGTTTTCATCATCTAATTGGATCGAGAATGTCTCTACTTGACTTGAGACATTACTGATTTCTTTAATCAAACTAATCAGTTGATCTGTCATTTGATTAAAGGATTCATTCAAGCCGCCGATTTCATCCTTACGCTGAATGTCCATTCGCTCGACAGCAAGGTTGCCTTCTGCGATCTGCTTCGCTCGGTAGGAAAGTGATTTAATCGGTGTCACGATGGATCTTGTTAATCCAATATTTAAAAAGACAGCAATGACAATCAGTGTGAGAGCTGCGACGAGTGCACTTGTGATGATCCATTGCACATTATCCGCTGTATTCTCTAGATTTTGTTTATATGCTTCTTCTGCTCTTTTATTCATTGTATGGATGTCGTTTAAAACACCATCAATTCTTGCAGCGACCCGTCTTGCATCCGATGCGTTTTTTTCACCAATGGCATTATTTGCTTCCTTAGTCCACGTGTCATATTTTGAATTTAACCTTGTTAATTCATCTTTATTTATATTTCCTGCGTGTTTGTTTAACGTTTGCAGCTGTTTTTTTGCTGTAGAAATACCGGTTTGAACAACCTCTAGCTGTTCATCAGAAAGAGTCATTGAATAATTGGTCATGGTTTGTTCGACGCTTTCAAAGCTTGCCTTCGTTTTTTGAACATTTAATAAGGCTTGAACTTCTGTTTCATTTGATGATTGGATCTTTGTCATACTGACAATGATAAAGGCGATGACGCCAACTGCTAAAAGAAGTGAGACGAGTGAGTTGAGTAAAATTTTGATGCGCAAGCTCATGATGCGTCCCCCTCATCTTTTAGCAATTGCTGCTTCAGTTCATTTACTTTTTTGGTCAATGTTTCAGCATCTTTGAGCACCCGAATTCTTGCCATATCGATTCCGTCATTGTTTAAGTCGTAGATAACATGCCCATTTTTGATTTGATTGCTCTTGACAAGCTGTTCGCTGAATTGATAGACCACTTCATCGACTTTTTTTACCATGGACGAAATCACCGCTTTTTCAGCGGTGTAGTACTGATCACTATCTACACCAATGGCATATTTGCCCTGCGCTTGCGCTTCTTTTAATACACCGACACCTGTATAGCCAGCTGCGGCATATAAAACGTCTGCTTTCTTTTTGATCATGCCTTTGGCTATTTTACTGCCTTTGTCCGCATCACTAAACGTATTAGCATAGGTGGATAAGATCTTGATGTTCGGATTCACTGATTTGGCGCCTTTTTGGAACCCTTTTTCAAAACGATGGATCAACTCCGCATCGACACCGCCAACAAATCCAATGACATCACTTTTCGTTGTCATTGCAGCAAGTGCGCCCGCTAAATAGCTGCCTTGCTCTTCTTTAAACGTCACGGAGGTCACATTTTTCAGCTCAGATACGGCATCGATGAGCAAAAAGTGCTTCTTCGGATATTTCTTTGCGACTTTTTCTAAGTCTTCTTGCATACTAAAGCCTACCCCGATGACGAGATCATTGCCAGCTTTTACAAGCTCGGTCAGTCCTTTTTCATATGTATCGGTTTCTGCAATTTCTCTATAATCAAATTCAATACCTAGGTCATCACGTGCTTTTTCTAATCCTTTAAACGATGAATCGTTAAATGATTGATCACCAAGACCATCATCTGTGAGCATAACGCCAATATGCTTCGCATTTGATGCTGGTGGTTCCCCTTGTTGATTGCTGCATGCGGCGAGCACCATAAGCACGGCTACCAACAGAAGCAATGAAATTTTCACTTTCATCCAAACACACACTCCTTTTGTCATCCTTACTCCTTTCTTATCGGATTTGAGAGGCGTTGTTTCAATGATTAAGTGAAGGTTTTTCAGCTTTTTTCATGACTTTTTTCACTAAAAAACCCATTATTTATCACAAATATAAAAAAAGGGATAAAACCATGATGATTTTATCCCTTTTTCTTCATTTCAGTGTGATATGAAAACCCATGAGGTTAGGGTTCTCTTTCACGCTGCTCATTTTTTCTCATATGTCCAGCCCTCTTTTTGGTAGACTAGGCCGTTTTTCATCAAATGACCTAATGCTCGTTTAAAGGCTGCCTTGCTCATTTGGAATCGTTCACGGATGTCTTCTGGATCACTTTTGTCTCCATAAGGCATGGCACCATTTCTCGTTCTCATATAGGTTAAAATTTCTTCTGCATCGACAGATAACGCTTCCTGTTTTCTAGGAAGCAGAGAAACGTTCACGGTCCCATCCTCTTTCACTGCAATGACGCGTCCTGTCACGGTCGATCCTAATCTTGGTTCTTCCTTTCGTTCCGTGCGGTGGATAAACCCTCGCACGCCTGTATCTGTCAGCATAAACGAGCCTGTCGCAATTAAGCGATAAATCGTACCAGTGATTTCTTTGTTCATTAAGGTTTCAGGTGCCTCTGTAAACAATTCACTGATCACATCTTCAGTGGCTGGCTTTGCGAACATTCTGCCGTAGCTTGTGACTTTCAGCATACAGTAAAGTTTGTCTCCTTTTTTCGGCCATGCTTCCTCAAAAGGCGGTAGATGTTCTGTTGCAACAAGTGCATCCTTTGAAAGCCCGACATCCACAAATGCGCCCATGTCTTCTAGGACGTCTACGACTTCTACCCAGCCATATGTATGCGCATTGATTGTCGGTATTTTCATCGTCGCAGCTAGTCTTTCTTCATGATCTACGTATAAGTAGACCTCTACTTCATCTTGGTCACCAATATCTTCTGTCATTTCACTGCGGTGCAAGAGGACCGAATCTTCACCATCTGTCAAAAAGTAGCCGTATTCCATCTCGTTCTCTATTTGCAAGGTCAGTTGCTCACCTGGTCTCATGTTCTCTTCCTTCCTATCTGCTCATAAAAGAGCGTTCGTTCATCTTTTGATTCACTTTATTCTACTATACTTCTCCTCACATGAACATCTCTAGTTCTGTTAGCTAAAGTGGTCAAACCGAACGCGATTTATACCGCTGCTGGCAGAACTCTTTGACTCATCTCTTTGATAAAGTTTCTTCTTCTCCACGTTGCATGATAAAATAGACGCAATATCTATCCATGGAGGTCATGTGTTATGGCAAAAGAAAGCTCATTTGACATTGTATCAAAGGTTGAACTGCCTGAGGTGCAAAACGCCGTTCAAGCAGCGCTGAAGGAAATTAAAAACCGTTATGATTTTAAAGGAAGTAAAAGTGATATTTCTCTTGAAAAAGAGGAGCTCGTGCTCATCTCTGATGATGATTTTAAGCTGGAGCAGCTAAAAGATGTACTTGTGTCAAAGCTGATCAAACGAAATGTTCCAACTAAAAACATCGACTACGGAAAAACCGAGCATGCCCTTGGCGGAACCGTACGCCAGCGCGCGAAGCTGATCAGCGGAATTGATCAAGACAACGCCAAAAAGATCAATGCACTCATTAAGCAATCCGGCATCAAAGTGAAGTCACAGTTTCAAGATGACCAAGTGCGTGTAACAGGAAAAAATAAAGATGATTTACAAGAGGTTATTTCACTTATGCGCAAGGCAGATTTACCGATTGACGTTCAATTTATAAATTTTCGATAAATTTCAAATTTTCCATTGATTATTTCCGATTTTTTCGATACAGTGGATGGAAGTTCAATTTATTGACATGTTCATATCGCTTTCTTATCAAGAGAGGCAGAGGGACTGGCCCTGTGAAGCCTCAGCAACCGGTGTAGTAGAAATATATTTTCTATGACCAAGGTGCTAAATCCAGCAAGCAACTGCTTGGAAGATAAGAAGAAGAATTACGATACAGCCAAAAAGTCTTCTTCTTATCAGAAGGCTTTTTTTGTTACATAAAAATAAGGAGGAAACCAATGGGCCTATTACAAGACTTACAAAACCGCGTACTGATTGCTGACGGTGCAATGGGAACACTTTTATACTCTTACGGCATTGACCGCTGCTTTGAAGAATTAAATTTATCGAAAGAAGATGAAGTAAGGCGCGTGCACGAAGCATATGTGCAGGCTGGTGCGGACATCATTCAAACAAATACGTACGGCGCAAATTATATTAAACTATCCCGCTACGGCTTAGAGGAAGAAACAAAGCGCATCAATACAAAGGCGGTACAAATCGCAAAAACAGCCGCCGGCTCTGCTTATGTCCTTGGAACGATCGGCGGCATTCGAACGTTTAACAAAAATGCCTATACAATTGAAGAAATTAAACGAAGCTTTAGAGAGCAGCTGTACATTCTATTAAATGAGCAGCCCGATGGATTATTGCTAGAAACGTATTATGACATGGAAGAAGCGAAGGCCGTTCTCCAAATTGCACGAAAAGAAACGACTCTCCCGATTGTCATGAACGTCTCCATGCATGAACAAGGTGTGTTGCAGGATGGAACACCGCTCAAGGATGGTTTATCTGAATTGTCCTCTCTTGGCGCAGACGTCGTTGGCATCAACTGCCGGCTTGGCCCTTATCATATGATTCAGGCACTCGAAGGCGTTCCAATTTTAGAAAATTCCCATTTATCAGTCTATCCCAACAGCAGTCTTCCCTCTCTTGAAGAAGGCAGACTCGTCTATGATACAGATAACGATTATTTTCGAAAAAGTGCACTTGAATTTAGAAATCAAGGCGCACGTATTATCGGCGGCTGCTGCGGAACAACGCCTCAGCATATTCACGCAATGGCTGAAGCGGTCAAGGATTTAGCCCCGATCACTGAAAAAGAAGTGAAAGTATTAAAAGAAGAAATCATTTCGATTCAAGATCAGCGGACTGAACCAGGTCTTGATGAGCTCGCTACGAAAAAACGGACGATTATTGTAGAGCTTGATCCGCCGAAGAAGCTGAACTTCGAAAAATTCCTCGTCGCGGCAAATGAGTTAAAGAATGCAGGCATTGATGCCTTGACATTAGCCGATAATTCTCTTGCGACCCCGCGCATTAGCAATGTGGCTTGCGGGGCATTATTGAAACAGCAGCTTGATATGCGTTCACTCGTCCATATCACGTGCCGTGATCGTAATTTGATTGGGCTTCAGTCCCATTTGATGGGTCTCGACACCCTTGGTTTAACTGATATTTTAGCCATTACAGGCGACCCTTCTAAGATTGGAGATTTTCCAGGTGCAACGTCGGTTTATGATTTAACCTCCTTTGATTTGATTCGGCTGATTAAGCAGTTTAACGAAGGCCTTTCTTTCTCAGGGAAGCCGCTTGGCAAAAAGACCAATTTTTCAGTAGCTGGCGCGTTTAATCCAAATGTTCGTCACATTGATAAAGCGGTCAAACGTCTTGAGAAAAAAATCGAATACGGTGCTGATTATTTTATTTCACAGCCTGTTTATTCTGAGGAACAGCTTGTGAAAATTCATGAGGAGAGCCGTCATTTAGATAAGCCGATTTATATTGGCGTTATGCCGTTAACAAGCAGCCGAAATGCGGAGTTTATTCATCATGAAATTCCAGGCATCAAATTATCTGATTCCATTCGTGACATTATGGCCAAGGCTGGTGAGGATAAAGAGAAGCAGCGAGCAGAAGGCTTAGCGATTGCCCGCTCTTTATTAGATACAGCCTGCGAATTGTTTAACGGCATTTATTTAATTACCCCTTTCCTTCGATCAGACTTAACAGCAGAACTAACCACCTACATTCATCAGAAAGAAAAGGAGTCAAACACCCATGTCAACTATCACTGAACAGCTTAAGAAACGCATCCTCGTCCTTGATGGTGCAATGGGGACCATGATTCAAAATGCCAATCTCACAGCAGAAGACTTTGGCGGAGAAGAGTATGAGGGCTGTAACGAGTATTTAAATGTGACAGCCCCTCACATCATCCGCGCGATTCATAGAGAATACCTTGAGGCAAGCGCCGACCTCATTGAAACGAATACGTTCGGGGCTACAAAGCTCGTCCTTGACGAATACGGGCTTGGCCACCTTGCCTATGAACTCAATATACGGGCTGCCCAGCTGGCAAAGGACGAAGCTGACCGTTTCTCCACGCCGGAGCAGCCCCGATTTGTTGTAGGTGCGATGGGTCCCACTACGAAAACATTATCTGTGACAGGCGGCACAACCTTCGATGAGCTCGTCAGAAACTATGAAGAGCAGGCCCGCGCCCTGATTGATGGCAAATGTGATGCCCTTCTTTTAGAAACAAGTCAAGACATGCTGAATGTAAAAGCTGGTTTCAAAGGCATTCAGGAAGCCTTCCAGCAGACAGGTATTGAGTTGCCTCTAATGGTATCGGGTACGATTGAACCGATGGGCACTACCCTCGCTGGTCAGGATATTGAAGCCTTTTATATCTCTCTTGAGCATATGAAACCAATGAGTGTCGGCCTGAACTGTGCGACGGGTCCTGAATTCATGACAGACCATATCCGCACGCTCTCCTCCATCGCCAAGTCAGCGGTTAGCTGCTATCCAAATGCTGGTCTACCAGATGAAGAAGGTCAATATCATGAATCCCCTGCTTCACTTGCTAAAAAAATTTCCGCCTTTGCCAAGGAAGGCTGGTTAAATATTGTTGGCGGCTGCTGCGGAACAACACCTGCACATATACAGGCATTGTCAGATGAAGTACGAACGATTCAGCCGCGTCACATTGCGCATGAATCGTCTCAGCATACCGTCTCAGGAATTGAGCCTCTGATATATGAGGAGTCAATGCGCCCTCTTTTTGTAGGAGAACGAACCAACGTGATTGGTTCACGCAAATTCAAACGACTCATTGCGGAACAAAAGTTTGAAGAAGCATCAGAAATTGCTCGTGCACAGGTAAAAAACGGCGCTCACGTGATTGATGTGTGTCTCGCTGATCCAGATCGCGAGGAGGCGGCTGACATGGAAGGCTTTTTACAAGAGGCTATGAAAAAAGTCAAAGCCCCTTTTGTCATTGATTCAACGGATAAACACGTGATCGAAAAAGCGCTCACATATTCCCAAGGGAAAGCCATCATCAATTCCATTAACCTTGAGGATGGCGAAGAACGCTTCGAAGAAATTCTTCCACTTGTGAAGCTATACGGCGGTGCACTTGTTGTCGGCACGATCGATGAAACAGGGATGGCTGTAACAGCAGAACGAAAGCTGGAGATTGCCGTACGCTCTCATGATCTATTAACGAAGAAATATGGCATTCCCGCAAGTGACATCATTTTTGATCCACTTGTCTTTCCAGTAGGCACTGGAGACGAGCAGTATATTGGCGCTGCCGAAGAAACGATCAAAGGCATCAAAATGATCAAGGAAAACCTGCCTGAGTGCTTGACGATTTTAGGCATCAGCAACGTGTCTTTTGGACTCCCGCCTCTTGGGAGAGAAATTTTGAATGCCGTCTACTTGTATCACTGCGTCCAAGCAGGACTTGATTACGCCATCGTGAATACAGAAAAGCTTGAACGCTTCGCTTCCATTCCAAAGGAAGAAATTAAGCTGGCTGAAACACTGCTCTATGAAACAAATGATCAAACCCTTGCTGAATTCACCCAATTTTACCGAGGCAAAAAGAAAACGGAGAAAAAACCAAAGGTCTCCTTATCACTTGATGAAAGGCTAGCACTCTACGTCGTCGAAGGAACAAAAGAAGGACTTATCGATGATTTATCCCTTGCTCTAGAGCAATTTGAATCACCACTTCATATCATCAATGGTCCGTTAATGCAGGGAATGGCTGAGGTTGGACGTCTTTTCAATCAAAACGAACTGATTGTGGCGGAAGTGCTTCAATCGGCAGAGGTCATGAAGGCATCTGTATCGTATCTCGAGCAATATATGGAAAAGCAGCATGCAAACGGAAAAGGTAAGATTCTACTTGCCACTGTAAAAGGAGATGTCCATGATATTGGAAAAAACCTTGTCGACATCATTTTGAGTAATAACGGCTTTCAAGTGGTCGATCTCGGGATCAAGGTGACACCACAAACATTGATCGAAGCTGTGCAAAAGGAAAAGCCAGATATGATTGGATTATCAGGATTGCTTGTGAAGTCAGCCCAGCAAATGGTACTCACCGCTCAGGATTTACAAAAGGCGAATATTTCCGTGCCCATTTTGGTCGGTGGCGCTGCACTTTCTCGGAAATTTACGAAAATGAAGATTTCGCCTCATTATGACGGACCGGTTCTTTACGCAAAAGATGCGATGGACGGCTTATCTTTAGCCAATGAGTTAAAAGCAAATCCTCTTCAGTTTCAAATTAAGCCCGACGAAGAGCCTGTGGCACCTTTCAAAAAGAAAGAAACAAAGCAGCCACAAGCTGTCATTGAATTACTAGAAAAACGTGCGGCACTCCCTGATGCACCTATTTTCACGCCAGAAAATACGGCACGTCATTATGTAAGGGACATCGACCTGCATCATATTATGCCTTATGTAAATGAACAAATGCTCATTGGCCACCACCTTGGGTTAAAAGGAAAGGTCAAAACATTGTTAGCGCAGCAGCATCCAAAAGCATTGGAATTAAAGCAGCTTGTCACAGACCTTCTAAACGAAGGCAGAGAGAAAAACTGGTTTGCCCCTGCATTTGTTTATCAATTTTATCCTGCTAGTTCAAACGGAAATGATCTGCATATTTATGATCCCGAAGCGCCTGACCGTATCATTGAAACATTCCAATTTCCAAGACAGGAGAAGCTTCCGTACCGCTCCATTTCTGATTATGTGCGGGGAAGCGGTGAAAGGGAGAAAGATTATATTGCCTTATTTGCCGTCACAGCCGGAGCGCGTATACGTGAAGTCGCACAGCACTTTAAGCAAGAAGGAGATTATTTAAAAATGCATGCAGTTCAAGCTCTTGCGCTTGAGCTTGCAGAAGGATTAGCCGAAAGAACCCACCAAGTGATTCGTGACAAATGGGGCTTTCCTGACCCAGTCGATTTCACAATGGAAAAACGATTCCAAGCGAAATATCAAGGGCAGCGCTATTCCTTTGGTTATCCCGCCTGTCCAAATCTTGAAGACCAAGAAAAGCTGTTCAAGCTGCTTCAGCCTGAAAAAATCGGCATCCATCTAACAGAAGGATTTATGATGGAACCTGAAGCATCTGTTTCAGCGATCGTCGTTTCTCATCCTGAAGCTCGATATTTTAATGTTCATTAATGCAGAACCTCCGAAACTGGAGGTTCTTTTTTGCTGGGAAAATTAGATAAACTTTACACTATACCTTCTTATGGTACGATACACATAGATGAATTCAGCTAAGAAGGAGTTGCGCGTCATGACAAACGTTGTTCAACGAGCATTAACACTCGATGACATACCAGATCTTATCGCATTGTCTCAAGAGGTAGACTGGCCTGATTACAATGCGGAAGAGCTCACATCTCTTTTAACAAATGGATATTTCACAGGTTTTTCAACAGCGGATGGACAAGTCATCTCATGTGCAGGACTTTTCCAATATGATCGAATGGCGTCAATTGGTGCTGTCATTGTATCTGAGACACATCGCGGCTTAGGTCTTGCAAGGAAAATGATTGACACCCTGCTAGATCAATGTGATCAAAGCATTCCTGTCGTTTTAACCGCTACTGTCCAAGGGCGGCCAGTTTACGAAAAAATCGGGTTTCACACGGCTGGTTACATTACGACTTACAAAGCGCAAAACCCAAACCCAGAAGCGCTTCGTGTGTCAGATGACATCCACCTGTCTCCTGCCGATGAATCGCACCTTCCGTGTATTGAAGCACTAGATGAAAAAGGCGCAGGCACAAATCGATCAAGCTTTATAAAAAACCGGATGAACCGAGCAGCACGGCGTATCATTGCACAAAATGAACATCACGACACAACTGGCTTTGCGTTTGGCGTTGAAACACCTGCCAATTTAATGATTGGTCCGCTTACAGCAAATGATGAACTTACAGCTCTCTCGCTGATTCGTTCGCTCATTTCGTCTTATTCGGGTCCGATTCGTTTAGATATGCAGGAGGAAACAGCTGAGCGCCTCCATGAATCACTTGTTGAAGCAGGTTTTACGAAAACAAACAAAGCTCATTTTATGATGATTCGCGGAAAAGAAAAGCTGAACGATCCCGCCCTTCTTTATTTCCTTGCCTCTCAAGCATTTTCGTAAAATATAAAAAGCTGTAGACACTTGATGTCTACAGCTTCAGATTGTTGACAAAGGGCTAAAATGATCTTTATTTTAGCCCTTTGTCTTCTTTTCAGCGTGATTGAAAACCTTTGAAGTCTAGGAAGGCCGAGCACTGGCGCGGAGCGAATTTGCAATTCGTGAGCACCAGCGCACAGGACTGACAAAGAATGCGAGGGTTTGTCTACACGCTGAGCTGTAGACACTTGATGTCTACAGCTTTTCTATTACTTCTCACAGGCGGACGAAAGCACATGCGCGAGAGCATTTGTGACCTTTCCATGCTCTGATGCATGCGGGCGGTCATCTCCATCTCCATACCCATAATCAATCATTCGATTACGATTTAAGCACAGCTTTGTCAGCTTCGGCTGGAAGAGATCAAATAGTTCAAAACGATCCTTCAGCTGTGGGAATTGCTTTTGATACTGCTGAATTTCTTCGGCAAGCAAGCGCCAAAGTGTCGCTTCATCTAACAGCTGATGATTGTCTAACACATTTGATACGTAACGCAGGTTACAAATAAACAATCCTGTAAAGATAAACTGCACTAAGCCTTCCGGCGGTTCACTCCGCAGTACTTCTTTTAAATCGTCTCCTAAAGAAGCCAATTCAGGCAGCGGCTGATCACTAATGTTCACATCGTCAACGAAATCTTTGATCGCCAAACGATGAGGCTGATGATCTTTTAACACAAGAATCGTATTTTGTCCGTGCGGTGAAAAGACGGTGCCGTATTGATACATAAAATGCAGCAGCGGCGGCATGACCACATGGAAAAATTTCGCCATCCACTCTTTAGCTGAGAGACCTGATTTTTCAATCAGCTGTTTCACATATGGCTCACCTTCATGATCCTCATAGGTGAGTGCCGCAAGTGTAACAGGGGTCTCTCCTTCATCTAAGTACGAGTAAATGCTTTCTCTAAAAATCACACCGAGCATTTCAAGATATTGATACGGCGCACCAGGCAGTTTGCTATAGTAAGGATGATCGACATTAATACTTGCATTCTCACCAGGTAATATCACGCGGCAGACATCAGATAAAAATGAATCTTGATCCGCGATCCCTTTAATATGTGCTGTAATGCGAGGGGCAATGACTGTCCGTTCTGACGGAAGTCCTCGGTACACGAGTGTATTTAAAATGCTCATTGGCAGTTTAATATGATGCTTGCCTTTATTTGAGATGTTCGTAAAGGTTCTGATCGACTGCTGCGGGATATATTGATCCAGTCCCTCTCCTACATACACAATCCGGCGCAACGCCAAATCTTCTGGGAAATGCTGAATAATCATATGTGTCCACTGCCATTTATGAACAGGCATCAAATAATAATCAGCTGCAATCAATCCTTCATCCTTTAGCACGCGGTGAAATTGACGGATCGTGACTTCATCTAACTCTTTGGCAATTACCTGCTCATAGTTTTCATGATCGACTGCATGGAATGTCGCAAGGTCCCGGTGAACAGCAATCCAAGACAGCTGCACACTTTCTTGCCTTTCAGGTGCATAGGCTAGGTAGTCATCATAACTGAACCCAATGCGTCCTTTGTTATACACAATCCAAGGATGGCCTGTCATTTCTCCTTCAATCCATGCATAATCAGTATCTGTCAGTTCATCCGCACGAAGTGCTTTTTTCGACAGCAAATGTACATCTGCTAACAGGGTGTGATGAAGCTCTTTTATAAGGTGTCCTGTTGTGTCAGAAGACATTGGAATGAGCGGCTGAATGTCTAGTAAAAACACAATGGCACTGACATCCTTTGACCATTTTCCGTCTTGACAGCACTCGATTGATTCAGCAATTGTATCAAAACTATCAAACAAACGAGGTTTTGCAAGATAGCGATATTTCTTATGTTCGTGAATGATTAATTCATACTGAGCAATGCCATCCTTATGATCTAGCTGCACGGGATGAAGCATATCCTCATACATGTATTCAGACAGCATTTTTGCCACCATTCGCTGGTTTGCCTTTTTCCAAGCAGCCGGATTCACCGCTTTTTTCAATTCATCTTGTACACTCATCGCTTCATCCTCCTTAACCTTTGATTTCTTCAAATGTGTTGACGTTCTTATGTGTACCAAATGTCTGGAAGACGTGCTTTTGATAAAGTGGATACACGGTTTGACGAGCAAGTTCATTGATAATCACACTGTTTCGGTAAGCGCCAAGTCCTAAATCTGGAGCGCCAACCCCATGTGTATGAAGCTCTGCATTTTGGACAAAAATATCATTTTCACCCATTGTATTCGTTTTTAAGCGATATTCACGTTCGACTTGGAACCGTCCTTGATCGTCCCATTGAATGTGATGAGAAATTGGATTGATAAACGGGGGCAGTACCGATTGATAGCCCGTCGCCAGTACGACAATATCTGTCTCGTGGGTAAAGGTGTCCTCTTTGACCCATTGCGTGCATGAAAGGGACAAGCCGCGAGCTGTTTCCTCAATCAAGTTGACCTCCGTCATTGCTTGAAGCACTGTGTTCAACTGCTCTCCGCAGGCAGAACGTTCATAAAGCAAATGATAAATATCACGGATCATTGCAGAGCTGATGCCCTTATACAGCAAATCTTGCTGCTTTAACAACGCATCCTTTTTTGTTTGCGGAAGCTCATAAAAGAAATCAATATAATCTGGAGAGAAATATTCAAGACCAAGGTTTGAATATTCCATTGGGAAAAATCCTTTAGAGCGTGTGAACCAGTGAATATCCTTCGCCTCATCATCTGATAAAATATCATAGAACACTTCTGCCGCACTTTGACCAGAGCCGATCACTGTCACAGATTTCCCTTTGAAACAGCCTTCTTTCTTTCGTTTTAAATAGTCAGCAGAATGAAAAACTTTCTCTCCTAAAGCTGGCTGGAGCGATGCTGGTATCGCCGGCTGTGTACCAATCCCTAAGACGAGATGCTTACTTTCAAACACCTCTACCGTTTGGTCTTTCACATGACGCACATGCACTTCATATCGCTTTTCTCCTGCTTTCTCGATCAATGAGACAGATTCGACGTTCATGCCAAATCGGCAAGAGTCTAACTGGTCTGCGACCCAGCGGCAATAATGACTATATTCCTTGCGCGGGATATGAAAATCTTCTAGAAAGTAAAATGAATACAAACGATTTTGTTCCTGTAAATAGTTAAGAAAGCTATATTTACTTTTCACATCTGCCATACTGACAAGGTCCGCTAAAAAGGGAACTTGCAGTGTCGTCCCCTCAATGAGCATCCCTGGGTGCCAATGAAAGGCTTCACTTCTTTCAAAAAACAAAGCGTCAATTTCATTTACCTCTTCAGATAATGCGGCAAGTCCTAAGTTAAACGGGCCAATGCCGATCCCTATTACATCCACTACATCATTTTGCTTGTTGAACCGCGTCATGGTTATACATCCTTTCGAATCGTTCTCGATCACAAAACATTAAAAGACCTGTTTTATCGGGTAAATTGACTGGTTTTACACGTTCAAATCCGCATTTTTCAAATACATGGATCATTTTTTCATTGCGAATATCCGGCTCAGCGACAACTTTTTCTGTTCGTTTATTCTGCTCAAATTGAAATGCTGTCATGGCCTGAAGCAGCGGGGCCGCAAAACCTTTTCCTACATAATCCGGCTCCCCTATTAATAGATGGATTCCTTGATCATGCGGAGAAGGCTGATAGTAAGATTCAATGACATCACCTTTGACGTTGTATGCCTCAAAATAACTCATTGGCGTCCCATCAATTGTGCCTAAATAAAGGGTTTGATGCGGATCATGAACCGCCTGATAAAAATGCTTTTCAAAAGCAGGGAACGGAATATTCAAATGCCAAAATGGGTGAACATACTCCTCTTGCATCCACCTGTGGACAAGCCGGACATCTCTTTCATATTCAGCGCGAATAAACTTAATACGATCCCTCATCCAATCAGCGCCTCCTTATGTAAAAAGAGCGGATTCAAGACAGCTGTGTAACGAGACTGTGTTTCCAGAGATCCTGTCAGTTCATCCATATCTTCAAACCGTGTCAGCAAATTCGCTTTTGAAGGCAGTTCTTTTGAGCGCAGAAGGCTGTTTGTCAGCTCAGATGCACCGTATGTTTCCTCATGAGCGAGCAATGTGTCTCTCACAAGTGCGAGCAAGGCTTCTTCTTTCGCCAGACCTTCTGTACCAAAGCCGTTAATGAGACCAAATAAATGATTAAAGAAGAAATAATAACGCAGTCTCTCAACGGCTACCTCATCTGCACAAATCGTTTCACTTCTCACGCTCAGGTTTTGGACAAGATTTGCGAGTTTATCCTTTTTCGATTCACTATAATAGTAGCCTTGGTTGTCACGATAATAGAAGGTGTTCGGGTAACCACCCTTCATTTGCACAACAGCGTTTTGCTGATGGGCTTCCAGTGCAAGACCATACGTTTCAAACAGCCAGAGCATCGGTTCTAACGAAATGGTTAAATATTGCTTAAACCAATCTTGGCTCACAGCCTCCGGTGATCGGCCTTCTGCGTCTGCAAGGTCATGAATGATCCCTGCTAATCGCGATTTTCCACCATACGCATGATCCTGACATAATCCAGCAATTAAGCTTGCCCCTTTTTCACGATGTAAAAATGGATTTTGACGAATGACTACTTCAAAGCCAGATTCCGCCTCTTCTCCTTGAATAGATAAATAGGCAGGATCTTCAATGACCCGGAATCCAGAGAATTTGTCGTATAGAGAAACGCCTAATTCTGTTTTTAAAATGCGCGACATCTCTACTCCGCGATCCAGTTCCTTTTGTTTATTGACACGTAAGGAGTTTGTAATTTTCACAGGAACAGAGAATTTGAGCATGTAAGCAGAATCCTTTTGATAGACGGTTCTGAAGGATGAGGTCGCTGTGTATTCAGAACCGATCGGTCCTAAATAAGTGAGTTTCCCTTCCTCTATATAACGGTTCACGAACGCTTTCTCCATAACCACCTTCACTTGAAGCGGGTGAATCGGAATGAGCACATATTCTCCGTTTTCTACTAACGTATTCAGTCTCTCTTTTTCTGCTGGTACCTGGCGCAAGAGCTCCTCTAGCATGAGGCTTGCCGCAGACTGTGTAATTGACGAATCCTGAAGCACAATCGAATGATGCGCTTTAAAGTAATGAAGCTGGAAAGCCCCTTTCAGCTCAGGAGAATAGATCGCTTCCTCCTCCTCTGTCATTCCTTGTCTGCTTTTTGGGGTAGGATGCGTTAAATGACCAAGGAGAAGTGACTGCTCAGCCTCGATATACTCAAAATCGGCTTCAGAAAGAGCGGCTCGATCACTTTCTCGCTCCTTTAAGAACCGTTCAATATTTCGGCAGCTTAAAATGATGCGAAGCATGAATTCATCCTCTGCATCTGTACGGCCATATTCAATGAGAAGCTCCTTTGAACATAAAGCAACAAGTGTCGTGTAATCGACGATTGCGCCCTCTTGTTCACTGCCTTGCGGGCGAAAGCGAATCGGAAAATCAAAGAGATGGCGGCCAACAGATGAAACATATCGGATCGGAATCACAAGCTCTAGATCTTGTTTTGCTAGTTTTGCGATGAAGACAAGCGAGCCATCTGCTCTCACCTCTTTTTTTGCAGATCGATCGATTCCTGTTTCGCGTAAAAAACAGTTTAAAAAGCTTTGCATGGTTGCATTTTCAGCCATTTGTTTATATTGACTCAACGTAGTACCCTCCCGGATTGAATATGAGCGATCCCGATATCAACGATGTCAGAAAGGATTTCCTCAATATGTGTGATTGTCGTTCTCGGATTTAACAAAGTGAATTTTAAGCATGTTCGGTCATTCACCACTGTTTTCGCAATGACAGCAGTTCCTGTTTTGAATAATGTCCGATGAATGATTTTATTGATGTCATCTGTTTGATCGTCATCCTTAAATCGGAACACAACTGCATTGATTTCTGGCTCAGGATTGATCACTTCAAGGTCATCATTTCTCTCAATAAGCGCGGCCACATCCTTTGCAAAATGAATGGTATGGTCAATGATTTCTCCAAAGCCTTCTTCTCCAATTAAACGAAGAGAAAGAAGTAATTTCAGAGCATCAAACCGGCGCGTCGTTTGGACAGATTTATTGACGAGATGTAGAATACCATCGAGCTCGTCTTCCTTTGGATTAAGATAATCGGCATGATAATTGATCAAACCAAAATGTCTTTTATCCTTTAGCAAAAATGCCCCGCAGGATATCGGCTGATAAAATTGTTTGTGAAAGTCAATCGTGATTGAATCAGCAAGCTCAATACCGTCTAACTTCTTACGGTAGGTTTCGCTTAATACAAGTGCTCCGCCGTAGGCAGCATCTGCGTGAATCCAAAGACCGTATGGCTTGACGAGGTCATATACCTCTCGAACTGGGTCAATACTGCCAAAATCCGTTGTCCCGCAAGTGGCTACTACCGCAAAAGGCAGCAAGTTCTGCTCCTTCAACTCAGCCAGCTTCTTTTTCAAATCATTGAGATCCATTCGATGATGCTCATCTGTCTCGACTAGTACGACTGCCTGCTCTCCTAAACCTAACTGGGATGCAGATTTTTTCACAGTGAAGTGAGCATTCTTCGAGCAAAGGATTCTCATGCGGTGAGATTCACTTGGTAAGCCTTTCTGCTGAACATTCCACTGCCATGTGTTTTCACAAAAGGCATCTCTCGCTAGAAGCAGCCCCATGTAGTTAGATTGGGTTCCACCGCTTGTAAATGTCCCATCTGCTAGGCTGCCATAAGAAAACTTCGCACATAGCCACTTGAGAATTTCTTCCTCAACCAAAGAAGCAATACCGCTTTGATCAAAGGAATCCATTGATTGGTTAAAGGAACTTACCATCACCTCTGCGGCAAGTGCAGGAATAAGCGGTGGACAATGCAGATGTGCCAAGCATTTAGGATGCGATACATCAATCAAATGCGGCAAAAGATGTTCTTTTATATCTTGAAAGACGGATTCAATGGATTCACCAGACGGTTGAAATCGGAATAGCGATTCGACACTATCCGCTAATTTCCCAGGCAATATTCCACTGTATGGTCCTGTGTCTTTTTGCCATTGATCCAGTAAGCTGTCGATAGATGTATGAAGAGCCGCTTGGAAGGACTCTCTTCCAAGCTGGCTTTGATTGATAAATAATGAATCCACTGAAGCCTTAGTTGATTGCATCGTACACGGCCTCTTTAAAAATAGCGATGACTTTTTCAAGCTGTTCTTCTGTCATAATGAGTGGTGGCAAGAATCGAATAACACTTCCGAAACGGCCTCCTGTCTCCACAATTAAGCCTTTGTCGAAGCAATTCTTTTGAATAAGACTGGCCAGCTCTGGATTCGCTGGATAGCTTCCGTCCACATCCTGTTTCTCATTTGGATTGACTACTTCAACGCCAATCATTAAGCCTCTCCCTCGAACATCACCGAGAGCAGGGACTTGTTTTTGGATGTCTTTTAGATGCGCCTGCATACGATCTCCTAACTGTTCTACATGATCAAGCAGGTTGGTTTCTTTGATAAATTTAAGCGTAGCAGTTCCAGCAGCCATCGCCATTTGATTCCCTCTAAATGTCCCGATGTGTGCACCTGGATTCCATTGATCTAAATCTTGATCATAAATCACAACTGAAAGCGGCAGGCTTCCACCAATGGCTTTTGACAGCACAATAACGTCAGGTACAATTCCTGCATGTTCAAAGGCAAACATCTTCCCTGTTCGGCCGATGCCTGATTGAACCTCATCAATAATGAGTGGGATCCCTTTTTCTTTTGTGATTCTTCTCATTTCTTTCATCCATTCAATCGATGCTGGAATGGAGCCCCCCTCGCCCTGCACTGCTTCAAAGATCATACCTGCTGGCGGAAGAATACCACTTTCAGGATCATTTAATACGCGCTCAATATACGAACTTGAAATGCGGTGCGAATTCTTCCCACCAATTCCAAATGGGCAGCGATATTCATATGGGTAAGGCATAAAATGAACATCAGGTATTAACCCTTGTACTCTTTCCTTTGGAGATAAATTCCCGCTTAATGACATCGTGGCATGTGTCGCACCGTGATACGCACCATGGAAAGATAGAATGCTTCGATTCCCTGTCGCTGTTTTGACTAATTTAATTGCTGCTTCTATGGCGTCACCACCAGTTGGTCCACAAAATTGAATTTTGGCTCTTTTTGCAAACTCTTCTGGCAAGTGAGAAAAAATTTCATTCACAAATTCTTCTTTAATTTCTGAGGTTATGTCCAGCGTATGCAACGGTCTTTTTTCATGAAGCATACGTTCAATTGCATCTATAACAACTGGATGATTGTGACCAAGTGCAAGTGTTCCTGCGCCTGCCAGGCAGTCATAAAACTCTCTGCCATCCGCATCTGTCACGATCATACCCTCGGCTTTTTGCATGGCTAATGGGAACCGTCTCGGATAAGACCTTGCATTCGATTCTCTTTGACTTTGCTGCTCTAAAAATTGCTGATTTTTAGAAACGGTTTTGATGGACATAATAAAACACTCCTCCAATTGATAAAGATTATCATTTTCATTTACTAGCCTAGAGGATGTGAGATATGAAAGTCAATTGTATTCAAAAAGATGATTCTAAAAGCATATGAATGCTATATTCTCTATTTAACGAGTAATTTCGTGTCATTTTGACAAACCTCTACTGCTATAGGGAGAATAAACGCGTGAGACGAAATAATGTAGAAAAAAATTACAAATCATTCTTCCTGGTTCTTTTGTTTTATTCATGACAAAGCACTTATTTTATATGGGAAAGTGGATGAAAGTGATGTAGAAAAGGAAAAAAAGAAACGTCATTCTATATTGATATAAATGGTTATAATGGTATAATTTCTCTGAAACAAAAGGGAATGGAGAGGGATCTGATGATTTTAACAAAGCATGATCTCCACCACTACTTAGCTCAGGACAAGAAAGCATTAGCCATTAAGCGCAAACGACCTAAGTGGTTTGGGGATGATATATGGAAATATCAAAGGATTTTACGAAAATATGAATACTATTCTAATAGCGGTGCTGAACTTCGCAAATGGTTCTATCGCTATTTACATAAAAAGAAAGGCATGCAGCTTGGCTTTGATATTCCGATTGGTGTCTTCGGTCCCGGTCTTAGAATCAATCATACGGGTCTCTTAATTGTGAACAAACATGCAAAAATTGGGGCATTTTGTGATATTCATCAAGGGGTGAATATTGGTCAGAATCATCATGAAAAAGATGTACCAACCATTGGGGATCATGTATGGATTGGCCCAGGTGCTAAGCTGTTTGGGGATATCTATATTGCAGATCATATTTCCATCGGAGCAAATGCTGTGGTAAACCGTTCCTTTCACGAGGAGAAAATTGTTATTGCAGGTGTGCCAGCGCAAAAGGTAAAAGAAAAAAGCCCTTCATCATGAAGGACCCACCTGATAAAAAAGAATGATACCGATCAAAACAGAGACGAGCAGCATGAGGTAAAACAAAATCGTTAAAATAAGAATGGTCCAGCCAAGTCCCTTCCTCTCTGTCTTGATCAAATAAATACCGAGAACGATCGTACTAAATAAGACACCTAAAATGGCCCACAGCCATTTGTCTTTATCATGCTTTGGCGCATCAAACCATAAATAAATGGAAACAGCAAGTGAAACGAATAACCCTGTAAGTCTCACGTTCAAACTCCTCCTTATGTACACGTGTGCTTTCTATTATGCGTTTGAGTATCCGATCATCAGCAATAAGAAGTAAAAGACATAGACTAGAATGAAAATAGAATAAATGATAATGGACACGATCAGAACCGTCCAGCCCAATCCTTTTCTTCCTGTTTTGATCAGGTATATTCCAAATGTAAAGAGCCCGAATAAAAGGCCTAAAATCGCCCACAGCCATTTATTCTTCCCATGTTTAGGCGCATCTACAAATAGGTAAACGGCCACTATAATCGACACAAACCATCCGGTAATCCAGCGCAACTCATTCGTCACCCTTCTTTTTTAGTTTATTCAATCATACGTTACTTTTGTACTAAAAAGAAAAGGAATTATTCAGTTGAATGTTGCAGAAGGCTTTGCCATTCCTCTCTCAGCATCCCGTAACGCATCGAATCATAATACTCTCCTTGGTAGTAACGGACCTTTCGCAGTCTTCCCTCAAGGATAAACCCGCATTTCTCTGCGCACCGCATCATCCGTTCATTTCCCGACCATGTAGTAAGACCAATTCGAGGAATATCAATGTGTGTAAATAACTTATCAGTCCATAGACTTAATGCCTTTGTCCCAACGCCACCGCTCCAAAAGCGCGAATCATAAATGAGAATGCCGCATTCAAGCCACCGTGTACGTTCATTCTCCCAATAATATGACACGGTGCCTTTGATTTCGCCGTCTATTTCAATACCATATAGCTTTGGCGGAATGGATGTATCCTGTAAGTATCGTTTTTTAAAAGCAGCAAGCGGGATTTCGTGTTCATGAAAATATGGGGCGTTCCACTCTCGATAGGACTGGTCTGGTGCTTTGAATCTTAAATGCCATACCAACTCTAAATCAGCTTCGTTTAATGGTCGTATGTTCACAAGCTTTTGTTTTTCCCTTTTCATCTGTTCACGTTCCTTTACTTTGTCGTTCTTTTTGCAAGATGACGGTACTCGATAGGCGTCATGCCTTCGTTTTGCCGAAACAGCTTAGAAAAATAAGTAGGATCATCAATGCCTACGTGATCAGCAATCGCTGCGATTTTATCATTCGTTGAGGCAAGCATGCTTTTGGCTTTTTCGACCTTGAGACGATTGATATATTGGTTTGGCGTGAGTCCATACACCGTCTGCATACACCTTGTCATGTAATCAGGGTGATAGTGCAGCTTCTCTGCAAGCTCCTCCATTTGCAGTTTCTTCATAAAGTGACGCTCAAGATAATGAACCACTTCTGAGGCGACATTCTCCTTTGCACTTGGAATATGAAATGCTTCTTTTTGTAAATGAATGAGCAGTTCTTCAAACTGAAGCTGTTTTTTCAGCGGCAGTTCAGACGCGTCATCATTTAGGGCCCGCATCTGTGCAAGGTGCTTTTCTAATACATTTCTTCCTTTCACTTTTCCTTTACGGGGCAGGCTAAATTCATATGTTGCCGGCTTTTCAAAGGTGGCTTGATTTTGTTTCATATCAAACCAGTGTTCTCTCGGCCGATTCGTCAGCTCATATGGATCAATTGAGAAATGCAGCCACTCATAGTGCGTATCTTCTTCGCATGGCAGGTGTCCGCCATGCGACAAGCCAGGTGAGAGAATGATATATTCTCCTTCTTTTACGTGATGAGCCTTTCTGTCCTCTGTGATCCATAGCTGCCCTCTTGTGACATAAAGAAGATCAAACACGGTGAAGGTTCTAGAAATATGTCTTTCTCCTTGATGAAATACGCCTTTGCCTGAAGCGATATAAACCGGGAACGGCGGTACAGTAAATGTAATAAATCGATTCATATTCATCCCCTTATGAAGTCGGATTTCTCCAATAAGTTTCGGTTTCATCTCTTCTTATTATAGTCGATGCAAGGTACACTATAAATCGGATTTATACGAAAGGAGGTTGATTGATGAAACCTCAATCACTACCAATTCAAAAGATTCAAGCTAGGGGGAAGAAAAACCACCCTTCATTATTTGCATTAACTTGGCCTATTTTTATTGAAATCTCTTTATATATGCTGATGGGAAGCGCGGATACCCTCATGCTCAGCCAATATTCCGATAATAGTGTTGCAGCAGTTGGTGTAAGCAATCAGCTCCTGAATTTATTGATTGTCATGTTCAGCTTCATTACAACTGGAACGACGATTGTGATTGCGCAGCTTTTAGGAGCGAGCCGAAAGCAGGAAGCGACTCAAGTCGCCTATGTCTCACTAGGAACCAATTTCCTGATTAGCTTTGTCATTAGTCTTCTCATGTTTGTATTAGCTGTTCCCATTTTACACCTGATGGGCCTATCAAGTGAGCTCATGCCGGATGCGACTATATTTTTACAAATTGTCGGGCTGCTTTCTTTTATTCAAGCGCTCATTATGACGTATAGTGCTATTTTAAAAAGCTACGGATATACAAGAGATACGATGTATGTCACTATCGGAATGAACTTGTTAAACGTTGCCGGTAACTATTTGGTGATTTTTGGTCCGTTTGGTTTCCCTGTATTAGGTGTCATGGGGGTCGCTTTTTCGACCTCACTCGCTCGATTGATCGGATTAATGGCCATGATCCTCATTGTACGGCGCCGAATTGGATTACGCTTTTCACTGAAGAAGATGTTTCACATCCAGCGGACATATTTAAAAAAGTTGCTGAAAATCGGCATTCCTTCTGCTGGAGAGCAGCTTTCTTATAACGGCTCTCAAATGATCATTACACTGTTTATTACATTCATGGGGACGCAGGCATTAGCTGCAAAGGTTTATACTCAAAATGTCATGATGTTCATTATGCTATTTGGTGCAGCCATTAGCCAAGGGACACAAATTTTAATTGGGCGCCATATTGGGGCGAAGGAATTCGATGCTGCCTATCACAGATGCATGAAAAGCTTATACTGGGCCATTGGCATCTCCCTTCTTTCTTCCACTGCTTTATCTTTATCATCGACGCATTTGCTTGCTTTCTTTACTAGCAACAGCGAGATCATTCAAACCGCCGCCACCCTCCTCCTTTTGACCATTATTTTGGAACCGGGCCGTTCTTTTAATATGGTCATTATTAATTCCTTGCGGGCTGCTGGCGACGCGAAGTTTCCAGTGTATATGGCGATGATTTCAATGTGGGGCATCGGGCTTCCGATCGCTTACTTGTTAGGCATTCAGCTTGAAATGGGCCTCATTGGGATTTGGATTTCTTTTATCGTGGATGAATGGGTAAGAGGCATCTTTATGTATAGGCGGTGGCGTTCAAGAGTTTGGACAGAGCATCGCTTTTCTTCCACATAAAAAGGACTGCGGGTGCAGTCCTTTTTTACGTAATATCTTCTAAAATAAGTTCTTTTTCTTGGTTTGAAATAAATGATCGCTGTGTAAACACGCGGTATTCATTTTCTCTTGTTTTATCTAAAATGGCTTTATAAAAGTGAGCAGCTGCTTTCACTGGTATACGTGAATAGAGCGGGAATTCATGAAGATGGTCAAAAAACTCCTCGTAGTATGCCTCTGCCTCAAAGGCAATGTACTCCCATACGTGCTGAAATGCTTGATTGATAATGCCTTCTTGCAATTCTTGCTCTGTATATCCGAATTGATCCATGACTTGCTTTGGCAAATAAATGCGGTCTCTTTCAGCCTTATCCTCGCCAATGTCACGAAGAATATTGGTCAGCTGCATGGCAATCCCTAATGAAATCGCTGCTTCTTTCAGCTGTTCTTTTTTACGCGGTGCAATAATAGGAAGCAGCATAAGTCCAACGGTACTAGCAACATGGTAGGAATAAATAAGCAATTCATCTAACGTTTCATATCGATGCTGCTCTAAGTCCATCTTCTGACCTTGGAGCAAGTCATGGAACGGTGCTTCATCCATACGAAACTCTTGAAATGTATGTGCTAGCGCCACCCACATCGGATCATTCCGATCTACCTCACCTTGTAAAAATCGATCAAACGTCTCTCGAAAGGAGGCAAGCTCCTCTTTTGGTGAGGGTGACTCATCTACAATATCATCTGCTTTCCGGCAAAAGGAATACACAGCCCAGACGGCCTGTCGTTTCTTTTTAGGCAGCATGGAAAAGGCACGGTAAAACGTGTTGGAATGGGTTTGAATGGTCTCCTCACACAATTTCAATGCTGTTTGTACATCAACCACTTAGTTTCACTTCCTTTCTGTCATTCAAATCTTTTAACAGCACAGACGCCATCAGCTTCGCACTTTGCATCACGATCGGCACTCCGCCACCAGGATGGATGGAAGCACCTACCGCATAAAGATTGCCCGTCTCAGCTGCCTTCACTTGCGGGCGGAACACACCTGATTGAAATAAGTTAGGCGCAAGTCCAAAGCTGCCGCCTTCAAACAATCCTTCTCGCAAAGAATCATTTGGTGTTCTGACTTTTTTCCATACAATCGATTCTCGCAATCTTGGAAAGCCTCTTTTCTCGAGACGATCCACCATTTGCTCTACAAAATCTGTCTCCTCTTCCCAGTTGATATGATCTCCTGAGGGAACGGGAATCAGCATATATAAAACACTACAGCCTTCCGGGGCAAGAGATGGATCAATGATCGATGGATTAAATGTATAAAACGACGGATCTTGAGGGATCGTCTTCGTTTGAAAAACCTCTTTCATATGCTGATCAAAGTGTTCGCCCATAAAGAATTGATGCACAGGCGCATCATGGTACATTTTGTTTAACCCGAGATACACCATTACACAGCCAGAGGACGGCACGTATTTTCGCCGATCTTGTTCGTCTAAACCAAGCTGTTTTAACGCAGCTGGATAATCTCCGTTGATGACAAAGGCATCAGCTGCTATATGGGCGTCACTGACTTTTGCTTTAACCACGCGCTTCCCATCAAACTCTAGCTCCGTGACTTCGACATTTTTTCTCACATGCACACCCATTTTCATGAGCTGCCCTTCCAATATATCTACTAAACTCGCATAGCCGCCTTTTAAATAGTAGATTCCATGTGCGTGCTCACTATATGAAACAAGCGAATATATAGCAGATGCTTCATATGGATTTCCTCCGACATAGAGGGTTTGAAGTGCATATGCATCTCGCAGGCGTTCGTCTGAGAAATACTTTTTCAGGGCACTTTGAACCGTGCGATACGCCTTTAATTTCATTAAAATCTTCATGTTTGCTTTTGTAAAAAATGTACGCTTTTCATGAAATGATTTCTCTAGAAAGGCTTGCTGTCCTTCTTGAAACCGGTCTGTCATTTCTTCCATAAACCTTAGAAATCCTTGATCTTCCTTTGGAAATACACGTCTGATTTCCTCTAGCTGACGAAGTGCATCAGAGTACTTCGTGTAGGAGGTTCCATCTTGAAATTGAATCGTATACAGCGGATCAAGCTGCAAAAGATCAAGAGATGCTTCGTCAATTCCTACCTCATGTAAAATACCTTTTAACATATCTGGAAGTAGGACAATGGTCGGACCTTCATCTACTTTATATCCTTTCTCACGTACAAAAGCAAGTCTTCCGCCAAGTCGCTCGTTTTTTTCGACAAGCGTGACATCATGTCCCGCTTTTTTTAAATAAAGTGCTGAGATCATCCCACCAATACCGCCACCTGCAATCAATATATGTTTTTTCATGAGGCGCTCCCCTTTTCTTCTTGCGGCAATGTTTTGTGCGTATTTTTCTCCTTTGAAAGAATCGCATTTGTCGTGATACGTGCTGATTCTAAAATGGTCGGCAGTCCGCTTCCTGGGTGCGTTCCTCCTCCTACAAGCCAGCAATGATCCAATTCATCAAATTCATTGTGCGGCCTAAGAACCATCATCTGCGTCAGCTGGTGACCAAGGTTAAATGTGGCTCCTTCGTATACGTAAAGGTCTTCCTCCCATTGCTTCGGTGTGATCATCCGCTCGACTTCTATATGCTGCCTTACATTCTTAAAACCGGTTTTTCGCTCCAGTGTATCCAGCACAAGTTCTCTGAATTCATCTTGATGTGCTTCCCAGTCAATATCGCTTTGATTGTTGGCAACGGGTGCCAGCACATAAAGGGCGGACTTTCCTTTTGGCGCAAGTGAGTCATCTGTGACGCTAGCATTTTGAATATAAATAGATGGATCATCTGGCAGCTCAAATGTTTTCGTAATGCCTTTGACGAATTGAGCATAATCATCAGAAAAAACGATGGTATGATGCGGCTCCTCATACATGGTATCTAATCCTAAATAAAGCATAAAGGTGGAGCATGAGAATTTTTTCTTTTTTAATTTTTTCTCGCTATATTTCTTTAAAAGTCCTGGCTCTACAAGTTTTGTCATCACATGTGCAAAGTCTCCATTTACGACAACTTCATCTGCCTGTATTTCTTCCCCAGATTCTAAGCGAATGCCTTTTACTTCCCTGCCTTCTGTCAGCAGTTTTTCGACGCCAGATGACAGATGAATCGTTGCTCCAGCTTCAATCGCCACTTTTGCCATCGCTTCTGACAGCTGATTGACCCCGCCCTTCGGATGGAACACACCTGTGTCATGCTCCATAAATGATAGAATGGAGAAAGCACCAGGGCACTCCCACGGTGACATGCCTAAATACTTTGATTGAAATGTAAAGGCATATTTCACTGATTCGTTTGAGAAATAATCTGACAGCACATCATATAAACTCTTATTCAATGAAAGCTGCGGAAGTGCTTTGAGCACCTTTGGACGCAAATAATGATGAAAACGATCCATTTTACTTTGTAAAATAGGTGTCAGCCGATCCATTTTGCGCTTCGTATCGTTCATAAATCGTCTATACCCTTCGCCCTCTCCAGGTGCAAAGGCTTCTAACCGTCTATACATTTCATCACGATCTCGTATCATATCTAGCTGATCGTCTTGAAAAATCAATCTATACATTTCTTTTAACTCAATCACATCAATATAGTCATACAGATTTTTACCAGCAAAGGCGAACAGCTCCTCTGCAATATGAATCATGCTGAGAAAGGTAGGACCCGTATCAAACGTGAAATCACCCAGTTGAAACTTAGAGTTACGTCCGCCAACAAAGGGCTGTTTTTCGTAAACATGAACATCATGTCCTTTGCTTTGAAGCATCATAGCTGCCGCAAGTCCCCCTGGTCCTGCTCCGATCACAATGATTTTCATTATCCTTTTTCCTCCAAATTAATTCACTTTAAGTTAATTATACAAATTAGAAAGATTAGATCAACTTTCGATGTGCTCTATTCGCCTCATATTATGTATCAAAAAAAGCCGGCTTCCCTTCAACAAATGTAAGAAAGCCGACCCTTTATTACGCTTCTATATCAATTCGATACGTCTCAAACCAATGATGAATTTGCGCCAGATGAGCGATTAATTGCGGGCCCTTCATAAGCTGGCCATACCAAGGGACTTGAAAGGAAGCTCCTTCCGTTTCAATGAGCTGCTTTAATTGATTCGGATCTAGAAATTCGTGAAGAACAGAATCTTTTTGCGCAAGGCAATCTGTTAACATCTCTTTCACAGCCTGGGTATAAGCTGGATGATGTGTTTTCGGATAAGGACTCTTCTTGCGATAAAGCACTTCATTCGGTAAAATTCCCTCTAATGCTTTCCTTAAAACCCCTTTTTCACGATTTCCATGCATTTTCATTTCCCAAGGAATATTCCACACATATTCGACAAGACGATGGTCCGCAAATGGCACACGTACCTCAAGACTCGCCCCCATACTCATTCGGTCTTTTCGATCTAGCAGCGTTGTCATAAACCAAACCATATTTAAGTAAAAAAGTTCTCTCCGGGCTTTATCTACTCCAGTTTCTCCATCTAAAAGAGGCGTTTCCGCCACGGTTTCTTCATATTTGCTTTGTGCATATTCTTTTAGTGACAGCTTCTTTTGCCACGAGTCTTGTAAGAGCTGCGTTCTAGCTTCCGTCGATCTCATCCAAGGAAAACCATTCGTTTCATTTGCGGTATGGAACCAAGGATAACCTCCAAAAATTTCATCCGCACATTCACCTGACAAACCCACAACAAAGTCCTTTTTAATTTCTCGACAGAACCAAAGCAAGGAAGAATCAATATCTGCCATACCCGGTAAGTCTCGGACCTCAACCGCTTCCTTTAAATAAGCAGCCAGCTCCTGTTGTCCAATGATGCAGCTGTGATGATTCGTTTGAAACGCCTTGGTCATGCGGTCAATCCATGGACCGTCCGCATTCGGCTGGAATTGACTTGCTTCAAAGAATTGATCATTCCCTTCGTAGTCAACAGAATACGTATGAAGCGGTGCTTTCCCTATTTTCTCAAAGTGCTTAGCGGCAATGGCAGTAATGGCACTCGAATCGACGCCACCCGATAAAAATGTACATACAGGCACATCAGAGACGAGCTGCCTTGTGACGGCATCTGTAAAGAGATCCTTGACGTGCTGTGCGGTGTCATCAAGTGAGTCCGTATGCGCCTTGCTTTCGACATTCCAGTATCTCCACACACGCAGTCCGCCTTTTGAAAAGGTCAAGGCATGAGCAGGTCTTAGCTCTTTTACCCCTTTAAACACTCCTTGCCCTGGTGTTCTAGACGGTCCTAAGCCAAAGATCTCCGATAATCCCTCATGATCGACTTTTGCTTTCATATCAGGGTGAGCAAGAAGCGCTTTGATTTCTGAACCAAATAAAAAGGAATGATGACGTTCTGTATAGAAAAATGGCTTGACGCCGAGCCGGTCTCTCCCTGCAAATAATAATTCACGCTCACTATCCCAAATCACAAATGCAAAAATACCATTAAAATGGGTCACACACTCTTCCTTCCATTCTGTGTAGGCGTGAAGAAGTACCTCTGTATCAGAATGCCCAAGAAAGCGGTGGCCTCTTTTTAACAATTCTTTTCTTATATCCTCTGTGTTATAGAGCTCTCCATTGTATACAACGGTATAAGCATGGTTTTGATGTGTATATGTCATCGGCTGCTTTCCGCCTTCTACATCTACAACCGCTAACCTTTTATGTCCAAATAGAACGTGCTCACTTTTCCACGTATTTGTATCGTCTGGCCCTCTTTTAGATAATGTATCTGTCATTTGATTGATTACATGATCCTGTTGGATGAGCTGCTTTTTAAAGTCTGCCCAGCCTGTTATTCCACACATCATCATCAGCTCCCATCCGTTTTTCCTCAAGTGTTCTCATTCAGCCTTTCTTAGTTTATGCATCGTCTCCTTGATAGTTGATTTGTCCTTTTTTTCTCTGGCGTATAGGACAAGCATGATTTGGTAAGAAAAGAAAGAGGAAAGGAGCTTTTGCAAATGGAAAAACGAATGAAGCAGCTTGAACGTTGCAGCCGAAGATGGTGTAGCGGGTATTTACTCATTGAAAACGGGCATTGTCTGATTGAAGATGAAGAAGGAGAAATCATGCTACCAGAAAGTCTTCAAAGCACGATGATCTGTTTGAAGGATAATGACAGGTGGACAAAAGGGGAACTGCTCGGCTCCATGATCCTTCATGAAAGTGGACAGCTGTTAGAAGTACGAGGCGGTGAAGTGATTCAATATACAGCATCACTTGCCAAAGGATGGCTTGACCTCCTGATGTTCGTTCCTGAAAACGTCTTTTATGAAATCATTGCACAGGTAGAGCAGCTTGGCTTTTCTGTCTACGATTGTGTTTTCTCTTCCTTTCATTCTTTTCAACGAGTTTCTTTCTTTCAGTTTTCGACAGATACACAATCACTTGCCCTTCAATGTCACCACGACTCCGCCGCAGGTCAAATTCGTTTTGAATGGACCACTTCTGACGGTCACCGGTCAGTTTCGCAATTTGAAGGCATATAAAAAGGACACTGCTTCGTATAAGCAATGTCCTTTTTATGTTAAAAGATATGAAAACCAATCGGCAGACGTAAACCGAGAAGAATGGTCACAATCGCGAGTACGATAAAACCAATCAATACACCAGTCACCGATTTTCCTTTTTTCTTGCGTACAAGAACCATTTCCATGAAGCCGATCACAAGGATACCGAAAATCATTTTACCGATATACTCGCCACCGAAACCTGGAATCTTCATTCCTGTGCGAACATACAGCTCTACGCCTGTGGCGATAATGATCAAGTACAATAGTCTGACAATCATGTGCACAATTTTAGCACCTTTGTCGTTTTTACCTGCTAGAGCAAAGGCCACGAAGAATAAAATAATTCCTAGCACCCATGCTGTAATATGTAAATGCGTTCCCATCTGTTATTTCCCCCTTTATCAGAACAATTACCTTCTCATCGTACCACGAAATAAGTCGAACACAAAGCGACAATCCTGTGTCATCTCACTCTTTATTTGACGCGATTTGATAGCGTCCCAATCGGTTCAATGGTGATGTCGATTCGATCCCCTGAAACTAAAAATTTAGGCGGTTCAAAGCCTTTGCCAACCCCAGAAGGTGTTCCCGTTGCAATGATGTCACCCGCTTCTAGTGTCATCCCTTTTGAAAGAGTGGAGACAATATCCTCGATGGCGAAGATCATCAATTCCGTACTGGCAGACTGACGAACCTCTCCATTTATCTTTGTTTCCACATGGAGCGCGCCATGATCCTCGATCATTGACTTATGCACAATATAAGGTCCTATCGGGCAGGTTGTATCTAAGCTTTTACCTATGAAAAATTGTTTGTGTTTTTTCTGTAAATCTCTTGCCGTTACGTCATTTAAAATGGTGTAACCAAATAGATAATCGCGGACCTCTTCAGGTGCAATATTCTTCCCTGATTTGCCCATCACGATCGCAAGCTCCCCTTCATAATCCAGTTCACTCGTCACATCTTCATGAAGGTGGATATCCGCTTCATGTCCAACGACTGAAGTAGGTGCCTTTGTAAAGATCATCACATCTTTAGGAATATCCGCTGCACTTCCCATCTCCATGACATGATCTTGATAATTCTTTCCAACACACATGATGTTTTTAGCTGGCTTTGGAATCGGCGCATGGAGTTTCACGTCCGACAGCGGATATACATAAGAACCGCGATCCTCTTCTTTTTTCTCAGCCCAGTCAAGGAGCTGTTTGACATGCTCAACAAACTTGTCCCCCATATGAATACATTCAGCTAAAGAGTTTGGCAGTGTCTCAAGCTCAAATAATTTGACTTCTGCCTTTTTGACGTCCATGACCCATTCATCATCAATGACCACCCCAATAAACATCCTGCTATGTATCTCACCTGTAAAAAACTTCATGTCTTCCCCTCACAATCTTCATTTCGCTAAGTGATGATGTCTCATTTTATTTCTCTATGAAATAAAAAAAACCCTTTTTTATCATACTCTCTTTTAAAAAGGGTTTCAAAAAAGATGATCTGATGTTTAGCGGTAGCGGCGATACTCCCACATGTTCCCTTGGTCCCATTTGCGATCAACATTTCCTCTATTTTGGGAATGATGCTTTTTCTTTCCACCTCTTTGACTAGAGTGACTGCGTCTATGATGATGAGAACGTTTCGATCGATGGCTGCGATGTGACTTACGGCAGCTTTTCTTATGATGGGATCTGTGTTTGCTGCGATGTGACTTGCGGCAGCTCTTCTTATGATGGGATCTGTGTTTGCTGCGATGTGACTTGCGGCAGCTCTTCTTATGATGGGATCTGTGTTTACTGCGACATGACTTGCGGCAGCTTTTCTTATGATGGGATCTGTGTTTACTGCGATGTGACTTTTTCGGTTCGCTCTTTTTGCTTCTGTAAGATTTTTTGCTTTTACATGATTTTTTACTCTTCATGCTTTTCTTTGAACGATAGCTTTTCTTTGAGCGATAGCTTCTGTAGCTTTTTTTACTGCGACATGATTTACGGCGTCCACCACCGCCAAAGAACCAATGACCGCGATTTGAATGACGAGAACGAGCTGACTTATGCGATCGTCTCGATTCTGGCTCACGATCTAAGTGATGATCACGTCCTTCACTTCGAAGTGAATCCACTGCATGTTCAATATGTGAATGATCAAATGTGCTCACGAACGATTCCCCTTCCAGTCTATACTTTGACAAAACAAACAGATCAAGCTGTTTATCTTCTCTGCTTTATATTACGAGACTGGGTAGACAAGTGTTCTTGGCGGATGCCCCTTTCTTTTAAAACTCCATGAATACCTAACAAACGGGTACAGGACATTCCTTCATTTTCATATCGTAAAGAAGAGCATAGGAGGATGATGAACGCATGACTACAGAACCTTTAAAGCAAATGGATATTTGGATTCATCCAAAGGACCTGATTGAATTAAGAAAAGACATATGGAACGACGAACCTGTTGAAGCCATTTTGAAAACCGGCCAGATCAAATCACATATTTACGCTTCATACCGCGGGTCTCACATTAGAAAGCTGAAAAAAAAGTCCTATCAAATTGAATATCGTAAGCCAAAGCAAAGACAAGGCGAATCCATCTTTCATTTAAATGCGGAGTACAATGACCCTTCGTTTATCCGAAACAGGCTGTCCTTTTATTTCTTCGAGCAGATAGGTGTGCTAAGCCCGGCTGCGTCTCATGTGTTTCTCACTATAAACGGAAGAAAAGAAGGCATTTATTTAAAAATAGAATCCGTCGATGAGCACTTTTTTCAGAAAAGGCAGCTTTCAGGAGGCGGCATTTATTATGCAGTCGATGACGACGCCAACTTCTCCCTTTTAAGTTCGTTTGATAAAAAGCCAAAAAAACACCTTCTCCTCGGGTACGAGAAAAAAACGGGGACTTCTGAACATGACCAGCAGCTGAGCGAATTTATTTATTTTCTCAACACAGCGAAAGATGACATATTTGCAGAAAAGATTGAGCAATACCTAGATGTGACCCAGTATTTCCGCTGGCTCATTGGTGTCGTGTGCACACAAAACTTTGACGGCTTTGTCCATAACTACGCTCTTTATGTGAATGAACAAGGCAGATTCCAAGTACTTCCTTGGGATTATGATGCGACATGGGGCCGTGACATTCATGGAGAAGAAATGGCTTTTGATTATATTCCAGTAAGCGGCTTTAATACTTTAACTGCTAGATTACTAGATATCCCTTCGTTTAAGAGAGCCTATTACACGCTTTTTCAGCATGTACTCGATACACATTTTTTAGAAGACCGGCTTTGTCCAATCATTGAGAAATGGCATGCTTCTATTGAGAACCGAATTGGAGATGATCCTTATACGAGAGACCGAAAAGACATCCTACAATCAGAACGAGAGGTCATCCGGCAGTATATCAACAAAAGACGACGTTATTTACAGAATGAAATAAGAAAAGAGAGAGATGGCACGTAAGGACGCTTTCGAATTTTGTCACTTTATTACTCATATTGACGAAACAACTTTTTTTATAGAAAAATAGGGTATACTAACCATATCCTTCTATTTGATAAAAAATGTGAGAGTTGGCGTCCGTTATGATCAATTATGAAATTGAACAAAAAAGATTACATTTAATTGAGACCGCAAAAAAATTCGGGATGAATGCCGAAGAAACCATCAGGTGCAGTCAAGAGCTTGACACACTCTTAAATAAAGGCATCAAATACACCTCGAATGAATGCTCTAAACAAGGGTAAACCATACACCTCATTCCTCTCATCAAAAGCTTTCAAAAAGACAATCACACATTAAAAGACCCATCATAAGCTATGGTGAAACGCCCAAAAACAAAGTGCCTTATTTTTATAAAGGATGTGCACCGCTATGCCGGCTATTGTTGGAGCCTTTAAAGTAAATGCCGTCGGAACGAGCGGAGTCGTTCATGTTGGAGACTGCATCACCATTTCTCCAAATAGTCAGGTTAAAACGTTTGCTGGCGCAGGCAGTTTTAACACTGGTGATCAATTGCGCATTAGCAACTATAAAAGTGTGACAAATACGTACGACAGTGATGTCATTGATCAACCGCTTGTTGGTAACTTGTAAGGAGTGAGAATCCGTTGAACTTCTATATTAATCAAGCGATACAAATTAATTATTTGCGTGTAGAGTCTGTCAGTAACTCCTCTGTGCTGCAAATTGGGAGCGCTGGTTCAATTAAAGCTCTTTCTAATCTGTATAACACGGGCAGCTACGTAGAAGCAGCACCTGCCGCAGCAGGCACACAAGGAATTGAAGAATCCCAAGGCGCAAGCACAGCACCTTTTGTACCGCTTCAGTCACCAACAACTTAAGTTCATCTGCAATCCCCGGAGGTGTATGTCAATGTATGACTATCAAAGCAACGCTTCACAAGTATATGGCATCATTCAAAAACAAACACAACAAATCATGATGCTTGAAAAAAGGCTTAACGAACTTCAGCAGGAAATGCAAATGATCAAGGATAAACCGACAACGACGATTGAACGGATTGATTATCAATTTGATCAACTGAAAATCGAGCGGCTGGAAGGTACGCTGAATATCGGCCTCAATCCATCTGATCCAAACAGTGTTCAAAACTTTGAAGTGGGCCAAACAACAACCCCGGGCATTGGAATGATGCAGCAAGAAACGGCTGATCAATTTTTCAATCAAACACGCCAGCTTGTCGACGCATTCTTAAATGAAGAAGCGCCAGAACTTCTTGAAGAGCTAGAACAGCGATATGAAGGGTCCCTGGATGAAAGCAACAAACACCACATCATTGAGGACATCCGAAAACAAATTGACAGCAGAATCAAATACTATGCAGGACAGCTCCCGCACCGGGAAGATATGACTCCGCTGCAGCGTTCAGAGCAAATTGCTGAATATGTGAAGCATGATGTTAAACGAGCGATTGAGCACTTCTTAGCCCATATTCCAAATGAAACGAAAGGAGAGGAAAACGGATGAATTTCACAGTCGTCAACCGCAACATCGAGACCGGAAGCATTAAAGTAGTTGGGGTTTCGTCCTCTTCCCTATTTATCATCGGGGACACAGATCATGTACAATTATCCTCCATTTTTGATACACCGCCAGAATCTTTGATCATTGGCCCGTTTGTTCCTCTGGCACCTCGATAATGATTAAGCGCACATCTCAAGTGAAGTTCTCGAAGGTGAATTCTGTCGGGATTTCGAGTGTCGTTCAAATTGGTGATACACAGGAGCTATGCCCGAAGGTCAAGGTGTTAGCTGTTCAACGGACGCTTAGTTTGTTTTATGGCTATGAAGCAGAAAACTTAAATGCGAAAGAATTTGAAGTATATTTTGAGCCGATTCCATTGATGCTGCCGGAACGATCTGTCAGAACAGCTTTTTATCACGAGAAGCCTGTGATTAAAGTTTCTTCAATACATGTAGAAGGGGTGTCTTCCTCTTCTGTGTTTCAAATTGGCTCTACATGTGGAATGAATGGCGTTGCAAGAGTGAAGCATATTCGAGAGTTATTTAGCAACGACGAAAGTCCGCCAAACTCACAAGTGGACCTACCTACGCATATGATGGTGATATGACTTCGAATAAAGGATGTCGATTATGCCAGCAATTGTCGGACCCATTTACATTAACTCTATTTCTGGAGGCGTCGTAAACGTCGGTGATTCATTCTATCTGTCGCCTAAGAGTTCATCAAAATCTGCTTTAGGCTCTGGAGCGGGGAATACCGGAGATTTCTTGATATTAAATAATGGCATTAGCGCCACCAACTATGTGGATCCTGACTTAAATGATCAGAATATGGTAGGCAATGCATAAAGCAGCTCCTCTAAAGGCATTTCATTGAGAGGAGCGCTTTTTATGCTTATTTTTTTCTGCGTTGTCTCGATTTTTTTGTTTTAACCAGCTTGCTTGCCGGCTGTTTTCGAATCCATTTGATGTACGATGCAAGCTTTTCATCCTGCCTTAGTGCATCAAGTGTATTCAAGCGTGCGGCAAGCTCCTGGTTTGTAAAGAGAGCATGCACTTGTTTATGGCAGGGGATACACAGGAAGGCAGTCGGTAAAAATGCCCCACCTTCTTCTCTTGGTGTTAAGTGGTGTTCTGTAAGCAGGACATGTTGTCTTCCGCACAGCTCACATAATCCAATGGTTTGCTTTGCCACCCTGTTATCACCTCAACATTTACATTAATTCCATTGAGACCGTTGTCCCTTTCCCGCTTGGATCTGCTGGATGGACAATCAGTTTCTTCGGTAGTCTCATTTTCAATTCTTCCACGTGGCTAATAACACCAACTGCTAAATTGTGAGACTGTAGCTTCTCTAATGCGGTAATGACCGTATCAAGCAAGTCTTGATCGAGCGTACCGAATCCTTCATCAAGGAAAAAGAATTGCAGCGGGAATTCACCTCTCAGCTGAATTTGTGCAGAAAGAGCAAGCGCCAGCGCCAGCGATGTCAAGAAAGTTTCCCCGCCGGACAAGCTGGACACAGGACGCCTGACACCTCCATTTGCATCATCACGCATAACAAAGCCGCCTTCTGAGTCGACCTCAATCGCATATCTTTGTCTCGTCAACATACCTAAGCGGGCGGATGCATCACGACTGACACTTTCCAGCTGTTCTTCTGCTAAAAATTCAACAAACGTATTCCCTTTAAAAACAGTTTGCAGTTTATCAAGGCGATCAATTTCTTCCTGCAGTGCTTCCAATCGTTCGTGAATACTTGCAAAGCGCTGATGATTCTCTTCAATCACACGCAGGTGTTCATGTGCGGACCCACTCATTGCTGTCGCTTCTTCCAATGCTTTTTCAGCTGCAGCTTTTCTGTGCTGAATGTCCGTCCACTGCTTTTCATCCAGTGACTCTTCTTTCAGTAATTCAGAAATTCGCTTTAAGTTTGCGGCACATTCCTTTCTTTTATCCTCAAACTCCTCAATTTCCTGTTTGACCGATTGACGTACTGGCTGTTCCATTGAAACAGACTCAATTTCCTGCGGCATATGAAAAGGAGAAGATGCTGCTTCTTTTTCCCATGCTGCGTCTGCTTCTTGTTTTCGCCTGTTCGCCTCTTGAAGCTGACGCTCACTGCTTGAAAAATGACTTTGCGCTTCACTAAACAACTGCTGCGCGTACTGCAATTGCTTGTACGATTGCTGCTCTTTCTCATTAAGAAGAGAAAGGGTGTGTTCAACCTCTATAAGTTCATCAGAAATAGAGGCAGCTTTTAATGGATATCGGCCTAAATCTGTTTCATATTGTTGGATAAGCTGCTGCTGACTTTCTAACTGATGCGCTAGTTTATCAAGTTCTTTCTCGACATTGTATATCACTGTCTGCAGCTGCTCTTTTGCTAGCTGTTTTTCTTCCAAAAACGTAATGCTTTTCTCAATACGTTCTTTATAGCCTTCCGCTTGTTGGTCCTTTTCATCGATTTGCTTTTGCATTTCTTGTACTTGATTCAATGTAAGATGCGGGAAGGTCTGTTCAAATTGAGTCGTTTGCTCTGAAAGCTCAGCATCAAACTCTTTGATCAGCACCTCTAATTCTTCGATGCGCTGCTGTTCAAAAGTCATTTGCTCTTTTATCTTGCTCATCTCTGCTACTTGATCATGCGTTTCATCCATTAAACGAGCTCGTTTATGTTCAACTTCTTGAGTATCCTGTTTTATGCCTTTCCATTCTTGCACCAGACCCTGCAAAGACTGCGGATTTTGTACCGTTTTTTCTACTGCTGCAGCGACTTCCGCCCCATGGGCTTTCTGAGATAAGAAAGCGAATTGTTTCACTAATTGATTGGCATGCGTTTCGAGGAGCTGCTTTGCGGCATACATGTCTCTCCCATACTCTTCTGCCTGCTTGAGCTCTTTGTCCATCCGTTGAATGACTTCATCGACTTGTGCCACGGTTTCTTCATGGTCCTTGGATTCCAAAGCCTTTGGATCATGATGAATTGAGCCACAAACCGGACATGGCTCACCTTCTACTAGCTCTGCCGCTAATTCTTTTCTTAATTCTGCCGCCCTTACCGCATCACGCTGCTTTAATTTTTCGAGTTTCTGTTGTTGTTCTTTTTGACTCCATTCTGTCAGAGCTCGTTCGAGTTCACATACATAAAAATAGAGGTGTTCAATTGCTTGAAACGATTGGTCTATTTTTTCATGATGGTCGTTTTGCTGCTTTTGAAGCTTTTCATATGCTTCTGATGTCTGTGAGGCTCGCTTGTTGAGCTCCTCCAGCCTTTGCTTTTCCTTTTGAATGCTGAGGTTTATTCTTTCAACATTTTCACTTAAACGTAAAGCATCCTGTACACTTTTGCGTTCTTTAACTGATACTTGTAACTGCTCCAGCTCATGCTTCAGCTGTGTTTGTTTCGTTAGTGCACGCTCTAATAGAGATTGGAGATTCTCCGCTTCTTTCTTCTTTTGGAGGAGCTGCTGCGCTTTTTCATTTTTTTGGCGCTCTATGCTCGTCTTTTCCTGAAAAGCTGCCTCTTTTTTACGTTCAATTTCTTTTAGCTGAATCAGCTGTTCTTTCTTTTGGAGAAGGTCTGGCTCTGTCTCTATTTTCTTTTGCCGGGCTTGCTCATACTCCCGCGCCATTTGATCATAGATCGTTCGTTGATGCAGCAGCTGCTTTTCTGCTTCCTCTTTCTCTTTCGATGCTTGAGAAAGCTGTTTTTCAGCCTTTGTCAATGCATCCGCATAGGGCTTTAGCGTCTCTGCCTGCTCTGCGATATGGAGCTTCGTCTTTTTCTCTTCTATTGATGGTGCCAGTAAATTCAGCTTGTTTTGTTCAGTCTCGTAAGCTTCTTGTTCCTTTTGATACTGCCAGATCGCTTGCGCCTTTGTAAAAGCAGTGAACGCTTCGTCCCGCGCTTGTTTTTTCTCATGAAAAATAGCCTTTGCCTGCTCAGCTGCTTCCTTTGCTTTTGCCAGCGCCTCTGGACCAGCTTCTCCTAAACCATTCAGTTCAGCTAGCAGTTCATTTTTTTGCCCATAATGCTTTTGAGCCTTTGCACGCAATCGCTTGACGAGTTGATCTCCATATTTCTCCAAGTTAAACAACCGCTGAAGCATTTGACGTCTGTCTGCCCCTTTGAGGGAGAGAAATTCTGCAAACTTCCCTTGAGGTAAGACAACCGCACGGGTAAAGTCATCAATGGTTAATCCGAGTAGTTCTTCTACTTTACGATTCACCTCACTCGCTTTATCTGCGAGAACTGTCTGCGTATCACCGATTTCAATTAGGCGGCATAATGTCGTTCTGACTTTCATTTCATCCGCTCGTTTGAAAGCACGTTCAACTTTATAAGAAATGTGGTGTTCCTTTTGCAAAGCAAATGTAAAGGAAACCGACAGCTTTTCTTCCGCTTGGTTCAAAATACCATGTGTATTATTTAACGCACGCTCCACTTTGCCATAGAGTGCCAGTGTCATGGCGTCTAATATGGAAGACTTTCCACTTCCTGTCGGTCCAAATATGCCAAACACACCCGCATCACATAATGAGCTAAAGTCAATTATTTGTTCTTCTCTGAAGCTATGAAGTCCTTTAATGGTCAGCGTAATCGGCTTCAAGTCGCTTCCTCCTCTTGCATATCATTGGCTAGCTCTAAAAACAGTTTGACTGTTTTTTCATCAGGCAGACCGCCACCTGTCTGGCGCTCATAAAACTTCACGAACCTCTCTTCGATCGAGAGTTTTTCCACTTGCTTTTGCTCTTCTATTTGCTGTAGTTCTTTGAACTTTGGACGAATGTGAACAAACCCGTTATGCTGCTTTCGGAGCTGATGAATCTCTTCAATAGAGAGCTGGTCTGTTAAATGAATCTCTAGATCAATCCACGCCTGAAGATCCCGTTTTTCATCCAGCCACTCGTACACTTGACTCAGTCCCTCAGTCGCCTTCCATTTCATAAGTGGTTTTCCGCTTGATAAAAACACTTCTTTCCAGCTCGCTTTTTCATTCGGTTTTGCCTCTACAATTGTGACTGATTTGGCGTAGCCTGATTCAGAAAAGCTATAAGCAAGAGGTGATCCAGAATAACGAGCAATCGTTTTGGCACGTTTGATCGTTTGCGGCCTGTGCAAATGACCAAGTGCAACATAGCAAGCTGCTTCTGGCAGGCTTTCAGCCGCAACGGTATAGGCGCCGCCTACTTCAATCGGTCTTTCTGAATCTGTTTGACTTCCTCCTGCCACATAAATGTGGCTTGTTGCCATATTGACTGTATCCGGTTGAAATTGAGTACTTAAATGTTGAAACGCTTGTTGAATCTTTAAATTGTAATGATCACGAAGCAATTTCTCTTCAAATGTTTCAGCTAGCACCTCATTTAGTCTCGCCTCAGACGGATAAGCGAGTGCTGCAATGGATAAACGTTCATCCGCAGAAGGAACATCGACACGGATGATGTCATTTGTCGGATATCCAATTAAATGAATCCCTTGATCATTTGTTAAAGGAGATGCAGCTGATAAGCGATCCGGATTATCGTGGTTGCCTGAAATGACCACTACCTGCCGTTTTCCTTTATCAGATAAGGCAGATAGACTTTCATAAAAAAGCTGCTCTGCTCTAGCAGGCGGATTCACTGTATCAAAGGCATCACCGGCCATCACAATGACATCAATGTGTTCGTCTTTCACGATTTGATACAGTTCATCTAAAAACTGTGCTTGCTCATCAAGCCGGCTTCGACCTTCAAGGGTTTTCCCTAAATGCCAATCCGCTGTATGCAGAATCCTCATGTGATTCACCTCTCATTCCGAACCATTTATAAAGAGATTTCTAAATTCCCATCGAAGAAATAGAGAATTTTCTCCTCTAATGTTCTGTTTGTCAAACGCTCTACAGCTTTTGCATATAACGCTATTTGGGTTTCATAACGCTTTTTCAAGATCGGTTCAGCAGCGTCAACTGTATATCTGCCTTGTACTCTATCAGTTTTATAATCTAGTAAATATAGCTTTCCATCTGTTTCAAATAAACAGTCAATCATTCCTTGAATCAGAACAGGCTCTCCCTCAGTATCAATATGACTGTATACCTCTTTAACAGGTAACACCAAACTAAATGACACCTCTCGTTTCACCCAGTCCGCTTTTAGCAATTTTTGACCAATTGAAGTAGAGAAGAAAGCAGCAATTCCTTCTTGATTAATTGACTGGATCTGCTCATCTGTTAGCAAGTCTCGCTGCTGTAAGGATTCGAGCAGGTGTCCTATACGTGATTCATCATAGGGCTCCTCAGAAGGAAGCGGGATATGCTGCATCACTGTATGCATTGCGGTGCCTTGTTCTGCGGCAGTGAGTGTTTTCTTCTTCATGAAAGCTGGCCGGTCATACAATGTTGCACGAGCTTTTCGAATAGAAGAAGGAACACTGTACTCATCCTGTATTTCTTTCATTCTTTTTATCTCGGAAACAGACTGCTTTGTGCCGACTTGCGAGGCCGCTAGATACGGATATTTCCATGAGAGTCTCTCTGCCACCTTCTCATCAGCATCACCATATCCTTCAACAGGTAGACCATCGATCAATGCTTGTACAATCTCGTCTTGCTCCTTTTTTTCAAGTGACATATCTTCCTTTAAAAGATCAGAAGCTTGCGTAAATGAGATAGTGAATGTAGACGGATGCGAAAGAACAATATCTCCTGTTTCTTCTAAAACAGATGACATCGCTTGATGACGGATAAGGGCAGGGCCAATGAAATCTAAGTATGTTTTCGATTGATACCGTTCAAAATCAGGGAGCAGCCACTCTTCTCCGGTTGCGGCATTTTGCCATTTGCTTAATGCTTTCACCTGATTTTTGACAGAGCCGACTAGAAATAATTTTTCTTTAGCCCTTGTGAGCGCTACATATAGGACCCTTAATTCTTCAGATAACAACTCTGTTCTCATCTTTTTTTTCATCGCCACAAGCGGTAATGTCGCATAACTAATTCTCAGCTCAGGATGGATGTACTTGCTTCCAAAGCCTAGTTCTTTATCAAGTAAATAAGACTGGTTTAAGTCCATCATATTAAAGTTTCTGCCGAGCCCTGCGGTAAAGACGACTGGAAATTCTAATCCTTTACTGCTGTGGATCGTCATCATGCGCACAACGTCCTCTGTTTCACTGAACGTTTTTGCTGCACCAAGATCATCCCCACGCTCCTGCATTCTTTCAATAAAACGAAGGAATCGGAATAGCCCTCTAAAGGCAGCTTTTTCGTATTGCTTAGCCCGGTCATAAAGGGCACGAAGATTTGCCTGTCGCTGCTTACCTCCAGGCATTCCGCCAACATAATCAAGATACTGCGTATCACGGTAGACTTCCCAAATTAATTCTGCCACCGAATGATTGATAGAAAAATCACGCCACTTGCGCAGTAATTGGAAAAATCGCTCTAGTTTTTTGCATGTAGGGTGATCAGAATGCGTCACACTCATGAATGCCTTTACAGCATCATAATACGTGCCTTTTTTATCACTCGTTCGAATCAGAGCCAATTCATTTTCGTCTAAATGAACAATAGGTGATCTTAAAACAGCAGCAAGCGGGATATCCTGATATGGATTATCGATGACTTTTAACAATGAAAGAATGACAGACACCTCTGTTGCTTCAAAATAACCAGAGGAAAGATTCGCATATACAGGGATTCCCTGCTTCTTTAATTCCTCCATCATTTGTGGAGCCCAAGGCATAGACCGAAGCAAAATGACAATGTCACGATACTGCAAATTACGGGTCATTTGCTGCTTTGCATCGTACACTTGAAATGGCTGCTCCACTAATTCTTTTATTTTTTTAGCAATGATTCTCGCTTCAAATTGGACGGTCTCGAGCTCTTCTCGCTCTTCGCCGGTTTCTGCTTCCTGCTGATCTAAGTGGACAAGAAGCATTTCTGTCGTTGTATCTTTGCTTTCTGGATAACTCGCTCCAAGCTTTAATTCAGCTTGTTCATCATATTCAATTTCTCCCACTGTTTCCCCCATCAGCTGCTTGAACAAAAAGTTCGTACTATCTAAAACATCTGAACGGCTACGGAAGTTTTTATTTAAATCGATTCTCTTCCCTGTTTCTTTGCCGTCTGGTTGAAAGTGTTTATATTTGTTTAAAAAGAGCATAGGCTCTGCCAGCCTAAAACGATAAATTGACTGCTTTACATCACCAACCATAAACAGATTGCCCTCTGCAGAATGTTTCCCCTTAGATACAAGCTTTAAAATCGTTTCTTGTACAAGGTTTGTATCCTGGTATTCATCAACGAGCACTTCTTCAAACTGCTGTTGATAGTATTTGGCAGCTTCTGTTTCGATCAAATGTCCTTCTGCATCCTGCTCCGCTAAAATGCGTAAGCAATAGTGCTCTAAATCCGAAAAGTCGACAATTGACTTTTCCTGCTTCGCTCTTTCGAAACGCTCACCAAATTGGATCACAAGCTCTACAAGCGTCTCCACAACTGGCTTCATTTCAGCTAAGCTTTTTAAATGTTGGGCAGGACTGCGCATGAAGTATTCATCTTTTAGTTTTTCTAATTGTTTTTTTGCTTGATTACGTGCATCTGTGGATTTTTCTAAGAGAGCAGGGTCATATTCGTCCCCTTTGCACGTTTTGAGCCTTTTAAAATTGACGTTCGGCAAAAGCTCATAAAGCTTCTCAAAATCATCTTGATGACGGATTAATTCATTGACTTGCTCTAAATCATCTATAAAATTCTCTGCTCTCGGTGCTGGGCCGCCCGGTTCTTTTGATAGCGAAAGAGCTCGTTCAAGCAGCTCCTGGCAGCTCCGGAGAACGAGAGAAAGATCTTCTTTGATATATGGATAAAACGGTAATTCTTCTACTTTTGTTTGAGCATCTACATCATAAAGTGAAAGAAATGCCCGCATCCATTGCTCCGGAGAAGGATGAGATCTCGAAAACTCATAAATTCTCTTCACGAGCCATTGCAAATCTAAGTCGTGACGGTCAGATGTATAACGATCAACCAATTCAAAGAATGATGGCTTTCCAGCCTTATATTCATCCTCAAACAGTTCGTCTAACACTTCATCTCCTAATAATTCTCCTTCTGTTTGGTCAGCCAAACGAAAGCCTGGATCAAGATCAATTTCATAGTAAAAGGTGCGCAAAACCTGCAAGCAAAAGGAGTGCAAGGTTGAAATATTGGCTCGATTCATGAGGGACAGCTGCCTTCTCATATGAAGAGACCCAGGGTTTTTGGCTAATTCTTTTTCAAGTGCTTCTGTGATCCGATGCTTCATCTCTGCCGCAGAAGCATTTGTGAAAGTCACAACGAGCAGACGATCCACATCAACTGGATGTTCAGGCCGGGTCATTTTTCGAATCAGGCGTTCAACCAAAACAGCTGTTTTACCTGACCCTGCCGCCGCCGCAACCAAGATATCTTGTCCTTCTGAAACGATGGCTTCCCACTGGTCATCCGTCCACGTACTGTTATTCGGTTTTGGTATTTGCATACTGATCCCCTTCTTTTTTGATCCGTTCTATCACAACATCATCCTTTTCAGAGGTGAGCACCCTAAAATCATTATCTTCTATTGATTCATCGAATTGGCAAATAGACTTGAATGAACAAAAGCGGCAAGGTGTTTGATCCTTTAATTTATATGGATTAATTGCGACCTCTCCATTTGTAATTCTTTCGCCTGCTTCTTCAAATGTGCGCCGAACGTGTTGTGTGAGTATATGGAAATGATCTTCACTTAAAACTGCCGAATCAGAACGGAAAGACCCATCCTTTTTCAAACCGGCTTGAATGACTTGCGATCTACCTGAATCAAGCGTTTGATCCATTAGCTTTACTGCTTCCACATCTTCAAGCAATAAACCCTTCATTTTAAATTTCTTGAAGATTTCCTGCTCAATTTCATCCTCTGCAAGTGGAATCGGTGCTTGAATGAGCGGATCATGAATATGGAAATATAAAATGCCAGCAGGCGTTGCTTCTACGCCGAGCCACTCTTTCGAATACGTAATGGTTAGGTCTAAGTATGTGAGCATTTGCAAGGCAAGACCATAGTATACTTCTGCTAGGTCAAGACCTTTCTCACTGGATTTGTAATCGACGATTCTTAAAAGCAGCCCTTTTGAACCTTCTGCCTTATCTACCCTGTCAATCCTTCCGACAAGCTCCATCGTGCAGCCATTCTTTAATTGAAAAGTAAACGGCGGCAAAGGCCCTTGACCTCCAAAACCTAACTCAAGCCCTACCGGAGAAAATCCACTCAATTTGGCATGTTCACTTAATATAGAAGAGACTCGAATCAAGATTTTCTGAAGCTTTTCTTTAATATAAGCATGCCGATTAGAGCTTAATAGAATTTCCTTTTGAAGACGCGGAGCAAGCTGTTCGATTGCATGTCTTGAATAGGTGACACAATCTTCCTTCGTTAGGTTTTTCCAATCCTTTTTTTGTTCAACTAGCGTATCTGAAATATGCTTCAAAGCCGAGTGAAACAATTGGCCGATATCGGGTGCTTCCAATTTGTAAAATTGTCGATCCTTTAGTTTTAAACCGTGGGAAGCAAAGTGAGAGAATGCACACGCATTGAACTTCTCCATTCTTGAAACACTGCCCTGAATATGGTCACCGTAAAGCTCTTTTGTGACATTAGGCTTTAATGGCTTCGCTCGATTTGTAAAGAACAAGCTTGACATGATGTTTTTTGATACATCCCGATGAGGAGATGTCATTAAGTAGTTATAGACACTCCACCATACACCGCTGATGGGATATTGATTGAGCCATTGCTGCAGCTGTGAGATGGTATACGACAACGAAACATGCTCATTCGCTACAAATTTTAATTGCTCATCGTCTTCCAGCTGTTCTGGATCTAACACATAAAGAGCCTGCTGATGATTTGGCATAAGCTCTTGGCAATACTTGATGAGTGTCGAAGGCAATAGAGAACGTCCTTCTGCATCAGAAGCCGCATAGGATAGATACAAATGATGGGATGGACTTGATAACGCTTGGTAAATTAAAAATTGCTCATCTAGCAGCCGTTCCTTTCCTGTCTCTGCTAGCTCTGCTCCTGCTCGTTTTAACCATTCTCGGTCATCCTCAGACAATACACTCTCATCAGAGGGACGTGCGGGAATAACGCCATCATTTACACCAATGATAAACGTACACTTCACTTGATACATTCTGGATAAATCCATACTTCCAATAAATACTTGGTCGAGTGAAGGCGGAATCAAAGCGAATTTTAGAGAAGCTAACCCTGTATCTATCATCTGTTGGAATAAGGGAAATGAGAGCTCTTCGTCACCTAGCATGTCAACAAATTCATCCATTAATTGAATCACCGCATCCCATACTTGCCCGTGCTGCATTGCTTCAGCTAATCGACCTGCTTCTTCAGCCTCAAGCCTCGCTTTTTCAAGCTTATCTGGTACTTGTATCTCTTCTAAAAAGACATAGACAGCCTCTACCATGTCCCTTACCTTTTGCGCTTTTTTGAGCCTTTTCTGCAACTGGTAAAGCGGGGACGCGATCCATTCTTTGACGTCATTTAGCATTTGTTCCATTTCAATTTCTTGATCTGTTTGTCCGAAATCCTCATCTAATGATTGGAAACGCCTGTAATGAAACCGGGAACCGTTTGTCCAGCGCTCTCCTTTTACACCATAAGCAATGCAATAGTTTTCAAGCTGATCTGCCTGCTCTCTCGCTTTGTTCTTAGTGATTTCAAGCGGAAATAAGAACTCTGTTTTCACGCAGCGAAATACCGCTTCATACCGCCAATTTCCTTTTATGACATCCAAGCTCGAACGAATTAATTCAATGAGCGGATGATACTGCATCGATTCATTTCCATCAATAAAAAAAGGAATATCGTAATCTCGAAAAACCTCTTTTAACGTATCTTTATAGTCATCTACATGCCGTGCTACAATCGAGATATCTCGCAGTCTGAGTCCTTTTTCTCTCACTAAATCAAGGATATCTCTCGCTACTCCCTCAATTTCAGCTCGTTTATTTGCACTTTTAGACACTGTGAGATGAGGGGTGTTTTCCTGATATGGCTGAACGGGCCGATGCTCATATTGGTGTTCTAAATAAGCAAGATCTGGTGTATAAAGGTGCCGATGATTTCTTTCAAAAATATTTTCAGAAATGTCAGCTCCGCACTCTTTAGCAAGCTGATAGAGCTGGAAATACGTTTTACCTGTCATACGAAATAAATCAAGTTCATTTGGCTGCCTATCATGATAGGATCGATCTACTGTGAAAGCCGCAGTTATTTTTGCTGCATACAGCAAGAGCTGTTCGATGACAAGAAGCTGCTGCGGTGTAAATTGATAAAAACCATCTATATAGATGTGTGCTCCTTTTATTTCTTCAGCTGAAGGAATTTGCTGGGAAAGAAGAGTCAAATAGTCTTCTGAGTGCACATATTCATCTTGTAAATGCTGCTCCATCTGCTGATAAAGAACATGGAGATCATGCAATTTTTCGGCTGCCCGTCTTTCTTCTGTATACTCTGAATGCATGCTAGACGCTGAAATCTTCTCAATATCCTCTGGCAGCATACAGTATCTTTTGAATTCAGCCATCGTTTTTTCGATTTGCTCCACAAACCCCGGCTTATCACTCGCTTTTTTGAATACTTTAAACTTGTCTTTCTGCTCTTCAATCACTTTTCTTAAAAGCATTTGAATTCCTGTGCTTGTCACAAATTGCCGATTCGCTCCACCAGTCTGCTGTAAAATCGACCAAGCAAGACGAGTGAAACTAAATACTTTAGCTCTGATCATTCCACCAGCTTCAGACGTTTTCGCAAGCTCATATTCCATTAAAAATGTCATTTGATCCGGGACTAAAAAAATGATTGGCGGACCCAACGGATCAAGTCGAAGCTGTTCTTTGATTTCCTCTAAGATTGCAGTCGTTTTTCCACTCCCCGATCTGCCTGCTAAAAACTGAATCTCCACGTTCCACAACACCTTTCTTATGTACTCATATTCTAGCGAAATTAAAGGTAAATAGCTATTTTCCGATCACGTTCCCATTCTCCTTTCTGAAAAAAGACATAGGCACCTTTCCTCACTCTTTTCATATCATAAACCATCATGAACTAAAAGGAGGCTGGCAATATCATGTATTACGGTTACTATGACTACTCGCCTTATGACATGCGCCAAAACACAAGGATCATTTCAGACCTTGAGAAAGCGATTAATGGTGAGTATTCTGCGATCCAATGCTACGAAAAACTTGCCCAAAAGGCAAAAAATCCTGAAGCAAAAAAGATCATTCAAGAAATACGCCAGGATGAAGTCAGACACTATCAACTATTTTCAAAGCTATATTATTCTTTAACAGGTAAAAACCACAAACCAAGCGTAACAGAACCTTGTCCAGACCAATTCAGAGAAGGACTTATGTTTGCCTTTAAAGATGAACAAAAAACGGTCGATTTTTACTTAAGCGTATCAGACTATGTCCGGGATCAAGGAACAAAAGAGCTAATGAAACGTATCGCTCAAGATGAGCAGCAGCATGCTGTATGGTTTTTATATCTTTTAACGCACCATGTATCATAGATAGTCCTATTTTAATAGGAGATCGTATGTTCCGTCAAAAAATGAAATCGATTTTTCGTTCATTCAATCTATTAAAGAAAGCGCTAAATGTAGCAAAGCCTCACATCCCTTCCTTATTTTCAAACGAGAAAATGAGAATTTGACCATTAAAAAACTCCTCTGCCCAAAATAGCAGAAGGAGTTTTTTCATGATCTTTTAATGAAATTTTGCTTCATTGCTTTGCTGCTGATGCTTGAGTATCCCATCAATTGACAACAGCTTACTGCCGCTAAGAGTCAAATAAAGCGCCATGACGAGCAGCGAAAGTTCAAATTCATAGCCACCAACAAATCCTTTAGAAAAACCAACAGTGATAATCGCTACAGCCATAATTGGTACAAATAATGCTGCGAAAATACGTGTTCCTAGACCTAAAATCAAGGCAATACCACCGACTAGCTCAATTGTCTTTACAATATATGCCATAAATTCAGGTACACCGATTTGTCCGAAGAATGCTGCTGTGCCTCCCAGCCCTCCTTGATATGCCTGAAGCCCATGTAAAAAGAAAATAATACCTAAAATAACGCGTACAAAAAGTGTTCCTATTTCTTGATTTGTTTTCATATAGTGATTTCCTCCTGTTTTTACACTACATAATGTAATGTTAATAAGTAAAAAATTAGTAATTAAGGTTGAGCATAATCATCAAGATCACCATCAGAATGGCTGAAGTGACGATTGGAATCATTGGTACATTAAAAGGAATATTGTAAGTTGGATTTAAGATTTTTTGTATTCTTAAATTCAATGCCCGATCCCCAAAGGACACCGCAAACTTTGTTTGTTTTTGAAACTGGGTTCTTTTTTTAACCAGTTTCAAAAGGGCCTGCCCTACTCCAAGCTCAGTGCCTGTCTTCTGAATGGCATAGTCATCTGCAATCACTTCACGAAAAACAGAGTAGCTTTGTCTCATATGCTTTAACACTGGAATGTACCAAATGACTTTTGTGAGCATTGAGAACATGAAAGCCTTTAAAGGATCATAGCTGTATTTGTGATGCAATTCGTGATGAACTACAGCGTCAATCTCTTCTTCATCCAGCATGTCCATGAGAGCTGTTGATAAATAAACCTTTGGGTGAAGCATCCCCATTGCAAAAGCAATCGGTTCATGACAATGAAACACGATGATGTCATTAGCATATTTCTCAGATAAAGATTCGGTCGACTGGTGATCGACTGCAAGCATCAGATTTTGCTTGAATTGAATGTACTTTTTGATTTGTTTCGTCATATAAAAAATCGCAAAACCCAATGTGTAGAGGACTAAGGCATCCAGAAAGTATTTTAAAGGAGTGAATCCATAGAATTCGAGCACAGACTGGCATACATGGATCAGGTTATATGCTTGATTCCAGCCAAAAAAGCTTGAAAGCACGTAATACCCCATCTGATAAAAAATGGCTAAACCAATCAATATACCGCCTGAAAACAGCAGACTCGACTTCATTTTATTCATTTTGCTGCTCCTCTTTTTTAGATGCTAGCCGTGCTTCTAGTACTTTGAGTAATTCAGGATCAGCACTTTCAATCGCATCCACCATATGATTCACTGCCAGTGGACCGAAATCATCCATCAATCCTTGTGTAATCCATTTTGTTTGCTCATTTAGAAATTCTTCTTTTGTTAAAATAGGATTATAAATAGATGAGCGCCCTTTTGTTTTTTTCTCCACAATTCCTTTTTCGGTTAAGCACAGTCATCACGGTGTTGAAATTAATCGGCTTCTCATCTGACAGCTTTTGCTGGACCTCTTTAATCGGCATATCCTCACCTTCATAAAGGATCTCCATAATTCTTCCCTCTAAAGGACCAAAAAAACGATTCAATCCCTTTTCATTATATTTAAAAGAAGGAATTTTCATGTTATCACCTCACACTAAGCATTGTAGTGTAATTGAAAATGATAGTCAACCGATAACATAAATAGGGGAAAATCGTTGTATATAGACTTTGTTTTTGGTAAAAATGATATCTTTCTTTATAAAAATGTACTAATCATTTAGTGATAAGATAATCTTATGAAAATAGTGAAAAAATTCGTATTTTATTTATAGAGACTTTTGTATTATAGTGAAGTTAACAACATTTCACTTACTGAACAAACATATAGGAAGAAGGTTTACATGTGATGAAACAAGGAAACAGCCTTCGAACCGATCTCATTCTCATTGCGATAAGCGGTTTAGGTGGATTTCTTTTGTCTTTAACAGGTATGTCCATTGGCTGGATGGTAGGTACATTAATCACCGCAGCTTTTATTGCTATGCGCCGCCCCACCCTGTTTCAGCGTAAAGGAACTAGCACCTTACGTATTCACAGCAGATGGCTGCTCCTTGGTCAATTCATTCTCGGAATCGAACTCGGACAGAAAATGAATATGAAGGTCCTTCACATTTTCGCTGAAAATTGGCTCCCTGTGAGTTTCATGCTCGTCTTTTCTATTCTACTGGCGATGCTCTCAGGCTTTGTCTTATGGAAGCTGAGCAAAACAGATATGCTGACAAGCTTTGTCGGAACTGCCCCCGGCGGTTTATCCGCTATGCCGGGCATTGCCCAAGAGGTGGGAGCCAATACAGCTGTTGTGAGTCTCGTGCAAACGATACGTGTATTAATGGTTGTACTCACTATCCCATTTACAGTGTTTTATTTAAATACAAAAAACCAAGCGGATGTGGCTGTAGTTACGCAAGGGAGCGCTTTTTCTTCGGGTGTTTTCACCCTTTCAAACATCTCTTGGACCGCTGCGCTTATTTTAGGTGCCTGGCTCATGTCACGCCTAGCAGTTCGTCTTCATTTCCCTGCTCCTTGGCTGATCGGCAGCATGCTAGGCGTCGCAGCTCTTCAAGTTGGTGCGGGCGCACTCATAGGTTATGATTTGATTCCTTATTGGCCGGCACAAGCGAACATTGCGTCTCAAGTATTTCTAGGTGCAACCATCGGTTCAAAAATGAATAAAGAAATGTTTGTCGGGCTAAAAAACACTCTCATTGTGGCTGTCGTCAGCTCAGCTGGGCTAATTGCTGCGACTGTCCTCAGCTCTATTGCCATCGCTGAGATCACAGGTATTTCTGTCATTACAGCCATTCTTGCTTTTTCGCCTGGCGGTATTGCAGAGATGGCAACAACAGCAGTCACACTGCACGAGGATTCTACCTTTGTTGTGGCTGTACAAGTCGTCAGAATTATTCTCGTCATTGCAATGCTGCCACCGTTTTTCCGCTTCTTACATCACGTATGGGCAAAAAGGCAGCCTGATTATAAAGCCGCAAAATAAAAAGAGACGCTTTGCATGTGCAGAGCGCCTTTTTTTATTCGCTGGTATTTCTTTTAACACCGACAACTTGATCCTTTGAAATGGTGCCAAAATGCCGGCTGTCGAAGCTATGTATTCGGTTATCTCCGACCACAAAGTAATGATTGTTTTTGATTTTATCGTCTCCTGTGATGGCTTTCAGCTGAAAATCCCCTGTCAGAACGTTCCCCATTTTATGTTGTTTCTGCTTTTTTAAATAAGGTTCCTTCTTTTTTTCACCATCGACAAATAACTGATCATCTTCATACTTGATCGTTTCTCCTGGGAGTCCAATGACCCGCTTGATCAAGATTTGATTTTTAGGTCCGTGAAATAATACATAATCAAACCGGCTAATTTTCGTGAGTTTTGGCGAGAACTTATTGATTAATAATTCTGTTCCATCTGTAAAAGTTGGGTCCATACTAACCCCTTCTACTTTATATGTGACAAACATGAAATTCTTGACTTGGAACAATAAGACGATGCCTGTAATAATCATCAACCATAGCAATGGCTTCTTTTTCATTAAGAGCCTCCTTTGTCCTCACGTTTACTCATTCGAATGTTTAACCTATTTTCTACTCTCTTTCCAACATACCATAATACTGCAATAACTAGAACCGCAAAAATACTTCTTAACGGATTCTTAACTAAAGCAGAGAGGTCATAACCAATAAAACTAATGATAAAAAGCATGACACACTTACCAGATAAAGTAGCTAATGAGAATTGCCAAAAGCTAATTCTTGATAAACCTGCTACAACATTGACGGCAGCAGAGGGTGTGAAAGGAAAGCAAAGTAAAATAAATAATGGACCAAATCCCCGCTTCTCCACCCAAAGCATCAATTTTTTAATGGAAGGATGCCTGCTGATAAAGTTGAGCATTCTCATCTGTCCAAACTTTCTGATCAGTAAAAAGACAAGAATAGACCCTGCACTTGCGCCAATCCAGGTCAATAAAAATCCTTCCCAAAGGCCGAATGCATTTGCATTCGCTACAGCAAACGCAACGAGTGGTAAAAACGGAAGAAATGCTTCTATTAAAGGGAGCAATATGGCCACAATCGGTCCAAAGGCTTTGTAGCTCTCAAAAAATGATGTGATATTTTCGTGAGTAAATAGGGAAAGAAATGATGTCAACTTGTTTGACTCCTTCAAGGTTTGTCTACTTTTCATTTTACATGGAAAACATAAAAATATACAAATGAATCCCCCCCCCTTGAGATTATTTGACTCATTCGGTATAATAAATAAGAACATGTGTTCTATAAAGAAAGAAAGCAGGCTTGGACATGACGAGACTATCAAGAATACAGCTTCAGATGATGGAACAGGCCATCTTTCTTCCAATGGTCGTCTCCATCCTCAATCGTGATTTGACTCACTTAAAACAACATCAAACATTTAAACTAAATGAACCATACATTCAGCTTGTGACCTCCGCCTTAAAGGAAGCACAGAAAGCACTTTATGAACTAAAGCAGCATTTACGTAAAGAAAAAATGAAGGTACAGCAAATCGAACACGATGAAGGATTTACAACGTATCTATTTATCATGGATGGCTATGAAGAAAAACATAAATACTTTAATCCACGTATACGTCACCGGGTAGAGGAACTACTGACTCGGTATTTTCTTCATCAAGCGAATTGAATTGGCTTCATTGTCGCGCTTCCCCATTCAAAGCAAAAAGCCTGCCACAGCGGCAGGCTCCTTCTTATTTATGATAATTCAAGCTGTTCTCTCAGCTCTGTTCTCACTTCTTCTAATCCAGCGCCATCTAACTCAAAGTAATACACATTCCCAGGCTGATAATCATGACCCTTTAGCTGAATGGTATCTACTGATGTCAATGAGCTCAATAACGGGAAAAGACCGATAAACTGCTTCATGGACAGATTGGTTGAAACATTGTCACCAAGTGTATCAATGATGTTGTCATAGGATGGGATCGAAGAAATGGATTTAGATTTTTCAAAGATGGCTTGAAGTGCTTCCATTTGGCGCTTCCCGCGCATAAGGTCACTGTCTGCCTTTCTTGTTCTCACAAAGGCTAATGCTTCTTCACCATTTAACGTATGTGTTCCTGTTTGCACATGAACTTTCCCTTTTGAATCCTTTTCCATTTGTTTTGCGATACCTTCATCTTCAATCGTTACGTCAATTCCGTTTAGCTCATCTACAATGTCTTGAAACGCCTTAAAGTTCCCTGAAATCACATAGTCTACAGGAATGTTCAACAGGTTTTCGACCGTTTTGACTGACAAATCTGCACTCCCAAACGCATGGGCGTGGGCGATTTTATCATATCCTCTTCCCGGAATATCTACATAAGAATCACGAGGAATACTGAGGAGCTTGATGGTTTTCTCTGTTCGGTTCACAGCCGCCAGTAAGACCGCATCACTTCTTGCTTCGTCTACCGTTTCACCTGGACGGCTGTCAATTCCAAGCAGCAGGACCGAGAAGCTGTCCTTTCCTGGATCAAAAGCTTTCACACGCTTTTGCGAGGTGTCTCCTCTTTCTAATGACACTTGCGCCTTATTCGACGCTTTTGAAATTTTATAGTAGGCATATCCTGTCACAGATATTGCCATCACCATGACAAATGCCATGATAAACAGCACGACTTTCACCCAAGGTCTCAGCCTTCTTTTTGATCTTGTTTTCTCCTTCATCCTTTCCGAACCCTCACTCTATCTTAGTCTATCAATGTAGGTTCCACTATAACATATTTTAACGAAAGTTTCCTGCACGCAACATATTTTTATGAACCCACAATGAAAAACTTTTAAAACTCAGATAACTCAATCTTTTAATCTGCCGGTAGTGTTCTTTTTAAATGATTTCGCATAGTTAGCATTGTCTACATTCATATCATTGCAGGAGAAAATTCAGAAAAAAGCAGCCTCTAATGTCGGCTGCTTTTTCATCGTTATTGAATACTCACTTGAAATTGTCCCTTCAATTCCTCTTCTGCTTCTTGAAATAACTGCTTTACGCTTTCTGCATACTCGCCAAGAGCATCCTTGCTCGTGTCAAAATTCACCCATGTCAGCTCTACTGGCAGATTTACTTCTCCTGTCAAACAGTCCCATAGAGCATCAAGATTTTTCCCGTAATAGTCAGGAAGGTGTAAAACTTTTTTTAGTTGGTCATGAAGCTCTTCTTGCGACCTGCACGACGCGCCGTCCAGCTGCACTTTTTTCATGTCATCTTCCCCTCTCATGCCTTTATTTTAAACGAATGGAAGGCAAAAGAGAAAGCAAGACTCCTCACTTTTGTTTCTGTCTGACACTTGACATCAAAAGGATGAGACAAGCTGCCAAAACGACCAAGAAAAAGACAGTTAACACCATCTGAGTTCCGAACAGATCAGCGAAGAGCCCGACAAAAACACTTGGAAGACCCAGACCTAAATAGGCAAACAAATAAAACCCGGCAACGGCTCTAGCTGCCTCCTTTTTTCCCCGCTCGACAATAAGCTGAAGACCGCCTAAATAAGTAAATCCATAGCAGGCAGTACCCGCAAGCATCGTTCCGGCAAGCACAAGAATGATGGATCCACTATTTGCTCCAAATAGCAAGAGACCGTATCCACATGGAAGACAGATAAATCCGGCAAGGAGCGCTGCTGTGCTATTCATTTTGCGAACAAAAGGCTGCATCAGGACACCTGCCATATTAATCAAAAACAGTGCCGGTCCTACCCATAATTCATATCCATTCAATTTAAGCTGTGCTGGCAAAACCGAAATCACAAGGCCGCACACTGACCACGCGACAGCAATCGCTGCATTCGCTGGCATTGTTCCTTTTGGAAATGTTGGCATGTTCATCATCGGTTTATCTGCATCTCCTTGTACAGGCGGAACGAAAAAGAAGACACCCACGATCGTTAGGATTAAAAAGCCCATCACAATCCAATAACTAAGCGGCGCAAGCGTCACATACTGAAAAGAAAGAAGTGCCGTAAAAAGAGCACCGCCCCCAAAGCCAACCGAACTGCATAACGCAATAAAAGTTGGAATCCAGCTTGATTTTTCTGGATATAAAGCAATCAAATAAGCAGTGCATGTGCCAACACTCAGGCCAAGCCCCACCCCTTGCAGCAGCCGGGCCGCAAAGAGCATCTGTATGGTAGGATGTACGATCATCAATAAGGTAGCACATAACGAAAAACTAAGTGCGACCAATAAAACCGGTTTGCGTCCAGCCCGGTCAGAAATTCCGCCAAGAAAAAGCAAGACTGGAATCAGTCCGAAGACATATGCAGCAAATACAAGGGCTGTCGCCGCCTTTCCATACCCTGCTTGTTCGGCATACAACGTATAAAGGGGCACCTGCAAATTCACTGCGGTTGTAATCATAAAAAGACCAAATAAAACGAATATAAATGGAATGATGGATAAGTGTTCTGTTTCTTCTTTAGATGCGGGGATCATTTCACTCTCTCCTCTAGTCATAAGCATATGAGAACAGTGTACACACCTTTTGGCTTACTTTCTATATCCAAAAATGATGCTATTGACCACTCCATATTTCCGTGTCATCATCATGTTATATGTGACAATGAGAGAAGGTGTCCGATGTATATTTATTTAGACCGCTCAAGTACTACACCGCTCTGGCAGCAAATCGTGACTGGGATCATTCAACAAATTCATTCCAAAAAACTGCATCCTCATGATCAGTTAACACCGACACGCGTATTAGCACAGGAGCTCAATGTATCAAGATCAACTATACAGCTTGCTTATGATGAACTGCTGGCAAGAGGATATGTCAGCACATCTAGAAGAGGCGGTACGAAGGTCATTTCGAGTGACCACTATGCAGCCTCTACTCCCCATCAAGGTGAGCAGCCTTTTCCTCTTCCGGTAAGACCACACTTTCAAGAGGCGGAGAAACAAATGAACCACTGGCTGTCGGCCAATCAATTCCATGAGAAGCTTGATATTGATTTTCGTCATCAAGAACCTGCTATCGAAGAACATTTTCAAAACATATGGAAACGCTCGCTCATGAAAGCATTACAGCGATTAGAGATGAAAGATTGGGGCTATTCCTCCCCGCATGGCCTATGGGAAGTACGTTCAGAAATACGCCAATACTTATCTGTAGAACGCGGCATTGATGTAGAGGAGGATCAAATCGTGTTAACAGGTGGCACGCAGCAAGCCATTGATTTGATTTCACAGGTATTGCTTAAAAAAGGCGATACAGTAGCTGTTGAAGATCCAGGCTTTCCTGGAGCAAGGCTTTCCTTTATGCATCGTGAAATGAACATTTATCCCGCGCCCGTCGATGACGAAGGAATTATGGTGAATACATTACCACGAAGAACAAAGCTGATTGCGGTGACGCCCTCCCATCAGCGTCCAACCGGTGTATGTATGAGTGTGAGCAGAAGGCAGCAACTGCTAAAATTTGCTGTCAGTCATCAGTCTTATATACTGGAAGATGATTTTGATGGAGATTATCGTTATCATGGCGGACCGCTTCCTTCATTATTTTCAGATGCACCCGACCATGTGATTTATATCTTAAGCTTCTCCAAAGTGCTGGCACCCGGCATCCGCCTTGCTGCCATTATCGGCTCCAAAGCGGTCATAAAAGAAATCGCTTCCTTGCAATCACTCATTCAAAGACAGCTGCCCATTATGGAACAGATCACACTCGCCTCTTTTTTCAGAGAAGGAGAATTCACGCGATATGTCAGGCGAATGAGACAGCTATATAAAAAAAGACAGGCTGCCATGATGGGTGCCCTTTTAACACAACAATTTGACAAGCACTTTCATATTTATGGAACAGATACGGGTCTTCATGTCTTTTTAGAAGGAGCGCCAGACTTTGACGAAAAAGGCAGTATTGAGGCAGCAAAAGCAGCAGGCATTGGCATTTATCCATTAAGTCCTTATTGTTTTGAGAGCAATCGAAAGGGATTACTGCTAGGCTTCGCCTGTACGGACGAAAACATGATTCAAGAAGGTGTGCGCCGCTTAAAGCAAATACTTTATATGTAAAAAAAGCCTGGAAGTCCGCCTTCCAAGCTTTTTACGTTGATTGCTGAATGCGGCCGACTTCTTCAATAAATGCAGCTGCCCTCTGCAATCCATCTTGTAGATGATGAGTAGCGGAAATAAACAGCTTTTCTTGATCTGGGCGCTTTAATAGCTGCTCCACCTGACCAATTCCTTTTTCAAATGAATGAAGACCTGTCTTTAATTGTTCATCTGCCTTTTGATAAGCGGCTGGAATTTCTTGATGAGCAAGCCCCTTTTGAATCACACGATCAAAGGCTTTCGTCGCCTTTTTCAATTTTTTATTTACTTGGATCTTTCCCTGTCCATCTGAAATAAATTGGTCGGTCATGTTTTCATAAGCTTCATTTAACTCATCCATATAACGCTGAACCCATTGTTCATACGCAGCTTCTTTTGTGTCTTGTTTTGAAGGCGATTGACCTGCTTGCTGACAGGCTGCTAGTAAGGTCACTATCAAGGTGAATAGCAGCAGCAATTGCGATTGTTTTTTCATACAGAGCCTCCATTTCTTATTCCCATTCGTTCATATCGGTCAAAATAGGAGGAGCCTTTACCACATACGAACACTTTGCAAGAAATGATTTCTTTTATTGTAACAGACGGCTCGTGTCACTTCTGTGATTTATGAATAATTGCTTGAAAATACGTCTAAGGATCCACATTTCTCTGTCATTTGGTGGACAGTCTACCGATACACACTCAATAGACGACTGGATATATGGATTTGGTTTCAACAAATTCATGTGCATGGTGGATGTTGTCGTGTCATCATAATGATGCCCCAACGAAGTCGCCTTGTCCTGTTGATTTATTGAAGTTTACCTTTACAAGCAATGTCAAGCTCTTCGACTACTTCACCATCTTGGATGAGATAGGCTTTTTCATGAAGATTGACAGCGGGACAAATATGATTTGGAATGATTTGCACCTTCTCACCGATCTGGACAGTCTGACGGAAGCCTTCGTGATAAATGATGGCATGCTCATCAAATACACTGGAAACAAATACATCATCAAAGTCTTTTACCTTGCCTAGTCCCTTTGTTTTCGTCAGCCCTTTTGTACGGGTTTGAGCCGTGAGCCCTTTGGCTCCAACATCTGTAATGACACGAGTATTTGTTGGCTTACTAATGACTGTCGTCAGGACGGCTGCTGCACAATGTGAAAAAGTGCCGATCACATTGGACTGAGAGGCATCCATGAAGATGTATGTGCCTGGGCGGATTTCGGTCACTCCCTTTGGAATATCAAATTGAAATAAGAACGGTGGTGTTGATCCTATGCTCACTACCTCTAGCAGCATGCCTGATTCTTTTGCAATCTGTGCAAATCGAAGCGTTCGATTCACAGCGTCTTCATATAATGTCTGACAATGCGCTTTACTTTCCGCCTTGTATGTATGACCATCATGAGAAAAAATCCCTTTTAAATGAACGAACTCACATGTTTTTATCGCCTGCAAGATTTGACGGAAATCACTCTCTTCAATGACACCAGACCTCTCTTCTCCAACCTCTATCTCAATTAAAACCTCCGCTTTTTTCTCTGCTCCACGAAAGACATCTTCAATTTGATGCACATGCTCTACACAATCTATTCCAAATGAAATGTGTATCGACTCTGCCAGCTTTCGAATTCGCTTCAGCTTTGTCTCACCTACAATTTGATTGGCGATAAAGATATCTGTTAGCCCATGCGCCGCCATCACTTCTGCTTCCCCTACTTTCGCTACAGTTAAGCCAGATGCGCCCATCTCCTCCTGCACCTTCGCAAGACTAGGTGTTTTATGTGTTTTCGTATGAGGACGCAGTTTGACTTGCTGACGGTCCGCATATTGCTGCATAGCAGCTAGATTCTCCATCATCACCTGTTTATCAATTAATAGCGCCGGTGTATCTAGTTCATCATAAGTCATCATCATATCCCCTTTTCTGTCGCTCATTATATAAAATTTTATACGTTGTACTTAAATTATATAATTTGTTATATAATTATCAATGTTTTTTTCTTCGAGAAAGTAAGACGATATGCTAAACATAAGGAGTCCAGCGGCTGGGCTGCCGCTGGTTTTAGTTAATATCTGTTCCGAAGCTCCCTTAATATAAAATCGTATACAAGGTTGAGCTGTTGTTCCTTTGGATACAGCATAAATTCTTGTTTTTTAGGAAGACCACCATCAAGGCGATCTTGAAATTTCGTTCGGAGATACGCTGTTCTGTGCACCTGACTCTCAAATGACTTATATGAGACATCGAGTTTGACGGTTTGCTCATTTGTAAAGATGACCACCGTGTCTCCGAGGGATGATTCCTGGAAGGTATGAATGTATTTGTGGGAGATCCAGCCGCACTGAGGACGGTTGGATGAATAGGTTGGGAAGAAATACAGATGATTGGATGAGTCAATCACAATGGGAGGCTTGTGGGATATTCCTGTTACTTCATATGTTCCCGCTTTTCTGCCTGCATAGCTTGAGCCGAAGAATCGGCAGCTGCGTTCAATAATTTGCAGAGGTTTTAATTCAACGTAAAAGCTTGTCTCTCTTTCTATGACTTTTGAATATACTCTTTTTCCTTCTTCAACCGGAAGGATCGCCATTGTTGTTTGATTAATGACGTATGAATCTAAAGGTGTTTCACTAATTCCTGACACTTCATTTCCTCCTGTGTTAATTTTTGGTTATTTTAGATACTATTAATCTATCACCAACATATAAGAAACGACAGGATTTTTTCAAAATTTATTAAAAATCATTTTTTTATCGTATTATTTAGTCCATTCGATCTATCGAAAAGCCTTTTTTAAGATATATCACATCGTGTCGATTGGACAAGAGGTGTCGATTTCGCTCAAAAATAAATTGTCTAAAAATTATAAATTCTTGTTGATTTTTTCTTCGCCAATCCATATACTATAAAAAAGGCATCGGGGGGATTCTTTATGAAAGAGAAAAAAACGTATGCTGAGCTCATGAAGTCCCGCAACACCCAAAAAACCGAAGAAAACGGCGTGACGATTTTAGACATCTATATTCAAATGGTTTTAGATGAGGCGCTTTATAAACAGCGCTTAACCTTCCTTAGAGAAGAGATTGATAAGGCACTGGATCAGCGTGATGAAAAACGATTCAACGACCTGTCAGCTCAATATGCAGAACACTGCTTACATTAATCATGATGATTTTACTTGCGGCAAAGAGGGCAGCAACTCGTCTCTTTACCGCAAGTTTTTTGTTTATCCATTTAAAATGGTTCCGCCATTGACATGCAGGATTTGTCCATTTATATAAGAGGAGTCTTCGCTCGCTAAAAATAAATAGCTCGGCGCAAGCTCTACTGGCTCACCAGGACGCTCCATTGGAACATCTCCGCCAAATTCAGAGACTTCCTTTTCCGTAAAGGTCGATGGAATGAGGGGTGTCCAAATGGGTCCCGGGGCTACCCCATTCACTCTAATCCCTTGCTTAATGAGCGATAAAGATAATGATCTCGTAAATGTCACGACTGCCCCTTTTGTAGATGAATAGTCAATTAAGGTTTCATGACCTTTATAGGCTGTGACAGATGTGGTATTAATGATACTGCTTCCTTTTTTTAAATGAGGAAGTACCGCTTTTGTTAAGTAAAACATGGCAAAAATATTCGTTTGAAATGTTCGAAGAAGCTGATGTGAGGTAATCTGTTCAATGCTTTTTTGCGGATGCTGTTCCCCGGCATTGTTCACCAAAATATCAATGGAACCGAAAGCATCCTTCGTTTTTTTGACGACCTCATTTGAAAACGACTCATCTCCTAAATCACCTGCAATTAAAATGACGCGACCTCCCCCCTTTTCAATATAGTCCTTCGTTTCCTCTGCATCGCGGTGCTCACTCAAGTAAACAATGGCGACATTGGCGCCTTCCTTCGCAAATAAGACCGAGACTGCTCTTCCGATCCCGCTGTCTCCACCTGTCACAATGGCTGTTTTCCCTGCTAATTTTTTATCCGGCATCTCTCGATCAAAAACAGGCCTTGGATTCATTTTGTATTCAAGACCTGGACGCTCACTTTGATGCTGAGGCGGCAATGGTTTCTTCGGCTGCTTTGTTGACACGTCTGACCACTCCTTCCTTTTATCTTGTTTATTTTTATGTGTTGGCTATTTTTTTATGTATGCCAGACTAGTTTCCTTTCAAATGTATGATTTTCTTCATTGTGGAAAAATTATACACAACAAGTCACTAACTGGAGGCGACAGTATGGAGCAAGAACATAAAGGATTGGAACAGGCAAAATCGTTATGGATAGCGGATAGTCAAAAGCATTCTTTTCCTACAGTAGATGAGGATCTCACAGCAGATGTCATCATTGTTGGCGGTGGTATTACCGGTATCGCTACCGCGTTTGAAATGACAGAACGCGGGCTGGATGTCATCATCATTGATGCTGATCAACTGCTGCAAGGTACGACCGGACATACGACAGCTAAGATTACCTCACAGCACGATGTTTACTACCATGAGCTGATCCAGCAAATTGGTATGCCCAAAGCCCGTTTGTATGTAGAAGCAAATGAGAAAGCAAAAGAGCTAATTCAAGCTCGCGTCCAAAAGTACGACATCGATTGTCAGCTAGAAGTCAAAGATGCGTACCTTTATACAAAGGAAGAAAGCGGTGTAAAAAAATTAAAAAAGGAATTAGATGCCTACAAACAGCTTGGGATTGATCGGGGATGGAAAACAGCGCTTCCTTTTGATGCTGACATCAAGGCTGCCCTAGCAATGACGCAGCAGGCACAGTTCCATCCCCTTCATTATCTCAATGCACTCATTGACCAGCTCCTAGAGCGTGGTGTACGTATTTATGAACAGACAACTGCTGTTGACGTAAAAGAAGGAAACCGCCCTGCTGTCGTCACAAAAGACGACCATCACCTGACAGGCCGCTATATCATATCCTGTTCGCACTTTCCTTTTTATGATGGAAAGGGACTTTATTTCACGCGCATTCACCCAGAGCAATCTTATGTGGTAGCAGCCAAAACAACGAAGCCGCTCCCAGATGGAATGTACTTAGGGATCGACCAGCCTGCTCATTCTTTAAGAACGACAGAATGGCATGGTGAGGAAGTCGTTCTCATCGGAGGAGAAGGTCATAAAACTGGACAAGGCGGGGATGAATCTGCTCACTATGAAGGACTAGAAAGGTTTGGAGACGCTACCCTTGGAATTGAAGAGGTGCTGTATCGCTGGTCGACACACGATATGGTCACAATGGATCAAATCCCTTACATTGGCCGCCTAACCAAGCACCATCAAAATATCTTCGTTGCGACCGGTTTTAGAAAATGGGGCATGACGACAAGCCACGCGGCAGCTACTCTTATCGGTGATTTGATTGAAGGAAAATCGAATCCATACGAATCCATTTTTACGCCATCAAGACCTGTTTCTGATTCTTTCGTCAAAGATTTCGTTAAAGAAAACAGCAATGTCGCTGCCAAGCTGATCAGTGGTAAATTAAAACGAACCGATCAAACCATTGATGATTTAAAGCCAGGTGAAGGCGGCATTGTATCGTACGAGCATAAAAAATGCGGCGCCTTTAAATCAGAGGATGGGAATATCTTTCTTGTCGATACAACGTGTACTCACCTAGGCTGTGAAGTCGCTTGGAATAATAGCGACCGCACTTGGGATTGCCCGTGTCACGGTTCACGTTTCTCCATTACTGGAGAGGTAGTAGAAGGCCCAGCAAAGAAACCACTAAAAAGGTCTTATAAAGAACAGTAAAATTTTACTGATCCCCTTTAAAAAATCCAATATTATCCGATAGATAATATAAAGTCTGATAATTTGTGATGATTATAGGGGGACAAAAACATTGTTATTTAAAAAAGAGACGAAAAGAAAAAACACTGCTTTTTTCACACAGCAGGATGATGGGATAAAACGTATCAACTTTTCGGACAATACGGATATCGCGAAACAAATTAAAATGATAGACCTGACGCAGCATGACCTATTTATTCTAAAACAGCTCAATCCAATTGTTCAGGAGGATATTGCACGTATCGTTGATAAATTTTATAAAAATTTAGAAGTCGAATCTTCCTTGATGCATATCATTCAAGATAATAGTTCTGTCGACCGTTTGAAAAAAACACTCCGCATTCATATTAGTGAAATGTTTGCAGGTGTGGTTGATGAAGCCTATGTGGCAAAACGAATTAAAATTGCGCAAGTTCATTTACGGATTGGCCTCCAGCCTAAGTGGTATATGGCTGCATTCCAGGACCTTCTGCTATCAATTATGGATTTATTTGCTCAGCATATCCAAGATTTCAAAGAATATCAGACAGCAGTCAAAGCGACGACAAAAATCTTAAATTTAGAGCAGCAGCTTGTCCTTGATACATTCCAAAATGAATATTCTAAAATTCGTGATGAAGCAGAACAGCAGCAGCAGGAGCTCCATACAAAAATCACAGAAACATCAAATTCACTTGCTTCTCTCTTCTCAAACACAACAAATGCCGTGGACAAGCTTGTATCAAAATCTGATGAGATGGCAGACATGTCGCAAGCTGGCACACAAATTTCAGCACAGGTCGAGGAAAAATCGATTGGCGGTAAAAAAGAATTAGAGATTCAACAAACACAAATGAACCAAATTGATGGCAGCATGACAAAGATTGAAACAGAAATTAAGCGTTTAGAAGAAATCGCCAAACAGATTGAACAAATCTTTGGGATTGTCACAGGCATTGCAGAGCAGACGAACTTGTTATCTTTAAATGCTTCCATCGAATCTGCACGAGCAGGCGAACACGGAAAAGGCTTTGCTGTCGTCGCAAACGAGGTTCGTAAATTATCAGAGGACACAAAGAAAACGGTTTCAACCGTATCTGAACTCGTCAACAATACCAATTCACAAATCTCCATTGTGTCTCAGCACATTGGGGACGTGAATTTACTCGTGACAGATAGTAAAGAAAAAATGACTCAAATCAATTCGCTCTTCGATGATATCGTCAGCAGCATGAACTTAAGCAAAAATCAAAATGGAAAAATTGAAATAGACCTTCAAACCTTCCTGAACGAATTGAAGGAAGTCAAACAAACGGTTTCTCAAGTTGCCAGCTCAGTCGAATCCTTAACAAGTCTCACAAATCGCTAATCCAGTCTTTTTTCTTCTGCTTTAGTATAATAGAAGAAAAGATAGAAAAGGCGGGATTTGATTGACAACAATTTGCCTAGTCAGGCACGGGGAAACAGATTGGAATGCAGCGAAACGAATTCAAGGACGAACAGATATCCCTTTAAATGATACTGGTAAATGGCAGGCTGAACAAACGGGTCTTTATTTGAAGGATGCCCATTGGGATGTTGTCATTTCCAGTCCACTCACAAGGGCAAAAGAAACAGCACACTTGATTTTAAAACATATAGATGCGCCTCTTGTCATCATGGATGATTTCATTGAGCGTGATTATGGCGATGCTGAAGGCATGTCATTTGAGGAGCGCCAAAAGCTTTTTCCAGATAAACAGTATCCAAATATGGAGCCGCTTGAAGCGATTCAAGATCGAATGGTAGAAGGCATTGAGAAAGTTAGAGCAGCCTATCCGAATCAACAAGTCCTGATCGTGGCACACGGCGCTGCCATCCATGCTTTACTCACCACCTTAGCGGATGAACATCTTGGTCTTGAGAACACGAGGCTCGTCAATGCTTGCTTAAATTATGTGGAATGGAAAGATGGTAAATGGAAGGTGCTTGATTACAACGTGGTCAGCCATTTAACTCAATCCTCTCCTACTTAAAGAACCTGTTATGTAAACAGGTTCTTTTTAAATGACAAAAACAATGATAAAATAGTATTTTTTTATATCGAAATTCGAAATAGATGCTAGACGTTTCTACCTATTTTAAGGCTTTTCGGGTATCGAATATTTCTCCGAAAATGGATCATAAGAAAAAAAGCACATTTCCTTTTTAATAGATAGCCGCTGAAATAGTAGTATAAACATATTTTACCATCATTTCCAAGTGACTTAATTCCCCAATTTTCGCTAGGACTTTCACAAAAATTCGGGTCTACTCTTATTTGCCTACTTCCCTTAAACTGAATATACAGAATAGTCAAACGGATCATTCTTATAGACTACGGATGATTATTCTGAAATAAGAAAAAAGGGATGTGGATTGTGCGTGAAAAAGAAAAATGTGATGACAAGTGTTTTATTGGCTGTCCCTCTTCTGTTTTCAGCAGGGTTTGGAGGCTCCATGGCAAATGCCGAGACGGTCTCAAAGTCAGATAGTGAAAAGAGCTATATTGTTGGCTTTAAAGCCTCTGCCACTACAAACAGCTCTAAGAAACAAGCCGTCACTCAAAATGGTGGAAAACTAGAAAAGCAATATCGTCTCATTAATGCCGCACAAGTAAAGATGTCCGAACAAGCCGCAAAAAAACTTGAACATGACCCTAGCATTGCTTACGTAGAAGAAGACCACAAAGCAGAAGCATATGCACAAACCGTCCCTTATGGAATCCCTCAAATCAAAGCTCCAGCTGTACACGCTCAAGGTTATAAAGGGGCTAATGTCAAAGTAGCTGTCCTTGATACGGGCATCCACGCTGCACACCCTGACTTAAATGTTGCAGGCGGTGCCAGCTTCGTCCCTTCAGAGCCAAATGCCACCCAAGACTTTCAATCACATGGAACTCACGTAGCCGGAACCATTGCTGCCCTTGATAACACAATTGGTGTTCTTGGGGTCGCTCCAAGTGCTTCCCTATATGCTGTTAAAGTATTAGACCGCTATGGCGACGGACAATATAGCTGGATCATTAGCGGTATTGAATGGGCAGTAGCCAATAATATGGATGTCATCAACATGAGCTTAGGCGGACCAAATGGTTCAACAGCGCTTAAAAATGCCGTTGATACAGCGAATAACCGCGGAGTCGTTGTTGTGGCGGCTGCAGGTAACTCAGGTTCCACTGGTTCTACTAGTACAGTTGGCTATCCAGCAAAATATGATTCTACCATTGCCGTTGCCAATGTAAACAGCAACAATGTCAGAAATTCGTCTTCTAGCGCAGGTCCTGAATTAGATGTTTCTGCACCTGGTACTTCTATTTTAAGTACAGTACCAAGCAGTGGATACACATCTTATACTGGAACGTCTATGGCGTCTCCTCATGTAGCAGGAGCAGCAGCGCTTATCCTTTCTAAGTACCCGAATCTATCAACTTCTCAGGTTCGCCAGCGCTTAGAAAACACAGCAACACCGCTTGGTAACTCCTTCTATTACGGAAAAGGGTTAATCAACGTTCAAGCGGCTTCTAACTAAACAATAAATAAAATCCGGCTAATACAGCCGGATTTTTTTATTTATTGCTTCCTCGACGTTTCCTCTTTTTCCGCTGCTTTTTCCATTTCCATGATTCTCTCCATCATAGTTGGGTGCCCGTAGCGGAAGACCTTCACTAAAAGTGGCGGATTCACCTGAGACAGCCCTGATTTTGCAAGCTTTTGAAAAGACGTCACCCCTGCCTCTCCGTCTTTTGTCAGGTTTAGCGCATACTCATCAGCTGCACGTTCTTGATGTCTTGAAACTGCATTTGTAAAAGGTGATGCTGCAAATGACAGCATCGATACAATCATGAGAAGAATCGGAAGAGCAGCGATGTCGCGCGGCTCCCTCAGCCGAAATAGAACTGCTCCTTTACGATAGAAATAAAAATAGAGACGGTCGATCGCAAAAAATCCCGCAAGTGACAGTACTAGATATCCTGCTAATCCTATATAGACATGCTTCATGACGTAATGTCCCATTTCATGTGCCATGATAAATAAAATTTCGCGATCTTTCAGCTTTTGCAGTGTCGTATCCCATAACACAATACGCTTATTTTCACCAATTCCTGTGACATAAGCATTCATCGTGTTCGTTTTCTCAGACATATTGACCTCATATACATGACCTGCCGGGATATGAGCTTTGTCTGCAAGTGTTAAGATCTTGTTCTCAAGAGCTTGATCCTTTAGTGGATAAAAATTGTTATATAACGGATCAATGACGACCGGCTGTATAAAGAAGAGAAATAGCGTGAATGGAACTGTCAAACACCAGGCATACAGCCACCAGCGCTTTCTTCTTTTTTGAATAAGCCAAAAGAATACAATTGCACATAGAGCAAGAAGCGGATATTGAATCCAGAAATCTAGAATTTGATCTTTCAACCAGCTTGCCGTACTTTGAGCAGATACTCCGTAGTGCAAAGACAGCTGATAACCAATCCACTTAATGGGAAATGAGATCAGCATTGTCAAAAGCGATAGCACAAACACATATACAAGTTTACTTAAAAATGTGAAACGAGCTGCTGCCAGGCTCCATTCTTCTAATTTTCGTGAAAACCCTGAAATGAGCAGAAGAAAAAAGACATACCAATCTAATGGAATTGTCATGAAAAATAGTAAGTTACGTAATCTCGAGAAATTCTCGCTGATGACAAGCTCATGGCTTGTCATAAAGGTATGCGGATCTGCACTTGTTCCTTTTACACTATCAGGAACCGCTGCATCCCCAAATAGAAACAAATAAGAATAAATAAAAAGACCGTACAATATGTATGCTACCGTTGCAAGAGCTACCCATTTACGTACTCGCACATGTCAGCCTCCTTTCCATCCCTCTCTCTATTCTAATCATCCATTATTTTGTTTAGAACCTGTCTCATGTGGCTCCATCATAGCATGCCCTATCTGAAAAAGCTTTCACGAAAAAAATGATTATGCTACTCGAAAATCGGAGATGCTACATATAAAATAGAGAGTTGGAGGATCGAAATGAAGAAAATCCTTGCAGGAGTTGTGATCTTTGGACTTTTACTTATTACCTTCTTTTATGTATTCAGCCGGACGAGCGAAATCTTTGATGAGAATCGAGCTGAAAAATTGCTCCTTTCATCTGAAAACGAGTCCACTTCTTATGAAATAGATGATAAGGACACAGCAGAAGACTTAATAGAAGAATTAAACAAAGGCAAACAAACAAGCAATCATCTCAAGAAAAATTTAAAGAAACCAGATTATATCGCCAAGGTGATGTACGGCCGAACAAACGGCACCACCTTTCAGCTTTGGACAAACCGTTCACAGGTCGTTTTTTTAGTAGATGGGACTTATTATGAGCTGAATCAAAAACAGTCTAATTCTTTTCAGAAACAGTTAAAAGAAGCCATTCTAAAGGGCTGAAATTTTATTTTATCCCTTTGTCTTCTTATCAGCGTGATAGAACCTTAGCACACTAAGGGAGTCTCTTCATAAGAGACCCCCTTTTCTTATTTACTTTCCTCTGCTTGATACTTTTCCTTTAGTGCTCTTCTTAAAATTTTACCTGTTGTGTTCTTTGGAATATCATCTATGAAATGGATCGTTTGGGGCTGCTTATATTTCGCTAAAAAGCGTGAACAATGTGTGATGATGTCTTCTTGATCGATGTGAGCATGTTTCTTGGGGGAAATGTAACAGACGACAGCCTCTCCGGTGTTCGGATCTGGCACACCGATGACAACGGCTTCTGCTACAGCTTCATGTTGATAAAGCACTTCTTCTACTTCTCTTGGATACACATTATAACCGCCAACAAGAATCATATCCTTTTTCCGATCGACAATATAAATGTATCCTTCTTCATCTCTTCTTGCTAAATCACCGGTGTACAGCCATCCGTCTCTTAGTGCAGCTTCAGTATCTTCTGGCATTTGATAATAGCCTTTCATAATGTTGGGTCCTTTTGCTATGAGCTCTCCGACTTCATTTGGACCGACTTCTTCTCCCAGTTCATTCACAATCTTATTCTTCACATTCATAATGTCGGTCCCGACTGAACCGGGTTTTCTTTTTCCATCAAGAGGATTGAATGCAGTTACTGGGGAAGCCTCTGATAATCCGTAACCCTCCAGCACCGTGACACCAAATTTTTTCTCAAAACCGTGAAGTAAAGCAACAGGCATTGAGGCACCGCCTGATATACAAATCCTCACAGAGGACATTGCTTTCTCATGCCCTTCCTGGCGGTACAAATAGTTATACATAGTTGGAACACCAACAAATAACGTTGGCTTCTCTTTTTCCATCATACGCAAAAGCTCTGATGGGCTGAAATGCGGCAGGACATAGATGGTCGCGCCATGAATCAATGGTGCATTCATACAAACCGTTAAACAAAATACGTGGAACATCGGCAATGCGGCGATCACCTTGTCCTTTTCATCAATGGATAGGTACTCAGCAACGTCTCTGGCATTTGAATACAGGTTGAAATGAGTCAGCATCGCACCCTTTGGTTTTCCTGTCGTGCCAGATGTAAATAAAATAACTGCCGTATCGTCCTGATGAATAGATGGATGCACGTTCTCTTTCGAATGACCAGACACAAGCTTTCCAAAGAAGACAAGTTGATCTGATACTTCCTTAAAACTTGATCTGCACGCAGATTCATTTTCTGCACAAATAATCACCCGTTCAATAGACGGAAGCTGTTCATACACTTGCTCGTACACTGGTAGCAGTTGTTCAGGGGCAACAATGCCTTTTACATCACCTGTAATCAGCATATAGCCAATTTCACTAGGCGTGTATGTTGGATTGATTGGTACTACGACAAGCCCGGCTTTTAAAGCACCAAAAAAAGAAATGACAAAATGCGGTGAATTTCCTAAAATAAGCGCGATATGATCCCCGGCTTGAAATCCTTCGCCCACTAATCCATCTGCAAAGCGCTCGATACTTGTCATGAGCTCTCGATAGGTCCACTGATTTCCTTCAAAGATCAGTGCGATATCTTCTCCTTTCGTCATCGCCGTCTGCTCTAGATTTTTGATCAAATCCATTCTCCCACCCCTTACATGTCATCAATGAATGAATAACCATTCATTTTATGGCCAAACATTCCTCCTTTCTATTATAATAGACAATCGAAAAAATCCACAAGATCAAATGTAAATCGCTTTCAATTCTTTCAATCAAAAAAGCACCGCTATCTCTAGCCGTGCTTGTCCCTCTTAATAAATCAAATCAAGAAAATCCTCTTTTGATACATTGCCGAAGTAGTGGCGCATGTCCATATCTTCTAATACGTCGCTGATCGTTTTGCGATCATATTGTTGCCCAATGAGTCTTTTTTCAATATCAGCAATATCCCCTACACCGAAGAAATCACCAAAGATCTTGCAGTCCTGGATCATCCCTTTTTTCACTTCTAATCGAAGATCAATGGAGCCTGCTGAGAATCTTTTAGAATGCTGTAAATTAAATTTCGGTGAACGGCCGTAGTTCCATTCCCATTTTTGATATCGATCCCGGGAAATCTCGTGAATCTTTTCCCAATCCTGCTCAGTCAACTGATATTGAGGAACATCCCCATTCGTATCGAAAATGTAGCTTAACAGAATTTTTCTAAATTCTTCTGTTGTCATCTTTTGATCCATTAATTCACTAATATTGGCAACCCTGCTCCTAATGGATTTAATGCCTTTTGATTCAATCTTTTCTTTTTTCACATTTAAAGCCGAAACAACATGTTCAATTTCTGAATCAAATAGCAGCGTGCCATGGCTGAAAATACGTCCTCGTGTTGCGAACTGGGCATTTCCAGAAATTTTTCGACCTTCTGCCATGATGTCATTTCTGCCACTTAATTCAGCTTTGACGCCTAGCTTTTCAAGCGCTTGGATGACTGGCTCCGTAAACTTTTTAAAATTATGGAAGCTGTCCCCATCGTCTTTTGTGATAAAGCTGAAGTTTAAGTTTCCTTTGTCATGGTAAACTGCGCCACCACCGGACAGGCGGCGGACAACTTTGATGCCGTTGTCTTCCACATACTTCGTGTTGATTTCTTCTATTGTATTTTGGTTCTTTCCTATAATAATCGACGGCTGGTTAATATAGAACAGCAAGTACGTTTCTTCTGGGTCTAAATATTTTAAGCAATATTCTTCAATTGCCAAATTAATCATTGGATCATAATGTTGTTCGTTATCGATAAACAGCATCTCTATCTTCCTTCCTTGTTCCATCTAAGCCCTGAATGGGCAAGCTGTATATTGCCAGTATATAACGCCTGTGCTTCATTGACTAGGTCTTTATGACGACCAAAATGGGGCAGGTGGGTGATGATCAATTCTCCAACATTTGCTTCCTTTGCAAGCTTGCCCACCTCTGTACTATTCATATGTCCTGCACTCGATCCATCCTGTCCAGCGTAAAAATTGCTTTCAGCAATCAGTAGATCTGCATCCTTGCTAAATGGGATAAATGCCTCCTGATAACTTGAGTCTGCTGTATACACCACCACAGCATCCCCCGCCTGAATTCTCATCGCATAGCATTCTGCCGGATGAACCGTTTTCAAAAAATCAATTTGAAATGGACCAATTTGAATACCCTCTTCTGGCTGATAAGCCTTTGCCTTAGTATGTACATCATCCGCAAGCCGCCCAAATGCTTCTTGATTACCTGTATGTCCATAGATCGGAAGCGGACCGCTGCTTTTTCCTAAATGATATCCCACTAGCTTCGCATATTGGAGTGGTCCGATATCTGCAATATGATCGTGGTGATAATGAGAAAGGAGAACAGCATCTAGTTCTTCTATATCTATGTATTGCTGCAGTTTGGAAAGAACACCGCTTCCGCAGTCTACAAGTAGACGAAAGCCATCTGATTCAAAAAGATACCCTGACGTCGCTTCACCAGCGGCCGGGAATCCTCCGTAGCATCCAATGACAGTTAATTTCATCGTCATTTTTCCCTCCTTTTCTAAAAATCCCCTTCTTACAATATACCCATTTTTCATAAAAAAAGCATTCTTCTTGCCTATTGTTACAAAACAGATTGACAATTATTAATCTGTTATAATACAATAATAGCAACAAAACGTATTGGAGGATGACAAATGCTAGGAAAAATCACAGAATTTTTTAGAAATTTGCCTTCAAAAAAATGCACAAAATGTGGAAATGATTTAATGGAACAACACGAGTGTTACGGTAATGAATGTGAGGAATGCTCACAAGTAAGTTATCTTAAATAAGGTAATAAATTGAATTAAAAAGCACTTTTTTCCTCCGTCGTCAGTTGGAGTCAAAAGTGCTTTTTATTTTTTCTGAAAAATAGGTAAAAAGGTAAAACCCTTGTCCTAAAAGGGTTTTTTAGTATTTTCATCTGATGAGTTTTAGTTCCGAAGGCACTTTTTATTGACTTGAATCAATAAAGGAGGTTCTAAATGTTCATTTTTTCAAACAATTTTGTATTTTCTTAATATAATCTAATCGTGGACGAACCTCTTTAATTTTAGTTATACTTTATTTCATATATTAAAACTTAATATGATGGGAATATTCCTTTAATGAATATGCTAGGGAGGAAATCTATGAAAAAATTAAAATTTGGATTAGCGACACAAATCCTAATCGGTCTTATTCTCGGTGTCGTTGTTGGGGCAATCTTTTTCGGTAACCCAGGCGTTGAGACTTATTTAAAACCAATTGGAGACTTCTTCTTAAGACTCATTAAGATGATTGTTATACCAATTGTCGTATCTAGCTTAATTTTAGGAGTTGCAGGTGCCGGTGATGGTAAAAAGGTAGGGAAGCTTGGTTTTAGAACCATTCTTTATTTTGAAATTATCACAACATTTGCGATTATCCTTGGTCTTGTGCTTGCTAACTTTGTTCAACCTGGTGCAGGCGTTGACTTTGGAAATACGGAAAAACAAGATATTAGCCAGTATGTTGAAACGGAAAAAGAGCAAAGCAGCAAATCAGTTGCTGATACGTTCCTTCATATCGTTCCAACGAACTTCTTCCAATCATTGGCGGAAGGTGATTTGCTTGCGATTATTTTCTTCACTGTGCTATTTGCTCTTGGCGTTTCTGCCATTGGTGAACGCGGCAAACCAGTGCTCGCCTTCTTTGAAGGTGTATCACACGCCATGTTCCATGTCGTCAATGTTGTGATGAAAGCTGCACCATTTGGTGTCTTCGCACTCATTGGCGTGACTGTATCAAAATTTGGTCTTGAATCTCTTATTTCATTAGGTAAGCTTGTAGGTCTTGTTTATTTTGCGCTCGCTCTCTTCCTTATCGTTGTATTCGGAATTATTGGAAAGATGATTGGCGTCAATATTTTCAGATTTCTTGCTTACATGAAAGACGAAATGCTTCTTGCCTTTAGTACATCAAGCTCTGAAACAGTTTTACCAAGAGTCATGGATAAAATGGAGCGCATTGGATGTCCGAAGGGAATTGTTTCTTTTGTTATCCCAATCGGTTATACGTTTAACCTGGACGGCTCCGTCTTGTATCAAGCGATTGCTGCGCTTTTCCTTGCACAGGTATACGGCATTGACCTCACGATCGTCCAGCAGCTCACACTTGTTCTTGTGCTGATGGTGACATCTAAAGGAATGGCTGCCGTTCCTGGTACGTCCTTTGTTGTATTACTCGCCACATTAGGAACGATTGGTGTTCCTGCTGAAGGTCTTGCATTTATTGCAGGTGTGGATCGTATCATGGATATGGCGCGAACAGTTGTTAACTTAACAGGAAATGCACTTGCAGCTGTTGTGATGTCTAAATGGGAAGGGCAATATGACCCTGAAAAAGGACATCGCGTGATGACTGGACAAGATGTACCTGAACCGACACAGCTTTCAAGCTAATGAAAAAGAACCCCGATAAATGGGGTTCTTTTTTTATACTGTGATTAAGGATGATTGCACGTAGTGATAAAGAAGATTCGCTGTATGGACAAGGGAATCTTCATGCGTTCGTTCAAAAGCATGCGAGGAATCGATCCCTGGACCAATCAGTCCATGAATGATATCATGCCCTGCTCGAATCGCTGCTGATGCATCAGAGCCGTAATAAGGGTAAATATCTAAACGGTAATCTATGTTGTTCTCTTCTGCTAATGCAGCTAAATGCTTGCGTAATCCATAATGATAAGGACCGCTTGAGTCCTTCACACAAATAGACACGCTGTATTCATCTGTTGATTGACCATCGCCGATCGCTCCCATATCGACAGCAAGATATTCCACCGTTTCTTCTGGAATATTGGAGTTACCGCCGTAGCCAATCTCTTCATTATTGGAAATTAAGAAGTGCGTCGTATGCGGCAGTGTGATATTTTCCTTTTGAATGCGGTGGATGAGTCGTAGCAAAAGCGCTACACTTGCCTTGTCATCAAGGTGTCTTGATTTAATAAAACCTGATGAAGTCACTTCCACTCTAGGATCAAATGAGATAAAGTCCCCTACTTGAATCCCAAGTGCTTTGACATCGTCTGCATTTTTCACCTTTTCATCGAGACGAATCTCCATATTTTCTTGGTTTCGTTTTGCTTTTCCAGCATCCGCATAGACATGAACGGACGTTTGATGCATAAGAATAGTACCTGTGTATGTATGACCTGTTGCTGTTTCAATTTCACAATATTCGCCTTCAATTGAGTTATATTGAAAGCCTCCAATGAGTGCAAGACGAAGCCGTCCATTTGATTTAATTTCCTTTACCATTGCACCGAGCGTATCGACATGTGCTGTCAGCATGCGGTGTTCCTTGTCATCAGTTCCTTTAATAGTAGCAATTAAGCCGCCCTTACGATTTCGTTTTGTCTCAATATTTACATCTTGTAAAAAGCGTTCAACAAAGCCGATCACCTTTTCTGTATTCCCTGACGGACTTGGGATCGATACGAGCTTTTGAATTAGCTGAACGGTTTCGTTTACTTCAGTAGTCATTCGGCATTTCCTCCTTTGTGTGAAAGCAATTCCTTCCATTAAAATATATCGCTTCGGGTTCAAGATGTCTAATTTCAAATCAAAAATCCTTCCTCTATCAAGAGAAAGGATTCATTGATTAAGCTTCGTCTTGTTTCATTTTTCTTACGTTCCAAGCAAAGTATGCAGTTGTTGCCGCCATCATGATGATCGCAACTGTACCGAGAATCGCTGCTTGGTGCCATAAATAGCTGTCATCACCGCTTGCAATGATCGTTCTAAATCCATTGATTGTATACGTCATTGGAAGCAGACTATGAATGACTTGGAAGAACTTCGGCACAAGCTCAAGCGGGAATGTACCAGCACTTGCTGCGAGCTGAAGAACTAAGATAATGACGGCAATGAAGCGTCCTGGGTTCCCCATTGTTGTTGCTAGCAGCTGAATAATCGCTAAGAATGTCAGACTGACGACGATCGCAAAGAGATAGAAGCGCCAGAGGCTTTCCACCTCAAGACCAAGCCCAAAGATGAGCATCGTACTTGCAATGACTGCTTGAAGGATACCCACAAGTAGAAGCACGCTATATTTGCTGACAAACCATTCAAACGCATTTCTAGGGCGGCCAGCAGGGTCTTTCATTGGGAATACGACGGTGAGCATTAGAGCCCCAACAAAGAGTCCCATGGATAAAATATAAGGCGTGAGCCCTGTTCCATAATTATCAATCTTCTTCGCTGTATCATTTTCTGTTTTAACTGGGCTAGCAATCATATTGTAATTGTCTTGCCCCGCATCAATTTCACCTGTATCATCTGCAGCGCTTTTCAATTTATTGGACAGCTTACCTGTACCGCTTTTTAAATCTCCCAATCCTTTATCAAGCGATTTTGAGCCTTCGGCAAGCTTAGATGTATTGCTTTGGATATTTGTTGAACCACTTTCCAGCTTATTTAACGCTGCGCTCAGCTGGCTTGATCCATTCGCAAGCTTATCCGCACCGCTTTTCGCTGTATCAAGCTTTCCATTTGCTGTTTGCAGGCCATCTTGTAATTGGCCTTGACCTGTTTGAAGCTTCAGTGCACCTTGATACAATTTATTCGTACCAGACGTCATTTGGTCGATCGCATTTTGTATCGCAACTGTAGATGTGTACAGCTGTTCTGTTTTCTCTGGCAGCTGTTTGATTTGCTGCAGCTGCGCTTTTGCAGATGCAACTGCTTGTTGAACCTCACTTGCATCAGGCAGTTCCTGCAAGGCCGCTAAGCTTTGTTCGAGTCCAGACAGATCAGGCAGTTCGATTTTAGGCAGACTGTTCAGCTGATCCATTGCCGCCTTTTTCTCATCATCTGTCATAGAGCTGTTTTGGATAATGCTTTTTACTTTAGCATCTCGATTTGATAGTGCTTCTTTTAATGAAGCAAGTTTTGTACTGAACGTTTTTGCGTCTTCTTTCACCTGATCGAGTTTAGGCGCCATCTTCTCTAAATTCGCTAATTCTGGTGACGACAAGACTTTTTCTACTGCTGCAATTTTTTCCGAAAAGGATTGGGCTTTGTTGTTTAGCTGCTCAATGCCTGCTGTGAATTGCGGCATTTTAGAAGCGAGCTGCTGATGTCCTTCTCGGCTTGTGTTTAATCCTTCGGTTAATGTATCAATTCCTGTACCAAGCTCTCCAAATTTCTGATCAATGGTTTGATAGCCTGTTAGGAGCTGACCAAGCCCACTGTCTAGAGACTGTATGCCTGTGTTCAGTTCACCCATTTTCCCTGCGAACTGATGAACACCTTCGCTATAGGTTAACGTACCTTCAGCCAATTTGGCTAAGTTGTCTTTTAATTTCGTACTGCCATCTTTTGCGCTTTTTGTTCCGTCATCAATTTTCTTCGCGCCATCGCTTGCTTGATCTAATCCTTTTGCAATCGTTTTGAAGTTATCAAAGATGACCTCGGCGTAATTTTTTGTGACTTCTTTTGAAACCGAATCTTTTAATTTGATAATGGCATTATTCGCAATTTGTGACGCCGCATAGTTGGCGCCTGGATTCGTATAATATTTCAGATTCGATTTTTTCGGATGTTTATCTAGCACTGTACTTGCATTTTTCGAGAAATTCTTTGGTATTTCCACCACGAGGTAATAGTCCTCGTTATTTAATCCTTTTATAGCCTTTTCATGACTATCGACAAAGTTCCATTTGAAATTATCGTTTTTCTTTAATTCCTTTACTAAATCATCGCCGACTTGAAGGGTTTTCCCGTCATAATGACTGCCTTCATCCAAGTTGACAACCGCTACAGGCAATTGATCAACTGTACCATAAGGGTCCCAGTATGCTTTTAAAAATACACCACTGTAAATCAGCGGAATAAATAAGACAGCTAAAATCGGGATCAGTAGTTTTTTGCTCGTTACAATGTCCTTCCATTGATTCCGAATTAAATTCATTGCTGTTTTCCTCCCATAGATGAATGACTAAATATAAAATTTGGTCATTTGAACTCAAAAAAATTATGTTGTTGCAGATAGTCCTTTTAAGACATAAAGCTCCAGCGATTCGGCTACCTCTTCTTTTGTTAAAGGCTCGTATCGCTTTTCCCAATCAAAAATCAGTGCAATATATAGTTTCACCATCACAAATGCAGTCAATTCAGGATCACAAGGCTTAATGTCGCCTTTATCCATCGCTTCTTGCACTTTCATTTTGATATAGCGAATGATCATCTGCTCCATTTTTTCGATCATTTCCTTGACCGCTGACGTGCCAAGCTCTGCATTTTCCTGAAAAATCTTAATTGTGAGCTGGTGGTTTTTTCGAAATTCTAAAATTGCAAAGAGTGCTAAGTGAAGGTTTTCAGAGAAACTATTCTTCTCATCAATTGCCTCATCCGCAATTTTCCTCATCTCTAGTAAAAGGGATGTGAAAATTTCATCAAACAACTCTTCTTTGTTTTTGAAAAATGTATAAATGGTTCCTTTTCCGACGTTGGCAAGCTTTGCCACAAGGTCCATTGTGGTCGCTTTATACCCGAATTGAGTAAATGCTTTCGTCGCACCATCTAAAATCATTTGTCTCCTATCAACACTCATGATCTCACTCCCGAAATGACTATTTGAACGTTTTGGTCATTAAGTACAGAAAGTAATATACCATATCCTTTTCCCCAGATGCAACAACTTTGTTCACATTTATGATTCCCAACTCTTTTTGAATGATTCGAACATGAAAAACTCCCTTTCCATGACAGAAAAGGGAGTTGTTTTTTTATGAAAATAGGTACGATAAAGCCTCTGAGATGGCGGCTTTTCCTTGATCAATACAATCAGGGATTCCAACACCTTCAAAAGCAGCACCTGTGATATAAACACCAGGATATGATTGCTTAAACGTTTCTCGCATGTTCGAAATAGCTTTCTGATGACCGACGTGATATTGCGGCATACTTGTCTTCCAGCGAGTCACTGTCGTCAATTCTGGATCTGCTTTAATATCCATGATTTTCTTTAAATCTTCTAGCACGATGCTGACGATTTGACTGTCTGACTGCTCGACAATCGATTCGTCACCAGCTTTTCCGACATACGCACGCAATAGCGTTTTTCCTTTCGGAGCGGTATGCGGCCACTTTTTGTTTGTCCACGTACAGGCCGTAATAGAGAAATCACTGTTTCTTGAGATAACAAAACCAGTGCCGTCATATTCATTATGAACATCCTCTTCTTTAAAACCGAGTGCTACTGTTGCAACAGAAGTAGAGGTCATGTCATGCAAATACTCTAGCCCTGCTTCTTTAGGAAACATGGAATAAATCGATTGATGCGGCGTCGTGACAATGGCTGAATCGGCAAAAAGCGTTTGACCGCTGTCTAATTGCACACCATAGCCTCCATCCGTTTTTTCAATCTGTTTTACTTTTGTCCCTTTATACACCTTTGTCAGCTTGAGCTTACTTTCTACTGCTTCCACAAGCGACTGCAACCCTTGATTGATCGTTTGGAACTGTCCTTGTTTTTTCGCAGTCACCTGCTGCGCTTTCGCATGCTGCTGTGATTTTTTCATCCCAAGAATCAAACTGCGATGCTGCTGTTCTGTTTGATAAAATTGCGGGAAGGTGGACATTAAGCTCAGGCGGTCAATATCCCCTGCATAAATGCCTGATAGAAGCGGTTCAATTAAATTCTCAACGACCTCATCACCCACACGTCTTCTAAAAAATTCACCAAGCGACTGATCTTCGGTCTGCTTGCTTTTTGGCAACACGAAATCCATCGCCGCTCTTGCTTTTCCCGCAACTGAAAAAAGACCAGTTGTAATAAATGGGCTGATTTGAGTTGGAATGCCCATAACAGCACCTTTTGGCATCGGGTGAAGCTTTTCATTGACCAGTACATACGCTTGCCCAGTTTCATTATTGACGAGCTGATCGGACAGACCGACATCCTTTGCAAGCTGCGGCCCACTGACCTTTCTTTCTAAAAATGAATCAGGTCCACGTTCAATGATGTAGCCGTCTTTATATAATGTTTGTATTTTTCCACCTAGCCTAGGGCTCGCTTCAATAAGTGATATTTGAATCGGAAGACCTTTTTCTTCGACTTCCTTTTCCAAATAGAAGGCGGCGGCTAAACCAGTGATGCCACCGCCAATGATGACAAGGTGTTTTTGATTGTCATGCATAGGATCGCCTTCTTTTATATGATTACTTGCTTTCGTCAAGCTTCTTTAATACGACTGTTGCCAGAGCATCAATAAATGCTGGTTTCGCATTTGGCATTTCTGGACGATAGTAGGCTGCACCAATTTCATCTGTGACGACTTTACATTCATAATCGTTGTCGTATAACACTTCAAGATGATCAGCGACAAAACCAACAGGCACATACACGAATGTTTGATAGCCTTTTTGTTCAAATAAGTCCCGCGTTAAGTCTTGTACGTCTGGTCCAAGCCATGGATCCGGCGTATTGCCTTCACTTTGCCAGCCAATTTCATAGTGTTCAATTCCCGCACCTTCTGCAATCATTTTGGCAGATTGTGCGAGCTGATCAGGATATGGATCTCCTGCTGCAATAATTTTTTCAGGAAGGCTGTGTGCAGACACAATAAGTACCGCGGAATCTCTTTCCTCTTGACTCATGGATGCATACGTATCCTTCACTTGCTTCACCCAATAGTCCACAAACTTCGGCTCATCGTACCAGCTTTCAACAGACGTAATCTGTAGATTGCCAAGCTTGTCTGCCTCATCTTGTGCACGTTTGTTATATGATTTCACACTAAAGGTAGAGAAATGCGGCGCTAAAACGATACTCACAGCTTCTGTCATGCCGTCCTTGTGCATGTCAGCAACTGCATCCTCTATGAAAGGCTCGATATGTTTTAAGCCAATGTACACATGAAATTCAATGTCGTCTTGAATGTCATTCAAGTGATCACACAAACCATGTGCCTGCTGCTCTGTAATTTTTGATAAAGGAGAAATACCGCCGATTGCCTTGTAGCGATCCTTTAAATCTTGCAGCATTTCCGGCTCCGGCTTTCTGCCTCTACGAATATGTGTATAATAACGCTCAATGTCTTCTTCTTTATATGGGGTGCCATATGCCATGACAAGAAGCCCCATTTTCTTTTTCTCCACAACCAACACTCCTTCAGATCAATTGAAATAGTTTAGATGGATGATTTTTTATGTGTAGCTGAATAGTCGTGAATAAAATCGGTCAGCTTCTTTAACGTATCTGGTGAAACATCTGGAAATACCCCATGACCTAGGTTAAAGATGAAGTGATCTGATTTCATCCCTTGATCTAATATGTCTTTTGCTCTTTCTTCAATGACTTCCCAAGGAGAAAGTAAGATCGTTGGATCAAGATTTCCTTGTAACGTTTTTGTGAGCCCTTCTTTTCGCGCTTCGTCTACACTCATACGCCAATCAAGTCCAACGACGTCTAGCGGCAGGTCATGCCAATCTTTCACAAGATGGCTTGCACCAACTCCGTACATGATCATTGGTACATTTTCACTCTTCAACTCTGTGAAAATTCGCTGCATGACAGGTTTAATGAATGTCCGGTAATCCGCTGCATTTAAAGCGCCCACCCATGAGTCGAAGATTTGAAACGCACTGACCCCTGCTTTTACCTGCGCGCGTATGTACGTGATCGTCATATCAGCTAATTTGTTCATGAGCAGCATCCATGTCTCAGGCTCACTGTACATGAGCGCTTTTGTTTTATGATAGTTTTTAGATGGACCGCCTTCAATCATATAGCTAGCCATCGTAAATGGTGCACCAGCAAAACCGATGAGCGGTACATTCAGCTGCTCCTTCGTTAAAAGCTGAATGGTGTCAAGCACATATGGCAGGTCTTCTTCAGGATGAAGTTCCCCAAGACGTTCGATATCTGCTTTTGTCCGAATCGGTGAATCAATGACAGGTCCAATGCCATTTTTAATTTCAACGTCCACTCCAATAGCTGGAAGCGGGGTCATAATATCTTTATATAAAATCGCGGCATCTACACCATATTGTTCTACAGGAAGTCGTGTTACATAAGCACATAGCTCTGGCTGATGCGTAATTTCAAATAGCCCGTACTTTTCTTTAAGGGCACGATATTCAGGCTGTGAGCGTCCTGCCTGCCTCATATACCAAACTGGTACATGGTCTGTTTTTTCCCCTTTGCACGCCTTTAAGAACGTGTCATTAAAAGCCTTCGTTTTTCCCATTACCTTTCATTCCACCTTTCGCCTTACACTCTCTTTGTATAAGGCTCAAACACTGCTTTTACTATACCGCTTTTTCAAGGCACGGTATACTAAACCGGCTCATTGTTCAAAAAATCGCCGAATATTAACGTCCAAAAGCCTCTGGCTTGACATATGGACTGCCTTCTCCTTCTTCTTGCGTTTGGGTATTATATGGAACCACCTTATACTCCGCATCTGAAAACACATTGGCATACGGCATTGTGTAGCTGCCTACGCCTGTCACTGAATCGATCAGCGTCTCGTTTCCATTCCTCTTTTCATAAATACGGTATTCAACGCGTTTATCCTCTTGCTTCTCCCAAGACAGCTCTAATGTAAACAATCCTTTGATTTTAAACACATAGCGGGCTTCAAATCCAGAAAGTCCTTCTAAATGAATTGGTGCTTGAAGTTCTTTAATCCCCTCTGGTTTTTTAAACGTTTCATTCGTTATTTGGGCTGCCGTTAAAATATCCTTAAACAGCTGCACTGGGTATTGACTTCCGCCAGTTAAATAGTGACTGTTATCGGTTTTGTCATACCCCATCCAAATCGCACCCGTTGTACTTGGCGTATAGCCGGTAAACCAAGCATCTTTTGTTGCACCCTTCACACCTGAATATGTGGTTGTGCCAGTTTTACCTGCTAAATCTCCAGCATATGAACCGCTCTGGGCTGTTCCGCCTTTGACGACTTGCTGCAGCATTCTTGTCATATTCCAAGCATTCTGCACGCTAAACACTCGTTCTGGCTTACTACGATTTTTCTCTACCGTTTCTCCTTCATCATTGGTGATTTTCTGAATGAAGAAAGGCTTTTGATATACGCCTTCGTTTGCAAATGTGTGGAAAGCTCCTGCGATTTGAAGTGGAGAAACCCCTTTTTCTAAACCGCCAAGCGCCATGGCAAGTCCTTGATCCGAAATATCGATTCCCATTTTCTCGAGATATGTTTTTGAAGTATCAATACCTAGCTGGCTTAATGTCCACACCGCTGCTGTATTCTTACTTTTCATGAGGGCCTCCACCATCGTGACCTTGCCTTCATACTGTCCATCGTAATTCTTTGGTGAATAACCGTCATAGCTTTTTTCTTCGTCTTCAAGCAGGGAATAAGGTCGGAATTTTTTCTCCTGCAGCGCAGGTCCATATACCGCGATTGGCTTGAAAACAGATCCAGGCTGTCTAACAGCGGTCACCCTGTTATAACCCCTCGCTTGATATTCTCGTCCTCCAATTGCTGCTTTTACTCCGCCTGACTCATTATCAATAAAGATGGCACTGCTTTCAGGAGAACCGCTTTTTCCCGGGAAATAACGGTTGTTTTTCATCGCATCGTAGGTGACCTTTTGCAGATTCATATCAATCGGAACTGTTATGGTATAACCACCTTGAAGCAATTGTTCATGTGAAATGGCATACTCTGATTCTGCTTCCTTAATGATAAGATCGACATAGCTATCGACCCAAGGCGTTTCTGATTTCTTTTTTAAATGAATGCCTAGTGTTCTCCCTTTTGCTTCTACTGTTTCTGTTGATGATAAATATCCTTGCTCATTCATTAAGTTAAGAATCGTGTCCCGTCTTTGTTTATTTTTATCAGGGTGTAAAACAGGCGAGTAAGTAGACGGCGCCTTTGGCATCGCAGCGAGTGTAGCCCCTTCGCTGACCGTTAAATCTTTCACATCTTTACTAAAGTAATAATTGGCTGCTGCTTGGATACCGTAGACGCCATGACCGAAGTAAAGCTGATTCAAATACATTTCGAGCAGCTTATCCTTTGAATAATCTCTTTCTAAATTAATTGCAATGATGACTTCTTTTGTTTTTCGCAGAAAGGTTTTGTCATTTGTGAGAAAAATATTTTTTGCGAGCTGCTGAGTAATTGTACTGCCGCCCTCTACCTTTCCACCTGCTAATATATCTCGATAAACCGCCCTTGAAATTGACTGCGCATCAATTCCATGATGCTCATAAAACCGCTTGTCCTCGACAGACACAAAGGCTTTTGCTACTTTATCAGGTACATCCTTTATTGACACAGGGTCCCGGTTTTCTGAATACATACTTGTGAGTTCTTTTCCATTCCGATCAATGATTTGGGATGAAGCGTGAAATACAAGCTTCTTTTCATCTATGACATAATGTCCTAAAAATAAAATGGTCAGATAGCCAATAAATGAGAGTACGATTGTACTTCCTGCAATGACTAATGGAATGATTATCTTCTTTTTCTTCAAATTAGGTCACCTCATTCCTTTATACGGATAGTATGGGATGTATTGCTTCATAATATGTTTTATGGATTGACTACCAAAGAATTATATATCATTCTTTTGTTATACTATCAAGCGGGAGGCGGTTTAGATGAATGTCTATATAACCTATGGAACAGCAGATTTCTTGCATAAAATCGCAAAGAAACACGATCAGGAAAATCTGCTTTATATGGTCGGAAAAGAACAAGCAGCTCTTTTCCATGAGACGGAGGGCGAGACTGTTTTTAAAGCCCCTCATGCCTATGATGTGATTTATGCGAAAGGTGAGCTAGTCCAACCTGGCTTCGTCACCTTGAATCATATCCCTGTGAAGCTTGAAAGCAGAGCACTGTTTGAATCTACTTTTCAGAAGAAGACGAACATTTCAGAACATCAGCGGGGCTTCCAGGCTCTTCGTGTTTTAAGACCGAAAAAAGATGAAGAAGTGTATTTGATTATGACACTCTGGGAATCAGAGGACTTATTTGAAGACTTTCAAGAATCAGAAGCATTCTTTCAGCCAAACGATGATACTGGCTCCATCTTCTCTCGTCCTGCTTATCTCACATCCTATCATGCCGTTACAGACAATTAAGGAAGTGCTGCTTTCAGCACTTCCTTTTTTTATGAAAAAAAGCCCAATCGCTGGGCTCTTCATTTTATCGTCGTGATGTCAGCTCGTACCGATGAATGATCGGCTGAAGTACATAGAAATTCAATAGGATCCATCCTAATAAGATCGGCCACTTCAGCATAGGTGAAGCCCCTTTCAATTGAATGAGCATCACCAATAGCGGAATCAAACAGATCATGAAAAAAATCATTTTTGATACAAAGGTTTCTTTGATTTGATGCCGACAGCTTGGACACATCATCATTTTCGTATGTGATAAATGAAACTTTTCAACGAAAGAAAACGCTTTTGAACAATTTGGACAGCTCCCCAATACAATTCCTCCCTTTCTCCGCTTCATAGCACCTTCGACTTTTATGTAAAATGACCTTTTGATGCGCATACGACATTCTCTTCTGTTGAAAGATTCTAACAATTACCATACAATCAGTAAAAGAGCATGAAGGAGGTTTTCAAATCAATGACAATATCCACTTTACAAAAAAGCATCAATGAATGTCTTGATGAACATTATGAGGAAATGGTTGAAATTAGACGCCATCTCCACATGAATCCTGAACTTTCTTTCCAGGAAGAAGAAACAGCCGCTTTCATCGCCAGCTACTATGACAGATTACATATACCAACACGTACACAGGTGGGCGGCCATGGTGTACTCGCCTTTATCGAAGGAGCTTCTTCGGGGCCGACGATTGCCCTCAGGGCTGATTTCGATGCACTTCCTATCCATGATGAAAAGGAAGTGCCTTACAAATCGACAAAGCCCGGTGTGATGCATGCCTGCGGGCACGATGGACACACAGCGACACTACTTGTCTTAGCGAAAATTTTGAATGAGCACCGTGATCAATTAAAAGGGAAAATCGTCCTCATTCATCAGCATGCGGAAGAATATGCGCCAGGCGGTGCAAAACCAATGATCGAAGATGGCTGCTTAGACGATGTCGATGTCATATTCGGGACGCATCTTTGGTCTCCAGAGCCTTGTGGCACGGTTCTTTATAAAAGCGGAAACTTTATGGCAGCTGCCGACCGCTTCTCTATCCGAGTTCAGGGGAAAGGCGGACACGGCGCCCAGCCTCACTTAACGAAAGATGCTGTACTTATCGGTTCACAAATCGTCACAAACTTGCAGCAAGTCGTTGCCCGTAAAGTCAATCCAGTTGATTCTGCTGTTGTATCTGTTGGAGGTTTTGTAGCAGAGAATGCTTTTAACGTCATTGCAGATTCTGCAGTTTTGACTGGTACTGCACGGTCCTTTGAAGAAAGTGCACGACACACCATCGAACGAGAAATTGAACAGGTCGTAAAAGGGGTGTGCGACATGCATGATGCCGGCTACACATATGAATATGTGAGAGGATATCCTGCTGTCAAAAATCATCCAAAGCCAACTGAATATATTGCTGACATCGCAAAACAAACAGATGGTGTCACAGAAGTAAAAGAAGCGGAAACCCAAATGGGCGGAGAAGATTTTGCTTACTACCTTCAGCATGTCCCTGGTACCTTCTTTTACACAGGCGCTATGCCTGAAAACAGCGAAGACGCGTATCCCCATCACCACCCGAAGTTTGATATCAACGAAAAAGCAATGCCTATCGCAGCAAAGGTACTCGCCCGTGCTGTCCTTTCCTACGATGAATAAAAAAAGCCGCTGGCAAACAGCGGCTCTAGATTAAAGACAAAGGGTTTTAGCCCTTTGTCTTCTTTTCAGTGTGATAGAAAACCTTTGCAGTCTAGGAAGGGCGAGCACTGGCGCGGAGCGAATTTAATATTCGTGAGCACCAAGCGCGCAGACCTGACAACGAATGCGAGGGTTTGTCTACACGCTGAAGCCGCTGGCAAACAGCGGCTTTTCTATTTCATTTCTTTCAACACCCGTAAGTGAAACACATGACGAGCGACATCTCCGAGCTGTCCTGTCAGATGATGATTTGCCACACCGCCAACAGCGGCTCCGACAATCGGCATTAATTGAAACAGCTTCACTAGGTCAATGTAATCTCGATACTCCTGCTGAAAGCTGTACCAATCCATTTTCTCACGGCTCGTTTCCCAATCATCAATGATGCTCATCATTTTTTGACGATGTGTACTACCAGAAAAGGCGAGTTGAAATATACAGAGCAAAAAGAGTCTTTCCTCTTTTTGAGACAAATCAAAGCCATAAATACATGCCAGTTCATAAAGACATTTCATCTTGATGCTAAGCAACAGCGGAAAGTCTGCCATACCGAGCAAAATACCACCTGCACCTGTTCCAATTCCTTCGATCGTAGCTGCTTTTTGATAGTACTTCACTTTCTCCTTTGCCAGTTCATTTCGCTCAATGATGGATAATTGCTCATCAATGACTGAAAATGAAGTGAAGTGAGATCCTGATACGGTGGATTCAACCATTGTTTTGACCGCACTTGTGATGACTTGATGAAACCTGGCAGGGATTCGGCGGTTCACCTGCTGCTGAACTCCTTTTGAAAACCGTTCGATCTTTGAAGGTTTTCTTAAAAAACGCGTTTGAAAAAGAATGGCTTCTTCATATAACTCCCGTTCAGCTGCATTCATCCGGTCCCCTCCTTGATGTCATCATACGCCCGCTGTCAGAAACATATCTCTGCTTATCGCATCTTTTTTAATCGACTGAGTACGTAAGGCTTGAAGAGGACAAGCACAAATGCCAGTGAAATCAGAAGGGCAAGTCCACTTCCCTGCCATCCTCCTGCCGGTAGTACTGAACAGCTCAGCAATATCGATTGGATGATGAGCACGTTACGGACGAGAACAAAAAAGCTCCGATCCTTTTCTTGCTGAGCAACAGGATAAAGTGCCTGTAATGAAAGATGGGCAAAGTGCTTCGTTAACGGCACAAGCTGGACACCTGTGATGAACACGGTGAACAAGACAAGCAGCGCGCCCACCCAGCCTGCTGCACCTGTATACAAAATAATCAGGACAAACACGGCCGTTAATCTAAAAACGAGACCAAAATAGTCATTTGAGCGTACAAACGCCCTCACATACATATAAGAAAAAGTTTTACGCTGGTCATACGGAACAAACTGTAAAAGCCAGTCCATATAAGCTCTTCTTTTCACCTGTTTCTTTAAATGAGGCACATCTGTAAATAAATTGGCCAAACGATAAAAACGCTGTTTTCGTTTTAATTCGTCAGAAATATGCAATTCCCATTGAAAAGGCTGCTTTTTGACTGCATTGGTTAAGTAAACGAGATAGACACCATAGATGAGATAAAAAACGATTGCGATTGCATAAGATGCCTGTAAAACGGTATAGATTAAAATCATATTCAATAGAAAACGAAGGACTGCATCAAGCCATCTCATCTGTTTTCCTTGAAAATACGTCATTCTCCATTGAATCGCTGTATTCAGACCCTTAATCAAAATCATTTGCGCCAATATAAGCACATACATCTTGATGCCGCCTGAAGACACCGCCGAATAAAGCGGAAGTGCAACAATAGATACGGCAATGAGAGGAAACAGCTGAGAAATGAAGCTAAAGTTAAAAGCTTGTTTTAAATAAGGCTCTATCTTCCCTTCCAAAGGAAGCAAAAACACGAGATCTGCTTCTTTGATCAACGTCCGCACGTAAGAGCTTGTCAGCACCAATGAGAAAACAACTGCCATGACCCAGTAGGAAGGAAAATGAGCTGGAATTTGTTTGAGCCAGTTACTATACCAGCTCGCTCCGCCTGCAAGGAAAAAAATGAGCACAATGACAAGATGATCATTGAACATGTATTTTAAATATTTTCTTGTATCTTGTATGTGTTCCGCTAACCGGGATTTCCAAATGCTTTGCGTCGTTTTACTCATAGCTTTCTTCCTTTGTTAATTCCAAATAAAGATCATCGAGTGTTGCATCTCTCATATTGAACTGTTCTCTCAGCTCTGTCAGTGTTCCTTTCGCTCTAATTTCCCCTTCGTGCAAAATAATAAAGGAATCACAATAGCGTTCAGCTGTCGCCAAGATATGCGTTGACATCAGGACACTAGCGCCGTTTTTCTTTGCAGCATTCATCCGTTCAAGCAGTGCATTAATCGCAAGAGGATCAAGCCCTAAGAACGGTTCATCGATGATATACAGTTCCGGTTCAACAAGAAACGCACACATAATCATGACCTTCTGTTTCATTCCTTTTGAAAAATGAGCAGGGAACCACTTCAAACGTTTCTCCATTCGAAATTCTTTCAGCAATGACGGCAGACGCTCATCTAATTGTTCCTTTGACAGTCCGTAAGCCATCGCTGTCAGCTCTAAATGCTCTTTTAAAGTTAATTCTTCATATAATACAGGTGTTTCTGGAATAAACGTAAATTGCGAACGATACGCCTCTTGATCATCTTGAAGGGTTCGTCCATTCAATTCAATAACACCTTTATGCGGTTTCATGAGTCCGATGATATGGCGAATGGTTGTGCTTTTCCCCGCCCCGTTTAAGCCGATGAGACCGACGATTTGATTTCTTTCTAATTCAAATGAGATATTTTTTAGAACGGGATTCTTCGTATATCCACCCGTTACATCTTTTACAGTGAGAAGGGACATGAATTCGTTCCTTTCTTTCGTTTTTCCTTTATAGTAACAAAAACGAAAGGTAATTTGAAATGTTTACCTATAGACAAGTCAAGAATAAAAAATAGGCATCTTGGTCATCATAATGTATGTAGAAGAAATGAACTTGATGACCAATAAGTAAATGAGGTGTTTGTTAAAGGCAAAGAACCGCATGACAAGTTGGTTTTTCATCTAAAAACCTTAGCTTCTGTTTTGCTTCACTGATTCTTGATTTTTGTGTCCTATACAATATGTATACGACAAACCAAAACGTCAAATGAGGTGTTTACGGCAGAAATAGCAGGCATATGAATTCTTTATTTCAGTAAATAGAGAATTCAAAAGGCATATCGAATGAAAGCATCAGCATTTCTTCTGCAGGAGCAGGATGAGCGACCAAAGGAGTTCGCTTGTCCTGTTTTCTTTTTTGCTCATTTTTGTGATACGATGAAGGAAAATGAATGAGGAGTGACATGACGTGAGCGATTGTATTTTTTGCAAGATCATTGATGGAGACATTCCATGTGCAAAAGTATATGAAGACGAGCATGTATTGGCTTTTCTAGATATTAGCCAAGTAACAAAAGGGCATACCCTTGTAATCCCAAAAATACATAAAGAAAACATCTACGAAATGACACCAGAAGTGTCTAATCACTACTTCCAAGCGATTCCGAAAATTGCAAGAGCCATCAAACAGGAATTTGAACCCATTGGATTAAACCTTTTAAACAACAACGGCGAAAAAGCCGGACAATCTGTGTTCCATTACCATATGCATATCATTCCGCGCTACGGCAAAGGCGATGGCTTTGGTGCCGTATGGAAATCACATCAAGATCAATACACGTCAGAGGATTTAAAAGAGATTTCTTCTGCCATCCACACGCGCCTTACCTCATCTTAATAGATGAGGTTTTTCTCATTTCCACCCCTTTTTATCCCCTTCATTTCTTAATAGTAAGATATTTAAAACGATTCAAATTTTTTGTCCAATTGCTTCAAATTTGTGATAGGATGGTTTTATCTTTTGATCCATTAACGCGAGAAATAGGGAGAGATTGTGATGAAGCGAACGACGAATTTTAATGCTGGTCCGGCGGCACTGCCGCTAGAAGTGCTTGAAAAAGCACAGGAAGAACTTGTTGATTTTAAACAAACTGGGATGTCTGTGATGGAGCTGTCTCATCGCAGCGGTGAATATGAAGAAGTCCACAATAAGGCAAAAGCACTGTTGGTGGAACTGATGGACATTCCTGAAGATTACGAAGTCCTCTTTTTACAGGGCGGAGCTAGCCTTCAATTTGCGATGATTCCTATGAACTTCTTACATGAAGGCGAAACGGCTCATTTCATTCAAACTGGCGCTTGGTCAGAAAAAGCATTATCAGAAGCAAAAGGGTTTGGTGAAACATCTGTGTTTGCTTCAAGTGAAGACGACAACTACTCGTATATTCCAGAAGTAGATGCCTCCGGTTTAACAGATGGCGCTTACTTACACATCACATCAAACAATACGATCTTCGGCACTCAGTGGAAAACGTTCCCTGGTACATCATTACCGCTCATTGCGGATATGTCCAGTGATATTCTCAGCAAAAAAATCGATGTTTCTCAATTTGATCTCATTTATGCTGGGGCACAAAAAAACTTAGGGCCTTCTGGTATCACGATTGTGATCGCGCGCAAACGTTTATTAGAAAAAGAGAAAAGCAGCACACCGAAAATATTAAAATATTCAACACACGCAAAAGCTGGCTCTCTTTATCACACACCACCGACTTTTGCGATTTATATGCTGTCTCTTGTCCTTGAGCATGTTAAACAGGCTGGCGGCGTAGAAGCAGCGGAAAAACGCAATGAACAAAAAGCAGGCATTCTCTACGACACAATTGATCAAAGCGGCGGTTTTTACAAAGGGCACGCACGCACTGACAGCCGGTCGCATATGAATGTCACATTTACCCTTCGTGATGATGCGCTCACTGCTTCCTTTGTAGAGAAAGCAAAGCAGGAACAAATGGTTGGACTTGCCGGCCACCGTTCTGTCGGTGGATGCAGAGCATCTATTTACAATGCGGTATCGATTGAAGACTGCCAAAAGCTTGCGGACTTTATGAAAAAGTTCCAGCAAGAAAATGAGTGAAAAAGCTTTTCTATAGAGAAATAAATTTGTTATAATAACGAGAAATATAAAGTGATGACTCTTGCAATAAATGATGAGCCATATTATTGGAGAGTTCTAAGAGCTTAGCAGAGGAGAGCATAGAAATGAAAACAAAAGAATTAGTCATTATGTCATTGCTTGCAGCAATGGGAGCTGTTTTGCATACGATTTTCCCGCCCATCTTTTTCGGAATGAAACCTGATATGATGCTGGTCATGATGTTTTTAAGCATCATCCTTTTCCCAAAGGTACAGCATGTAGTGGTTATTGCCCTCGTAACAGGCGCCATTTCTGCATTAACAACGGGTTTCCCAGGCGGACAAATTCCAAATATGATTGATAAACCAGTGACAGCCTTTATCTTCTTAGCCCTTTTCTTATCTTGCATGAAGATAAAGAACAAAGTAGTGCTGACCGCTGTATTAACTGCGATTGGAACCATCGTATCCGGCGTGATTTTCCTCTCTGCCGCATTACTGATCACTGGACTGCCAGCTGCATTACCGGCACTTCTTGTAGGCGTCGTCCTGCCAGCAGCCGTGATTAATACCATTGCCATGGTATTTGTCTTCCCAATTGCTCAGTCCATTCTCAGACGTGCAAGAATGATAGAAGTTGCTTAACAAATAATCGAACCTCTTCATAATAGATGAAGAGGTTTTTTTCATGCTTTTATAAAAGAAAAAGGGTCAGCAGCAAAATGAGGAGCGAAATTCCTGCACCTGCCGCACACACAAGTGCTTTTTGCTTTAATACATGTTTTGGTGGATAAGACCCTGCATACCCCAGCTGTCTTGCATAATGAATAGAACCACCTGTAAAAACGACACCGATACACGTAAAAACGAACAGAAAGACAGACAACCTTCTCCCCTCCCTTTTCTTCAAAAGTATGCTAAAATAAAGCAAGCTATGTATGGAAGTTCAATGAAGCTGATCGTCAGCTCAGAGAGAACATGCGAATGTGTAAAATTTGACTAGAGGTGATTTGAATGGCTAGTGGACGTTCTTTATTAACAGGATTAGTTGTAGGCGGTCTCCTCGGAGGTGCGGCAGTGCTCCTGACGACTCCCTCTTCTGGCAGAGATGTGCGCGGAAAGATGAAAGATGGCTATGACAAATTCGAAGATACGCTGACAAGATTAAAAAGAGATGGACAAGCTTTAAAAGAGCAAATTGTTGAAACAGCAAAAGAAAGCGCAGAGGTCATTAAAGAAGTCGGAACTGAATTACAAACATCGATTCAGCAATGGCGTGAAGAAATCAAGCCTCATCAGCAGGATTTGCAAAAGGAAATTCAGGAAATTGAGGAAAAGCTCAAGCAACTGGAGAAAACCTTACAAAACTAATATACTCAAGAAAAAATATTCGTTTACAAAAGTGTGCGGGGTGCGTATCCCGCACTTTTTTTGTTGAAAAAAGGTTATTTTGTCAATGTTTTTCATGAGTTTTAAAAATTCTTGAATTTTCAGCTTTATTAATCTTTATTTTATTGGCATAATAGAATTACAAGAAAAAGAGAAGTAGGTGAAATGGATGAATCATTCGGAACAGCCTTTCGATGTAAAAGAAGCACTTTTATTCAGTCAAAGAATGGCCCAATTGAGCAAAGCTCTTTGGAAATCCATTGAAAAGGACTGGCAGCAGTGGATCAAACCGTATAACCTAAATATCAATGAACATCATATTTTGTGGATTGCGTATCAATTAAAAGGAGCTTCAATATCAGAAATTGCAAAGTTTGGCGTCATGCACGTATCAACCGCGTTTAACTTCTCCAAGAAACTCGAGGAACGAGGATTTTTAAAATTTTCTAAAAAGTTAAACGATAAACGCAATACGTATATTGAGCTAACGCCAAAAGGCGAAGAGACATTCCATAAACTACTCGAAGATTATGACCCGGCAAGAACTGGTATTGTCAAAGGCGCACAGCCGCTTCATGACATTTACGGAAAGTTCCCTGAGATTTTAGAAATGATGAGTATTATTCGAAACATCTATGGTGAGGACTTCATGGAGATTTTTGAGAAATCGTTTTCAAACATTGAGAAGGACTTTTTGAATGAGCGAGGAAAAGTCACGAAAAAGTCTGAGGAACTTGAAGACTCAGCTGATGCAGCAGAAAAAGCGGCTAATAAAGCAAATCAAATTGTTTAATGATCTTTATAAATTCATTCATTAACGGCTGAAACAGCCCTTGATCACGCAATGCAAATATCGTCTCATGCACATCCAGCTTTTCAATTAACTGTCCTGCAAAAAGCGCAAGCATATCGTCAAACATGACGTAGCCTTGTGCTTTTTGCTTGTCCATTTCCTCTGAAAGCTCAGCACAAATACGCTCAATTTCCTGCGCCTCTTCTTTCGATACCCGCTGCCTGATCAATAATGCATAATATGGATAACGGCTCATATCGGTCGCCATCAGCAAAAGTTCCATATAATATTCGAGCTGGCTCATTCGTTCCTCAATACTCATGTACGTTCCCTCTTTCTCTTAGTCTTTCTATTCTAGCCGAAATTACTCATTGACGAAAGAGACGAACCTCCCTCTTCTGTCTTTTTTTCTTGAAAAATCCAAAGTTTCCTCTCTTTATTCCATGTGAACACAACATTTTATTTTTTTTCATGAAAACCATTGATTTTTATCCTCAGGAAGAGTAAATTATCTTGAGATATTCAATTAGTTTTTTAAGATTGGAAGGATGAAAAATGAATTGTTGGAAAACCATTAATCTTGAAAAGGATTATGGTTATACAAGACTGCTGATTTCAGCCATAAGTCTTGCTATACTTTTTTTCATTACGGCTTTTTTATGTTTTCAACTGACTCATCCTGAAACGAGACTAAGCAGTCACAACGCACCGCTTTTTGCGATGCTTTTACTTGTGACATTGCTTGTCCACCGCGTGGTTCACTTGATCCCAGTGATGAAAAACAAGAAAAAAATGACGCTATTTAAACGCAATTGCTGGCAGCGTGTACCAAAGAACATCATGCTTTATTCACTTCTCAGTCCATTTTGTGTGATTTCACCGGTTTACTTTGTGTTAGGTGTGGCGTTTCCAATGTATGCACACTATTTTATCATCATCGCAAGTATTCATGCAGGCTATTGTTTGCCTGACTTTTTATTTGCATGGAAACTGCTCAAAGCACCTAAATCCTGCATCATCGATCAAGCCCAAGACGAGTTTGATATTTTAGTTGACCAAACATCCTCATCATGAGGTTTTTAAAGCCAACTTCTATCTTTTTCATAAAAAATTTGGTAATGTAGTATGGGAATAGCATAGAGAGGGGGGATCTCCGATAGTTTTATTTTACTTCATCGTCTTTGCCGCGTTTATTGTGTATTCAATAAACAGGCTTACTAATACATTATGCCTTGTCAGAGAGATTCCTGAAGAACGGCAAGATAAGGTGTTTCGCTTTATCAATGTATCGATACTGATCTTACTGATCTCATCATTTGTTGAAATTACCATATCTATTTAAGATCAAAGCAAAAGCTGCCAGTTTGAGGGCAGCTTTTTGTGTATATTCATTAATTAGCAAATCCAAGATGCACCGATAATGATCAATAAGATGAATAACACGACGACTAGTGCAAAACCGCCAGCGAAGACTTCTCCTCCCATGTAAAAAACACCTCCTGCCAGTTCTTCCTCTGTTCTAAGCTCAGTGTATGCTATAAAATTGAAAACGTTTAGGCACCTGTCATCGTTTGAAAAAAGAACCGCCCGCCCGCACGCATGGCAGGACGGCTCCTTTCTGTCACAGCGATTTAATTAATAAAGATATGCTGCACCAACGATGATCAGCAAAATGAATAGCACGACCAATAAAGCAAACCCATTAGAATATCCTGCTCCCATATAATTCAGCCTCCTTTTTGTGATCACTATATGTGTATGTAGCGCGCAAATTTTTGACTAGACGAATGCCCTCCCATTTGCATTTCTTTTTACAGCGTGTCACAATATGTTATGATACAAGCAATGATAAATAAATTGGAAAGATTAGGAGTGTTTTTTGAATGAAAAAAATGGCTTTAGCAGCTGTAACAGCAGTTAGTGTTTTAACTCTTGGCGCATGCAGTAGCGGTGATAAAGATGTCATCGCAACAACAAAATCAGGAGATGTCACAAAAGAAGAGCTTTATACGACTCTTAAGAAACAAGCAGGTGGAGATGCTTTAAATCTACTTGTTCAACAAAAGGTTCTTGCTGACAAATACAAAGTATCTGATAAAGAAATTGATAAGAAAATGGAAGAATATAAAAAGACACTTGGTGAAGATCGTTTAAAACAACTTCAAGATGAATTCGGAAAAGATTACATCAAAGATCAAGTGAAATATGAGCTGCTGACTCAAAAGGCTGCCAAAGCTAACATCAAAATCACTGATAAAGAAGTAAAAGCGTATTACGATGACCTAAAAGGGAAAATCCGCGCAAGCCACATTTTAGTAGCTGATAAGAAAACAGCTGACGAAGTGGAAAAGAAATTAGATAAAGGTGAAAAATGGGATGCTGTTGTGTCTGAATATTCAACTGATACCGCTTCAGCTGCACAAGGCGGCGATGTAGGCTGGTTCGCAAAAGAAGGTCAAATGGACGAGAACTTCAGTAAAGCTGCATTCAAACTAAAAGTGAATGAAATCAGCAAACCAGTGAAATCACAATTCGGCTACCATATCATTAAAAAGACCGAAGAACGCGGTAAATACGATGACATGAAAGCAGACTTGAAAAAAGAACTACTTAATCAAAAACAAGCAGACACAAATGAAATCCAAACGATCTTAAACAAATTGGTGAAAGATGCCGATGTGAAAGTAAAAGATAAAGAACTTGAAAACACATTCAAAGAAAAGTCTCAACAACCCGCACAAAATCAACAACCACAACAAAACCAATAATCACAAAAAACCCCTCTGCCGTGATCGGGCAGAGGGATTTTTATATCACCTGATTAAGCAATCGAGTGATCTTCTTGTGCCGCCGTATCTTGGGATCTTTTCATTTGCTGCCCCTGTCGTCTGCGCTCTCTTTCTTGCTCCATTCGCTCGATAAAAATTTCTCCTTCCTTTTCAATAAAGGATTGATCAATCTCTTGCTCCTCTTTGGCCGTTGTCATTAATTTATACGCACAGAAAATAATGCCAATGATACATGCATACACCCACCATGGAAAAAACAACATTTTTTCATCGCCTCCTTTTTTTCAGAACAGCTCTCTTCCTTTGTGTTACATGCTTATGCGAGAAGAAGACAAGTTATGAAAAAAACGCCCGCATAAGCGGACGTTTTGACATGGTTATTCGTGAAAGGTTGGTTTATAAAATGAACGATTCTCTAGCGCAAAAATACGTTCTGTATATTCTCCTGGCTTCACATGCTCAAGCGCACGATCCATCATATTCATCTTCGCATCTAAATTATCAATATAGTGGAGAATTTCGGCTTCCTTCACCATTGGTGGTTTCGGGCTGCCCCACTCTCCTTTGCCGTGATGACTTAGTACTAAGTGCTGTAGAATCAGAATTTCTTCTGAATCAATGCCAAGCTCTTCAGCAGCTTTCGCAATTTCTGTCACCATAATCGAAATATGACCAATTAAATTGCCTTCCACCGTATAGGTGGTTGAGACTGGGCCTGAAAGCTCTTTGACTTTTCCTAAATCATGAAGAATGATGCCTGAATATAAAAGATCTCGATCTAGTGATGGATATAGATCCACAATTGATTTAGCCAAATGCAGCATAGACACCACGTGATAAGCAAGACCAGAGACAAATTCGTGATGGTTTTTTGTCGCTGCTGGATAGTCAGCGAATTCCTGTCCATATTTTTTCAGCAAATGTCTTGTGACACGCTGTATATTAGGGTTTTTCATATCAAAGATATATTGCATAATCGTATCCATCATATCATGTTTTGGAATAGGAGCTGTTTCGAGAAAATCATCGATTCGAATTTGCTCATTTTCAGCAACAGGGCGTATATTCCTAAGTTTCAGCTGATTCCTCCCGCGATAATGATGAATATCGCCTACTACCTTCACAATGGTTTGTGCGGCATAGGTTTGTTCATCATTCTGCTTCGCATCCCATAGTTTCGCCTCAATATCTCCACTTTGATCTTGAAGAATTAACGTTAAAAATGGTTTGCCATTACTCGCAATCCCTTTAGTAGATGATTTAATTAATAAATGCAGGTCAACTTGTTCGCCGACATCATAGGTCATGATCCCTTTAGCCATTCAATAAAAGCTCCTTCCATGTTTCTGCTCATATAAGTATAACATAAGTCATTATTTGTCAATCATTCAACAACTAAACTCGTAACCTGTCCATCTTCTGCTGCTTGCTTCATATGCTCATGACAGGTGAAATAAAACAGCTGTGTTTCAAAACGTGTGAGCTCGTCCATCATCTCCAGCACTCTGCCTAGACGAACGTGATCGAAATGAACAAAGCTGTCATCCATCATAAACGGAAGCTGACAATCTTGCTGATGAGACAAAGCAAGCGCAAAACGAATCGCCAGATAGATCTGTTCACACGTTGCCTGTGAAAGCTCCTCAGGACGGAATATTCGTCCATCCATTCTTTTCACCATGAGCAAGTCATCTTCAGGTGAAAATAAAATCGCTTCATAACGATCATTTGTTAACGGTTGAATAAAACTAGAGGCTGTTTGAAGCAATGCAGGCAGCCTTGTTTCTTTATGCTCATTCAATTTTTCTCGTATGACGGAGCGGACAAGCTGAATGGCCGCCCATTTTTTTGCAAGGTGCTTCGCATGCTCCTGCTCTGCGGCAAGCTGATGAGTCAAATCAGACACTGTTCCAGAAGCTTCTATTTGCCGGATTTCCACCGCTAGTTCTGCTAAACGCTTTTCCATATTCTCCGCATTCAATTGAACGTCATGAAGGTGCTGCTTTGCTTCTGCATACTCCTCCTCAAGGAGAGGTAGTCCTTTATGAACAATCCATTCTTCCTCATCAAAACAACCGCTTCTATGAAGCTCTTGATTCAGCTGCTGCAGCTCAGAAAGCCGTTTCCGGTATTCTTTCGATAGATGAGAAAGCACTTGGTAATCTTCTTTGGACTCTGCTTCTACTTGACGAAAAAGCTCGTCAGTTTGTTTTTCGTAATATTGAATTTCACCTTCTAGTGTCGAGAGCTGCTGCATCGCATGTTGAATGGATACATGTAATGTCTGGCGTTCTTTTTCTCTTTTCGCCTCATCTTTCAATATCTCTTGAAAGGCTGAAATATTCTCCTGAATAGTTCCTTCCTTATTTTGAAGGAGACTGCTTAACGCTGAAACCTTGCGCTCATAAACTGATTGCTTATCGGAGAGCATATCTATTTCACGCTGAAGCTCCTCATATGCCGCTGTATTCATTTTTAATTGTTTTAGAATATGGAAGGCCTCTACTAGGAAAGAAAGCTCAGACGACAAGCCAAGCTGTCTCTTCTTTTCCTCTACTTGCTGCTGGACAGGCTCTAGCTCTAGCTCCCAGTCTTCATATTGCCGGATGATTCTTTCGTACAGCAGCTCCTTCTGCCTCATAAGTGTTTCAGCTGAAGCTGCCTGCACTTGAAAGGAATCTAAGGCGTCTTCGCCGCTTCTTTGTTTCATAGGGCGCATTTGACTGAATGAGTAAATGACAAAAAAGAGAAAAACAGAAAATCCCGCAAACAAGAGCGTGATCCACCACTCTGTTAAAAAGAATAGAACACACAGAAACACCACATCAAATGCGATCAAGCCTCGGAATAACCACGACCGGGAATGAATCGGTTTCTTTTTCGTTCTTGTCCCCTTCGCATCATCTTCTGTTCCGTGCAGTCTCACTTGCTGTTCCTTTAATCCCTTTAAAGCGGCTTCTGCTTCGTCCAGCTCATGTCTTACGTGATCAAATCGTTCATCTAACTGCGCCTTTCTGTCCATGAGACGGACGTATTGAGTGACAGTCTCCTTTAATTCCCACTCAAATTCAAGCGAATCGTCGATTTGTTCGAGCTTTATCGGGCGCTCCCACTTTAGCTTTGCTACCGCTTCGTCGATTTTTTGTTTCAATGAATCACGGTTTGCTCGACACCCTGCTATGCGCTTTTTCACAAGCTCAGCATTAGATGCTTCATCTACAACTCGTTTCATCTCCATTAAGGTATCCTTGTCATAGAGCGGTTGAACTTGTACGAGTGAGGTTTGCAAATGTTCTAACTTCTGTTTCAGTGCAGTCAATTGAGCCTTTTTCGGGTGAAGATGTGATTCTAGTTTATCCAGCTCATGCTCTGTTTCTGCTCTAAAACGCTTGACCCGGTCTGGATAGCGGGCTAATTCCTTTTTCAAGTCCACTTTTTTCTCAATCATGGGATACACTTGAATGGATTCAGTCAGTTTCTGAAGCTGTTCTCCTGCTTGCTTCATTTCATTTTGAAGCTTTTCGATCGTCTCCGTTAATTCAGATTGCTCCCGTTTCTTTTCGGTATAGCTACCTTCTATCAATCTCGCTTGTTTCAGCTGACCTGTCAGCTCTTTTAAATGATCAAGCTGCTGGTTTAATTCAGGCTTGCGGCCATTTGGTTTAAACAGCTGCTCCTGCTGCTTTAGCAGCCTGCTATCCATCTTGGTGGCTGCATCTGAGCCAAATAAACTTGAGAAAAGTAGAAATTCGCCTATCTGATCCTGATTTAAGGCTTGGACATTTTGCAGTCCGAACACATCAAATGAATAGATTGATTGATATAATCTGCGATCCGTTCCCTTTAAAAGTGTCTGTAGAAAAGCTTCGTCTTTCACTTCACCATTCGGTAAAAACACCTGTGCTTGACCACCGCGGTCGGATGTTCTCTCAATGTGAATAACGCCTAACTCGTCATCTTGGCAAGTGAGGGAACCACCATAAAAAGAACCCTGTTTCGTCTTGTACATCTTGTTTTTCGGAAAACCAAATAACATCGATTCAATAAACGTTTTCAATGTCGTTTTCCCCGATTCATTCAGGCCGTAAACTAGCTGAAAACCGTCATCAGAAAAGTGAAAGGTCCGATTTGAAAATTTCCCAAAATGGGCGATATGGAGTGAACGTATTTTCATTGTGCCTCTCCTTTTCTCATAATTGCTTTAGCTGTTCTGTCAGCAGCCTTTGTGCTTCTTCTTTTATATCCACTTCATCCTCTTTTGTGAGAGTTTTGCCTGACTTTCTATAGGTTGGGTGACGCTTGATCGGTGATAGAAGCTCTTCATATGCCTCAAACTGTGAAATTTCAGCAGTGAGTTCCTTTAAAAAAGAATCTTCTGGATAGGCGACATCCTCATTTGTTCGGCAATCAATCGAGATCACCCAAACGAATACATCTTCATCTTCCTCCTGTTCATGAAGAACGGTCATGAGCTCCTCAAGCAACTCAATCTGCGTATGCTCAAAGTAAGGAGGAGCCTCACCCGTCAATTCAATTTTTACAAAATGAGGGACGCCATCTTTTTTCAGTTCACTGATTTTGTTATCCACAAGTATCACAAGATCCGTCATATGAACCGTCTCTGTGATGTCTATTGCAAGTGTCTCAAACATCACATCCGCACAGCTCATAAATTCTGCTGTCGCAGAATCCTCGGAGAGTTGAACAACGTAACAGCCTTTCTCTCCTGTTTCTTTTATATGTCTGCCCTGCATGTTACCAGGGTAAATAACCAACGGGTCTTCATGCAGAAGGGCTCTCTTATGTATATGTCCAAGCGCCCAATAATCGAAATCTCGGGAAACGAGCTGCTCAAGCTGAAAAGGTGCATACGCGTCATGACCTTCTTGTCCAGCTAATGTACCGTGAAGCATCGCAATGTGAAAGGCAGCATCTGTCGTTTTGACGTAATGTGAGGTCATATTTTCATAGACAGCACGCTCCTTGTAGCTAAATCCATAAATACTTGCGACAAGCTGATCTCCTCTATAGTAGGATTGCTCATTTGGGGTACTGGTTGAAAAAACGTGCACATTCTCAGGCCACTCAATCGGTGTCCATTCACCGCCTAAATGATCATGATTACCATAAATAATAAAGACTTCAATCCCTTGAGTTTGCAGTCTTAGAAACTGATTTCTTAAAAACAGCTGTGCTTTCAGGCTACGGTTGGATTCGTCAAATAAATCTCCACTCAGCAGCACAAAGTCTACTGCTCGAGCAATGGCGAGATCAAACATATTCTTCGCACTTTGAAATGTACTTTCTTTGAGCCGCTTAAAGGGTAAGCTAGGGATATTCGACATTCCTGCAAATGGACTGTCTAAATGTAAATCTGCGGCATGAATAAAGGTGAGCTTAGTCAAACGTCTATCTCCTTGTCCGATACTGTCATTGTCCATATTTTATCATGCCATTTTTGCGAATGCACGTTCTATCACTCTCATTCTAAAAAACACATTTTTAAGGGCTAAAAAAGAGGTTTTATCTTATTCCTTGTTTAATTACATAGACAAGTAGAGGAAAGGAAGATGAGGAATGGAGAAGACATACTTTTTAACTGTATTTGACCCATCGGGTGAGACTTTATTAAATGAAAAAATCACAACGGATAGTGATGAAAAGGCAAAGGAATTAGGTCGCCATCGCTTAATCGAACAGCAATACACGAAGCATTCTCATCGGCTCGTTGATGATGCAGGCAAGCTACTTTTATTTGAACGTTAAAAAAGCCGGCATTCGCCGGCATCACATCCGTTTATACATTCTGGAACACAGGTCGTCTTTTTTCTAAAAAGGCCTGAATGCCTTCCTTATGATCATGGCTTTGCCTCAGCCTTGCCTGTGCTGCCCTCTCCTTTTGAAGAACGGCTAATAGCTGTGATTCTGACTGCTGGAAATAGATTAGCTTTGTCTCGATAAATGCTTGAAGCGGCATGTTCATAAACGGCTTCACACATACCTTTTGATACGCATCGACTTCCTCTTGAAACACGCCGTCTGCAAGGCCCAGCTTTAGCGCTTCTTCAGCAGGAAGCTTTTGTCCGCTCCAAATCAATTGTTTCGCGGTTTGTTCACTGACTCTTTTTGTAAGGGAAAAGTGTCCTCCGCCATCTGGTATTAAGCCTACTCCATTAAAATTCATTGCGAGCTTTGCATCTTGATGCATAAACAAGTAGTCACAGCTTAAAGCAAAGCTAAAAGCAAGGCCTGCCGCTGACCCGTGGACAAGAGCAATCGTCACTTTTTTCATACCGGCAAGAGAAAGCGTAATCCCCTCGATCAGATCCATCACACGATGGAAATCTTCTTCATTTTCCTGCTTCAGCATCATGCCAATATCTCCGCCTGCTGAAAATCCTTTTCCCACACCCTTGATCACAACGACTTTTGCACTACTTTCCTCCGCCGCATCACATGCCTCTTTGAATTCAGCAAACATGTCCACATGAAATGAATTGTAAGCATCTGGTCTGTTGAAAACGATTTCAAAAATATCCCCGTCTAGCTGACAATTGATATATGTCATCATGCATCCCCCTTTTCTTTTAAACACACAACTTACTTCCATTTCAACCCGAATAATCCCTTTTCCTCTGCGTAAAAAATTTCAAGATCAGTTGATACCAAAATAAGCATAATTGTTGAAACAAAAAATATATTTTTATATAGTAAATGAGGAAAGAAATTGATGATGAAAGGGGGAGGATGGCTGATAAGGCGTTCCCTATTCATATTGGTTAGTTTCATCGTCATGTTTTCTCCTTTTTCAAATGTCGTTTTTGCTACACAAGCAGAAACGAGCACACCTAGTCTTATTTCTCCATCCATCTCCGATGAAGAAATACACGCTGTGAAAACACCTCTATTTTCAAAAAATATGCCTCTTCTATTCTATTAAAGGACAGATTATCACTGGCTGATTCAAAGGTTTTCCCTCTAAAGCCTGCTCCATCAGCTGCGTTATCGATTGATCTACGTTTTTTGAAAATAAAGTGTGCGATCCCCATTATGTGTCAATCAAATGATCCATAATGATTCATTTTATTTCATCCGTATTACGATATGAAAATCACAACCTACATATTTGGAGGGATAAAATGAATATGAAAGAAAATGATCTTCCTGGGAGTATTGCGGGCGGACTTGCCGCTACCTTAAAGCCATTTGCTGCATTGTACGTCTTAATTCTTGCGATATTAGGTCCACTAGTGACGAAGGAATCTAAGCGAATTTATCAAATTCTGAACAAAGTGTTCAAATGGCAAACAGAAAAGCCAAAAGTGAAAAAAGAAACGAATCTAATGAAAAAGGGCCCTATGCTTGGGGCCCTTTTTATCTCTTATTCAAATTGCTGAAAGGCTGTTTCTTGCTTAACTGGCGCTTCTTTGACCCCGCGAATGGTTTGAATCACTTTCTGGTTGCGGTAGGTGGATAGTTTTAAATTGGTCGCCGCTGTTCCATGAGAGTGATCTAGGTGCGTGAATGTAAAGAAATGATGCGGACGCTTGTCTTTGAACACAAGCCTGAAGTCTTCTGTCACTTTAAAATGCTCTTCACTTTCCCATTCAATTAAAGGTTCATACGCACTAAACCATGCCGGGATATTCGGTGTATACCCTGTAGCCAATACGGCACGATCTACTGTTATATTCTTTTTTTTCTTTAACTGCCACTGCTTTAGGTGTAGCTTCAGGGACTGATTCTCCTCCACCTGTATGGCTTCAAGCTCGGTCATTGGCTGAATAATCACAGATGGCTCTTCGCCTGAAACAGACCGATGATACAATTCCTGATAAATGCGTGAGAGTGTCGATGCATCTATCCCATTTCTTAATCCAGTCAGCCTAGGTAATGTGTTCATTCGTTCTTCATAAGGAAGCGAATGGAAATATTCAACGTACTTTGGTGTAAACAGCTCCTGACCAAGCTCAGCCGTCTCCAGCTCTCTAAATTCACTAGATCGCGTAAACCAAGATAGCTGTTGCCCTTTCTTCTGATGCTGAAGCAGGTCTAAGAAGATTTCGGCTGCACTCTGCCCAGAGCCAATGACCGTCACCGCCTCAGCTTCATGAAGTTCTTTCTGTTGTTCTAAATACCGGCTGCTATGGGTCACATATGGCAGTGCAGCAGCAGGCACATCGACAGGAATCATCGGTTTGCTCCCTGTTCCGAGCACGACATGCTTTGCCTGATACTCAGAAAGCGATCCATCCTTCAATCGCCGGACTTTCACAAGATAACCACCTTGGCAGTCCGTCACTTCCTCTACCTTCATGCCAAATTGACAGCTATCTAATTCACCTGCGACCCATGACAAATACTCATTGAATTCTCTTCGCGGAATGTCAAACTGTTCAAATGTATAGAACCGGTGAAGTCTATTTGATTCATGTAAATAATTTAAAAATGTATATCTGCTCCTTGGATTCGCCATCGTCACAAGATCAGCTAAAAAGGAGACTTGTAAATCCGTTCCTTTGATCAGCATACCAGGATGCCAGGCAAATTCAGTCTCCTGTTCAAAAAAACAGCATGAAACATCTTCATACTCCGCTAACAAAGCCGCCAAACCTAAATTGGCAGGCCCAATCCCAATTCCGATCACATCAATCATATGTACACCTGCTTTAACTTTTTATCACTTATATACCCTTTTACAAATGAAAAAAACACTGCGTCACCGCAGTGTTTAAACATGAGGAACAAATAATGACTCAAGAAACTGAATTTTCTCTTCAGTATAGTGTTCATAACGGTCATTATATGATTTTGGATCTTTTGGATTGGCATATTGCGTAATTTTTCCTGAACGTGGATCAATAAACTTACTAGCAGCACCGCATCCAATCCCAATGATTGTCTGCACTTCTTCCATAATAATGATATTATACAAACTTTCCTGTCCATCTAATGAATACCCGACATTTTCAAGGTTTCCTAAGATGTTTTTTTGTCTATATAAATAATAAGGATGATAGTCATGTGCTTTCGTCCAAGCGACCGCTTCATCCATCATACGTGTGATCTCTTCTCGGTCAGCTACTTGATATTTGTCCTTATTGCGCGTCATCTCAGACGCTCTTTTAAAGGAGAGCGTATGCACAGTTAAAGATTCAGGCTTAAGTTCTTCAGTCTGTTGCAAGGAATGCTGGAATTCCTTTAGCCCTTCTCCCGGCAAACCAATAATTAAGTCCATATTAATATTATTCATGCCATACTGTCTTGATAAGTGATACTTTTCAATCGTTTCTTCTACACTATGGTGCCGGCCAATGGCTTTCAGTGTTTCATTCTCATACGATTGTGGATTGATACTAATCCGGTCAATATGATATCGGTTTAGCACCTCTAGCTTATCAGGCGAAATCGTATCAGGACGTCCTGCTTCGACAGTCACTTCCCGTATATGTTTCACATCAGGGAACGAGCGATACATTTCTTCATACAGCAAATCCATTTCTTCTGCAGTGATACTCGTCGGCGTACCTCCGCCAAAATAAACAGTCGTCACTTTGATCCCATGTTCTTTTAGCCAAGTACCAATTTTTTGCATCTCATAATGCAGACCAAACAAAAACGTTCCCACTCTTCCAGCTTGTCCTTTAATCGCATAAGCAGGAAACGTGCAATAAGCGCATTTTGTTGGGCAGAAAGGAATACCAATATAAATACTTACTTCCTGCTGAAGGTCATACAGGTCAGGAATCGCTTGAAGCTGACGATCAACAATCTCCTGCATCAAATTGATTTTTTCATCATGAATCAAATAATCACGCTTTAACGCGGCATGCGCATCTTCCTTTGTCATACCTTCTCTCAGCATCTTATGAAGTAATTTTGTAGGACGTATCCCTGTGAGAATACCCCACTTTTGCGTCATTCCTGTGTGCTCCTGAAGCAGATGTAAATAAACAGACAGCACTGTGTTTTTGATTTGCTTCCAGCGCTCCTTGTCATTCAAGCCCTCTGGGACGTCTCGCGAAAAACGACTAGTGATGTCTAATCCAGCGATGTGACCAGATGCCTCCACTATGCCATTTTCTTCTTTCCAGCTAAACTCCATGACTAGTCCATCATGCAATTCATCTGGATCAAACAGCACTTCACTATCTTCTTCAAATAAATTGGCTATATTGACAAGCGGGCGATGAAATCGTTCATCTGACAGCCCTTTAATTAAAATTCGCATCGTATCACCTTTATCTTCAAACTTGTTTCATTTTACAAAATCTATGTAGGAAAAGCAATGACTGGAACAGTTGAAGGCCCTGCCATTTCTTGATTGACAGGGCCTTCGCCTATATTATCGTTTAATATCGAATTGATGTAAGAATCCTTCTCTTTGCTGCATTCTAAAGTATTCTTTGATCATATAAGCGACTCCCTGTTCATCGTGCGAACGTGTCACCCAATCGGCTTTACGCTTAACAGAATGAGGTGCATTTCCCATCGCAACGCCTAAACCAGCCAATTCAAGCATTGCGATGTCATCTGTTCCCTGCCCAATGACCACCGTATCTTCTAAAGTCAAATCTAATGCTGAGGTCAAAAGAGAAAGCCCCACTTCTTTCGATACGCCTTTGCATACAATATTCATTTTCTCATCACTGATCCGAATAAGATCGACAGATGGAAAAGCTTGTTGAATGGTTCGGTGAATTTCAGGCTGCAGCTCTGCCGTTGAATATACTTCAATCACTGGTGTACTGACCGGTTCATCCATCAGCATATCACTTAGCGATTCAACAAATTGCACGGGATAGAAAATTGGATCAGATGGATGAATCAACGTCTTTCCCATCAGCTGTGACTGCGTTTTTTTCCGGTTGCCAATCGAGAATTTTTCATGCAGCAAGCGAACATTACAATCAAAGCTTTCAAGAATTTGTACAAGATTAAATGTTTTTTCTTCCGTTAGTTTCTTCACATGAAGCGGCTCATCGAGTTTATTCGCGATAAATGCACCACTATGCGTTACAAGGGTTGACGTTGGAATCTTCAACGCCTTGGCAATTTTTTGTGCGGAACGAAAATGCCGGTTGGTGACAAGCGTCACGTAAACCCCTTTTTTCTTCACGTATTCCACAGCTTCTTTTGTAGCGGAATGGATTTTTCCATTGGAACGAAGTAACGTTCTATCTATATTGAGTGCAAGTAGTTTTTTTGACACTGAGGCATCCCCCTTCTTGATGACTGTACTTACGATGAGGATATGCCCTAGCTTGGTGCTTTAGAACATGCAGTTGAAAGAGCCCTGTGTGTTATGAATCTTTTGCAAATAAAAAAAGCCTACCCCTAGGCTTTTTTTTATGTATGGTTTGGATGCGTCACAATGAGGTGATGAAGCTCCCCATGATCCCCTTATCATTCACACACCAAAGCATTGCTTATATCAGATCCCCTTATGCTTTGTGTTTCTCCCAGAAGCGCTTCTCTCTCGTTTGGCTAATCGCCATAAATCCCAAGTGAAACGCACCCAATTGTCCCATGAGAGCGCTCATTTGAAAGCACTTTCAATATAAGTATTATCGCAAAATTTATGAGCTTCGACAACCTTTTTTTGAAAAGTTGGGCAGGGAACATGTGAAATAAAAAAAGGGCGAATATCATCGCCCTTTTCATTAATTTTCTTCTGGATTCCCATAAAGCTCTTCAAGAGGCTTCATGATCACTTTATTTAATTCTCCGATGAGAACACTCACACGTTGTTCTGCTTCCATCAACTGCGAGATTTTATCGTGCTGTTGAACAAGTGCCACTGTTTTTTGAGCTTGCTCCACTTCTTCTTGTGTGATCTCTTGACCAGTCATTTGTTTTTGTTGAAGGTTTACTTGAATGTCACGGAAGTTATCGAACATTCTTTTAGAGGATTCATCCGCGTTTACCTCATCATAAAGATTTTTTAAAGTTGAATATTCTTCGCTATGACGCAGTGCTTTTTCAAGGTCATATGCAACATCATAAACATTTACAGACATGTTATGTCTCCTTTCTATCCGTTATCACCGATATGATCGGCGGACACCACTCCACTATAACAAACTATGGCTTTCGTTTCACATATATACAATGAATTCATCAAAATTTCTCTAGTCTGTCTTAAAATAGCGTGACAAAGATTGCTTGGATTGCACCGATCAATCCGCCTAAAAGACCGCCTAAGAATGTAATCATCTTGAGCTCCTTATTGGAAATACTGACGACAAGCTCTTCCATTTTTTCTAGCGGGAAAAGTTCAATTTGTTCACGAATGATGTCTTCAAATTGCAGCTTTGCAAGCAGATCCTCTAAAACATTTGATGCCGCACTGATCCCCTTTTGAATCAGTACTGGTGCAACGTGTGTTTTAAGATCATCCGCTACAGCACTGACATATGCACCAACTGGTTTGTCTAATATCAGCTTTGTTGAGAACTGAGAAAGCAATTGGTTTTTCACGCTAAACATAAGTTCCTTCACATTCCATCTTTCATCAAGCTCATGTAGAGAGAACTGCTTCACCTTGTCCCATTCTTGAACAAGCAAATCTGATAAAAACCTTTTTGTCTCTGCGTTTCTTAAAAATTTGATGATTTCAGGATGTACCCGATCAATTAAGCTTGAATTTCCTAGAAACATTTGGACCATACTGCCGAGCATTCCTCTTTCTTTTAAGAAATCATCAATCATATTACCGAGTCTTGATTTTCCTTCCTCACTTTCAAAATAATGAATCCCTCTCTTTAAAATATAATCTGCTGCATCTGGAATTTTTGAAGATATTTTGTTTTCCACATCTAGCGGAAGCAATTCAGATAAAGTTTGCTCATTATAATTTTCAAGTAGTGAATTGAGCTTATGATCAGACCACTCATGGATCCATTCATCTGCTTTGACGTCAGCCTGTGATACGCCGAAGCTTTCAAGCAAAGATAGCACTGTTATCTCCATTTCAGCGCCTTTGTCAATATATCGATGGACTGTATGTAAGATTTCTTGCTTTGCCTCCGATGATTCAAATCGCTTTTGAATACCTTCTGGCGTGAGCAAATGCTCCATCACCATGACACCAACCTGCTTGGCTACTTCGTCTCTTCTTTTCGGAATGAGCCCTGGTGTAAAAGGAAGCTGTTTCCCGAATAAGTAATACGGCTTATAAGGGCGAAAAAGCATTTTAATCGCAAGATGGTTTGTTGCTGCTCCAATGACTGCGCCTATCACAATCATAAAGATAAACGTTGTGAATATATTCAAAGTCGTCATCAACCTTTCAAATAACACCCGATGTTTATTGTTTTAACCTATACGTATTATAGTTGTTGTCAAGTTCCCAAGCAAATGAAGCATGCTGCTAGACATATGATCAATCGATCTGTCGTAATGATAAAGGAGCGCAATCTTTATGTAAAATCATAAAAAAGTGTTTTTCTGCTGGTAAAAAAAGAAGTTGAAAAGAAGGTGTTTTTTAATGACATCAACATTAGGTATTGTGACCCTTTCACCGAAGTATGAAGAGGCATTCACACGTGGGCTAGCCAAAGCTGCCCCTGCTTATGGTTTAAAGGTTGTCCGTTTTACACCACTTGATTTAAAGCCGGCTTCAAATTTGATACAAGGTCAAACATATACGAATGGTCATGGATTCGTCGCAGCAGAATTTGAGATTCCTGACTTGATTTACGATCGATGCCTTTACAAGCATGACGCACAATCTAAAAAAGCAAAACCAATCATGGATTGGCTGAAAAAGTATCCGAAAACAGATTTTTTGAATACAGGTATTTCAAATAAAATGATGCTATTCGAGCAGCTCCGCCTTCTCCCTGCTTTACAGCCATATTTACCTGTCTGCTCATTATTAAAAAAGACATCAGACCTTCTCAGCATGTTAAGTAAAGACGGTTATTGTAAAATGCAGCCGCTCTCTCAACACCATGCAGCATCTACTTACTTCATTTTCTTAAAAGACAACACTTTCACTGTTCAGCTAAGTCCCGAGCAAGTCATCACATTTTCGCGTCCATCAGATATAGAGCGCTGGTGTAAAAAATATGTAGGCCGATATTTCCTTCAATTTTTTCAAACGAGTGATGAAAAAGACTTTTTATTCAATGAAATAAGGATTTTCCTGATGAAAGATTCACAAAACCAGTGGAATCGCATAGGAATTCACACAAAATCACCTACAGAAAATAGTCATTTAAGCATTACACAAAAATCAGCAGCCATGATAGGCTTTCATCACTATCTAAACACCTTGCAGCCGCACATCAAAGAACTTCTTTTAGATGATATTGCATCCATTCAAGCATCTCTGCCAGCATATATAGATAAAACCCTTTCCCATTGCTTTGAATTCGCTGTAGACTTACTCCATACAAGTGAAGGCAGGCTTTTCATATCAAATATAAGATCAAAACCAGGGCGATCCGCTTTTTTAAAAGCTTATCCTGACAAGGAAAATTATTTGATTCGTACCATTCTTGCACATGCCCAATCAATGAAGTCTCAACCGAAGGAGGTATCTTATGAACAAAAATCGCTGCATCATCGCTCCTCATCCCACAAGTGAAAAAACAATTCATCTTCCCGTCCGTTTTAAACAGCAGGAGGCGATCTATTCTCTTGCTTTAGGTTCCCGTTTAATAGATGAATTCACCGTTTCCTATCATCAACATCCGAAGAAAATTTTATTATCAGAAGATCTATATAGAGATTTACGAATTCCTTATCAATCAAAAGCTGATGTGATCGCCATTGATCATACCCTGTTTTTAGGGCCACTGCTTGGTATTTTCACCGCAGGTTTTGAGCAAAGCACGCAGCCACTCGGAACGAGATCAGACTTTTTTATCAAACTGCTGCGCTCTTTCAAACAACATGCCGGTTTTGCCTATCTTTTTGGTACTCATTCTATTGATTGGGATAAAGGAATGGTAGAAGGATTGTTGTACCAACAGCAAACATGGGTTAAAAAACAGATGCCCCTGCCTTCAGTCATTTACGACCGTCTTCCAAGTAGAAAGGCTGCTCAGTCAGCATTCATTCAAGAAACAAAACGCAAACTCACTCAAGACTATGATATTCCTTGGTTCAACCCTCATTTTTTTAACAAATGGGATATTCATGAACAACTGTTAACAGATGAAAAAACATGTCCTTTTCTTCCACATTCCATACAATTGGACCCGGTGGACGCTCTAAATAAAATAGAAACACTCCTCCATCTACATCAGGTCATTTACTTAAAACCGTCAAACGGCAGTCACGGCGACGATATTTATCAATTAAACAAGAAGGCTCATGGAATCATTGTATGCTCAAATCAAGGAAGAGCTGTTCCATATGACTCATTAGAGGATTTCGTGACCAATCTCCGGAAAGATCACGCAGTTCAAGACTTTATGGCTCAACAAGGCATTGCACTTCTTCAAATAGACAATCAACCAATGGATTTTAGAGTCCATACCAATAAAAATAAGTACGGTCATTGGACAGTCACAGCAGCAGCAGCAAAAATTTCTGGCAATCACACCGTCACGACTCACCATTCACATGGTGGCTCCGTGAGAACACTTTATGATGTTTTTCCAGAAAAGAAGAAGCGTTTCAAAATCTTAGAGCAGCTTTCTTATACGGCCATCACGCTTAGTCAGGTAATTGATGAAAAAATGTCCGGTCATATTGGTGAAATCGGTTTTGATTTAGGTATTGATCAGACAGGAGCTATCTGGATGTTTGAAGCCAATTCTCGCCCTGGCCGCGAGGTTTTCCAGCATGTCTCATTGCGAAACTCAGAAAGGCTGATCGGCAAAAGAATCATGGATTACGCATCTTACCTTTCACAAACGACCTCAACAACTACAGACCATACAAACGTCTACTGACTGTTTTTCGTTTTAAAGTGAGGGTGCTATGAAATCTATGCTTTTCCTATGCTCTTTTCATCAGATGAGATACAATAAAATCAAGTTCAAGGTTGTTTCCGTATTGTCGTGTTTATTTATTGTTTCATCAATAAAAGCAAGGAGGCAATGATGATATGATTTCTCATTTTCAATGGAAACCTCTCTTTAAAAAAGCACAATTGCCAGGCTGGAAAATATCCTTTTTTCACAATGGTGCGCACTACGAAGGCATCTACCACAAAACAGGTGATATTGAATGGGGCTCTCAGCTTCCGCCCCATGAAGTCGAACCAACATTAAAAGAAGAAATCCACGAATTAATGCTATTCCATGTCTATGATTAAACTGTTTAAGGAGCTTCGCCATGTTAGAAAAATTAAAGCTTGTTTACGGAGAGCATATCATCAGCTCCCCTACAGATGATCATCAAATTCTTTGGTATCAAACAGACGAAGGCGAATTATTTGGAGTAGACAAATCAAAGCTTACAGCTAGAGAAACACTTCTTCTCAATACTTTCCTTACACCAATTGATCTTTCTCACACAAAGCAGACTGAGGATGAACAAAAATGGTACAGCTATCTTTTTGATAACAAACCACTAACTGTTCAGCACCCCGTCCGTGTATATTATTTTAAAATGTCACATCAAGCAGAACAAAGGCAGCAAATAAAAGAGGCTGTGGTCCACAGCCTCGAACAAACTCATTTCATTTGGACAGGCGCTCATACAGCGATGCTGATTCAAACAAACGCTACATCAGAAAATAGTCAATTAGAGCTGCTATATGATTTGTCTCTAGCCATTACAAGTGACTTTTTAACAGACTCAGTCTTTTTACAAGGACAGCTCCATTTGCCAAATGAACATTTACAGAAGAAATTGTTAAAAGAACAGCAGCTTGTCTTGGGCCATATGCAGCGAGCTAAGCCTAGGTCAGGGATTTGCACAATTTATCAATGTCTACCCTCACTCTTACGTTATGATGAATCCGCCCTCTCTCATGCTATTTCAGATGCTTTTAAAGAGGCGGTCCTTGATCGGGACGTTTACCGTACCCTCATGACTTATATGCAATGTAACTTAAATGCATCTAAGGCAGCAAAAGCTTTATATGTTCACAGAAACAGCCTTCAATATCGAATTGATAAATTTATTGAGCGAACAGGAATTGATATACGACATTTTCCAGAAGCATCTGCCGTCTATTTTATGATGAATCTTCTCGACCTTTCATCACATTCAGTGACATGAGCACCCTGCCCAAAAATGAAAATGAGATGTTGTGCACGTTGTCCATTTACAGACGCTTCCCCATTTTATACACTTTATTTACAAGTAAAGCGCTTTCAATAAGTAAATGGGGAGGTTATCATCTATGGCTGAAATGATGCTCAATCAAATTTATAAAGTGTATGATAACAAGGTAACAGCAGTAGACAACTTTAATCTACATATAGAAGATAAAGAATTTGTTGTATTTGTTGGTCCATCTGGGTGCGGAAAATCAACAACCCTTCGCATGATTGCAGGACTTGAAGAGATTTCACAAGGGGATTTTCTTTTAGACGGAAAACGGATGAATGATGTAGCACCAAAAGACCGGGATATCGCAATGGTTTTCCAAAACTATGCATTATACCCTCACATGAATGTATACGATAATATGGCTTTTGGATTAAAGCTACGGAAGTTCCCGAAAGCAGAAATTGATGAGCGGGTTCGAAATGCCGCTAAAATATTAGGCCTTGAGCAATATTTAGACAGGAAACCAAAAGCACTGTCTGGAGGTCAAAGACAGCGTGTTGCACTTGGGAGAGCAATTGTGCGTGATGCAAAGGTCTTTCTTTTGGATGAGCCGCTTTCTAATTTAGATGCAAAACTCCGCGTTCAAATGCGTGCTGAAATATCTAAGCTTCATCAGCGTCTGCAAACGACATTTATCTATGTCACACATGACCAGACTGAAGCTATGACAATGGCTACTCGTCTTGTTGTAATGAAAGATGGCTTTATTCAGCAGGTTGGAGCGCCGAAGGATGTATATGAAAATCCAGAGAATGTATTTGTAGGTGGATTCATTGGCTCTCCTGCGATGAATTTTTTTACAGGAAAGCTCTCTGACGGTGCCATTGCAGTTGGAAAAACGCATATACGTGTACCAGAAGGAAAGATGAAGGTATTACGCAGCCAAGGTTATATCGGAAAAGATATCATCCTCGGGATCAGACCAGAAGATTTTCATGATGAACCCGTGTTTATTGAAGCATCTGAGGGCACAAAGATCGATGCCAACGTAGAAGTTGCTGAATTAATGGGAGCAGAAACGATGCTTTACTCTTCTCTCGATGGTCAGTCTTTTATTGCACGTGTTGATTCTCGTACCGATGTTCAGGCCGGACAATCTATACCTCTTGCCATCGATATGAACAAAGCCCACTTCTTTGATTCGGATACGGAGCTCCGCATTCGTTCCGCTGAATAAAGAGATATATGCAGTGCCATCACTCATGATTGAGTGATGGCTTTTTTGCATGTTGAACAACATTTACCATGTACTTTTCTCGTATGTTTTTTTCGGAAATCACCATAATACTTAGTACAAAGAAGTTACTGCATTGGGTTTCGCCAAGTGGCAAATGACTTGATCATTTCGCTGGTGCGATTCCAGCAAACCCAACCATAAAAAATCATATACAAAAAGGAGATTCACATCATGGCTAATTCTAATAGTTCAAATCAATTACTAGTTCCTGGAGCAGAGCAAGCAATCGATCAAATGAAATACGAAATCGCTTCTGAATTTGGCGTTAACCTTGGAGCAGAAACTACAGCTCGTGCTAACGGTTCAGTTGGTGGAGAAATCACAAAACGTCTTGTGTCTTACGCTCAACAACACATGGGTGGAACAAAAGCTTAATTTCATATCTGGATCATAGAAGGCACCTCTTAAGGTGTCTTCTTTTTTTGTTATTCCCCCTCACCAATCTCCTTTCCAGCTCATATCATGGAGTAGAAAGGAGCGGATCTTCATGGACATTATTTCCGGTATGAACTTTGAACTTCTACAATTCGTAGGTATCTCTCTATTATGTGAATATGCTCATAGTATTCGGTCCTTTCATCTTTATAAAAAAAGCATCACATAAAAGTTGTACCATTTTGGGTTCTTTTCACTTATAGTATGTAGTGGAGGGATCGAACAGATGAAAATAGCTCTTTTCGGTGCTCATGGACGTGTAGGACAAGCATTTCTTCGTTTCGTTCAAGTAGATGATCGTTACATAGTTCGTTCATTGATTCGGACAAACCGAGAAGAAATGCTTGCGGGTATGTTTCAAGTCACCGGCAATTCAAGAAATCGAGAAGATGTGCTTGAGACGATCAAAGGAGCAGATATTGTTGTGAGCTGTCTATCGACAGATGGTGATGATACATTATCTGTTTCAATGGAACATATCGTACAAGCCATGAAGCAATCAAATACATCAAGAATTATTACAATAGGTACAGCAGGTATTTTAAAGGCAAGGCAGCAGCCGGAACTTTACCGTTTTGAAACAAATGAATCAAGGCGGACCACTTCCCGAGCAGCTAAGGAGCATGCCAAAGCGTTTGAACTCCTTCAATCGACTGATTTAGATTGGACCATTATTTGTCCAACCTATTTACCAGACGGAGAAGTGACACGGTCATATCGCTATGAGAAAGATTTTCTCCCTATAGATGGAAAGAAAATTTCAGTTGAAGATACCGCACACTTTTTATATCAGCAGTTAAATTCGAAGGAATTTGTACATCAACGCGTCGGCATTGCTTACTAATGTCGCATAACGAGTAAAGATCGAGGTCTAAAACGATTTCTCGACTTTTTTATGCAAATAAAAAGAGCCTCATTCATAATGAATAGGCTCTTTTTGTAATTCATCAGCTGTTTGCCACAGCACCTTTTTGCAGTTCGTACATTTGCGCATATAGCCCTTCTTGCTGCATGAGTTGATCATGACTACCCCGCTCGACAATCTCCCCTTTTTCTAAAACCAAAATCATATCGGCTTTCTTAATGGTGGATAATCGGTGAGCAATGACAAAAGTTGTTCGTCCTTCTTTGACGACATCAAGCGCTCGCTGAATGATCGCTTCTGTTTCTGTATCAATGTTTGCGGTGGCTTCATCTAAAATTAAGATCGCTGGATCGTACGCTAGTGCACGAGCAAATGAAATTAACTGACGTTCCCCTGAGGAAAGAGTAGTTCCCTTTTCAACGACCGGTTCATCAAATCCTTCTGGCAGATGCTTCAATAACTCTACTGCGCCTACTTGTTTTAATGATGCTTCAATCGTTTCTCTTTTAATGTCTTCATTTCCTAAGCTGACATTGGATGCAATCGTTCCGGAAAATAAATACGGGTCTTGAAGGACAATGCCCATTTGTTTCCGCAACGTTTGCCGGGACTGGCGATAAATGCTTTCTCCATCAATGAGAATGTCTCCTTGCTGAATGTCATAAAAACGCAGCAGTAAGTTCATGATCGAGCTTTTCCCAGAACCAGTATGCCCCACAAGTGCAACCGTCTGGCCTTTTTTGGCCTCGAACGTAATGTTCTTTAATACATTTTTCCCTTCATTATAAGCAAAGGTGACATCTTGGAACTGAACGTGTCCTTCCATTTCCTTCTGAACGGGTTCTTCCACTGTTGTTCCTGGCTCATCCAATAATCGGAAAACCCTTTCCGAGGAAACCAGTGCTAATTCCAATCTCGAGAATTGGTTCACAATGCCTGTAATCGGCTGAAATAATCGATTTAAATAATCGACAAACGCATAGAGCACACCAATCGACACAATCCCCGTCGCACTTAAGGACGCACCGCCAAAATACCAAATGAGTGCCACATAGGCTAAATTCCGAAGCAGGTTAACTAAGTTATGCGAAAGAAGTGAATTTAAATGGAGCATCTTTCGCTGATATCGAAAGTGATTGTTGTTCAGCTCATCAAATTCCTCTTTCGTCACTTTTTCATGACGAAACGCTTGAATAATGGTCATCCCTTGAATGGCTTCATTTAGCTTGGCATTGATGTCACTAATGATCGAACGAATGCGGTGGTTGTACACCGATGCAAACTTTCTGTAAGTCATTGACCATAGGAAAATAATCGGTACCGCCACTAAACAAATGAGTGCCAGCTTCACATTTAATAAAAACATGGCAATATAAATCCCAATCATGTAAATCGCACTCGTCACGAAATTGGCGAGGACTGTCACATATAAATCACGAATGGTTTCTGTGTCATTGGTGATCCTCGCTACGACCTTTCCAGCAGGTAAATTATCAAAATACCGGATAGGCAGTGTTTGAATATGCTCAAATACATCAACCCTCATTTTTTGAATAATTCGGTTGGCTATTCGCTGTAACAGATAATGCTGCGCATATTGAAAGAAAATCGCAATAACGAGAAGCCCTAGATAAAATAGAACAAGCTGCACCAAACCACTGATTTCCGGCTCATAAAAAGAGAAAATTTCCTCTTTCGATAAACGCTGTACTTGATAGGTCTCGCGCTCGTTTCCATTTTCAATGGTAAGCTGATCTCCCGATATCTTTCGGTTTCCATCAAAACGAATCGGCTCATTCACAAAATAGTAACCGAATCCGACCTGCACCACATTGATTTGTTTTCCGGATTCCATATCACTGTCTAATCGATCGCTTCGTATATAGTTATTTCCCTGGTAATAAACGGTTTTGTCTGTTTTTTCATTGACCTCGACATAAGGCTTTTCTACGCCTAAAATATGATCATCAATCATTTTCTTCCCAATAAATGGTCCTGTCAGTTCAGCACCTACTGCAATGATGAGAAAGATCAAGGCAACAGACAGTACTTTCTTATAAAGGAGTGCGTAGGCAAGGAGTCTTCTTCCTGTTGTCATGCCTCATCCCCTCCTTCCAGCTGGTTTGTCAGCTGCTGACGCAGAAATTGTTCTTTGTACCATCCATCTTGCTGAATAAGCTCTTCGTGAGTTCCCTTTTGGACGATGCGTCCTTCTTCCATGACAAGTATGAGATCTGCATGCTCAACAGCTGATAGACGATGAGTCGTAATAAACGTCGTTTTTCCATGACGATTTTGCCTTAAATTTTCTAAAATAGCGGTTTCTGTTTTTGCATCTACCGCAGAAAGCGAGTCATCCAGTATTAAAATGTCGGGATCTATTAATAAAGCGCGTGCAATGGAAATTCGCTGCTTTTGTCCACCTGACAGCGCCACACCTTTTTCTCCGACCATGGTTTCGAGACCCTCAGGCAAAAGACGTAAATCTTTTTCAAAATAAGCATCTTTGATCGCTTGTGCTAATTCATTTTGTTTTGCGTCTCGATGACCAAAACGCATATTCTCTTCTACACTTTTAGAAAAAAGAATATGATCCTGCGGTACGTATCCGATCCATTGAAATAGCTGATCCAATTCGATCTCTTGGATTGGGACTCCTGATAGCAGGATTTGACCATCACCTGTTGGATACTGGCGCAGAAGCTGTTTTACGATAGTCGTTTTACCGCTTCCTGTTTTGCCTGTAATTCCGATCGTCTGCCCCTTTCGAATCGTAAAGGACACATCAATTAAATTATCTTTAGGGGAAGTTGGATACCTAAATGTCACGCGGTCAAACTGAATATCGCCAGGCTCTTGTAACGTTTTTGGCTGAGAAGCGTCTGTGACATCCGGCTTGTAGCTGAGTGTATGATTCAACCGGTCTAACGACGCATTTCCTCTTTGCATAATATTAATCAACTCGCCGATCGCAAACATTGGCCAGATCATCATCCCAAGATAGACGTTAAAAGCGACAAGCTCACCAATGGTTAAATCACTTTGGAATACAAGATAGGCTCCGTAGCCAATTCCTATTAAGTAGCTGACACCGACAAGTAATTTCACTGTCGGCTCAAACAATGAATCAATGACCGCCACTCTCATATTTTTTTGAAATACATCATCAGTCATTTGACGAAAGCGTTCGACGTCTTGTTTCTCCTGTACAAAAGACCGGATGACCCGGACGCCTGCGACTGATTCAAGCACGCGGTCGTTCATATCACCAAATGCATCTTGAGCAACTGTAAAGCGATCATGAATCTTGCTGCCATAATACGCAATCAAAAGCGCCATCAGCGGCATAGGGATAATCGCCATTAAAGTTAATTTCCAGCTAATCGTCAGACCCATCGTAAAAAAGATCATCAGCATATAAGCAGTGGAATCCACCAATGTCAGAACGCCAAAACCTGTCGTTAAAGCTACAGCATTCAAATCGTTTGTACCTAATGCCATTAAGTTACCTGTTTTTTTCTTTTCATAAAAGGTAGGTGTCATCTTAAGTAAGTGACGCATGAGTTTCCCGCGCATTACACGCTCCATGACATTTGCGCCGCCAAATAACTGATACATCCAAAAATATGTCAGTGTATAGACGACGACACCTAGCAAGAAAAAAATGGCTACATAAAACATCATACTAGATGTTGTAAATTGACCAGAACGAATGTCATCCACTGCCTGCCCAAGATATCTTGGCGGCAGCATTTCAAGCACATTCACAATGAGCAGGAGCGTAATGGCGATCGTATAACGCCTCCACTCTTGTTTGAAGAACCAGTCTAATTTCGTAAATACTGAAAACATGTTTGTCTCTCCTTTTAAAGCTAGCCGCTTTCTAGATTTTCTTGGCTGTCACCTTGAATTGTTTTTTTGGTTTTTGTCATTTGTCTTGTTTTTGGCATGTTCACATGCTTTCACTCCTCTTCATTTACTTGTTGATCTCCATCCCTTTATTTCGAAATGCGAAATGAATACAACAAAAAAAGAGGCAACCAGCAATCTGGTACGCCTCTTTTCGTCATGTAAAAAGGCGCATGTTGACAAATACGCAACATACGCCTTGATTCATCCGATCAATTGGAACATACGAGTCCCTTTTCAATGACCAATGAAGGTGTAATTGTCACGTGAATCAACCCATTCATGCAGTTTGATTTCATTCTTCCAATGATGTTGCACATGACATTTCCTCCTTTTGGCTCTTGAATCTTTTTTTATCTTATAGTGGCTGTCACCATTTTGTCAATAAATATTTTTCAATAAATGAAATTTTCTAACAAAAAGTTCACCGCCTTCATGTGTATCTTTTTCAGATAACGGGTATACCATGAGTGTAAAGACTCCTTTTGAAAGGAATGAGGACATTGTTTCAAGCTGATCGGATGGTCGTTGCGTTTGATGGACATGAAGACAGTAAGAAAGCATTAAAAAAGGCAATCGCTTTAGCCAAAACCTTGAATGCCAAGCTGACCGTTGCCTATGCACATGATGGCAAATCAAGCAGACAGGTGTTTGATGCACCGCGCCCAATGACTGGCGGAGCTTATATCGGCGGCGGCATGGCAGACCTTCAAACACCCCCTGTGTATGTACCTCATGATGAACAACAAAGTCCCTTGATTTTTGAAGATCATACAGAAGAGGTCGTTGCAGAAGCAAGAATGCTTTTAAATGAGGAGCAGTTTGAAGCTGCGATTGAAATTGTTGAGGGGGAACCAGCGGAAGCGATTATCGAATATGCTGAAGACATATCAGCAGACCTCATCGTCATGGGAGCACGTGACCAAAGCAGATTGAAAAAAATGCTCTTTGGCAGTGTAAGTGAAAAGTTATCATCAAAATCAGATATACCTGTGCTTATTGTAAAATAAAAGAATCACAGAAGGCTGTAAACATTTGTTTACAGCCTCTTTTTATTTATGAAGAAATCGATGCTTCACTTTCCTGTTTAATTTTTTGCTGGAAGCCTTCCTGTACACGCTTTGTTAACTCTCCTGGAACGCCTTCCCCTACTGGCTGACCATCAATTTCAACAATCGGAATGACTTCAGCCGTCGTCGAGCTGATGAAGATTTCCTGCGCGCGCAGCAGCTCTTCTTTACTTATACGCGTTTCTTCAACGCTGCATCCCTCTTCATCACATACTTCAAGAAGCTTTCTACGGGTAATACCGTTTAGAATAAAATTGTTTGCGGGATGTGTGCGAATCACGCCATCAATGATGGCATATACATTCGAGGAAGTACCCTCTGTCACAAAACCGTCTCTAATCAGAATGGCTTCAAACGCACCAGCTTCAGATGCTTTCTGTTTTTCCATGACATTATATAAAAGATTTAAGCTTTTAATATCACATCTTAACCAGCGAAGGTCCTCAGATAATATAGCCTTTGCACCAGCTGTCTGCTCATGAACAGGCTTTTTCACCTGGAACGTATATGCTGTGATTTGAGGAGTGAGAGAATTGCCATATTGATGTTTACGAGGTGCGACGCCCCGCGTGACTTGAATATACACACCGCCATCTGTTAATTGGTTATGGGTGACGAGCTGTTTTAACTTTTCTTCCATATCTGATACTGCACCTTGAAGATGAATGCCGATTTCTTTTGCACTCTTGAACAGACGCTCTGTATGCTCTTTTAATGTAAACAAATTCCCATTGTATACACGGATGACCTCATAGACGCCGTCACCAAATTGATAGCCTCTGTCTTCAATATCCACATGTGCATCCTTTTTTTCAATGAAATCGTCATTATACAATACTTTCATACGGAATCTCCCCTTCGCTTCGCATTAATGGTTGAATCTGATGCTATCTTAGCGGATAAATAGGTACGTTTCAATGATTATTCAGAATTATTTCACATCATGGTAAATGGTCAACTTTTTATTGTAACAAACATAGACTCATAACCAAAAAGATTCCAATTTTTTAGCATCTTCTATATTCATAGGCTCTTTTTTCCTGTATACTTACTCCATATGAACACGACAAAAAACAATGAAAAAAGACAGAATCTACTACATGATTCGACACAAATTTTTGATTTATTGGAGCGATTGAAATGCAACGGGTTACGAAAAAACAGACACCTTCAAACACGATGCTGCTCTCAAAGGCGATTGGTTTAGTGATTCTGTCACTGATCCTCTTTTTTATTTGGGATATATCTAAAACCAATATGCAGGCAGCAGACCAGCCGGCTAAAATGTCTGCGAGCAGTCAATTCCGAGACACAAGCACAAGTCTGAAAGCAAAAGATGATTCTACGAAAACATTAGATGCACATTTTAAGATCAACCCAAACAAACACGTAACGGATCAAACGATCTTTTTAACCTTTGATGATGGTCCGTCAGCGACATCAAACCAGCTTTTAGATGTGCTCAAGGCGCATCAAGTAAAGGCTACATTCTTCATGCTTGGGCCGCAGATTAAGGAACATCCGGCCGCTGTGAAAAGACTTCATCAAGAAGGTCATCAGTTAGGGCTTCATGGGATCACACACGATGTGAAACGCTTTTATCAAAAAAGTGATTCTCCCGTCAATGAGATGAAGGAAGATCAGCGCATTTTGGCTTCTGTCACAGGAGAGTATACACACCTTGTGAGAACACCTTATGGCAGCGCCCCAAATTTAACCGATCAGCAAAAAGCACGTTTAAAACAAAAAGGCTTTATCTACTGGGATTGGACAATTGACAGTCTTGACTGGAAATATAAAAGCTCAAAATATGTACCAGAAGTATTGAATCAGCTGCAAGTGCTAGAGACAAAACATCCAAAGGAACCAAAGATCATCTTAATGCACGATCAGCCAGCGACAGCAAAATACTTAAACAGTTTGCTCACACAGCTAAAAGCAAAGGGCTATACATTTGAAGTCCTAGATGAAACAATGGAGCCGCTGCAGCAATAAAGAAAAACCCGCACCTATTGGATGCGGGTTTTTTGATGATTTATAAAGCTTTCACGAGATCACCAATTCGCTCATGAAAGACAAGATCAAACAGTGGATCGTATTCTGTTTCACTCAAATTCATCATCACCTTGAAGATGGAAGGATTTTGAGCCGCATCTTCAGGAATATACCTTGCTGGCGCTACTTCTAGGGAGGTTCCCATGACGAGCAGAAGGTCCGCTTCCTGAAGTGATTTCTCTACTTGATCAAAATGTTTAACCCTGTCTCCAAAAAGGACAACATCTGTTTTCAGCACTTGCCCACATGTCCGTCCGTCTGAGGAAACCTTTAGACATACAGGCACTTCTTCTTGTAATAAATAAGGCAATTCATATGTCGCTTGGCATGATGGACAAGTAGCTGTTTGAATGGAGCCGTGAAGTTCATATACATGCTGGCTTCCTGCTTTTTTATGCAGGCCATCAATATTTTGGGTAAAAATCTCTACAAGTTTTCCTTGTTTTTCAAGGCTTGCTAAGAAGGTATGCCCGCTATTCGGCTCGTACTCCCCGCTCATTTTCATCTGAAACAATTCCTTGAATTTCGGCCAGAATTGATAAGGGTTTGATAAAAAGTAGGAGCGGCTCATCGCTTCCATGCGAGCGGTGTCTTCAGTCCATAAGCCGCCCGTTGATCTAAAATCGGGAATACCTGATTCCGTGCTCATCCCCGCACCTGAAAGCACCATTATATGTGAAGCCTGCGTTAATTTCTCTCTTAGCACTGCCACCTTTGTTTGATCCACGCATCCTTCCTCCTTTATTCACTCGGCTGTTTTTCACCTTTTTGTTTCATGTAAATGGTCTGTCCAGGGAAGGCAAATTCTACACCTTCTTCATGGAAGATATCCATAATACGGTAGTTAATGTCCTGTTTGATATTCAGGTTTTCAGCCCATGCCGTCGTGTTTGTGTAAAAGTTAAAAAATAAATTCAAATAACTGTCTGCCAGTACATCGAGATTCACCATGATTGTCTCCTTGTGCACCCCATCATGCTCATAAAGCATTTGTTTGAGACGTTTGATACAATGGTCCAGATTTTCCTTTGGTGTATTGTAGGATACACGTACGGAAAACGTAATTTGGCGTTTATTCATTCTCGTCCAGTTCGTGATTGGTTCCTTTGAAAGTGTAGAATTCGGAACTGTCACGACAGCTTCAGCAGGTGTTCTAAATTTTGTACTTCGAAATGTAATGTCCTCGACAGTCCCAAGAACACTTGGTGTCTCCACAAAGTCGCCCATTGTAAAAGGCTTCTCTGTAATGATGACGACCCCTCCAAAAAAGTTCGCCACCGTATCCTGTGCAGCAAGCGCAAAGGCTAGACCCCCTAGACCAAGACCTGCCACAAGTCCATTTACATCATAATTAAATTCCTGTGCAATGACACTAATACTTAGTGCAATAATAATGAAACGAAGCACCTTTGATAAAAACGGCGCTAAAATATCATCCATTTCTAATTCAAATTTCGAATTTACTTTTTGAAATAAGAAAGAAGAAGCTGCTGTTAGATTACAAAGCCCCCATGTCAGCATCAATATAATGGAGGATCTATATAATTTGACGATGACATCCATATGATGCTCAAAGTATGGTGCCTGTCTTAACGCAAAATATAACCCAAGTGCGACAAAAAACAGTCTGGCTGGCTTTTCGAATGCCACAACAATTTGGTTAATGACCTCCGTTTTAGACCGATTGGTCAGCCTAAAGAGAAGATGAAATAAGTACTTCGTAAATACTTTCCGAAGCAATAAAAAAAGCAATAAAATACAAAGGCTAATACCGATTTGGATCGCAACATCTACTGTAAAATATGTATCCATCCATTTTTGTGTAATCATGTTTGTCTCTCTCCTTTAAAACAATCCTCTCTAGTTTATAATATAACCTTCGTTTATGTCCTCACATAAATGTCTGACCTCTAAATAAAAAGCCTCGGGATCAGTCCCGAGGCATGATGTTCAATTATGAAATTTTGGCTAGAGACATATCGACGGGCAGCAAACTACTTTTTCTTCTGAGCCTGATCAAGGAGAGTCGCTTTAAACATTTCAGCATCCGTTTCGACCTTAATACGTTCTTCCACTCTAATTCTCCCTTTACCCAATCATCTCGCCTCCTTTTCATCATTATAAAACATCAGAATTTTCAGTCAACATGACGAAAGCACTAATATTTTGGCGAACGCTGACGATTTGGACAAAATTGATCGAAGAAAAAATTGATGTACTTCAGATTTACTCAATCATGGCTTGGGATATTCCTGCAACTTTTTACATTTGTATTCTCATACTTTCTTAGCAATCCAATTCACCATTACATACAGCTCTTCTTTCGTCCATATAGTAAAGAAGGAAAAACGGTAAAGCATTTGATATGATAAGACCAGAACTTAAGTCAGGGAGCTGGAGCATGTGTATATTATTGCGCATAGAGGGTCATCAAGCGCTGCCCCAGAAAATACAATTGCTGCATTTGATTTAGCTGTTCAGCAGGGTGCAGATTATATTGAATTAGATGTACAGCTCACATTGGACCAGCACGTCGTCGTGATCCATGATGATACAGTTGACCGAACGACGAACGGGAACGGCTTAGTCAAAAGCTATACACTCGATCAGTTGAAAAAACTGGACGCAGGAAGCTGGTTTGACCAACAGTACACAAATGAACGAATTCCAACATTACACGAAATTTTTGAAAGATACAGCCAGCGGATCGGGATATTGATCGAGATCAAACACCCAAAACGGCAGATAGGAATTGAAAAGGCAGTTGCCCGCATCATCAATCGGTTTGCCTATTCTCGTCATATCATGATTCAATCTTTTGACGATCATGCACTGCAAAGAATCAAAGCTTTCGCCCCTTCTCTTCGAACAGCTTTGATTATAAAGCCTAATGCATTTAAACTGACGAAAAGAAAGTTAACGGCATACAGCTCGTTTGCAAATTGTCTTAATATGAAAAAAACGATGATCAATAGATGGTGGATAGACCGCATCCACACATTCGGGATGGATGTGTTTATATGGACTGTGAAAGATCAAAAAACAGCCGATCGGATTAAAAAATATCCCGTTGATGGTGTGGTGACGGATCATCCGCTATTTTTTCTAAAGGAGAAATGATGTAAATGAAAGCGTATCTTGCCGTATTTATTGGTGGACTGATTGGGACACTTTGCAGATATGAACTAAGCCAATTGATCGTCAGCCAAACATTCCCCTATGCAACGCTAATCGAAAACGTGACAGGCAGTCTGCTTCTTGGTCTTTCAACAGGATATTTTATGTTCCAAAAGAGAAAAAAATATCTTGCCGCTTTGATCGGAACAGGATTTTGCGGAGGTTTTACGACAATGTCCACTTTTTCTAAAGAAACGATTCTTTTATTACAGACCGGGCAATTCACTTCAAGTGTGATCTACATCCTGCTCTCAGTCATTGCAGGAGTAGCGGCTGCCTTATGTGGACTAATGCTAGCTCAACGACTCTTTCATCAAAATAAGCAGCAGAGAGGAGGCAGATAAATGATCGTTTTATATACAGCTATTGCCGGCGGGATTGGCAGCGTCCTTCGTTTTTTGATTAGCCAATCGATACATAAAACTAAGTCTCATGCTCGTTTCCCGTACAGTATTATTCTCATCAACTTATTAGGTGCTGCCGGTTTAGGTATACTGACAGGTGCCGTGACTGCTAATCATCCGCTGCTTGTGATCATTGGAACAGGTTTTTTCGGTGGCTTTACAACATTCTCTACGTTTAGTGTAGAGTCTGCGACCATGCTACAGCAGCGGCAAATCGGAAAACTTGCTGTCTACTTAGTGACGACAATCATCGGGTCTTTCTGTCTCTTTACTGCGTTCTATCAAATAGGACAACACCTTTTTTAAATATTGGTGATCGCAGCTAAGCTAATGAGCAATTGATCCATAAGCTGGCGCTTCATTAAAAAGAGAGTTTTCTCACTGTAGCCGATTTCCATCGCACACTTGGCCATCCGCCAATCACGAAAGTATTTGTAATCGATGAGCTGCTTCTCTATCTCATCCAACTCTTTTAGTGCTGTTTCAATACAAGCAACGATGAGTTCATACTGATTTTTTTGCTCTTCTAACTTCTTCCGTGTCATGTGATCCAAATGATGCGGATTTCTTTTTTCAAGCTGTCTTTCGATATTTAAAATCGCTGCCTGGTAATTTTTGAAATTCTTCAAATGAAACTCAATTCGTTTCATTGAGGTTTTTTTCTCCGTGATACTGGCTGTTTCATACCAAAGCATATCCATCCCCCTCTATCGAACGTTTGTTCTCATTATAACCCGAACGAGCATTCGTAAGAAGAGACTAAATACCTAAAAAAACCTTGAGCTTATTTTTCGCTCAAGGTCATTTCATTTACTAACAGCGGCTCTTTTATATCAAGCCCTGTGCGTGTATTTCCTTTTTCTGATGATGTGACGCCTTTCTTTAGGTCGATCTTTTTCACATAGCGTCCATCCATCTCCAAGACCTTCATCCGAATATCATCAAGATAAATGGATTGTCCTTCTCGGATATCAATGTTCTCATTTAAGATTAACCCGCCTATTGTATCAATTTCTTCATCATGATATGACATTTCGATCAAATCTTGAACTTCATCTAATCTGACTTTGCCATCTAAAACATAATGATGATCGGCTCTTTTTTGAATAACCGGCTGCTCATCTTCATCGAATTCATCTCGAATATCGCCAACAATCTCTTCTAAAATATCTTCTGTTGTGACAAGTCCAGACGTTCCGCCATATTCGTCGGTTAAAATCGCCATATGCATTCGATCGCGCTGCATCTTGACAAGAAGCTCTTGAATAGGAATCGTGTCAATGACTTCAATCACTGGATATATATAATCTTGAATCTTCAGTTGATCTTTTTCTCCTTGATACACAAGATCTGCAAAGAGCTGCTTTTTGTTCAGCATGCCGATGACATGGTCTTTATCTCCTGAAAACACAGGAAAGCGTGTATACTTCTCCTGCGTCATGATGGAGAGGATTTCATCCAGCGGCATATCTTCTGGAATGGCACAAATTTCTCTCCGCGGGACCATGATTTCTCTGGCAATTCGATTATCAAAGTCGAAAATTTTGTTCATATAATTATATTCTGATGGGTTGATTTCCCCATTTTTTAAGCTCTCAGATAATAAAATCTTTAATTCCTCTTCAGAATGGGATTGTTCTTTTTCAGACCCCATATCGATGCCCATCATTTTGGTTAGAACACGGGCTGACCCGTTTAACACATAAATGAAAGGGAACATTAGGATATAAAATGCATGCAGCGGGCCTGACAGCCAGAGCGTCATTTTTTCCGCCTTTTGAATCGCCAGTGTTTTTGGTGCAAGCTCACCGACGACTACATGCAAAAAGGTAATAATAGAGAACGCAAGTGTTGCTGAGATCAGGCTGATTGCTGAATCAGGAATGTTTGTCAAACCGAAACCTCGAACCAAAAGTTCTTTTACAGCTGGCTTACCAATCCACCCTAAACCAAGGGATGTCACTGTAATACCGAGCTGACAGGCTGACAAATATTCATCCAGCCTTGATGTCACCTTTTTCGCCACGATGGCCTTTTTAGACCCTTCGGCAACAAGCTGATCAATTCTTGAGCTTCTTGCCTTTACTATGGCAAATTCAGATGCAACAAAGAAAGCTGTTAAAGCAATCAAAACACCGACTATACTCAGATTAACAATATCGTCCATTTAACCTTGCTCTTTCTTAGAAGAACAAGGAGTCACCTCCTGATTGATGATGTTATGTTTTGCAAAACGGTTAACTGATTAAATAAGACTATATTGAGGGCCCCACTTAACCACCTCCGGTTCACGTATAAATCCGCTTCTCTACATATATATGAAACGGTCTTCATTTTATCTTACCATAAATAATCTGAAAATTCCTGTATCACTATGTTAAATTTGACAGGACAATTTAGACTGAGAAATCCCTTTCTCCTCTTCATATCGGCAGGAAATATGAACAATTAACTTGTATTTCAGGCTAGAATTATATTAAACTATTTTCATAAACTATAACGTGACGGTTAGGAGGAGATGTTCAGATGGGGCTGAGAAAAAGTATCGTATTGGTGAACTAGCACAGATTGCACAGGTGACGAAACGTACTGTAGATTATTATACAAATCTAGGGTTGCTTGCGCCTGTTAGATCTTGCTCAAATTATCGTTATTACGATGAACATGCTTTAAAACGATTACAATTAATCGTTCTTTGCAAACAGCAGAGATTGGCTCTTTCTGACATCAAATCCAGATTAGATGAACAATTCCCTTCTCAAAAGGAAGATCCTGATGAACTTGTCCATTTAACATCTGATATCGATCGGATGAACGAGCATATGGACCGCATTTTGGTACGTTGTAAGCAGCTTCAACCAGAACAACGTGAAAAATTAAAAGAGCAGCTTACACCTGAGAAGATGACGGCTGTCCAATCATTTTTACTGCTGTTAAGTTAAAATTTTTACTAAACAGGAGGTGTTACCTTCGTTCTCAAAGTCAGAACGAAGGCCTTAATTGGACATAGTTAATTTACTTATAGTTGCTTTGCTTATAGCTTTAACCGCATTTTTCGTTGCATCAGAGTTTGCGATCATTCGCTTAAGAAGCTCAAGAATTGATCAGTTAATCGCAGAAGGTAATAAAACAGCAGTTGCTGTCAAGCATGTCACGACTCACCTTGATGAGTATCTGTCGGCCTGTCAGCTCGGTATTACCATTACCGCCCTTGGTATTGGTTGGTTAGGGGAAGAAACAATTGCGCACATGCTTGCTCCACTATTTGTAGAGCTGTCCATTCCTCAATCAGCTAGTTCTATTGTCACTTTTATTATTGCGTTTAGTATTATGACGTTTTTACACGTTGTGGTTGGAGAACTTGCACCAAAAACACTCGCCATTCAAAAGGCGGAGCAAGTATCTCTTCTCTTTGCTAGACCGCTCATGATTTTTTACAAAGTGATGTTCCCGTTTATCTGGGTATTAAATGGATCTGCTCGTTTGTTAACAAAAGCGTTCGGTCTTCAGCAAGTTTCTGAGCATGACATGGCGCACTCTGAAGAAGAATTGCGGATTATTTTATCAGAGAGCTATAAAAGCGGCGAAATTAACCAGTCTGAATTCAAATATGTAAATAAAATTTTTGAATTTGATGACCGTCTGGCGAAAGAAATTATGATTCCTCGTACCGAAGTTGTCAGCTTCCCTCATGATATTACCATTGAGGAAATGCTGAAGGTGACCAAGGTAGAGAAATATACACGTTATCCAATTGAAGATGGCGATAAAGATAATATGATTGGTGTTCTGAACATTAAAGAGGTTCTTACTGCATGCATTAGCGGTGAGTGTTCTACAAGTGATACGATCGAAAAGTTTGTCAATCCAATTATTCATGTGATTGAAACCGTTCCTGTACATGATTTATTGCTCAAAATGCAGCGTGAACGTGTACACATGGCGATTTTATCAGATGAATACGGCGGTACAGCTGGTCTTGTGACTGTAGAAGACATCCTTGAAGAAATCGTCGGTGAAATTCGTGATGAATTCGATATGGATGAAATCAACGAAGTGCGTAAACTTGGAGAAGACCATTACATCTTTGATGGAAAGGTTCTAGTGGACCAAGTCAACCTGCTCTTAGGTACGCAGCTTGATAACGAAGAAGTCGATACGATCGGCGGCTGGTTCCTTACTCAGAAATATGAAGTTGAGAAAAATGACACCATTCGTGAGCAAGGCTATGAATTTATCATTAATGAAGTCGATGGACACCATGTGGTATATATCGAGGTCAAAAAGTTAAATGAACAATTAGCAGAAGCCGCTGAAGAAGGCGCTTCTTAAGAAAAAAAACGACCCTTGCCAAAGCAAGCGGTCGTTTTTCTTATGCCTTTTCCATTAATTGAGCTTCAAGTTCTTTAATTCTCGTGTTTAATACTTCCGTCATGGCACCTAATCGTTCTTTTGGCGGCAGATGCTCAAATTCTGACTGCTCAATCGGTTCACCAATAATTAAGCGCATTTTCCCCTTTTTGAAAAGACTTTTCGCATTGGACGGTCCTTTGTACGCTGCTGGAACGATTGGCGCTTTACCGAGCTGTGCAATAGTAACCGCACCTCTTTTTAAAGGTACATCCTCTGTTGTACGTGTTCCGCTTGGAAAAATCCCGACGATCTTTCCCTCTTTTAATAATTTAATGGGCGTTTTAATACTGCTTGGCCCAGGATTCTCTCGATCAACTGGAAAGGCATGAATCTTCTTTAAAAATCCACCGATCCATTTGTTTGCAAACAATTCTTTTTTCGCCATGTAGTGGATCTCAAACGGAAGAATTCCTGCGCCTAATGCAAGAACATCCACAAAACCCTCATGTGTACATGCAATGACAAATCCCCGATCCGTTGGCAGATTCTCTTTTTGATATACTTTGATTCCGCCTCGGAGAGTAAATACTACTTTAATGGTATAGCCTGAAAATTTATACATAGTGCACTTCCTTTGTTTGAAGAATGAAGGATTTGTTTCTATTATAACAAATTTTTTATTACCTGGTACTAAAATTTTCATGAAACAGCCAAACCATCACATCATTTTTCTTTCTAAATCATCGTTCTTTCTGTATTCAGGTCTATGGTTTTAGGAGAGAATAGAAGAGGAATTGTGTCCAATTTTGTCGTTTTTTAAGGTTTTTTCCTGATTTGTTCTATTGAAAATGCTTTATAAATGACGCAAATTTCGCTATGATAAGGAGAAATGATTTTGATTCGGCGAAAGAAATGAGTATTGTACGGTATTGAGAAGTTTCGTGCAACTTTATGCCTTTCTTATGCGTGTATAACATAGAGGGGAGAAAAATCAGTGACGATCGATGAAATTTATCAAATGTATATGAACGATGTTTACAGGTTTCTGCTCTCCATGACAAAAGACAAACATTTGGCAGAAGACTTATTGCAGGAAACCTTTATGCGTGCTTATATACATATTCATTCCTACGACCATAGCAAAGTGAAACCTTGGTTATTTCAGGTGGCACGAAATGCTTTTATTGATTATGTCAGGAAACATAAAAAAGAAGTGACCATATCGGATGATCTTATTGGCGGCCTTTTACAAACGTCTGTACAAAGCCCTGCTGAACAGGTTGAAATAAAAGAAGTCCTCAACATGTATTTGGAACAGCTTCCAGATAACTACAAGGAAGCGTTGACATTGTATTATTTAAAAGAACTGAATTACAAGGAAGCATCCAAGGTCATGAATATTACTGAAGCAAATTTTAAAAGTGTTTTATTTCGTGCAAGGCAGCGCCTAAAAGCACTTTACAACAGAGGTGTTAATGATGAATGAAGAGTTTAACAAGCGATGGGAACAATATAATAATGGTGAGATGAACGAGGAAGAAATGATAGCGTTTGAAGAAGAGCTTGAAGAAAACGAAAAACGCTTAAGTCAGGAACTGAACGACTCGGATTGGACCGATTTTTCCATCAGTCCTGAAAAGCAAAAAGCCATCTTGCAATACGGAAAAAGAAAGTCTTATTTACGTATTTCTGTACTTGCTGTCATCTCTACACTTATTATTTTACCGCTTTGTACATTAGGAAGTTATCTATACTACGGCGTTGGCGGAGCAGAGAGCAAAGGGAATCACTTCATGGAAACAGCCGCTGTAACAGTCGCTTTGACGAAACCAAACGTGGCGATTGATATGAAGGATTTAAAAGGCCAAGTCAAGCTTTTTGGAATGAACACCGAATTGAAGCTGCAAAAACAAATTGGCAATAAAACAGAAGCCATTGGCAGTGAGCAAATCGAGATGTTTTTCGATAAATTAAAGCAGCCTACCATCTCATATTATGGTGACAGCGCACGCGATACGGAGGATTTCTTTACCCATCCTTCTACTCAGGCAGATGCATCAAAAAAACAAACACTCACTACTTTAGACAAGCTTCCTGAAGGAACAGTCAGTGAAGTGTATGTCTCCTATGACAAAGCGTATACACCAAAGGACGTTTATTCCTTTGCTAAAAAATATGATATGAAAGTGCTCTGGAATGCGATTAAAACAGAGGATTCATTAAGCGAGAATCAGCGGCCAATTGGCTTTCCTGGGAGAGACTCTGAATTCTTAAAAGAGCTTCAGCACACATCAAAAACAGAGGTAGATCAATTTAAAGATGCCCTTACTTATGTCAATCAGCACCCAACCTGGGCAAAAACGATCTCTGGCAGATCTGAACTGGATCTGTCAAACCGCATACGCTATATCAATCAAAATGGTGTCACGATTTATGGCTCTGTGATCACAGGTCCTTCGAAAGAAATCGAGAAATTCGTGAAGACAAAACGCATTAAAACGGCAAAAGTGAGCGAGGTGGAATTATGGAATTGGTAAGAATTTTTAAAGAGCATAATGTATTTGGCTGGATTTCTGTCGGTACAGCGATATTATCTCTGCTCATGCTGAACCTCGCCATTATCAGTAATGTGACATTTTATTCTTTTCAGATGCTTCCTTTTGCAATGGCCGCAGTTCCATTTGGCATTATTGAACTGTTCATTAAAAAAGGCCGTACGGGCCCTGGGTTCCTTGGTGTCGTTCTGAATATCTTTGTCATTCTTTGTGTCTATGCCATCGTATCGATCGATGTCGATCTTCAATTAGGCTTTTAAGCCGTTCTCAAAATGAAAAGCCCGAGTTACTTGACTAATGCCAAGTCGCACGGGCTTTTTTGAATATCGATTTATGTTCTTAAGTCTACAGCGCAAATAAAAAAGACTGCTTCATCAGCAGTCTCAGCGTGTAGACAAACCCTCGCATTCGTTGTCAGTCCTGCGTGCTGGTGCTCACGAATGTCAAATTCGCTCCGCGCCAGTACTCGTCCTTCCTAGGACTGCAAAGGTTTTCTATCACGCTGAAAAGAAGACAAAGTGCTAAAATAAAGATCATTTTAGCACTTTGTCAACAATCTGAGACTGCTTCATCAGCAGTCTCTTAAAATAAATTAGTTTACAAAAGTTTTCGCTCCAAGGTAAATCGGCTTCCAGTAGCTTGAATTCATATCACTGATCGTCACACCATCGGAAGCAGCATGAATAAACTTGTTGTTCCCAATGTAGACACCCATGTGAGATGGACCCGATTTATATGTTGTAAAGAACACAAAATCGCCAACCTTTGGAGTTGATACGCTTTTCATTGATCCCCAAAAACCTTCAGTTGTTTGTCTTGAAATCTTTTTTTGTTTGTTAATGATATACCACATAAACCCGCTGCAATCAAAGCCCTTTGGTGTCGTTCCACCCCATCTATATGGTGTGCCATTGTGCGCTTTAGCATCCGCAACAAGCTTAGACGTGTTTAAAGAAGAAGCAGAAACTGTTTTTTCTTTAACAGGTGTTGTTTTCACTTTTTTAGACGTCTTTTTGACCTTTAGCTTTTGCCCAATTTTGATCAGGTTTGTTTTGAGTTTATTTAACGATTTCAGCTCTTTTACAGTCATGCCGTACTTTTTGCCGATTTTAGATAATGTATCACCTTTCACAACTTTATGAGTGGCTGTGGCTGACGCCGCTTTTACTTTTGTTGTTGTTTTTGATGTTTTCGTTATTTTTTTTGCGGCAGTACCATTTACTTTTAACGTTTGTCCAACAAATATCGTGTTAGATTTCAGCTTATTGTCTGATTTAATCTTGCTCACGCTTGTTTTGTATTTTTTCGCTAGAACAGAAAGAGAGTCACCTTTTTGAACTTTTACTGATTGTGCTGAGGCAGCTCCGGCAAATAATGTCGTCCCAAGTAAAACTGCACTTGCAGCTGTGATCAATTGTTTTTTCATTTGTTCCTCCTGTATGTATCTATCGAGATCCGAATTTTTATCTACTTACTATTATAAGGATCAAATACCAGAAGAAATAGTCTTGACTTCCTACGACATTATGCTTATTAATTCGGCAAAATTTATTTTTTTTTAGGGTTCTTTATATTTCATTTTCATTACACAATCATGACAAAATAAACGCATCTTGTCATGGATAAATGATACATTCATTTCTCTTTTTGGCTCATTCTATGTAAAGTGGGCCTTTACAATTTTAAAGGGAACTTTACGATCCTGTAAATGGGAATCCACAATTCTGCTCTACCATTGTAAACGTAAGAGCGATACATAAACATTGAGGAGGCAAAATGAATGAGTGTGTTGAAAAGCTCGAAAACGAAAATCGCTGCAGTGGCGGCAGCATCTGTGCTATCGATTGGCATTTTTTCAGGAATTGAATTTGGACAAGCTGACAAAGCAGAGGCTAAAAAGAAGCCAAAAAATGACGTGCAAAATGTGATCGTGCTGATCGGGGATGGCATGGGAACACCGTATCTTTCAACTTACCGTTCATTTAAGCACAACGGAGACCTTTCAAAGCGAACAGCGTTTGACCCTTACCTCACTGGCATGCACAAAACATACCCTAACGACTCAAAAAGCAATATCACTGATTCTGCCGCAGCTGGTACAGCTATGGCAACTGGTAAAAAGACTTACAACAATGCGATCGGTGTCAATAAAAACGGGAAAAAATTAAAAACAGTTCTAGAAGAAGCAAAACGGAAGGGAAAATCTACGGGACTTGTCGTGACCTCTGAATTAACAAATGCCACCCCTGCTGCGTATGCGGCTCACGATGTATCGAGAAAAAACACAGCAGCCATCGCTGATGATTTCTTCGATGAAAAAATCGGTAAACAGCATACAGTCGATGTCATGCTTGGCGGAGGTCTCGTCGATTTTGTCCGAAAGGATCGTGATTTAACGAAGGAATTTAAACAAGCCGGATATGATTATGTCACCAATAAAGATGCCTTACAAAAAAACAAAAACCAAAAGGTGTTAGGCATTTTTGCTGATGGCGGTCTTGATAAAGCGATTGATCGTGATAAAAAGACCCCTTCCCTGCAAGACATGACATCTTCAGCCATTAAACAGCTGTCTAAAAACAAAAATGGATTTTTCCTTATGGTGGAAGGCAGCCAAATTGACTGGGCAGGACATGATCATGATATTGTGAGTGCCATGAGTGAAATGAAGGATTTTGAAAAAGCATTTGAAGAAGCGATTCGTTTTGCAAAAAAGGATAAAAATACGTTAGTCATCACCACTGCCGATCATTCAACTGGCGGACTTTCCTTTGGGGCAGACGGCTCAGGCAGCTGGGATTACAAACCGGTAAAAGCAGCGAAAAAGACCCCTGATTTTATCGCAAACAAAATCGTCAGTGGCATGCCTGTTGAATCAGCGCTGAAACAATATATCGATCTTGATTTCACAAAAGAAGAAATGGCCTCCATTCAAAAGGCCGCTGAAACAAAGGATGCTCTTAAAATTGATGATGCGATTGAAGAAGTGATCAACGTGAGATCACATACAGGCTGGACCACATCAGGTCATACGGGCGATGAAGTGCCATTCTTTGCGTATGGCCCAACAAGCCAAAAGCTAAAAGGTCTGATGGAAAACACCGATCAAGCAAAACACATTTTCAAACTGCTGAAAAACCAATAAAACTGGCAAAAAAGATGTCTGCTAAGAGACATCTTTTTTTGTTTTTTTATGCGAGATATTTTCTGTGGACTCCTTTTCCATCATACGAAAACATGACTTCTTTTCCTTCAAGAATGGATTCGATATGCACACTTCTTCCCCATAGCTGATACAAATATGGGAGTACTTTTTCTAAGTATTTCAGATCTAGTTCAATGCCCTCATACCAATGTTTAATATAGAGTTCATTGTTTTTTAAATAGTCGCCATCCATCACGGTCAAATAAGGAAAGCCGCCATTGACCCTCATGCTGACTAGCTGATCACGAACAGCCTTCCATTCTTTATCGATGACTTTATAATCTCTCCCTTGTTTTTGAAACAAGTACAAATCTTCTCTCATCACAAGGTCTTTTGTTAAGTAATTTCGAATGAAGGAAATATCTGATTCAATCTCCCTTACTTCAAACATTTTGCTGCGGCCCGATCCTTCTGTCACCCCTGCTTTTTTTAATTCTTCACATGGGTTGTCATAGCGCTCTTCGATATCTTCAAAAATCTTCAAACCTAAATAGTAAGGATTGATGCCTGTTTTTGACGGCTGCACCACGCCAGCATTTAATTTGGCAAACTCGATCGATTCACTTGAATCTAAATCAAGCTCTCGCATAATCCGCTGATGCCAATACGATGCCCAGCCTTCATTCATAATCTTTGTTTCTAGCTGCGGCCAAAAATAGAGCATTTCCTCCCTCAGCATCGTGAGGACGTCGCGCTGCCACGCCTCTAACTCCCGGGAGTGCGCCTCAATAAAAAGTAAAATATCTTTTTCCGGCTTTGGCGGAAATGGCTTGGCGATTTTCTTTTTCTCACGTATTTTCGGCTCATCCATTCCCCACAAATCATCATACGGCGTCTGACGCTTTGGTTGGTCATCTTCATATTCTTCTTCATCGCCGATATTCCAGCTTAGTTTTGAACGAACAAGAGACGGATCAATATGCTCCTGAAGAGCCAATACGGCGTCTAAAAAGGATTCAACTTCTTTTGTTCCATGAAGATGCTCATATTCCTTGATCCGCTCTGCCGCTGCTGACATGCTTTCTACCATGTCTCGTTTTGTGTTTTGAAAACGGCAATTATTTTTGAAGAAATCACAGTGTGCCAGTACATGAGCCACAATTAATTTATTTTGAACAAGCGTGTTGTTATCAAGTAGAAAGGCGTAGCAAGGATTTGAATTGATGACTAGCTCATAAATTTTGCTTAATCCTAAATCATAATGAAGCTTCATTTTATGAAATTGTTTACCAAAGCTCCAGTGGCTGAATCGTGTTGGCATTCCGTATGCACCGAACGTATAAATAATTTCCGCGGGACAGATTTCATACCTCATCGGATAAAAATCTAGACCAAATCCTTCTGCAATTTCTGTAATTTCATCAATGGCTCTTTGTAAAAGACGTTTTTCTGATACGCTCAAGGAAACCATCCCTCCTCATCGGACTTATCCCTACTATATGAGCGCATCTAAAAAAACATGATGTTCCGCCATTCGTTTAGACGACTTCCATTTCTTTCGTGGATTGCCCGCCGAATGACTCGAAATGTATATTCTGTTCTGGAATTCCCAGCTCTTTTAGTATATGAATCATCTCCTGTGTAAACACCGGGGAACCGCATAGATAAAATTGGCCTTTCCCTTCTCCAACCACTGATTGAAGGAATGGACGGTCAATGCGGGAAGCTGCCTTTTCAACAAGCTCACCCTTACCAGACTGCGCAAATTGTTCATTACATAAGATGATGCGGCCATGCGGAGCTGATGCTAGAACGCTTTCAAATTCATTTTCAAAAGCGGTGACATCCTCTAATCGATCTGCATGAATCATTGTAAATGGATGGCTGTTTTGCGCTGCTGTTTTCAATAAACCGATCATTGGCGTGACTCCAGAACCAGCACTAATGAAATAAACAGGCTCTTTTGTGGCTTCTTGCAAGCAGAACATTCCCTGCGGCATACTCACTTGAAGAACGTCTCCTTCTTCCATTTCATCATGCAAAAATGTAGACACATGACCATCGCGCTTCACTGTGATGCGGTAATAAGATGGATGATGCGGATCTGATAAGCTGTATTGTCTGCTACACATATAAGCCTCACCTGGCATATCTGCCTGAACCGTCATATATTGACCTGCTTCAAACATTGGCAGCTCTGATTCATCTTCTGGTACTAAGTAAAAGGAGATCAGCGCTGGAGATTCCTGTACCTTTTTCTTTATCACAAACGGCTTCACATCTGCCCATCCACCTGGTTGCTTTACATTCACCTCCATCATTTCTGCTTCAATCGTGATAAAAATATTTGCAATGATGTCATATGCGGCCTTCCAAGCTAAAAGCGTGTCATCTTTTTCCGTTAAACCAAACACTTCTTTCATCGCTTCAATCAAGTGATATCCGACGATTGGATATTGCTCTTTTTTGACCATCACACTGACATGCTTATGGGCAATCTGTTTGACCACAGGAAGTAATTCTTCTAATCGATCGATGTGTAGTGCAGCTTGATATAGTGTCACAGCAAGCGCCTCTGGCTGACTTCCGTTCATGAGGTTTGTTTGATTAAATTGATTGAGTAGCTCTGGATGCTGACGAATCATATTTTGATAAAAAACAGTCACAAGTTTGGTTCCCTCGGCTTTTAATAGAGGGGCTGATTGTTTAATAGCGTTCATTTGATCTTTAGATAACATCGTCATTCCTTCTTCCTAAAGATGTATTTTAAATACATCTTTATCGTAACGGATGACAGCTTATAAAAGCAATATTTATAATACATGTTTTGAATGTTGACACATTTAACACTTTCTCGAACAGTTTTTGTCTAAAATGTGTTACGATGATACAAAACTCTATAGGGTTTAGAGGTCGTCAAAATGAAACTAACGAATTATACAGATTTCTCATTAAGAGTACTCATTTATTTAGCATCAAGAGAGAACAATGAACTGTCAAATATTCAGCAGATCGCCGATGTTTATGGCATTTCTAAAAATCATCTGACAAAGGTGATTTATCATCTTGGAAAACGCGGCTATGTTGAAACGATCCGTGGAAGAAATGGCGGGATTAGGCTTGGGAAAAGCCCAGAAAGCATTAACATTGGAGAGGTTGTCCGTTATACAGAGGATGATTTAGTCATGGTTGAATGCTTTGATCCAAGGAAAAACAGCTGTATCATCTCCCCGATTTGTTCATTAAAGCATGTACTTCATGAAGCACTTACTGCTTACTTGCGCGTTCTTGACAAATACACATTAAAAGATTTAACACAAAACAAAGATGCTCTTAGAGAGCTCCTCCTTTAGACGAAAGAATTCTATTCTTTCGTCTTTTTCTTTACCTTCTTGTAATAATAATTAATTTAAAATTATTATAAATAGATATTGACTATCATGTTTGATTCAATATAATTAGGGTATATAGATTGCTAGAAACCATTTTTTTGTTTACAGGAGGAGAAAAAGAATGACAAATTCAAATCATAAAAATTTGACAACGAACCAAGGCGTACCTGTTGGCGATAACCAAAACTCAAGAACAGCTGGTCACCGCGGACCTACATTTCTTGATGATTACCATTTGATTGAAAAACTTGCACACTTCGATCGTGAACGTATTCCAGAGCGTGTCGTTCATGCGAGAGGCGCCGGCGCTTATGGTGTGTTTGAAGTTGAAAATAGTATGGAGAAACATACAAAAGCGGCTTTCTTAAGTGAAGAAGGAAAACAGACAGATGTTTTTGTTCGCTTCTCAACCGTTATTCATCCTAAAGGTTCACCTGAAACATTGCGTGATCCGCGTGGCTTTGCTGTCAAATTTTACACAGAAGAAGGCAACTATGATCTAGTTGGTAACAACTTGCCGATCTTCTTTATACGTGATGCATTGAAATTCCCTGATATGGTTCACTCTCTCAAGCCAGATCCTGTAACCAATATCCAAGATCCTGACCGTTATTGGGATTTTATGACCTTAACACCTGAATCCACTCATATGCTCACATGGCTCTTCTCTGATGAAGGAATCCCTGCGAACTATGCTGAAATGCGCGGTTCTGGTGTGCATACATTTAGATGGGTCAACAAATATGGAGAAACAAAATATGTGAAATATCACTGGAGACCTTCAGAAGGTATTCGCAATTTATCTATGGAAGAAGCAGCAGAAATCCAAGCGAATGATTTCCAGCATGCGACAAGAGACTTATATGACCGTATTGAAAATGGCAACTACCCAGCATGGGACTTATATGTCCAGCTGATGCCGCTGAGCGATTATGATGATCTTGATTATGATCCATGTGATCCAACAAAGACATGGAGCGAAGAAGATTACCCACTTCAAAAAGTAGGACGCATGACTCTGAACCGCAATCCTGAGAACTTCTTTGCTGAAACAGAGCAAGTTGCTTTCACACCAAGTGCACTTGTTCCAGGAATTGAAGCATCTGAAGATAAATTGCTTCAAGGTCGTCTGTTCTCTTATCCAGATACGCAGCGTCATCGTCTTGGTGCCAACTATATGCGCATTCCGGTGAACTGTCCTTATGCACCTGTACACAATAATCAGCAGGATGGCTTTATGACAACGACTCGTCCAAGCGGTCATATTAACTATGAACCAAACCGTTACGATGATCAGCCAAAAGAAAATCCTCACTACAAGGAAAGTGAACAAGTTCTTCACGGTGATCGTATGGTGAGACAAAAAATTGAAAAACCAAACGACTTCAAACAAGCAGGGGAAAAATATCGAAGCTATTCTGAAGAAGAGAAACAAGCATTGATCAAAAATCTAACCGCTGACCTGAAAGACGTAAATGACAAAACAAAATTACTTGCGATCTGCAACTTCTACCGTGCAGATGAAGACTACGGACAACGATTAGCCGATTCACTTGGCGTGGATATCCGCTCATACCTTCAAGGAAGCATGAAATAATTGATCCGGAAAGGGCACCTCTAATAAAGAGGTGCTTTTTTTATAACCGGAATACGTTAATACTAATCAAATGACCGGTCACCGGGTGAAAATAGATTTCTGCATGCGCAGCAAAAAGCGTTGAGCCTTCCTTCACGGTGACGCGAAAGACATCTTTTGTCTGATCTTCATTTACTTGTGTACGCCCGATATATTGATAATCGTTTAAAGCGGCGCCTTCATATTCCTCTTGCAACGCTGTGTACGCAAGTCTTTCCCAATTTTCAACAGGCTGCATCGCTGCATTTGTTGGAGGATGGATCATGAAACTGCCAAACAAAACCATTCCTGCTGCAAAAGGCACCCACCATTTCGGCTGCATGATATCATTGCTCTCACTTTCATGTATATTTTGTTTATGTTTTGCTGATCGATCCATTTTCATACATGAAGCATTTATTCAGCCTATAATTCCCGGTACACGATTGATGCGGACACCAACTTTTCCCCTGAAAATGTCGATATGTTCCGAGCAAACTAATGAGGACTTCTCAAGGGAAAGGAGAAGGTTTGATGAATGTGGCGGATTATGATAAAGCACTTTATTATACGCATCGCTCGCAATGGGATAATTTACTTATTCTTATGGTACGTACGCAAGATGACTTGCTCTCGAAACGTATTGAGCATTTCTTACACGCGTATCAATTTAACCGGAACGATGCTGATGTTGAAAAATGTTTATATGGGCTCCTGCAGTACATTGACCATGCTTCAGAGGCTGCTGCTTCTGAAGTTTATTCACAACCGGTGTACACATAAAGAAAAAGGCTGATGATCAGCCTTTTTACATACATTTAGCAGTGCGCAGTGATTGGAAGCATAAAGTGGTCTTTTACCCAATCTTGTTTTGTATAAACAAACAGCGCATCCTCGTCATTTGGTGCCTTCACCGCGTGTAAGCCGTCAATTGACGTATCAGGTGTAAAATAGAACAGCACTTTTTCCGTCGTTTCACTCACAATATATGCAACAACTTCCTCTATATTTTGTCGCTCGAGAGAAATGATATCAAATACATGTATGGTTTCATTTTCTTCATTCATCAGAACAATCGTATCCAACGCTTCAATATAGAAAATGGCATCCCGCCAAACGAATGTAAAATAAAACATCAATAAGCTGCCATGATCCTTAGCATCTAATTTCATTGAGCCTGTTTGGCGTTTCTCTGCGAACTGTTCAAGTAATGGCAGGTCATGTTCCAACGTCAGCTGCTTGAGACGCACGTTCTTTTTCATTTGAATAGCGCTTTTGCCGATATTTAAAATAAATTCACTTTCGTCATAACGAGTAAAGCCGAACCTTGGATAAAAATCCAGTACAGTTTCATTGGCAAAAAGAAAGATCAAATCACAATCATGTTCGTACGAATCCATAATATGCTGCATTAACTTTGTCGCTAATCCCTTGTGGCGGTAGGCTTGATCCGTCATCACCGTGCCAATTTGAACAGCTCGATACGTTTGGCCATCAATGATCAGCGACATGAGATAGACGGAAGCGTTTGAGATCACTTTCCCGTGATGGACAAAGGAATAAGGAATATATTTTTCATCCCAATACCCTCTTTTGTACCAGTCACTAAAATCCAAATCAAATGTCTTGATCGCTAACTGATTAAAACTTTCTTTCAATTTGTCATCATGGCGATAATCACTCACTAATTCATATGTCTCCATGCTCATTTCCTCCTTTTATCATTTCACCTTTAGTCAGCCGGTTTATCACCCCCTTCAAAATAAAAAAAGACTTGATGAGCATATACTCATTAAGTCTTTTTTCGTTTTACTCATAGAAATTAGACTGAACATGCTTCTCTTTTCACGCAAAAAGGGCACGTCAAATAAACCAACAACCGTGCTCTTTTTATTCAATTCATTGAACTGAATGTGCGCTTAAAAGTTTTAGCATAACGACTAAATTCCCTTCTGTTATAGCAGCTCTTTAGGCTGACTTTTTTGATAATCCACTGCATACAGAGCCGCTTGGGTACGATCTGCCAGCTCTAGTTTTGATAATACATGAGATACGTGCGTTTTGACAGTTTTTTCAGAAATAAACAAGGATGAGGCAATTTCTTTATTGCTTTTCCCCTTTGCAATTTCGAATAAGACATCTCGCTCTCTATTGGTCAGCTCTTTCATTAACTCCCATTTTTGCTCTTTTGGCTCAGTCAAATGCTGCACAAGAAAATTGGTGATATGACCATCTAATTGATAGGTGCCTTTTTGTACGTCAATCATTGTCGTAAGAAGTTTTTCTGGCGCTACATCCTTGAGTTGATAGGCTTTTGCCCCTGCTTGAATGGCGGGAATAACATAATCTTTATCCGCATAGCTTGTCAGGATCACAATGCGGGTATCAGGCATTTCCAGCGTCATTTGTTTCGTTGCCTCAATGCCATTCATTACAGGCATCGATAAATCCATGAGAACGATATCAGGCCGCGTTTGTCTGACAATTTCTAATGCTTCTTCTCCATTAGAAGCCTCACCAACGATTTCGACGTCAGGCTGTGTCTGCAGGAAAAACACAAGCCCTTTTCTCACAATATGATGATCATCTGCAATGACAACTCTCATGACGACCCCTTCCTTTCTTGAGAAAATGGCACCTTCACTTGAATAGTGGTTCCTTTACCGAGCTCAGACTCTATACAAAATGTTCCACCAGCTCTTTTGATACGGTCAGACATCCCTTTCAGACCAAGTGAAGGGAGGCTCATTTGCTCGTCATACTGAAACCCTTTTCCGTGGTCGATGATTTTCATCTCAAACGTGTCTTTTGATTGTTCAAGCTGGACCTTGACTTCCTCTACTTCCGCATGTTTTTGACAATTATTCAGCGCTTCTTGGCATACCCGAAACAACGTTTCATGCTGGGAATGATCCATCTCCATACAGCCTGATAACGATAATGTACAGCGTAATCCTAAAAGCTTTGCATACTCTTGAATCCCTGTTGTGAATCCTTTTTCAAGTCCTCTTGGCCTTAGCTGCCAAATGAGTGACCGCATTTCAACCAGTGCATCTTGTGACAAATGCTGAATAAAATCAATCATTTCCCCTAGATTCTGATCGTTTGTCATTTGACGGGCGGCTTTAGCAGTCAGGCTGACTGAAAATAGCATTTGGTTAACGGAATCATGTAAGTCCTGTGCAAGCCGGTTTCTTTCTTCCAAAAGAGCATGCTGATGTTCGTTTTGCACAAGCTTCATCCGTTGAATGGCGGTACCAATTTGAAGCGCAATGCTTTCAAGCAAGTTCAATTCTTCTTGCGTAAATGTGACTTTTCCTTTTGCCGCCACATTCAATAACCCGAACGTACGCTTACATGCTTTGAGGGGAACCGTCGCATGATGTGTAATTCCTTCAGTATCCCCAAGCTGCTTTTTAACCGCCGTTTCGATGCGTTTACAATTCATAATGTTTGTGGCTGATTGGAGTGAGCCCTTTGTGTATCGATTGATGCAATAGCAATCGTTTTGGCACATGAGCTGCTTTTGATGCTTTGCCAGCGCTTCTGGTAAGGAGACCTCTGCCATCAGTTCGTACGAGCCGTCTTTTTCTATAAAATAAATCCATGCGGAATGAAAGCCTGTGACATCCATCAGCATATGGAGCACTTCATGAAGCGTATCTTTTATTTCCAAGCCTTCATTTAGCTTTTCAGCAATTTCTTTTAGCGTTTTTAATGTTTCAACCTTCTCTTGATATTCTCCCATACTGTTTACCCCCGGCATTTGCTGCCTTCTCTTTTCATTACGCTCATTATATCATGAGCATTCTGCCGGTTCTTTCGCTAAAAGGATGATTTTTTCTCATCCTTTTGATGGAGAAAAAGCCATCGTGTATTCACACAATGGCCTTGTTTGTTTATTTAGCTGTTTCTTCCACAATTTCATAAACGACTTTCATCACTTCTTCTGACAAATGCTTCAGCTTTTCTTCGCTATCTGTTAACGATGTACCTTTGACGGCAATATAAAATTTCACTTTAGGCTCAGTTCCGGAAGGTCTTAAGCAGAACCACGAACCATCCTCAAGGAAATATTTCAGCACGTTTGATGCTGGAAGGTGAATGGTTTCTTCTTTCTTTTCGGCAATCAGATATCTTTGACTTGATTGGTAATCCTCGATGACAGTGATGCGCTGACCCGCGATAGCAGCTGGCGGATTTGTTCTAAAGGTATGAAGGATCGCTGAAATTTGCTCTGCTCCTTCTTTTCCTTTTAAGGTTAACGACTTTAACCCTTCTCGGTAAAATCCAAACTCCTTGAAAATATCAACTAGCGCATCGTACAAGGACTTGCCTTGTTTTTTATAGAAAGCAGCGACTTCGACAGCTAACAGCGCTGCTTGCACCGCATCTTTATCTCGGGCAAAGTCACCGATCAAATAGCCATAGCTTTCTTCGTACCCGAATTGAAACGTGTATTCTCCGCTCTCTTCGAATTGCTTGATTTTTTCACCGATAAATTTAAAACCAGTAAGCGTGTCAATCGTATGGGCACCAAATGCTGAAGCAACAGCACGCCCAAGCTCACTTGTGACAATCGTTTTCATCACAACGGGACGAGGCGGCAGCTGACCAAGCTTTTGTTTTTCAGACAATAAATAATGGAGCAATAGGGCTCCTGTTTGGTTGCCTGTTAAGACGGTAAACTCTCCATCATGATCTCTGACCGCAATACCTAACCTATCCGCATCTGGGTCTGTTGCAATGAGGATATCGGCATTCTGCTTTTCGCCAAGCTTGATGGCATACTCAAATGCTGCATGCTCCTCTGGGTTTGGCGATGTCACTGTTGAAAATTGCGGATCTGGTCTTTCCTGTTCAGGCACAACGGTTACGTGCTGATAGCCTAAAACTTGAAGCCCTTTTCGGACAGGCTGGTTGGCCGTACCATGAAGTGGTGTGAAAACGACTTTGACATCGACCTCATCTGCCAGCTCAGGGTGCACACTGATGGTTTTTAATTTTTCAATATAAGCATGATCGATTTCTGCTCCGATCATGTTGATCAGCCCTTGTTGTTTTAACGTTTCTTCTGAATCAACCGAAATCGACAGTTCATTTTCTATTGCATCTACTTCTTGAATGACTTGATCTGCTTGAAGTGGCGGCAGCTGTCCGCCGTCTTCTCCATATACTTTATAGCCATTATATTCTGGTGGATTATGACTTGCTGTTACGACAATCCCAGCAAATGCATTCAGCTCTCGAACAGCAAAGGAAAGCTCAGGTGTTGGACGCAGTTCGTCAAATACGTATGTTTGGATGCCCTGCGAGGCAAGTGTTTTGGCTGCTTCCATCGCAAATTCAGGCGATTTATGGCGTGAATCATATGCAATGGCGACGCCTCTTCTTTTTGCATCCTCTCCATGTTTCGCAATATACGCAGCAAGACCTGCAGATGCTTTACGAACCGTGTACACATTCATTCGGTTCGTACCAGCACCAATCTCCCCGCGCATTCCTCCAGTGCCGAACTCAAGGTTTTTGTAGAAACAGTCTTCAAGTGCTTGTTGATTATCTTGATGTGCCTCCAGCCATTCCCTTAGCTCAGTATCCAGGTGCTTCTCATTGATCCATCGCTCATAATTCGTCTTCCAACTCATGGTCGTCCTCCCAGCTCTTATCATCAATAAAATAACCTCTACTGCTATTTTATATGGAATCATCCTTTATGTCATGCTATATCATTGGGAGATGAAGAAAATGCTGAACAAATAAAAAAGCCGATGCATGATCGGCTTTTACTTATTGCTGACAAAGGGCTAAAATGATCTTTATTTTAGTTCTTTGTCTTCCTTTCAGCGTAGTCTGAAAACCCTTGAAGTCTAGAAAGGACGAGCACCGGAGCGGAGCGAATTTGACATTCGTGAGCACCGGCGCACAGACCTGACAAAGAATGCGAGGGTTTGTCTACACGCTGAAAAGCCGATGCATGATCGGCTTTTCTTTTATTCAGCATCAAGCGGTACAACTGCTTCATGGAATAGTTGATCTAATTCTGTTTGATGCTTCTGTTTTACTGCTTCATCCCAGCCAAAACGCTCTGCCATATAATCAGCGACTGGCTGTGCATATTTTTTTGCCCAGTTGATATTAAATAGTAGGCTTCCTGTTCTTCTTAAGAAGAAATCGACAGGAGTAACAGCTAATTCTTCTTCGATTGCATAGACAAGTTCTGCGAGTACATACGCTGGAATGTTTCGTTTGTCTGCTTCACCTTGAAGCTGCTCTACACGCTTGAAGAGACTGCTGACGTTTGAGCCATATTTTTCGGCAAGTTTTTGAGCAATCGGTTCTGTTAAACCAACAGATGCACCTTCTGCTGTTTTCGCTTGGACAAAGGAAGCCATATTTTTAGATCCGCCTACATGACCGCCTGAAATTGGCATATGCTTTGTTTTACATGGTCCAAAGTCTTTGCCTGTTTCTTCTTTTAGTCCATCACGTACAAGATTCACAATATGCTCAGCCATTTTGCGGTAGCCTGTTAATTTACCGCCAGCAATGGTGATTAAGCCTGAAGATGATGTCCATACTTCATCCTTACGAGAAATTTCTGAAGGGTCTTTGCCCTCTTCATGAATGAGTGGACGAAGACCAGCCCAGTTAGATTCAACATCTTTTTCTGTAATATTGAGATCAGGGAACATGTATTGAATCGCATTGATGACATAATCACGATCTGCTTTTGTCATACGCGGATGTTCCAGCTGCTTTTTGTACACTGTATCTGTTGTACCAACGTACGTTTTGCCTTCTCTTGGAATCGCAAAGACCATCCGTTTATCAGGTGTGTCAAAGTAGATCGCTTGTTTTAATGGGAAGACTGATTGGTCGAATACTAAGTGAATACCTTTTGTATGCTGTAAGTGCTTCCCTTCTTTTGAGTGATCCTTGCCTCTTAGTTGATCGACCCACGGACCTGTCGCATTGACGATTTTCTTCGCATATACATCGTATGTTTTCTGCGTCATGACATCTTCAATGACAACACCGACAACTTTGCCTTTATCATAAATAAATTCTTTTACTTTCGCATAGTTGACCGCTTCTGCTCCGAATTTCACAGCCTCTTTCATGACTTCGATTGTGAGGCGTGCATCGTCCGTACGGTATTCAACATAGTAGCCGCCGCCTTTTAAGCCGTCCTTTTTCACAAGCGGTTCTTTTGCAAGTGTTTCCTTCGCGCTCAGCATGCTTCTGCGTTCGTTATGCTTGACGCCAGCTAAAAAGTCATACACTCTAAGCCCAATGGATGTTGAAAACTTACCGAATGTCCCGCCTTTATGCATCGGAAGAAGCATCCATTCTGGTGTTGTTACATGAGGACCGTTTTCGTATACAATGGCACGCTCTTTACCGACCTCTGCGACCATTTTTACTTCAAATTGTTTTAAATAACGAAGTCCACCGTGCACTAGTTTCGTAGAGCGGCTAGATGTACCTGCTGCGAAATCCTGCATTTCTGCAAGACCGACGCGCATTCCGCGTGAAGCCGCATCAAGTGCTGTACCCGCGCCTGTAATACCCCCACCAATGATAAACACATCATATGGTTTTTTTGTCATTTCCTGCAGCATTTGTTCTCTTTCTAAGCTAGAAAAAGTCATCTCTTGTTCCTCCCATGTTGTACGGTAAAGAAAAAGAGACCGCAAACACCCAAAGCGTATTTCTACACTTCGGTGCCTGCGGTCTCTCCAGTTCTCCAACCGTTCTATTAACTTAATTGAAGTATATCATACTTTTGGTTTATTTGAAAGCTTGAGCTGCTTTTACAGCCTTTTTCCACCCGCTATATAACGAGTCACGGCTGCCTTCTTCCATCTTAGGTTCAAAGCGCTTGTCAAGGTTCCACTGTTTTGCAATGTCTGAACGGTCGTTCCAGAAGCCAACTGCTATTCCCGCAAGATAGGCCGCACCGAGTGCCGTCGTTTCATTAATTTCTGGACGCTCTACAGGCACATCCAGTAAATCACTTTGGAAGCCCATTAAGAAATCATTCTTTACAGCTCCGCCATCCACACGCAATGTTTTTAATGAAATATTTGAATCCTTTTCCATCGCATCTAACACATCTTTCGTTTGATAAGCAAGTGATTCTAACGTTGCACGGACAAAGTGCTCTTTAGAAGTACCGCGTGTTAACCCGAATACAGCGCCTCTGACATCACTATCCCAGTATGGTGTGCCTAGACCAACGAATGCCGGAACGACGTATACGCCATCTGTTGACTCAACGCGCTCTGCATAAGCTTCGCTGTCTTTCGAGTCTTTAAACATTCTGAGTCCATCACGCAGCCATTGAATCGCTGAGCCAGCAACGAAAATACTTCCTTCTAAAGCATATTCAACTTTGCCGTCAATGCCCCATGCAATCGTCGTTAATAAACCATGATCCGACTTAATGGCTTTTTCCCCTGTATTCATCAACATGAAACATCCTGTACCATATGTGTTCTTCGCCATTCCTTCTTCAAAGCAAGCCTGACCGAATAAAGCAGCCTGCTGATCTCCCGCCGCTCCTGCAATCGGAATATTTCTGCCGAAGAAGTGATAGTCAGTTGTTTCACCATAAATGTGTGAAGATGGTTTCACCTCTGGAAGCATAGAAGCCGGTACGCCAAGGATATCAAGTAATTCTTCATCCCATTTCAGATCGTAAATGTTGAACATTAATGTTCTTGACGCATTGGAGTAATCTGTGACGTGTGATTTACCGCCTGTCATCTTCCAAATAAGCCAAGTATCGATTGTGCCAAACAGTAAGTCGCCATTTTCTGCTTTCTCACGGGCACCTTCAACATTGTCTAAGATCCATTTTACCTTTGTACCTGAGAAATAAGCATCAATAAGAAGACCTGTTTTATTTCTAAACGTTTCATTGTGTCCTTGTTCTTTTAACTCTTCACAAATGCCAGATGTTTGTCTTGACTGCCAAACAATTGCATTGTAAATAGGTGCGCCTGTATGTTTATCCCAAACAACCGCTGTCTCACGTTGGTTCGTAATTCCGATACCAGCGATTTGGTCTGCTTCAATTCCTGATTCAATTAAAGCAGTTGAAATGACAGATAGAACAGAGCTCCAAATTTCATTTGCATTGTGTTCTACCCAGCCTGGGTTCGGAAAATATTGATTAAATTCCTTCTGAGTTGTATGTGCAATTTTGCCTTCTTGATCAAATAAGATCGCTCTTGTGCTTGTTGTCCCTTGATCTAGTGCAAGAATATATTTTTCTTTTGTCATGATGTTTTCCTCCCCTTACATACTTTCATTTACAGCATTTGTTTGGTTTTTCGTAGTGATATAGAGTCCTAACAATACCACAACTAAAATAACGCTTACAATCCAAAAGGCTGGAGTGACGTTCGCTTTAAAGGCTGCATTGTAGAAAACACCGCCAAATGCGCCGCCTAAAATTGGACCAACGACTGGCACCCAAGCATACTTCCAGTTCGATGGGCCTTTCCCTGGAATCGGCAAGATCGCATGTGCGATTCTCGGACCTAAATCACGTGCAGGGTTAATTGCATAACCAGTTGTTCCACCTAAAGAAAGACCAATTGCAACAATTAAGAAACCAACAATCAGCGGATTGACTCCGTCTGCAAATTTATTTGCACCAATCGCTAAAATTCCTAGAACCAATACAAATGTACCGATGACTTCACTAAGTACGTTTGCAAAAGTATGCGGAATCGCAGGACCAGTTGAGAATACGCCTAGCTTTGCACCTGGATCATCTGTTGCTTTCCAGTGCGGTAAGTAATGTAAAAAGACAATAGTAGCCCCTATTAATGCGCCAAGCATTTGACCAACAATATACATTGGAACATCAGCCCAAGGAAAACTTCCTTCTAGCGCAAGCCCAATTGTGAGTGCAGGGTTTAAATGAGCTCCACTAATTCCACCAGTTGCATATGCTGCAATGGCTACTGCAAATCCCCACCCGAAAGCGATTACAATCCAGCCGGATTGATATGCGAGTGATTTCTTTAAATTAACTGCCGCACACACACCGCCTCCAAAAATAATGAGCAGCATTGTACCTACGACTTCTCCCCAAAATGGTGTCATGAAAAATTCCTCCTCTGGTTCAGTTGCCATCCCCTATGAATGTGTAGAAAAGATAAAGAAAAAGATCCACAACAAACATACTTTACATCAGGGTCATTTGTCACCTAGTAAAGCGTTGTTGTGGATCTCCGTTTCTCCATCACATGATATTAACTTAGTGCTATAGTATCAGAGGATGAAAACGTTGTCAATAAATATTCACATTTTATCTTTTCACTTTTGGAACGCTTTCCAAAGGGTGGTATTTGAGGTCGTCACTGCTGTAGCCCCTGCTTCAAGCGCTCTTTCTACATCTTCTTTTGTACGGATAAATCCGCCTGCAAAAATCGGGATCCCAGTTCGCTCGCGCACTTCTGTAATTAAATCTGGCACGACGCCCGGCAATACTTCAATAAAATCTGGACGATGTTTCCCGACGAACTCCATGCTTTTTTCCATGGCACTCGTATCAAGTAAAAACATTCGCTGAATGGCATATACCTTTTTTTGCTTGGCTTTTACTATGACAGAAGACCTAGTAGAAATAATTCCTGCTGGCTTCATTTCCTGACAAATAAATTCCGTTCCATACTCATCATGTTTAATCCCGTGAATGAGATCGACATGGACAAACATTTTTTTGTGATGAGCATTTGCCTCATTCATGATGCCCTTAAGCCGGCCTAAGTGAACATCAAGTAAAACACCATATGTAAATGGACTTTTTAAAAATTCCTCAAATTGCTTCATATTGCGTACAGCAGGTAAAATGGGTTGATCATGAAAACTCATAAGCCGTCTCCTTCAAAAGTGTATTGAATCAGTCTTCTCCTAACAGTAATTGAAACTCTTCTATTTTTCAATACACCTAGTGTACCCAATACCGATTTCATCTCACATCATCTTCATATAACTAGCTCAAAATGATGAAAAGCAAACTTTTATTCCATAAAAAAAGCAGAGAAGTCTCTCTGCTATAGCTGTGCCATGCTTTCTTTTAAGGTATTGATGATAAATGAGGCGTCATCATCTGTTATATTAAGCGGCGGTGCAAGCTGGGCAACGTTATTATAGCCGGCCACTGTATCCCCATTTTTCCCGATGATCAGTCCGCGTTTTTTACATTCAGCAATCAATTGACCGACGACATGTGGCTCAGCTGGTTTTTTGGATTGTTGATCCTGAACAAGTTCAATGCCAAACAGCAAGCCTTTTCCTCTGACATCTCCGACAAATGGGTGTTCTTTTAACTCTTGCAAACGTTCAAGCATATCCCGGCCGAGCGCATCGGACCGTTCCACTAGTTGCTCGTTTTCCATAATCTCTAGGTTGGCAAGTGCCACCGCACAGGAAGCAGGGTGACCGCCAAATGTATTCACATGACGCAGCCTGTCATACGTATCTTCTCCTGCATAGGCTTCATAGATTTCTCGTTTCACGCACGTTGCAGAAAGCGGTAAATAACCGCTTGTGATCCCTTTTGCCATGGTGATAATATCCGGCTTTACTTCCTCATGCATAAAACCAAACCGCTTCCCTGTCCGGCCAAATCCGCAGATGACTTCATCTACAATGAGAAGCGCTCCATGGGCTTCACAGATGTCTTTGACCTTCTTCAAATACCCTTTTGGCGGCATTAGGATACCTCCGCCCGTAATGATTGGCTCCATAATGACCCCAGCTATCGTCTCACTTAGTTCCCACGTCATGGCCTGATCTATTGCCATAGCACTTGCCAGATTCTCTTGATCCTCAGGATGACGATACACATCAGGCGGTGCGACATGAATAAAGCCCTGACCTAATGGTTCATATTTATATTTACGCTGCGCTTGACCGGTTGCGGCAAGAGCCGCTGCTGTATTGCCGTGATACGACCGGTACCGGGAGATAAACTTTGTCCTAGTACTTTCTCCTTTTTGCGTATGATATTGTTTGGCCATTTTAAATGCAGCTTCATTGGCTTCAGAGCCGCTGTTAGAAAAGAAGATGACATAGTCCCCGCCAAGCCACTCATTTAGCTTTTCAGCCAGCTGAATCGCCGGCACGTGGCTTTGTGTAAGCGGATAGTAAGGCATTGTCTTTAATTGCTTATACGCCGCTTCTGCAAGCTCTTTCCGGCCATATCCGGCATTTACACACCAAAGGCCTGACATCCCGTCTAAATAACGATTTCCATGAATATCTGTCACCCATGCGCCTTCTGCCTCGTGAATGACCATACTTTCATTTTCCTTGTTTGTTCCTTTCATATGATGCCAGATCAACTGATCATCTTTTGCCTGAAGATTTTGAGCCTGCTCATGTATTTTCATCTTCCCGCCCCCATGTATCCGTTTTCATCATTAAAGAAGCTTAGACCAATTCAGCAGCACATTGCCTCTCCATTCATTATATGGATGAAACGTGAGGCATATGAAACTACCAATCGTTACTTTCATTATAAAAAAGGGGTCAGGCCGATTACATTAGACAGATCGTCAACTGATTGAACACCAGCATAAGACACTTTTCTTGATGACTTGGCAAAATGGAGCACACTCTGCTAACGTCGATTTCCTTGCAGGAATTCATAGGCAAGAATCGCAAATTCAAGCGCCTGTCGTTTCGGCGCCTGCATCATATCCTCACCGAGCAAGGCATGCAGTTTATCCAGTCTATGATAGAGGGTTTGCCTAACAATATAGAGCTGGCTTGCGGTTTCTTTTTTAGAACCGTTTGTCTGTAAAAAGATATTTAGCGTTTGATAGAGTCTTCCGCTATTTTGATTATCGTATACAATCACGGGCTCTAAATACTCTTTCACCATACATTCAAGCAGACCGCTTTCCTTCATCATAGGCATGAGACGGAGCATATGTAGATCTTGATAAAATGGACTTTCCACCCGATGAGGCATCACTTTTTTTAAATGCAGCACTTCTTTGGCTGCTTGAAAGCTTTTTCTCATGTGCTGAAATTTTTCACAATATTGCCCGATACCAAAATTGATCTCGGCCCCTCGGGGCTGCTCCCGGTCATACAATTGTTTGATGTCGTTTGCAGCCTTTTCTGCACGCTCTTTCCAGTCCTCTTTCTTTCTAGTGTTTAATAAAATAAACAAGGTTTGTTCTTGATGCTCATATGCAATCAGATGGAAACCAGCACGCTGAAAAATGGAGCGGCAAGAGACAAGAAAGTAAAGATTCCCTGTGATTTTTTCAATTTGATGATGTTTTTGAAAGAGCAAGACTACGCAGCCAGTTGGCTTTTTCACCCCTTCTGTTTCTTCTAGGTGCTCTATGATCTCTTGTTCTGTATGCTCTTCTTGAAACCATTTTTGCAGCCATTCATTTTCTTTTGTCTTCTTCAGCTCTTCTGTATAAAGCTCTCTTAATGTTTGCTGGGCTAGAGCATTGGCTCCTTTATCCATTACAAGCAGTTCGAATTCAGAGAGCGTGTCCGCTTGATGAATGAGCACAAGATCTGCAAATGTTTGTTTGAGCGCAAGCACTTGTTTTTGTGTCACTTCGTATCCTTTTGGCACGGAAGCAAACTGCAAATAATTCATGACCAGTTCTTCGGTTTGTTTGGAAGAATCACATAAAATAATCGGCTCGCCCTGAACAGGGAGGAGTAAAAGTATCCCCCTTACGTGCTGATACACTTGATCCAAAATATCCATTTGCGGATGCGGGGTCAGCAAAAGCTCATTTAGCTTTGATGACAGTGCTTCTAAATCAGCCATCATTTGATATTGACGCTCGATCATCATCGTATGAAGATGCTGCGTGATGTTGACGAACTTCACTTCTTTTGTAAACAGAATAAGCGGAAAATCTCTTTCTTCTGCATAGGTCAGTAATTCTTCGGGCACTTCGAATCTTAGCGGAACAAATTCAATACACAAGCCGGCTGCCCCTGAATCAATCAGCTGTCGTAAAAACGCTTGAAACACATCCAGTTGATCATGGAAGCCTGCGGCTGTTGTTAATATAAGCTCGCCTCCATTTAATAAATCCTCTACATCAGGCACTTCTAACACATGTATCCATTTGACCTGCCGAAACAATCCTTTTTCCCCTGCTAACACTTTTGCATGCGCAAAATGCTTCGTTTTCAACACGTCACTCACTTGGAAATGAACATCTACATTCATTCATATGTCCCCCTTTGTTTGCCGCCTATCCCCTATCCCAGAGGGTGCATGGATAAAATCCATAATAAAACTGGTAATGTCACGATACTTAAGATTGTACTGAGAAATGTCGTGCTTGAAACAAACTCAGGCTTCGTTCGAAATTGTACAGCCATCAGCGTGGTATTTGCTGCTGTCGGCATGGCTGCCACTAAGATCATAATTTGTTTCACCATATCATCTACCGGTAAAATAAGCGTAAAGCCAAATGCAATAAGTGGGGAGATAAACAGCTTCAGCAATACAGCATAAGAAATATTGCGATAATCCACTTGCTTAAAAGAGATCACAGCAAGCTGCATACCTAAAATAAGCATAATCGTCGGTATGGCAGCATTCCCTACAAGCTGAATACCCGTCATCAGCTCTTTAGGTAATGAAAGATCAATCAGCTGAAATAATAGACCGATGAGTGCCCCGTAAGCAACCGGCATACGCAGCACTTTTTTCAAGACGACCTTTCCATCTCCCGCATCCTCTCCGCCCTTTGCTGCATAATACATGCCGATTGTACTCATGACAAGCTGCTGCAGCACCATCAACACAATCGCAATATCCAAACCTGCGGCTCCGAAGACAAGCAGCACAACAGGCGTGCCATAGTTTCCATTGTTCATAAAAGCTGACGACAGAATCATGGCGCAATACGTTTCATTCGAATACCCATAAATACGAGATAAAATAAAAACACATAAAATAAGTGCAAGACAAAGCCCGACAACAAAAATGGATAAATACACATAGTCCATCGACACTTTGTTTTGATAAAAGGTTTCAAACGCAAGAAATGGTGACATTAAATATAAAGACATTGATGAGAGCGTATGTATGTCAAAACCAATCGCCTTCTGCCCGATATACCCGATCAGGAATATGCCGAACACTGGCAGTAAGACAAGTAAAAACTCCATGCTGCACCTACTTTTCTCTAGTTGAATTCCAGATTCCTTCTGCTCCTCATTACATACCACTGATAAACAATAAAAAAGAAGCACCCTTATGAAAGGCCGCTTCTTTCCTCATCCATATAAAACACTTCCCACAAATGACCATCAAGATCCTGAAAGCTCCATCCATACATGAACTCATGATCCTGCTTCTCCTTAAACGGTGAACCCCCTGCCGCCATTGCCTTCTCGACAAGCTCATCGACCTCTTCTCGTGAATGAACACGCATAGAGATAATCACCTCTGATGCCTTTTTTGCATCCACTAATTGTTTCTCTGAGATGGATTGAAAATGCCTAAGAGATAACAGCATGACGGTGATCGTGTCATCAATGACCAAACAGGCCGCCTGATCATTCGTGAACTGCTGCTCAAAGTCAAAGCCCAGCTGCTCAAAAAAAGCGATAGATTCCTTCACATGATTTACCGGCAAATTGATATACAGATGTTTAGATTGTCGCCCCATGTTCCTCTCCTTTTTGAACACATAATCTCCTTTCAGTATATTCAGCTTTTTCTCCAGCATCCCTTTGGCAATTGAAAAAATCTGATGTCATCAAAAAGAAGCGCCTCAACAATAGGCGCTTCTTTTCATTATTTCTTATATTCAATATGGTACACGTCTCTTCTTCGGTCTTTCAGCTGACGTACGGTTCCATCTTGTCTTTGTCTTCTTAAAATTTCTAAATCGACATCACCTACGACGACCATCTCAATGTTTGGATTACACTCTCCTACAATCCCATCTCTTGCAAATTCAAAGTCTGATGGGGCAAATATAGCCGATTGCGCATATTGAACATCCATATTTTCGGTTTGCGGAAGGTTGCCAACTGTTCCCGAGATAACGGTATAAATCTGGTTTTCAACCGCTCTCGCCTGTGCACAGTAACGTACTCTTAAATAGCCTTGGCGGTCTTCTGTACAAAACGGAGTGAAAATAATTTTCGCTCCTTTGTCAGCTGCGATCCGTGCAAGCTCAGGAAATTCAATATCATAGCAAATTTGGATCGCAATTTTGCCGCAGTCCGTATCAAATACCCGGACCTGGTCACCAGCTGAAATCCCCCACCATTTTCTTTCATTCGGCGTGATATGAAGCTTATATTGCTTTTCAATCGTTCCATCACGTCTAAATAAATAGGCGATATTGTAGATTTTCCCTTCCTCCTCTACAAAGTGGGACCCGCCGATGATATTAATGTTATATTTCACAGAAAGGTCTGTGAACAAATTAATGTAGTCCTCGGTATATTCCGTGATTCGCTGCACAGCAAGACTTGGTGACCGCTCTTCTAAATAAGACATGAGCTGCGTCGTGAAAATTTCTGGGAATACCGCAAAGTCAGCTGATGCATCTGATGCGACATCCACATAATACTCGACCTGATTCATAAATTCTTCAAAGGAGTGAATTTGTTTCATTGCATATTGAATCACACAAATTCGAACAGGGAAAGCCGATTTAAAATATCTTTTCGATTGCGGGCGATAATCGACATTGTTCCATTCCATTAACGTGGCATATGTGCTGGATGCTTTATCATCAGGCAAGTAATTCGGATTGATCCGCATGAGACTAAATTCATTTAACAGCTGAAAAGATAAAACGGGATCATAGATTTGGTGAATCGTGACCTGCTCTACATACTGGCGAGGCGTCATTTCCTCTTGGTATTTATGATAATTCGGAATGCGTCCGCCAATGATGATGCTTTTTAAATTTAATCTTCTTGCTAAGTCTTTTCTTGCTTCATACAAACGATGTCCAATTTTCATGCGGCGGTACTCAGGACTCACCATGACTTCGATTCCGTACATATTCATCCCATCAGGATTATGGTTTGTGATGTACCCATCATCTGTAATGTCCTGCCACGTGTGGCGATCATCGTATTCATCAAAGTTAATTAATAAACTTGAACAAGAGCCAATGATTTCCCCCTCGAATTCAGCACAAAACTGTCCTTCTGGGAAATGCTCAAGGTGGCTTTCAAGATGCTCCCGTTTCCAAGGATCCATGCCCGGAAAACATACCTCTTGTAAGGCAATGATTCGATCAATATCCTCTTCATGGATATTACGGATCACTATTCTTTTTTCAAACCGCGTTAAGTCTAGTTTTTCTGCCATGATGTATTTGCCCCCTTACTGATCCTCTTTTTCAAGCTGATGGAATAGCTGGAGCAATTCGATTTCAGCCATGGATTCTAATCTGACATCATATTCTTCAAATTGCAGCGTGCTCGTCACTTTGTTTGGGACGATGACACATTTCATACCTGCCCGTTTGGCAGCTACTGATCCATTTACAGAATCCTCAAATGCCACACAATCTTTTGGCTCTACCCCTAAGCAGCGTGCGGTTTGCAAATAGAGCTCTGGATTTGGTTTCACTTCTTCCACATCATCTGACGTGCGGATACATTCAAAATAGTCGAAAAGACCAATCTGCTTCAGGTGATCAGACACCCATTTATAGTCTGAGCTGGAAGCAAGTCCAATCTTGATCCCCAGCTCCTTTGCTGCTTCTAAATAAGCTTCTACACCAGGTCTTGCTGATTCGTCCTTCATTCTTTTTTGAAAACGAGAACGCCGATCTGCTGTGAGTGTCTCATGATCCAGCGTCTTCCCTAGCTGCTTTTCCAAATATTCAAATGGCTTAAAGCCTGCCTGCGTACCAATGACCTTGCCCCATACGGAAAGAGGCAGATCTGACTCATGCTCCGCAAACATTTCTTGTAAAACCTCATATTCATGTGTTTCTGTATCTAAAATTAATCCGTCAAAATCAAATATAATCGCCTTTACCAACGAGGCCACTCCTTTTTTCACAAAAGTCTTAAAGATATACTCAATGCTATCATATCGTGAATAAAATTGACTTTCAAAGATGAATGTCTGCTAAAATGATTATGTATAAAAGGAGCCTGCACCGTTTTGTCAGGCTCCTACCCGTGTTCGGTTCATTCTGCAAGAGATCCAAGCGCTCCGATTCGTGGAGAAATAGGCGATGTTGAAAAAGAGCGGGTTTGGTATTACAGATCTTAAAGGTTTCTCCGTTCCCTTAAAAATAGTATGTGCGAGGTCCTTGTAAGTTAACAAGGAAGTTCACACCATCTTTTACGCATTTTGAAGGTGACGGCTGGCAAAATCGTCTAGATCAAACGGAAAAGAAAAGCCGCAGGCATTGACCTGCTCACGGTTTCGTTCGAATAGTTCACGATCTCGTTTGGTGAGATGACGTTTCGGTTTTACAATGATGGTATGTAATAGCTGAAGTCCCGATAAAATACGAAAAGCATCGTCCATCGTCCCGTTATATACGCCATCAATAAAGGTAAGGGAGCGATCTTTTTGACGCATATCCCGTTGCTGTCCATTGACAGCATGAGAAAGAAGATCTTCAACATCCTTTGATATTTCTTCAATTGCCTGCTCTTGCAGGTCTGTAGCAGCTTTCATTAATCTCACGTGACATCTACCTCTCTGTCGTTATTCTCCATTCAGAATAGCACAGAAAAAAAGGCGTTCGCCAAGGTAAGTGTTTCCTATATATACCCATAGAGAGGAACGGATATCATGATCATAAAAGGACACACGCTCTCACTCAAAGTAGACGAGCAGTATCATCACACTTCACTCAGTCATTTTTTAAAGACAGCCGTCTTTGCATCAAAACCGATTATTCATTTTTGGATGGAGCATCAAAAAGTTCGTTTAAATCAAAAGCCTGCCCATCACGCGGCTAAAGTCAGTCAAGGCGATCAGATCATCATTGATTTATTTGAAACAGAAGAAAGTGATGTGACACCGGAATACGGTGAATTAGAGGTACTCTTTGAGGACGAGCATTTATTAATTGTGCAAAAACCTGCCGGCCGGCCAACTCATCCGAATGAACAAGGACAAACAGGCACACTGGCAAATCTTGTGGCATTCCATTTTCAAGCAAATGGAGAAGAAAAGCGGGTAAGACATATCCACAGGCTAGATCAAGACACGAGCGGCACCGTCATTTTTGCAAAGCATAGGTTAGCCCATGCGGCTCTTGATCAAATGCTTTCTAAAAAAACAATCAAACGCACATACATCGCCATCGCAGAGGGACTTTTCAAAAAAAAGAAAGGCACCATCGATGCAGCGATCGGCCGTGACAAACACCATGCAGTCAGACGAAGAATCTCCCCTAATGGGCAAAAAGCTGTGACTCATTTTCAGGTCATGGACATGAATAAACGTCTGCAACTGACAGCCGTTAAACTTCAATTAGAAACGGGTAGAACGCATCAAATTCGTGTCCACCTGAGCAGTCTCGGGCATCCACTAGCTGGGGATACATTATATGACGGAGTTCGTGATTACATCAACAGGTGTGCTCTTCACGCCAAGCAAGTAGACATGAAACATCCTTTTACAGGTGAGCATCTGATCATCGAAGCACCTCTACCACCTGATATGGACCAGCTCATGAGTCAAATCATCCATTAACAAAAGAGCCTGCGTATGAAAGCAGGCTCTTTTTCTTTATTCAGACACTCTTTTTGCATAAATAATATACCGCTCTGGCGCATTGCCGACGAAATGAAAAGGATAGCATGTGGTTAATATCAGCTCTTCCTTTTCATTCTGCAACGTAATGATGGATGTATCATGCTGATCAACAATTTTCGTATGTGTGATTTCATATATAAATTCACCATACGGCACAGTGATTTTCAGCTGATCTCCAATATCCAGTTCGCCTGTCCTGCGAAACACCGTGTCACGATGGCCAGAAAGGACGATTTGTCCATTTTGATCAGGATAATAACTGCCTTTGTAGTGTCCTACTCCCTTTGCTAGGTCATCCGCATCCGTCCCTTCGACAATGGGAAGGTCTGCTTTTAATTTTGGAATCGTCAGGATGCCAGAAGCTTTCCCCACTTCTGGAGCAAACTGCTTCTTGGACATCCCTTGATCGTCCGCCACGACCTTCTTCGCTTCGTCTAATGATTGGGCTGTTTGAAGATGAGTAGAGGCGATTTGCCAAATTCCCCAGCCGAGCAGCACAATCCCGGCTGTCATCACAGTCAGTGCAAGCCACTTTTTCATGCTTAAACTCCTTTGCCTGTTACGTTTCTCTTAGATGATACGCTTTTTAGCTTGCTGCTTTTTCTTCTTGTTTTGCTTTTTGAATTCGTCCTTCTTTTTGATACAAAATGGAAGCCCCCTCAAAGCTTTTCACAAAATCGACAGTGGCTTCTAAGTCTTCTGGGCCTGTTTCAGGGTTTTGCCCAAGCCTGCCTATTGGTGCATATTTACTGCCAGTTGCAGTTGCCATGAAGTTATTCACAGTGAGTGTATACGTTTGATCGAGAGCTACGGCTGAACCATCTGGCAGCTTCAAGTCGACTACTTTATATGTTACAGGATCATAGGAATATGAAAAGCCTGAAATGCTATAATCTGGTCCAAATTGTGGAGAAATTTGTGCTTCTATGATCTCTACTAAGTCTTTTCCCTTGATCTCTAGTTTGACTAAAACGTTGCCAAATGGCTGAATATTAAAGAGAGCTCCCCATGTTATCGGCCCTTTTTCAAGGTTTTGCCTAATGCCGCCTCCATTCATCATGGCAAAGTCACTTTTCATTGAATATCTCATACCATCCGCAATCAAATTACCGAGCGGCGTGTCTCCATCATTTGAATAGCCGCCTTCCATTTTGACCCCGGCTTCTCCAACAACCTCACTAATAATCGGCTCCACTTCTTTCCCGTAATGAGCCAAGATGTCTGCTGCTTCCTTGTCCTTTTCTATACCAGCTTGATCTACATACTGGATATTCGCACTCTTTTTGACGATATCCTTCGTTTTACGGTCAAGTGTCACATTGACTTCGCCAATCGCCTTTCCATATTCAAAGGCTTGCACAATTAATTTTCCATTGACCTCTCCATTGACCACTTCATGATTATGCCCTGCAAAGATGACGTCAATTTCATCATCACCTTCTTTGGCAAGCTTTGCACTCTCCCCAGTGATCGTATCCCCATTTTGAGAGGCTGTCATATGAGCTAAAACCGCTATGGCTTTAACTCCTTTTTGTTTTAATTCCTTCGTGGCTTCATTCACGGCTTTGACTTCATCTGTAAACTGAATGTCTTTAATCCCTTCTGGCATGACCATTCCTGCGGCTGACTTGGTCACAACGCCGATAAATGCGACTGGGATTCCTTCGACATCGATGATTTCATAAGCCGGTAAAAGCGGTTTGCCAGTATCCTTGTATTCACAGTTCGCACAAACGAGCGGAAAGTTCTGTCCGTCATACCCCTTTGTGCCTTTAGGATGATCTCCGCCATTTAAAATACGCAATAGCTCGTCTACCCCTTCATCGAATTCATGGTTGCCGACCGTGCCGACATCAAAGCCAATGTTCTCCATAAGCTCAACGGTTGGTTCATCTTGCAGAAGAGAAGATATTGGAGAGCTCCCGCCAATCATATCTCCAGCATGGACCGTGATCGTATTTTTGTGCGCTGCTTGTTTTTGCTTCATATAGGCCGCGACATAATCCATCCGCCCGTACATGCCTTTATTGCCATCATCTTTTACATCCAGTTCGTATTCTTGATCAATTTTACCGTGTAAATCATTCATACTTAAAATCGTTAATGGTACTTCGCCCGCATCCTTTTCCGGCTGATAACCAGCCTGTTCTGCTTCTTCTTTGGAAGCAAAAAAGACCCGTTTATCCACATCGATTTCTTTCCATTTGTCAGGGGACACGTAGGTTTTGACAGATGAATCACCAACATAGCGTGTCAGTCCTTTTTTCTGTTCACGTGCTCTAAATTCAAATGGCTGTTCCAGCAGAGGGTCTGCTTCGTTCCATATGCCCAGTCCTTTTTCCTTTGCTTCTTTTACTGCTTTTTGAAACGTATGATAGTCCTTTTCATCTCCAACTGGCCAGATGAAATAAGTAGGGGCATATCCTTTTTTCACAAGCTCTAGATTTGTATTTAACCCTTTTTTGGTTTTTACTTGAGCTAAAAGACGTCCATAGTTATCTTTCGCTTCAGGACCAATCTTTAATGTGACTTGGTCACCGCTCGAAAGTAGTGTTTTTAAATAGTCAGTCGCTTGCTGTCCAAAACGCAATTGGTTTTTGTCTAATTCGCTTTTTGGCTGATGATACGTTTCCGGCGTGTCCATATTCACAAAACGCACCTTTGTTGTACCTAAAACGGGCTTCTTTAGATGTATCGTATCTCCATCCACCACACGGTCAACCGTTGCTTTGTATTCTTTCTTCATCTTTGGCGGCTTTGGCTGGCGTTTCAGCAGGTTCATATCATCCTTATGTCTTGGAAGCACCTGCAACGTATCATATCTGCTTAACACCCCTGTAAACTCGTACCATTTTCCTGTCTTTACTTTATCAATCGCATTCGTATCGACCATCACTCTCAGAGTGGTGCTGTGATATTTTTTATCGATGATCACCACATTGTATCCACCGCCAGCCGGCTGCGCTGGTTTTGCCTCTACATAGCCTTTGACCTTTACTAGTCTTCCTTCATGTTTACCTGCTTGTTCCGTTTCTAGCTGCTTCACAGACACTCGCTTCGCCTTTGGCAAGGTTTGGTTCACAGCATCTATCTTCAGACTGCCTTGATCTGGCACAATTTCAATCAGTCCTTTATAAGACGTGATTTTACCAGTCACTGTCACCTTCATCCCTGCTTTTAGTTCCGGGAAGTGATTGGGCTGAGCTGAATAAACATTGATTCCAGCTGATTTGTCTTGAATGTATGTGGACAGTTTCCCATTGCCTAAAGCTGATTGATCTGCTGTCACAATTCCGCTCACTGTCACGGTCTCTCCTATGAGCTGACGGGCTTTTTTGATCTGCACAATCTTTTTTTGTTTCCACACCATTTCTTTCTTTTCAGATGCATTGACCTCGCTCCCTGCGGACATACCAGGCAATAAGGATTGCAAACTAAAGATCACCAAAACCAAACAACAAATCATTCGAATAGACAGCATTCGTTTCATTAGACCTCTCCCCTTTGTGCTTCATCTCTCATAGTGTACAAAGTAAATATTGATGTTGAATGGATTTCATGTAAAACTTGTCTTTTTTAACTCATCGGAAAGGTAATAATCACTCGTGTCCCCTCAAAGTTTTTGCTTTCAAAACGAATGGTGCCGCCATGGCTTTCAATGATTTTAATGGTCATCATTAAACCAAGGCCTGTCCCCTTTTCTTTTGTTGTATAAAATGGTTCACCGAGTTTCCCTATTTCGTCCTCTGGTATTCCCTTTCCTTGGTCTTCAAAGATCAACATCATTTGCTGATCTTTCATGAGAGAGGTCACCTTGATGACGCCTGTCACACCATCCATCGCTTCTATTCCGTTTTTAAGGATGTTTAGGAAGACTTGTTTCAGTTCATTCGGAATGCCTTGAATGTTAGGGAGCGACGGAGACAGCTTTTTCTGAATGGACACGCCTTTTAAGACCGCCTGGGATTCAACGACCATGATCACTTCTTCGAGCAGAAGATTGACATGTACCGGTTCAAATTTCACCGATTTGCTTCTCGAAAGAACGAGGAATTCATTAATAATCGACTCGAGCCGATTAAACTCTGACATCATCACATCTGCATAATCTTTCTGATACTTTTTACTTTGAATCATCAGCTGTAAAAACCCTTTTAATGAGGTCAGCGGGTTCCGTATCTCATGAGCGATGCCTGCTGCAAGCTGCCCTACTGCTGACAGCATCTCAGATTTCATCAGCATCTTCTCTGACTGCTTTTGATTGGTGATATCCTCTGAAATCCGCATGACGGTTGACTGCATTTTGTCAGGGTCATCAATTCGGTGTAAAGAGACTCTCTCCCATCGTTCACGTCCAGATAAATCTTGAAAGTATAGTTCACCTGTCCAGCTGCCCTCTCTTAAACAAACCTTCCATTGTTTCTCTAAATCATCACATTGACATAGCGAATGATAGACAGAAAAAATATCTTTGCCGATCAGGTCATATTCATGCTGCTGGACAAACTGACAGAAACGCTGATTCACGCATTGGATGACCCCTTCCTCAGTTGCCACAACAATATGAATATGGCTGTTATCAAGTGCCGTCACCGCTAGATGAAGCGACTGCTTGATTTTCGTTACTTCAGTCATTTTAATCCAGGTCATCACTGCTCCTTCACGTTCTTCATCGTAGATGGGTGTGATGTGAACGGTGAATTGCTCGCCTTCGTTCGTTTCAATTTCACGTTCGATCGCGCGCCTATCCGATATGACGGATTGGATATCATGATAGAGCGTTTCCTGCGTAAGCTTTTTAGCCATCGACTGAAAGGATTGCTGATGTCTGATTTTCGCAGAAGTAAATAAAGAGGCAGCTGTAGGAGTGTAATAGCGTATATTCATGTCCCTGTCCACAAACAGCGTTGCAAGCTCCGGCTTGACAGAGGGTTTGTACAGTTCTTCTCTTGTCACCCTCAAGTTGTTTATGATATTTATATAATGTTCGTGTTTTTTCTCAAGCTCCTCTAATTGCGTGTGTTTTGCTTTTAATTGAGCCCTTGCCTCCTGCTCCTTTTGTTTGACTTCATTGAGTTCATTTTCCAAATCGACAATACGCTGTTGATAGACTGAATTCTGATCTGACATCCCTATGTCCCTGCCGTTCTTTTGATTTTTTCCTCTCTCATTCATTCGAATGAGAATGACGTAAACTCCCTTAAAACGGCGGTCAAAACTTTTTACGGTAAAATCTGCATACTGCTTGCTGCCTTTTTCCGAAATGAGAACATGTTGAAACACAACCTCTGTCTCGTCTGTCCACACCTTTTGAAAGGTTTGACTGAGCATCTCTTTCATATAATCTGGTGTCACATATTCACATGATTGATTTGACACTTCTGTATGATCTAAAAAAGAATACGCACCCTTTGATACTGCCAGGATTTTGTCACTATCGTTGATGACCATACATGCATCATAATCCTTGCTTACTTCTTGCATATATTGTTCGGCTCGCGCTTTCAACTCGATATCACGAGCGTCTGGTGTCCAAGGGACATGTGGTTTTGAAACGTTTGAATGGGTGTAAATGTTCCATTTTTCATTGAACAAATGAAACAAACGAGGGATATTGGGTACAGTTTCATTTGGCCCTAATATCAACATCCCTTGATCTTTTAAAGCATATTGGAATCGGGACAATACTCGTTTTTGCACTTCAGGCTGGAAGTACATCAGAACATTTCGGCAACTGATAAAATCGAGGTGGATAAAAGGTGAATCGATCAATAAATTGTGAGGTGCAAAGACAATATGTTTTCTAAGCGACTGCTTCACAATAAAAGCGTCACCTTTCCTTTCGAAATATCGCGCCCGCCATTTTTCCGGCATCCTTGCCATAGACTCTACTGAGTAAAGACCTTTACTAGCTGTTTGAATGGCTTTCCGGTTGATATCTGTTGCAAATACTTGAAGTTCAATGGTCACTTGTCTTCGCTTCATTTCTTCTAAAAATAAGATCGTAAAAGAATACGCTTCCTCTCCTGTCGAACATCCTGCAATCCAAATACGGCATCGAGATTTCCCGTTTTTCACCGCATTTTCAATGATCGACGGAATGATTTGATGTTCACATACATGAAAAGCCTCCATATCTCTAAAAAAAGATGTCATGCCGCTTAGAAGCTGAGCGTGCAGAAGGTCAAGCTCATCTGGTTCTCTTTCTAATAAGTAGTCGTACTCTGCTAACAATGAAATCCGTTTTTTTGCAACATTCATTCGTTTTTGAATGACAGATAGCAGCCTTTTCTTTTGATAGGTTGAAAAAGCAATGCCTTTATACATTTCAAGACGTTCAATAATTCTCAGTAAAACAGGATCTGCCTCATCGAGATGCGGGACGTTGATGATATTTGCGATATATGCCGCAAGGGTTGAAGGGTCTTTGAATGTTTGTTGATACAAAGTGTCAAAACCACTTTCTTCCTCACTGCACGATAAAACTGTACCGCCCTGCTCAACCAACTGAAGCAAGCCACTTCCCACGCAATGACCTTTTTGAAAGAAAATCGCATATGCCTCCTCCTTTTGAACGCTGGCAAGAGACTGAAAAAGCAAGTCCACAGAGCAAGCCATGCACGCCGGCAGCTGCTCTGATAGGTGCAGCCGCTGATCTTCTGTTAACGTCACTACCGCATGCTGTGGACAAAAATAAATCGTCTTCTTCATGACTTTCTCACCATGTTTAATCGTTTTTGCCCGGTAGCCAATCGGTAAAACAAGTGCTTCCAAATCAGTTATACAATCGCCTGTCACATGATTTTGTACAACAATAAAAGAGGCATTTAGTTCATGTGGAAATGATTGAAAAAAAGCCTCAAGATGATGCTGTTCAAACGGCGAAACACCGATGCCAATCACTGGTGCCTGCACATGTTCGTCTTCTATCAAACGATTAATGATTTTGTCCTGCATCTGGTACCCCCATGTTCATTCGTCTGATACTTTTTTTCGACAAAAAGGAAGAAAACCCTCTAATTGTAAATAATGTTTTTTGCATGAAAGAAGGAAAACTTCCTCACATTAAAACAGAATGTATAAACAATAGGAGGAATCTCTATGCAAAACGATCAGCAGACAAACGTTCAAGGAAATGTCCAGCAGCCCCAATTCAATCATGGCGGGCATGAGTTATTTGATTTACATGAAGTATTAGCAGGGACCATTAATATTTTGGATCAATACATGATCTTTCGCCAATTCATCCAAGATCCCGCATTATCCGACATTTTAGATCGACAATATCAATTTGTATTGTCACAGTATAATGTCACGGTAGATTGTTTTTCTACTGGTCAAAAGCCTAGTGAAGAAACATCTACGTATATGATGAAAGAACAAACACAGGTGACATACGGAATAAAACCATCTCAGCCTAAGAAGCCAAATCAATCGTTACAGGATGTAAAGGACTCGGGAATTACAGGGCATATGCTAGGTCTCGTGAAATCACATGCTGGATTACTTTCAATGACTGCACTAGAGGTAACAAACCCTGTGGTGCGACGTGTGCTTGCAGCACAAATTCCGAACTTTATTGAAATGGCGTATGAAATTTTCTTATATCAAAATAAACATAGCTATTATCAAGTTCCGCAGCTTACAGCTCAAGATATGCAGGCGATGACGTCTACATTTGCCCCAATGAAGGGCCAAGTTCAAATGCCGCCAAACAAAGCCAATCAGCAAAAACCGCTTCATTAAACAAAAAACGGCCGACCTATATCCTCAGGTCAGCCGTTTTTTCTTTGATAACTCAGTTTAAATTGCTCTTCAAAATCTGCCAAACGTTGTCCTGTCGCTTGTTCAAAACCTCTATCAAAACGGCCAGTCTTCGCCGTTTCCTCCATAATCTCATGTATGACGTCTCGTCCATAAAGCTGCACGAGCTCATAAATCATATAGTAGCTTTGCACATAAACATCTGTCTCATACGTCATTCGGGAGTCCTGCCAATCTTGATCGGAATGAAGAAATTGAAAGGGAATGACGTCGAACCGTTCAGACGTGGCATTTAACACGTCATAGGCCGTCCATTCTGCTGTTCCCTCATGGAACCAAAGGGGAAAGATCATCGAAGACACTTCGTAAGAATGAACTTTTTCATAGAAAACAAAGTGAGCATATTCATGAATCAATAACGTGTTGAAAAAGTATAAAGGGAGTGTCTCTTTCTTCAATAATGCTTCCCGCTTATCTGGATATAACCCTATCATTTGATCATGATCGGAGTAAAAACCCGTAATATGCTTAATTCCTGCAAATTGCTCGATTGTCTCTTTATCATCAAAATAAATAATGTCTAAAGGTTTGTCAGTTTCAAATTGAAATACTGACGCTGTCCTCTTCTTTGCCTGATCCATGGCCTCAATTGTTAAATCAACAAAAGCGTCCTCTTCCTCTGCATAGTATATTCTAATATGTTCATAGACTTGCTTATTGAGTCCCTCCGTTAAAATCGTTTTAGGAGAAGACTGCTGCTCTAAATATTGTCCTGTCAGCTGAAACGCAACATAAATCAAGTATGCGGTGAAAGCATAAAAAATGAGACCTGCTGCTATCATTCCGCCTACAAGCTTTTTATGAATCAATGACGGCTTGGCTTTCATTTGCTCCCCACCTGAATTCATCCTGCAGCCTCTTTCTCTTTCTATGAAGAAACAAAGATCAACAAGAGGTGATATATTTTTTACTTTATGCAGTCAGGTGCGCAAGGTGCGGTTCCAAACAAAAAAGCCGCATATGACATACGGCTTTTGTCGTAGCTATTTTGATTCAGGGAAGACACGTCTGACCGTTTCAGTAAATTCATCGAAAAATCCTGAGATGGGCTCTCCGCTTCTAATACGTTTTCCGTACCCTTCCATACGATCGACAAAGTCTGGATTTGCAGATACATATACATTGTCGATTTGTTGATCCGTTGATTTGACTTTATCAGAAATTTTCTTTTTCAAATCTTCTGTTACATTACCGCTTTTATCGCCTTCAAGCATAACGGCAACAAATGCATTCTTTCCTGTAACAAGTACGTTCGCTGTTTTTACTTCAGACATGTTGGCTACTAGCTCTGACGCTTTATCTGCCACTTTGACCTTCTGAGGTGTTTGAACATCTGGCTGATCCTGCCTCATGTTGTCATTCTTATATGTGACATTTTCATACTGTCGTTTCATTGTTCCTCTTCGCTCATCGCCCTGGTTGTTCATACCACATCCAGTGGTGATCAATGCTGGAACGAGTAGTAAAGATAGCATCCATTTCTTATTCATCATTTATTCCCTCCTTTTGCTCTTAGGTTTTTCATCCAGTCGGCTTTTTATGCATACATCCTCTCTTTCAACGAAATGAATTCATAATTCAGCTTTGTTTGGTCATCCTAAACATGATGAAGAAGAATCATCACGATCAAATGGAGGGATTCGTTTGTTTAAAAAAAGAAAAGGCATGAGCACTGGCGCAATGATCGCAGCATCTACAGCCATCATTGCATTATTTTCCCCAGTTTTACGAAGAAGACTGAAAAGCATGACGCAAATGAATATGTCTTCAATGATGAAGGGAAAAGATCAACAGCACCATGAATCGTCTCGACAAGAGTCACACGCACAGAAAGAATCAAAGGGCACTGCGGAAATCGGACAAATGATGAAGCAGGCATTCACTGCTGTACAGCCAAATCATACGAATCCGCACCAATCGACATCAAGAAACCATCAGCCAAGAGAGTCTTATGCACAGTCTCTTCATATTGATGAAAGTGTCATGAATGTGATGGATGATGAATCAATCCAGCAAGTGATCAATGACATCGAGCACAAATAAGAAAACAGGAGCCTTTATGAATAGAGGCTCCTGTTTATTCTCCTGAAAAATGTTCTTTCATCATCACAGAGAAGAAAGGTAAAAAGGTGATTTCAACTGTTGTGATAAAATCGCCATAAGCTTCCACTATGATTAAAAGCTCTTTTTCGTATTGCTTGTCTTTTTTTATCTCTACATGTTGCACGGTTTTAAAATCATAGATGCCTAAAACAGATCCATCTTTTTTTCGAACAGCTTTTAACGTAAATTCTTGACTTCCAAGGTACATCGTGACAACGAAACGCTCGTCTTGATTCTCAAATCGAAATGTCAGGCTTTGATATTCAATAGGCATCCCTTTCTCGAACCTTTCATCAGGCTCCGTTTCAAAAAAAGAAAGCCAGTCCGTTTCATCTGGGAAGCGTTTTCCTCGCATATGTTTCGATCCCCTTATAAGTGAAATTTTTATTAATTATCCTTTTTCCCCTTTTCTTTTGCAACAAATTTTAGTAATTTTAAAAAGGTGATTTAATTTTGCTAAGAGACCTCTTTATTAATTTAACAATTCTTGTCACTTTTCATTATCTATTTCTGCTTGTGTTTAAAGAGAATTTTCTTAAGAAAGAAGATACCCTGCTCAGACAACTATTCAAAGGCATTCTTTCTGGGTTACTCGGTGTCCTCTTAATGTTCTTCTCTATCAAAGCAGGACCAGCCATCATCGATTTAAGACATATCCCCCTTATTTTAACGGCCTTTTATGGAGGCATCGCCCAAACCATCATTGCAGCCTGTGTTGTAATCATTGGTCGATTATTAATCGAAGCCAACGTCGCTTCTTTCATCAATATTTTTTCCATGATGATCATCGCAACAGCTTCTTTTTTAATTGCTGAGCGCCATATGAATCAAGTTATGAAAATGCTTTTGTCCATTACGTTAGGTAATGTCATTGCCACAAGCCTGTTTATCATGATCGTGCATGAGACATCATTTGAACTGCATTTTGCTTATTGGATGTTCTCATATGTTGCAGGACTGTTTAACTTTTACGTCATTGAGCATCAAACAAAAGCATATCAGCTGTTAAATTTGTATAAATTCCAAGCTCATTATGACTTTTTAACAGGTGTTTTAAATAAGCGGAAGTTCGATGAGGTCTTAAATGATGCTTTTTCGATGAAATTTAAGCAGCCTATCCATCAAATATCCCTTATTTACTTAGACATCGATTACTTCAAATCCATCAATGACCAATATGGACATCATGAGGGAGATATGGTTTTAAAAGAAATCGGAAAAAGGCTGATGAAAAACACAAGAAGCTCAGATTATATTGGCCGAATTGGCGGTGAGGAATTTGCCGTCCTTCTACCCAATTGTACAGTTGAAAAAACATGGCAGATTGCAGAACGCTTACGAAGAAAAATAGCAGATCAGCCGATTTATTTACAAAATGGCATGTCCATTCATATTACAGTATCACTTGGGTGTGCGTATTTCCCCGGGACAAGTCCAAATATCAAGCAATTACCGATTATAGCTGACCAAGAGCTCTATAAAGCGAAGCAGTCTGGCCGAAATCAAGTGAGCTTCTCAGGGAGAAAAAGAGGCCAATGAACATAGGCTTTTTCCTCAATTTGTTAGCGCTAATTATTTTTAAAAAAGTTTTTGGATAACAGTTGTTTTTTCCCGCAAACACTGGTAAAGTAAAGGTAATTATTTTTGTTCGTATCATCTTTAAGAAGAAAGTTTTGAAAGAGTTTTCGTCTTTGAAGTTTGTGTAAGAGCAAGAATAGTGAATTTAAGCGTTAAGATCGCTTTAGGAGGAAATTTCATGTTAGAAGGTAAAGTAAAATGGTTCAACTCTGAAAAAGGTTTCGGATTCATCGAAGTAGAAGGTCAAGACGATGTATTCGTTCACTTCTCTGCTATCCAAGGCGAAGGCTTCAAAACTTTAGAAGAAGGTCAAGCAGTTTCTTTCGAAATCGTTGAAGGTAACCGTGGACCACAAGCTGCTAACGTTAACAAAGCGTAATTTAAGAGCATCTGCTCTTTAGCACTTTATAGAGTGAAGGAAAACCGCCCGGCTTCTGCCGGCGGTTTTTTTGTGCTATAAAAAAAGAGAACCTGACGAGAGGTTCTCTTTTTTATTTGTCGTTCTGCTTTAGCTTCTGCAAAGCAGAACGATACATATCATCATTCATTTTAGTTTCTGGCTCTTCTTCTTTGACAGGTGGTTCTGGCTGCTTAAACTTTTGAAGCGCCTGTCTATAGAAATCATCACCAGACACTCGTTCATCCGTTTGAGAAGGCGTTGACGCTTCCTCTTCTACTTCAGGCTCTACAGGTCTCGCCGCAACTTCTGACTCGCTACGGGGCACGTCAGGCTGATTGGGCACATCTTCATTGATCTCTTTCTTCTCGACCGAAGCGTGTCTGACATTGAATGCTACTAATCCGATAATGACTAGAACAGCAGCTACTAACGCTACAATAATCGTCGCCAAAAGAACCCTCTCCTTATCGCTTAAATGACGCAGTGACTGATGCTACACGTCTTCCTAATGCTTTCCCGAGTTCAATGCCTTCTGTCGAAATCACTTCATCAGAATCAATCGGACATGTCACACCTGCTCCATAGTAAGAGCCGTATAAAGCATTTTCTGGCACATTTCCAGGAAGACCAACGACAAGCATCCCTTGGTGGAACATTGGTGTAATCAAATTATGCATCGTCATTTCTAAACCGCCGTGCGTTGTAGCAGTTGTACAGAAAACGGCACCGACTTTATCGATTAGTTTTCCCTCTGCCCATAGGTAGCCAAGACGGTCAATCCATGTCTTTAATCCAGCACTAATGGTCCCAAAGTGACCAGGGCAGCCCCAAATGATCGCATCCATTTGATCCAGCTTGCGAATATCCGCATCTTTCACGTGATCAACGAATACTTCAGCCTGCTCTGTTTCACCTGCGCCTGCTGCAATTGCTTCTGCCAGTGCTTTTGTATGGTTACCTTCACTATCGTATACGACATAAATTTTCATGTACGGTCCCTCCACACTTATCTTGCATCTTGGTTTGCTTCCTTAGGTGCTGGAAGCAGTGTTATTTCTTGTTTTTTATGCTGCTGATCTTTTCGCTTTTTATCCTTACGTACATCACGCAGGAACAAGCTAAGAATGACACCAGCGGCACAGAATAACGTTACCCACATGTAAGCATCATTGATACCCATTACGTTTGAATCAACCTGTGCTTTCGTAAAGAGCTGGGTGGATACATATTTTTGAGCAGCTTCAGCTGTCATGCCCATATGATGCATCACATTCGACACAGCCGCCTGGAATGAATTCATAAAGAATGGGTCCGCTGTATTTGTTTGATCCGCCATATTGGAATAATGGAATGTTGTCCGATTCGTATAAATCGTTGTGATCAAACTCGTACCGATCGAACCGCTTATTTGTCTTAATGTATTAGACATCGCTGTACCATGGCTGTTTAAGTGCTGTGGTAATTGGTTCATCCCAGCTGTCATCACCGGCATCATAAGGAGTGACATACCGAATGCACGCACTGCATACATGAGTACAATGTGACTATATGATGTATCAATGGTCAGCCTTGTAAACTCGAATGTGGTGACAACGGTAATGAGCATCCCCACAATCGCAAGCGGACGAGGTCCAAATTTATCAAACAAAATCCCTGAAATCGGGGACATAATCAGCATCGCAAGTGCCCCCGGAAGCATTAATAGCCCGGATTGCAATGCCGTAAATCCAACGAGGTTCTGCAAATAAATCGGAAGTAAGAACATCCCAGTGTATAAGGCAACTGTAATAATAATATTAATAACACTTGATAATGAGAAAATGCTGTATTTAAACACACGGAAATCAAGCATCGGATTATCAACTTTCAGCTGTTGGAAAATAAAGAGAATGATCGCAATCGCACCAACAATAATCGTCGATAAGACGATCGGATCTGTCCAGCCATCACTTCCGGCTTCACTCACTCCGTATAGAAGCGAAGCAAAACCAACGATGGAAAGAATCGCACCAAGGCCGTCCAGCTTGATCTTTTTAGGCTCTACAATATTTCTAAACATAAAGAAAGCCGCGATAATGACAATTGCTCCGATTGGAACAAGTCCATAAAACATAATACGCCAAGAATAATTTTCAATAATGTAACCAGATAATGTTGGTCCTACCGCTGGAGCAAACATCATTGCAAGACCGAAAATCCCCATTCCTTTCCCTCTGTTTTCAGGAGGGAAAATAAAAAGGATTGTTGTCATCACAAGCGGCTGCAGAATACCGCCGCCGATTGCCTGAATCAAACGACCGATAAGCATCGTTGAAAAGTTCGGCGCAATCCCGCAAATAAAGGTCCCTAGTGTAAACGAGATCATGGCAACTAAGAATAAGCTGCGCTGTCCAAAGCGTGTGATTAAAAACGCAGATAACGGAATCAGCACACCGTTGACAAGCATATAACCTGTTGTAAGCCACTGAATCGTCGTTGCACTCACATTAAATTCAGTCATTAAATGGGGCATGGCTACGTTCAGAAGTGTTTGGTTCAAAATCGCTACGAACAAGCCGGCCATTAAAATGATCAGTAAAGACAAGGAGCCTGCTCCCTGTTTTGTTGCTGCAGGTTGATTTGCCATCTCAGACAACCTCCTTTCATTTTTTGATATCAATCATCATTAAGATGAAATTTTGACAGAAGCATTCATACCAGGAAGTACTTTGTCTGATGGATTTTTAATTGAAATTTTCACTGCTACTTTTTGTGTGACTTTTGTATAGTTACCACTTGAATTTGTTGCTGGCAGCATGCTGAATGTTGAGTTTGTCGCATAACCAATTTGTTCAACTGTTCCTTCAAATGTTGTATCAGGATCACCATCTACGACGATGTCAACTTTGTCGCCTTTTTCAATGTTTTTAATATCTGTTTCTTTGATATTCGCTGTGATGTAAAGCTTGCTTAAATCAATCGTTTCACCAAGAACTGTACCAGGCTGCACTTGTTGATTGTTTTGTACTTCTTTTTTGACTAATGTGCCATCAGCCACTGATTTAATGTTTGTTTTTGTTTCTCCTTCAACTTTTGCAACTGTGCTGTCTTTTTGCACTTCGTCACCTTCATTGATATCCCAGCCTTTGATTTGTCCAGCTGCTGGTGCTGTGATTTGATACATGTCACCTGTCACTTTCGCCTCGTCAGTTTTGACAAAATTTGTGCTTTCGTAGTAGTAATAAGCACCTCCGGCAATAATGGCAAGAATTACAATAAGGCCAATAATGTTCGTTAGCAATAAACGCCCTCTGTTCATGTTTTGTTTCTCCTTTCATGTATAAAAATATAGTGTCATCTGCTTTAGCAAACTTAGAATGCCCATCATCTGACAGAATATGAAGCAAGCTCATAAAACTGTTATATCTCCTTCATCTTCCCCGCATGAATAATGGTGTGCAGCCCATTTATACTTATTGTTCACTCATGAGCAAAGAGTAGAAAAAGAAGAAAAGACGATCGGCATCTTTTTTGAAAAACTTATATTTAACAAGATTAAATATTAATAAATGAAAATTGAAATGTCAAAGAGAAAGTTTTACTTTTTTTCTGGTGATCCCTTCCTTCTCCATACAAAAAACCCTTCAGCCCTTATGCTGAAAGGTTTTTTCAAATGTGCTATTTACGAAAGAACTTCTTCCTGCTGAAAAAATTTTTTTAGGGCGAGAAAAACATCTGATTTTTGCTTCAAAATATAATGCTTAAATTTCTCATCCTGTATATGCTTATATGCTGACATTAATGTAGAATGCCGGTTGTATTGATTCACTTCACCATAACAGAATAAATTGGCTTTTTTCATAATTTCAGAAACAAGCTTTACGCACCGTGCATTGTCTGAGGTCAAATTGTCTCCATCAGAAAAATGAAAAGGATAAATATTATATCGCGATGGCGGATAACGTTCGTCTATGAGCTCTAGTGCTTTTCGATAGACAGAGGAGCAAATCGTCCCCCCGCTCTCGCCGCGCGAGAAGAAATGCTCTTCATCTACAACCTTCGCCTCTGTATGATGGGCAATAAATTCAATATCGACCGTCTCATACTTTGTCCGTAAGAAACGTGTCATCCAAAAGAAAAAACTTCTCGCCATATATTTTTCCCAAAGTCCCATACTTCCGCTCGTATCCATCATTGCCAAAACGACGGCTTTCGACTCTGGTTTGGTCACTTCATTCCACGTCTTATATTTGATATCCTCTGGGTAGATTGGATAAAAGGAAGGACTGCCTGTCATTGCATTTCGTTTAAATGCTGACAGCATCGTTCGTTTTTTATGAATATTCCCTGTTAACCCGGTTTTGCGAATATCGTTAAACTCAATTTGCTCGACAATGATGTCGTCAAGCTCCTTTTGTTTAAGGTTTGGCAGCTCTAATTCCCGAAACAGCGCTTCCTCAAGATCCATTAATGAGACCTCAGCTTCGTAATAATCCTCTCCAGCCTGATCTCCTGCGCTCTGTCCCTTTCCTTGCCCTTGCTTACTGTCTGATCCATCACGTGCGACAATATCGCCTACCTCGCTGTCTCCATCGCCTTGACCCACATGCTTATTTTTATCGTAGTTGTACCGAATTTTATATTCATCTAACGAACGAATCGGAATTTTGACAACATCTTTTCCGTTAGACATGATAATGCTTTCTTCTGTGACAAGATCCGGCAAATTGTTTTTAATCGCTTCTTTGACCTTTTTCTGATGACGCTGCTGGTCGTCATAGCCTTTTCGATGGAGGGACCAGTCTTCCTGAGATACAATAAACTGACTTTTTTCTTGCCGGGACATCCATCCCCCTCCTCACCTGTTTGCACAATTCTTCTAACCACCGATTCCTTTATCTTATGCTGCTCGTCACCCAAGTTGACGATCATTTCTAAAAAAGACATTACCGGTGCAGGTGCGCCAATAATGCCTCCTTCATTTATTAACGATTGAGAAGACTGCCTACATATTTTAAAAGTTCATTTGCACTTGTTGAATTATAGCCATGTTCATCAATTAATCTAGCCACTACTTCATTCACTTTCTTCAGCTGCTGTTCATCCGGCGTCTTCGTTGACGTCGTGATTTTCACCACATCTTTTAAATCAGCAAACAGCTTCTTCTGAATCGCCTCACGCAATCTCTCATGAGAATTATAATCAAAGCGTTTGCCCTTTCTCGCATAAGCCGAAATACGAATCAGAATTTCTTCTCTAAATGCCTTTTTCGCATTTTCAGAAATTCCGATCTGCTCTTCAATTGAACGCATAAGCTTTTCATCAGGATTCATTTCTTCACCGGTTAACGGATCACGCAGCTTGTTTTTGTTGCAATACGCCTCGACATTATCTAAGTAATTATCCATCAGTGTTTTCGCAGACTCTTCATAGGAATACACAAATGCCTTTTGTACTTCCTTCTTGGCAATATCGTCGTACTCTTTTCGCGCAACAGAAATAAAATTCAAATAGCGCTCCCGGTCCTCGCTTGAGATAGACGGATGCTGATCGAGTCCTTCTTTTAACGAACGAAGAACATCCAGCGCATTGATCGACTCCATATTCTTCCGGATAATAGTGGAGGAAATGCGGTTAATCACATATCGCGGATCAATTCCGCTCATCCCTTCATCATGAAATTCCTTTTTCATCTCATCAATATCAGCAGATTGGAAGCCTTCGACACTTTCTCCGTCATACAGACGCATTTTTTTCACCAAATCAATATCAGAACGCTTCGGCTCTTTGAGTCTTGTCAAAATGGAGAACATCGCTGCTACTTTCAGCGTATGCGGGGCAATATGCACATCAGAAACATCACTTTCTGAAATCATTTTATGATAAATGCGTTCCTCCTCTGTCACCTTCAAGTTATAAGGAATCGGCATCACAATAATTCTTGAATGCAAGGCCTCGTTCTTTTTATTTGAAATAAACGACCGGTACTCGGTTTCATTCGTATGAGCAACGATCAATTCATCTGCACTAATCAAGGCAAAACGGCCTGCTTTAAAATTTCCTTCCTGCGTTAATGACAGAAGATGCCATAGAAACTTCTCATCACACTTTAACATCTCCTGAAACTCCATCATCCCTCGGTTTGCTTTATTGAGTTCTCCATCAAAGCGGTAGGCCCTTGGATCTGACTCTGATCCAAATTCAGCAATGGTTGAAAAATCGATGCTTCCTGTTAAATCAGCAATGTCCTGAGATTTCGGATCAGACGGACTAAAGGTACCAATACCGGTCCGTTTATCCTCTGAGAAGAAGATCCGTTCAACCCTTACATCCTCAATTCGTCCGCCATATTCCTCTTCCAGCCTCATCATATTCAGAGGGGACAAATTCCCCTGCACACGAATGCCATATTCTCTATAAAAATCCTCCCGCAGATTTTGCGGAATAAGATGAAGCGGATCTTCATGCATCGGGCAGCCTTTGATCGCATAGACTGCGCCATGATCTGTCAGTGAATATTCCTCTAGTCCTCTTTTCAGCCTAGTAACAAGCGTAGATTTCCCCCCGCTCACTGGTCCCATCAATAACAAAATACGCTTCCTCACATCGAGGCGCTTGGCAGCAGGGTGAAAATATTCCTCCACTAATCTTTCCAATGATTCCTCTAATCCAAAAAGCTCCTGATCAAAAAATTTGTACGTTCTGACCCCATTCTCCTCTTCAATCCCGCTGTCTTTAATCATATGATAAACGCGAGAATGAGCAGATTGAGCGACAAGTGGATTTTCCTTTATAATGTCTAAATACTCGCCAAATGTGCCTTCCCATTTAAGACGCTGCTCTTCTTCTCTGTGCTGTTCAATTTTCTTTAAAATATCCATATGAACCTCCTCTTTCAAGATTGAAGCAAGTAATCAGATACTGTTTTACAATCTATGCGGAGGCGTCCTATTACATGCTTTCGTTCTTCAAAATGACGAATTGGCAAACTGAATTGACAACCATCCGCAAGACCCTTCATAATAAAGGAAAAACAGGAGAAAAATGATCTTCTTCTCCTGCTTTTCAAGGCGAACTTCACATCATATGAAACAGGCAGCGATAGAAACAAAGGGATAAGGGGGAGCTTATATGAGAACGGTCATTATGATGGGCGTCATCATTACGTTTTTAGTATCCATTTTCACAGCTGGCTACGAAGGCAAGCCTGGTAAATGAAAAAAAGGATGTTCCATGAACGGAACATCCTTTTTTCATTTAGTTCGTTGTTTTTAGCACCTGCTTATTCACTGTGTTTCGATTTTTTCAATATGTCAAAAAATAGACTGAACAAATCATATTTTGTTCCTTATCTCATATAAAAAAAGCCGAGATTGGTATCCCAGCTTTCTTCTTGACCTTATATCAGATCTCGATATTGCTGCTGTCGAAGTGCCTCATACACAAGAATTGCTGCCGTATTCGATAGATTCAGAGAACGAACATGTTCTGTCATCGGTAAACGAAGGCAGCGGTCCATATTCCGCTCGATCAAATCTTTCGGCAATCCACTTGTCTCTCTGCCAAAAACGAAGAAGTAATCTTCATCTAACTGAGAGTAATCAAATGTCGTATGCGGCTTTTGGCCAAATTTTGTGATATAGAAGAATTGTCCCTTCGGATGAGCCTCAAACAATTCATCAAGCGAGTCATGATAGACGACATTGGCATATTTCCAATAATCGAGTCCTGCACGCTTCAGCATTTTATCATCTGTCGAAAAACCAAGCGGACGAATCAGATGAAGGGTTGTATTTGTTGCTGCACATGTACGCGCAATATTTCCAGTATTAGCTGGAATCTCTGGTTGATATAAAACGACATGAAGTCCCAAAAAAGTTCACCTCTAATTTTCTTTTCCGCTCAACATTATACCATTAACTATCCTTCGCGGCATCGTCCAAAATGTGAAAAAACGTATAACGAATAGCTGGTGTATAGGCGGTCGAATCCTCATACGACCAATAACGCATTCGGCTGTCATATGTCTGAGCATTCACAAGAGGCATTCCGCCTTTATCGTGATCGACGACAATGGTTGTATGATTATACCTACCATCTCCCTCAAAATCGTAGCAAATGACATCACCAATTTGAAGCTCCTGCGCTTCCTTGAGTTTCTTTGCTCTTAAACCCGCTTTCGAATTCGCTAAATAATTTTTCATCGAATGAGCCACCGTCCAGCTATAGCTCCACGTATGCGGCCGCACCCACCAGCCAGATCCGCGGTTCGGATACCCTCTCGTTGGCGCATTCCCTGCCTTCAAGCATTGTGAAATAAAATTTGTGCAGTTATCATCGAAGTTTTTATAGGCGGGATTTCGTTTATTCCAGTACGTCTCCGCATATTGTACGGCTGCCCGCCGGTCATAGTGAAAGGCTCTCCCAAACTGTTCTTCGGTCTGAAAGCGCTCATCCACCTGCTCTTCCATTTGCCGCTTTTCTAGCATTATCCGATCTTTCACAAGCATGTCGTTGTAAAGGAACGCTTCTCTTTTTTCTACTTGTTCCTCTAAATAAAAAGAATCGTCTACATCCTTGCATACATAAGTGAGATGAGCAAGATACTGCACATGCTGAGCCCCATCATCCTGAATCGTTGAATCTAGGAGTGTTGCTTTCGCCTTCGCCTTGACAATCTCCACCTGTCTTCTAGCAAAAAGCTCTTTTTTCCGTTCGACTGCTTCCACATCAGACATGAGCTGCGGCTGTTTGATTGCACTTCCATTTAATAAATAACCAAGCCTGTCTTCTAATGTTTGCTCTAATAATTGTTTCACACAGACACCACCAAACTTTTTTTAAAATCTCTGTTTGGTTCATTCTATGTTCACAGAGATGTTATTTAGTATTTAAAGGTGTCTGTAAAAACTCAATCCCTTTGACAATTTCTTGTCTCGCTTCCTCATCACTTTCCCGCTCAAGGGCTTTTTCCAGCTCTGGGAGTAGCTGCTCGTCGCCAATTTTCCCAATTGCCCAAGCAGCCGTGCCTCGAATAACAGGCCTTGGATCCTTGTGCATCAAATCAATCAACACGGGTAAGGCAGATGTATCTTTAAAGTGAGCAAGTGCCAAAATCGCATTTCGCTGAATTGGCTTTTTCCCCCGCCATGAACCTGAAACATGACCGTATTTTTCCTTAAACTCACGATTACTGATCGTAAGAAGCGGCTTTAAGAGCGGCTTCGCAATTTCAGGGTCCGGCTCCATTTCAGGATGCAGGTGAAAGTCCTTCCCTTTATTGATCGGGCAGACAATTTGGCACGTATCACACCCATATAAACGATTTCCTATTTTCGAACGAAACTCGTCAGGCAAAAATCCTTTCGTTTGCGTTAAAAAGGAAATACATCGCTGGGAATTCAGCTGTCCTGGATTTACAAGTGCACCAGTTGGACACGAATCAACACATTTATTACACGTTCCGCACTGGTCTTCAATTTTTTCATCCGGTTCAAATGGGACATTTGTGATCATTTCAGCCAAATACACGTAAGACCCAAACTCTGGCGTGATAATCATACAGTTCTTCGCACTAAAACCTATGCCAGCACGTTCCGCTACTGCACGATCGGACAGCTCCCCTGTATCCACCATTGATTTTGTTCGTATATCGACATGTTTGCTTCGCAAGAATTCCTCGAGCATATCGAGCTTTTTTTTCAGCACAACATGATAGTCTGTTCCCCAAGAAGCACGGCAAAAGATCCCTCTTCTTGCATCCTTTGTACTTCGAGGAGCATCTTTCATTTTGGAAGGATACGCGAGCGCTATCGCAACAATTGATTTGGCCTTCGGAAGCAGCAAAGAAGGGTTTGTTCGTTTTTCGATATCAGGCTCTTCAAAGCCTGACAAATACCCTAACGATTCATGTAAGATGAGGCGGTCTTTTAATGAATCAAATGTATCAGCACTTGCAAATCGGATTTTATCGACACCAATTTCTTTCGCATATTGAATCAATTCTTCTTTTAATTCTCCAACATGAATCACCTTGCAAACCTCCTTTCTTTGTTTCTTCTGTTGTTTTCAGTATAATACGAGTGTATCATGACCGATTGGAGTGAGTCACTGTGAAGATACATATGGAAATTTCTCATCCTGACAACCCGTCTATCCATGTTGGACAGATTGAATATTCGCATATTGAAGTTGGCACATCCCCTCAAATGTTAAAAGGCCGGCTACGCCTGTTTCAAGAATCTTTATTCTTTGAATACGAAGATAAAGTCTTAGAAGAAGTACCAGCCATCAAAGAATGGACGGACCTTTTAAAAGACGTTCCTTTCCTGCCAATTCTTGCTGATATCCAAAAGGAACAATTTATAGACTCGACCAATTCCGTACAGGATTTGTCGATCTTTTTCTCTTTAAAATATTTCTTGCCTATCCTGACATTCGATGCTGATCGCATAGAAGAGCCGCTTTCACTAGCAAAACATGAGAGTGGTTACATTGAATGGCAGGACAACGCAGGACTTAAGGGATTATTTTCTCAACCAAGTAAAGCACACATTTCTCAAGACACAAAAAACATTCTGCAAATCATTCTGTTTCCGCCATCTATTTCCCGGGAAAAGAGTGAAGCTCTCATCCAATCCTTGACGAAGATGTTTGTACAAATACATGGTGGAGAAAGTAAATATGAATTTATTGAAAAAGCACTGTAGCTTGACAGTGCTTTTTCACATTATACTGACATAATAAAAAACGCAACACTTCGTTTATCTAAGAAACGAAATACTGCGTTATTAACAAAAATTATGTATTGGAGCGGGTGATGAGAATCGAACTCACGACATCAGCTTGGAAGGCTGAGGTTTTACCACTAAACTACACCCGCATCAATTTTTCAAAAGCAACGTCATCGCGTTGACCTTTATTATGTTACAACTTCCTAAACAATTCGTCAAGAGAATATGAAGATTTTTCGTCAAAAAACTTCATATTCTCCGTATATATTACGATAGTTATTTATCGAGCTGGATGTAAAATAAGTAGGCATGTGACTTATTCTTCAGCGCTTGCTTAGGATTTTTCTCAATCTCTTCAAGCATTGGTGAATTTCCGTCTTTCCCCATTGCCGCTGTATACGCAATCAGTGCCTTTCCTCCAGAAGAGACTTTGACAGTTTCAGATTGTGCAGAAAAAACATAGTCACTTACTTTGAACGGAAAGCTTGCTGTTGCTTTCGTCATTCCCTCGTTCTTGTTGTCTGACCACATACTAAATTGTGATTCATATGTATCTTTCTCATGCCTTAATTGTAAGAGCACATTCATCGTTTGGTCGGTTCCATCCTGATGTAAAGTAAAGGTGGCAGATGACGCTTCCTTATTAGCTAATCGGCCATTTTTATAATGACTCCCGATAAACGTAATACTCTTATCCTTCTTCGTTAATCCTTTTATTGTCAAAGCGACCATTTCATTAGTGGTTGATGCTTCTAGTAAGTTTTTTTCTTTTTTTGTCAGTTTCATTTGTTCGATGGTTACTTGCTTCTTAGTAGCAGACTCCGTGTTTATTGTCGATACCGTCTTCTCGGTTTGCGTGGTTTCTTCAGCCTTCTCACCGCATCCTGCTAATAGAAAAACAGTGAATATAAGAACACTCCATTTTTTTAACATTGAGATCCCCTTTGATGTTTTTTATTTTCTATTATACTAAAATTTGGTTGGACATACAAAAAAAAGATTAGGAGAATTCTCCTAACCTTTCGCTTTTTTCTGCTTCATGGCTGATAAGATAGCCACAATGAGAAAACTCGCGGCAAAAATCACAATCATATAAATAAAAAAGTTTGGCTTGATTTGAAAAGTAAATGCGGATGAACCTTCCATCTCAAAAGCGAGACTGTTAAATAATAAAGCATCATTCGTTTTTGATTGAAATAAATGATAGAATAATATGCCGATTGTCAGCATCGGAAAGCCTAAAAACCCCAGAAAACCACCAACAATAGCACCTTGTTTCATCGCCTGTACGTTCATGATCGTTGTCCTCCCATTCCCCCAAGCAATAGCTGCTTCATAATGGATTTACCATCCCCCATAAATGGAAGAAGATAGAGTAATTGAATAAAATACGTGATTGAAAAAATAAAGAAACCTGTTGAAATTGGATTTTCTTTTAGACATAATACGGTCACAATGATCCCTGCTGCTCCGATCACACCTGGGACAAGCGGCCCAAGCAGGGTAATCCATACCTGCTTTTTCTGAAACGGATCTAATACCGGTCTCACAAATTTCACTGACATCATATCACTTGCAAAAAAACCTTGTGGACCATCCCGTCCCGCAAATTTCCGATGCGTATAGCCATGTGCTGCCTCATGTAAGGCCGTTCCCGTAATTAATCCAAAATAAATAATTGTAAAATAAATCGCAATGGCTGCAATCGACCGGTCAGGAATGAATAAAAAAGCGATTCCTGCCATGACCATAAATAGCATCCAGAAAAAGATGATTTTACGCGTCACCATGAGTAATGCTGTCCCAAAAATATGAAGGAACGAGTGACCAGTGCAATCAAATCGTTCCTTCATTTTCACTTGATACTGCTTGAAAAATTGACAGCAGGCTGTCACAATCCGATATGGTGATTGATAATGAATAGACAGTAAGTGGTGCTGATTCAACCCCATTATCAGTTGATAAAAGTCACGAGAAATCACAGACTCATCGACCTGAAACAAATCGGCGAGCTCTGTGGTAATACTCGCTTCTGTCCTTTTGCCATCTACTTTCGTTAACATATGATAGGCACTTTCATTAATCGGGAGTGTGCTTCCATACTGCGTATCCGTGAGATGCCTCTTTTGTAAGGTCACATACGGCGCGAAAGCCGGTACCCGCTCAATCTTTAGCTTATTGTTAAGAAGTTGAATCATGTGAATACCTCCATGAAAAACCTTTGTATATGGCAAAGATGAGCAGACCTTCAAATGCAGCTACAAGCAGCCACTGAAGCGTTTGACTCGACTCCCCTATGACATAGTTTCCAATAAAAACAATCGGAATCATGAGTAAAATAAGTGCTCCAAATGAAAAAATGCCTGTGTAAGGATTGTTCCGATCAAGCGGAAGTAAAATACCTACTACATAAAAGAGCGCAGTGGCATTGCATAAGACAGCGGCCCCAATCAATACGTTCCAAACCTGATCAGGAAGCGTCAGCGTTGTCAGCATGAAGATTGCAATTTGCAGTACACCAACAAACAAAAGCCCGATAAACTTATACAGAGCCACTTCCCACGATCTTAGACCAAATGTTTTGTACATCCCCAGCATTCGTTTATCATTGCCAAATGAATTGAAGGCGGTTAATCCAGCAAGAGCGCAGAAAACAAAAAATGCTTCTTCTTCAAAACGGAATCCAAATTGATAACGGACGAATAAGATCACAATGAGGAGAATGAGAAAGTTTAAAATGTTTTCTTCATTTCGCACCTGTGATTTCATTTCCTTTACAATAAGTGACCATTTTTTTGAAGAAGAGAACGGCAGTTTGTTTAAGAAGGTTAACGCTTTTTTCTCTGCCATAATCGGCATCATCGCAAGGGAAAGAAATGCACCGCTCGCCGATAAAAGGATAAACAGAATCAAAATTGCATAGTTTACCCCTTCAGGAGACATCCCTTGAGCCGCTAAGAAAAACGGTGCTGTAAAATACATCAAATGATAATCAAACTGTATATATGATTGCTGAATTTGACTGATATCAAAATGCGTCATTCCATACGCTACAACCAGTGCTAATAAAACAAAGATCGCTGCAAATTTTTGCAACGGTAATTTTAATTTCAGAATGACCAAATACGTCATATTATAAATGAGTTGCAAAAGCATTAAGACAAAAAGCGATTGCAAAATCACCATCAAAAAGAACGTAAAGATAAAGAAAATACCTATTCCCTGGGCAATAAAATTAGGTAAAAGCAGAATACCGATAAAAAATAAAACAAGTCCTGCCACTACTGTCACCATCGGAATAAAGTAACCAAGGCTTTTCTGAAAGGTAGAAAGCGGGAACCAGCTGAGCTGCATAGAAAAACGGTCTTGCTCAGGCGTTCTGACCTTGATCAAAATGAATAACAGGCTAGTAAAGATGGATGCATTGATCGCCATTGACACAACGAGTAATCCTAGTGAGCGCTCATCGCCATTTAAGAAAGCCTTCATAAAGACACCCGTAAAACTGTATCCGATGATGGCGCCCATTGTGACGGCAAATAAAAAGAATAAGATCACAATGATCCGCTTCGTCTGAGTATCAAAGAGCTTATACATCTCCTGCTGCCACATTTTAAGCATCATTCTAGAAATGATTAATGATTTCATCAAAATGTGCACCCCTATCACTTAACATTGAAGCTTTCAGAAACACCTGTTCCAATGTGCTTGATTGATACTTCTCCTTTAAGGCTGAGACCGTTCCTTCATCCATTTTAATTCCCTTAGAAATAATGGCGATTTTATGGCACAGCTCTTCCGCTGAAAGCATATCATGCGTTGAAAGCAAGATCGCACCATGGTGCTCGGTATAACGTTTCATCAGTTTCTTTGTGTTTATAACCGCTTCAATATCAAGTCCTCTAAAGGGCTCATCCATGATCACCAATTGACTATCAAGCATAAAGGCGGCAATCAGCTGTGTCTTTTTTTTCATACCATGTGAATAGGTTTCAATCGGTCTTGATAAAGCCGAGTCCATATCAAACAGTTCAATTAGTTGATTTCTTCTATGAATTGTTTTACATTCATACATAGAAGAAACAAAATCTAAATATTCAGCACCAGTCAATGCTTCAGGGAGTAGCAGATCATCTGGAACATAGGCTACTTGTTTTTTAAAGGATGGTTCGTCATTTGTGACGTCCTGCAAGAGAATCGTTCCTTCTGTATGCTTAATGATGCCGAGTATACAGTTAATCATCGTTGTTTTACCGGAACCATTCGGTCCAGCAACAGCAACGATTTGATGAGGGTCGATTTTTAAATGAAAATCATTGACAGCAGTCACGTTATTTTTATACGTCTTGGTTAATTTCTCGATCGTAAACATATAACCTCCAAGTGTCTGCATATTCTTTAAAAACAGATCAGGCTAAACCGCCCGCCACAGACGGTTTAGCCCTGGTGTCATTTCATAGAAGTAAAAAGATGAATCCTAAGTATAGCTACTTACATTCAATTTGGACTTTTAAGCCACTTTCCCACTGAACGGCTCCTGTAAAGCTACCCTTCCCGTTTGCTAAACACCAAACTGCTGCTCCTAGAACAACTGTTGCTCCCAATCCAAGAAGGACAGCAACAAATACTAAGAACCAAGCTTGGTCCATAATAGCAGGTTCCATAGTGGAATAGTCAACTTGCGGCGCTGCATAAGTCATACTTTTCACCTCCCAGCTTATGATGATCGTATCATAGGCTTCACTCTCCAAACATCAACAGAAGATCCCATTTTTGACCGAACATACTTTCGGACAAAATGTGACTTTTTATTCAATTCTTCACTTTTAAGTGTAGGACCCCTATCTTATTAGCTAGTTTTTTGCAATCCATAAGAACCACAAAACCCATATAATGTCAATTAAACCATCTTTTTTCTTCTTTTTTTGAAATAGTCCATTTTTATCAATCCCTTTATATATTCTTTCTTTTTTGTGAAATAGAAAGAATTCCCCCGATATATCAGATAAAAAGGTCCTAATTATATGTCGTTAACACACCATTTATGAAATATTTACTGATAATTCCGATAAAAGAGTGAGTCTATTTCCCTTCTTCTCTTGTCACTTAAAATATGTATATACAAGAAAGTCCATTGGGAAAAAAGCCCTTTCTTTTCTTGAGTAACATCCAACATATGATTCGCTTCTTTTTATGAAAAAACAACTTACAGCATAGACATTCCCATGATTTCACTAGTTGGCAATGATTGATTGCTTTCAAAAAAACTGATCCGTACTCTCTAATGCAACAATCCCTCTTTTCATCCAGCGTATCCACACCCTTCCTCATTGAAATTAAAAAAGCCCATCAACTTTATTTATTATTTTTTCAGATTTATCTAAAAAATGATTGACCAAGCTCGAAACAAGATTTATAGTCTTATTAAATATTTCTTATCAAAGTAGTTGGTTTTATCTAACAAAAGGAGGATACACACATGTCAGAAGAACGTCCATTCCGTTTAGAAACAAAAGCCATTCACGCAGGTCAGGAGCTTGATTCAGCAACCTATTCAAGAGCCGTGCCTATTTACCAAACAAGCTCTTTCGGTTTTAGAGATAGTGAGCATGCGGCGAATTTATTCGGACTGCAGGAACCCGGAAATATTTATTCTCGCATTATGAACCCCACAAATGACGTCTTTGAAAAACAGATCGCCGAGCTTGAGGGCGGCATTGGTGCACTTGCTGTCTCTTCTGGACAAGCAGCGACCACTTATTCTATTTTAAATATTGCAGGAGCTGGTGACGAAATTGTCTCCTCCAGCAGCCTTTATGGAGGCACCTACAATCTGTTTGCTCATACGCTTAAAAAGCTCGGCATTACAGTGAAATTTGTCGATTCATCCAACCTTGAAGAACTCGAAGCAGCGATTACAGACAAAACGAAGGCAGTGTATGCAGAGAGTATTGGGAATCCTAAAGGCGACATTCTACATATTGAAGCCATCTCAGCCATTGCACACAAGCACCACATTCCGCTTATTGTGGACAATACGCTCGCAAGCCCATATTTATTAAGACCGATTGAGTTTGGCGCAGACATTGTCGTCCATTCCGCTACAAAATTCATTGGCGGTCATGGTACATCAATTGGCGGTGTCATTGTCGATAGCGGCAAGTTTCCTTGGGCCGACAGTGATAAGTTCAAAGGGCTGACTGAACCAGATCCAAGTTATCACGGCCTGACGTATACCGAAGCAATTGGAGAAGCGGCTTATATCACAAAAGCACGTGTGCAGCTCTTACGGGATTTAGGAGCAGCCTTGTCACCTTTCAACTCATTTTTACTTCTGCAAGGCCTAGAAACTTTGCATCTGCGTCTCGAGCGACATAGTGAAAATGCGTTAAAAACAGCGCAATTCTTACAAGATCACCCTCTTGTAGATTGGGTAAGCTACCCAGGTCTTGAAAGCCATGAATCTTATGAGCTTGCTCAAACCTATTTACCAAAAGGACAAGGCGCCATTCTCACATTCGGTATTAAAGGTGGACGAGAAGCAGGTAAAAAGCTTATTGATTCAGTTAAACTTTTCTCACATCTTGCAAATGTGGGCGATTCTAAATCATTGATCATTCATCCTGCCAGCACAACGCATCAGCAATTAAGTGAAGCAGAACAAAAAGCGACAGGCGTCACACCTGAGCTCATTCGTTTATCTGTTGGAACAGAAGCGATTGAAGACATTATTGCAGATCTTGAACAGGCGATCAAAAAAAGCCAGGCTGAATGAAATAGAAAAAGCACACCTCTGTGTGCTTCTTTATGTTTCATTCATTATTGAGTAGTCGAACGTCTTGGAAAGGATAAAACACAAATGATGTCGTTCCTTGAATATCACTCTTTGTAAAAAGACCTAAGCCATTGCGACTGTCCATTGAGTTTTGACGGTTGTCACCCATGACAAAATACTTGCCTTTTGGAACGGTAAGAGGACCAAAATCAGGTGTCAACAAGATGCCATCTGCGGCTGCTTTCTTTTTGTTTGACGCTAAGTAAGGCTCTGCCACCTTTTGACCATTGACATACAGCTGGTCATTTTTCATTTCAATTTTATCACCAGGTAAACCAATCAACCGCTTAACATAATGAGTACTGCGGTCTTCCCCATCAAGAACTATGATCTGTCCCCGTTTGTAATCGCCGAAATAATCAACCGTTTTATTCACAAAAACCCGCTCTGTATTATGCAATGTTGGATCCATAGAGGTCCCTTTTACAATATACGGTGCGAATAAAAAGTTACGAATGATAAAAACGGCAATGAATGCGATTAAGATCGCTTTGAGCCAGCCCCATACTTCTGATTTCTTTTTTTGTGTTTTTGTATTTGTTGTCATAAGCTCCTCCTGAAATCCCCTAGGACGAAATGAGTTCCGCTAGCTGCACGCCAGCATCACGCTTGTATCACCCTAAATATAAACATAATTTGCCAACAAATCAAGCGATGAGAGAGAAAAAGGCAAGCACCCTTCTGTGCTTGCCCAAAACTCAGTTACTTAGTAGAAGAATCCTCTTCTTTTTCTTTTGATTTACCATAGAAATAATCAGATGGATTCACTGGTTTAAAATCAGACAGCTTATGGAATCGAAGAAGATCCCTATAAAGCACTTTATCTGAAAGGCTTAACTGATTATCGACACGGGCTTTAATCGCCTCTGTCTTTTTATTTTGTTTCACAACTTTACCTGTTTTTGTATCATAGACAGTGTTATCTACAAGTGTATATTTTGGTGTCACATAGTTTCCGTTACGGAATGCAACAGTTTGATCATGTTTCTTAGAGAATAGATCTGTTCCAAAATTCACATACTCATTTGAATCAATACCTTGTAAGTGAAGAAGCGTAGGCATCACGTCTACTTCACCACCATACGTATGGTTCACGCCGCCCTGTTTGCCAGGAATACGTATCATGAGTGGTACACGCTGGTTTTGAGCATTTTGATAAGGTGTAATTTCTTTCCCTTGAATTTCGCTCATTGCACGGTTATGGTTTTCAGAAATTCCGTTGTGATCACCATATAATAAAATGACAGAGTCTTTATACATACCTGATTTTTTCAAGTCTTTAAAGAATTGCTCTAATGACTCATCTAGATACCTTGCTGTTTGGAAGTAGTTATCTACTGTTTTGTCACCAGTTGTTGCCTTAGCAATCGTCGCATCTTTTTCATCTAAATTAAATGGATAGTGATTAGTCAATGTCATTAAATGTGCATAAAATGGCTTTTTCATTGATTCTAGCATCGGGATTGATTCTTTGAAGAATGGTTTATCCTTCAGACCCATATTCACAAGATTTTCTTCATCCATGTTGTAATGTGAAGCATCGAAGAATTGATCATATCCCATATGTTTATAAATCGTGTCACGGTTCCAGAAAGATTTATAGTCGCCATGAAGCACTGCGCTCGTATAGCCTGCTTTTTGATCTAGGATGGCAGGGAGTGATTGGTAAGTATTTTCACCTTTTGTCACAAACGCTGCTCCCTCTGGCAAGCCGAACATACTATTATCCATCATCAGTTCAGCATCAGCTGTCTTTCCTTGACCTGTCTGATGGAAGAAGTTATCGAAATACGTAAAGTCCTCTTTCCCATGAGCCAGCTTGTTTAAAAACGGTGTCACTTCTTCTCCATTTAGTTTGTAGTCAATTAAGAAAGACTGGAAGCTTTCTAAATGGATTTTAATGATGTTTTTCCCTTTAGCTTTACCGAAATACTCTGCGTTTGGCTTCGCATAGTGAGAAGCTGTATAGTTTACAACATCCGTTAAATCTTCACTGCTCGCATTTGCTACCTGTGTTGCATTTTGTGCTGATTGTACCCCGTCATAAATCGTATAATTATAAACACCTAAATATTTGACAACATACTTATGATCAAATGTTCTTGTTAATAATTCTGGACGGTCTTTTTCAGCTAAATGAAGGTTTACAAAGAACAGTCCTACACCTGCAGCCACAATCAACAGTGCAAATGTCTTTTTCATTTGGAATTTCTTCACTTCTGGTCTCCAGATCACAATCGCAATCAAGATAATGATATCAAGGAAATATAAAAGGTCATGCGGCTTAATACTAGATAACACACCGCCAGTCATGCCTCCTCCAAGATTGCCTGCTTGCTTCATTGTGGAGAAAGTCAAAAAGTCATCAAAGAAACGGTAGTACGCTACATTCGCATATAAAAGTGCGGTCATAATAAAGTCAATCACAATTAATACTATGGCAGATTTACGACCCTTCAAAAAGAGAGCCAGTCCCAAAAACACAATGGCTGAACTAAATGGATTTAATAAGAGAAGACCCTCTTGAAAAGAACCTTTCACTCCTAAATTAAAGTCCATTTTGTAGGCTGCATACGATTTCGCCCAAAATAAAAGGACAGCCAATACAAAAAAGCTATATTTGTTCGCAAATATTTTTTTCATAAAACCTCTTCTTTCTTATTATCGTTCTGATATAAATGAAATCATAAAAAATTTACATTGATTTTGCAAATGTAAATCTTCTTCACCAAGCATTCCCGATGCTCTGTTTCCGCCGGATATGTGTGCTCCGTTAATATAACGTATGAGAAGCATCATAGGTTTCAAAAAAATACGAGTAAATAAAAGGAAAAATATCCATTTACATTTCATTTACACGCACTTTGCAATTCAATAGATGAAGAAGGGTTTGTAAATCACTCAGTACTACTTTACTTTTTTCATCTATTCGTGTCAAAGTAATTATAAAGAAAAGGAAGAATCACCTAGGCTTTTCGACTCATTTACCCAAATATATACAAAATTCGATACATAACATATTCGTATTTATTGTGACTCAACCTCCAATCATCCATGTATTTTCTCTCCTTCTGACAATCTAAAAAAGTTTTAAGCAAAAAAAGCTTGATTTCTCCTCCTGATGTGCGGTGTGATAAAGATATAGATTTTCAACAAATCAGGCTGGAGGACAATCACATGAAACATAACAAACAAATTAACGCATTTAAAAAACGATTTTCAGAAGAAATAGATCACATCATTGCTGTCACAGGACCTTCAGGAGTAGGTGCAGGAAAAGCCGGACAGGAAGCTCTTTGGACTGCTTCTATTCCACTGATTGCATGGAAGGAAAAAGACTTCGTTACAACAGAAAACATAAGACTCTGCTGGTTAACAGATGAAGAGGGATTAAGGGAAAAGCAGGCACAATTACATAAAAAATCAATCGTGTCACTTCAGGTCCGAAAAGGTGAAGGTGAGTTCATGCTTGTATCACTCATCGATACAGATACACAGGATGAAGAGCTGCAAGAGATACTAGAAGAAGCCCAAAAACCTGTCTTTTATCATGATGACCTGCTGGGCACCTTTGAATTAGTGAAAGGACTAGACTTATTTGAAACAACGATCCAGTGGAGTAATCAAGAATGCCTGCTCTACTTCAACCTCGAAGAAGATGAAAAAGTAAACGACTCTCTTCGAACCGCTAGACAACTCATGAAAGAGAAGACCACATGGGATGCTTCTATTAAATCATTTGCAGCAAATCAGCTGCTTGAATTAGCTAAAGACTGGCAGGAGCAAGATGACTCCGCTGAAACACAAGAAGAGCTTACGCTGGATCACTTTATAAGCCGCATCTCACTTGAAAGTCTGCATGCTTTCCCAGATGGAGAGTTTGAAGTCTACTGTCATGACGGTGATTTATTTTGGGGACATGTCATCATTGTCTCAGGCAATATCAATGGCACGTTTCAAGATGCCCACATTGCAGGCTAAAGATTGGCGGGATAAATAATGGAGATCAAGGCTTTTCATGAATTAAAGCAAATTGGAAAAACACCCGTCGTGGCTAAGATTGGCGGCTTTCGTCCTGATCCAGCAGCACACAGCTGGTTTGCCGGTCATTTCTTCATCCACCCCGATCAAGGCTGGCCCATAGATCAAGATGGCGTTATGATTCCGATCTTACAAATTTATTTACCTGAAGTGCCAGGAGGATTGAACGAATTCAATGAATGTAAAATGATTCAAATCTTTCTCAACCAGAAAGCACTTCCGATGGATATTACCAAAAACGGCGAGTGCTGGAAGCTCATTGAATATGCAGATATGGAAGGATTAGAAGTAGTTGAAACTCCTGAAGAAGTGAGAGGACTCAAATCCTTTCAAATCCAATGGAAGGAAAGTGAGCAAGAAGACTACCCTTGCTGGGAAGAAGCGTGGTCATACGTCGATTTATCAGAAGTAAATGAAAGTGATGAAGCGATAGAACACTTCTTTGATCAATACACCAATTATTCGTTCACAAAAATCGGTGGATATGGGGCGTATATTCAATCTCCACCCCATCAACAACAAGGCGAATTCATGCTGCAAATCGCCTCAGAAGAAAAACCTCGGTTCATGATTGGTGATAATGGCACGATGTATTTCTATTACGACAAAGACACAAAAGAATGGTTTATGCATTGGGATTGTTTTTAAAGGTCATTGGAATAAAACTCCATCAAAAACGAATACGAACGTAATTTGCTGAGTAATATACAAAAAGAGCCGCACTTTCCTGTGTGGCTCTTTTCATATATCCTTTTGAAGAAAACATTTGACGCCTGGACAACTCTCCCCGTATATTATGTATAAATCCATCTTTTTCATAGAAAAGGGGGCTTTACATGCGCTTGTTTAAGTACTGGAGAAAAAAGCAGCCTAAACAACAGATCATCTCAGAAATGAAAGAAGACAGCATCCCAATCAACTTCTCCACACTTCCCTTTGGTACAGACACAGTAGATGATTTTTTGTTCAACTTAGACCTCACCTCGAAGCTCACAGATCCCTATAAAGAAACAGATCCGAACAAATGAACCTATCCTCATCCAATCCTGGATGATTTTTTTATACTCGATGAAAGGTGTGTCACATGAAAACATATTATATCGTCAGACATTGCCAAGCCAATGGACAATCCGAGGATGCGTATTTAACGCCACAAGGCATCGCACAATCTCACGCACTAGCACAGTTCTTTTCCGGCATTCACCTCAATAAGATCATCTCAAGTCCCTATAAGCGAGCGATCCAAACCATTGAGCCTCTTGCTCATGCAAAACAACTCGAGGTACAAATTGATCAGCGTCTCTCTGAACGTGTGTTAAGCAGCAAACCAATGGACGATTGGTATGAGAAACTAAAGCTCAGTTTTACGGACTTGCATATGACCTGTGAAGGCGGAGAATCGAGCCAAGAAGCGATGAATCGTATTGTAGAGGCACTCTATGAACAAATAAAATTAGGAAAAAATCATACTCTATTCGTCACACATGGCAATCTTATGAGCCTGCTTCTTAAACATGCCGATCCCACGATTGGATTCAAAGAGTGGGAGAAGCTAAGCAATCCAGATGTCTATGTCCTGAAATATTTCAAACCAGATCATATAGAAATAGAGCGTATATGGCATAACTAAACGGCAGAATGAATTCTGCCGTTTCCTCATCTATTGTTGATAATAAAAAGCCTCTACCCACTCATACGGCTTCTTACGCTCCGCACACCATTTCATGAAGCCTCTTGTCTCCGTTTGCTGAAATTTCTTCCAGTCCGATAAAAGCTGATCATAATAGGCTGCTTGTTTTTCAACATTGGTACGAATCCTTTTATCTTCGATCAGCATCATGACATCTTCAATGCCTTGAATTCGCTCTTGATCTTTCTCATAGGTGCTTAAATAAAGATCTTCATGTATATGATGAAACGAATACCACAAAGCCGATAAATAGGTTTCGCAAATTTGTACAATGACACGCTGCTCCTTGCTACCTCCAAGCTCTAGTGCCTTCAATAAATAGGGCAGCCCTTCTCCCTGATGCACAAACAAGCCCTGCCAGCGATACGGTCTCACATCCATAGGATCAACCTTCTCCCACTCTTGCAGAACAGGCTGAATCACCCCAATGATCAATGGATACACAAGCAAATGATGACCATCCTCAAACCGTTCAATCTTTTCAAACAGCCAAGCAACAAATGAACGCCGTGCTGCAAATTCGTTCTCCTTCATTTCTTCAACAAAAAACCGAAGAACCTTTAACGCATCTTTACGCAGACCCTGTTCTTTCTTCACACAGTACTGTCTAAAAAGCGGAAAATCATGGGATCCCTCGTCTTCAATGATGGTCTGTAATATCGTCTTCATTTGCAAGTTAACAACTCCACCTTTTTACATTCTTTCTATTTCTCATTTATCTTTGAATCGTAAATCTGATTCCTTAACACTGATTCACCCATTCTAAATAACGCCTTTGAATCACTTTTTTGATTTTATCGTAGTTCTCCCAACTATCTTTAACATAATATACGCCTTCAGCTTCTGGAAATGTCTCCTCCTTATTTAAGCGTGATAAGAGTGGTATAAACACCTAATTGGTCTTTGACTTTTAGAAGGCCCTTGGCATCCTCAAATCCATTCTTTTCGGTGTTCATGAATGAATTGAATGTCTTTTTGATAATGTTCAAGGTGCCCCTCATGAATCATTTTTTGAAAAGCTATATCACCTTCACTCGCTTTTCGTTTCATGTACTGACATAACCCTTTTAAACGCAGCAGCACCATATCCACATAATCTTCTGCTATTTTCTCCCCATAAGATTCAAAAAACAGTTTCACTCTATGCTTTATCTGGTTTGCATGTTCTGATGAATGGCAGTTCACGATCTCTCCTGTTTCTGTGCGAAAAAACCTACTGAGAGGTACACAAGTATACAGAGTATATGCGATATCCCACAGCCTTGGACCAGGAGCAGCTACATCAAAATCAATGATTCCTACTGGTTTTTCATTATTGAAAATGATATTGTACATAGCAAAATCATTATGGCACACAACCTCTATGTTGTTAGGCGTATTGTCCATTCGTTCCCAATCGTCTGAAATGGGAAAATCACGAACAGCATCATGATACAGTCTAAGCATTCTCGCTATTTCTTTTAAGGCATGGTGAGAGCACATGTATTCTTTTAAGGGATCATGACCGGCTACGCCTTCAATGAAGGACAATATCTCTCTACCTTTTTCATCAACCCCTAAAAACTTTGGAGCATAGGAGAAATTCTTTTTTTCTAAATGCTTTAGCAGCTTTTGTATATTGATATTGTCTGACTTTACTTCTCGACGAACCGTATCTCCAGAACGATATACGTTCGAGACATTGCCACCTGTCAATAACTCTTCATGATCATTTTGTTTTTTCATAAATTCTCCCCTCAAATTGGGTCACAATGATGATGTTAGCTAAAGATGTGTATGTACCCACAAATATTCATTTAGTTACACAAAAGTATTTCACTGTTTTATGTGAATGCGCTACCCCATTTTGTTTCCTTACATGGTTAAATGTATCTTATCAAATGTTGCAAATCACCTAAAGATTATTCTGCTAAAAGAAGTACATGCACATTATTTTCTAATAGGTTTCTATTTTTATCTAAATAACTCATTTAAACCACAAAAAAACGTTTCACCACAAGGGTGAAACGTTAGGTTGACGGTAAAAACCGATCATGAAATTATTAATAGATACCGGTGGCCGGGGTCGAACCGGCACTCCGTGAGGAACACGATTTTGAGTCGTGCGCGTCTGCCAATTCCGCCACACCGGCATGATCATTAAAGAGCGCAACTTATGATAAAAAACATGGTGCCGAGGGCCGGACTTGAACCGGCACGGTAGTCACCTACCGCAGGATTTTAAGTCCTGTGTGTCTGCCAATTCCACCACCCCGGCAGTCTTTTCAAAAAGGCGACACCCGGATTTGAACCGGGGATAAAGGTTTTGCAGACCTCTGCCTTACCACTTGGCTATGCCGCCATTATTGGAGCGGAAGACGGGATTCGAACCCGCGACCCCCACCTTGGCAAGGTGGTGTTCTACCACTGAACTACTTCCGCAAATCAACTGGGCTAGCTGGATTCGAACCAACGCATGACGGAGTCAAAGTCCGTTGCCTTACCGCTTGGCTATAGCCCAATAATAAAATGGGGCGATTGATGGGAATCGAACCCACGAGTGCCAGAGCCACAATCTGGTGCGTTAACCACTTCGCCACAACCGCCATAGATGTTATGAATCATATTAAGAAAATTGGCAGGGGCAGTAGGAATCGAACCCACACCGGAGGTTTTGGAGACCTCTGTTCTACCTTTAAACTATGCCCCTATGAAAATAAAAATGGTGGAGGGGGGCGGATTCGAACCGCCGAACCCGGAGGGAGCGGATTTACAGTCCGCCGCGTTTAGCCACTTCGCTACCCCTCCACATTTGAAAAACAGTGCCGGCAAGAGGACTTGAACCCCCAACCTACTGATTACAAGTCAGTTGCTCTACCAATTGAGCTACACCGGCAAATAGTGGTGGCTCGGGACGGAATCGAACCGCCGACACACGGATTTTCAGTCCGTTGCTCTACCAACTGAGCTACCGAGCCAAATATTTATTTTAAAAATGGCGGTCCGGACGGGACTCGAACCCGCGACCTCCTGCGTGACAGGCAGGCATTCTAACCAACTGAACTACCGGACCATTTTGGTTGCACTCAATGAGCACTCCCCATTGGTGTATAAAATAATTTGGTTGCGGGGGCAGGATTTGAACCTGCGACCTTCGGGTTATGAGCCCGACGAGCTACCGAACTGCTCCACCCCGCGATGATATAAAAGATATGGTGGAGGATGACGGGCTCGAACCGCCGACCCTCTGCTTGTAAGGCAGATGCTCTCCCAGCTGAGCTAATCCTCCGAATAAAAAACACTGGTGTATATTCTATAAAATGGTGACCCGTACGGGATTCGAACCCGTGTTACCGCCGTGAAAGGGCGGTGTCTTAACCGCTTGACCAACGGGCCCTTTATTATGTAAATTGTGGCGGAGAGCAAGGGATTCGAACCCTTGAGACGGGGTTACCGCCTACACGATTTCCAATCGTGCTCCTTCGGCCACTCGGACAGCTCTCCAAATTGGCTCCGCAGGTAGGATTCGAACCTACGACCGATCGGTTAACAGCCGATAGCTCTACCACTGAGCTACTGCGGAATGAAGAAAGCCTGGCGATGTCCTACTCTCACAGGGGGAGACCCCCAACTACCATCGGCGCTGAAGAGCTTAACTTCCGTGTTCGGTATGGGAACGGGTGTGACCTCTTCGCCATCATCACCAGACAATTTAGTGACAAAAGATATTATACTATGTATTGAAAATAAATCAAGAGATATTTAAAAAATGTTCTCTCAAAACTAGATAACAATGTTCAAGCTTCACATTAGAATATAGGTTAAGTCCTCGATCTATTAGTATCTGTCAGCTCCACGTGTCACCACGCTTCCACCTCAGACCTATCAACCTGATCATCTTTCAGGGATCTTACTTCCTTGCGGAATGGGAAATCTCATCTTGAGGGGGGCTTCATGCTTAGATGCTTTCAGCACTTATCCCGTCCGCACATAGCTACCCAGCGATGCCCTTGGCAGAACAACTGGTACACCAGCGGTGCGTCCATCCCGGTCCTCTCGTACTAAGGACAGCTCCTCTCAAATTTCCTGCGCCCGCGACGGATAGGGACCGAACTGTCTCACGACGTTCTGAACCCAGCTCGCGTACCGCTTTAATGGGCGAACAGCCCAACCCTTGGGACCGACTACAGCCCCAGGATGCGATGAGCCGACATCGAGGTGCCAAACCTCCCCGTCGATGTGGACTCTTGGGGGAGATAAGCCTGTTATCCCCGGGGTAGCTTTTATCCGTTGAGCGATGGCCCTTCCATGCGGAACCACCGGATCACTAAGCCCGACTTTCGTCCCTGCTCGACTTGTAGGTCTCGCAGTCAAGCTCCCTTGTGCCTTTACACTCTGCGAATGATTTCCAACCATTCTGAGGGAACCTTTGGGCGCCTCCGTTACATTTTAGGAGGCGACCGCCCCAGTCAAACTGCCCACCTGACACTGTCTCCCTGCCCGATAAGGGCAGCGGGTTAGAAGGTCAATACAGCCAGGGTAGTATCCCACCGATGCCTCCACCGAAGCTAGCGCTCCGGTTTCCAAGGCTCCTACCTATCCTGTACAAGCTGTACCAACATTCAATATCAGGCTGCAGTAAAGCTCCACGGGGTCTTTCCGTCCTGTCGCGGGTAACCTGCATCTTCACAGGTACTATAATTTCACCGAGTCTCTCGTTGAGACAGTGCCCAGATCGTTGCGCCTTTCGTGCGGGTCGGAACTTACCCGACAAGGAATTTCGCTACCTTAGGACCGTTATAGTTACGGCCGCCGTTTACTGGGGCTTCAATTCGCACCTTCGCTTACGCTAAGCGCTCCTCTTAACCTTCCAGCACCGGGCAGGCGTCAGCCCCTATACTTCGCCTTACGGCTTCGCAGAGACCTGTGTTTTTGCTAAACAGTCGCCTGGGCCTATTCACTGCGGCTTCTCGGGGCTTTAACACCCTAAGAAGCACCCCTTCTCCCGAAGTTACGGGGTCATTTTGCCGAGTTCCTTAACGAGAGTTCTCTCGATCACCTTAGGATTCTCTCCTCGCCTACCTGTGTCGGTTTGCGGTACGGGCACCTCTCACCTCGCTAGAGGCTTTTCTTGGCAGTGTGGAATCAGGAACTTCGCTACTAAATTTCGCTCGCCATCACAGCTCAGCCTTCACGGGAAACGGATTTGCCTATTTCCCAGCCTAACTGCTTGGACGCGGATATCCAATACCGCGCTTACCCTATCCTCCTGCGTCCCCCCATTGCTCAAATGGTGAGGAGGTGGTACAGGAATATCAACCTGTTGTCCATCGCCTACGCCTTTCGGCCTCGGCTTAGGTCCCGACTAACCCTGAGCGGACGAGCCTTCCTCAGGAAACCTTAGGCATTCGGTGGACGGGATTCTCACCCGTCTTTCGCTACTCATACCGGCATTCTCACTTCTAAGCGCTCCACCAGTCCTTCCGGTCTGACTTCACAGCACTTAGAACGCTCTCCTACCACTGTTCGTAAGAACAGTCCGCAGCTTCGGTGATACGTTTAGCCCCGGTACATTTTCGGCGCAGAGTCACTCGACCAGTGAGCTATTACGCACTCTTTAAATGGTGGCTGCTTCTAAGCCAACATCCTGGTTGTCTAAGCAACTCCACATCCTTTTCCACTTAACGTATACTTTGGGACCTTAGCTGGCGGTCTGGGCTGTTTCCCTTTCGACTACGGATCTTATCACTCGCAGTCTGACTCCCAAGGATAAGTCATCGGCATTCGGAGTTTGACTGAATTCGGTAACCCGGTAGGGGCCCCTAGTCCAATCAGTGCTCTACCTCCGAGACTCTTACCTTGAGGCTAGCCCTAAAGCTATTTCGGAGAGAACCAGCTATCTCCAGGTTCGATTGGCATTTCACCCCTACCCACACCTCATCCCCGCACTTTTCAACGTGCGTGGGTTCGGGCCTCCATTCAGTGTTACCTGAACTTCACCCTGGACATGGGTAGATCACCTGGTTTCGGGTCTACGACCACGTACTCATGCGCCCTATTCAGACTCGCTTTCGCTGCGGCTCCGCATCTTCTGCTTAACCTTGCACGGGATCGTAACTCGCCGGTTCATTCTACAAAAGGCACGCCATCACCCTTTAACGGGCTCTGACTACTTGTAGGCACACGGTTTCAGGATCTATTTCACTCCCCTTCCGGGGTGCTTTTCACCTTTCCCTCACGGTACTGGTTCACTATCGGTCACTAGGGAGTATTTAGCCTTGGGAGATGGTCCTCCCGGATTCCGACGGAATTTCACGTGTTCCGCCGTACTCAGGATCCACTCTGGAGAGAACAACATTTCAGTTACAGGGCTGTTACCTTCTTTGGCGGGCCTTTCCAGACCTCTTCGCTTATATCGTTCCTTTGTAACTCCGTATAGAGTGTCCTACAACCCCAAGAGGCAAGCCTCTTGGTTTGGGCTGTTCCCGTTTCGCTCGCCGCTACTCAGGGAATCGCATTTGCTTTCTCTTCCTCCGGGTACTTAGATGTTTCAGTTCCCCGGGTATGCCTTCTCATACTCTATGTATTCAAGTATGGATACTACTCCATTACGAGCAGTGGGTTTCCCCATTCGGAAATCTCCGGATCAAAGCTTGCTTACAGCTCCCCGAAGCATATCGGTGTTCGTCCCGTCCTTCATCGGCTCCTAGTGCCAAGGCATCCACCGTGCGCCCTTTCTAACTTAACCATTTCTTACTTTAGAAAGAATCACTATGTGTGATGAACTTTGCATTGCATTCAATGTGAATGTATTACTTATTGTTATCTAGTTTTCAAAGAACAATCCTGTCTCGCTAGAGACATGTCTTGAAGGAATGATCCTTCAAAACTAAACAAGACGAAAACGCACACTGCTCCATATATCCTTAGAAAGGAGGTGATCCAGCCGCACCTTCCGATACGGCTACCTTGTTACGACTTCACCCCAATCATCTGCCCCACCTTCGGCGGCTGGCTCCATAAAGGTTACCTCACCGACTTCGGGTGTTGCAAACTCTCGTGGTGTGACGGGCGGTGTGTACAAGGCCCGGGAACGTATTCACCGCGGCATGCTGATCCGCGATTACTAGCGATTCCAGCTTCACGCAGTCGAGTTGCAGACTGCGATCCGAACTGAGAACAGATTTATGGGATTGGCTAAACCTTGCGGTCTCGCAGCCCTTTGTTCTGTCCATTGTAGCACGTGTGTAGCCCAGGTCATAAGGGGCATGATGATTTGACGTCATCCCCACCTTCCTCCGGTTTGTCACCGGCAGTCACCTTAGAGTGCCCAACTAAATGCTGGCAACTAAGATCAAGGGTTGCGCTCGTTGCGGGACTTAACCCAACATCTCACGACACGAGCTGACGACAACCATGCACCACCTGTCACTCTGTCCCCGAAGGGAAAGCCCTATCTCTAGGGTTGTCAGAGGATGTCAAGACCTGGTAAGGTTCTTCGCGTTGCTTCGAATTAAACCACATGCTCCACCGCTTGTGCGGGCCCCCGTCAATTCCTTTGAGTTTCAGTCTTGCGACCGTACTCCCCAGGCGGAGTGCTTAATGCGTTAGCTGCAGCACTAAGGGGCGGAAACCCCCTAACACTTAGCACTCATCGTTTACGGCGTGGACTACCAGGGTATCTAATCCTGTTCGCTCCCCACGCTTTCGCTCCTCAGCGTCAGTTACAGACCAGAGAGTCGCCTTCGCCACTGGTGTTCCTCCACATCTCTACGCATTTCACCGCTACACGTGGAATTCCACTCTCCTCTTCTGCACTCAAGTTTCCCAGTTTCCAATGACCCTCCCCGGTTGAGCCGGGGGCTTTCACATCAGACTTAAGAAACCGCCTGCGAGCCCTTTACGCCCAATAATTCCGGACAACGCTTGCCACCTACGTATTACCGCGGCTGCTGGCACGTAGTTAGCCGTGGCTTTCTGGTTAGGTACCGTCAAGGTGCGAGCAGTTACTCTCGCACTTGTTCTTCCCTAACAACAGAGCTTTACGATCCGAAAACCTTCATCACTCACGCGGCGTTGCTCCGTCAGACTTTCGTCCATTGCGGAAGATTCCCTACTGCTGCCTCCCGTAGGAGTCTGGGCCGTGTCTCAGTCCCAGTGTGGCCGATCACCCTCTCAGGTCGGCTACGCATCGTCGCCTTGGTGAGCCATTACCCCACCAACTAGCTAATGCGCCGCGGGTCCATCTGTAAGTGACAGCCGAAACCGTCTTTCATCCTTGAACCATGCGGTTCAAGGAACTATCCGGTATTAGCTCCGGTTTCCCGGAGTTATCCCAGTCTTACAGGCAGGTTACCCACGTGTTACTCACCCGTCCGCCGCTAACATCCGGGAGCAAGCTCCCTTCTGTCCGCTCGACTTGCATGTATTAGGCACGCCGCCAGCGTTCGTCCTGAGCCAGGATCAAACTCTCCGAGGTATGCAGGATGCATATCACACATGCGTTGCTACACGATGTAGCGAACTTAGCATGTGATCATTTCCTGCCTCGTCAGCGTTTGACTGACTACCTATGATGTTTCATAGGATTTTTTTATAAAAACTCGAATTAACAGGTACGTTTTGTCTTGTTTAGTTTTCAAAGATCATCTTCGCCGTCTCTCAGAGGCGACTTTCTCAATATAACATTTCGACGCCGTGTGCGTCAAGTGTTTTTTAGAATTTCTTTTTGTCAGCTTTTCTTCCAAAAGCAACTTGTTTGCTCGTTAGCGACGTATAATAATATACCATCATAATATTCAGGCGTCAATATCTTTTTTCACAAAATATCCTCGATGATAGATTTTTTGCCCCTTTGTCTCAATCGGCTCCACCTGAACAATTCCTTTTTCCACAAAGAAATCAATCATGACGCTAAGGTCAGGCGTGAAATACTTGAGGTCAGGATGCGCGAGAAGCTCTCCAAAAAGCCATATATCTTGCTGTTCCATGACATGACGCAAATGAGCGGCGCCAATTTCTGCTTTTGAATGGATCAAAAAGTCATTTGCTAAAAATAAAAGTTCCAAACGTTTATGAAGGCTTTCGTGGCTTTCAATGAGTTCTGAATAAAGTTTATATACTTCCGGTTCCATATGACGCACCTGATTCCAAACTGTCACTTCTGGGTGGAAACCTTTATCGATCACTTCAATACGTGCCAAATGATGCAGAGCATGCACAATTGAATTATATGCATCAAGGAATTGATTTGACTCAAAAAATGCTTTTCCTTCTATATATCTGCGAATAAGCTTGCCGTATTCTAAACCGATTTTAAGTTTGCGGTTTGAAAATGGGAATGTACTCAGGTCATCAATTAAGTTGAAAATATATTCATTTCGATCAAATAGGACTTTCCCATTCAAAATCCAATCAATGATTCGGCGGTTCGTGCCAAGGGTGATCCATTCCTTCAACTGCTCATCTGTGACAACATTTAAAGAAGCTGTTTGGTGATCGGATTCATAGTGCTTGATAAATAACGGCTCTTCCGCTTCTTTTACAATGACTAGAAGTGCTGCATCAAAGTTATCCGTCTCAGAAGATACTTTGTGTCTTCTTTCTACTATAATCACAGCCAATGTGTCTGGGTGACTTGCTCTCTCTTGATAAATAGGACGGAGAAGATTTTCCATAGTGATTCCTCCAATACTCGGGTGTAAAGTTCTTCTCTAATGCTATGTATTTCTCCTCATAGAATCAAAATTCCTTCAATTCAAGAAAAAAGATCATTGAATTATTATAAGCAATTTATTCACAAAACTCTATAACTAATTCAAACAGAAAGGTAAAATGTGCTATATTGGAGACAAGGGGGCTAGGGATGGCGAAATACTCCAGTAAGATTAATAAAATCAGAACATTTGCACTTAGTTTGGTTTTTGTTGGCTTTCTGATCATGTATATCGGTGTGTTCTTCAAGGAATCGATTTGGCTGTCGACTTTCTTTATGCTGCTCGGCGTCTTATCGATCGGATTGAGTACAGTGGTTTACTTTTGGATCGGTATGCTTTCTACGAAGGCAGTCCGTGTCGTATGTCCAGGCTGTGAGAAGGAAACAAAAGTGCTTGGGCGGGTGGACATGTGCATGCATTGCAGAGAGCCGCTTACACTCGATCCAGCATTAGAAGGCAAAGAGTTTGATGAATCCTACAATCGAAAAAAGTCATAAAAAAGCTGACCATTTAACCGGTCAGCTTTTTCATTAATGATTTTCTTTTTTCGCACATTCTTGACAAGTCCCATAGATCTCCAAGCGATGATGACTGACTGTAAAGCCCGTCACATGGGATGCAAGCTGTTCAACTTCATCAAGGCCAGGATAATGAAAGTCCACTATTTTTCCGCAGTTTTCACAAATCGCATGGTAATGGTCAGATGTCGCAAAATCAAATCGGCTTGAGGAATCACCGTACGTTAATTCCTTTACTAATCCAGATTCCCGGAAGACTCGTAAATTGTTGTAAACCGTTGCGACACTCATATTTGGAAATTTCCCTTCAAGTGCTTTATATATATCGTCCGCGGTTGGGTGAGTCATAGAATTTACGAGAAACTCCAAGATGGCATGGCGCTGCGGAGTAATTCGAACACCGGTTTCTTTTAAAGCATCTAAAGCGTCTTTTAGTTCGTGAGCAGCCATTTCATCATGCACCTCTCTTCAAAAATATTCTTATATTGTAATCTTTATAAATAGTGTACCCCCAGAGCCGAATCTTTGTCAATTACAATCCTCTTTTTTACCTATTCTTCTTCACAAAAAAGACCGACATGTCTGCCGGTCCTATCCTGTGATGATATTAAGCGTGAGATTTTAGTTCCTCAAGCGCTTCTTCTACGTGGTCTTTCACCTTAACTTTTCTCCACTCTTTCACAAGCGTTCCTTCTTTATTAATAAGAAACGTTGAACGTTCGATGCCCATGTATTCTTTGCCAAAGTTCTTTTTCAGCTTCCATACTCCAAAGGCTTCGGACAATTTCTGTTCATCGTCTACAAGAAGTAAGAACGGTAAATCATGTTTTTCTTTAAACTTCTGATGCTTATCCTGACTGTCTGGGCTTACGCCGATAATGACAGCATCTAATTCTGCAAAGCTTTGATGGCGATCGCGGAAATCACATGCTTCTGTTGTACAGCCGGGTGTCATATCTTTTGGATAGAAATAAAGGACAATATGTTTTCCTTTAAAGTCAGAAAGCTTTACTTTCTCCCCGTTGTCACCGGTTAATTCGATTTCAGGTACTTGCTGGCCTACTTCGATTGTCATGACACAATCCCTCCAACCTATTTTTTAATAGCCTATCCAATTTTGAGAGGATATTCAACTAAGGACGCTTGCATCGGCATGTTAAAATAATGATAGACGACGTGATACGTTGAGATAGGAGGCTATTTATGAAATTCACAGAATCAGAAAAATTACATCAAGAGGCGCTGGAGCATATTGTTGGAGGTGTCAACAGCCCGTCTCGTTCATATAAGGCAGTAGGCGGCGGTTCACCCGTGGCTATGGAAAAAGGAGAAGGCGCTTATTTTTGGGATGTTGACGGAAATCGCTATATCGATTATCTAGCAGCATACGGCCCAATTATTACAGGACATGCCCACCCTCATATTACAAAAGCGATTACAAAAGCGGCTGAATCAGGTGTCCTTTACGGAACGCCAACGAAGCATGAAGTCACTTTTGCTAAAATGCTGAAGGAAGCCATGCCTGCTTTAGACAAGGTTCGCTTTGTCAATTCAGGTACTGAAGCGGTGATGACAACGATTCGTGTCGCACGTGCATATACAGGCAGAACAAAGATCATTAAGTTTGCCGGATGCTATCACGGTCACTCTGATCTTGTACTTGTGGCAGCTGGCTCTGGTCCATCCACTTTAGGAACCCCTGATTCAGCAGGCGTTCCAAAGAGCATCGCCAATGAAGTGATTACCGTTCCATTTAATGATATTGACAGCTACAAAGAAGCATTGAATCGATGGGGCGATGAAGTCGCAGCTGTCCTTGTCGAACCGATTGTCGGGAACTTCGGCATCGTGGAGCCTATGGACGGTTTCCTGCAGCAGGTCAATGACCTCACTCATGAAAAGGGCGCACTTGTGATCTATGATGAAGTGATTACAGCTTTCCGCTTTATGTACGGAGGCGCACAGGACTTGCTTCAAGTAAAACCTGACCTCACTGCATTAGGAAAAATCATTGGCGGCGGACTTCCGATCGGTGCTTATGGCGGTAAAAAAGAAATTATGGAGCAAGTCGCTCCTCTTGGACCAGCCTATCAAGCTGGCACGATGGCAGGAAATCCTGCATCCATTCTTTCTGGTATTGCCTGCTTGGAAGTGTTAAAACAAGATGGTGTTTACGAGCATCTTGATCAGCTTGGCGCGATGCTAGAAGAAGGCATTTTAGCCCATGCAAAAAAACATCAAGTAGATATTACAGTGAACCGCTTAAAAGGGGCTCTCACTGTCTATTTCACAAAAGAAACCATTGTGAACTATGAACAGGCTGAAAATACGGATGGCGAAATGTTCGCCCGCTTCTTTAAATTAATGCTTTCGCAAGGGATTAACCTCGCTCCTTCTAAATATGAAGCTTGGTTCTTAACGATCGCACATACTGAAAAAGATATTTCCGAGACGCTGCAAGCAGTAGATCATGCGTTTGAACAGTTGAAACAATCATAATAGGGTCAAAAACAGGCGTAAAAAAATGCGCCTGTTTTTTTATTTATCAGCTCTTGTTTGTCAAAAGCGTGTGAATCTGTTACATTTCTTCTCAATACCTTCTTTTGATGTTTTCATGAACTTTCAAAAATCACTTGAATATTTCGGAAGACCGCTGTATATTACTTAGTTGTTCATCAAAATATTTATAATAAATGACGAGTGATCATCTATTATCTAAAAGAAAGGAATGCAGGGACAAAACCAATGAAACTTGGAGCCCGTATTTTAAAAACCGGTATTGCCATTGTACTCGCGCTTTACCTGGCAACATGGCTTGGGTTGCCAACGCCCGTCTTCGCGGGAATTGCAGCTGTATTTGCTATCCAGCCATCTATTTATCGATCTTTTTTAACGATTGTTGATCAAGTGCAAGCCAATATTATTGGAGCAACACTTGCCATTACGTTCGGTCTGCTTTTTGGCACTGGACCAGTCATTATCGGTTTAACCGCCGTCATGGTCATCGCCATTAATTTAAAGCTGAAGATTGAACACACGATTCCAATTGCACTTGTAACCGTCATTGCGATTTTAGAAAGTGCAGGGGATCATTTCCTTTCCTTTGCCTTAATTCGAACAGCTACTGTGGTGTTAGGAGTTCTTTCTTCATTTTTAGTGAATTTAATCTTCCTGCCGCCAAAGTATGAAACAAAGCTTGTTCATCACATTATGGAAAATACGGAGGAGATTTTAAAATGGATCCGTCTGAGCTCCAGACAGTCTACTGATCATTCCATTTTAAAGGATGACATCGATCAAATAAAAGAACGCATGATCAAATTAGATCACATTTACTTGTTATACAAAGAGGAACGAAGCTATTTAAAGAAAACCACCTATGTAAAATCAAGAAAGCTCGTTTTGTTCAGACAGGCCATTATGACATCGAATCGTGCCCTGTACTTGCTGAAAAAGCTTCATAAATTAGAAAATGAAATTCATTTGATGCCAGAGCATTTCAAGGAAAGCTTAACAGATGAAATTGATTACTTACTGTATTGGCATGAGCGCACCTTGATGAAATTCGTCGGTAAAATGAAGCCGCAGGACGATGAATTTCAAAATGAATGCTCTCTTCGCCTTGAAACGTTAACGAAATCATTTATCCAGCATCAGCAAAACCAAGAAAACGACTTGCTCGATTACAATATGCTGAATGTCATGTCCAGCATCATCGAATACCGTGATGAACTAGAGCATTTAGATACATTGATTACAAGCTTCCAGACGTATCACCCAAAAGACAGTGAAATTGAGACAGATGAAAAAGAAGCATAAATAGAAAAGACCAGACCGATTCCAAGAATCGGTCTTATTTTATTTTCTTCATTTTAGGATCCAGTGTGTCTCTTAATCCATCTCCCATCAGGTTAAAGCCCAAAACTGTCAGCATGATCGCTACACCTGGGAAAATTAATGTCCAAGGGGCTTGAACGAGATAAGGTCTTGCATCGGCAAGCATTTTCCCCCACTCTGGGCTTGGTGCCTGTGCACCCAATCCTAAAAAGCCTAAAGCCGCTGCTTCGATAATCGCTGTTCCGATCGCAAGCGTCGCTTGTACGATGACCGGCACCATACTGTTTGGCAGAATGTGACGCAGTACGATGCGGCGGTGTGACATCCCAACCGCCTTTGCTGCTAGCACGTATTCTTCTTGTTTAATACTCAGCACTTTTGAACGAACGAGCCGTCCAAAGGTAGGGACATTAATAATCGCAATGGCAATAAGGGCATTTTGTAAGGAGGGGCCTAAGATAGAGACGATCGCAATCGCCAGTAGAATACTAGGAAAAGCGAGTAAAATATCAAACACTCTCGAGATCACAGCATCTAGCACTCTTCCGCCATAGCCTGCAATCAATCCAAGCAGTGTGCCTAAAATGACAGACCCGAGAACCGAGAAGAAACCAACCCATAAGGAAATCCGCGCGCCATGCACAACTCTTGAAAATATATCTCTGCCGAAATCATCTGTACCAAACCAGTGCGCAGCTGATGGTGCACTAAATCGCTGACCGAGAGATTGTTCATTGATTCCAAAAGGAGCAATGAGCGGTGCAAATATCGCTAAAATGAGAAATAAAAAGACAATCACACTGCCAATGACCGCCAGCTTGTGCTGAAAGAACAGCTTCATCGATTCAAGAATCAATGATTGAGAGCGCTCTTCTTTTCGTTGAGGTGGTTCAAGCTCTTTTTGCGCTTCCATGTTATCACTCTCCCTCCCTAATATTTAATCCTTGGATCAATGACCGCATACAAGATGTCCACAATGAAATTGATCAGGACAAATATGAGCGCAACGACGAGAATGCCTGTTTGAATGACTGGGTAATCACGATAGCTGATGGCGTCATATATATACCGCCCAATGCCCGGCCATGCAAAAATGGTCTCTGTTAAAATGGCCCCGCCTAGCAAGAGGCCTGTCTGAAGACCAATAATCGTTAAGATCGGAATAAGCGCATTTTTCAACCCATGCTGATAAATGATGAAAAATGAACGTACTCCTTTTGCTTTTGCTGTTCGAATAAAGTCTGAATGAAGCACTTCCAGCATACTTGCCCTTGTTATCCTTGCAATAATCGCAGCAGGGATTGTAGCAAGTGCTGTACTCGGTAAGATCAAATGCTTGATGCTGTCAGTGAATTGATCAAACCGGCCTTGCAAAAGTGTGTCCAGCGTATGAATATAGGTGATTGATTCCACTGGATTTCTGACGTTTTCACGTCCCGTTGTCGGTAAAATACCTAATTCAATCGAGAACAGCCACTGCCCCATTAAGCCTAACCAGAAAATCGGCATGGACACTCCAATGAGTGCAATAAACATCGCGACATAATCAAAGAAAGAATGTTTAAACCAAGCACTGATGATTCCAGCATTTACCCCCACAACAATCGCCAGCACCATGGCAAAAAAGGTCAATTCTAACGTCGCAAATAAGTATGGCTTCATTTCCTGGGCAATAGCCGCTCCTGTTCGTATCGAAGTCCCTAAATCCCCTTTTAAAAGGCCCAGCATGTAATGTCCGTATTGAACATACCAAGGCTGGTTTAATCCGAGCTGGATGGTTAACTGTTCTACTGCTTCTTTCGTTGCCCGCTGTCCTAAGATGACCTGTGCTGGGTTCCCTGGAATAAATCGTATAATTGAAAACACGACTAATGTCATTCCGATCAATACTGGGATGAGCATTCCTGCCCGCTTCATACAATAAGCAAACAAACAGCTTTCACCGCCTTTTCTTTGTTTGAATAAGGGAGATACAAGATCTCCCTTATTTGCTTATTCGAAATACACGTCAGTCAAAGCTTCTGAACCAGTTGGATGCGGCTGGTAGCCTTTTAAATCACTAGATGCTGCAAGCATTGGGATGGAATGCACCAATGGAATCCAAGGTGCTTCATCATGAATGATTTCTTGTGCTTTTTTATATAGCTCATTTCGTTTCTTTTGATCTGTGTCTGTTTGCGCTTCAATGAGGATGTCGTGCATTTTATCGTTTTCGAAGAATGTATAGTTGTTGCCGCCAATGCTGTCTTTGTCCAAAAGGGTGTAGATGAAATTATCAGGATCGCCATTGTCCCCTGTCCAGCCTAATAAGAACACATCAGCTTCCCCTTTACTTGCCTTATCTAAATAGGTCGCCCAGTCATATGTCACAATTTCTGCTTTGACGCCGACCTTTTCAAAGTTTGATTGAATGACTTCTGCTACCTTCATCCCATCTGGCATATACGGACGCGGTACAGGCATCGCCCAAAGCTTGATGCGAAAGCCGTCAGGAAAGCCCGCTTCTTTTAAAAGTTCCTTCGCTTTTTCAGGATCATACGGATATGGATCAATGTCGTCATTGTAGCCTTCTAAAGCTGGAGGAAGAGGGTTTTTTGCTGGCTCGGCAAGTCCTCCATAAAATGACTTAATAATGGATTCTTTATCGACCGCGTAATTGAGCGCTTGACGAACGAGCTTGTTATCGAGCGGCTTTCTTGTGACGGTCAGTCCGATATAACCTACATTCATTGATGGTCTTTCAATGAGCTGGAGTGCTTGAACCGTTTTAATGCCATCTAAATCTGACGGATTCACGCCATCCATCAAATCGATCTCGCCTGTTTTCAATGCATTTAAGCGAGCCGAGTTTTCTGGGATCGAGCGGAAGATGATTTGATTCAGTTTTGGTTTATCCTTCTGCCAGTAATCTTCGTTCTTTTCTAACACGATACGGTCGTTTTGTTTCCACTCTTTAAATTTGAATGGTCCTGTTCCTACTGGATTTTCGCGAAAGGAATCGCCGCTTTTTTCAACAGCTGCAGGACTCGCGATGCCAAACGGTGACATGGCAATATTTTTAAGGAATGTCGCCTGCGGGCGCTTTAGCTGAAATTCAACTTCATGCTCACCTTTGACGATGATGTCCTTAATCACATGGCCTTTATCTTTTTTATAACCGCCAAACATGCCGTAGTAAGGGAATTTTTCTGCATCGCCATTCATCCAGCGGTCAAAGTTGAATTTCACCGCTTCTGCGTTAAAGTCTGTGCCATCGTGAAATTTCACACCTTCTCTTAAGTAGAATGTGTACGATTTTCCGTCCTTTGCAACATCCCAGTCTGTTGCGAGACCTGGATGGATGGTCGTGTCTTTCTCACCGTAATTCAGCAGCTTTTCAAACATATTCTCTGTGACCTTGAAGGTTTCGCCTTCTGTTGTTGTGATTGGATCAAGTGAAGTGGAGTCTCCTCCTCTGCCAAATACGAGGGTGTCTTTTGTTGCCTTCTCTTCTGATGACGGAGCGGACGAGCATCCCCCTAAAAACAGTGCAAGTGCCAGCACAAAAATGAAACTACTGAACAACCATGTCTTCTTCATTGTGTTCCTCCTTTTGATATAAGTAACACGCCGCCGCGTGCCCCGCTTCCTCCTCATACAAAGTAGGTACTGCTTTTAAGCATTTCTCCCACCTTTTTGGACACCTTTTGTAGAAAGGACAGCCGCCGCTTGGTGTCATGGCAGACTCTTCTGCCGACACATCTTGCGTCTCTAGCACGTGATCCATATGTGGAATGGATTTCAGAAGCAGCGATGTATAAGGATGAAGCGGGCTGTGAAATACGTCTTCGGCAGGCCCCATCTCGACAATGCGGCCTGCATACATGACTGCGATTCGGTCGCTCATATATCTGACAACACCAAGATCGTGAGAAATAAATAGATACGTTAGAGAAAGTGTCTTTTGCAATTCAAGCATCAAATTCAAAATTTGGGCTTGAACGGATACATCTAAAGCTGAAACGGGTTCATCGGCAATGACAAGACTTGGATGGGTAATGAGTGCTCTAGCGATACCAATACGCTGCCTTTGTCCGCCGCTGAATTGGTGCGCATAACGTTCTCCGTAGGATGGATCAAATCCGACAATATGTAGCATCTCTTTTACCCGCTTCCGTCTTTCTGCTTTCGTTCCATGTCGATGGACAATGAGCGGTTCCTCTAAAATATCTTTGATTTTCATTCGTGGATTTAATGAAGCGTATGGATCTTGAAAAATCATTTGAATGTCTTTTCTTAAAGAACGCATCTCTCTTTCTTTCAAAAGAGTGACCTCTTGCCCTTTCAGTTGAATAGAGCCTGACGTCGGTTCAGTCAATCTCATTAAGCTTTTGCCAAGTGTTGATTTCCCGCAGCCTGATTCACCAACAATGCCAAGCGTTTCCCCCTCCTTCACGTGAAAGGACACTTGATTTAAAGCCAGAGTCGAATGTTTGTGTTTAGAAAAAAAAGCGGCTGTTTCATACCGTTTTGTCAGTTGATTCACTTGCAAGAGTGGGTGACTCAGTGTCTTCTCCTCCTTCCATTAGAAAACATGCCACGCGGTGATCCTGTTCAATGGATTGTAAAACTGGATCTTCTTCAAGACATTGCGCCATTTGATAAGGGCAGCGCGCGGCAAATTGACAGCCGGATCGAATGGTCCCAGGCTTCGGTACATGGCCTGCAATAGAGATGAGCTTTTCTTTTTTCTCTTTAAACGATGGGACTGAGGCGAAAAGACCTTTTGTGTAGGGATGCAGAGGTTTTTGAAAAATACGGTCAACGGTTCCTTCTTCTACGATTCGACCGGCATACATAATCATGACTCGCTGGCATATTTGCCGCACGACACCTAGATCATGGGTAATAAATAAGATCGCGGTGTCCATCTCTTCATTCAGCTTTTTGAGCAGGCGAAGGATTTGCGCTTGGATGGTCACATCAAGTGCAGTTGTTGGTTCATCTGCGATCATGAGCTTTGGGTGACAAAGCATCGCCATCGCAATCATCACACGCTGGCGCATGCCACCTGATAATTCATGCGGGTATTTTTTAAGCAACGATTCGGCTTGCTTCAATCCAACTGTCTGAAGCAGATCAACCGCCTTCGCTTTTGCTTCTTTTTGACCGATTGCTTGATGTGTGAAAAGGGCTTCCGTCATTTGTTTGCCGATGGTCATTAATGGGTTTAGAGAGGTCATTGGTTCTTGGAAAATCATCGAAATATCATTTCCTCTTATTTCTCGCCACTGTTTTTCTGAAAGCGACAGCAGGTTTAGCCCTTCGAATTGGATCTCTCCCGTTGTGTCTGTTTGCTGGTTCAGTCCCATTAATGACATAGATGTGATACTTTTCCCGCAGCCAGATTCGCCAACAATTCCTAAGGTTTCTCCTTTTTGAATCGAGAACGATATGTGATGGACGATGGGTACTTTTTGCTTTTTTTGCTGGAATGCAATGGACAGCTGTTTGACATCTAGCAGCACGTCTTGTTCTTTCACATATTCACCACCCCGTCATACTTTTTAAAATTGTATTGAGACAAGCTGGGAAATATGTCATGTTTTTGACAAGCATAAAAAAGCCTATCCGCTAGAATCGGATAGGCTTCTACTAATTTAATGTTTGAATGGTAAATAGATGGCGATAGTGGCTGTCTCTGTTCATTAATTCTTCGTGTGTTCCTTTTTCCACAATCTCGCCTTGTTCCATGACGACAATAAGGTCAGCATGTGTAATTGTTGATAAGCGGTGCGCGACAATAAAGGTTGTGCGGTCCTTTGCTAGCTTTTGCATCGCTTCTTGAATGTAATGTTCACTTTCTAAATCTAGTGCAGACGTTGCTTCATCTAAAATCAACAATGGGGGATTTTTAAGAAAGACCCTTGCAATGGAAATCCGCTGTTTTTGACCGCCTGACAGCTTCACGCCCCGTTCTCCTACCTTCGTGTCATATCCTTCAGGAAGAGACATAATAAAGTCATGGGCATTTGCCGCTTTTGCAGCCGAAACGATTTTTTCAAAAGAGGCTTCTGGGTCTCCAACCGCAATATTTTCTTTAATCGTGTCACTGAATAAGAATGTATCCTGCAGCACCATTCCGACTTGATTTCGAAGGCTTCTTGCTCTGTACTCTTTTATATCAATGCCGTCAATTTCAAGTGACCCGTTTGTCACATCATAAAACCTTGGAATTAAGCTGACGAGAGTCGACTTCCCTCCACCGCTCATTCCTACAAGCGCAACCGTTTGTCCTTTTTCTACTTTCAAGGAGATATTGCGGAGAATCTCTTCCTGCGTGTGTTCATAACGAAACGACACATTTTTAAATTCGACCTCTCCTTTTAAATGATCGGCTTCTTTCGCATTCGGCCGATCTGTTACCTCGTATGGCTCATCAATAAATTCAAAGATACGATCCATTGACGCTACTGACTGAGTTAGAGTCGTGGATGAGTTTATGAGGCGGCGAATCGGGTTGTACATCCGGTCAATATAACCGACAAAGGCAATCATAGTCCCGATCGAAAGTGATCCATTAATGACGGTGTAGCCAGCAAATGCAATGATCAATAGCGGTGCAATATCAGTGATAGTATTGACGACGGCAAATGTTTTGGCGTTCCAATTCGTATGATTGATCGCTTTGTTTAAGAAATTTTTGTTTTCATCATGAAAATTCTCTTGTTCATATTCTTCAATGGCAAAGCTCCGAATGACTGGCATTCCTTGTACCCGCTCATGAAGATGCCCTTGCACTTCAGCCAGCGCCTGTGACCGCTCTTTTGTCAGCTTGCGGAGCCGTCCGTAAAAATACTTCACTGCAAACGCATATAACGGAAAAATAATGACAGACACGATGGTGAGCTTGATGTCCAGTGTACACATAATGGCGATCACGATCAGCACGGTCATCAAATCTAGCCAAATGTTCATAAGACCTGTGATGACAAACTCTTTTGTCTGCTCCACATCGTTGATGACTCTAGAAATGATTTCTCCTGTTCTCGTGTTGGCATAATAACGAAGGCTGAGCTTTTGAATATGCGAAAACAGCTTTTCTCGAATATCAAACAATACCTTACTGCCTGTCCACTGCGCATAGTATTGTCTATAGTATTCAACAGGCGGCCTCATCACTAAAAATAAGACGAGCATGATTCCCATCATGATCAGTAGAGATGATGTCTTTTCTTCAGCCGACCCCGAGCCTTGAATGACATCATCAATGACATACTTTAAAAGCAGAGGCAATGTTAAGGGAATCGAGAACTTGATCATCCCGATGACCATTGTCAATGCAATCTGTTTCTTATACGGTGTTACAAAAGCCATGTAACGTTTAATGACCCCCATGTAAATCTCCTTCCCAATCTATCAGTGCCTCTTATCCGTACGCAATCAAAAACCTGTTAGCCTAAAAAGCCAAACAGGTTTTTTGATGCTCTTGCTTATTTTGTATAATGTAAAAAACGTTCATACCACATATCCACAAATTCAGGAGCAAACGGACCTTTCCGCTGGTGAATCCAATGCAATAATGTATTCAGATGCTCTCTTAAGATACTATCAATTTCCTTTGGATAATTCATCTGCCTCTTATGATCTGCATATTCATCCTCATCCAAAATATTATACGTCATGTCTGGAAAGACTTTGACATCTAAGTCGTAATCAATATACTTAATTGCTTCTTCATCTGTTGCAAAAGGAGAGCTGATGTTGCAGTAATAATATACCCCATCATCTCTAAGCATCCCAATCACATTAAACCATTGTTTTGCATGGAAATAGCAAATAGCCGGTTCTCTCGTCATCCAAGTACGGCCGTCGGATTCAGTCACCATTGTCCGGTCGTTTGCACCAATGATACACAATTCCGTTGCTTTCAGAATGGTGGTTTCATTCCAAATCCTGTGGATCAAGCCATTGTGTTTATAGCTTTGAATTTGGATGCTTTCTCCTTCCTTGGGATAGCCCATATTTTCTCCCCTACTTTCTATAACAAACAAACCTAACAGTCCAAAGACCTAATTTCCCAACTAAACATGTCTCTATCATATTATACCGTTACATCATTAAAAAATGAAATGAAAAAGCCATTCAACCCAATTGAACGGCACACTGTTTTACATCACGGTTGAACTCTTTTCCATCTGCTTATATGAATTGATGACCTCTTCTGTCTGTTTTGTAAACAAGGTTTGGATTTTTTGCAGTTCCTTACGTTTCTGTTTGATTTGATCATGAATCCTGGTCCACTCTTCTTTTTTTTCATCTTGCAGCAATTGTTTTTCTGTTTCTAAGCATAGATCGAGTTCTCCCTGTACATTGAGTAGTTGATCCATGAGCTGCATTTGTTCTTTTACAAGCTGATCGAAATCAGACATCTAACTCCTCCCTTTTATTCCCATCCACTTTTTGTCTGTATACCATTTCTTGAAAGATTGCAGAAATCCTTTGACTGTTTATGTAGAGGCTTTACAGGTTTTGTCGGATGGTGGGAGAGGCAAAAAGAAAAGCACTTCATTCGTAGATGAAGTGCTTCCCTCTGTTTCAGTGATTAGCTGTTTTGTTGTTTGTTTTGCTCAGCTTTTTGGTTGTATTTTTTTACTTGCTGTGCGTCAGTCTCGCTAGCAAATTCAGTACCATATTGACCTTGAGCAGAAGCTTGGTTTTGTTTTTTCACTTGTTGTGCGTTTGTTTTGTTTTGTTGTTTATCCATCGTTATCACCTCCACGCACATTAATTTGTGCAGAAGGTGTACTTCCTATTCATGATTTTTTAAACAAGCAAAGAACGTCCGCCATCTACAATGATGGTTTGTCCTCTAATCATGTCTGCTTTGCCTGATACAAGGAATTCGACGCTGTCGACCATGTCTTTAATTTCCACCATTCGGCCAGCTGGTGTATTTTTCTTGGCGTCTTCTAAAAGCTCTTCTCGGTTCGGGAAGTGCTTAAGTGCATCTGTATCGATCGCGCCGCCAGATACGGCATTCACGACGATATTTTTTTGTGACAGCTCAACAGATAGATAACGCGTCAACGCTTCTAATGCTGCTTTTGATACGCCGACTACTGTGTAATTTTCAAGGTAGCGGATGGAGCCTAGTGAGCTAATGCTGACGATATGTCCGCCGCCGTTTTTCTCCATTAATTTCGCCGCTTCTTGTCCGCAGAATAACAAAGCTTTCGCATTGATATTCATCGTCCAGTCCCAATGATTTTCTTCAAGGTCCATGATTGGACGCTGAACGCCTGATGCCGCATTGTTCACAAATATATCTAAACGGCCAAAGGTTTCGTCGATTTGCTGAAACATATCTTTGATTTTCTCTGGCTGACCTACATTGGCTTTGACAACCAATGTTTTCACACCCATCGCTTCAATTTCTTCCGCTGTTTCAAGTGCGGCTTTTTTGCTTCTCGCATAGTTAATGACAATGTCATATCCTTTTTCAGCTAAACGAAGGGCTACTTCTTTCCCTACACCTCTACTACTGCCTGTAATTAATGCACATTTACGTTGACTCATTATGGTTCATCTCCTGATTTGAATAGTTTTCGTCCATTCGCTTCACACTAATAGGAAAGTTCCTATTAGGAGGTTACATTCATGTATGTCGGACGCGATTTAAGCCAGCTTGGCATGATGTCCAAGGATCAATGGAAAGATACTGAGCTTGCTTACTTTCATCATGCTTTCCAACAAATTTTACCTTATTTAAACGAAGAAGGGCAATCTAAGTATCGAGAAATCATTTCAGAAATCGAAGACCGCGGGGGTCTGCACCGAAATGAAGCTGATTATACCCACGGTACAACGGTTAAATACGACTAGGCTCTTCAAGTGCCATCTTCCAAATTTTTTGGTGTGAGACTGGCAAAGCATATGCCTTAAATTCTTCTGTTGTCACTTTTTTCAGCATCGTGTCATCAGATACAGATGTCACACGTCCAAAGAAAACAGAAATATTCCAGATGAGGTGGGTAAATACATGCTGAATGGTGCCTTCTAAGTCACCAAGCTCTGCTTGTACACCTGCCTCCTCTTTTAAGAAATCCATTAGCTGCTCTTTTTCCGTTTTTCTTCCCTTTATGGTTTCCAAATTAGGGAATTCCCATAAATTAGCAAGCAGGCCTGTACTTGGCCGCTTATGAATATAAAGGTTGCCTGCGTCATCAAATAACACCGCTGCTGCCATTGATTTTGCAGTCGGTTTTTTCTTTTTGCTTTTCACTGGGAGCTCATGCTGAACGCCTTCTTCGAGTGCCGAGCAATGCATGTTTACAGGGCAAATGAGACATGCAGGGGATGTTGGGGTGCAAATGAGCGCACCTAACTCCATCAGCCCTTGATTGAATTCAGACGGCTTTTCCCGGGAAATGAGCTGATCGACAGCAAATTCGAAAGTGTTTCTCGTTTTTGGTTTTGCAATATCATCCCATATGGACAAAATACGGGAAATAACCCTCATAACGTTGCCGTCTACCGCAGGGTATGGCTTGTTATAGGCGATACTCAGCACTGCGCCGCTCGTATATGGGCCTACACCTTTGAGCTTTGAAAATTGCTCTTTCGTATCAGGGACAATGCCCCCGTAGGATTCATATACTTCTTTCACAGCTGCCTGTAAATTACGCACTCTTGAGTAGTAGCCAAGACCTTCCCATGCTTTCATGACTTTTTCTTCATCAGCTAAAGCGAGATCTTTCACCGTCGGGAATTGCTCCATAAACCGGTTGAAGTAAGGAATGACCGTATCCACTCTCGTTTGCTGAAGCATCACTTCTGATACCCAGACGCGGTATGGATCTTGATTTTCACGCCATGGCAGTGTTCGTTGTTCTTTTTCATACCAATTAATTAAATCATGCTGAAAGCCCGCAATATCTTTGCGGTCCAGCTTTTCTTGAATGTCTTTCATATCTATACTCCTTCTTATTGAACCAAGGGCTAACATTCTGAAAAGAACCTTATTTGTTGTATACTGTTTGTAGATACGTTAACATGTTACATTAAATCAGAACAAAGCAAAAGTGCTTTTGCACATAGTCTTGAAAGAAGGCGTATACTTTGTATGATTGTTCCTAAGCATGACAACTAGGAGGTAATCAATTGGATACTGGTACTCATGTAGTAATGGGCATTTCTCTTGGGGGACTTGCACTTTTAGATCCAGCCGTCAGCGCAGATCCACACATGGCACACGCCGTGATGATCGCGACCATCGCCGGCTCCCAAGCACCAGACATTGATACTGTGCTAAAACTAAAAAATAATGCGGTTTATATAAGAAATCACCGAGGATTTACACATTCCATTCCGGCTGTACTGTTCTGGTCATTGCTGATTCCGGCTGTGCTTTTCCCATTTGTGCCGGGGGCGAATTTACTTCACCTTTGGTTATGGACACTATTAGCCGTTGTCCTTCATGTGTTTGTCGATATATTCAATGCATACGGCACGCAGGCCATTCGTCCATTTTCAAAGAAGTGGGTAGCGCTTGGGATTATTAACACGTTTGATCCGTTTATCTTTTTTACACACCTTGTCGCCATTGTCGTTTGGGCGATTGGCGGGCATCCCGGCTATACGTTCATTACGCTGTATGCTGTGATTTTCTGTTATTATATCGTCAGGGTGATCATGCAGCTTCAGATTAAACATCAGCTGCGTGCACAATTCGATGAAATTGAAGACATTATTATTTCGCCTACAATGAAGTTCAGACAATGGCGCATTGCCGTGAAATGTAAATCCTCTTTCCATGTTGGGCGCAGTATGAATGGAGAGGTTGTCATTTTAGACACCTTTAACCGTGTGCCGGTCCCTGATACAGAGATTATGAAAATTGCCAAGCAAGACGAAAATATTTCAGCCTTTCTCTCCTTCTCCCCTGTCTACCGGTGGGAGGTAGATAAATACAAGGATCATTATGAGGTGCGGTTCATTGATTTGCGCTACCGCAGCAAAGGTCATTATCCTTTTGTTGCGATCTGCCATATCGACATGGACCACCAAATCAAAAATTCCTATACCGGCTGGATTTTCAGTGAAGAAAAACTGCAAAAAAAATTAAGACTCGGCTCTGTGTGAGCGAGTCTTTTTTTGTGCTTAAAACTCTTACAACTTCGTCATATATTCCACAATAAACTCCCAAAAGCCAGGTCCCTCTTGGTAAATCAGCCAGTCTACTTTTTCGATGAGTTTGATGTAGAGTTCTTGTTCGAGGTCTTCTCTTTCTTGATATGCCGTGTTTTGTAGTTTCTTTTTGATCATGGGTGTGAAGGTTTCAATGAGTTCTTCCATTTCCCCATTGGTCATTTTTTCTTCGTTCACGGACATCTCCCCCTGTTTCTTCTTTTATTTTGTTGAGCGCTTTTTTGTGGATGTTTGAGATGTTTTGTCTCGTTTCGCCTAGCCGGTCGGCTATTTCTTTCATTGTTTGACCTTCAACATAAATATGGGTTAAGACCATTTTTTGTTTGTCTGTGAGCTGCTGGTAAGCCTTGTACAATGTTTGATCTTGCAAGTGCTCCCCTAGGTCTTGCTGGTTGAAGAGCACGGCTTCATACGTATCTGTTTGAACAGGGTCTTTCACTTCTTGCGTATCAGGATGATCGAGTATGAGTGGAAAACGTTGCTGCTTTTTTTTCACTCGTTTGTCAAAGTCGACTGAAAAGATGCGGATCATTGTGGAAATATACTTGATGATGCGGATTTTCTGATAAAACTGCTTGAACTCGGAATCTAGTTTTTTCGCATTTTCTTCGTTTGGCTCTTCCATGACTTGCCGGAGCAGCTGCTGGTTTTTAGGGTTGCTTAAAAATTGCTGAATGAGCGGGTGATCAACGATTTCATTCCATTTTGCTTTCAATAACAGCCGATAATCCATGTGCATCCTCCCCTTTGTTCTCTCTACTTGCATTAAGTGGACAAAAGTTAAAAAAAGTAAACTTTGTGAAACGGGTCTAATGATTCATTTTCTCCCCCTTTGATTTCCTATTTCTTCTTTCATACCACTTATAGAGAAGACGAGCATCCGCTGGGAGGTGAGACAAATGGAGACCTTTTTTTCGGAGGAATGGCTGAAGCAGCTCGGTCAGGCTGGCTTTCCTGCCATTTTGACAGTTTACTTGCTGACACGTTTTGAACGAAAGTTTGATGAATTAAGCAAGCTCATCCAACGATTGGTCGCTGTTCAAAAAAATGATGAATCAGATTGACATCTGCTTGATTCGTTTCACCTTATGAAAACGAGGGCGAAATGAAAGGCCTTTTGTCACCTCACACAATACGATGTTGAAAGGGGATTTTATCATGAGTGAAAAGCAAAATGGTGTACCACAGCCGATTCGAGGAGAAAAAGGAGCAACGGTCAAAATTCCACGTAATCTCGAGCGAGACAGACAAAACCCAGATATGCTCACGCCACCAGAAACCGATCATGGAACGGTTCCCAACTTGAAATATTCTTTTTCTGATACGCACAACCGTTTAGAAAAAGGCGGTTACGCCAGAGAAGTCACAGTACGTGAACTGCCCATTTCTAAAAGTCTTGCCTCTGTGAACATGCGGCTAAAGCCTGGTGCAATTCGCGAGTTGCACTGGCATAAGGAAGCAGAATGGGCGTACATGATTTATGGGGACGCCCGAATTACATCAGTTGATGCAGAGGGGCGCAATTTTACAGAGGATGTGACCGAGGGTGATTTGTGGTACTTCCCTTCAGGCTTACCGCACTCTATTCAAGCACTTGAACCGGGAGCTGAATTCTTGCTTGTGTTTGATGATGGTTCCTTCTCTGAAAATAGTACGTTCCAAGTGACTGATTGGCTTGCCCATACGCCAGAGGAAGTTGTGCTCCAAAACTTTGGAATGACAAAGGAGCAATTTGAGAAACTGCCAGAGAAAGAGAAGTATATTTTCCAAAAAGGAATTCCTGGTTCCCTTGAGTGTGACAAAGTGAAAACAGAGCAAGGAGAAGTCCCGAATTCCTTTAAATATGAGCTGTTAAAACAAGAGCCGATTACGTCAAGCGGTGGACAAGTGTGGATTGCGGACTCTACCAATTTCAAAGCGTCTAAAACGATTGCGTCTGCTCTTGTGAAAGTCGATCCAGGCGCCATTCGTGAGCTGCACTGGCATCCAAATACGGATGAATGGCAATATTTCATTTCTGGAAAGGCACGAATGACTGTATTTGCCTCTGATGGACATGCGAGAACCTTCAACTATCAGGCCGGAGACGTTGGATATGTGCCATTTGCGATGGGGCATTATGTAGAAAATACAGGCGACGAACCGCTTTATTTCTTAGAAATCTTTAAGAGTGATCATTATGCAGATATCTCACTCAATCAGTGGCTTGCGGTCACACCGAAACAGCTTGTTCTTGATCATTTAGATCAAGGCGAAGACTTCTTGAAATTGCTTGACACTGAAAAACACCCTGTCATCGCTGCGCCTAAAAAAGAGGATTAATTCCACCTTCCTGCAAAAAGGCTGTCCTTTTTGCAGGTATCTTCATGAAAAGGAGTGTTGTTTACCCATGCAGCAATCTGTTCACGCTTTTTGGCAAGGGTTGAAATGGCTGATGGCGCTATCAGCTATCTGTTACATATTTTTGTTGTTTTGTGTGCTGTTCTTTCATTTGACGGGTGCTTTTTATCAATCGATTTTATCGCTGCTACTGTTTATGGGCATCTATGTTGTACTCGGGATCTCTTTTGAACATCTGGAACACGTGCTCATACGGTTTGTTCGAAAATGCCGGTCCAAAAAACGATCCATCGTTTTCTATGCCATCTTACTTCACCTTTTGTTTATTTGGGGTGCTGTCTATTTATCAGACGAATTGGTTGACGGCATTTTGCTGACTACTTCTGAAGAAATTCTCTTTGCGCTTAGTCTTTGGCTATTTCATTTTTTGTTTGATTATGCGACGTTTCCATTTGAGAAAGAAGCATCGTGAGGCTATCGTCTTTCTGTTGAGAGCGCTTGTTTAACCTGCTCCATATGATGGAGATCATGCTTAATTAAGCCTGGAAAATAACTTGATAACGTCAGCTCGGTTTGACCGATCAGAAAGGGTGTAGTCCAGCGAGATGCTTCGATTTTCTTCATTTCTTGAAGCAATTCTGTTCTGACAGCAATAAATCGCCCAATCGTCTCGCTTCTCTTTTCGTGTCTTGCCCTTTCGGCTGACTTTCGATTCATTTCATGCACATCAGGTGCCTTACATAACGCCCGATCGTTCCAAAATTCCTTTAGGCGATCATGTAAAATAAATTCATCCCACGGAACAAAATGTGCGATGATCTCAGCAATGCTCCACTTTCCATCAGCAATGGCGCGGCGCCATTCTTCGTCTGTTACATCCGCTAGTGACAGTACCCATTCAAGGGTGTGTTCGTAGTGTTTTATCACGGTGTCTTTGTTCATGTTTTGTTATCCCCTTCATGTTTTTAAAAGAAGTTGATCAGAAATTGGTTAGTTTCATTCTTGCGAAATCATTTATAACATATTATCATATACTTTAATTACCAAATGAAAAGGGGGAATTGTGATACGCTGTCCTATATGAAAAAGCTTATTTTTTTGCACTAAAATAAACCGACTGGTCTGTTTATAAAAGAGGAGGGGAAATAATGAAATCTGAAAATGTGATCATTATCGGCAGTGGTGTAGCAGGATTGGCTACTTCTTTATTTTTAAAAAAGGCTGGGATGGAAAGTACGATTTATGAAAGCAGGTCAGATGAAGAATTAGAAACAGGAGCAGGTTTTTTACTGTCTCCGAATGGGGTAAAGATTTTGGATGAAATCGGGTGTAAAAATGAAGTGATAGCAAATGCAACAGTGATAAAGAAGATCCAGCAAATAAACAGTGAAAATGAAGTAGAAGCGATCTTTCACAATTATAGTGAAAAATATTATGATGCCCCTTTACTGAACGTCATGAGAGACCAAATCATCAAATCACTTTTAAAAGAAGTTCACCGTCAAGGAATAGAAGTGAAATACAACAAAAAGTTAACCTCGATCAAACAGCTGCCTCATTCCGTACAGGTTCTTTTTGAAGATGAAACTGAGATAACAGGTGATATCATAATAGGAGCAGATGGAACTTTTTCGAAAACAAGAGAGGCTATTGCGTTTAATGCTAAATTAGATTATAGCGGTTTTTGGGGACTGCAAGGAGTATCGTTTGTGAAGGATTTTGTATTGGATGAGGCAACAAGTTATTTTTACAATGACGGAAACTTTCAATTCATTTTTGGAAAAGCGCATCCAACAAATAAAATGAATATTTTATGGCAAGCTTTCTCTCAGTGTCCTGAGAAGTTACCTACAAAACATTTTGAGAAAGCCAATAAAGAAACCATTCGACAGTTATTATATAAACAAATGGAACATTGGAACATTCCTAAACACCTATCTGACATCATCGATCATACAGACATGTTCTTTCCAAGAAGTATCTATGAAATAAAGGGTCTTCCTGTGTGGTCAAAAGGACGAGTTGTTCTTATAGGTGATGCTGTACATACAGCAAATCCTTTTGTTGGTCAAGGAGCATCGTATAGTCTAGAAGATGCCATGGTCATAGCAAAGATGCTAAGGGATCATGATGATCGAGATGCGTTCTATTATTATGAAAAGGATCGAAGAAAGAGGACAGAAGAATTGAACGCGCTATTTCAGCACATAAGTATTCAAAACGATATTGATAAAAAAATGAACGAATATACGATTGAATGGGATGAAGAAACTTACGTATGAGATGAAAGACAAAAAAACACCACTTATGATGAAAAGTGGTGTTTCTTATGTTGTCTCCGTGCATAGAGGATCGCACAAATCAAACTGACGAGTGAAATCAATGCGAGAATTCTGATATAAGGTGGATAGTAGGTTAGCACAATCTCGTTCTCACCTTTTTCTATTGGAAACCCAATAAAAGTGTAGTTGGCTTTTTCGATATCGGTTTTGTGTCCATTTACCGTGAGCTCCCAGCCTTTTTCATATGGAACGGGCAGAATCATGTAGTCATCACTGCGTTTGTTATCATATGAAATAGTAAAGCGGTTGTTTTCGAGCTTTACCTGCTGGTTGCCATCATCCTGTTTTTCTTTTTCATATGCTTTCTCTAGGACGCGGTAAGGCTCTTGATACAGCTTCAGTTGATTGAGCTCGTATGTCCCTTTTGGTACTCGAATGGAGAGGATCTTTTCCGCTGGGACCCGAATCGTCACTTCATTGACACCTGTTTTGTAGATGGATGTATTGCTTTTTCTTGATGTGACATAGTCGTCAACGGATAACTGAAATCCTTCGTTACGGTCGGTCCGCTTCACATAAAAGCTCACATACACATCCCCAGCGCGAGCGATGTCATCTGGCAGTGTGATATTCAGACCGCCCATTTCTCCGTATACATCAAGCACGCCATGTTCGTATACAGCTTGTTCCGTATGAATATTCGTATCTTTGAGTCGATCTGCTGCGTGCTCAATTTCAGCGTTTCCTTTTTTGTCTAAAATGACGCCTTGCAGCATCGCATGCTCTTTATCAAGTGCTGAGGCATCCTTTAAGGATTGTTCTGAATAAACGGTGCTCGTTGTTCTTGCAAATGGCAGTGACCGAGTATTTTCATATACCTCATAATGCTCACTTTTCAAGATTGGCTTAAAATAAGCTGGTGGTGAGTAAGGCATCATGCTGTTTCTCATATAATACTTTCCGTAGGTCAGGCTGTATAAATTCGCCCTGTCCCCCATTGTTGCATACCGGCTGACACTTTCCCGTCCCATATCGATTTGCAGGTCATTCCAATAGAAATTGAGCAAATGCTGATTCAATATACTTGAATACACACTCATGCCTTGGAAGCCTTCAAATAATGGGGTATTGTTTCGCACGCCATTCATCCAATCAATCCGGGCGAGCGGATCTTTTGAGCGGCTTTGAATTTGCCGAATGAGCTTCATTTGTTCATGTCCAGCATATGCCTCACTATTCAGATACGTATCTGATACGCTCTTAATATTGCTTCTTTCAGATAAGTATCCCTGCTGATACACGCCTGCTGTCAGTAAGCTGATGGCAATAAGCACAGCTGAAAAGAGACGAAGGTGATGACGTTTTTCGGCATGCATCCATAGGAAGAACAAGCTGATCACAAGCAGTCCTATACCTGTAAACACAACGACATCCATGTTTCCCTTTGCTCGTTCTGAAAGGGCGACTGCGAGTAGGAACACGATCCAAGCGCCTAAGACCGCACGCTTTTTCCACTTCCACTCGATTTGTGAGAAATGCTTGATCGTGATGGCAACGACCGCTCCAACTGTAAAGGCAAGAATGTATTCAAATCTGTACTGTGGTGCTGAAAAACCATTAAACACACTCGCCATCTTTGGGCTAAAGTGAAAAACAATGAGCAACATACTCATGGATGTGAACATGAAAAACCATCTGTTCCGGTAAAGCGGTACGAGAAACAGACAAATCAGAAAAATCACGGGTAATAAATACACCCTGCTCGTAAACAGCAGATGATCATGCAGTTCGAACCAAGGAATGGCCTGTTCATACGGCGGTCTTATATTGTTAAGAAAGCCATAAACAGACGGGATAAAAAAGGCGGCACTGATCCCAAAGGATAGCAGTGTAGAGATCGCAAGCGTCCAAAACACCTTCCACCCACGCTCCTCACTTCGCAGCTTGATCATATATCTGAAGACAAGATATATCGCTAAAAAGATAAAGTGAATGTAAGCAAAGTAAAAGTTGTTGATCAGCATCAAACTGCAACTCGCAATAAACCAAGCGGGCTTACCCGTTTTGAATATCCGCTCAACCCCAAGTACAAGCAGCGGGAGCCACATCATGCTGTCGGTGAAAAATTCCCAAAACGTTTGATGCCGGAAATATACAATAGATAATCCATAGATTGCGGCACCTGTCAGTGCACCCAATCTATTTTGAACCATTGAAAGAAGCACACGGTAAGCGATGAAAAGAATAAGCGTCAGCTTGATTACACTCAGCCAAATCACGGCATTTGCCCAGAAATGAATGTCCGTTGACTGTATGAGATGGAGCGCATTCATCAGCCAGACGACAGCGACTGTCACCATAAAGACCGTCGACGTTGTGAAATAATACCCTAATTGCGTGTATGTACCGCCGCCTAGACCGAATTGATAGGAATAAAAGAAATTCCCTTTGACATATTCGTCGTAAAGCAGCTTTTTAAATGGGAGCATTTGCGAGATGCCATCCCCATCTCCTGTCATGTACCGGCCTTGCGTATATTCATATAAGAAAAAGGAGTGGCCTAATAATGCGAGAATGATGCACATTCCAATGATTATCCATCTACGTTTCATCATCTAAATCCTTTCCACAAAAGATCCATTGTTCTTTGAAACAAAACAACCCAGCAAGCGATACGTGCTTGCCGGTTATTTGACTCCACGTTATTTAAATAACTGTGTTAACACTCGGTCTTGTTCCTTAGAGCTTGTCTCTTGCTGCATGACATTTGATTCTTGGATCAAATAATGTGGCCTCTTTTTCGTTTCATAATAAATGCGGCCAATATATTCTCCAATCACACCTAGACTCAAAAGCTGGACACCTCCGAGGAAAAGCACAGCCGATATTAAAGTGAAATAACCAGGTACCATCACGCCCGTTCTGACGATTTGAATAAAGGTGGCAACGATGTAAATCAAAGAAAGGAATAAGATCAGTATGCCAGTATAAAAACAAATACGCAGCGGGCGGTTGTTAAAGGAAATGACGCCATCTATGCCATAGTTAAACAACTTCTTTAGTGACCATTTTGTATCACCATGCTGTCTTTCTACATTTTCATAATAGATGACCTTTTCTTCAAACCCAATCCAGCAAAAAAGCCCTTTTGAAAAACGATTTCCTTCTTTCAACTGAAGTAATGCATCAATTGCTTGGCGCGAAATTAAACGGAAATCTCCGACGCCATCACGCAAGTCCACTTCGACTACCTTGTTCATCACTTTATAGTACATGGATGATAAGTAAGAGCGAAGCTTGCTGTCTCCTTTACGGTTCCGTTTGGCAATGACTTGATGGTAGCCTTCTTCATATCCTCTGACGAAGTCCTGAATCAAATACGTTGGGTGCTGCAAGTCGGCGTCCATGATGATCGCAGCTACTCCCTTCGCATATTCAAGTCCTGCCAGAATAGCGGCTTCCTTCCCAAAGTTACGTGAGAAGGAAATGTATTTGACCTTTGCACTTTTGCGAGAGAGCTCTCTCATATATTGAAGTGTGTTGTCTTTGCTTCCATCATTCACAAAGATGATTTCAAAGTCATAATGAAAATCGCGAAACTCTTCCTCGAGTGCCTCAAAGATTCGTCTGATGTTTTCACCTTCATTGTAAGAAGGAATTATAACAGAGAGCAATTCTCGTTCCATATCGCACCTTCTCTTCACTTTTTTCACATAGTCTGATATGTTCATTATTCCTTTTTTGTCAGGAAACGAAACCCTTTTTTATTATCCATAAATTACATGTCTCTTTAATCGTTCCATTATATCAAAGTTTTATTTCCAGTGATTTTCAGTAAGATGAATTTAATGTAATTTTAAGTTTAACCATTGTAAAAAGCCTGTAATTTCGATCACAGACTGGGTATTGTATCATAAAATTGTTTACTCATTTATATATTTTCCTATTTCTTGAAAAAGATGAGGGCACTTCTTTTAATGAAGCAGCCCTTTATTCTGCTCTTGTAGATGCTCGTTTGCCTTCGATTGTTTATTTTGGAATAAATGCAGCTGCGCACCGTAGCTCTCAATCCACTCTTGGACAATCCGTTCAGTTGTTTCCTGTCCTTTATACTTGTGGCCAGCCTTTGCATAGGTCGTTTCAAAATCACTCCAAAGCAGCTCTACCCATGTACGTGCTTCATCATATGTCAGCATATTGTTTTTTTCCATGAGTTGTTCTGTTAGTCGCTCAAAGTATTGTTCCATGCATGTTCCTCCTTCATCTAGCAGAAAGTGCCTTTTTAAAAAAACCTCTTTTTTCATATACTACCCTTACGTCTTCAAAAGACGCAAATGATTTGTATTGTTTGGAGGGAATCGAGATGCGTAATAAAGCAAAAGGCTTTCCAAATCAAGTGAATCACAAATTTGAAGGCGAGCCAGGCGCCACAGATGCTTATGCGTCTAAAAGGCCGAATGGTGAGACGAATACACGTCCACAGGAACGAATGAGGGCATCAGGGAAACGCTAATTTTTCCAAAGGGAGTGCTTGAGATATGAGTTCAAATGGGAAATCGTATATGGAAGACTTTGTTCAATTAAGGACAACCGCTTACCCTCAACCATGGGCGAATGCAAAGCATTCTGCCTCTCAGGTCAACGGAGAAACGCAGCAAACGCAGCACGACATCGTACTTCAGAACAACGTCCGTAAACAACGTTCGAAGTAAAGAAAAGGACTGATCTCTAGGATCAGTCCTTTGTCTTCTTTTCAGCGTGATAGAAAACCTTTGCAGCCCTAGGAAGGACGAGTACCGTAGCGGAGCGAATTTGACATTCGTGAGCACCGGCACGCAGGACTAGCGCTGAATGCGATGGTTTGCCTACACACTGGATCAGTCCTTTTGCGTAAGCATTGAAATTGGCAGTGCATCTTCCTTATTTGGAGCTGATACTCTGTGTCCCCACGCAAATACACCATTTAAATATTCCACAAAAAACGCTTCGTCTGTATCTTTGATTTGATAAGTCGTTTTGGTTTGAATCAAGGCTGGATCTAATAAGTAGGCTTTGGCCATATCGATTTTCCGTTCTAAGACGGCATATTCATTCACAATGCCAAGCTGCTCAGCCTTTCGTGCTTTTTCAGAAAGAGAGGCAATCTCTTGCTTCAATTCGTATTCCGTCATCTCACTATAACGTTTGTCCATCTGTCATTCCCCTTTGTCTAAAACGTGATCAATTGTATCGAGATCGAAGCCTTTTCTGAATAAAAATTGCTTCACCTTCATCTTTTTTTCAAATGACCCGTCATATCCTACCTTGCGTTTTGCCTTCTCCAGCATATAGAGGAGGGCTTCTTCTTCCTTTTCCTCTTCTTGTCCATCATAGGCTTCTTGAAGGGCTTTATCAATGATCCCAAACGAAAATCCCTTTCGCTGCAGCTGCAGCTTGATGCGCTGCTCGATCTCTTTTGCGGAACGATTTTTTTCTTTTCTCACAAGCTTCTCAACCTGCTTCACAGCTTCCTCCAGCTGTAAGTCATCAGGATATTGCGATAGTGTTTGTTCAATGTTGTCATCATCTATCCCTTTGAGCTTTAGCTCTTTTTTCAGGACGGACGGCCCTTTGCTATTCGTTTTACGGTGGGTGCTGACATAGGCTTCCGCAAATTCAAGATCATTTACATACTTGTAATGCTTTAATTTGTGTATAATTTCACTAATAGCAGGTGCCGGGATTTCTTTTTTCGTCAAATAATCGGTTACTTCTTTCACCGATCTCATTCGGTAGGATAAATAATCGACGGCCTGCTGAAATCCTTTTTTCACAGCATCACCGAATTGAATGTCGATGATATCTGCTTCGTCCAGCTCTTTCCCTTTTTTCAAATCGTGCTGGACGAGCACATCTAGATCAACGCTAAAGGCGTATTTTTCATCTAGAAAAATGTTCACCCGCTCTGTATTGTTTTTCTGAGCGGAGATTTTTGTAATATAGGGCATCCTGTGATCACTCCTTTTTTAAAACAGTCAGGATGTTTCTTCTGATTCAAAATCGTGAAAGATATAGGTATGTATATGAGAGGAGAGATGTCAATTGAATATCGCCATCACCGGAGGAACCGGTTTTATCGGCCGGCACGTCACGAAAGTGCTCGCTGCTGAAGGACATCATCTATATATTTTAACAAGAAATCCAAAGGAATCCGAACAAAATCATTTACACTATGTGCAGTGGCTGACAGAAGGTGCTGCACCTGAGCATGAACTTCCTGCGATTGATGTCTGGATTAACCTTGCTGGAAAATCCATTTTCACCCGCTGGACAGACAAGGCAAAAGAAGGCATCCTCTCTAGCCGTATTCAATCCACACAAGAAGTAAGGCGCATTATAGAAGCGCAGGAATCGAAACCATCTGTGCTCATTCAAGCAAGTGCTGTCGGAATTTATGGCACGTCTCAAACAGGAGATTTTACAGAGGAATCACCTCCTGCGGATACTGATTTCTTAAGTCATACATCAAAGCGTTGGGAAGCTGAGGGGCAAAAGATTGAAGCACTCGGCATTCGTACCGTCTACACACGCTTCGGCGTCGTGTTAGGAGAAAAAGGTACCTTGCCACTGATGACACTGCCATATAAACTATTTGCCGGCGGAACGATTGGCTCCGGCTCGCAATGGGTTTCATGGGTTCATGTCGAAGATGTAGCACATCTCATTGCTTATGCAATACACAATGACGACATCTCAGGTCCACTCAATGTCACATCACCGAATCCTGTTCAAATGAAGCAGCTTGGACAAACGATAGCGTCTGCCCTTCACCGCCCTCACTGGCTGAAGGTCCCATCCTTTGTCATTCGAACGGCACTTGGCGAAATGTCATTACTTGTTTTAGAAGGTCAGCGTGCGCTGCCGAAGAAGGCATTGCTTTCTTCTTATGACTTTTTGCATCCTGAATTAAAAGAAGCGATTTTGCATTCAAAGGAATAATTTTTGTCAAAAACACCCATCCTATTAGAAATGAGATGAGGGGGCGATTTTGATGAAGAAAAAAGAACACCAGCCAACTTCAAAGCTGAAGAAAACCCAGGAAGTCCTGTATCAGCAGGAATTCAAAAAAGCGGAAAGAGCAGCAGAAAAAAGAAACAAATAAGATGGATATTCCACTCCAACAAGCACATAACTAAAGTGATCTTGTAAAGGAGGGAAAGGCTTTGAAAAAAGACCAACACCAAAAAGCCAATCACGAACTTGCAGCACAAGAGTCGGATGGCGAATATGTTGAATTTTCCAAAGAACTTGCAGATCCGAATGACGTAAAAGCAATGGCACGTATGAAAGCAGCCGATCAGCGCGCCAAAAAACAATAAGTAAAAAAAGCAGACCCTTTTGCGGTCTGCTTTTCTTCTTTTATTGAATTTCAGTAAGAAGACTTGATGCTTTCTGACGTGATTTTTCCTCAGGCACCTCTTCTGGATAACCAATATGAAGGATGGCAGCAAACCGCTCGTTTTCCTTTAGGCCCATGTCCTGTTGAAAGCCTTTGTCGTATAAGATGCGGCCGCTCTTCCAGACCATACCGATTCCTTGATCCCAAGCAAGCAGCTGGAAGTTTTGAATGAGCGCGCTCACAGCGGCAAAATCATCATTTCTTACCACTGGGTTCTCGTCTTCCTTTAACACCACAAGTAAAAGGGCTGGGACTTTTGAAAAGTAATCTCTATATTGATTGATCTTTTCTTCCTTTGCATCTGGATTGTTGCGCTTGAAGAACGCAATGAAGCGATCAATAAATGTCGCTTTCGCTTCCTCCGTCACCGCATATAGAAAGCGCCAAGGCTCCGTAATTTTATGATTCGGTGCATAGACCGCATCCTCTAATAACGGCTGAAGCTGCTCAATGGTCACCGGCGTTTCTTTAAATTTTCGAATGGATCGTCTATATCTGACAGCGTCTCGTACCGTTAACGCTTCTGTTTGTTGTTTGATTTCTGGCATATGTGTCATCCTTTCAATCAATCTTAATTGAAATTGATTCTCATTCACATTATAAACATCATTGCGAGCAGTTGCAAATGATGTTTCCCATCCCTTCTGCTAAAAAGTTGTTTGAGTTTTTCAAGTAATGTTACAATCATATTACGTTTTAAACAAATTTTGATAAAAAACCCAAGATGATGAAATAGGTTTAGTTATTCCCATTTTGTCTAATGCGGTTATTTTGTCAAAAGGCTTTCAAACCATGATTGGAAGGGAGGCTTCTGGATGGAATGAAAATCAATATCGGGCAAATCATCAAGCTCTACCGGTATAAACAAAATATGACCCAATCTGAATTGGCAGAAGGAATTTGTTCTGTCTCTCATTTAAGTAAAATCGAAAATGGCTCAAAGGAGGCCAATCAAGATACGATCAATTTACTGCTTGAACGACTTGGCATCAGTCAAGAAACGCTGTCACAAAAGGCGCGTCACCTGCTGTCACTCTTAGATGAGTTTCAAATGAATATGTATTTCTATGCACTCGATCAAGCTGAACAAAATGCAGAAATGATCATTCAGCACGAAGAACAGTTCTTTTCGCTAGATTTAGGCATTCAGTATCATTTGTCCCTATTTCAATTTTATTTATTATCGGACAAGCAGCCACTTGCCTTAAAAACACACCGCGTGCTTAAAAAGTTTGAAAAAACCTTTATTGAAACGGAAAAAGAAATATTTGAATATCTAGATGGCATTCATCTCATTACAAATGGTCAGCTTGAAGAAGGGATAAAGAAACTTGAGAGCTGCTTTTCTTACGCGTCTGTTGAACAAAGTGACCTGTATTATCACTATGCAAAAGCACTTGGAAACATGGGACTTCTTGGCGATGCGCTTGAAGCAACCCATCAAGCCATGGATTTATATAGACAAAAGAACAATTTCAAGCGGATCATTCACTGCACACTCATTCATGGCGTGATCTCACTGGAACTAAAAGCCTTTCAAACGGCGAAGAAATATTTAAAAGAAGTGATTTTGCACACGTCCCTTTATCCTGATGCCTATATTAAAATGACCGCTTATTTTTATTACGGGGTGCTCTTAAAACGGGAAGGCGATTTTTCTTCAGCTGTGCCTTATTTACTAGATTCACTCAATTACTTTAATCAAGAACAGATAGAAGACCGTTACTGTGAAACTCTGTATGAAATCGCGACCTTATATGCTGAATACGACCGCAAAAAGGCCCTTCCCTACATACATGAGCTGTTAAAACAGCCTCGTATTCAGCCAAACTGTTTATATATGATCAAAATCTTTAAATTGATGATTGAGGAAAACCCTCTTGATTTGAAAACCTATTTGATCGAAGCAGCTCTTCCTTACTTTAAACAAAATGAGCTGCACAGTGAGTACTTGTTTGCTCTTAGAACCTTGCTTTCCTATGCGGGTTCTGAGCTTGACGAACGTACCTATATGTCCTACACGAGAACGCTGCTTCATCATCTTGCATCATATGTACCCTATTACAAAAAAGCATGACCTTCTGCCGATCGAAGGTCATGCTTTTCCTATTCATTAAATGGTCTTCTGTTGATCTGTATCAGGACGGGTGACTTGTTTGACTGAATGAACATACCGTTTTCTCGCAAAGTAATCGTACGCATGCTGACCAAAACCTAACCAAATGCTGAGCACGATGAATGGGATCGTTCCCCATAATGCAGGGATATTGCAAGCAATTTTCAGCCATGTATAGATCCCTGAGTTTTTTTGGTTTTTGGCTAAGGAAATTGACACGATTCGCTTTTCAGCCTTTTCTTCACTTATTTTGTTCAGTTTGAGCAGCTGCGAGTGTCTAAAGGATTCAAAATGAATACGGTTCTTCCAATCGAGAGCTTTCAACAAGTCCATCGCTTTTGCACATGAAGGACTTTGCCCGTCATAAAACACAAGCAGCCTAAGTGATTTGATGGAACGCTGTTCTCTTTTTTTCGATTCAGCGAGCTTCTTTTTTTCTTGATCGAGATAAATGATTTTTTTCATAGATTGATCGCCAGCCCTTTTCCGTCATTTGTTTTTTAGTTCGTTCAAAGGAGATTACAACTAGATTACTATAGTTGCTGGGCCTCTTGTATTGGGAAAAAGCAAACCAACGTGCGTTATATGAGCCTTTAGATAAGGGCAAAATTAAGGTTTTCATGGCACATATGAGGTTTTTCAACTAAAAATGGTTGGGAAAATCGTGATGCGTTGCGGTTTTCTGCGGTTTTTTGTAGAATTCTGCGGTTTTTCTACATCTTTATGCGGTGTTTTGTAGGTGAGACGCAAAAACAAGATAAAAAAAGACTACTTCCCGTTGCGGCGAAGTAGTCTTTTGGTTTATATTTTTTCCAAAACTTCTACTATTTCTTTCTCAATATCTTTCCATAAGTAACGATCTGTCGTATAGTGATGTGCGGCTTCTTTCGCAAATACTTGAAAAGCTTCCTCAAAATCAGGGGCATCCTTGTCGGGTTTTTTCTCATCAACAAATCGCTGTGCTTCTGTTGAGCGTGGTCCCCATTTACCTACTTCATTCCCATCCTGATCAATGATCACGATAATCGGAATCGATCTTGCGGTCCCGTTCGTTAAATACTGATCCATCAGATCTAGATGCTCGTCCCGAATGAAATAGCGCGCATCAATGAGTGCTTCACTTGCAATACGCATGAAAATTGGTACATTGACCATCGCATCTCCGCACCAATCCGCTGTGATGACAAGCGCTCTGAGCTTTTTCTTTTGCAGCTTTTGAAGCAGCTCTTTTTCTTTTTGATGAATTGCGTACTGGTTGTACACCGTGAGTAGATTTTCTCGGTTTTTCTCCATGTTGTGTACATATGTACGTTCAGTTAATCCCTTTTTAAACCATTCATTTAATGTCATATTTACATCCCCCTTACTCTTCAACTTTACCACTTTTGCTATTCTTTTGTCTAAAAAAACCTTCACCTAGTGAAAGGTAAAGGCTTTTGATCTATGGACGCCGGTTGCGATTTGGGTCCATCCCTATCAGCTTGGTGACAAGCACCATTGTGACAGGTAATGATGTATTCTTTTTATACGCTAAGTATTTTCCGCGCCATTCAGGTTTATATTTCTGTTTAAACGACCGTAATCCGCTGAAGCTGTACATAAATCTGACGTTGTTGAAAATAACACTCGCCAAACGCTCCGTGAGGAAGGATTGATGAAATGTTCCTACATTCGATAAAGGCGCCATTCCCATGTTAAAGAATTTGTAGCCTTTTTCTTTCGCCCATTGAAAAAGGTGGATAAACAGCGCATCCATCATCCCGTTCGGTGCATCATGCATATGACGCATTAGGTCGATGGAAATCTCCCCTTCTTGATACATCGGCATTAGTGATACAAAAGAAATGATTTCCCCTTGTTCATCCTTCAGAATCGCAATCGGTGCTTTTTGAAGATAATCTTCTTGAAAATAGCCGAGCGAAAACCCTTTTTCATTTTTCTTTCCGAGCCAGCTGTCAGAAATCTGTTTTAAGGTTGAGATGAGCTCATCTGAAAAAGGCGGTTCCAGCATTTCAAACGTATAGCCTTCTCGTTCAAACTTATTGGCCACAGCCCGTAAATTTGATTTTTTCTTACCGGAAAGAGAGAACGTTTCTAAATCGACCATGGCTTCTTCTCCAAGCTTAAAGAAGTGAAAGCCTAAGTCATGGTAGAGCGCCATCCCTTCCCGTTCTACTTGATAAAAAGCAACGCGATAGCCTGCTTTTTCTGTCTGCTGTAGAAACTCTTCAAGTACAAGTGGATAGGATGCTTTACGTCCAGATGGATCTCCAAGCACAATGACGCAGCGGCCAATGCGTCCAAATTGAAGCATCGCCTCTCCATCACTTGAGAAAAATAGTTTTTTGTCGCCTAAAAAGCCAAGATGACTGAGGGCATTTCCGCCCTTTTCCTCTAAAAACGTTTTTAATTTTTCCTCATCTGCTTTTTCTCCAATCGAGAATGCTTTTTTATTAAAAATCAATTTACTAATGAAAAAGAAAAGTGGTACACCGATGAGAGCAATCATGCTTGTCATTGTGATATGCCGTTCATTATGCACGAGGTAATCCCTACTCAAGAAATGTCCAATTTTTGTCCAAATAAAGTTGCCGATGACATTATAGTTAAACAGCACGAGTAAATAACCAGCGGCAGCCGCCACAAACTGATACAAGGAATAAGGAGCCTGCTGCTTCACAAATTGATTTCGAAGAGAGAAAAATACAGCCATGATGACTGGCAGAATAAAGATGAGACTCAGGTTAAATCCTTTTAACAAAGTAAACACAAAGCCGCCTGCTAGGGCGATCATCGTCAGCACATACGATCTTTTTGTTCGTTTATACACTTCAATGGACAAAATCATCAGGATGATGCCGAACATTAAAGAAAGACCATTAAATCCTGATAATAGAAAGCGTGGAATGCTCGTAATCACGCCTAATCGATCGACAGGGAGCACAACAGACGCCATGATGAGCAAGCCGCTTCCGAAAGTTAAAATTGATACTGATCCGTACAGTAAACGGATTAATAAAGCACGGTGCAACACAATTAAGACGTTTGTTGTTTCTACGGCAGGTGCCATTCTCGGATTGCCTTCAAGACGTCTAAGCGTCGTTCCCGTTAAATCGTAAGCAGCTAGACAAAGCCCAAGGATAAACGGGAAGATCGAGTACACGAAGCGGTACAAAACGAGCGCCGTCAGCACCATCTCTTTATCAAACCCAATGTACTGCATGCTCAGTAAAAAGATGAGGTCAAATGAACCAAATCCGCCCGGAACCATACTGATTAAACCGCCGATTGACGCAATCGCAAATACGCCTAATACAATCCGGACATCGACATTCATCCCCATAGAGACGACAGCCATGTACATGACGAGACCAGCTGCCAGCCATTCTAAAAACGATGCTCCGATATAAGCGTAAATCGGATGCTTCAGTCCGCTTTCACCGCTCTCAATCGAGCTTTTTCGTACGGACGCCATAATGATGTAAATAGGCACAATACAAGCAAAGATGATCACAAAGGCCCATAGCCACGGCTCTTGGCTAATAATACTTTCAACAGGAAGCACCCTCACCAAGATCAGATCACTGAAAATAGATAAGCCCAAAAGAACCGAGGAAGTCAAAAGGGCAATGCCTTTGAGCAGTTTTTTCGTATCGGTTATGTACTCCTTGTATAGAAGTGTTCTAAGCCCTGCTCCTGATAGACCGCCGAACCCAAGGACACTGTTAAAAGAGTTCGCAATCCAAGAAATGCGAATCGTTTTCCAGCCGCTGATGGGCATATTCAGGCTTTTTCGTAAAATAAAATCATATAAGGACATCGATAACACTGCGACAAGTCCAAGAAAAACAAGAATAAACAAGTCCATCCGATTCAAGCTGTCAATGATATAAAACGTTTTTTTAATGGAAAGACCGCTCAGTTCCTTCTTGGCGACGAAAATTAAGACAAGGATAATCACGATCGGAAAAAGCATTTTTAAGATCGTCATACCCGTTTTTTTGTTCCACATGATTTTCCCAACTTTCTAAGTTGCTTCATTTATTTCGACTGACCATTATTATACAACAAATACCACTTGATTCATGCAGTTTAACATTCAAAAGCTTGTCGAACCTTTCAATTAGAAGTAAAAATCAGTAATATAGAGAAAAGAGCCGCTTAAAGGAAGTGAACGAGCGTGGAATATAATATTCATGACACCACCGTATTAAAAGAAGAGATTCTATCTCCAGAGGAAAAAAAGACATGGGTGCTCTATATGAAAGTACTCACAGCTGCAGGTCTTGGAGATGTGTCAGAATGGATGAAGCTTGATATGAGTATGCCTCAAATGAAGGTACTCATGCTACTCAATAACCATGGCTCTCTCAAGGTATCCGAAATCGCTGAAAAAATGGGCGCTTCTTTGTCCAATATGACAGGCCTGCTTGACCGGTTAGAACAGTCTCATTTTGTTGAACGAAAACACTCTGAGCGTGACCGTAGAATCATTGTCGTCGAACTAACAGAGGAAGCGAAAAATATTTTTAGAAGCATTTATCAAAAAGGACACGAAAAAATCAAAAACTCCCTGCAACGGCTCAATGACGAGGAAAAAGAAAAAGTCAACGAAGGGCTGGCTATTTTAGAAAAAGCACTGCGTCCTGAACGCGGCTAAACATGAAAAGGAAAAAAGACGGTCACTTGAGATCCGTCTTTTTTAGTTCTTCTACTTGTCGATCTGGGGTGAAGAGATTTTTACGAATGACTTCCCTGTCGTCCCATAAAATATAACCTAAACCGATGATAAGAAAAAAGATACTGATCCACGTACCGCCAGGCAGTATCTGTTCAAGTTCCTCAATCGTTCTTTCTGAGCCTAAGCTATTACTATAGCGTATCTCAAAAAGCACATATTTTGCTATATAAAACAATGCCGCCATACAAATAAACATGGCGCCGACAATTCTTCTACCAGACATGTCATGACTCCTTTAATTCCATTGATTTCTTTTGATTAATTCCGTGATATGGGCAAGATGATGCTTTGAGTGCCAGACGTACATACCTGTTGCATCATATAAGGACACCGTTTGTTGATCGGCTGGGTGATAATAAGATGCAGTGAAGTCTTCCTCTGACATCCCTCGAAGTAATGTAACCCATCTGCGATGCAGACTGCTGATTAAGGGCAGTGATAGGCTGATGGGCGCTTTGCTATCTGGAAGCTCGGCGAATCCCGCCTGATCATATGGACGGATGTGCGGTATTTCTTCTGTGAGCGCAAGCTTGAATCGTAAGTATGCATTCAGATGGCTGTCTGCTACGTGATGAATGAGCTGACGGACGGTCCATCCTCCAGGCCGATAGGGTGTATCCAGCTGAGCATCTGTCAATTGATTGGTGACTGTTTCATATTCTTGTGGAATCGCACCCAACTGATCAATCCATGACTCTAGCTGTTCCTTTGTTTTATTTTCAACCGGTTCATATAAGCCAATCGGATATTGTAATGACGTCATACCCTCTCCCCTTTCTCAAATCCTTCTAGTACAAACTTACCAATCATCTTTCCTTGTTCAAGGGTTTGATGTGCCTGCTTCAAGTTAGCAGCATTGATCGGACTGAGAACCTTTGTTAACGTATGCGTTAATCTCCCCTGTTCAAATAACTCAGCCGCCTCTGTTAAAAGCTCATGCTGTTTGATCATGTCCGCTGTTTTGTACATAGGGCGTGTGAACATGAACTCCCATACAAATGCAGCACTTTTATTTTTGAGTAATTGAATGTCTAAGTTGTGCTGATTCTCGACAATGGTACAGATCGTGCCTTGCGGTTTGATGGCTTCTGCCATGCCTTTGAAGTGTCCGTCTGTATCATTTAGGCATAAAATGAAATCCACTTCGCCTATTCCTTTTTCGTGGAGCTGCGCGAGAAGCGGCTCATGATGATCAATGATATGATCAGCACCTAATGACAGACACCACTCTTTTGTTTCAGGTCTTGATGCGGTGGCGATTACAGTGGCATTTGCTAATTTGGCTAGTTGGATGGCAATAGAACCTACTCCGCCTGCACCGCCGATGATGAGCAGTGTTGCCCCTTCTGCATTTCGCTTCATATGCATTCGGTCAAATAACGCTTCATATGCCGTAATCGTCGTCAGAGGCATCGCGGCTGCTTCTGCAAAGGAGAGATTAACAGGCTTTTTTGCCACAATCCGTTCATCCACAAGCTGATACTCACTATTTGAACCTTGACGCGTGATATCTCCCGCATAGTACACGTGATCACCAGGCTGAAATACTGTACACGCTTCGCCAACTTCAACAACCGTACCGCTTGCATCGTAGCCAAGAATTTTCAGTTTTTCTTCCTTCTGATCCTTCGGTGATCTCACCTTCGTATCAACTGGATTCACTGACACAGCTTCTACTTTCACCAGTAAATCCCTGCCCGTTGCTTTAGGCTTTTCTACTTCCTGATCCATCAAGCTTTGCTCATGCTCAATCGGTAAGTACTCCAATAGTCCAACAGCTTTCACTCGCTCGCACTCCCTTTCACCATGCTTCTTTTCCACATTTTATCATAATTTTCTGATGTTTATGGATAGATTAAACGAGTGATTGCAGATTTAGGATCTATTCAAAGCCTTTTTCTCCCTCGCTATATAAGAAGGGCGAGCTCTTTGCCATGAAGGAACATAAAAGAACCAGCTTTTAGATTTAAAGAATAGCTGAACGTAATAAAACTGGATGTGTTGCAGGAAAACAATGATGAAGAAAAAAGTAATGAAGAAGAGGTTGGACATATCTGCTATCCCCTGTATCCATTCGTTTATAAAAAACACCACAAAACTGATCATCATCAGCTGTTCAAGCCTTTGCACGATCTGGGTCAAGACATGTCCTCGTTTCGATAGATCCCCAGACTGATGCTTTCTGATCTTTCTCGATTTATAAAACCAAATGATACTTTCCGCTAAGTTATGAGTGATAAAAAGTGCAATGAGCGTAATGAATAAAAGCGATGGGCGATAAAAGAATGGGATCAAAAATGGGATGACAAGAAAATAAATGGCAATACATGCGTGTCTCACTGATAAGAGAAATAGTTCTTTTTCTATGTATGGTTTCATCTGTTTCACCTCCATAAGTACTACGTCTGATTTGCCAAAAAGTTCCCTTTGCCTATCAAAAAAGGATGCCCAAAGGCACCCTTCCTGAATCACATTTAAAATGCAGCGCTTAGTACGACAGGTCCTTGCGGCAGCTTGTTATCCTTTTTTGGTTCAAGGGTGACTGCCACGGTATCCCATGATTCACTCGCTTCTTTTTCTGATAACGCATAAGTGACGGTTCCTTCTCCTTTGTTATCTGTTTGAAAGGCACCGGCTGGCACCGGCTGATCGCCTTTAATAAGCCATACTTGATAAACAGCAGATGAGTCAAGCTGATCCTTTAATCCGTCTGCACTCACCACCAGCTCTTTTTTGCCGTTATGCTCAATCACTGAAAAAGCACCCGTTGTTTTTGGTGATGCGGCTGATGCCAGTGATTTTGTCGCTACAACCCTGACAGGTTCTTCCGCCTGTTCTTTTCCATTCGATAAGAAATACACGTTTCCAGCTGCTGAAATAAGAAGCAGTGCGGCAACAAGTGGCAATAGCCATTGGTTACGTTTCTTTTGCAGTGGTTTCATCTCGTTTGGTTCACGTGCTGCCTTGAGCTCTTTCCTATGGCTATTCTTTTCTTCGACCGTCTCTTCTTCAAACACCTGGGATAAAATACGGTCTTTCATCCCTGCCGGAGGTGTTTGGTCACCTGCTAGAAATGGAATGTCAGACATGAGCGATGTCAATTCTTCAAGCTCTTCTTTGCAAGCTGAGCAGTTCTTGAGGTGCTCTTCAAATTGTGCTTTTTCTTCTCCTTGTACATGCCCGTTGAAATAATCAATCACTTGATGTTTACACTGAGTCATGCCTCTTCCTCCTTTCCTCCGCGAGACAGTCTCGCCCGTAAGTGCTTCAATGACAATCGAACTCTTCCCTTCACCGTTCCAATGGGGATGCCTAGTTTTTCAGCAATGCTTTTTTGTGTCATTCCTTTAAAATAGACATCTTCTATGATGGTTTGCTGTTCTTTTGACAATGTAGATACTGCTTCACGTATGATTTGTCTTTCCTCGTTCCATTCGACTTCCTTTGATACATCTTCTTGATGATCGGCTAAATATTCAATATGCTCATCTTCTAGTGCCGTTTCGTTCCGGTGCTTTCTTAGGAGATCGATGGCTGTGTTGCGTGACATCATGAATAACCACGAGGAGAATTTGCCTTTATCCGCATGATATTCTCCTATCCCGCGCCAGAGCTTGATAAAGACTTCTTGCAGCACTTCCTCCGCAAGCTCACGACTTCCAGTCATTTTATAAATAAACGAATATAACACACGTTCATAGCGATCATACAGCACTTCAAGCGAAGGCTTGTGACGATCAAATTTGATCTTGTGATACAGCTCAGAATCTTTCAGTGTATCCATGGTCATCTCCTTCCTTTTTCATGAGAAAGAGCATGCTGCATTCATCATGAAATCCTTCACGTATTGCTTATCACTCGATTTGCTGAAATAAGCCTACTTTGTACTTTACTCTTTTTTCAAGGAGAAAAAAAGAGCGCCGAAAAAGGAAGTGTGCTCCTCATGAGAATGTACTTACTGTACGAAAAGCAAGGCCATTTGGATCACTTCTATCTGAAAAGTCAAGAATCCATGTGTTTCCATTCTCTGTTCCGTTGATTTTAGCAAACTCTCATGTCCCTCACAATGTAAATGAAGTAGAACGCATTTTTTCAACATGTCATAATAGAAGATAACGAAATGAATTGGAGTGTCCTTACATGATGTTGACGATCATTCTTTTTTTATTAGCAGGAATAGCAGAAATTGGCGGCGGCTATCTTGTGTGGCTTTGGCTGCGCGAAGCCAGACCTGTCAGCTATGGAATCGCCGGCAGTCTCATCCTCGTCGCTTATGGGGTCATCCCTACCTTCCAGCAGTTCCCGACTTTCGGACGGGTTTATGCGGCCTATGGCGGTGTGTTTGTGGTTCTTGCTGTGTTTTGGGGCTGGTGGGTCGATCGAAAAACGCCTGATTTGTACGATTGGGTAGGCGCTCTTATTTGTTTAATAGGTGTGAGTATGATGCTCTTTGCCCCTAGAAACTAGAGAAAAAGATTGCAATACATGTCATGAGAAAAAAGCCGGCGCTCATTTGCCGGCTTTCACATTTCTCCTAATGGACTTTTTATGCCCCGAATTGTGTTTCATAAAGGCGCTTATATAAGCCATTTTGCGTTAGTAATGTTTTGTGATTCCCTTGCTCTGCAATGCCACCTTTTGTCACAACAACAATTCGATCTGCATGTTGAATAGTTGCAAGGCGATGCGCAATGACTAGCGTCGTTCTACCTTCTGAAAGCTCTTCTAGTGATCGTTGGATCGAAGCCTCTGTTTCAGTATCTAGTGATGAGGTCGCTTCATCCAATATTAAAATAGGTGGATTTTTCAGGAAAATACGAGCGATTGATACACGCTGTTTTTGTCCACCTGACAGCTTAACGCCTCTTTCACCAATCATTGTCTCAAGACCTTCGGGTAGGGATTCGACGAGTTCTTTTAGCTCTGCTTTTGAAACTGCCTGCCATATTTCATCCTCAGTTGCATCAAGCTTTCCATAAAGAATGTTCTCTCGAATGCTCCCATTAAATAAATAGACGTCTTGTTGGACTATTCCAATTTGTTGACGCAGTGAAGACAGCTTCATCTGTCTACTATCAATGCCGTCTATCGTAATGGTTCCATATTGCCATTCATAAAACCTTGGTAATAAACTGCATAGCGTGGATTTACCAGCACCGGAAGGACCTACTATGGCAACCGTTTCCCCTTGTTTGATCTTCAGATTAATATGCTCAAGGATCAAACTGTCCTTCTCATAACCAAAGCTGACATCATGAAATGTGATTTCACCTTTTAGCCCATCGACATGAATCGCATCAGGGACGTCCTTTTCGTCTGGGGCTTGATCTAAGAGCGAAACAAATCTCTTAAAGCCTGCGACTCCCTTTGGATACGTCTCAATGACTGAATTAATTTGTTGAATAGGTCCTAAAAAGATTCCAGACAGCAGGACGAATGAAATGAATTCACCATAGGTCATATTCTTTTGCATCACAAACCATGTCCCGCATACAAGTCCAAAGATGGTGACGCCCTTCATAAGCAGATGACTAATCGAAGCGTGTAATGCCATCATTTTGTATGTGGTTAATTTCGTTTGTTTAAACTGTTCATTGTGTTCAATAAAGCGATCAACCTCATGCGTTTCATTCCCAAATGCCTTCACTACTCGAATTCCGCTCACATTATTCTCTACCCTTGCATGGAATTGACCAATACTTGAAAACATGTGATCAAAGGCAATCGACATTTTCTTCGTAAAATAAACCGATAGCCCTATTAAGAATGGGACAATGAGAAACGTGAGGATGGCAAGCTGCCAATTAATTGATAGCATCAGGGCAAATGCACCTGTAAGAGTCATCATTGCAATAAATAAATCTTCAGGACCGTGGTGAGCGATTTCACCAATATCCATTAAATCGTTTGTCATGCGTGAAACAAGCTTTCCTGTTTTCTTTTGATCAAAGAATCGAAAAGACATTTTTTGTACGTGGGTGAATAGCTGACTTCTCATATCTGTTTCAATATTGATACCTAGCTTATGTCCAAAATATGTCACCACATAATTCATTGCTGAGCTGACAACATAGACTGCCAGTAAAATTCCACTCCAAATGAGAATCATTTCCCAGTTTCTGTTTGGGAGAAGGTCATCTACAACCATACTGATCGCGAGTGGAAATGATAATTCAAGTAGTGCCGCTATGACGGCACAGGAAAAATCTAATATAAACAGCCCCATATATGGCTTGTAATAGGAGAAAAATCGTTTTAACAAAAAACAGCCCCCCTACTTCTGAGATAAGTCAGTCAATATCTCTACGTATTTTTCTGCTTGATTGGCGATAGCTATTGGATCGAATGGCCAGAAATACGTAATATCCAAGTCATGTACTTGATTCTTTTTCACTGCTTTTAAGCTTTTCCATATTGAATTGTTCTTATCGAACGTACCTCCGTTGGCTTCATCAACAAATATATAATCACCTGCATACTTTGGTAGCACTTCATATGAAATATGTTCAAATCCTGACTTTCCATTTAGAATAGTGTCTGCAACCTCTTTTGGCGGCTGAAGCTGCAATTGTTCGTAAAGTGCTTGTCCACCTCGATAGATACCATTCCCATACACATAGACATCATTTTTAAATGCACCCAAGATTGACACTGTTTCGCCTTCTTTGATGACTGTTTTCACTTTCTTTCTAGCAGCTTCTATACGTTGATCAAATTTTTTCAAAAACGCTTTTCCTTCTTCTTCTTTATTCAAGATGCCGGCTAATGTAGTGATCTCTTCTTGTGAATCTTTAAATACACCGAACGGATAAACAATCGTTGGGGCAATCTTTCTGTAGACGTCAAGTACCTTTTCATCGTCTACAGCTGAAATGATGAGGTCTGGTTTTAAGCTTGCCACCTTTTCGGCGGAGCGTTCATCACTAATGTCTGCCACACCATCCACTTTGCCTTTGAGATGTATGTTTTTTAAATCTTGTGTTGTGGCACCAACCGGTTTTACCCCTAGTGCAACAGCACTACCCAAATAGCCATCTACGAGAATACGCTTTGGATTTGCTGGAATCTCGACCTTGCCTTTCACTGTGTCAACCGTTTTTGTTTTTTCTTCGGCTTTTTTACTTTCTTCCTTTTGACCGCAGGCTGCTAGTGCAAATAACAACACTAAAGCCATTAAACTAAGAAATATGACTTGTTTTTTCATAACTGCTTTTCTCCTCCATATCATGATGAATAACTGAGAACCATTATCATTTATTTGTCTCTCGTATTCTATCAACCGCTTTTCTATCGGTCTATGGATAATCGTCATAACTTGTTTATGGACAATTGTTAGAAACTCTTATTCTTTTATTAAAAATTGAGAGAATCGTTTCATGATTTCTATCGCCCGTTCCCCTTCACCAAATCTAAATTCTTCTAGTTTTAACAGGTAAAATGTATCATTTTGCACTGCGGGTAAATTACGCAGGACATCACTTTCCTTCATACGTTTGTCCATATGTCTGTACCATCCATGCCGAACAGCCACAATAAAAAACATATGATCTGCTGCATAATCTGCTAAACGCTCAAGCGGAATCACAACATGTTTATCAGGTTTCAGCACCTCCTCTTGAATGGCTTCAGGGGGCATCAACCCCAACGTTTTATATAGGTTGATTGCTCCTCTCGCATGAAAAGACCACATATACACCTTGTCATGTCCCCTTATCTCATATAAAGCAACCGTTTCCTTTTCTTTTAAAAATGGCGTCAAGCGTGCTCTTTCCTTCTGTGCTTGCTTCTCATAACGCTCCACCCATTGCTTTGCTTCTTCGCTCCTTCCGATGAGGCTACCTAAACAAAGTACCTCCTCTACAGGACTCAGGCGACTATATGGAAAAACAAGCACAGGAGCGAATTTTTCCATACGTTTCATCCATTCTATGTTTGTATAGAAATAATCAGGCATTAAAATGAGGTCTAAGTTCATGTCCTTCAAAACGTCGTCAGGTGTATGTTCATGAATGACGAAGACATCACTGAGTTGACCTTGAAGCAGATCTGAATAAAGAGCAATATCTTCTTCCATGCAAATTGGTTTCACTCCAAGCGCAAGCAAAGAGCCTACAAACTGAAAAGCGGCAATTCGTTTTGGTTGGCGACTCAGTCGATACTGACTAGGCGATCTGCCCGTTTTTTGACGAAATTTTCTGCTGAAATAGAGGCTATCAGTATAGCCTACTCTTTGTGCAATCGCCTGAACCTGTTCATCGGTTTTGAACAATAGCTTTTTTGCTTCATCTATTCGAATTTGTGCAATATAATCTGTGACACTCATTCCAACGCTTTTCTTAAAAAAAGTAGAGAAATAGCTTTCATTAAAGCCCATTTTATGTGCTAAGTCCTTACGGGTCAGTTCTTGTTGGTAATGCTCTGCAATGTATTGAAGAATCATTTGAATTGAATAATGATCAGCATGAATTGTTTTTTCATTTTGTTGCTGGAATATTTGCAGTACTAGCTTTAGTAGCTTCACTTGGCTACTTTCTGAATAAGAGGGATCACTTAAACGTTTAATATGATGAAATAATACCGGTGAGCCCATCACCACTTGCCCGTTATCAGGCAGGGTATCATAATTGATTTTATAAATTAATTCATCATCAGCATCATTTGTGAGCATGTATTGTTCAAATGAAACAGCAAAGACTGTGACTTGCTGATTAGATAAAGAACGGATGACAACAGGGATGTGAGATCGTATAAACAGGCTATCCCCACCGTCAAGCTCGTACTCCATTCCTTCTAGCTGAATGACAACGGTACCATCAGCTGTTAAAACGCTTGGAGATTTTGTCTGCCATCTGTTCGTTTGTTTTGCTTTTAGACACATCTGAATTTTCTTTTTCATATGTAACATCGTTTCCATTTGTGCGTTCATCTACGGATACCTCCTTTCAGCGATAAAAAAGGTGATGCCGTTGCGGCACCACCCCAGCGTGTAGACAAACCCTCGCATTCGTTGTCAGATCTGCGCGCTGGTGCTCACGAATGTTGAATTCGCTCCGCTCCAGTGCTCAAACTTCCTAGACTTCAAGGGTTTTCAATTCACGCTGAAAAGAAGACAAAGGGCTAAAATAAAAATCATTTTAGCCCTTTGTCAACAATCTGAGGTGATGCCGTTGCGGCACCACCCTTCTTGTTTTGTTTTTTTAGCGATCCGCACCGGCTGCTAGCAATTCTTTGTTTTTTTCCTTAAAACGTTCATTATGAGAAGATACATACGCCACTTTCTCCGCATCTGGTTCGATATATAATTTCGCACTATTTAGTGCGTTCACACCATCTACAAACGTTCCTGCAATCAAGCGGACCTTGCTTTTATGTGTACATAAATCACCTACTGCATACACACCTGGTAAATTGGTCTCCATCTGCTCATTCACTTCAATGAGTCCCCATTCACCTTGCTTTAATCCCCATTCTGCAAGAACACTTAAATCGCCTTTCATGCCGTGGTTGACAATGACTGCGTCTGTTTCAATACGTTCTTTTTCACCTGTTTCTAAATGCTGAACAGTGACAGCTTCGATTTCTTTTCCGTTACCATGTAGGTCAGTTAATTCATGTGGGGTTAAAATACGTGCACTTGATGCTTTCATATTCGCCACGTTTTTTTCATGTCCACCAAACATATCTCTGCGGTGTATAACAGTGACACTTTTCGCAATTGGCACAAGGGCATTTGCCCAATCCACCGCAGAATCGCCGCCCCCAGAGATGACGACTCTTTTTCCAGCGAAGGTTTTGAGCTCCTGAACCGTATAATAAAGGTTTGTTACTTCATAGCGATCTGCATTTTCAACCTCCAGCTTTCTTTGAACTGGAATACCGTGCCCCATTGCCAAAATCAAGGTTTTGGTTAAATGGTGATCACCATTTTCGGACGTAATCAATATATTTCCATCTTCTAAGCGATGAAAGTCTGTTATTTTTTGATTTAATGCAATGACAGGTTCAAATGTTTTGGCTTGCTGTTCAAGCTGTTTAATTAATTGCTCTCCTCTTGTTGGCACTAATCCACCTACATCCCAAATGACTTTCTCTGGATACAGTAGGATTTTCCCACCAAGGCTTTCGTTATACTCCAGTACCTTCGTCTTTAAATCCCGCATCCCACTATAAAAGGCGGTGTACATTCCTGCTGGACCGCCACCAATAATGGTGACGTCAAACAATTCAAGCTGCTCTGTCATTTGAGTCCCTCCAGTTTTTCATCGATTGATCTATTTATAAGTGATATTGATTCTCATTATCATATGTACCTATTGTAGTCTACTCTGGTGAAGGGAATCAATAGCTTTCTGCAAAAAAAAGAACAGGACGAGCTCTTTCTCGTCCTGTCATCCATCACACAATCGTTAATCCAAGGTCTTTTAATTCAAGCGAAACAAGTCTTGCAATCGCATCTGCTCCTTCTTTTGTAAAGTGCGTGCGATCCTCTACGCCTGTTGACAGCATAAAGTAAGAAGTGGTTTTCTCTATGCCGGAAATTTGATAAAATTGAAGGCTTGCCGTATTTAAATCAACAAGAAGGACTTCTTCTTCATCAGCTAGTTCTTTCATAGCGGCACAGTAATCAGGGAAATCATTGATATATTCTCCGTCTTTTTCATGAAAGCGGCCGACTGGCGTTAATAAAAGCGGTGTAGCGCCTTTCGCTCTTGCTCCGTGAATATATTGAGACAAATAGCTTTTATACGTCGTGAAAGGATCTGTATGCCGTTCGGGCTTCTCCGTTGAAGCATCATTGTGCCCCATTTGTGTAAGCAGCCAGTCCCCAGGCTGAATGTCAGCCAATATTTTATCAAGCCGTCCTTCTTCAATGAATGTTTTTGAGCTTCTTCCACCGATTGCGCGGTTGTCGACGCTCACGCCTTGCGCTGTATAGCGATGTAAAAACTCTCCCCATCCTCCTTGAACAGGACGATCCGGGTAAGATGCAACGGTTGAATCACCAGCTAAATAGATGGTTGTCATGTTCATACGCCCCCTTGTTCATATAGCCACTCTTATAAGCGATGCGGACATCCTAGTGGCTGCTGAAAAGATATGAAACAATCAGCATCGCTACTTCATTCATTCTCTTTTTAATGATCAAACCCCTGCTTACCGGTAGATGTGAATGCGTTAAATATTCGGCGGAAGTTCTACTTTTGTCTCAACGGCTTGCTTTAACGCCTGAATCATGTAGCCAATTCCTTTATATGGAGCTAGCGGATAAATCGCTGTCTGATGAGGAAGTAATAAAGGATCGATCACCTTTCGATATTTCTTTCCACCTAGTATCACTAGTTCATCATATGCAGTGAGATGTTTTTCATGAAATTGCTGCCTTAGTGCTTCACGTGTTATCTGATCAGCATGCGGTGTACCAAAAGCCACATCATAATTTTCATGAATGATTTCATCTGCTTTTAAGAATCCATGCTTCGCTGATATGATCAGCCAGTCTGAAAAGAACGTTTGGGCATAGCTTTTCGTATGCTGATGCAGCGGACTTAAATAAACGAGGTTCGCTGGCTGGCTCCCCGCCTCTGGATGGACGTCCCAAATTTTCTTTGCCCCACATGGAATGATACATACTCGCTTCACTTGATTTTCTCCTTCCTTCGTCGATATATCCGATACAACATACAACCTAGCGCTGTGCCGAGTGTATTTAAGAGAATATCATCAATATCGCTGCTTCTTGTAATCATACCAGATTGCGAGAAAACCCATTGAAGCACTTCAATCATGGTTGACAAGAAAAAGCCAGCAAGAATCGCCTTTTGCCAGCGCATGGTTCGGAATGCTTGATAGAGAAAAAAACCAAGTGGCACAAATAACAAAATGTTCCCTGCCAAATTTAAAAAAACAAGATTGGGATAGCCGTGATGATAGGCATGGAGATTTTGATAAATGGACTGCAAAGGCATGAGGTTGACACTCACCTGATCCCTTGGTGCGGAAAAACGATTAGGAAAGACCGTCAAATACAATAAAACATTCGTATACATAAACAGACAGGCAAGAACGATTTCTGTGCGTAAATAGATAAATCGTTTTTGCTTTTTCGCCTGTCTGTATCTCATATATAGATAGAGCGGGACGAGCAAGAGAAAATAAGCAATAGAAAACATCGCACTGAATGTCATACGGAGAGCTGCCCCTTTCTCACATGATGCTTGACCATATTTACAGCTTATTCAGGCCTGCCCGCATCTATTCATCACTTATTCTCCTATTCAATGACGAGACACCCATATTGACAAATCGTCAGTTTTCCGCTAAACTGACTGACATTCAGTCATTTAAGGTCGGTGATGATGTGTCGAAACGAGAAAAGATTATGCTTGCTGCCATTGATGCGTTTAAAGAAAAAGGAATTGAAAAAACGACCATTTCGGATATTGTGAAAGCAGCAGGAGTGGCGCAAGGAACGTACTATTTATATTTTCCTTCAAAGCTGTCTGTCATGCCTGCTATCGCAGAACATTTGATCTCGCAGATGGTTCCCGCTATTGAAAAGGAACTGACTCAGCATGCGGATGTCCTCGATCAAGCAGATGCGCTTGTTGAATTCATCTTCTCTTTTACAAGACAATATCGTGACGTCCTTGCTCTAACCTACTCAGGTTTAGCTGCCACGGAGCATTTAAAGGAATGGGAAGATATTTATGAGCCGATTTACAAATGGGTCGCTGCTTTTTTAGAAAAAGCAAAGCAGGACAAAAGGGTCCGTGCGAATTTGAACTGTCAATATGCAGCCAAATTCATTATTGGTTTACTTGAATCGTCTGCTGAGCAAATGTACTTATTTACAGAAACAGATACAGAAGAGGTTCTGATTCAAAAGCGAGAAGTGAAACAATTTCTTCTTTACGCACTTGGCATAGAGACACCTTAACTTAGTACAGCACTTGCTGTACGGCGTGTAGACAAACCCTCGCATTCGGTGTCAGTCCTGCGTGCTGGTGCTCACGAATGTCAAATTCGCTCCGCGCCAGTACTCGTCCTTCCTAGACTGCAAAGGTTTTCTATCACGCTGAAAAGAAGACAAAGGGCTAAAATAAAGTTCATTTTAGCCCTTTGTCGACAATCTGAGTACAGCACTTGCTGTACGCTCTTTTTTGGTTTCAAAATGACGAATCGTCAGTTTTAGGAGGAAATACGATGAAAAAAAGCTGGATGTATGTCGCACTCACTTGTTTATTCGAATTACTTTGGGTGTTTGGTTTAAATAGAGCTGATGCGGTGTGGGAGTGGGCGATCATTATTTGCTTGATCCCGGTTGATTTTTATTTTTTAATGAAAGCCTGCGAGAAGCTGCCGACAGGGACCGTGTACGCCGTGTTTGCCGGAGTTGGAACGATTGGTACGTCTTTGATGGATTACGCGCTGTTCGGCGGTTCGTTTTCATTAGAAAAGCTCTTATTTATGGGCATTTTAATTCTCGGCATTATTGGACTGAAAGTGTCTGATGGAGATGCACATGAGCAGAAAGGAGAAGCGGTATAAATGGGCTGGTTTTTTGTACTATTAGCCTCTGCCTGCGAAATCGGCGGAACCATTGGCCTCAATATGTTTAGTAAGAAAAAGCAAATCACGACAGGTATTTTATTTGTCGGCGGATTTGCGTTATCCTTTTTGTTTTTATACGCTTCGTTCTCTTCCGTTCAAGTATCCGTTGCCTATACGGTCTGGATTGGACTTGGAACGGCGGGCTCTGTCTTGTTTAATATGATTCTATTTAAAGAGCCGAAAAACATGATTCGTATACTCAGCTTGCTGCTGATTGTGATTGGCGTCGTTGGGCTGAAGTTATTTGCGTAATTGAATGACAAAAAAGGAAGGGAGTCAAAGCCCCTTCCTTTTTTAGTTCTCGTTTAATGTGGATCATGCTGCTCGAGCAAGAGATCCATTGCGTAAATCGATTCGCCTTTCTCATCTAATAAAAAGTACACTATCAAAGGTTCTCCAAAAGCTGGTGTCTGCTGCGTAAACAACACACAGGTGAATTTTTCGATACCAATTGGAAGCTTTCTTTTTAATATAGGATGAAGAATAGGCGAAGTCCGAATTGTATCTACATCAACATCCCAACGTTCGTTTTTTAATGTTGGATAATGCTCTGATAACAATTGGTGTAACATGTCGATCGTGAGCGTTGCTTTTCCATCGTATCCATCATCTATTATGTTGGTGTTATACATCCGACGGTTGCTCACCCTTTGAAGCATTGATTCGTATTCCTTTTAAGACAAATCGTTTCTGACCATCAAGAGTACAAGTGATCAATGTCAGTTCATTTTTCCCGCGATCCTTTAGTACATCAACATCCGTCGGTTCAATCGTAGCTGAGCTGACAATTTTATATTCATATGTTTCCGCTTGATGATGTAAGACGACTTTTTCTCCCTTCGGCACCTCTGGCAGCTGCCTGAAAAGCCGGTCGCCTCTATATCCTCTATGCCCTGCAATCGTGAAATTCCCTTCACCTGGCATTTGATGAGATTTAATTTGAGTCAGTGCTATACCTAAATTTTCTTTTGATGTAACAGGAAGCACTTTTTCGTTTAAATCAATTGACGGGATCTCTAGCTCCATCACATCTCGCAGGTCTTCTTCTGACACAGTTAAATGTGGAATTGAAGAAAGGGCATCACTTTCATTTTCTTCAATCATCTTTAATGCCTGTTCCATTGCTGCTGTCTCCTGAGAAGTCCGCCACTCATATAGAAAAGGAACGGAGGTGAGTATCAGCCCCGTGACCACCAAAAAGCTGCCTAATAAGGTTCTTTTTTTCATCAATACACTCGTTCCTTCCTTTTACTGAATGGTTCTTCTTCTGACAACAAGAAGAACAGTTCCAGAAGCTGCTAGTAAAATCCCTGCATACATCAAGTAACGCAGCCATTCTTCTCCAGTCTTTGGCAGCTCACCGTTTGAGTCATGAGGTGGATGTTGATCCCCTTTAGGTGAGGCTGGAGGATTCGTGTGGTCCTCTTCATTCTTCACTGGAGCATTTTTCACAATCAATGTCTTGATCTCCACTTCGCCCATTTGAATTGTAAAAGCGAGTGGTTTCTTTAAAGCTACATAACCATTTGGAGCTTTCGTCTCTGTGAGTGTATATTCACCAGGTTTAAGCCCTTTAACAATGGCTTCTCCGTCTTTTCCTGTTGTCACAGATTTTATGGTTTTCCCGGTTTTTGTACGAATGTCAAAGGCAGCACCTTTTAAAGTTCTATCTGTCTGCTGGTCTACCTTTATGATACGCAGACTTCCTAAGATCAAGTGATTCTTCGCTGTTAATTGAAGCGGCTTCTGCTGATTTTTCTCAATTGTGAACAGGATCGGCTGTTTATCCAATTGATAGCCATGAGGTGCTTTCGTTTCAACGAATTGATATTCTCCCGGTTTTAGATCGTTGATGAGAAGCTTTCCTTTTTGATCGGTTACAAGTGATTTCTTCAACGTTTTCCCTTCTTTACTTAGAAGAGCAAACTCTGCATTTTCCAGCGTATGTCCCTCATCATCCACTTTGGTCAGTTCCACTGCTCCCGGCGTCAGCTTGTTAATCATTTCTACTTTGGCTGGTTTGTCTTGACCTAAACGAATCTTAAATGAGACAGGTGTCTGATCCAATTCATAGCCGGCAATGCTCGCTGTTTCGACAAATTGATAGGTTCCTGGCTTCAGTTGATCGACTGTTAGTTGACCGTTTTGGTCTGTCTTTAAGTCTTTCTTTATACGTTGATCGTGCTCATCAAGCAGATCGAAGGTCACTCCATTGAGCAACTGACCATCTTCTCCTTTTTTCTGAAGCTGCACAGCACTAGTCATCCGAACATTTTCTTTTGTCACTTTCACCAGTTGATTTGGATTGAAATCAATCTGAAAGTCTACTGGTTCTGCATCAAGTTTATGTCCAAAAGGAGCCTTCGTTTCAACCAATTGATAAGCACCTGGTTTCAAATCGTGGACAGTGATGATGCCTTTTTCGTTGGTTGTTAAACCTGACATCAATTCTTTACCATCGTCATTGAAAAGTGTAAATTCTGCGCCTTTCAATCTTTCCTTTTCTTCCCCTATTTTTGTGAGTTCTACAGAACCTTTCTTGAGCTGATTGATCGCCTCCACTTGAATCCATTCTTTTTGACCTAATTCAACTTCAAAGACAAGTGGTTTCGCACTCAATTCATAGCCTTCAAGACTCTTTCTTTCAACAAATTGATAGGTTCCAGGTTTTAGACCTGTGAAGGTGATTTTTCCATCCTGATTGGTTGTAATCCCTTCTCCTCCTGCCACTATCTTTCCTTTGGCATCAGATAGATCAAAGACAACCCCTTCTAATGATTTCCCCTCTTCGCCTTTTTTGTGTAACAGCACTCCACCTGTTGTACGGCTATTTTCTTTTGTCACACTGACCAGCTTCTCAGGGTTAAATGGAATAGCAAAAGTGACAGGTGTTTCGTCAAGCTCATGACCGAATGGAGCCTTCGTTTCAACAAACTGATAGGTTCCAGGTTTAAGATCGTTGACGATGATTTCCCCGTTCTGATCAGTGACGAGACCTGTTTTCATCTCTTTTCCATTTGCATCTACAAGCTTGAATTCTGCTCCTTCAAGCGCTTCATTCTTTTCACCAAGCTTCGTGAGCTGGACAGCTCCAGTTTTGAGATCATTGATCACTTTGATCTCTGCCGGTGTTTTTTGTGCGATTTCGATGGTAAACGGATAAGGTTTATTTTTCTTTTGATAACCATCAATACTCTCTGTCTCGACAAGCTGATATTTGCCCGGTTTGAGGTTATCGACCAAAAGCTTCCCATCTTTATCTGTTGTCAAATCTTTACGTACAACTTCGTCATTTTGATCCGTGATTTCAAATCGAACACCTTGAAGCTTCTTACCATCTTCCCCTTCTTTCATCACTTCTAATGCACTTGTTTCATATAGGTTCTTTTGTGAAATGATGACTGGTTCTGTTGGATCGAGTGGTACTTCAAATTTGATTGGTGTTTCATCTAATACATAACCATCAGGTGCTTTTGTTTCAATGAGCTGATACGTACCCGGTCTTAGTTCGTTTATCGTGATCTTGCCATTTTCTCCTGTAACAAGCGAACCATTTAGCTCATGCCCGTCTTGATCTAAGAGCTTGAACTGTGCACCTTCTAGTCTCTCTCCGCCTTCACCTATTTTGCTCAATTCAGCAGAGCCTTTGATGATGTCATTTACTGCAGTGACAATCGTTGTTTCTGTTTGATTTTCTTTGATTGTGAACGGCCATTTTTGCTGATTTAATTGATAGCCTTTCGGTGCGTTTGTCTCAACAAAATAATAGGAACCTGGCTCAAGATGTTTGAAAAGGATTTCTCCTTTATCGTCCGTTTTCAAATGGGTTTGGACGGTATCTCCAGATTCATTTTTCAGTTCAAATTCTGCATTCTCTAATACCGCACCCGTCTCTTTGTCTTTTTTCGTTAACTGGACATGCTGGCGGATTTCTTGGTTTTGCACCGTCATGCTATTTCCTGTTTTCGCTTGATCTCCTGATTCGTAGGGCTGATCAATCGTTACATTGATTGGTTCCTTCGTCTTAATATAACCATCAGGTGCTTTCTCTTCTGTCACGATATAGTCACCATATAGAAGACGATCAAATCGAAGAGCTCCTTCTTCATCTGTTGTCTTTGTTCCAATGACGATACCGCTCGCAGCATCAGTCAGAGAAAAGCTTGCTCCTTTTAGCGCTTTTCCACTACTCGCATCTACCTTTTTAATGGTTAAAGCGCCAATCGCTCCTGTGCCATCTCCCATACCAGCGGTGCGTTTGACCACAATTGAGGCTTCGGATTCCTTTTTGATTTCTTTTACATTTTCACCTCTAAACGTTACTTCGTTTTGAAGTGTACTTCCCACCTTATCTAAAATGAGAGATTGGTATTCTAAAATATATGGTCTCGTGATTTCTTCTTTAAATTTGATTTGAAAAGAATCTGGATCGAATTCAAGGTCTAGTTCATAGTCCTTCCCTTTTTCCAGCTCTTCCTTTTTGGTCACTTGCCCCTTTTCATCTATTGTCGTCGAATAGAGATGAAATGAGTTTTCTATTATCGCTTGGTTACTGCTCGGATGGTCTATAATCGTCGCATCTTGGACTGTTGATTGACCAAAGTTGATATTCAGTTTCCAATCAATGACTTTCCCTTGTTGATTTCCTGATTTGCTCGTGTATTTCCCTCCATTTGGAATGGACACCACAGCATTCACGTCTGATTCTTTCGTCTTTCCATCAAAAAGGGTCGCTTTATTTTCGTAGGTTTTCTGTACTAAATCCATTCCTTCAACACTTGTTTGATACGTGATTTTGTATGGGGAATCAATGGCATGTTTGAAAATGACTTCGAAGCCTGATTCTCCTTTTTCATTTTCAAGGAATTTGATGTCATAATGTTCTTTCGCTAATACCTCTTTTTCTTCCGCTCCATTTTCCCCGCCTTGTAAATCAAGCGAGTAGACGGTGATTGAATCTTTAAGCAAACGCTGATTTCCTTGAATGAAATCCTCGATTTTCGCCTCTTCTAAATGTTTCAAGTTATAGTTCACACCGATATTCCATGTGATCTCTTTTTTCTTTGCATCATATGTTCCGTTCTTGAACCCATTTGACTGCGTGTATGTGTCAGGCGTGAAGACAGATTGATTTTCCTTCGTCAAATCCTTGCCATCTTCATTTACCCATTCAAGCTTTACATGATTACGCAGGTTCTTTTGATCTTTATCTGCTCTTTTTTCATAATCAAAAGACGTTGTATATGTGACGGTATGTTCTGTCTTGATTTCTTTCATAAATTGAATATCAAATCCATTTGCATGTTCAACGATTTGATAATCTGTGCCTTCTTCAAGCACTGTATTACCTGTTGTCACTTTTAAACTATCTTTTTGCAGCGTCAATCCTTCGTTTGTAAACGTATCTTTTAATATCACGTTGTTCATGGTTTGTTGATCTTTGTTGAAGGTGATACGCCATGGAATGGTCTTGTTCTTGTAATTCGGTGTTCCATGATTTTTCGTTAGAATTTGTTGATCAATTCTTTGCTTCCCTTGTTTGCTCTCTTTGCCAGCTGTTACAGTATTGATAATCTCTTCAGCTTCGAAAATCCGCTCGGTTGCTTTTGTTTGATATGTGATGAGATAAGCCGATTGAATATCTTGATTGAATTGCAAGGTAAACCCGTTTTGTTCATCCTTTTTTTGAGGTTGAACCACATAATTTCCAAACGCTTTTGTTCCTGATTCTTTGCCATCCTGATCAATTGTGACTTCCTTGACTTGAATTGAATCAGAAATCAGCGCCTGTGTGCCATTAAAGAAGTCTTCTAACAAAGCATCCTTTTCAGCAATCTTTTTTTCGTTATAGTTGTAACGAATTTCCCACGTAATTGTTTGTGTGACTGGATCGTAGTGGGCGGCTTTTTTATTTAAAGGACTGCCTCTTGTCACATTCACTGTTCCTTCTGCTGAACTAATCACTTTATCAGCAGAGACAAGGGACGCTTTATTACGAAACGCAGACTGATCTTGATTCGTAATGTCCGTTTCATACATTAAACGGTAAGCTAGATGCACGTCATCTTTAAATTCAATCGTGAAATCTTGACCATCTGCTGTTTGGCCAATTGTGTAGTGGTTTTCGTCAAGCAGCTGACCAAGCGATGTTTCACCATTTAGCTTTGTATCAACACGATAAAGCTTGATTGAATCTTTCTTTAACGCTTGACCTTCTTGAATCGGATCTAAAAGTCTCGCTTGTTTCACATCGTCTAAGTCCATATTAAAATCGACTGTCCATTGAATGGTTTCAGCATTGTAAGATCGATTTGGTTCTCCCTTTTTAGAGACGTTTGGACCATTTGGAATGTATTGAATCGGGATCGATATCGTATCTTTGCCTTCAATCGGGGTAATGACCACTTCTTTTTCTTCAGTAATGACTGTTTTTTGATCTAATTGCGTCCACACTTGAAGTGTTCCATGGATATTTGAATATTGTTTGATAAAGTCAGTGAATTCGATGGAGGCATTTCCGCTCTCATCTACAGAAAAATAACCAATGGTTACCTGATTAAATTTCATCTCGAGACGATCGATTTTTTCATAAATCACTAATTCCTCTGGAACCTTGAAATGGAATTCATCCCCGCCATTATAGCTATGACCATTTGGGATCGCCCACTCATAGTTAATGGAAATAAGCGAGTTGATGTCAGGCTTATCAACTGAATTTCCTTCCTGATCTTCAAATATTAATTTCGCATCAGTGAGGAGATTTTCTTGTATCAGCATTTGTTTTGAAACACTTTGCAGCCCTACACGCTTAGATACGTTCACTTTGTTTTTTAGTAATTCATCTTCATCGCTTTGTTTCGTTTGAGCGGCTTCTTGATTCTTATCGTCTTTTTCAGATGAGGTTGAGTCATCTTTTGGAAGGCTTTCTTCACGCTCGTTTTGCTTTGTTTTCTCTTTTGGCTCAGCTATACTGGTGACATCTATGTTTATTGATCCTTCTAAATTTGGATCAAGTTCAACATCTTCTTTAAATATGACCGTCACTTCATTTTGTTTTGAAACGGTATACTCACCAACAAGTATGTCACCCACAGTAATGGGTTCCTTCTGTTCCTTCTCTACCTGTATGGCTGAAGGAAGAGTGAGAACATACGGATATTGTTTTTTTAGATCGATTCCTTTTATCGACCAATGGACAATTGCCTTTCTGACTTGCTGATCTTCCATGTTTGATAACTTGTTTCCTTCGCTATCAGCAAACTCAATATCTCCATAAATGTTTTCTTGGCTTTCTTTTGCTTGTGCCCCTGCTAAAGGCAAGATTCCTAATATACTAGACTGTATGACTAACACCGCGATGAGAGCCAATGACAATATTCTTTTCAATACATCCACCCTTTTCTAAAATTAATTTTCAACCATGCTAAAAAAATCATTTGTATACTGTCAGATCAATCACTCCGCTTCTGATCAAATATTTTCTAAAAATTTGCCCCTTAAGACCCTATGAATAAAATGAGTTGATCAATCATGAGCTTGAAAGGGAATCATGAGTAGTGGATATAATAACTGGATAGGGGTCTATAGAAATGAGGAATAGTGAGAGGATCGTGAAAAGAATAAATGTGAATTTTTCTATTTATACTGGAATGAACAATAAATAATGTGTACATGCATATATAAGCATGTACTCACATATGGTTCGTTCATATGAAACAAGCATGTATCATATCGTATGTAAGGTGAGACAGTTCAGCATTATATAAATCGCATTCCTTTCTACTCCCTTTCATATGGTAATCAAAAAGTTGCTGCGTTTTATTCTTACATTTACCGTTTCAACAGCAAAAAAATAAACAAAATATCTAAAATGATCCATTTTTATAGGATTCATGGCTTACTTACCACTTTATAAATGAAAAATATGGAGAATCAGGGCATAACATTTGTTTTCGTCTAATTTTTTTCTCTTTTATCATGAAAAGTGAAGACAAAACGATTTAGCCTAAACATTACAATCATTTCATGCCTATTTTGAGAATCAAATGTTCTTTAAGTGAACTTCATAATATAGAGGCAAGCCAAGGGAAGGAGTTAGTTGTTTGATGGAGCTCATTGATAATAAATCAAAGAGATGGATAAACATTTTAAAACTGCTTGTATCTAAAAATAAGTGGTGGAGCCTTCAAGAGATATCGAATGAACATATCGGTTCGGTTCGTGCCATCCAAAGCGATTTAGAACAAATGAAATCGTTCAAAACAGAGAACGGTGAGCCGTTAATCCACATAAAGCCAAGACAAGGCATCTCCATTTGTTATACACAGACGATACGAGTGGACTACTATATCAAGGAAATTTTAAAAGATACGATTGAAATTCGATTGATTGATGGCATTTTTTTCGAACAAAACAGGTCCTTCTATGAATGGATGGACACGCTTAATATCAGTAGATCCACATTGTACAACACCATTCATAAAATCAATTCCATTCTTATCTCTTATGACATTGAATTGCGCCCAGATAGTATGCAGTTCCATGGAAATGAGAAGGAGATTCGTCAATTCTTTGTTGAATTTTTGTTTGAAGTGTATGGAAGCCGGCTTTGGCCATTCGATGATATTCAAAAGCAAGATGCAGTTGATTTATTACAGGAGCTATTTCAGGTGCTAGAAGTCAATGTGCCAGATGTGGCGATAGATAAATACTGCCTATGGTTTGCCGTTTCCATTCACCGAATGAGGAAAAATTTCACAATAAGCCGTAAATATACGTACTCAATGAAAGAGGAAAAACAAACTTCTGTAGCCAAAGGGATCTATGATCAAATCCAAACATGGGAAGAGCATATTTGCCGAATGACCAAAGACGTATTTGATGTGACGCTGGATCATCATGAATTTGTCTTTTTGCTATTGATTGAACCAGCTATTGGACACTTTAAATCAATTGAAACTGTCGAAGAAAAATTGACGTTCTTTCAGTCACATACCCCACGACTTTATGATGCCATTCATTCATTTATCAACCAATTGGAGTCGATTTTTCATCAAGAAATAGCGAATCGCAAGGTGATGACACTCATTCTTCTCCAATATTATGTGTATTCCAATGAAATTACCGTGAGAGATGGGTTCCTTTTCAAAAAGAAATCGAGCTATTTATCAGAGGTGAAAAAACAGTTTCCTTACTTCTATTCGAGGATTACTCATATCATCCAAGAGCTAAAAACAGACGATATCCTCGGTTCTTTTGTGAAAAATGAACGTGAATTGATTCGTATGATTACGTCTTCCTGGAGAGGACTTGTTCATTTGGAGATGGAACGGAGAAACGCGCTGAACATTTTTGTTATTTCAACATTAGGCTATTATCATAGCTTGTTTATTGCTGATTTAATTAAATTAAGCGTGCCTCCTCTCATTCACATTTTCACAAGTCCAGAGAATACATTAAATGATGTCACGATGGATCAGCTTGGGATTGATATGATTGTGACTGATACTGAGCTTCCGATTCAATTCGGGCGGTCTACGCTGCTGATTAGCTCTTTTCCAACAAAGAAAGAATTGGACAACTTGCACTCAAGATTGGTTGATCTGACAGGCTAATGTTCATCAAAAAAAAGCTGCTGAGGGGCTCTCAAGCAGCTTTTTGCTTCTGTATTAATGAAGCACTATTTGTTCATTCATCAAATCAATGGCATAAAGTGATTGCTCATATTCATCTAATAGAAGGTATACTTTGAGCGGTGCAGCGGTTTGATCTGTCTGCTGCGTGAATAGGACACAAGTGAATTTTTCGATCCCCTCTGGCAGCTTGCTTTTCAGAAAAGGATGAAGAATAGGAGAGATTCGAAGGGTATCAACATCTTTTAGCCAAAGTTCATCTTGTAACGCAGGATAATGGTCAACCAAAAACTGACGAAACACTTCCAATGTACTCAAGGTAGATATCCTCACTTTCTTCTATCATGGCTTCAAGCTTACCTAAATCAAACATGTTCAAAGTCATCCTATGATGTCAGCCCATCAAATGTCGTATACTACTAGAGACACGATTTCATTTTTTTCAAAAAGCATTGTAGATCAACTTTACTGTCATGAGTGTTTCATATGTATGATGTCTACTAATATTCCAACCGATGGACCTATGATCATATTCTTATCTGTTTCTTTCGTGATGAAACGACAACTTCCTGCTACAAAATTCCAAATTTCTTCAAAAAATTGGTGCAATGAGACAAAAAAGAACAGCTCCTCACTGTTCTTTCAAAAGCGTAAAGTGCCGATTCAAATATCCTGTAATGGAATGACTTCCCCACTCGCTGCATCCACTCCATCATGACAATCCAGTTTTCCGCATAAAACATACTGCTTTTCCGTAAAGTCATATACATAAATGGGGATCAGCTCTAAACGATCTTTTAATTTTTCGAAGGCTTCTTGCTTTGAAATGGTGATTTTACCAGGAGATTGGAGTTCATCCAACATCCCACACATCTTAAATATTTCTTGTCTATCTATGTAATTGACGGCTTCAAATGTATAGGCATCAATGAATATCATGATTTTACCTGTAAACATGCTTCTGTCTTGTCTATTTGCTTTTACTGTTGCATGAATGTAACCATGATCACGGTGAAGTGAAATGCAGACCCATTTTCCGGTGTCGTTAGGATATTCCTTTCTCAATAAGTTTTGAACTGCTTTCAAACACTTATCCTTTTCTTCTTCTGAAATTGGCATTGTATCTGGTGAAGGTTCAAGTGAAAAGGCTTGATCAGTTGAGATGCCTTCCTGAATATTCAATTCCTTTCTTACAAAAGGTTCAGTTATGGATTCATCCCATTTTATGATTTGGTTGATATTGAAACATTGATGTTCCTGAATCGTACCTTCAAACGGGAGGATTCCGGTCCCATCATTCTTTACATACACTTCTTCTAACGCATAAATTGGACGGATTTTATTCTGATCAAAGGAAGGCCATTCGATTCTTTGCACTTGCTGCTGGGCTAAGCTTTCAATCATCTCAATGAGAAGCGTATATTTTTCAGCCCTGTGCTTTTTTTTAGCAACAAATGGGCCGTGATGAACAAAGTAAATGAGCTGTCCATGTTCATCCCATTTCACCTCAATCATGCCCGAAGGGGTCACTGGTACACCAGCAATTTTTTCTTCAAAAGTAAGCTCCCCTTTTTCCTCCTTTTGCAAGTGAAAATGCTCTCCATAAATCAACTCTGTTTCTTGTTCAATCCATTTGATGACGTCATTTGGCTGGGCGCTATCAAACTGCACACCCTCCTTTGCATATGTCTTACCCATGACAAAAACAGCACTCTCAATCTTTCCCGTATTCAAATTCACTTCTATCACGGCTGTGCCATCCGGGTTTAAATCATCGTCCACAGGTTCAGTTTCGTGTGGAGGAAACCACTCCATACACAATTTATAAATTGTCTCATTGAACATATTGACATTTCGATAATACTCGTAGTTTTTTAAACGATAATGATCTAAGCCAAACTTCTTTCTTGTATCATCTATCAGATGCTGTAGAGTTTCATTCATTTGTTTCACCTCAATATGTTAAGTGATTCATCTTATGGAAGGATGAAAATGACAATAAAGCCGAATATGATGATAGCTGACAAAAGGCCTAAAGCCAATCCCATCATATTTGATTCCTTTGTGTAACCTTGTAATTCATGTTCTTCAATAGATCGATCAATTTTTCTAAAACGGAAAAGCATGCTTACATTCATAATTACGAGAAACATAGCCAATAAGAAAAATAGAAATGCAGGTTGTATTTCAAAGAATGGGTTCGTTACATCTTGGAAACTAAATGACTGTAGAAACATCAGACCACTCAATACTACTCTCGAAATATTTTCTGTTCTCTGTTCTTTTTCCCACTCTTTCCCTAATTTCTCTTTTTCATAAATAGCTACCTGCTCAAAAATGGGAATGAAAGATTTTGTTGATTTTTTTTTAAGGAATCCTAAGATGCTTTGAACGAGCATGACAAGTCCTAGACAAAAAAACAAATGAGTTAATTGAATATGTAAGGTTTGAAAAAAGATTGAAAACGTCACGATCATGATGCCAGCTATTAAATTACATGCGGTTAATTGTTTTGTTCTCATCTTTTTGAGTGCGGCTTGTTCCATACAAAACTCCTCTCCGTTTCAAATGGTTTTGATAAACGCTCTATCTGTATTACGTTTTTATCGAATAAATGTTTCAATATTTCCCCTTTCTACTTTTCCATAAATGAAAAAAAGATTAGACGTTTAATTCAATATTCGTCTAATCCTTCTTATTTTAGATGACGACAACGACAAGCATCACACCAATTCTTGGGCAACCGTTCTGTTTTGTATTTGCTGAACTGCCAAATGTTTAAAGTCCTCGATAAACAGCTGCTTCGAAGCTTTTTCTCCATGCTGTCTAATATTTAGCGATTTGTCTTGCATTTCTGTATCACCAATGACAGCGATATATGGGATTTTTTGCATTTGTGCTTCTCTCATTTTATAGCCGAGCTTTTCATCCCGTTCATCGATTGTGACTCTGATTCCGATCTTTCTTAATTGCTGCTGCACCTCGAGGCAATGATCAAGGTGAACCGTTGTGACAGGAATGATTTGTACTTGCACTGGTGCCAGCCATAACGGGAAGGCACCTGCAAAATGCTCGATGAGAATCCCAAAGAAACGATCTAGAGAACCAAAAATGGCACTGTGAATGACAACTGGTCGTACCTTTTCATTCTTTTCATTGATATATGTTAAATCAAATTTCTCAGGCATTTGAAAATCTAGCTGAATTGTGGCGCACTGATGGCTCCGCTGCAAGGCATCTTTTATATGAAAATCGATCTTCGGTCCATAAAATGCCCCATCTCCTTCATTTAGCTGGTAATCGACCTTTAGCCGATCAAGCACATTCTTTAGCGCTGATTCAGAGATATCCCAAATGGCATCATCCCCTAACGCTTTTTCTGGACGAGTGGATAGTTCCACAGAGTACTCAAACCCAAATGTCCGATACACATGATCAACTAATTGGAAAATCCGTTTGATTTCAGCTTCAATTTGATCTTCTCTCAAAAAAATATGGGCATCATCTTGGCAAAAAGTTCTGACCCTGAACAATCCATTTAATGCTCCGCTAAATTCATGACGATGCACCTGACCGAACTCAGCCATTCTGATCGGAAGGTCTCTGTATGAATATAAGTTATTTTTAAACATGAGCATATGCCCTGGACAATTCATCGGTTTTAAAGCAAAGCTTGTATGATCTACTTCTGAGAAATACATATTTTCATGATAATGATCCCAGTGACCTGACTTTTCCCATAGCTCTTGGTTCATCATAAACGGTGTGCTCACTTCTTCATATTGCGCTTTGTTTCGCACTTCTCTTGAAAAGGCCATTAATTCATTTCTCACAATCTGACCTTTTGGTAAATAAAACGGCATACCTGGCGCTTCTTCCGAAAACATGAACAGAGATAATTGTTTCCCTAATTTCCGGTGATCACGTTTGCTTGCTTCTTCTATGAAATGAAGATAATTAGCTAGTTGTTTTGGATGTTGAAATGCGACACCATACACTCGCTGCAATACATCTTGATGACTATCACCCCGCCAATAAGCCCCTGCAACACGTGTTAGCTTAAATGACTTTACGAACCCAGTAGAAGGTAAATGAGGCCCGCGGCATAAGTCGATAAATTCACCTTGCTGATACACTGTGATGGCTTCTTCAGATGGGAGACGTTTTAAAATATCCAGCTTATATGGATCATGCGCAAACATCGATTCAGCTTCTTCGTAGGAAATCTCCTTTCTTTGGATATGATGATTCTCGTTTATGATATTTTCCATTTCTTTTTCAATAGCAGCCAAATCCTCTACACTTAATGTTTGATTCAGCTTCATGTCATAGTAAAATCCATTTTCGATAACAGGCCCGATTCCAAGTGTGACATTGTCGTATAACCTTTTCACAGCTTGGGCTAATACGTGTGCAGATGAATGGCGCAGCACTTCAAGGCCTTCTTTTGAATCGAGTGTGACAATAGACAGCCGAGCATCACTTTCCAGCTGATGACTGACATCGACCATTTGTTCATTGATCTTTCCTGCCACTGCTTTCTTCCTTAAGCTTGGGCTAATATAGGAGGCAATATCTGCGACAGTCGTACCTGCAGAGAACTCCTTTATCTTTCCATCTGGAAATTGAATCTTCACCATTTTTTCTCTCATGACTGACACACCTTTCATTTTTTGAAATAAAAAAACACACCCATCCCTCATAAAGGGACGAATGTGTAATCCGTGGTTCCACCCAAATTCCCATAACGCGTATTCGCTTTATGGCTCTGGTGCCGTAACGTGGCGTAGTCGGTATTGGATACTTCAATTTTCCCCAATACAGCTCAAAGGTGGTAAGACAACTTTTCTGCGTTAGGAAGATTTCAGCGTGACTTCCCTCTCTGGTAACCGATAAAAGTGGCTCATGTCCTTTTCAAAGCAATGATGATAGTTGAGTGAACAAAAAAACACACCCATCCCTCATAAAGGGACGAATGTGTGATCCGTGGTTCCACCCAAATTCCCATAACGCGTATTCGCTTTATGGCTCTGGTGCCGTAACGTGGCGTAGACGATATTGGATACTATGATTTCCCCAATACAGCTCAAAGGTGGTAAGACACTTTTCTGTGTTAGGAAGATTTCAGCGTGACTTCCCTCTCTGGTAACCAGTAAAAATGGCTCATGTCCTTTTCTTCGCTTTTAATTTCTCCATATCTTACATGAAGGTGATGGATCATGTAAAGCTTTATTTTTTGCAGTGCAATTGAATTTCATTCTTTAAATGATATGTTGCGTGTATTTACTTGGGCTGTATTCAATTTTAAACGCGGGAGATAGGGCTCGTTTCACTTCTTCAGTGATACGCTCTCCTCCTTGATTGAATTTCTTTTCCATGTCTGCGCCATTTGGCAGCAAATCATCTGTCTCTTCGTCAAACCAGCGGCCATACTGTATAGCCCAATTCCAAATCTTCGAGAAAAGGGTATCGCTTATTGGTACATCGTCTCTTTCTAAATGACATTGACAATGCCCACAATGAAAAGGTTCACCACCGTAATCTCCTTCAATTTTCACAAAAGGATGATCCTCAAATTCTCGACAGCACACCCATTTTTTAAAGTGCTGACCGAAGTCTGTCAATTTAATTGAGTAATAACGCATGGAAGTGCGCCTTCCTATCATGTCAAAAATTCCTTGATCAATTAATGTCTTGAGTCGATGCTCAATAAAATCATCACCGATATACTGTTCTAAATGACCGAGGACTTCCCCAATTAAACGTGGAGTTTTGATGTACTCCTCTTCGGGATCTGACTGATGAAGCCGCTTAGCCATTTTCACTAAATAAGCATCAAATTCATCTTCTGGTACACTGATCGTTTGTCCTTTTTGCCATATCCTCAGGGTATGGTTTTCTTTAGCAAATGATAGCCATTCGTTTTGTAAATTCTCTCTTTCTTCTTTTGACACTGCATGAATATGCTCTTTACATCTGTACAAAACCTTCAATTTTTCAGTTGTGATTTCCCCGGCATGTCGAATATCCATTCGTCTTGTATTTGTATTGAACAGCTGATCAAATGCAGTCGTTGTATTGATGAGAGACAATTCAATATTTTTCTCTTTTAATAAATAGATGGCATATCGCAAACCAATTTGCTCATGGGCATTATTGCCTGTCCAGATGAGGATACTCGTACCATCTTTTATATCTTTTATTTGCTGAAACATTCTATGCTGATTGGTGATCATGTCATCAAAATAGCCATATTCATTTGACATCACGTGACGAAGCCACTCTATACGTTTCTCCTGTCCTTCTTGTTCATGTAAATGCAGATGAGGTCCAATCGAATAAATGTCATCAAAGGCGATGATATCATTTACTTGGTCTTGCTTCATTTCGCGCAATGCTTGTTTTAAACTACCGGCAGCTGCTGCTCCAAATACGATATGTATCATCATTCGCCTCCCTTTATCTTACAGTTTATTTCATCTTCACCTATTCAGGGTTCTTGCGTCAATTCTATTGAGTCAATTTCATTCAAAAGTATGACAATGAGAGGTTAAGATATATATAGAATGCAGAATTGAAGAGACTATATCCCATGAAATGGGGCAATCTGTTTACTGAGCTCGCTTTAAAACTTTCTCTCTGAATGATTGATAGAATCCCCCTTCATTTAGTTCAAATTCTTATTCACAAATTCCCCTTCACAATCGTTCTCTTGGCTTTCTTAACAATTCTGCTAGTTGCTTTTGTGTCAGAATTCTTTGACCACTGGTCGCACAGGTTTGTTACCCAATTTGGTTGTGTTTTACTTGCGTCATTGAGCCAGTTTCCTACAGAATCTTGAACATATATGGATGGATCGGATTTGAGTAAATTTAGAATAGGCAGTGCCCTCTCTGGCTCTTGTTTTAATAACTCAATATGCTTTGTCCATACCCCTCTCGGACGGAGCGACTCTACAGAGAACCGGCGAATATTTTCATCCTCGCTTTTTGCCCATTCTGTTAAATGCTCTATACTTTGATCGAGCTGAAGACTTAGACTTTCTCTCACTGACATCCATGCAATTTCTCGAACACCAAAATGATGATCAGCTGCAAATGGCTGAATGTACGCAAGTTTCTCTTCCAGTGTTGATAAACTCTGTTTGTTCATATAAGCAGCCCAACAGCGAACGCTATCAGATATGTGGTGAGCAAATGCCAGCAGCACTTCCGCTTGTTTTTCTTCATTCTCTTCATGTAGCACGTCATCTAACAATTGACCAATGAGCCGAATGGCTTTCATTCCTGATTCAGCTTTTTGTTTAGTGATCTCAGATGATACATCGTCTAAACGATGCTCTAAACCAACGGACGGCAAAACATGCTGTATTAGCGTCATATGATTGACAGCCAGCCATTCAGTTAAATTCACACTTTCGATCTCTCCCTGATTCAAAAGGGTCAAGACGTCATGAGGGATATCAGTCCCCTTTCGAGCGCCTTTTCGATTGATCATTTCCTCACTTATTGGCATTCTGTATTCTCTCCTTGTCTAGTGGTTCTTTTGTTTGATATTCATTGTTTTTAAAAGGAATTTGTTGATGCTTTCAATCTTTGGATATTGACTCCTATTGTAGCAAATAAACAACTTCACTGGTGCATTCTTCAAATCAAAAAGGAACTACCCGAAATAAGTAGTTCCTTTCATACAACATTGAATGTAAGTTAGCTTCCTTGCTCGATCACCTTCAAACTCTTGCGCTGAGAAAATCGGTCAAACGCTACCATTAGAATGGTCATGAGTAGAGCGAGAAAAACCGTGCCAGCACTGATCCAGCTTAGGTTTAATATAGATGTTTCGCTTAGCACAATCCCTCCTACACCAGAGCCTAAGGCAAATCCGAATTGAATAAATGATGTATTGACACTTAATGCGATATCAGGAGATTTTGGTACAAGTGTGACAAGATATAGCTGCTGAGCTGGTGATGTGCTCCATGTAGCGATCATCCATATCATGATGACAGCCACCATGAGCACGAGATTATCTGTGACAAATGATAGCAGCAAGAGCATGATGATTTGCAAAATGATTCCTGAGAAAATCGTGAATATTGGGCCTTTTTTATCTGCCGCCATCCCTCCAAGGCTGGAGCCCAAAAAGCTGCATATTCCTGCTAGTAACAAAATGCCACTGATTTCTGTGATGCTAAGATTTGCTGATGCTTGCAGAAAGGGCGTTAAATAGGTAAACAACGTGGAATATCCACCTACATAGAATAGCGTCACTGCCACCGCCAGTAATATTCGCTTGTCTTTTAAAATCGATAACTGCATACGAAGCGTCACCGGTTCTTGTTCTTTCATAGAGGGGATTCGCCTATACACAACAATCAGCGGAATAAGCGTGATCAATCCAATGGCTGCGAATAATGCTTTCCATCCGATCATACTGCTTAGAAATGTCCCGATTGGAACGCCTAAAACCAAGGAGCTGCTGAGTCCCATTAAAATGATACCAATAGCTGTTCCTCTTTTTTCACGTTCTACAAGACGAGTCGCAACAGCCATTGCCACCACAATAGCCGTCCCCCCACTGATTCCTTGTAAAATCCTTGTCATCATCACCATTTCAAACGAATGGCTGACACTTGTGATGACATTACTTAAAATAAAAATAATTAACATCCATGACAGTATTTTTTTGCGGTCTATATTGATGGTCAGTGCAATGACAATCGGTGCGCCGATGGCTGCTGAGAGCGCTAAAGACGTGACCAATAATCCAGCGGCAGACGTCGTGACATGTAGATCATCTGCGACCATCTGGATAATGCCTGTAATGATATATTCGATTGTTCCGATTAAAAAGGCTGCTAATGCAAGTAAATAGACAACGGTTTTATTTTTCATCGTGACGTTTCTCCTTTGGACAATGCTTACGATTTGATTTCATCTATAATAGGAATTTGAATTTCAATGAGTCTGCCTTCTTCATTTTCAGACAATGGGTAATAAATCTCTCGGCCTGGCTGGTCTTCTTTCACGCGGTATCCATTATTTTCGATCCATGTCGCCAGGTCAATACAAGCTGTTTGGGCGGATGGAGAATGTGAATGAAATAATAATGTCGCCATAGTTTCTTCAGCAGGTAACGTTCGTATCGTGATTCCTTGAGGAAGATTGCCTTTTAACGCTTTGATGGAATACCCGACCTCAAATTCAAACTCACTTTCCTTTTCGACTGATTCCCTCCATAGCACCACTTGTGGTCCCGAAATTGATTCTTGTTGATGTTTAAGTAATAAATGATGAAACGTCTGAAAAAATGAGGGGATCTCATCAACCGTTCCGTTAGATTGGAAAGACAGGATGCGTTTGCTTTCAACGGATTTGATGATGACCTCCTGTTCTTTTTCAACACATCCCTCTCGTTTGATGAGGTGCATCCGCTCCTTAATACGCGCCAATTTCTGTTGTTCTCTCTCGATCAATTGCTGAATTTCACTTTCTTTCAGCAGAAACATGCCCTGAATCTGCTCTACTGAGATATCTTCACGAAGAAGCTGAGCCATTTGCTTTAACGTAAAGCCCAATTCCTTGTACAGAAAAATTCGGTTGACCTCAAGCAGCTGTTCAGCTGAGTAATAACGGTATCCTGAATCTTGATCAATCTGCTTAGGCTTTAATAAATCAATTTGGTCATAATATCTTAAGGTTTTAACAGGCACTTTACTTAACATAGAAAAATCGCCGATCTTGAACATCCTGCATCTCCTCCGTTTTGTTGATCTGATCAAAGTATAAACCTTTCAGTTAAGGGGAAGGTCAACAGAAGAATTTAAAATAAAATTTACCGCATATAAAAAGCCCTATCTCAAATAGGGCTCGTTGTTTGATGAACTTTATTCGTCCTCCAAAATATGTTTAGCCGCTTCTAGTGCTGAAGCTGCTTTAGGCCATCCGATATAAAAACTAAGATGGGTGATGAGTTCAATCAACTCGTTCTTCGTTACACCATTTTCTTTGGCAAGATGTAAATGATATTCCAGCTGATTCAGGCTGCCCGCACTTACTAAGGCTGAGACTGTAATCAGACTGCGATCTCTTAGAGAAAGTTCCTCTCTCCTCCACAAATCTCCATAGAGAACTTTTTCTGAATACTCAACAAATGCTGGAGCAAAATCTCCGAGAGTGTATTTTACAGTTGGCTTGATTGGTTGATGCATAGCTATTTCCCCTTTCATTCGTTCCGTTACTTGATCATCTGCGCAAGCCCTTCTCCAAAGGACCAATTCTCCAAGCCTGTCTCAATCAGCATAATGAATACATTTTCTTTACGTATATTGAGCTGGCAATACAACTGGTCAGCTATTTCCTTATATAAAGACTGCTTCTGTTCCTCGGTTCTTCCTGAACCACATGTAATTTGGATATATAAAAGGCGATGATCCCTCTCATGACGAAGAAGATAATGGGGATCATAAAAAAATTCGTCTTTCTTATGTGAACTGAACACCTGAAAGTAGTCTTTTTTAGGAACTTGAAATTCTTTCATCAGAGCCTTCATGATCGTTTGGCTAACAGAAGCTAAGCTTTCTTGATCGTACGCCTTTTCCATATAACTGACTTTTACAAATGGCATGATTATCATCTCCTTTTTTCTATTTCACTTCATTTTACATCCCAATACTTATTTTATATAATTGAATAATATATAAAATTATATTCATATATCGAATGGAGATTATTAGAAATGGACTTAAAAGAGTTAAAAGCATTTCAAGCCGTGATTCAGGAAGGAACATTCTCAAAAGCCGCTCAAAAATTGAATTATGCACAGTCGACCATAACGAATCAGATCAAACGATTAGAAAAGGAGTTAGGATTTCAATTGTTTGTAAGAGGATGGGAGGCTGAATTAACCCCTTCAGGACAATTGTTTGCCAAAGAGATTGATCAGTTGATACTCCATTGGCGCTTTGTATTAGAACAATCACAAAAACTCCAAAAAGAAGAAATCGGAACCTTGAATATAGGCGTCATAGAACCAATTGCTGCCACTATTCTTCCTTCCGTCCTTCAAATATTCAGGAGACATAAACCGAATATCACATGCCACTTTATCATCGGTAATACAGACTTTCTTTACAAGCTTCTGCTCAAGGGTGAGATTGATTTTGCCATTGCAGGGGAACCAGTGATGAATACACTTCCGTTTGAGGAGTTGTACAAGGAGGAAATGTCTTTTATTATCGCAAAACAGCAGGCAGATCAAGTTGGAACGATTTCATTCATCAAGGACCTTTATGAACAGCCTTTGATCATAGGCGGGGAAAGCTGTTTATATCACATGAAGTTACAAAAGGAACTCTCAAGAATTAATGTGGAGCCGTTCACTTATACCATCAGCCAGATTTCAGCAATTCCATCATTTCTAAAGGAATTCCCCTCTGTCGGAGTCGTCCTTTCCTCTATCCCATTGTCAGACGAGTTTGTGCAAATTCCAATTGAAATGGAGGACCCTTTTATCTCGATAGGAATCTTAACTCATAAGGAACCCCATCTCTCTCTGGAAAAGACCAAGCAGCTGCTGCTTGATCTATTTCGTCAAGAAGCGGAGCAATTCACATTCTCGTGATCTCGTTTCAGAAACAAAAAACCTAGATTTTATACATCTAGGTTTTTCAATCTTTCAAGCCATTTTAAGATGGCTCCGCTTTTAAAGAAATTGAGTATGGCACCCTCGCTAAATCGTTCGGCTCTCACAACCTCCATCATAAGAGCAAGCACACACTGCGCATTTAAATTTGAAATGTCCACATTCTCCATATCATTCATTCCCGATTCAATCCCATTTTCTTTCAGGATTTCTCTGTAGCGAATAAGCTCCATCTCTTCGTGTTGTTCTGCAAAGGTATAAATATCTGCAATCAAGTGACGGACCGTTTCGGAATAATTCACAAAGGGCATCTGAATCGGATGTTCAGGTGTACCATCATTTTCTCGATCGATGACCCATTCTCCAATAGGATCTTCCTGAAGCATCGGTATGTATTTTGTTAGAATATCGAATTGGCTCATTCTCATCCTCCTCTATTTCATTGATATGGTTCACTTTGTTTCTCACGATTTCATCAAGTAATCTACTATTAAAATTTTTTAGCCACGCTGGACTACCTCAAACCTTTTATTTATCCCATACCCTCATCTGCTTTATGACCAATGCTGCCGTTTCACTCGGATGGCTAAGTGGGAAATGATGACCATATGGAACAAAATCAACCTGACCAAGATGTGACGGGGCAGAATAGCCTTTGTCATAATCCCCCCAAATAATATGAAGACGATCCTTTGTGACCTCATTGAAATCATCTTGATCGATTTTCTGTAGTAAGCTGTTAAGCTGAATCGTCGTATTTAATATTCTAGGAGACGTAAAACTATTTCTGACTTTTTCAATATAATGTTCAGGGATGCTCTCCGTATTTTCAAACAAACCACCCTTTAATACATAACGCCCTATCATATTAGTCGATGCCCATTTCAATGTCCATTTGTTCATAAATTGAGGAACATTTCGCGATGCAGCATGATTCTTCTCAACAGGCGGTTGAAGTAAAGTGATTGAATACTTCTTATCGATGTACCCTTTTACCAATGCTTCCAGAAGGATATACGCACCGAATGAATGGCCGATTAAATGTGCACCATTCGTCGCTTTCTCCAATACCTTTTGCACTACATTCAAATACATATCTAGAAGATGTTTCTCTCGTTTAAAAGGAGAACGTCCCAAACCCGGAAGATCCAAGATCCATACAGGTTGACCCGTTTTTTTATGAAGCTCTTGTGCTAAAGGGAATAAATCCTCTCCATCGCTCAATAAACCATGTAATAAAATAAACGGTTTACCCTCTCCTTTTAATTGGTAAAGGGTCGTGTTATCACATAGTGTTCGTTTAAATAAATGATCATCCTTAACGTTTTGATTCATCATTCGATAATCCAGATCAGCTACTACAGCAGGGAAAAATTTCATGACACTCGTCTTCCGAAACCAATCTTCTCCCATTATTTTTTTCGCTGCAACATTTGAAAATGTTCGTTTTGTCATAAAGTTCAGTCCATCAGAAGGAATGTTTGTGAGTTTACTTACGCCACTATTCATCATAGCTTTCATCAGTGGCATTGGGACAGAGATTTTTGGTGCCCTCATATTCATACTTTCTGACATCACACTCAATAATTCACCAATATTCTGATCGCGCTGCTTGTCTTCAACAAGCGTATATGTTTGAATAGCCGGTTGCTCCAGTTTGAAAACCTGCACAATAAACCTCGCAAACTCATCGTTTGAAATAAGTGGTAACCTATAGTCCTTACCTCCAGGAATCACCGGCATGAGCCCTCTTCGCATACTCTTCACAAGCAAACCTAATCCTGCTATCTGCTCTGTACTCCCCGTTTGACTACTACCGACGACAGTCGGCGGATTAATGACAGAAAGCGGATAACCTACTGCTGATGCCTGTTGACGAATATAAAGATCTGCTAAAAATTTTGTTCTCTCATATGGATTTTTTATTTCCAAATAATGATTTCCTTCTTTAAACACATCAATTTCAATCTTGCTATTTTGATCATCAAAAGGACCCATATAACCGACAACATGAATAAATTGCTGCAAGCCCTTCAATTGATGAATACTTTTAGCTAAGTCACTCATATGTTTGGCGCCATTTAAAAAGACGGAAGCTGCCTTTTTACTTGTCGCTTGAATATCCATGGGTCCTCCTGCGTGAATGATCACATCCGTTTTCAACACCTTCTCCTTATCTTCAGCACTTAGACCCAAATCGACTTTCGTCAAATCACCTTCAACAAAGTGCATCACTGCCTCTTTTAAAATACCTCTTTCTTGAAAAATGCGTGTTGCTTTACTTTTCGACCTCACTAAAAGAAGAATGTTCACATCCTCTTTGGCTAATTCTTTTACTAACTCCTTTCCAATAAAGCCCGTTCCACCAATTAATAATACTGTTCTCATATAAACATCTCCCTTTTAGTACTAATCAGTACTAATTTAGTTTGAAAAAAAAGCTTCTTTATCGAAGCAAGTTAAACATATGATCGGCTGTTTTCGTAATGACAGTTGCATCCTTCAATGTTTCTGAAATAAATAACGCGCCTTCAAGATTGGTAATAAATAGTGATGCAACCTCATCAATATGAATCGTCTTTCTGAATTCTCCATTCTCTACTCCTTGTTTCAGTAATAGAGAAACTTTCTTTTGTAATCCTGTAAAAAACAGACCTATTTTTTCTTTTATTTGTGTGGCCTGTGTAGGACTTTGAATATAAAGAGTAATAAATGGACAGCTTCCTTTATAGTCTCTCGATTGAACTCCTTGTGATAATTGCTTTAAAAATAGTTGGATACGTTCTTCAACTAAAAATTGGTTCTGAGATAGTACGTCATCAATTGCAGATTGATACATGTCAATCCAATAATCAACGACCCCTTCTAATAATTCCTCCTTATTAGAAAAGTGATAATACACATTAGACTTTGACACTTTGCTTACACGTACTAATTCATCCATGCTTGTATAAGCAAATCCTTTTTCTAAAAATAAAGTTGCAGCTACTTCAAGCACACGTTTTTGATTCATTAATTTTACTTTTTTCATAATTAGAACTATATAGTACTAATTTACACATTGCAAGTATTTATGTTCATTTAGAAAAAGTCTGATGAAAGAAATGCCCGCAAAACAAAAAAAGCTCGAAAATCTAATATTGATTTTCGAGCCTTGATTAAAGTCTATTTTTTCACGAGCGATACAACAGTCTCTACATGCGCCGTATGCGGGAACATATCAACCGGCTGCATGTATTCAATTTTGTAGTCTTTTGAAATGTATTCTAGGTCTTTTGCTAGTGTTGATGGGTTGCAAGAGACGTAGACAAGGCGTTTTGGTTTGACTTGTTTGACGGTGTCTAAGAAGGTGCGCTCGCAGCCTGTTCTTGGCGGGTCCACGACGATGACGTCAGGACGGAAGCCTTCTTTGACCCATTTTGGCAGCCAGTGTTCGGCTGTTCCGGTTACATAGGTCGCGTTTTTCATGCCGTGTTTTTTGGCATTTTTCTTGGCATCATCAATTGATTCTTTGATGACATCCATTCCTCGTACTTCTTTGGCGCCATCTGAAAGCCACATCCCAATCGTTCCAACGCCGCAATACGCATCGACAATTTTTTCTTTGCCAGTCAGTTTTGCCGCTTTTTTTGCTTCGTCGTAAAGCTTTAGCGTTTGCTTCGGATTCAATTGGAAGAAAGCACGTGCACTCAGTTCAAAGGAGACGTCTCCTAAAAATTCTTGAATGACCATGTTGCCAGCTAGGTGAGATGTCTTATGACCAAAGATGACCGACGTTTTTTCACCATTGATGTTGTGCATAATGGACGTCACTTCTGGCAGACGTTTTTGAATGGCTTCGGCAATTTCTTTTTTCTTTGGAAATTCAGGTTTTGATGTGACAAGAACAACTTGTACTTCACCTGTTTCAAAGCCAACTCGAACAACAATCGACCGCACGTCGCCTTTTCTTGTCCGTTCATTGTAGACCGATACACCGAATTTCTCTAAAATTTTGCGGACAACGCCCGTTGTTTTGTTCGTTTTCGGATGCTGCACGATGCATTCCTTGATCGGTACAAGCTTATGAGAGTTCAGTCCGTATAGCCCCGCAATGATGTCGCCGCTATGAGAACGCCCTACTTGGAACTGACTTTTATTCCGGTAGTGCCAAGGATCTTCCATACCGATCGTTGGTCGAATATCTAACTTTTCAACTGATATCTTCGTATGGCGTTCCATTGATTGAATGACAATATCTCGTTTTTCCTTTAGCTGCTGCTCGTACGCCAAATGCTGAAGCTGACATCCGCCGCACTCTTCGTAAACTGGGCATGGCGGTTTCACTCGATGCTCGGAGCGCTTTCTAACTTTTCTAACCGTACCTTCTGCATATTTTGCTTGGACATTCGTTGCTTCCACAACCACTTCTTCGCCTGGAAGCGCACCTGGGACAAAGACCACTTGCTTTTTAAAATAACCGACCCCTTCACCATTAATGCCAAGGCGTTTAATGGTAAGCGGAAACTGCTGTCCCTTTTGCAAAAGGGCACCTTGCTGTTTTTCCTTCACTTCATTCTCTCCGTTCTATCTGAACCCTTGATAGGTTGTCTTCATTTTATTCCATCTCATTAGTATACCATGACTTGGACAAAGAGAGAAAATCCCTTTCATTTATCTGTCTCAATGCTTCTCCATAAATATAAAGAAGCGTAACTTAAATAAGGAGTCCAATCCTTGCTTAATGCTACCATCTCTTCTTTTGTCGGCTTTGCAGGCAGGTCAAAGTGCCGTTTGATGGCGTTTTGAATCCCGATATCTGCCATCGGAAAGAGATTCGGTCTTCCAAGTCCATTCATGAGCACATTTTGAACTGTCCAAGGTCCAATCCCTCTAATCGGAAGCAGACGTTCTTCCACCTCCAGATCAGTTAAATCATGTAATTCTTCTAAAGAAAGAGAGCCGCTCACAATTCGCTTTGAGACATCGATGACATATTCCGCTTTCCTCTGACTAAATTGGAGCTTTCTCAAATCCTCTGTTTCAAGTGAAGCGATGGCTTCTGGTAAAGGATCAAACCAAACCCCCTCTATTTGCTCGCCGTACGTATGAACAAACCGTTTCGTGAGTTCAAAAGCAAACGCCAGATTGAGCTGCTGATGAATGATGCATTTCATCAAGCAATGATATAAGTGAAAATCCAGCATGAGCGGTGTTCCCTTATGACGCTCAAAAACGGGCGCTAGATTTGTTTGAGAAAAATGCTCATGCACAGCGTCTAATTGATGCTCCATGCCAAATATCCGCTTCATCTCGCATATGAGAGGTTCCTCAGGACCATTTCCTTTCACCCGAAACGTGGGCGCTTCTTTTGTTCCCGTGGCTTGAACGACGACAACGTATGGTGTTTGTTCTAATCTGATTGGTACTTTGATTTCTCTTTTATTCAAATCGACTGCTTTTAATGGATCATTTGATAAGCGTCTCAGCACTTGATCGAAGTGATATGGCGGTTCAACCACCAGCTGTTTTTCCCACATGTTTTCCCTCTTCCTTTCTGCAAACACGCGCAGATGCAATTGTTTCATTTTGCTTGAATGATTCTCTATATTAAATACTTTTGAATATAAAGAGTACAAGAATTTATCAGTTATATCTTCCTTATTTGTGGTCATTCTCCTTTTGGTCTGATGAAAGTTTTTGGTCGAATTCAGCTAATATTCGACATGATCCTCCAATATTTTAGGATCATTTTCCTTAAATTAGAAATAGAACCTCTGGGTGATATCTTCTATCCTGAAAAAATTTGTATAATTATGACATATCAAGGAGGTGACAAAGGAATTAGCTGATTAGGCAATCATTTGTTTTATCTTGCAGGAACATATTTTACCTCATTGATAACCGGCTTCACCTAGTTTCACTTTTTACGAAAAGGAAGACCCAAACATTTTAAAACAAAGGAGATCCGACCAATGAAAAAAACCATTCTTTCTATTGCCCTTGCCACTGCTGTTTCTTCGACTCTGCCAGTATTTGCTGACGCTGCTGAGAAAAAAACGTCAGCACCCGTCTCTACTACACTACAGCAAACTGTATTAAACAAAGCTGCTGAAGGAAAAGCTGGAACGACAGCTAGTCCTAATGTTAACGTCAACTTCGATGTTCTTGGGATTGCCAATGCGATTGTTAACGCAGTAAACGCAAATGCAAACCGTCCTGGGTTCGTTAAAGGCGTGATGGAAAGCACATTCTATGCTGCTGGTGGCAGATATAATGTCATGGTCTTTAACCTAAGCCAAAATTATGAAGACCGCTTTAACGGCGTGAAAACTTTTGCAACTGCTAATCTTGGTAACGTTGTTTACGGTATTTGGGTATTTGAAAGTGGTACCTTTAAAAACAACGGCGATGGCGGCTGGGATAACTGGGCGTTCAGAGGCTGGTTTGACCGTCAAGATAAATTTGTTACGTTCCGTCGTCCTTAATTCTCGGTTTTATCCATCAATCATACACGCACAATGGACCGATCTCAGTGATGAGATCGGCTTTTTTATGGAGAGTATGTATAAGTTCACTGGCGTTGCTTCATGATATAATGCAAGTCTGGAGGGGTGTATATGCTGAAAAAACTTGCAGTGACAAAGAACGGAGACTTGATTGAACATGCAACATTGCATCAGCTTTCAAGCCCCGATATCGCCTGGTATTGGATTGACTTTCATGCGCCAACGGAAAAGGAAGCAGCACTGCTGAAGGAATTCTTTCAGTTTCATCCGCTTTCAATTGAAGATTGCTTCCATTATTTACAGCGGCCTAAGCTTGATTTTTATGAAGAGTATTTATTTTTCGTTCTTCATGCTCTCAATCAAAAAACACTTCGTTCAGAGGAAGTGGACCTGTTTGTTGGGGAAAGTTTTATTGTCACCTTTCATTTAAAGGAAGCACCATACATTGATCGTGTGATGCGAAAGCTAAAAGCATCTGAACACGCGCGAAATAGTGGACCTGAGCATCTTGCCTACATGCTGATTGATGATCTGGTTGATGATTATTTCCCGATTATTTATCAAATTGAAGACAGGTTAAATGAGATCGAAGATGAAGAAGGTCATAAAACGTACGGTACTTTAATGAACGAAGTATTCGGAATTCGGTCAGACTTGTTAAAGCTAAGAAGGACAATTATTCCGATGAGAGACCTTTTATATCGTATCGTGAATATTAATATGATGAAAAACGATAAAAATAGACAAGCCTATTTCAATGATATCTATGACCACCTTCTGAAATTAACAGAGATTGTCGAATCAAACCGTGATATGACAGCCGATTTACGAGACAGCTATCAGACGCTGAATTCTAACCGAATGAATGCAATCATGATGACGCTGACCATTGTATCGACCATCTTTATTCCATTGACCTTTATTGTTGGAGTGTACGGAATGAACTTTGATAACATGCCTGAATTACACTGGAAGTATGGCTATTTTGGCGTACTGATTTTCATGGGTCTGCTCGTCTCGGGTATGCTTTTGTGGTTTAAGCATAAAGGATGGTTCCGCATATTCAAATAATGTGTAGAGTGAATGACTGAGGAGGCGGTTAGAATGAAAAACTGGATTCCTTTGTCTCATCAAGAACTAAAGCTCGTATGGGAGACGCTCTATCGAGATTTCAAATTTAATCCGAGCCTCTCTCGTTTTCCCTCATTTCGCGTACCTTCTCCTTTCATTACATATGATATTTCTGCTTATTTTGAGGACTCTTCCCTTCTTCATGCAGATGAAGACCTTGAAGAGAAAGCATTACTTGTTTTTCAGGAGCTTATCAGAACAGACGAGTATATGCTGGCACTTGATTGGCAGCACGAATGCTACTGGATCACACCATACGGCTCATTTGAAAAAGATGAATTCGGAGATTGGGCAGTGCCTGTGCTACCGAACGGGGATTATTATTTCTTTTTATCAAAAGAGATGCATTGGGGCTTGCTAGGACACCCTTGGGAGCAAAGTATCACGATTTTCGGTGAGGGCTTGATTGACTCTTTCACTCGTCATCATCCGATTTTGTTTCAGCGTAAAATAAGAGAAGGATAAAGAAAAAGCTCGCAGGTCTTCTGCAAGCTTTTTTTCTATAGCTGAGGCAGATGCCATACTTTTTCAAGCATGAGATCGTCTAGGCTTTTAAAGGAATAACCTTGTTTTTTCAGTGACGTGATGGCATCATCCAATGCCTCGGCATTGTCTCTTGAGACGGTATGAAGTAAGTAAATGGCACCTGGGTGCGCCTGCTTCATCATTTGATCGTAAGCATACTGTTTTCCTTTTTGATGATGAATATGCCAGTCCACAAACGCCACTGACCAGAAAACGGTTTGGTAACCGAGCTCTTTTGTTTCCTTCAGCACTCTTTCACTGAATACACCGCGCGGCGGACGAAGATAGAGGTTGTCTTGTTTCCCAGTGATTTTGTACACGGCTTCATTGACGCGCCCCAGCTCTTCTTTGATTTCTTTCGTACTCTTTGTTGTTAAATCTGGATGGTGATAGGAGTGGTTGCCAATGATATGACCTTCCTCCGCCATACGTTTAACGAGCTCAGGCTGGTCCTTGACAAAGTGACCTGTCACAAAAAAGGTGGCTGGCACTTGATGTTTTTTCAGCACATCTAAGATCTTCGGCGTGTACCCATTTTCATAGCCATTGTCGAAGGTAAAATAAATCTCTTTCTTTTTCGTGCTTCCTAAATAGAAGGCATCATACTTTTTTAAAAGGGCGTTCAGTTCTTTACCCGCATCCGCTGGCTTGTGTTCTTTGCTTTTCGCAAATCCCCAATGGACGGGCTGATTAGACACGGCTTCCGCTTCTGAGAGAGGCATGGATACAAAAAGCGCACATAAACAGATGAGCATGTATTTTTTCATTTACGTCACTTCCCGGTTTTTCTTCTATTGTGCAGAATAAGACCGAGACTCATACACTGATTCACCTGCCAATTTAAAGAAAAAAGCCCGCACTGTGCGAGCTATTCTTCCTTCCAATCGGTTTTAAACCGTTCATATTTTGCTTCTAGGTCGTCAATCATCTGGATCAGTCTGTCTATATCCTCAACATCTGTTGATTCTGGATCTAATGAATCAATCACATTCATAAACATATCTAATCGGTTCTTTAAATAATCAACCTGCTGCTCTTTGCTGTCTGCTGCCTTGCCCATAGATACACTCCCTTTAGCATTTGTTTCTAGCTTATCTTTTTTTCCCTTGTAAATCAATGAAACCCCACTTGCGTATAACGGTGATGGGGCTTAAAATTAACTGTTGGCGGGTCCACGTTTGCCCGAATGAAAAGGAGATAGATACCATGAACCAAAAAACAGCACTTCGTCCGATTACACCTGCATATGACCCTTGGGAAGCCTATCTTGATGTGCAGGATTACGGAGAGATGAAGCTGACAAATATTGAATTTACAACTACGACGTTGTGTAACATGAGATGTGAGCACTGCGCGGTCGGCTATACTTTGCAGCCAAAAGACCCGAATGCACTGCCGCTTGATTTACTGCTTCGCCGTTTAGATGAAGTTCCGCTTCTGCGCTCAATCAGTATTACAGGCGGAGAGCCGATGCTTTCTCTCAAATCTGTGCGGGAATATGTCGTCCCTTTATTAAAGTATGCCCATGAACGCGGCGTCCGTACACAGATCAATTCAAACTTAACACTTGATTTGGCGCGATATGAAGAAATTATTCCATACTTAGATGTTCTTCACATCTCACATAACTGGGGAACTATCGAAGAGTTTGCAATGGTCGGTTTTGCGATGATGGACAGAAAACCAACCTTTGAGCAGCGCGAGAAATTATTTAACCGCATGATTGAAAATAGCCGGGCACTTGTCAAAGCAGGTGTTACCGTATCTGCTGAAACCATGCTTAATAAACGCACACTTCCATATATTGAACACATCCACCGGCAAATTGTCGTGGAAATGAAATGCCAGCGCCACGAAGTTCACCCGATGTACCCAAGTGATTTTGCCAGCGCCCTTGAATCATTGACGCTTCCGCAAATGCGTGATGCGATTCATCAGCTGCTTGATATTCGTGATCAAGACACATGGATGCTGTTTGGCACCCTGCCATTTTATTCTTGCAGTACAGATGAAGAAGACCAGCGCCTCCTCAAACGATTACGCCAGGAGAAGCATGTCACGGTACGAAATGACCCTGACGGACGCTCACGGTTGAATGTGAATATTTTTGATGGGAATATTATTGTGACAGACTTTGGTGATACACCGCCGCTTGGAAATATTGCGACCGATACATTGCAATCAGCTTATACTCGCTGGATGGACACAAAATTAGCAAAAGAGCTGAATTGTCATTGTCCAAGCGTACAATGCCTCGGTCCGAATGTTCTTGTGAAAAACAGCTATTATCAAGATGTTGATTTTACTTCTCGTACAGCCAGGGGGTAACCGATAGATGGACGATACATTTCTGACAGTGGTCAAGAACAAATACATTGAAATTCTAATTGTTGGACTTGTTCTTTGGCTTGCCGTCTTTATCATCAACAAAGCCCTTCAGATTTTCTTTAAACGAACGGAGTTTATTGAAGATAAGAAGAAGAAAACGATCGAGAGCTTGGTCAAATCTGTGACGAAGTACACAGCTTCAATTTGCTTTGTATTCTATGTCATTTCTCTCTTCTTTCATGATTTCGGAAAAATTCTTGCAGGTGCCGGTGTTGCTGGGATCGTCATCGGTTTTGGCGCCCAGACGCTGATTCGCGATATTTTAGCAGGCATCTTCCTGATCTATGAACGTCAGATTCATAAAGGGGATTATGTGACAGTGAATAACCTCTTTAATGGAACGATTGAAGAAATTGGTCTCCGTTCTTTGCAAATTAGAGAATGGAGCGGCAAGCTGTTAACCATTTCTAACGGAGACATCCGGCAAATTCAAAACTATAACATGCACTACATGCGGATTACGGAGTCTGTATTAATTAGTGCGAATCAAAACCCAGACACCGCCTTTCAAGCACTCGAAACGGCCTGTGACAATTTAAATCAAATGCATCATGATTTTCTTAAAAAAGATGAATTCCAGCATGCCATTGAACCGTTTCAAGTCCATGGCATTATGGGTCTGAACAAGCTGAACCGCGGGATTGAGATCACAGTGAAAGGAATGGTCGAAGACGAAAAATACTTCGATGCCGCCCTCGCTGTCCGAAAAGAAATGATCAAACAACTTCATCAGCATGATGTCAAATTGCTTGAAGATCTCGTTTATCCCCAGCCTGCAAAATAACCTCATTTATGATGGGGTTATTTTTTATATCATCGGCTCTTATTATTTCTTTATTTATTAGGTGCGCCGAGCTGACTCGGGCTCTCGAAAAACATGAAACGCTTGAACAGCTTGGACATATCCGTTAAGAATTCGCTTTAATTCAGCCCCTCTAACTTCTATCCTCTTGACTAATTCATGTATAATAGAAAGCAGAATGATTTCATGCAGCATGGGGACCCTCATACTGTGTATTTTCTAAGTGAAAGAGAGTGAATAAGATGGGTCGTAAGTGGAACAACATTAAAGAAAAGAAAGCATCAAAGGATGCCAGTACAAGTCGTATTTACGCAAAATTCGGGCGTGAAATCTATGTGGCTGCCAAACAAGGTGAGCCAAACCCAGAATCAAACCAAGCACTTCGTTTTGTCCTAGAACGTGCAAAAACATATAGTGTCCCAAAACACATCGTGGACCGTGCCATTGAAAAAGCCAAAGGCGGTGCGGAAGAGAATTTCGATGAGCTGCGCTACGAAGGATTTGGTCCAAACGGATCAATGGTGATCGTTGATGCCCTCACCAATAACGTGAACCGTACAGCGTCAGATGTTCGTGCGGCATTTGGGAAAAACGGTGGAAACATGGGCGTAAGCGGTTCTGTTGCCTACATGTTTGACCAAACAGCTGTCATCGGTGTCGAAGGAAAAAGTGAAGAAGAAACGCTTGAGCTTTTAATGGAAGCAGACGTTGATGTACGTGACATCATGGAAGAAGATGAAACAGTGATTGTATACGCTGAACCAGATCAATTCCATCAAGTACAAGAAGCATTCAAACAAGCCGGCGTCGAAGAATTTACTGTCGCTGAAATCACAATGCTTCCTCAAAATGAAGTGACATTAGATGATGAATCGAAAGCACAATTTGAAAAGCTGATCGATGTATTAGAAGAGCTTGAAGACGTGCAGCAGGTTTATCATAATGTGGATTTAGGGGAATAAAAGGAAATTTTGCCATAACATAAGTTTATTTAAATAAACTTATGTTATGGCTTTTTTATTTAAAACTCATCATATCTTTTGAAAGCAAAACTTTATATTCAAATTAGGAAAAACGTATCTTAATAGAGTAAAGTTAAATATTATATTTTTGTGTAAAATTTAACAAAAAAGGTTTACTACTCCTTTGTCTAGTTGTATTATAGTGATTACGAGAAATAATACATAATTTTATATATAAAAGTTAGGTGGTGTTATTATTTTTAAAATATGGTGGAAACAGTATTTTGGATTTATGATCATACCATTTATTACTATGGGGCTTATCTTTAACAACTTCTCTCACTTTACAAAAATTATCTATTTCCTTTTCCTTGCTTGGTTATTATTTAATGTTATTGACTTTTATAGAAGTGAGGTAAGAAACAAAAAGGACAAAAAGTCATGAAAGGGGGTGTAGACGTTGATATTTGAAATAGCCACGAAATTTTTTTTAACTATTGCAACAGCAACGGAAATAGTTAATGCTGTAAATAATGGTTTAGGAATTCTAACGATAATAGGACTTGCTGGTGCTACGTATGGCTGGGGAGCAATTGCTTACCCACTTATTAGAGGTGCTGTCGCAAAGTGGGGAACACAACAGGCAATACACTGGTAGTATACGAGATTTAACAAAGAGGAGAGGATTCTCTCCTCTTTTAATGAAAGGTTGTTCTTACGTTATGAGATTTTTCAAGATTTTTTATCAGCCATTAGAATTGATGTACTCTCTTAATAAAAAACCTAACATAGCTCTTCCATTATTATTTTCTGCTTTAATACCCTTACTTTATATTCAAGTCATTTTTGAACGCTTTGAACATGTGGAAAGCAAGTGGTTATATTTAATAGCTTTAGGTATGAGTTTTTTTTCATTAATGACTTTTTTCATTACTTCTTTTACCATCTATTTGTTATTAAATACTTTTATGTTAGATAGAGAAATCAGTTTCAAAACGACCATTTCAATTTATGGATTTAGTCAAATGCCAAAAATCTTTTTTGCCATCAGCCTTTTATTCTTTCCATTTTTAGATAACACCAATATATCTCAGTACGATCATTTTCTAACAGCCCTTGCCATCTTTATCATAAATCCCTTTAATATCTGGAGATATATGTTGTTAATATGTGGCTTTCATGTACTAATCAACATGAAAATAAAAAAATTAATTGCTATTGCGATAATTTTCGTAATCATTGAGGTATGTATTATATTTTTCGGAAGTGATATAACTCATATTTTTAGATAAAGGAGAATCATTTTTCTAATGAGAAATGTACTAACATATATTTATTTTAGACAAAAATCTTTTTTTTACTATCGACTTCCAAAATTAAAAATAAAGAATGACTTATTTGTTTATGTCGCTCTATCCGTCATTCTTTTATTCAGCGCAGTTTTTACCACTATAATGACTCAATTATATACCAATCATTTATTTTCACATAACGAGATCTTTTACATATCAACTTTTTTCATCATTACTTTTTTATTAACAGGAATTCAGCAATCCATTACAAATACTGTTTATAAAACATCTACAAAAAATGACCTGAAATTATTAATTGTATCACCACTTTCTTTTCACGAGTTGTTACTAGCAAAATATTTTGAAACCACATTTTTGAAAGAGGTTTTAATCTCTTCAATTCTTATTCCAACACTTTTTTTATATCATTATTCACAAATAGGTTCGGTTTTTTTAGGCATTGTATTTACACTTAACTCTGTATGCTTTCTTTATATAATGAAATTTGCGGTTTTCTACTTATCTGTCATTGGGTACCGTTATATTGCGACAGCATACCAATTGTTTTTTTCAATTCTGAGAATTTTTGTTTTGTCTATATTAGCTGTTATTTTTTTATCCAACAAAATAGATTTCCAATCTCATTCAATGCTTAATTGGTTTTTCAACTGGATATCCCAAATGCCTTTTGCGATTTTACCAACAATTTTCCAAAATAAATTCATCATTTTTTTACAAATTTCATTATTAATCATCGTTATGTTATTGATTCGAACTTCTTTTTCTAATGGGGTAAGAGCACATTTCATTGGTGAAAATTCAAAAAAAAGAAAGGTTAAAACAATGATTTCTCACCTTTCCTTTCATGAAAGAAAGGAGCTGTCTCTCATCCAGTTAATGATTGCTTACATCAAAAGACAAAGAAAACAAGAAATTATTATGACATACTTGCCTTTATTTAGCTCGCTATTTTCTATCATACTTATTTTATATTTGCTTTATTATAGAATACCAACATTTATGAATGCTAATGAGAGTTTAGTTTTTATCATTCTGTCAGCTGCCATTGTTAAAATGTTATCAGATACATATTGCTTTCTCGCAAGCATCGATTTTCATGGTGCACGTTTTCAACTTCTGAAATTGACTGGGATTCATCCCAAATTCATCGTACGAAGTCACATTATTCTCTCTAGTTCAATTAATATCACGCTGTTCATTATCCTTTTTACAATAGCTGCAATCATATTTCAAATGTCTTTCCCTTTCTTTATTTTCATTTGTGTTATGGCAATAACACAAATGATCTTATTCAATTGTATTTATTTCTTATCAAGCATTAGTTATCCAGAATTTAAAAGAAATTTTGTAAGTAATCTTCCTTCAAGCAAAGCAAAAATGACTGCGAATTTGCTAATTCTATTTTGTTTTTTGCTTGAAGGACTGATGATCATCATATTTGATAAACAGCATTACCTTGCTTTTATTATCTCTACATTGATTTATTTGATATTTATTTTTATTATTTTGAAAATCTCTAGTCTTAAGATACAATTTCTTAATTTAAGTAAGTAAAAAGGGGAAGTAAAATGTTAAAGTTAGAAAATATTCATGTCCAAATTAACAACAAATCTATTCTCCATGATTTGTCTCTTCATGTTAAGCCACATGATTCTGTTGGTATTATAGGAAAAAACGGCGCAGGAAAAACGACTCTATTTGAGATCATTTGTGGCATACGATTAACTGATGATGGCGTTATCCGCTTTTTAGATAAGCAACCTAAGGATCGTCATTATTCAAGTCACCTTTTCTTTGTACCTGATGATTCTCTTGTATATGAATACTTAACTGCATCCGAGTATATCAATTTTGTTTCTAGACTCTACAACAAAAAATTAGACTCAACAGAAATCAATACTATGCTTTCATTCTTTGAACTTGACTACCTGTCCAACAAATTAATTAGAGACTATTCTAAAGGAATGAAAATGAAATTAGCTATTTCACTTGCTCTTTTATTAAAACCTCGATTACTTATTTTAGATGAACCCTTTAATGGGCTAGATCCATCTAGTTGTATTAAATTAGTTCAGAAGTTAAAAGAATTTCTTCAATTTGGAAGTGTGCTTTTTTCATCACATACTTTAGATTTTGTTGAAGATCTCAGTCACTCTACATATCTTCTTCGGAATCAGCAATTAACAAACGTGACGACAGAAAATTTAAAAGAGCTGTTTACTGATGAGTAAAGCAATTAAGAGTTACTTAAAAGATTTTTACCATGCTTTAAAAGTGCTTATTTTACCTTCTATTTTCTTCATAACAATTGGAATGGTCATGGGATTTTATATGACAAACGGAGATTATTCAGAGGATATTGTTAGAATAAATGATCAACGTCATTTTTTTGATTATTTCTTTCAAAATTTATCTATATGTATCATGATGATCGTTGGAATGGTCACTTTTGGTTTATCTAGTGTATACATATTGTTTATCAATGGATTAATGATTGGTGGAGCTTTTAAAATTTCGATTCCGTATTTAATGCATCCTTTACAATCATTACTTCTCATCTTACCTCATGGTATAAGCGAATTGATGGCTATTATGATTTCTGGTGGTATTGGTTTTATCCTTCTGAAAGAGGCCATCCTTTTATTGTTTGATAAAAAGAAGAAAATAAATTTTAAAAATATATGTAAAATTACTTGTACAGGGCTTGTGCTAGTAACTATACTATTATTTTTCTCGGCCATCATAGAGTTTTATATCACGCCTGACATTCATAACTTTACGACAAATTAAACCCCCTCTTCTATAGTGAAAGAGGGGGTTTTACTATGTTAATTCATCCCTTGAAACCCAAACGTCAAGTGATCCTGAACAGGAATCCAAGCGCCGATTCCTTGTGAAGTCACGTTTTTCACGACGAGTTTGCGTTTATTTCCTTTAAGCACAAGGTACACTTCTCCGTATGTCACCTTTCCTTTTTCGTTAATCGCTGGTGCATAGGCATGAAGCGATGCTGCTTTTTTCGGAGAGACGTGGTATGACTGATCTCGTTTTGTTCCTGCGCCAATCACGGTGTCAAAAGCGAGGGGCAGCTTGGTTTTTTGAATGGCTTTTTGCATCATCAATGTTTTCACATCTTCTGGGCTTGGCACTTTTGCTGTGAGCCCGCCGCTTACTTTCACTTGCTGCTTTTGAACGTATTTGCCAATGGCTGTTTTGTTGCCGCCTCTGTTATCAATATGATTCGTATTCACTTTTTTGTATTCCCAGTTGGCGACCGTTTCGTTTGAATCATAGCTCAGTGCCCATCTTCCAAGGAAAATGGTCGCGCGGTAACCAACAGCTAATGGCGTCCCTGAAATGCTGGATTCATTCAGCATTTTGATCAAATGGGTATTCTCAATCGGCACATTCGTTGTTTTAAACAATTCGGCTGTCAGCTCGCTCGGCTGGAGCAATGGCTGATCCTGTGACGCATTCGGATACGTATTCTCCTTAGAAATACTGGCGACAGACGATGGCACCTTAAATGGCTTCGCCGCCTCCGCTGGAAAGCTGTATAGAAAACTTAAGGATAAGAGAACAACAAACATGATGCGGGGCATCTTTTTCATATCATCACTCTTTCTCATTCATTTTTCCATAGTATTTTCCGCAAAGACGTCCCTTATCCACAAAAGATTATAAAAGGAAAAATCCAATCGCCATAATGAAATAGGCAGCAAGTAATGTGGCGCCTTCAAACCAATTGGTATCTCCGTCATTTGACAAAATGACTGTGAGTAACACAGCGGATGCCATCGCAATGAGCTCTGGTAAGGAGAAAATGAGCGGCATCTGCGTATTGAAAAAAAGCGAGCTAATGACAAGGATTGGTGCCACCATCATCGCAACCTGAAGTGTGGAACCAAAAGCTATTTCCACTGCAACATCCATTTTGTTTTTATACGCCATGATGACAGCAGAGGCATGTTCTGCCGCATTGCCGACGATGGCCACAATAATGACTCCGATAAAGAGCTCACTCCAGCCAAATTGTTCTCCCACTGTATCAAATGTATGGACGAGGCGCTCTGAAATGTACGCAACGGCCATCGTTGCAAGCAGCAAAATCAAAGTGGCAAACTTACCAGACCATTCAGGTATTTCTTCTTCCGTCTCCGCATCCCCATCCAAGGTCTCCTGCTTGGCAACATAGACTCCACGGTGGCTCACCAGTTTGAAATAGAGTGCTGCAACATAAAGCAAAATCATCACAATGCTAATGCCAATACTTAAAACAAATTGCTTATCCTCTGCCATCTCCACCGAAAACACTTCTGGAATGACAAACGCCACAATAATGGCAAACATGAGCAAGCCCGAGTTGTGCCTTGCATCGTGGACATTGAACACTTGGCGCTTATATTTTAAACCGCCAACGAAAAAAGACAGCCCCGCCACAAGCAGTAAGTTTCCGATCACTGAGCCAGTTAACGATGCAAGGACGATGGCTGTCAGTCCTTGCTTTAATGCAAAAAACGAAATAATTAACTCCACCGCATTTCCAAATGTGGCATTTAAAAGCCCACCAATTCTTGGGCCCGCTATGATAGCTAGACTTTCTGTGGCTCTTCCCATAAAACTAGCAAGGCCAATAATGGCGATACAATACACAGCAAACATGATGACTTGCGGAAAATGAAGAAAACTGCCAATCACCGATAGCGGCACACCAATTGCGACAATCACAAGAAACAAACGATTCATACAGCCATTCTCCTTTACATATGTCTGACTGTTATTCTTTCGTGAGTGCCGGCTTCATATACATTTAGATTTTCTCGTGTGAGAAGGTGATTTCAATACTTCCTTTCACGGACTGCACCATCGCGCAATGCTTCAATGCCAGTGTAATGACTTTCTCTATTTGTTCAGCAGATGTACGGACGCCTTCAAATAAAATATGTAAATGAATACGGGAGATTTTGTTTACAGCGCCTGCTCTTGTCGTTTCAGGTGTAATCGTCAGCCCTTCCCAGGATATTCGCTTTTTCCGGCATACATGAATGAGCATTTCTCCAAAACAGCCAGTAATAGCTGAAGTGAATAATTGAGATGGTCTGTACCCCGTTTCTTCATTTGCTGATATATACAGCTCCCTTTCATCTATTCCCGCGATCCACCGGCCTGATTCGTATATCAGTTTCATTCCTTTTCCACCTTTCTATTGAAACCGCTATGGTTCCATTGTACGATGAAAATATGAACTTGTAAGGAGCTTCTTATGTCGAGAATTCACTTTATGATTTTAATTTTACTTGTATCTGTATCTGGTTTTTCGCAGGGAGCGTTATTGCCTGTCATTTCGATTATTTTTGAACATGCCGGGACTTCTCCTACGTTAAACGGACTGCATGCCACAGGCTTATATCTCGGCGTGCTGCTAGCATCTCCCTTTATGGAAGCGCCGCTTCGCCGGTTTGGATTTAAGCCGTTAATTGTCATTGGAGGCGCTGCTGTCTTTTTAAGCTTGTTCAGCTTTGTGTTTTTTGAATCTTATGTTGTCTGGTTCTTCCTGCGGCTCATGATCGGGATTGGTGATCATATGCTGCATTTCTCTACACAGACGTGGGTGACCTATGCGTCGTCATCGAGAAATCGCGGGCGAAACATTTCATTGTATGGGTTATCCTTTGGACTTGGTTTTGCCGCTGGACCTTTTTTAACACCACTCATCGAAATCAATCCATCTTTACCTTTCATTGTTTCCGGTGCTGTTAGCTTATGTATTTGGCTGCTTGTTTTTGTTTTGAAAAATACATATCCAGATACGGGCGAAGTGCAGACGTCAGAGCAGACAAACAGTTTGAAGCGCTTTAAGAAAGCCTTTCAATTTGGCTGGGTCGCCTTTATGATGCCGTTTTGCTATGGCTTTTTAGAAACGACACTCAATAGCAACTTCCCTGTGTATGCACTCAGAAGCGGGGTGACAGTGGATGCAGTGGCGTTTATTTTACCTGCGTTTGCCATTGGAAGTATTGTCTTTCAGCTGCCTCTCGGGATGCTCAGCGACCGGTTTGGCAGGCGCCGCATCATTTTATGTGTGACTCTCGTTGGGTCTTTCTTTTTTCTACTAGCAGGGATTTTCATTCAATCGGTTTTAGCTGTTGCGATTTGTTTCTTTATTGCCGGAATGGCTGTAGGCTCTACCTTCTCACTTGGCATCAGTTATATGACCGACTTATTGCCAAAGCATCTGCTTCCTGCTGGAAATTTGATGTGCGGAATGGCATTTAGTGCGGGAAGTATTCTAGGGCCTGTTCTCGGTGGAATCTTTGTGCAAACGTTTGAAGGAATGAATTTACTTTACCTTGTCAGCATCGTGATATTATTCGTATTTTTCTGCGTTCGATTTGGGCGAACGGCGGCAGTGGTGGAAAGTCATTAAAATGGAGGGTCGATCTTTGTTTTCATACGACGTCACGAATGAATTGACTTTAGCATCTCTACAATTAGATGATGCGGACACATTATTGGAGCTTATTCAAGAGAATCAGGCTCATTTAGGGGAATGGCTACCGTGGGTTCATCACTGCAAAAGCATAGAGGATGTCAAAACGTTTATTCAATCGACTCAAACCATCTACAATGAACAAAAAGGGTTGGAAGCTGGCATTAAGCTGAATGACCAATTGATCGGGGTGTTCCGCCTGACGTTTAATCAGAAAATAGGCAATATCGGTTATTGGATTCGTCAAGACGTGCAAGGTCGAGGCATTGTGACAACGATCGTGAAATATATGACAGAAACATTTTCTTCAAAAGTTGATGATTTTTTGTCCCGTAGGTCATGTTCGAAGTGAACCTGTAGCAATGAATGCCGGATTCGAGCTAGATCCTCACTATGAGTCAAAGCCTGATGCCGCTTTTATCCTTAAACGATATATACGATTGTGAATGAAAAACTCCCCTGCACACATGCAGAGGAGTTTTTTTCATTTAGTGATATCCATTTTGCCCGTTCGCACTGCCGCTTGTTTTGTGCTTAGGCTGATGGCCTTTGTTTTGTTTCGTATTGCTTCCGCCTTTTTTCGATTGTTTGGACATATGTGATTTCCCCCATCCATTCAGTTTGAACTTGATCGTTCTTCTTTAGGATGCCCGGATTTCTTTATAGTTTGCCTGGTACGATTTTACGCTTATGTAAAAGCGCATTGAGCTCACCGCCAAGGATAATCATGATGCCGGTTAAATAAAACCAGATCATTAAAATAATGATTCCCCCAATGCTTCCGTACATCGCACTGTAGTTGGCAAACTCGCCTACGTAAAATGAAAATAGCATGCTGACCAAAATCCATCCAATCGATGCAAAAATGGCACCTGGCAGAACAAATTTTAATTTCAGCCTAATGTTTGGAGCAAAATAGTATAAGGATGTAAAAACAATCAATAAAATCAGCGGGCTAATGATCCATCTCATTGCAGTCCATACGGTGAGAAAGGCGTCTGACTGCCCAACTAATTTAGCGACAAATAAACCGAGTTCTTTGCCAAAGACAGGTAGCATCAGGGCAAATATAATGGTCAAAACCATCGCGATCGTTAAGATGATCGATGTTAAACGTACGAGAATGAAGGAACGATTCTCCTCAACTTCGTAAGCATGGTTAAATGCTCTGACGACGGCATTAATGCCGTTAGATGCTGACCAAAGGGCGGCAATAATCCCGAACGACAATAACCCGCCGTTTCGATTATTCAGCGTCTGTTCGGCAATGGATTCAATCATCGAAAGCGCTCCTTCTGGCGCATAGCCAGAAATGACGCTTAGGACATCCTTTGACGTCAGCGGCAAATACCCGACCAGCGTCAGCACGAAGATGAGAAACGGAAATAATGAAAGCAAAAAGAAATAGGCAAGCTCAGCAGATTTTGCCGGTCCTTCATGCAACAAAAAGCGTTCAATTAACGCTTTAATAAAACCCATACGCCTCATCTCCAATGATCAATCTGTCTGTTTCGATTGAAAGTGATCCTTTGTTTCTTCAATAATTTCTAATACCCTTGGGGTTGTTTCCTTTAACTGATTGACCTGTTCATTTAAAAATGACAAATCATCTGAGACTGTTCGCATCAGCTGCTTCGTTTCTTCCATCTTTTCTTTCATGCAAGCCGATATTCTGCCTGGCTCCTCACGGTACTCATCAAGCTTTTGCTGGCAGTCATTCCATTTTTCTTTGAGTGCAATTCTTGTTGGCCGATGAAATAAAGTCAGCAATGCGCCGCAAGCTGCACCTAAGAGAGCTCCTCGGAGCACGATTTGATTTTTTTCTTCCATCTCGTCTGATCTCCTTTCAGTTAAAGGTGGTTCTCTTTCTTTACATACGTCAAAAAACGGTCAATTCCTGTTTCAATTAATTCATGGACTTCCTCAAAGTTCCCAGTGTAATAAGGATCTGGCACATCATCTCGATCGTCGTCTTCTACAAAATCAAGAAGACGGCCAATAAAGTGATGTTTCCCATAGCCGGCTATACTGCGAAGTGCCCCTACATTTTCAGCATCCATCGCAATGATATAGTCATATGTTGTGATGTCCTCATCCATGATTTGTCTTGCGGACATTCCTTCATAGCTGATGCCTTTTTCATCAAGCAGCTTTCGCGTTCCTTCATGCGGAGGACTGCCTTGATGCCAGCCGCCAATACCTGCTGAATCAATCACAAAGTGCTCGCTAAGCCCCTCATCTTCTACTTTTTTTCTAAATATGGCCTCTGCCATCGGTGACCTGCAAATATTGCCAAGACACACGAATAACACATGAATCATCCTTCATTCTCCTCCTATCTTTTCCCTAAGAGTTCTTTTCGAAAACCTTTTCTCTATCATATCAAGCCCTTTTTCTTTTGGAAACTTTGCAAGAAAAACTCTCATCGGCATTGACACATTATACAAAAAAAGGATACACTTTAGGAGAATTGCACAAATAAAGGGGGATACATATGGGATGGGTTGAACAGATTGTCAGCAATATCAATGACGTATTATGGGGACCGCCACTCTTGCTTTTGATCGTGGGAACAGGGATTTACCTGACCTTTCGAGTGCTTTTTATTCAGATTAGGCTGCTTCCCTATTCACTCAAGCTTGCATTTTCAAAGCAAGACAAGACATCAGAAGGTGATATTTCTCACTTCCAAGCATTAATGACAGCTCTTGCTGCAACGGTTGGAACGGGAAATATTGTAGGGGTCGCCTCTGCTGTCATTGCCGGCGGACCAGGCGCCGTGTTTTGGATGTGGTTTGCTGCATTCTTTGGCATGGCGACAAAATATGCTGAAGCTGTTCTTGCCGTGAAATATCGTGTAAAAAATGAAAAAGGCGAAATGTCTGGCGGGCCGATGTATTATTTGGAGCATGGCTTGAAGCAAAAATGGCTTGGGGTGCTGTTTGCTATTTTTGGCGCCACGGCTGCCTTTGGGATTGGGAATCTCGTACAGTCAAATTCGATTTCTGGTGTCATGAATTCAACCTTTCAAGTCCCAACATGGGTCACAGGCATCATCATTACTGTTTTTACTGCCCTTGTGATTTTAGGCGGAATTAAAAGCATTGGCCGGGTGACGTCTATATTTGTACCAGTCATGGCATTATTCTACGTCATTTGCGGACTGATCATTCTTGTCATGAATGCCGACCTTGTCCCAGGCGCAGTCGGGCTCATTTTTTCAGACGCATTTACTGGTCAAGCGGTTGCAGGCGGTGCTATCGGTACGGTGATTCGCTGGGGTGTGGCGAGAGGGGTCTTTTCCAATGAAGCAGGTCTCGGGTCTGCTCCAATCGCTGCGGCCGCAGCAAAAACGGATATGCCCGCTCGTCAAGCGCTTGTGTCGATGACGCAAGTATTCATTGATACGATGATTGTTTGCTCCATCACAGGTATTACGATCGTCATGGCAGATATGTATGTCACAGAAAAAAGTGATGCACTCACCTCGTTATCCTTTGCTCATTTCCTCGGTCCAATCGGTTCAACCATTGTGGCCATCGGCTTACTTTTGTTCGCTTATTCCACCATTATTGGCTGGTCATATTATGGCGAAAAATGCTTTACTTATTTGGCGAAAGACTCTTATGTGATGTATTATCGTGTTGTGTTTGTCATCGCTGTCTTTTTCGGTGCCATCTTCAAGAATGATTTCGTCTGGGGTGTGGCAGATATGCTCAATGGGCTGATGGCCATTCCAAACTTAATCGGACTCATCGGTTTATCAGGGGTTGTCGTATTTGAATCCAAACGAATCATTGATAAGATGAAGCAGGAGAAAAAGGAGAAAAACATCTCTGTGTCATCTTAATAGCCCTTTTATTCTTTTGCATTTCTGTTAAAATAGATATATTATTCGACACATATGCAGGAAAGGACGTGCCGCCCTTGTCAGAGCAAAAAGCGGCTGAAGTCAATCAGCTGATTGAAGACATTTCGCAAAAGTTAAATATGCTGAACATTGGAGTCATCAAAGCAGAAGACTTCAGTCCAGACAAGTACGAAGATATCGAATTTCTTCACCAAATGGTGATGAAAAAATCTTCATTCAGCCCAAGTGAAATGCAAGCCATCGCAAGCGAGCTAAAAAACTTAAGAAAATAATGGTGCAAAAGGAAACTGTTTTTATGGTCTACACGCAGTTTTCTTACATCATGCACACAAAAAGCCAGCACCCCGCAAGATGCTGGCTTTTTTATATCCTTTTACAACTGCGGTTTATTTCTCAAGCAGTTTTAATGATTCACGGTTAAAGGCTGGAATGTCATCAGGTGTACGGCTTGTCACAAGCTGATCCTGACAAACGACGACCTCTTCGTCTTTAAATTTAGCGCCTGCGTTTTCCATATCGACTTTGATGGATGTATACCCAGTCGCGCCTCTTCCTTCAAGCGCCTTCGCTGTAATGAGCAATTGCGGTCCGTGACAGATCGCAAATACTGGTTTTTTCTCATCCATAAATGCTTTAGTGAATTGGACGTAACGATCATCTGCACGCAGAATATCTGGTGAGAAACCGCCAGGAATGAGAAGTGCATCGAAGTCTTCAGGCTTCACGTTGTCAATAGACGCATCCACTCTCACTTCTGCCTCTCCTTGCTTCCCTTTCACTGTTTTTCCTTTTTCATTTTCAATGACTGTGATCTCATGACCTGCATCTTTAAAGGCTTTTGCAGGCTCGGTGAATTCAACATCCTCAAAGTAATCTGTTAATACAACTGCAATTTTCTTACCCATGTAGAAACCCTCCTGCTTGATTATCGTTTACACTACACACTATACCCGGGCATGTTGAAATCAAACATCCTATCCCTATCAGAAAACCCCTTATGATAAAAATAAGTATTTCGACTCATTCACATTCCCTCAACAAGGTAATTCGTATGATTTATGTTATCTTTACAATAATCTGCAAAAAATAACTACAAAAGTTAACGAAACATTTCTACAATAGGTATTGTGGTCAAAAAAATTAGAAAGGCGGAGATCAGGTGAAGAAGCAAGCACATAGGTCTAAACGAAGGAAAAACCTGTCTATTCTGCTCACTTCCATTATGATGATTAGTCTCATTCTCCCAGCAGTACCTACTCATGCAGAAACAGAAAACGGCAAAGCCGTAAAGGTCAGCATCTTAGCCACAACCGATGTTCATGCGAACATGATGAATTATGATTATTACAGCGACAAAGAAACAAATGAATTTGGTTTGGCAAAAACAGCCGAGCTCATTGACAAGCACCGATCACAAAACCCAAATACACTCCTTGTGGATAACGGAGACTTGATTCAAGGAACCCCTCTTGGAGAATACGTTTACAAACATGAGAAAGACAGCATCATCAATCAAACAAAGGTTCACCCTATTATTCATACACTCAACAAACTAAAATACGATGCAGGAACACTTGGCAATCATGAATTTAACTACGGATTATCCTTCCTTGACGGTACCATTGCGGGCGCAAACTTCCCTATTGTCAATGCGAACGTCAAAAAGCTAAATGGAGAACACCGTTTTACACCTTATGTGATCCAAGATAAAATCTTTAAAGATGCAAACGGAGCCTCACAAACTGTGAAAGTTGGTTACATAGGATTCGTTCCACCACAAATTATGACGTGGGATAAGAAGCATTTAGATGGACAAGTCCAAGTGCAGGACATCGTCGAATCTGCCAACGAAACCATTCCTGAAATGAAAGAGAAAGGCGCAGATGTCATTGTCGCTCTTGCTCATACAGGAATTGAAAAAACCGCTTCACCTAAAGGATCAGAAAATATGATCTTTGACCTTGCCACGAAAACAAAAGGCATCGATGCCATTGTATCAGGCCACCAGCATGGCACATTCCCAAGCGCTGAATATAACGGCGTCGACAAATTCAATGTCTCAAAAGGAACCATCAATGGCATCCCAGTCGTCATGTCAAAAAACTGGGGCAGCTACCTCGGGGTCATTGATTTAACACTAGAGCCTGACGGCAGCAACTGGAAGGTCACAGACGGAACAGGCAAGATCGAATCTGTTGCCGGAGTATCATCTCAAAACAGTACCGTAAAAGACGCCATTCAAACAACGCATCAAAACACACTTGATTACGTGAGAAAGCCTGTTGGCAAAACAGAAGCAGACATTAATAGCTTTTTTGCTCAAGTGATGGATGACCCTTCGATTCAAATTGTGACAGATGCCCAAAAATGGTATGCACAAGAAAAAATGAAGGACACATCGTATAAAAATTTACCGATTTTATCTGCAGGTGCTCCGTTTAAAGCCGGCGGCCGAAACGGTGTAAACTATTATACAAATATCGCAAAAGGAGATTTAGCGATTAAGAATATCGGCGATCTCTACCTTTACGATAACACTGTGCAGATTGTGAAACTGAAAGGCAGTGAAGTGAAAGACTGGTTAGAAATGTCTGCCGGTCAGTTTAATCAGATCAAACCGAACGATGCAAAAGAACAGCCGATTTTAAACGAGGAATACCGCTCGTATAACTTTGATGTAATTGATGGCGTGACATATCAAGTCGATGTGACGCAGCCTGCTAAATACAGCACAACAGGCACACTTCTCAACGCCAATGCCAACCGCATCAAAAACCTGTCTTACAACGGGAAACCCGTCTCTGACAATCAAGAATTTTTAGTCGTAACAAATAACTATCGTGCTTCTGGCGGCGGGGGCTTCCCTCACCTGACGCAAGATAAAGTAGTGCTTGCCTCAGCAGATGAGAACCGTCAAGTACTGATGGATTATATTATCGAACAAAAAACGATCAACCCAAGTGCAGATCAAAACTGGTCTATTGCACCGATCAAAGGCGCAACAGTCACTTTTGAATCTTCTCTTTTAGCCAAACCGTTTGCTAAAGAATCAAGCAGCGTAGACTTTATTCGTAACGCAAGTACAGAAGGTCTTGGTGTGTACAAGCTAGCCTTTAAAGACGATGGCACAACAGAACCGCCTACATCAGACAACTGGAATTTAACAGTGATGCATACGAACGATACACACGCACACCTTGATGGTGCGGCAAGACGCGCAACAAAGATCAAAGAAGTCCGTGCTGAAAACAAGAACAATATTCTATTAGACGCTGGAGATGTCTTCTCTGGTGACCTGTACTTCACAAAGTGGCAAGGACTTGCCGATCTGAAATTGATGAACTTAATGAAATACGATGCCATGACGTTTGGTAATCATGAATTTGACAAAGGTCCTTCTGTACTCCGTCAATTCCTGACAGGTGATGCATCAGATGTCGATCCGAAAAACCGTCATCAATTTGAAAAGCCTCGATTCCCGGTCGTGTCATCAAACGTGGATGTCTCGAAGGAAAAACAATTGAGTGACTTAATGAAAAAACCAGCCTTATTTAAAGCTGGTGAGAAAAAAGAAGCCGGGATTTACCCTTACATCCTGCTCGATGTAAACGGTGAAAAGGTGGCCGTATTCGGTTTAACGACTGAAGACACAGCCATTACATCCAGCAGCGGTCCTAACATTCAATTTAAAGATGCGTACAAGAAAGCAAAAGAAACAGTCAACACCATTCAAACAGAAGAAAAAATCAATAAAATCATAGCGTTAACACACATTGGCTACAACCGTGATCTTGAGCTCGCTCAAAAAGTCGATGGGATTGATTTAATCATTGGCGGTCACACGCACACACTTGTAGAAAAATTAAAGGTCATCAATAAAAAAGAACCTACGATTGTCGCTCAAGTGAAAGATTACGGACAATTTTTAGGAAAAGTAGACGTAGCCTTTGACAAAAAAGGTGTCATCCAGCCAAAAGAATCTTCTTTTGACCTGATTCCGATCGATGACTCTGTCAAAGAAGATGCAGAGGCAAAAGCGATCCTTGATGGATACAAAGCAGATATTCAAGATTTAAAAACAGAAAAAGTCGGCCATACAGATGTCCTTTTAGACGGTCAACGTGAGCATGTCCGTGCGAAGGAAACGAACCTTGGGAACTTTATTGCTGACGGCATGCTGCAGAAAGCGCAAGAATCTGCTGGAGCTGACCTTGCCATCACAAACGGCGGCGGTATTCGTGGAAGCATCCAAAAAGGTGATATCACTTTAGGTGATATTTTAACGGTGATGCCTTTTGGAAATACACTTTATGTCGCAGATTTAAAAGGCAGTCAAATTAAGAAAGCTCTCGAACAAGGGCTGTCAGGCATTGAGGAAGGCGGTGGCGCATTCCCTCATGTAGCTGGCATTGAATATACGTTTACGCTCAGTAAACCAGCTGGCAGCAGACTAATTGATGTGAAACTGAAAGATCAAAAAGGTCAACTGACAGACATTGATGATGAGAAAACATACCGCGTAGCCACAAACGCATTTGTTGGCACAGGTGGCGACGGCTACAGCGTCTTTACAGAAGCCTCTCACGGCGAAGACTTAGGGTATGTCGACTATGAAATTTTCAAAGAGCAAATTGAAAAGGCAGACGGTCAAATTTCGCCTGTTATCGATCACAGGGTGAAAGAAGTATTCCTTCCTCGCGTGAAAGGAAAAGGCGCTTATGACATTCAAGATGACAATAAATTCCAAACGTATGTACAGCATACAAACAAAGCATTGCTCTATCTAGACAAAGCAAGCAAAGCGAAAAACGTTCAATTGTCTCTATCAAAAGCACAAGTAGCCGAGCTGAAAAAAAGAGAGCAAGATCCAAACGTCACCATCTATCATGACAAAGTGGGGCTCGCATTACCGCTCTCGAATTTGTCCGAGACAAGCGCAGATATATGGATGACAAAGACGGATAAAGTGAAAAACGCATTAACGGATACGTATGATTTCCAAATCAAACAAGACAAGAAAAAGGTTTCGACCTTTAAAGACCCGGTCACACTATCCTTTACACTAGACGAACCTCAAAAGGCGAAAAAACCTAGTGTATATTATGTGGATCGCAAGAAAAATCGTTACACCAAAACTAGTAATGGATCATTTGAAAACGGAGTCGTATCAGGTCAAACTGAGCACTTCAGCGAATACACGGTCCTTAACCAAAGCGGGGCAGCTGGAACAACGCCAGATCAAACTGGCGGAGACGGCGGAACAACAGCACCAGGCGGAGGGACAGGTACAGATCCAAACCAAGATGGAACAGGCCTTCCTGGCGGCACATTGCCGAATACTGCCACAATGATGTATACAGCTGTATTGATTGGCGTGCTCATGCTCGCTGCTGGCGGTATCCTATATTACTACCAGCGCAAGCGTACAAGAAAAAATGTATCATCCTAAAGGAAAAGGACAGAGCCTATGCTCTGTCCTCCAGATTGTTGACAAAGGGCTAAAATGATCTTGATTTTAGCCCTTTGTCTTCTTTTCAGCTTGATAGAAAACCTTTGAAGTCTAGGAAGGACGAGTACTGGCGCGGAGCGAATTTGACATTCGTGAGCACCAGCACGCAGGACTGACACCGAATGCAAGGGTTTGCCTACATGCTGAAGGACAGAGCCTATGCTCTGTCCTCTTTTCTTGGAATAAGACATCAATCTTGAGATAAATAGATCCAATTGCGGTCGTCGAATTCTTTTACATCATCTGACCCTATATGCCGAAGCATCCTATTAAAGAACATCATGTCATTTTCATCATCGACATCATATAAATCCTTTAAAACATAATCTCTCGTAATAAAATTCGTTAAGTCCGTATTATTTACTAAATCAGCAAAAAAACCTTTTACCATCGTTAAATCCTCTTCACTTAATTTTTCATCATTGATAATGGAAATATGAAAAACATTCAAAATCGCTTGTATATCTTCTTCATCCATATAACATAATGGCTCTAGCTTTCTGTCTTCTGCCGTAAACGGTTTTCGCGTATCTTCAATGATGACATAACATAAAATCTGATGATCTTTCATCACGCTGAATATTTCTAAGTCTCTTCATTTTAGTAGTCTATTTAATCTCATCATCTTTCCTCCTGAAAATGGTGATCTATTCGTCGTCTACTTCTCCCAAAACCTGAAAAGGACAGAGCCTATGCTCTGTCCACTTTTTCTCTTCTTGCAAAATCGACGAATCTGAAGCGGTCTAATCGGTGACGGCTTTCTGTGTATTGAAATAAACTTGTATCTTCTAAGAACACGTAATTCTTCACAACGACGACATGGTCAAACCCGTTCAAATCAAGATACTTGGCGTCCTCTTCTGTACATGGCTCTACCACAAATTCCTTTTGGGCATAGCTGATTGATACACCGAGCTCTCCTTCAATATACTCGTAGATGGATCCTTCGCATATGTCCTTCGACAAGACCGACACATGCTTTTGCAAAAAGTAATCCTTGTCTAAAATCACTTCTTCTCCGCTAATATTACGAGATCGAATGACTTCCCAGACATCCTCCTGCTCATTAATTTTCAGCTGAGACTGAATATACTGATCCGGTTTGATTAAACCAAATTCGTGAACCGTCGTAACGGTCTTTCGGCCAAGCGTTTGGGAAAGTTCTTTAAAGCTGACAAGACCCGAGACTGGGAATTGCATTTTCTCTCGATTCAGCAAGACAGAGCCTTTGCCGCGGATTTTTTGGATATAGCCATTTTGCACAAGGATATTTAATGCCTTTCTTACCGTCTCACGGGATGTGTCATACATCAAGGACAGCTCATGCTCTGATGGCAAAATGCCTTTATCTTGCCATTCACCTTGTTCAATTCGTTTTGCGAGCTGATCATAAATCACTCGAAACTTATTCTCTTTCATTTTCCCTCCGCCCCATTTTCTAGCGTTTGGTTAAATGATAAACGATTGACTCATATGGACGCAACGTAAATCCCTTCATATCTGCCGGTGCATCCTCATAATTGGATAACAGCACTTGCCCCTCCATCTCATCTACAGCCTGCATAAGCTCATCAGGAAGCGTAAAGTCCGTCTCTCCTGCATAAAAGTGATTGATCACAAGAAGCTTCTCCTCACCGCTTTCTCTCACATAAGCAAAAATCTTTGGATCTTCTGCTAAGAGTAAAGTGAAGCTTCCATATGTGATCACATCAAGTTCTTTACGCAGCCTGCAAAGGGCTTGATAATGATAGAAAATAGACGACTGGTCCTTTAACGAAGTTTCGACCGAAATGTCGTTATTGGCTGGTTCAATCCAAGGTGTCCCTTTTGAAAAACCTGCGTTCTTTTCTGAGGTCCACTGCATCGGTGTTCTCGCATTATCTCTTGACTTGATCTGTAAGATGGCGAGCGCTTCTTCCTTTGATTTCCCTTTTTCAAGCATGGCTTCATACATATTGAGTGATTCGATATCACGGTAAGATGAGATGTCCTCAAACTGAGGATTCTTCATGCCAATCTCTTCACCTTGATAAATATATGGAGTCCCTTGCATGAGATGAATGGTGGTCGCCAGCATCTTCGCTGATTGCTGATGGTATGTTTCATCATCACCGTATCTTGAGACGATACGCGGCTGATCATGATTGCACCAGAAAAGAGCATTCCAGCCGCCGCCCTCATGCATTTTCGTCTGCCACTCAGACAGAATCGACTTCAATTCCTGAAAATCAAACGGTGCGAGAGCCCATTTTTCTCCGTTTGGATAATCGACCTTTAAATGATGGAAATTAAACGTCATATCCAGCTCCTGCCGATCCGGTCTTGTATACCGAATGCAGTCTGCAATATTCGTTGAAGACATTTCTCCAACTGTCATGCTGTCATATTTCGAAAAAACCTCTTGGTTCATTTCGTGCAGAAACTCATGAATTCTTGGACCATCCGTATAATACATTCGGCCGTCTCCTTGCACAGACTGCCCGGCGTCATCTAAGAAGCGTTGATCCTTTGAGATGTTGTTGATGACATCCAGCCTGAATCCATCAATTCCTTTTTCAAACCAAAAATGCATGATGTCATATACTTGCCTGCGCACCTCATCCTTTTCCCAATTGAGATCCGCTTGGGTGACATCGTATAAATGAAGATAATACTCTCCTGTTTCTTCATCTAGCTCCCATGCCGGACCGCCAAATTTTGACTGCCAATCATTCGGCGGTGATCCGTCCGCCTTGGGCTCCTTCCAAATATAATAATCTCGATAAGGATTATTCTTTGACTCGCGTGATGCTTGAAACCACTTATGGAAAATGGATGTATGATTGACGGCTAAATCCATGATGACTCGTATACCTCGATCATGGGCTTCTTTCAGCATGTGTTCAAAATCCGCCATTGTGCCGTACATGTCATGGATTTTTGTATAATCACTAATATCATAGCCGTTGTCATGCTGAGGGGACTCATACATTGGCGTGAGCCAAATACAGTCCGCCCCAAGCTGTTTGATATAATCGAGCTTTTTTGTCACACCATTGATATCGCCTGTACCAGAGCCCGTTGTATCTAAAAAGCTCTTCGGATAAATTTGGTAGACCACCGCTTTTTTCCACCACGGTTCGTTTGTTTGTTGTTTCAATTTCCTTCACCACCACTAGTTAAGTTCTTGTGATACATCTTTCTTCTTTTTCAACTTTGCATACAAAAGGGTTCCGATGAATGGGACGATGAGGACAATGACCATCCCTATCGCAAATGCGCCCCAATATTTCGGGATAATAGAGAAGATTCCTGGAATGCCCCCAACACCAACTGAGCTTGCCAGCACCCCTTGAGAGGCGATAAACATACCGGCTAAACCAGAGCTAATGAGTGCGAAAATAAATGGGAATCGGTAGCGCAAGTTGACGCCAAACATTGCTGGCTCTGTAATTCCTAAGTAAGCAGAAATACTTGATGTGAGTGAGAGACCTTTTTGCTTTTCATCTTTCAAAACAAACATCATCGCAAGTGCGGCTGATCCTTGTGCAATATTAGACAGTGCGAGCATTGGCCATAGAAACGTGCCATGCAGTTTTGAATTAATCAATTGAATATCAACAGCAAGGAACGTATGATGCATTCCAGTAATGACTAACGCCGCATACAAACCGCCGTATAATAGACCACCTAGTGCTGCGAACTGCTGGAATACAGCGACAAGTCCAGATGTTAACACGTTGCCGATTGCAAATGTAATAGGTCCAATGACGATAAAGGATAAAAAGCCAATAACTAATAACGTAATCGGAGCAACCACTAATAGCTGAATGCTTTCAGGTGTCCGTTTTGTGATAAACAATTCGAGCTTCGCTAGTAAATACGAGGCGACGAGTATCGGAAGAACCTGTCCTTGATAGCCTACCTTTTGCACTTCAAGTCCAAACAAATTCCAGACAGGAATCTCACCGGACTTTTCAGCCGCTCCATAACCCCATGCATTTAATAAATCTGGGTGTACGAGCATCAGCCCAAGAACCATCCCTAAAAGCGGATTTCCTCCAAACCGCTTCACGGCTGACCAGCCGATTAATGCGGGCAGGAATGTGAAGGCAGTGCCTGCAATCAAGTTGATCATATTCGCTAAATCAGCCCATGCCGGATACACATCTACTATCGATTTTTGATCAAAGAAAATATCAGGAGCTGTTAAAATATTATTAATCCCCATTAATAAACCGGCGGTGACGATGGCAGGAAGAATCGGAATAAAGATATCCGCAAGCGTTTTCACAGCACGCTGTAATGGATTTAATTTTTGATCAGAGGCACGCTTCACATCCTCTTTTGTGGCTTCCCCAATCCCCGTCTGTTTCACCATTTCGGCATATACCCGATTGACGACCCCTTGGCCGATCACCACTTGGTATTGACCGTTCGCTGAGAAAGATCCCTTCACTTCTTCTATTTGTTCAAGTGCTTTCTCATCAACCTTTCCTTCATCCTTCAGCACAAAGCGCAGCCTTGTCACACAATGTGTCGCTTGATCAATATTTTCTTTGCCGCCGATGGCTTTCACAATCTGATCTGCTGCTGCCTGGTAATCAGCCATGCTATCCCCTCCGAGATCGTTTTTTATAAGAAAAAAGAACCAAAAAACTTGTATATACATGTTTGATTATTATTTTATATTTGTATATACATGTAGTCAATAACAAAATGTAGCGCTTTCATAAAAAAGCCCCCTCAATGTGCTCAGGAGAGGCAGCGTGTCATCATCTTTTTTTATGCTCCGTTAATTTTTCGTAGACCCTGTTTTTATAAAAGGAGGAGGCTGGACGGGCAAAAGTTTGGCGCTTAGATGTGAGTTCATCCAGTCGTTTTTGTTTTTCTTCACATATGAGAGAAAGCTTTTTTCTTTCCTCTCCGTCTATACTGGAGTGAAGCAGCTCTTTGACGGTCATGAGTTCTTTTTTCAGTGCTGTTTCTTCCCCAGCAAAGCCAGCATTTTTCATCATCCGGTAGCCCATTTTTAATTCTTCAGGTACATGAGCAGCGTCATCTTTAGGCAGAGGTTTGCCAAAGCCAGATAATCCTTCAAAAGCCCCATGATCCATCGCTTTTTTGATCCGTTCTTCTGATAATCTCTGCGCAAAATCCATGGCGTTCTCCTTTCGTCTGAAACGATTTGATTTATCATAGCAAAAAAGCTGACTCTCTCACAAGAGTCAGCTTTCTCGTTATTTATTGTCGATTTTGAAAGTAGAAACCATATGTGCTAAGTCCTCTGACATATCAGAGAGCTGTTCAATCGCACTTGAAATTTGCTGCATGCCAGCACTTTGCTGTTCTGTTGCTGCCGCTACTTCTTGAGAGCTGGCTGCATGTTCTTCTGACACAACCGAAATTTGTTCAATCGATGTAGAAATCGTTTGATATGCTCGTTCTACCTGCTTAATGGATTGAAGCAAATTGTTCGTTCTGCTTGCAAATTGAGACACTCCGTCGTAAATACCAGTAAAGTTCTGTGACGTGCCTTTCATTTGCTCACGTCCTTCTTCCACTGCTTTACTGCTTTCCTCTACGCTTTCAAGAACGCGCTGACTGTTTTCCTGTGTGCCGATGACAAGGTCTGAAACGGTTTTAGCCGCATCCGCTGATTGCTCAGCTAACTTGCGCACCTCATCTGCCACAACAGCAAAGCCTTTTCCTTCTTCTCCAACACGTGCCGCTTCAATTGAAGCATTCAGTGCAAGCAGATTCGTTTGGGCTGAAATGTCCGTAATGATCGAGATGACACTTTCAATCTCCGTTGAATGAGATTGTAATTCTTCTGCTGCCTGCTTTGAGTTGGTCATCTTATCATGTAGCATATTCAGATGATCAAGCACATGGTTCACTAATTTTTGACCAGATTCTGACTGCTCTTGTACGTCAGATGAAACAGATTTCATTTCATCGACTTCTTTTGTGACGCCTTCGATTTGAGTATCGATCTCAGCAACGGATGTCGTACAATCCGTAATATTTGCGACAGAATCATTGATTCCTTCACTCATATTCGTCATAGCTTCTGATACTTGCTGCGCACTTTGACTCGATTCGGTCGTCACCGTACGAAGCTGTGATGACATTTTAGACACTTCACTAGATGAGTGTGAGATTTTCGAAATAAGCTCTTTGATCCGCCCCTGCATCTTTTGGAAGGATGCGGCAAGCTGGCCGATCTCGTCTTTACTTTCAACCTCTACCATACCAGTTAAATCACCGTCAGCAATTCGGTTCGCTGATTCCATCAAGGAACGTGCTGGTTTCGCAATTCTTCTTCCCATAAAGAATGAGAAGAGTAATCCACCGATGAGCACAATGGCAGAGGCCACTGTGATATAGATCGTCAGCTTCTTCGTTGTTTCTGGCACAACTGACGCATCTAAATCAATTCCTAAAATACCCGTCAGCTCACCGCCTGAATCTTTAATTGGTAAAAAGACTGATTTATGTGTTCCAAATGAATCTTTGTAAATATCACTTTTGACTATTTTATCTTCAGAAAGAGCTTGTTTCATCTCATCTGAAAATACATAATCTTGATCAAAATCATTTTCTTCCCCGGTTAATATAATAATTCTTTCTTTGCCGCCTTTATTAGATAGCACGTATAAGTTCTCAAGCGTATGATCTTCTTGAAGCTCTGTGAATTTCTTTTTGACCTCCACATAAAGGGGATCATCTTTCCCACTAATACCAAGGACGTTCCCATCCAGATTATCGATCTCTTTCTTCGCTGTATCAACATCTGTTGTTAATCGATAATCAAATTGCTTTAATAACTGGGATGATAAATCCTGGCTGACTAGATAAAATGTTAGAACGAATAGTGCAACGGTTGCGAGTAATGTTACGACAACGACTGACATGATTTTAGAGGATATCGTGAGTCCTCCAAATTTCCTTTGTTTCGCCATTTTTTCCTACATCTCCACTCTCAGATTTGATTTAAGCATGTACATGTTCAAATTGTCCACAAACAGATGCAATTACATCTTTTAAATAAGATACGATATGAGGGATATGCTCTGGTAACGTATAAGGTGAGATGACAAAAAACTTACTAACACTTAGATAGAATTCTTGTCCTTCTTTTGCATTTACAAGTAAGAACTTCGTTGTATCACCAAAGAACATTTCGTCTCGTTTCTCTCCAAGCTTTTCAAACAGCATTTTGTTCAATTCATTGTTCCGCTCAATTTCCATTGCCGTCGCTTCGCCTGAAATTTCTTCTTGAAAGCGTGGTGAGCCGTCTAGGTAAATTCTAAATAATGTAGCCATTCCGACGTTGTCATCATTTACGACTTCTGCTTGCGGAATTTCTTGACTGAGTGCTTCTCTGAAGGCAAGGTTCACCTCTAAGAATTGACCGAGCAAGCGCTGGTAGCCTTCAACTCCAAACGTTAACAGCACACTCAGCATACTGATCGAGCTTCCCATTCTTGAGCATTCCAGCGTATAACCTGTATGGTATTCGCCGTAGCCTCTATGACCAACGTATGGTGTCTCTTGTTCTTCCAGATCTAAACGCTTTAGGTCTGCCGCGTTTTTCACTAAGAATAAACTAGATGTGTAAGGTGTTTGGCCGAGCTTTTGAAAGTCAAAGCACATCGTGTCAGCAAGAGAAAGATGCTGGAATTTCGCTTTGATTTCTTTTAGCATACGAAGAACACCGTCTGAGAATTGCAGCGGGTTTTCAGCTAGATCATACTCATTAAAGAAAGCAAAGAATCCGCCGAGCGCTGAATCCGCATGAATATGCGGCACCTTTAGACCATACTCCTCAGCAATGGCTTCTGCTGTTTCACGTACCCCTTTTACATCATCAATTGCAATGGCATCTGTTGTTCCGGTTGTTGCGACAATATAAACGGGAATTCCGCCATTTTGTGCAACACGTTCCATTTGACAACGCAAATCTTCCATATCCATCGAATGATCTTTATTCGTTTTAATTCTGATCAAGTTGTCTGTGCCAAGTCCTGTTGCTTCCATTGACTTAAATAAGCTGTAATGTGCCGCATCAGAACAAAACGCATAAAGGTTTTGTGGAACACCTTTTCGCAGTGACTCCGGCGCAACTTTTGCAATCGCTAAACGCAGTCCTGAGAAAATGGCTCCTTGACCTCCCCATGTTGTATATCCCCCGCTCACACTTGGATCATATCCGATGAGCTTAGACATCATTGAGACCACTCTGACCTCAGCCTCCGCTCCTGCTGGTCCATACACATCCCATAGGTTGTTTCCATTTACCAGCATCGCCGTCAGCATGCCTAGAATTCCTGGTGTACTTGCCATCGGCAAAATGTTCGTGAAGAAATACTTTGTGTGGTAAGGATGGTTATGTAAAAGCTTCAGTAATTCTTCATTCACAAGTTCCGCTTGTTGGCCGTTCAACGGAATTTGACTTGTTTCAGTGAGCTTTTGGTAAAAATCCTCCTCGCGATTCTTTTCACCCTTTAGGTGTGCACGGTTCGGATCTTTCAGGTGATCGACCCCTGAAACAATCTGCTCCATCAATTTGATGAGTTCTTTACGCTCTGCTGCATTTCCGTCCTCACTCGGAAACCAGTTCTGAACGAGGTTGTTTGCTCGTACAGTCATATACTATCAATCCTTTCAATGGAAGATTTCCTGTCAAAGTCTATATCGACCCCAATTCAAAAGTTTATAGTCTCGAAATGTCCACTTAAGTATATTTAGATAATTTGTTCATTCATCAAAACAAATAAAACCCTTACAAAACACATCGAAACCATTTTGTTGATGAAATAAAAAATATATCAATATATCTTATATCAGGAAATTTCATCCATACCCTTTCTCCATTCTTCTTCTCATTTTTTTTACTTAACCTGCATAAACATTAAGAAACACTGGAAATACTCTCTAAATCATCATTGTAGAAACCAAATTAATTCTTTAGACTCGTGCCTTTTTACCTGTTTTATTGATATAACAACTGGGAAATAGCTGAATTTTCTGTCAATAATAGGGTGAATTTGACAAAAAGTTTTTCGAAGAGTGAATATTTTCGTTTTCTTCCTTTTTATTGCTCGGACAGGCTGCTAGACACTCTTCGCCGGTTATCACTTTTCTATTTGATCATTTCATGGTATATTCTAATGGTTCGTTTTCTTTCGTTCCGCCTCTTCCGTGTATCGGAGAAAAGGAGTGTTTTTATGAAAACATTTATTCAAAAACGAGGCCTCGGCTTCTTTGTTATTGCAGTCATCTTACTGTGGCTCAAAACGTATTCAGCGTATTTAATTGAATTTAAACTTGGTATATCAAATGTGCTTCAGCATATTTTGCTTTTCGTGAATCCTATTAGCTCCAGCTTGTTCTTTCTTGGCTTTGCTTTATTGTTCAAGAAAAAATGGCAGCCTGCCGCTATCATTGTGATTCATTTTTTCATGTCTTTTTTACTATACGCAAACATCGTGTACTATCGATTCTTCAATGACTTTATCACGCTGCCTACCGTGATGCAGGCAGGAACGAATGGCGGACAATTAGGTGATAGTGCATTTTCACTCATGCGTTGGACTGATATGTTTTACTTTATGGATACCATCATTTTGATCGTACTCGCAGTCCGTATGAAAAAGAAGCAGCAAACAAGTACAGCTACTGTACCTGTTCAAAAGTCAAAATCGTTTAGACTCGTCCTTGTGTCCTCTGTGATAATCTTTGTGATGAATTTAGTCGCTGCAGAGATTGATCGTCCAGAGCTTTTATCAAGAGCATTTGACCGCAATTATTTAGTGAAATATTTAGGTGCTTATAACTTTACTGTGTTTGATGCCATTCAAAATGTGAAGTCAAACAGCCAGCGTGCTCTGGCAAATTCAAATGACGTCACAGATGTAGAGAACTATTTAAAAGCGAACAGCGCTGATCCTAACCCGGCTTATTACGGGAAAGCAAAAGGCATGAACGTGATTACGATTTCTCTTGAATCTCTGCAAAACTTTGTCATTGATTACAAAGTAAACGGAAAAGAAGTAACGCCATTCCTTAATTCATTGGCACACGACAACAAAACGTTTTACTTTGATAACTTCTTCCATCAAACAGGACAAGGAAAGACGTCTGATGCTGAATTTATGATGGATACTGGGCTATTCCCATTATCACAAGGCTCTGTTTTTATTAACAAAGCGCAAAACACGTATCAGGCACTTCCTGGCATTCTGAAGAAGGATCAATACACGTCAGCAGAATTCCACGGCAATACGAAAACCTTCTGGAACCGTAATGAAATGTTTAAGTCGTTTGGATATGACAGGTTTTACGATTCTGAGTATTACGATATGAACGAGCAAGATACGAAGAACTATGGGCTGAAAGACAAACCATTCTTCAAAGAATCTATGCCAATGCTTGAAAACTTGAAGCAGCCGTTTTATTCGAAATTCATTACGTTATCGAACCATTTCCCATTTGGAATGGATGAAGGGGATACCGATTTCGAACCTGGTGACTTCGGAGACTCTGTCGTCAATAACTATTTCCAATCGGCTCATTATTTAGATGAAGCGATTGAACAGTTCTTCAACGACCTGAAAAAGTCTGGACTCTATGACAATACAGTCGTCATTATGTACGGAGACCATTACGGCATTTCTGAAAACCACAATGAAGCGATGGAAAAAGTGACAGGACAAAAAATCGGAGATTATGAAAATGCGCAACTCATGCGCGTACCGCTCTTTATTCATGTACCAGGCGTAAAAGGCGGACAGATTCATAAATACTCTGGTGAAGTCGATGTCGCACCAACCCTTCTGCACCTGCTTGGTGATGATACGAAGAACTATTTAATGTCTGGTTCTGATATCTTATCGAAGAACTTCAAAGAGCTTGTGCCATTTAGAAATGGTGACTTCGTCTCTAAGGATTACACAAAAGTAGGCAATAACTATTACAGCAACAAAACAGGCGAGAAAATCGAGCCGACTGATAAGGCATCACAAGAAAATGAAACGGTGAAAAAGATGCTTGAGACATCTGATAAGATCGTCACCGAAGATTTACTCCGTTTCTACAAGCCTAAAGGCTTTACACCGATTGACCGAAATCAATATGACTATACAAAGAAAGTACAGGATGAAGAAGATTCCTCTTCCGCCAAAGATAAATCCGGCACTTCATCAAAATAGCTTTCTCATTTTAAGAACCAGCCGATCCATGATCAGCTGGTTCTTTTTACGTTTGACCCCTATTGCACCGGGTATAGAAAGAAGAAGGAGGGATTTTAAAATGAAGAAAACAACCGCTTTTGTCATGACTGCTTCACTCGCTACGTCCGCCCTCATTGGATTCAGTCCTGCAGTCTCAGCACACGCCATGACCAAAACAGCAGTCGAACAATCCGTTCCTCAAGGTCCGAAAACCGCACTAAACAACATTTATGAGCTGGCACATAAAGGACAAATGCCGTATTATGCAAAAGGTCTTAAAATTGGAGTTCAAACAAAGATGGATGTCCATCATAAACTAGGAAATCCATATCCAGAAACAGGTCAAAGCAGCTTTGATTTGTATCATGCTGAAATGGGGAATCCGGGATTTGCTTTTCATTATGATGCAAAAGGCAAAATTGACGAAATCCGTTATTTCGGTACAAATGTAGAAAAAGAAACGAATATCGGCGGAATGACCCCTTCCCTATTAAAGAAACAACTTGGACAAGCAGATTCGGTCAGCACCATTCCACAGACAAAAGAGAAAAAATACGTGTATCGTACTGGAGATTATGAGCTGGAATTTATCGTCGGCCATGACCCAGATATAAATCAGCAGAAGCTCATCGTCCTGCATATTAATCTGGTGAAAGCTGATTCCTAAATAAAAAAAGCATCCTTGAGCAGAAGCTAAGGATGCTTTTTCTTTATTATGAAGCCACTTCTAAATGCGGCTTTCTTTTCATTGTACGTTTCAAGACTGGACCTGCGACATAATCAAGTCCAAATTTGCCTGCATTTCCTTTCGCAGCCATGATGACGATGGCAATGAGCAGAAGAAGCGGGTTGACAGAGACGGTACCAGCTAGTAAGAAAGAGACATTCATCATGCTTCCGAAAAAGGCTGCAGTTGTTGTGAATAATCCAACAATTAATCCTAGACCTACTAAAATTTCTCCCCACATGACCATGGCACTGAATAGTCCAGCATTCGGCAAAGCGACATTTTCTAAAAACCATACATAGAACGGATACACGAGGTTTCCATCTTTGACAACAGGTTCAGCTATCGCAAATTGTAAATATCCTGATGCATCGAATCCGCCTGTTAGTTTTCCTATACCAGATGTGAGCCAAGTCCAACCGATATAAAGTCTTGCTGCCAAAAGGATAACCGCTGCCCATACATTCGTTTGTAAGAATTTTGTAAACATGATGATGCCTCCCTTTAATTTATGTGAATTTTTTCACATTTTATTTATGATCTTATTATACTACGTTAAAACTAGTTTGTGATCTTTTTCACATACGTATTCACAAATTGTTCATGAATATATAGTTCAGGTAACTTTTCCCTTGCTAAATCCGTCTTAGTCATTTCAGACAATGAAAAGAGGTTTTATTTTGTATGAAAACATTATTCCAGTTTGCTTACTTACAGGCGATGTCGTGTCTATTCCCCGTCATGATCTTTGCGGCGCTTGCCCTATCAAAGATAGTGACGATTCCTTTTCTACACCGGTATGATTTCATTCTACTACTTTGCCTTCTTGCCCAGATGCTCATGCTGACGCTTCGGCTGGAGACATTGAATGAATTGAAGGTGATCTGTCTATTTCACATAATAGGTATTGGTTTAGAAATGTATAAAGTTCATATGGGTTCTTGGTCCTATCCTGAAGAGGCTTATACGAAGGTCTTTGGGGTTCCACTCTATAGCGGATTTATGTATGCGAGTGTAGCAAGCTATATTTATCAGGCACTGTCCCGGCTTCACGTGCAGGTCAGTTCATGGCCCCATCCGTTTCTTTCAATTGGGATTAGCTTGTGTATTTATCTCAATTTTTTTACGCATCACTGGCTCTATGATCTCAGATGGTGGCTGACATTACTGCTTGTTGTCATATTTCGAAAAACGTCCGTCTCGTTTCAGGTTGGCTCTTCTACCTTTCGAATGCCGCTTGTCATCTCTTTCTTGCTGATTGGTTTCTTCATTTGGATTGCCGAAAATGTCACCACCTTTTTAGGGGCATGGCAATATCCAAATCAACAGCACGCTTGGTCTCTCGTACATCTTGGGAAAATCAGTTCTTGGTTTTTACTTGTTGTGATCAGTATTGTGCTCGTCATCGAACAGCGCAAACAAAAAAACGTTCAGCCCATTTGACCTGGCTGAACGCTTTTTTTAATCTCGATCGACTTCCTTGCGGAGATCATCTGCGACAAATTCCACATTCGTTCCAATGATGATTTGTACGGAGGTTTTCCCTGAAGTCAGTACCCCTTTGGCACCTGCTTTTTTCAATGTGCCTTCATTTAATAAATGTGTATCTTCTACTGTTAAACGCAGGCGGGTGGCACAATGATCAATGGCGGTGATATTGTTTTTACCGCCAAGTCCCTCTAAAAGCATACTCGCACCTGCCGTCTTCGTATCATCGGCTGCAATATCTTCAATGTCTTCATCTTCTCTGCCCGGTGTTTTGAGCTTTAACAGTTTAATGAGGAAATAGAAAACGACAAAGTACACAATGCCATAAAGCACCCCAACCCCAAGCAGCATGAATGGTTTTTGTGCAATGCCAAAGCTTAAAACGTAATCAATCGCTCCTGCTGAAAAAGCGAAGCCGCTATGAATCCCGAGAATGTTCACAATAAAGAGCGAAAGACCCGTTAGTACAGCATGGACACCATATAAGAGTGGAGATAAAAACATAAATGAAAATTCAATTGGTTCAGTGATCCCTGTAATAAATGACGTAAGCGCCATCCCAATCATCAAGCCAGCCGTTGCTTTTCGCTTTTCAGGCTTTGCGGTCACAATCATGGCTAGACATGCCGCTGGCAGACCGAACATCATCACTGGGAAGAAACCAGTCATAAAGACACCCGCGCTTGGATCTCCTTTAAAGAATCGCGCTAGATCTCCTGTTGCCCCGCTGAATTCCCCGAATTGAAACCAAAATAAGTTATTCAGCACATGATGAAGCCCTAATGGAATGAGCAAGCGGTTAAAGAAACCAAACAGCCCTGCACCCGTTGCACCAAGACTTAAAATCCATTCCCCTAATCCATTGATCCCGCTTTGAATCGGAGGCCATACAAATCCGAAAACGGCTGCTAATAAAATGGTGAAAAGTGCGGTCATAATTGGCACAAGCCGTCTTCCGCTAAAGAAACCTAAGTATTCGGGCAGCTTCGTATCCTTGAAGCGATTGTACACATAACCTGCCAATAGCCCGCATAAAATACCGCCCAATACCCCCATATTGTTCGTTGAATTAATCGACGTTGTACCAGCTGATAAAATAAAATAAGAGATCGCACCTGATAATGCCGCTGCCCCGTTACCATCCTTTGCAATGCCGATCGCTATCCCCATTGCAAAAATTAAAGCCAAGTTTGCAAAAATGGCATTTCCAGCCGCATGAATAAACGGGATATCGAATACATCCTCCCGCCCAATAGCCAAAATAATCCCTGCTGCTGGAAGTACAGCGATTGGAAGCATAAAAGATTTGCCTAGCTTTTGAAAAAACTGAAACACCATTTGCCTTCTCCCCCTTTGTCATCATCATGACTAAACGTCCATGATGCTCATAAAAAATATATCATATGCACATCTAGTTATCTATACCAATTTGTCCACATTCATTTGAATTCCGCTCTTTACTCTTTTTGCGTAAAATGTGGTAAGCTATTGAATAGAATGAAGTTATAGAAAGCGGGAATGAACAGTGATTGTCAAACATGATCATGAGTTAGAAGCCTTAAAAAAAGTCGGCCGAATTGTCGCTTTGGCAAGAGAAGAAATGAAAAGCCAAGCGAAACCAGGCATGTCTACAAAAGAACTAGATTTGATTGGGAAAAAAATATTAGAAGAACATGGGGCGAATTCAGCACCCGAAAAGGAATATGACTTCCCTGGGACGACTTGTATCAGCGTGAACGATGAAGTTGCTCACGGTATTCCAAGTGAAAAAACCATTTTACAAGAGGGCGACCTCATCAATATTGATATCTCAGCAGAGCTGGACGGCTATTATTCCGATACCGGTATTTCATTCGTATTAGGTACAGGTGATGCTCGTCTTGAAGCATTATGCCAGTGTGCAGAGGATGCATTCCTTGAAGGATTAAAGCATGCAAAAGCCGGCAAAAGACAAAACCAAATTGGCCGTGCGGTCTACAATACAGCAAAAGAACAAGGATTTACTGTCATTAAAAATCTGACAGGACATGGTATTGGGAAAAATCTGCATGAAGCACCTAACCATATTTTGAACTATTATGATCCATTCGATAATGCTTTGTTTAAGAATGGCACCGTGATCGCCTTCGAACCTTTTATTTCAACAAATGCTGAATCGATTTATCAGGCTGATGACGGCTGGACCTTTAAAACACCAGACAAAAGCCTTGTCGCACAGATTGAACATACCATTGTCATCACAAAAGACGAACCGATTATATTAACGAAGCTATAAGCCAGCTAATCCCCTTCTTCATTGGAGGGGATCTTTTCGTTTCCCTTTCACGAATCTGTCACGACTAAACAAAAATGCCTGTGGTAAAATAGGCAAAGATATGCGAAAGGGGTCTTATTTGATATGTGGTTCATCATCATCGGCGTTATCTTTTTGATTGAAAGTATTATCTTAACGGTTGTAGGTATTAAGAAAAAACAATCCATGATGACTTATCTTGGTATTGTCATCATGATTATGACGGTCGGCATGATCATCGTTACCCTCAACCCGCCAAATTCATAAATGATCATTTCCAGCATATACATGGATCATAGGAAGATAGAATCAGTTTTCATTTATTCATACCTGCACACTTTTCACGTCCTTTTTTGAGATGTTACAATGCAGGCAGTTTCAATTGAAAGGAGTTTTCTATCATGCATTATGGTAGCAAAGGCTGGTATGTCGAAGAATTAAAGAAGCTTGGTGTGACCAAGCATGAAGGAAGAAAGCTTCAAAGCTTAAAAACATATTTCCTTGCAAATCTTCTTGAGCAAAAGAAACCTAGCTCATAAGCGCTTAAAAGCCGTACATCTTATGCTGATGTACGGCTTTTTTTAAATGGGCTGAATTCGTTTTTCTAAAGACTTCCTCACGACATCTGCTAAGGCATCTACTTCAAGAACGGCTTTTAGCCTCTCTGGACTTGTTTGACGATATTTGACCTCGTTCACTTCATGGACTGTAATGTGATGAGGTGCTTTTTCTACTAATACAAGAGAAGCATCAGCAGGCACTAAGCCTTCTTTCAGCACCCGTAAATAAAAGCCGGTATACCCCGTTTGCTGTACTTCCTTTACAAGCTTCATGTTGCCATGCTTAAAAGATAGTTTCACACACGGCTGTCTTGGCTGGCTCACTTCAACAAGTGCTTCTCCAAGCTGAAATACATCGCCAATCCGCACTTCTGTTTCAACTAGTTGGTGCACGGTCACATTCTCACCGAAGGCAGCTTCCTGTAACGGAACCCCTAAAAACTGCTCAAAATAAGCATAATGATCGTATGGAAAGACGCAGACGGCTTTATCATATCCTCCATGATGAACCAAATCACCTTGACCATCTCCCTCAAAATTGACCTTACTCAAATAGACAGGCTCATGAATTCGCTTTTTGTTGATGGCTGTTTTGATTTCTTTTCCGTTTGCATAGGTCGTGATGGGTTGTCCTACTTGAATTCCTACTATGTCGTATCTCTTCTGTCCCACGATGACCATCTCCTTTGATTGTCTCATGGCTATTATTTTACATCGTTAGACAATGAAATCATAGTCGATGCGTGAAGGTCAGTTACATGCTATGGTACGATGAGAAAAAAGGAGAGATGACATTGATTCATTATTATGCCATTGTCACAGGACGGGTGCAGGGAGTCGGTTTTCGCTATTTTGTACAAGGAGAAGCCGTCAATCGCGGGATGAAAGGCTGGGTACGCAACACAGATGAAGGACATGTCGAGTTAAAGGTAGAGGGTGAGCAGCAGGAAGTGCTTAATTTCTTAAAGACTGTCCGGAAAGGAAGCCCTTTTTCAAAGGTCACAGATATGCAGATGGAGCCGCTCACTGAGTTCGCTCATTATCAGGATTTTCGCATCAAGGGATGAAGTTTTCATAAAAAAACCTAGCTTTCGCTAGGCTTTTTCTGTTCCATGATAGGGCTTTTCCTGATAAAAATAATTCGGCTTCACAATGGTATTGTCGTAATGCTTGTGGAAGATGTGGGTAGCAGCTGGTGATACCGGTGGAATCAGCCAAGTCCAGTCCCCAGTCAGCTTACGGTCAGCCTTTTCTTCCTGCTTTTCGAACTGTTTGAATTGATGTGCTGCTGTATGGTGATCAACAATGGTCACCCCTGCTTCTCTGTAAGAATGAAGAACCGCCACATTCAACTCAACAATGGCTTTGTCCTTCCAAAGCGACGCATTCTTTGCCGTGTCCAGTTCTAAAATCGAAGCGACTTTTTTCAGCATATTATAGCGATTTTCATCGGCTAGATTACGTGCGCCAATTTCTGTGCCCATATACCAACCATTGAACGGCGCTGCATTGTAATGAATACCACCAATCTCCAATTTCATATCAGCAATAATCGGAACGGCGTACCATTTCAGTCCTAAATCACGAAATCCTTCATATTCAGGATGGGTAATCTCGACTTCTTGGACGATTTCTTTCGGAAGCTCATACAAAACTGGCGGTTGATCCTTTAGCTGAAACATGAGAGGCAGGATATCAAAATGCGTGCCTTCCCCTTTCCAGCCATGGGCTTCACACAACTTTGTTAATTCAAGAGAAGCCTCGTCGCCGATGATGCCGTACTCCGTCTCATAGCCTGCATAACGAACGAGCTGATGATTATAAATGACGACTTCCTTTTGCGCATGATTTTCTGGAGGAAAGATCGTAATGGATGGTTTGATTTTCCCATCATTGGTCGCATACTCAATATGATGAAAGAGTGCCTCTTTCACCTCTTCTTCTGTCTTCACATGACGGCAGTCGTGAACATGCAGGGTTGACCAAAATAAACGGCCAATGCAGCGGTTGCTGTTGCGCCACGCCATTTTCGCCCCATGCGCCAATTCCTCTTGTGTGTGAGTATACATCCCTTTAGAGTTAATTTCTTGTTTTATTTCATGCAGACGTGCTGCTTTCTCTTCATTTGACTTGCCCAATTCTTCATAGCATACAGAAATAAAAGCTTCTGCTTCATTCCACAACGCTTCTTGATTACTCAAACATACTCGCCTCACTTTAATACGAATATATCCATTGTAGCGGTTTCTATTTATAAATTCACTAGTTTCAAACCATTTTTTATCATATCATCCGACCATTGTCCTTAGAGCGAGGATGAATCAATCCGTTTAAGGGTTTGCTCGAGCCAGCGGACATAGCCTTTTTCTCTTTCAATTGCCCTTGTCAGCACTAAGTAATGCCCAAATTGCGCTGAATGAAGCGATTCAGCCCCAGGATCTTCCTCTGTTAACGCATGCAGCTTCTGCTTTAGCATGTCGACTTTCTTCGTGCGCTCTAGCAGTTGATGTGTAAACAGATCAGCTGCTTCTTTTTTGTCCATGGAGGAGATGAAAAATGTTTTGAGCATGAATTCATCCTTTGTTGTTTCTGGGATCGGGTCTTTTGTCCTTAACCACTGATGCAATGCTGCTTGCCCTGCCTCTGTGATTTGATAAACCTTCTTCTCCAGCTTCTTTCCTTGTATACGAACATCAAATTCAATAAACCCTTCTTCTGTGAGCCGTTTTAGCTCAGGGTAAATTTGGCTATGCTTCGCACTCCAAAACTGTCCAAGGGAATCCTTGAAATGTTTGGTGATATCGTATCCAGTCAGCTCACACTGATCTAGTAAACCAAGAATGGCATATTTCAAAACTCTCATGATGTGCCTCCAACGTTTATTCTTTGACAATAGTATACCACAGGCTTTAAAATAAACATGTAAATCACGACATGTTTGAAACAACATCATTCTAATGAAAGAAGGAATAAACATGGATCAATTCGTTGGAATTCATATGATTTATACGTATGAAAATGGCTGGGAATATGAGATTTACATTAAAAACGATCACACCATTGATTACCGCATTCATAGCGGAATGGTTGGAGGCCGCTGGGTTCGTGATCAAGAAGTGAATATTGTGAAGCTAACAAAAGGCGTTTACAAAGTTTCTTGGACAGAACCAACTGGGACAGACGTCTCTCTGAACTTTATGCCTGAAGAAAAACGCATGCATGGCGTCATCTTCTTCCCAAAATGGGTCCATGAACGTCCAGATATCACAGTTTGCTATCAAAATGACTACATCGATCTCATGAAAGAATCTCGTGAAAAGTACGAAACATATCCGAAATATGTTGTTCCAGAATTTGCGGACATTACGTATATCCATCATGCAGGTGTAAATGACGAAACCATTATCGCCGAAGCACCATATGAAGGCTTGACTGATGAAATAAGAGCAGGACGAAAATAAAAAAGCAGCACGCACTGTGCCGCTTCTAGATTGTAGACAAAGGGCTAAAATGATGTTGATTTTAGCCCTTTTTTATTTAATGCCCAACGTCCTTTTAGATAGCAAGAACCGGTATACTGGCAGTTCATCGCCTACTTTTGAAGCAATAAATCCAGAGGACATGTAGCTGTCTTTTGATTCTGGCTCAAGGGCAAGTGACAACAAATTCGTTTGCGGCTGCGCCGCGAAATATACCTTTGTCCCTTTTGGCAGCTGACGTTTCTTTTGGACGAGTTCTGTTTCAAGCTGAATATCTGTTTTGCTCTTTTCATCTCGTTTTGTTACTTGATAGGCTTGTACCGTTACTTTTACACTGGCAGGCAATGTGACACTTTTTAACCCTAAGGTTTGAAGCTTCCGTTCTACCCCTTCATGTCCAGGTAAAACAAGATAAGCTGTCGGTCGCTCTCTCGACATGACAGGAGTAGCATCGCTCGCACTGTGAAAGCGTACAGGGACATTGATGGTCTGTCCTTTTTCAATATCTACCATTTCAAGCGAATCATCCACCGGCGCTTTGAAATCATCTTGAATGACCACTTGATCGTCATCATTCGATTGGAGACCTTTTTTCACCAGCTTCAAACGCTCCGTCACCATATGCTGCTTCACCTGCTTTGCATGTTTCACCGTTGTTTCAATGATTTTTTCATGAGTGGTGACTTGTGCTGCGACGCGGCGGGTAAAGTCCTCTCTTCCAATTCCAATCCCTCTGCTTTCTACAAGAAAGGATAGCGCTGGGGAGAGCGCCAGAGCATTTCGACCAATTCGTGCATCCGTTCCACCTTCATAGAGATCGATCTTTCCATCCTTTCCTCTTGTGCTTGTATAATATAAATCATTTGAAAATCCTTGATTTGTTAGCGTTTCACGGACGCCGTTCACGTATAATTCATTTGACGTGAGCCGGATGCTTTCTGGAATATTCAAGTTCTTCCCTGATAAGATCAGTAAATCGTGATATTTGAGGGCACCCGCTGATCCGATATCATCAAACTGTTTTTGTCCTACATCGTATTCATGGGCATCAATGACTACTTCTGGTGTATACCGATTAAATTCTTGATGCAGGGCTGTGAGCTCTGGAGATTCTAATGTCATATGATCACGGTTTCCATCCATTCCGTTTGCAAGCCTGCGGTCAAACGCATAAGCACCATCAGGATTGATTCTCGGGACAATGATGATATTGACATGATTGAGTATACGCTCTCCTTCTTCACCAGCTAATCGTTTTGCGATGACGAGAGCCGATTCACCGGAGGCTGGTTCATTTCCGTGTATTTGTGCTTGAAGCCAGATCGTTGGCTTTTTTGAAAGTGGAGAAATATGACGATCCTTTGTAAAGTAGAGGGCTGGAATGGACCGTCCTTCAATGGATGTTCCAATCTGCTTCTGCGTAGCGTAAGGACTTTTGCGGACAATATCACGTAAGAATTGTTGAAGCTCTTCTTGTGTGGTGAAGGCTTCTCCTTTTTTCTGAAATGCGGGGGTATCGAACGTCTCGTCAGGCTCAGGGTATAGCTTCTTCACTGAGGCTGGCTGTTCAAAACTTTTTCCATAATAAGGGGTATCTGCATGAGCTGAAGCTGGGCTCACCATCGACAAACTTCCTGCTATGAGGCATACAGCAGCAAAAAGAATCGTGCCTTTTCGGTTGGACATGCTATCCTCTCCCTTCGTTGATTTGCATTATAAAGAAAAAAACAGTAAAAGTGTCAGTATTTTTCAAAAATATATCTTTTGGAGGAACAAGAGTGTTTTTGTATAGGGCAAATGAATTGAGCCTGCTCGGCAATATGACCTAAAAAAGTGCCTGCTCACGTAGCAGACACTCTTTTATTTACCAAATGGAAATGGCCCCAATGAGTACCGACATGACCGTCATGGCAACGACTGCAAGCACAGCCCATTTCATGCCAAACTTCTGATGCTGATCCAGTGATACCCCAACAAGTCCAACAAGTAAATGAGTGGATGGAACAAGTGGGCTTAACATATGAATCGGCTGGCCAATAATAGAGGCTCTCGCGATTTCAATTTTATCAACACCGTATGCTGCCGCTGTTTCTGATAGGATCGGCAGGACCCCATAAAAGTATGCATCATTCGGCATAAAGAACGTAAAGATTCCGCTCGTTAACGCCACAATGACTGGAATGAAGCCGCCAAGCTGCTCTGGAATGGCAGATACAATTGAAATTGCCATTTCATCGACCATTTTCGTCCCAGTTAAGATGCCTGTAAAAACACCTGCCGCAAATATCATCGAAGCAATAGCTAAGACGTTGGTTGAATGAGCCGCAATCCGCTCACGCTGCTGTTCAAGGTTCGGATAGTTCACGATAATCGCCACACAGAATGCAAGAACAAATAGGACCGTTAAGCTGACTTTTCCTGAGACAAGAAGGAGCACCAATAACAACGTAAGCGTCAGGTTAAACCACCAAAGTTTCGGCCGCTTGATGTCGTCCTGCAGTGCCGCTGCCATTTCATTTGCATGAATCGGCTGTTCGAGCTCAATGACACCAAGACGTTTTCTTTCAGACTTCCCAAGAAAGTATGCCACCACAATCATGCTCAAAACCCCTGCGCCAATGACTGGAATCATCGGGCCAAATAAAAGTGATGGATCAACGCCAAGTGCACTCGCCGCTCTAGGTGTGGCTCCTCCCCATGGAATCGTATTCATAATCCCCATGCCAACTCCGGCAATTCCCGCTAAAATAATCGGACGGATGCCAAGCAGCGTAAATAACGGAAGCATCGCTGTTGTTGTAATCATGTACGTTGTGGTTCCGTCACCATCAAGTGCAACAAGCATGGTCAGGACAGCTGTTCCGACGACAATTTTTAATGGATCGCCTTTGACGATTTTTAAAATTTTCGCCACCATCGGATCAAATAAACCCGCATCAATCATAATGCCAAAGTACAAAATCGCAAACATGATCATGACCGCCGTCGGTGCGACTTGCTGTACACCTTTGACAATCATGTCTGAAATTTCTGTAAAATGAAAACCTGCAATAAGAGCAAATGCAATCGGTGTTAATACCAATGCCGTTAAAACAGACATACGTTTCGTCATAATTAAAACCATAAATACAATCATCATAAGAAATCCTAAGATCGCTAACATTTCGTTCACCCCTTATGTTGTATACGCTTTCATTAAATGTTGGTATCCCATTTCCAACCCTTTCTGTCATGATATCTGACGCCTGAATTGAAGTAAATATTATGAATTTTAATTCTTTTTCGGTCGATAAATGCTTTTTGTTCATTTTGTTCAAACCTTGGTTTTGATGGATTCCATGAAAAAAAGCGGTCTCACTCGACCGCTTGTTCTCCTTGAATAAACTGCTCATATCGCCTTAATTGCTCTTCCATAAAGATCTTTGCCTCTTTGCTGTTCATATAACGACTTGTCCAGCCCTTTTGCTTTAATTGTTTTTTCCAGGACTTAGTCTGTGTCATTTTTTGAAGAAGCTGATCCCATTCACGAATCTCGTGCTGATTCATTTGCTTGGGTCCCATGACACCACGCCAATGAGAAAAGATGAGCGGGATGCCTTGCTCTTTCCAAGTAGGCACATCTTCAAATCCCTCTAAACGCTGATTGGTTGTGGTCGCTATGAGTTTTAGCCTCTTCTTTTCATAATCATGACGAACCTCTGTAATCGTTGTTGTTGCTGCATCCACCTCATGGTCAATGAGCGCCTGAAATAAATCATCTGCACTGTCAAACTTCAAAAATTGAATGCGGTATGGATCAATTCCTGCCATTTCTGCCGCTCGTGCGAATGAGATTTGATCATCATTTCCGAAGTCCGGGGCAAATCCAATTTTTAAGGAATCCGGTTTCTTCTTTAGTGTGTTTAATAGCTCCTTCCCATTTGAAAAGGGAGAATCCACTGGGACTGCGACGACCTGCCACTCTTCTGCAAGAATCGCAAGTGGCGTGACATCATTCATTGTCATGTTACTGCTGCCAAGCAAATTACGGCTTAACAATAAACTTGAATTCAAACTAATATAGTTGGTATCTCGCTCCAGCATATATGTCCATCCTTTATCCACCGTTCCGCCTCTTTGATAAAGGATATTCACCGGCCGCTTCACCAGCTTTTCCTTCTCGAGCACTGATTTCATCACTTGAGCTGTTTGGTCAAATCCGCCGTCAGGGACACCAGACACCACGATATATAATGGGCTGTGCTGCAGGAAAGAGTCACCTCCCTTTTTTCATTAAAGGTGAGCGTCATACAAAGACATATTATGATCACGACAAGGCATATTGCTTTTTTCATCTTTTAAGACTCCGCTTGCTTTTTGGCAGGATAATATTTTCGCTCTGGTCTGCCAATGATTCCGTACGCAAGCTCTGCCCGGCATTCTCCTGTTGTCACGAGATACTCAACATACCGTCTCGCTGTTGTACGTGATGCCCCCATCTTTTCTCCTAGTTCTTCTGCTGTAATTCCACTATTCTCTGATGCCATCAATGTTTTCACCTTGTCCAAAGTCAGCGAATTGATGCCTGTAGGCAGGTCTCTGTCATCCTGTTCCTTTGGCTCTTCCTGCATCTGTCCAAAAAACAAATCAATCATCGTTTGATTGACTTCATCCTTGGAATTGATGATGTCTTTCTTCTCTTTATATTCAGTTAAAACTTGCGCAAACTTTTGTGCGGTCACTGGTTTGATTAAATAATGAACCACTCCGTATTGAAGGGCATCTCTTAAAAGTGTCGTTTCCGTTGCCGCTGTGATAATAATCACATCTATTTCTGGATAGCGTTCTCTTAAAAGCGGCAACAGGTTTGTGCCGAGCTCATCGGGCATATACACATCAAGCAAGATGAGGTCGACTTGTTCCTTTTGAAGCGCCTCCCACATATCCTTTGCACTCTTTGCCTTTCCGGCGACTTGAAATCCCTCTATTTGTTGTATATAAGATGCATGAATGGCTGCGATTCGAAAATCATCCTCCGCAATGAGTACCTTCATCACCATTTATTCCCCCTTTGTGCCTTTCGGTATGTATGCAGTGAAGATGGCACCGCCTTCTTTTTGGTTCGTTATTTCAATCCAGCCCCCAAGTTCGTCCAATACTTCTTTGACATTGGCGAGTCCATAGCCTCGTCCTTCTCCCTTTGATGAATGTCCTCTTGTGAAAAGTTGTGAAATGGCTCCTTCATTGACACCATCCCCTGAATCAGACACCTCTATGATAATATCAAATCCAATATCTGTGATGAACAAGCTTACTTCTCTTTTCTCCTTATTCAATACAGCCTCAAACGCATTGTCTACGAGATTGCCGATGATGGTAATAAAGTGAGATAGACTTAAATGTGCTGGTAGCGGCTCCAATGAACTATTTTCATCGATGTGGAAATGTACCTTCTTCTCAGAGGCTTTCCCTAGCTTGCCAAGTAGGATGGCTTGTATTTTAGGAGATCGTATTTGCTTCATCAGTAAATCGTGCTGACGGTTTTGCAGCGTATATTCTTCCTTTATTAAGTCAATGGCTTCATCCACTTGCTTCAGCTCAAGCAAACCTAAAATGGCGTACAGCTTATTTGAAAATTCGTGTGTTTGCGCTCTCAGGTCTTCTGAATATTGGCTGACCTCTGTTAATGTATCCAGCAGCTTCGTCAGCTCTGTTTTCTCCCTGAAGCTCACAATCCCTCCAAAGACATGGTTGTCCTGCACCACTTTTTTCACATTTAAGACATAGGTTTTATCATTGACAACGGTTTCTATGTTCGGTTCAATTGTCTCTTCCTTTAAATAGACAAGGAGATTGGCTTTTGGCAAGACTTGATCAATATGAAGCCGCAGCTCGGATGAAACGCGCAGCATGTGTTCAGCAGATGTATTCATCATCGTAATCGCGCCTTTGCGGTCAAATGCAATAATCCCTTCTTTTATCGCAAGCAGCATCGCTTCTCTTTCTCGAAATAATGAAGCAATTTCATGCGGTTCAAGACCTAATGTATCTTTACGAATACTTCTTGTTAAAAAGATCGCTCCGAATATACCAGGCAAGAGCACAAGAAGAGCAATATAGCTAAGCTTGAATAGTTGATGGGCTGTCGCTTGATCGATTTCCTTTTTTAAAAATTCGACGGTGACTGTGCCAATAATTTCTTCATGCTTGCCTGTTTCTTTCATAATCGGGGCACTGCCTCTGACAACGGTTTCACCATTAGAATCACCCGATGATATGGAGGTTCCCCCAAAAAGCAGGGTACTTCTTCCTCTAAATACACTGATGGTTTTTCCTACATTCTCATGGTTCGTATGAAAAAGGATCTTCCCTTTTTGATTGGTAATGAAGATGGCATGTGCTCTAACTTGATCCTTCATTTGCTCAAGTACTACCTGTTCTTCATTTTTCGATGCAGATGTGGCCACCGATGTTTTAATGGGCGGCATATATGAGATTGTTCTAGCGGTTTGCACCGCCAGCTGTTCTGCTTGCCGCTGCCTTTCTGAGGTCTGCAAAAAACCAAAACAAATGGTCAATAACGTAATGACAACAAGCAAAAGCCCGATTATTAATCCCAAAATTTTCGTTTGTAAAGTGACTTTCCTTTTGCCCATCCTCACCGCCACAACCCCTAATCCAACTAAATTCATCAACTAGACTCTAAGAAAATCATATCATTTTTTCTCACTAAGGTAAGAGAAAATTCATTCAAAACAAAAAAGGACGACTCATGATTGAGTCATCCCATTGTGTTCATTACGTGATTGATAAACCAGCACTCGCATAGCCTGCTACGGTATTCAATAACGATAGACCTGTAGCTGTTGCAGAGAAGACAACGAGCAGTCTTGTTTGTGGTGTGACTGGTACATTCAGACCAGTCGCAATACCGTTTGCAATAGCACCCAGTGTTAAAACTCCGGTTAAAGCTGGGGCTAATGTGACACTCGCTACTTGTGTGAAACTGTTATTTGGTGTCGGTGAAGCGAATAGACTAGCCGTTACGGTAATACTCGTGCCGATCAAAGAAAGAGCTGCTGTTGTACTGAAATAGCCGGCAAATGACGTGATCGTTCCAGCTCTCGGAACTGAGAACGCCATGTTCAGTAAGGTGCCTGCAGCGCCTGTTAAATCAATGATTCCGCCTACAATACTGACACCTGTTGCTGAGTTGCCAAATCCGACTAAGCTAGATGTTCCAACAAGTCCGCCTGCAATTGTTGTCAAGATAACAGGATCTCCAGACGCAAATGGAATAATAGCACTTGATCCGGTGACGCCTGTTGCACCCGTGGCGCCAGTCACTCCGGTTGCTCCTGTTAACCCTGTTGCTCCCGTAGCGCCAGTCGCTCCGGTTGCTCCTGTTAACCCTGTCGCTCCCGTAATACCTGTTTCTCCGGTGACGCCGGTGGCTCCGGTCGCTCCTGTTACACCTGTATCCCCAGTTACGCCGGTTGCTCCTGTAATGCCGGTTGCACCGGTCACTCCTGTTACACCTGTATCCCCAGTTACGCCGGTTGCTCCTGTAATGCCGGTTGCACCGGTCACTCCTGTTACACCTGTATCCCCAGTTACGCCGGTTGCTCCTGTGGCGCCAGTCACTCCGGTTGCTCCTGTATTCCCAGTTACGCCTGTTGCTCCTGTGGCGCCAGTCACTCCGGTTGCTCCTGTTAACCCTGTCGCTCCTGTAATACCTGTTTCTCCGGTGACGCCGGTTGCTCCCGTAATGCCGGTTGCACCGGTTGCTCCTGTTACACCTGTATCCCCAGTTACGCCGGTTGCTCCCGTAATGCCGGTTGCACCGGTCACTCCTGTTGCACCTGTATCCCCAGTTACGCCGGTTGCTCCCGTAATGCCGGTTGCACCGGTTGCTCCTGTTACACCTGTATCCCCAGTTACGCCGGTTGCTCCCGTAATGCCGGTTGCACCGGTCACTCCTGTTGCACCTGTATCCCCAGTTACGCCGGTTGCTCCCGTAATGCCGGTTGCACCGGTCACTCCTGTTGCACCTGTATCCCCAGTTACGCCTGTTGCTCCTGTAATGCCGGTTGCACCGGTCACTCCTGTTACACCTGTATCCCCAGTTACGCCTGTTGCTCCTGTGGCGCCAGTCTCTCCGGTGGCTCCTGTTAACCCTGTCGCTCCCGTAATACCGGTGACTCCGGTCGCTCCTGTTACACCTGTATCCCCAGTTACGCCTGTTGCTCCTGTGGCGCCAGTCTCTCCGGTGGCTCCTGTTAACCCTGTCGCTCCCGTAATACCTGTTTCTCCGGTGACGCCGGTGGCTCCCGTAGCGCCAGTCGCTCCGGTTGTTCCTGTTAACCCTGTCGCTCCCGTAATACCTGTTTCTCCGGTGACGCCGGTTGCACCGGTCGCTCCTGTTACACCTGTATCCCCAGTTACGCCTGTTGCTCCCGTAATGCCGGTTGCACCAGTTGCTCCTGTGGCGCCAGTCTCTCCGGTTGCTCCTATTAACCCTGTCGCTCCCGTAATGCCGGTGGCTCCGGTTGGACCAATTTCTCCTGTCGCTCCTGTGACGCCGGTCGCTCCGGTGGCTCCTGTTGCACCCGTGCCGGTGGCGCCGGTTGGGCCAATTTCTCCTGTCGCTCCTGTGGCGCCGGTTGCTCCGGTTGCCCCTGTTGCTCCTGTTGCACCCGTGCCGGTGACTCCGGTTGGACCAATTTCTCCTGTCGCTCCTGTGACGCCGGTTGCTCCGGTTGCTCCTGTGGCACCTGTTACTCCTGTACCGGTGGCTCCGGTTGGACCAATTTCTCCTGTCGCTCCTGTGACGCCGGTCGCTCCGGTTGCTCCTGTGGCACCTGTTACTCCTGTACCGGTGGCTCCGGTTGGACCAATTTCTCCTGTCGCTCCTGTGACGCCGGTTGCTCCCGTGGCGCCGGTTGCACCTGTCCCGGTAGCACCCGTCTCACCAGTCGCGCCTGCAGCAGCTAAAAGCGTATAATCTGGCGACGTATCCGGCGTACCTGTTGGCGGTGCTGTATTGACCACATACGTACTGCCATCATACGTCACCACTTGACCTACTGGATACGTCGGCGCTACCGCTGGATCAAATGCTACGATGCCCGTTAACCCTACACCTGTTGGCCCGATTGGACCTGCTGGACCCGCTGGACCCACTGCACCTGCCGGACCTGCTGGGCCTCTTCTTCCTCTTCCTCCTGGCGGACCTTGAATGACACACACACATGGATCTTTCCCGCAGCAAGGATTTTTCACTGGTTTTCCTGACTTTCCTTTCTTACAACTATCACATTCCCAGCCATCATCCTTATACGCATCATACCAGCTTCCTTTTTGGTAGTGGTCTGTCGAATGAGTTGGATATGTCTTTCCGCATTGTCTACATCTTCTCATAGAATCACCCCCATCCATCGTATTCATCGTTCCTTGGAAAGGTGTATGTACATTTTTATTTTTATGAGAAATATTGAAAAGACCTTGCACTCGAAGCACAAGGCCTTATATTTATTGAAATTTCATTGTCATTTTGATATCTTTTCCTACCATACTATATTCAACATCTGCTGGACGGATCGCCTCTTTTAGTTTTTTCACCCCAGCTCCTTCAAAAAAAGTAGGTGCCTGTTTTCCACCGATTAATAAAGGTGCCATATAAATGACGGCTTCATTGACAAGTGATGCTTCTAAAAAGGAAGCACTCACATTCCCTCCTGCTTCAACAAGAACTGACATAACAGAACGTTCCTTCAGCATTCTTAACACGTCATGAATATCTGTCCGCTGCTCTCCGCTTGTGACATAGACGTGATGCCCTTTTTCTATGAGTTGTTCATACTTTTTCTGATCATACATGTGCGAGGTACAAATAATGGTTTCCGCTCTACGATCTGTTAAACATTTCGCATGAAGCGGAATCCTTAATGTAGAATCTAAAATGACGCGAATCGGCTGAGACGCTATTGAATCTTTCACAATAAGACCTGCATCATCTTGAATAATCGTTTCGACACCTGTTATCACAGCATCTGCTTCTTGGCGCAATTGCTGCACTTCTTGCCTCGCTTCTGTTCCTGTGATCCATTTGCTTTCAAGTTGAGCTGTGGCAATTTTCCCATCTAATGAAATGGCTGATTTTAAGATGACGTAGGGAAGGTCTGATTGAATGAAATGGAAAAAAGGCACATTTAAGCGATCCGCCTCCTGTTTACATATTCCTTCATCTACTTCGATCCCTGCTTGTTTCAACACGGTAATCCCTTTCCCTGCTACAAGCGGATTCGGATCTTGCGTCGCAATGACTACTCGTTTCACACCACTTTTGATAATCGCTTCTGTGCAAGGACCCGTTTTCCCATGATGCGAACAAGGTTCGAGCGTTACATACAGATGAGCTCCTTCTGCCTTTTCTCCTGCCATGTGCAGTGCATGAATTTCAGCATGAGGTTCGCCCGCCTTCATGTGAGCACCCATTCCAACAATTTCACCTTGCTGCACAATGACTGCACCGACAAGCGGGTTTGGGGAGGTTTGCCCTTTCATTGCCTTTGCGTTGGCAATCGCCAGTTTCATATAAAACACATCGTCTTTCATGTAAGTCTCCTTTCTTCTCTTTCAAGGGAAAGAACTCCTTCAGGAAATGAAGGAGTTCTATTCTCATATTTTTTCCATCCGTTTCTTTTCAGAACGATCATAGTAAGGCAAGGAATAAAAAAGTTTATATGATGCTCGTTGTTTACAAAAACAGCATTTGCGACATTCATATTTATTAATGAGGAGCACATGCGGACAATTGAGTACAGTCAGACCTTTTTTCATATGTTCCTTGCAAACACTTATCATGAGAATCCCCCGCTTACATTCTTTTTCTTAATGAGAGATTACTTCTTTTGGAAATTGTTCAAATAAGCGCAGTACTTCGGTATACGTGCCATCTTCTCGAATATGATAAATCCCACCATCATACGAGCTTGCGTATACATCATTGCCTAATTGTCTGATGGCACTAATTCCATTCTTGGCAATTCTAATTGGGCCGGTATTGACCCCGAGCTCTGGATTCCATACTACGATATAGCCCCAATAATCTCCGCTCACAATATAGCCAGAGTCTGTGACAGAGACCGATTTAATCGAATACTGGTGTTCATTATGCTGGTCTAAAATTCTTCCTGTATGCAAATCAAACAATCTCACATTCTTGTCACGGCTGACAATGGCAATACGATCTCTTTTGCTATCAATGAATACATCATTTAATAGCTCTGTCGCCCCGATATATTTCGCTTTTAAAGACAAGCTCTTCTTATCTAAAAGACAGATGGTTCCTTCTACTGCGGCTGTGATGATATGATCTCCTTCTACTTTTAGTGCTTTCACAGCACAATCGTGTGCTTTGGAACGGCCAACTTCCTTTAAATGCTCTGTCGAAATGACATGTACATAGCCGCCGTAAGTTCCAATATAAAATTGCCGATCCTCCTCGTGGAAATACACACTGTTGACCGGCCCTGTATTGAGATCAAACGAAACCATTTGCTGTAATGATTCATGAACAATATGCACCTGACTTGCATGATCTCCCCAAGCATAATAGCTTCCATCTCGTGCGACAGCCACTCCATTTGTTAAAACGCCTGTCGATTTAGCGATTTCAATCCCATTCTTTCTGAATTTTCCGTCATCTGATGCTGTGATGATATCTCCCGCATCAGTCAGTGCAATATCATTAATAGATGGTGTCGCCATTTCGATCTCATCTGATACCACTTTCCCCTTTTCAATAGACCATTCACAATACGTTTTTCCAAAGCTGGCTCCTAGGATGGATTTCTCATCCTCCGTCCAGACAAGCGAGCGCTCCCACTGATATTTATGAGGGAGAAGAGTATCAACCAAATCCCCTGTTTCGTAATTCCACAGCTTAATTAAATGGTCATAGCCTGCTGTCAGCAAGTAATTGCCGCTTGGAGAAAAGTTCACACGCTTGACGCCCTGTAAATGAGCTTTGATGATTTTTTTCTCCTGTAAAGTCACCGCATCATAAATAATAACGGTGCCATCGTCTCTGCCAAGTGCGAACACTTCTTTTTGATTGCTGCCGCTGATTGTGTCCAGCTCATAATCAAACGGACCGATCTCCCCTACAATTTCTCCTGTATCATACAGCCACACAAGAACATAGCCATCATCACCTGTTGTATAAGCTTTATCGCCATGTATCCATACAGCTAATACATCCTTGCTATGTCCATGAAATTCTCTTAGGATGGCTCCTGTTTCGATATCCCAGACTAAGCATCTTCTATCTCTAGACACCGATACAAGCAACGTATCCTGCTTCGCAAAAGCAACGGCTTCTACATCATCCGCATGACCAAACAGGGTGCGAATTTGAGTATGAGTACCTGTATCAAACAATTTAATGGTGTAGTCTGACGATGCACTCGCTAAATATTTTCCGTTTTCAGAAAGAGATAAAGAGTTAATGATGTGCTCGTGACTTCCAATAAACGTTCCTTCTCCTGTCGCCCGGTTCCACTGATAAATACAGCGGTCATAACCGCCAGTGTAAACAATTTGATCCTGCTGAGTTGATAAAACAGATGTAATTGGTCCTCTATGCATGGTTTTACACTCCCACCTTTATATGTTGTTTTTGACGAGTCACTACACGAAAACCAGTAAATCGGAAAACGGGATCTGTGTGCTTCCCATGTCTTCTGGCGACTCTGCATAAATCTCCGCCTCTAGCAAAGGAGCCGCCTTTTAAAATGTAGTAATCATTGCCAAGCGTTTCTGTTAAATCATCTACGACCTCTATGCCACCTTCGTATACATGATATTTAGTGTTGACCCATTCCTCGACGTTGCCCCCCATATCATAAAGACCGAATAAGGATCTGCCCTTTTCGTAATGGCGGACAGGCGTCGTTTTTTCGATATTTGATTCGTACGTATTACAGAAAGAAGGATCAAACTCATCTCCCCATGGGTATTGATTTCTCGTGTTACCCCGGGCAGCATATTCCCATTCTTCTTCAGTAGGAATCGACACGTCAATCCCAAGTTTCCCGCTCAGCCACTGACAGAATGAGAAGGCTTCCTCGATCTCCATTCCCCAAGCCGGATGATCTTTCCCTCCGCCAAGCTCTTGATTCGTTAAGCTCTCCGGGTACGACTGGCCTGTTTCATCACAATAGCTTTGATACCATTCATTGGTGACGACCGTATCTGAAATGAAAAATTCATTGATATACGGCTGATAGGATGGAAATTCTTTGTACAGCCATTTTTGAAATTTTTTCTCACGTCCGTAAGTTGGATTGAGAAGCTTGTCCTTCCAGAATTCTGATGCCTTTTTCATATCTTCTTCATTACTTCCGATTGTTGCATAGCCGCTTGGGATTTGAATCCAATTGATTTCAGGTTTCACGCTTTTCTCCCGCCTTCTTTAAAGTAAACTCATCTACTGATTAATTAATTTTTTCTCATCGACCATATGCCCTGAGGCTGCTTTTGCTTTTAAATAGGCTTCATTATAGAGAGAGGCTTCGACCGTATGATCAAACCGTAAAACAGGAAGACCGTAAGCAGCAATGGAATCGACTTTATCTGGATTGTTCGTTAGGAGATGCATTGGTTTCCCTTTGTTTAAATAGTGCAGAACAGCCGCTGCCTCCTCGTAATGCCGATCATCATCGCCGCAGCCAATCAGACGGTTGGCTTCAAACGTATCCATCTGCATTTCCTGTAATTTATACGTCAATGCTTTCGCCATCAGCCCAATTGACCGCCCTTCTTGATTGGCCATATAGACGAGCATGCCTTTTCCGTAATCGGTGATTTTCTTCAGCGATAACGCAAGCTGTGGACCGCAGTCACATTTTAGTGACCCAAACACATCCCCTGTTTGGCAGACACTATGAATTCGCACAAGCGGCGGCACCTCATTTTCAAAGTCGCCAAATAAGAGACAAGAGGAAAAGGTTTGCTGCGCGGTACTCATTTGGACAATAGATTCGATCGTTGGTTTTGTCTCCCCTTCAACAGGTGCGAAGGCATACCATTTAAATGGCACTTCTTCATGTTGAATGGAGATCGGAAGGTTCACTGGCCCCACGAGCAAATAGTTTTTTTCTTGAAAGGTAAAATGATGAATCATTGATTGTAATTCATCTACAAACTTGTTCATTTGTCTCCCCCCTATTCATCGCTGCACCCAAATCGACTCAGGTAGCGCAGTGATGGTGATGAATATGTGCCTGCACTCATGGCTTAAAAGAACATGGGTGTGCGTTTCCTCTTATCCTTCAGACCTTGATTCCACCTATTCTAGCGATATGTCAATCTAGGTCTTTTCCAGTACAAAGGAGCAGAATTCTTGGTTCATAACGCCTTTCCCTTACATGTTGCGCACAGGCTGTTTCTTAGAATGAACACCTCTGCTACGTTTGAGTGTTCACCTTTGTACTAGATTTTGACGGCAATGACATGATGCTGGCTAATGCCGGCTTTTGCTTTTAATGGTGTAATCGATACAAGCTCCAGACCTGATGAACAAATTCTTTCTCCAAGCTGAGAGTCTGAAAACGAAAAGTGGAAACGGCCATCCTCTCCGATTAATCCTGTTCTCCACTCTTCTCCCCATACAACAAGTGAGAAGACGCCGCCTTCATGAAGCAAAGAGGAAACCTGTTTTAAATAACGCTCATGATCATCAGGGTGCTGGTGATGAAAGCAGCCATGATCTAAAATTAAATCAAACTGCATCCCTCGACCCTGGCCCATCGACCAGGACATAAAATCTTGATGAACAAAATGGACAGGAACCGTTTCTCTTTTCTGTAATCCTACCCACTCCTCATGCTCATACAGGTCGATGCCGACATATGCGGAAAGCCCGCTTAAATGTTCAAGTGCCCGGCCGTTCCCGCACCCGATATCCAGCACAGAAGCAAGTGCATTCTTTTCCCTTGAACGCCATGCCTTTAGTGACACCACGGCTGCATCTGTTAAAGATGGATCAGTAGACCACATATCTGTTCTTTTCTCATAATGTTCTTGAAATGCCATTCGCATTTTTTCTAGATACAACCCACTGTCTTCATGGTATAAAGCCTTTTTCATCACAGGACCTCCTTCTATTTAAAATCGACTTTCCGGGCAAAGGTCATTTTCAAGCCAAACACCTTATGTTAAAATGAAAGATGGATTTTTTAGGAAATCTATTTTCTGAAAAAGGAGAGAAGCATCCCACATGTTCACTCTTCTTTTTCAGCATGCATCCTCATATGCAGCCATTTGACAGCTGCAGCGCCTCAGCTTGTTCTCTCTTTTTTTCATATGAGTTCACCTCCTTCACCGTTCGATCAACTCACTGCCTTTCTTGAAAACGCTTTCTCTATTGTGCAGGAATACGACGTCTTTTAATTATCTCTTGCAAAGTGATCATATTAGAAAGATCATCTACTGTTTAAATCGACTATCATTTCTTCTTCATGTAAAAAACCATTTTCTTGTGTTTTAGTAGGAATTTTCCGAGTGCTTTTACCTTGGTTTTATGCCACCACCTATCACTAGAGTGTGCCTAGAATAAACCCATCAGAAATTTAACAACTACTTCCATAACAACTGGAATAAGCCAAATATATTGTTTTTAGATTATTTTGTCAACAAATTATTTCCTAAACATTAAAATGAATTTTCTAATTGAAAATACAGGTATTTTTCGTGGTTTTTTGACCTCAAAACACTTATTTCTACATAAAAACACAACATAAACCAATAGAACTAAGAAATTTATCTACTAAATTACACAAGATTCCCATTACATTTTGAAACAAAATTGAAAGATACAATAATTATTTCCCGAATAGATTTTTGTGATATTTTGACTATTCCTTTCTCATTTCCTATCATTTTCTTTGGTATATCTGCATTTTCAATTAGATGATTTACTGTTTATTCCAATCTGCTGTTTTTTCTTAATATAGTAAAAAAGATGCATCCTCTCCTTCAGAGATGAAGGCATGAAAAAAAGCCCCTTACGAAAGTAAGAGACTTTTTTCAGTTGGCGATTATGCCCAAGTTTTCACTTTTTCATGGTCTGTCACAAAGAGAAGGACTTTCCCTTCGTCTAAATGTTCTTCAAATGTTTCAGCTTCTTCTTTAGAGAAACCAATTTCATGGATTTTATTTCGGAGCTCATCGCCCTTTTTACTAAAGATGTTCCCAACAGCATGTTTCAGTCCAACTTCTCTTGGACCTATCGTATTGGCATCTGCGTTTCCAGCAATACGCTCTGTACGATCATCGTCATGGGACAGAACATAAATGTCCTCTCTTGCAACACCGAGTGATTTTAATTGCTCTACATCTCTTTGAAGTGTTTCATCATTTGAATACTCTCTTACAACAGGTTTCATTTTATATTCCTCCTTTAGCGTCTTACGAATCTTTTACCCGTCACTTTTATCATTAAACCTTCCTTGAGCACATCCATTTTACATTGTGTACTAGCCATGCCTATTGACTTATTTTTGACAAAAACCCTGTAAAAATGACTAAATTTTCAGAAATATTATGTTCATCCCTGCTATTTTGGTGTACAATTCTTGTACTGGAGGCTAGAAATGAGGTAGAGCTGATGTATTACTTTTCAGCGGAGCAGCAGTTTAATGCTTGGGTTGTCAGTGATTTGGTGAAACAGCTTTTTCAAAAGTGGAATCCTGAAGAAGCAAAAGCAAAGCCGCTTACATTGTTTGCTGAACAGCACTTTCGCATCTCCATTGATTATCTCTTTTCCATCATTATTAACATTGGAGATATCGAGTCAATTGAACAAGATCCACAAGACCTGTTGTCCTCATACTTGAATATCCTTTTTCCTTTTGTGACGCGCGATATGATGAAAGCCTCCATGCAAAATGCGAACGAATATTTATTAAAAGAACGTGATGCGGACGTGTATCAGCTGTTTGGCTGTCTGCCACCGCTCCTCTCTGTTGACTTCCAAAAAAGTAGTCCTCATCTCTGAGATGACGGCTGCTTTTTTGTATGTGTTTGAAATAGACCGTATGTTTTGAATGAAAAGAAGCATCATGTTAATGTAAATCTAGGTTGCAAGTGAAAGGGAGGATTTGACATGAGTCAACAAAAGCAAATTCAATTAGCCAAACGTCCACAAGGATTACCTACAAAAGATGTTTTTCATTTTGAAACAGTCGATATACCTGTGCCGCAAGATGGTGAAGTCTTGATTCAAACGAAATATGTTTCTGTAGATCCTTATATGAGAGGACGAATGCAGGATACAAAATCCTATACACCTCCATTCAAGCTAAATGAAGTGATTCAGGGCGGTGTTGTCGGAGAAGTTGTCGAGTCTAAATCGTCTCAATTTGAAAAAGGTGATTTTGTTCTTGGATTCCTTGGCTGGCAAGAATATTCTACAGCCAAAGCTGAATCTCTGACTAAAATTGATCCATCCATTGCGCCATTGTCCTATTATTTAGGCATTTTAGGCATGCCAGGACAAACCGCTTATTTCGGTCTTCTTGCGATTGGTCAGCCAAAAGAAGGCGAGACCGTTGTCATTTCTGGGGCCGCAGGTGCTGTTGGTTCCGTTGTTGGGCAAATTGCTAAGATCAAAGGCGCTCACGTCGTTGGGATTGCGGGATCTGATGATAAGCTGGCTTATTTAAAAGAACTGGGTTTTGATGAAACGATTAATTATAAAACAACAAATGACTTAGATGATGCTATTGCAAAGGCATGCCCTAACGGCGTCGATGTGTATTTTGACAATGTAGGCGGCGAAATATCTGATGCTGTGATGAATCATTTGAACCGCTTCGCACGTATTCCAGTGTGCGGCGCGATTTCGTCTTATAATATTAGCGCAAGCGAGGACATCGGACCGCGTGTGCAAACAAAACTCATTAAAACAAGCGCATTGATGCAAGGCTTCATTGTTGCCAACTATTCAGATCGTTTTGAAGAAGCAGCAAGAGATCTCGCACAATGGGTAAAAGAAGACAAACTGACTTACAAAGAAACAATCATTGAAGGCTTTGACAACATTCCTGATGCATTCCTCGGACTATTCAAAGGGGAAAATGTCGGAAAACAGCTTGTCAAAATTTCATAAAAAGAAAGGACCCTCCATGTGGAAGGGTCCTTTTTCTATGCTTGCTTTGGCGCAAGATGCAGCTGGCCTTGCTTATAAACAATTTCCTGAAGCGAAAGATTCAGCTTTTTCGCCATTTTTTTCAGCATTGATTGCTCTTGAGGTGTGACAAGACTGATGACAGCCCCTTCTTTTCCTGCGCGACCGGTTCTGCCTGAACGGTGGATATAGCCTTCTTCGTTTGGCAGGTCGGCATGGATCACATACGGCAGATCGTCAATATCGATGCCTCTTGCTGCGATATCCGTTGCAAGAAGAAGCGGGAATTCACGCTGTTCAAATTCCTTTAAGATGATAGCACGCTCTGCTTTTTTCGCTTCACTATGAAGAACACCGAGGTCGACATGGTGATATGCTAATTTCTCTGCATAAATGCTTAAATTCGTAATATCACGCACAAAAACGAGCGCCTGCATGTCCTCAAGCCGTGATAGCTTTTGCAGTAGTTTCACTTTGTCACGCTGGTCACATAACAGATAATAGTGTCCTACTTTCTGCGCTTCTTCCTCGCTTCTGGCAATTTTCAATACTTCTGGTTCTGTTGTCATTTCTTTAATCAGTTGAACCGTTTCGTCTTTCAGGGTTGCAGAAAAACAAAGAATTTGTCTTTCTTTTAATGTTGATTTAATGATCGCTTGGATCGTTTTCATATGCTCTGGCACAAGAAGCTGATCTGCTTCATCTAGCACGATTGTTTTGACTTCATGCATTTTCAGTTTCTTGATTTTGATTAATTCTTGGACGCGGCCTGGTGTCGCTACGACGATATTCGGGTGTTTCTTTAGTTTTTCCTGCTGCTTTTTGATGTTCGCTCCACCAATCAAGGAGATCGCTTTGATGTCTGATCCTTGTTTGAACTCTTGCACGACATCAAAAATTTGCATCACAAGCTCTCTTGAAGGTGCCAAGATTAAGACTTGCGGGTGCTTGATATTCACATCGATTTTATTTAAAAGCGGCAACACATACGCCAGTGTCTTCCCCGTTCCCGTAGGCGATTCTGCAATCACATCACGCTTCTCCGTAATCCATTCTGCTGTTTTTTCTTGTATAGCTGTTGGTTTTTCAAAGCCAGCCGCTTGGAAGTTCTCTTGTATAAATGGCTTTGCTTCTTTCAAAAATGCCCAATTTTCTATCATGTCGATCTCCTTTATCCTCATTCAATCTATCCTTTAGTATCTCAAAATCAGCTTTGAAACGCAATTTTTCTTTTGATGCTTTTATCGAGCCGGACAGTTCGATATAATCATGAGAGGCACTAGCCGTTTTGAATCTATTTGAGGTGTAAAAAATGATATTATCTGTTAAAGATTTAAGCCATGGCTTTGGCGACAGAGCCATTTTTCACGAAGTCTCCTTCCGTTTATTAAAAGGCGAGCATGTCGGCTTAATTGGCGCCAACGGTGAAGGAAAGTCAACGTTTATGAATATTATTACTGGTAAGCTGGAGCCAGATGCAGGAAAAGTCGAATGGGCAAAAAATGTCCGTGTTGGCTACCTTGATCAGCACACTGTGCTAGAAAAGGGCAGAACAATCCGCGAAGTCCTTCAGGATGCATTCCACTATTTATTTTCCATGGAAGCAGCGATGAATGACATTTACGGCAAAATGGGTGAAGCCGATCCTGATGAGCTGGAAAAGCTGTTAGAGGAAGTGGGCGTTATTCAAGATGCGCTCACAAACAATGATTTCTATATCATTGATTCCAAGGTTGAAGAAATAGCCAGAGGTCTTGGGTTAACGGATCTCGGGCTAGACCGTGATGTGACGGAGCTGAGCGGCGGGCAGCGTACAAAAGTATTGCTTGCGAAATTGCTGTTAGAGAAGCCAGAAATTCTCCTTCTCGATGAGCCGACCAACTATTTAGATGAGCAGCATATTGAGTGGCTGAAGCGCTATTTACAGGAATATGAAAATGCGTTTATCCTCATTTCACATGATATTCCGTTTTTAAACAGCGTCATTAACTTGATCTATCATGTTGAAAATCAAGAGCTCACGCGCTATGTTGGTGATTATGATCAATTTAAACAAGTGTATGAAGTCAAAAAGCAGCAGCTTGAAGCAGCTTATAAAAGGCAGCAGCAGGAAGTCGCTGAATTAAAGGACTTTGTTGCAAGAAACAAAGCACGTGTCAGCACAAGAAATATGGCCATGTCCCGTCAGAAGAAACTGGATAAAATGGATATGATTGAACTCGCAGCAGAAAAGCCAAAGCCTGAATTCCACTTTAAGACGGCACGGACTTCTGGGAAATTGATTTTTGAAACAAAAGATTTGGTCATTGGTTATGATGAACCGCTCTCTCGTCCATTAAATCTGAAAATGGAACGCGGGCAAAAAATTGCGTTATACGGCGCTAACGGGATCGGAAAAACGACATTGCTGCGAAGTCTCCTTGGAGAAATCTCGCCAATTTCGGGTGAGGTGGAACGCGGAGAATTCCTGCAAATAGGCTATTTTGAGCAAGAAGTAAAAGAGCAAAACAGCAACACCTGTATTGAAGAAGTATGGGGCACTTTCCCTTCTTACACGCAATATGAAGTGAGAGCCGCTCTTGCAAAATGCGGATTAACGACAAAGCATATTGAAAGCCGCGTGTCTGTTTTAAGCGGAGGAGAAAAAGCTAAGGTCCGTCTTTGTAAGCTGATCAATGAAGAAACCAACTTACTTGTTCTCGATGAGCCGACCAATCACTTGGATGTCGATGCAAAAGAAGAACTAAAACGTGCATTAAAAGAATACAAAGGGAGTGTCTTATTGATCTCTCACGAACCTGAATTTTATCAAGATGTAGCCACTGAAACTTGGAATTGCGAATCTTGGACGACCAAAGTATTATAGGCTTCAGATTGTTGACAAAGGGCTAAAATGATCTTTATTTTAGCCCTTTGTCTTCTTTTCAGCATGATAGAAAACCTTTGAAGTCTAGGAAGGACGAGTACCGGAGTGGAGCGAATTGAACATTCGTGAGCACCGGAACGCAGTCCTGACAAAGAATGCTAGGGTTTGTCTACACGCTGAGCCTTATATCTGATGCAGATATAAGGCTTTTTCTATTTAATGACCTGCTTGAATATTGATGAGATGCTTACGACCAATCAGCAGGATGATCATGCCTAACAGAACGACAGCCGCCCCAACATAGTAAGGGGTGCTTGCTGTATAAGATTCAGCAAGTACGCCAGCAATCCAAGGAGCAATCGCGCCCCCAATAAATCGTACAGCACTGTAAGAGGATGAAGCAATGGAACGCTCAACCGGTGCTGATCCCATCACAGCGGTCGTGAGCACAGTATTGATCATGCCAAGAATACCCCCAGCAATGACAATTCCGCAGATGACGACGACTACATGTGAAGTCCAGATCCCAATACCGAATAAAATCACAGCAAACGAAGCAAACAGAACCACAAGAGAAGTCAATGTCCCAAGCTTGCGATGAATGACCGGCGCTGAGAAGACGGATGTCACAGCTAAAAATAGTCCCCATCCAAAAAAGACATAACCAAGACCATGCTCATCCAGATGAAGCACAAATGGCGAATATGCTAAAAGCACAAAGAAACCAAAATTGTATAAGAAAGCGGCAGATGCCATCGTTAAAAGCCCTTTATATTTTAACGCCCCGACAGCCTCGAATAATTTCACCTTTTTCTGAGGTTTTTGCATCGGTGGAAGCATAAACGTAATGGCTAAAAGAGCAACAAGCATTAATACCGCAACGCCAAAGAATGGTCCGCGCCAAGAGATCGTCCCAAGCTCTCCGCCAAGCAGCGGTCCAACCGAAATCCCAAGACCTAGTGCAGCCTCGTATAAAATAATGGCCTTCGCACTTCCTCCAACAGACACGCCGACAATGACAGAGAGAGCCGTTGAAATGAATAAGGCATTCCCAATGCCCCATCCGCCTCTAAAGCCGATTAATTCGTTAATCGTTGAAGAGGTACCGCCTAAAGCAGAAAAGACAATAATAAAAATAAGTCCGATTAATAACGTCCATTTCGCACCAATCCGGCTAGAGAGAAAGCCGGTAAAAAACATCACAAAGCCGGTCACAAGTAAGTAGCTCGTAAATAAAAGAGAGACCTGACTTGGAGATGCATCTAATTGTGATGCAATGGCCGGCAAAATCGGGTCCACAAGTCCTATCCCCATAAATGAAATCACACATGCAAAGGCAACAGCCCAGACGGCCTTTGGCTGTCTAAGCAGACTTGTACGCTGTTTTAACACTTCTTCTTCCTTCATTCCATCAGAACCTTTCCTTCAAATGTTGACAAAATAAAATAAACACACAGAGGTGTTTATTTTTGTAATTGCTCAATTGCATGAGCCGCTTTATCTTTCATCGTTTCAAGATCCTTTTTAAAGGATTGAATCGTTTCAAGCTTTTTTGTAATCAATTGATGCTGCACAGTCAGCTGCGCATCCATATCTAACAGCTTCTCTAATCGTTCCTTCGGATCAAGCGACAGCAAGTAGCCTTCTTTATTCAGCTCTAACTGCTTTCCTATTTCCATAAACGATTGAAGCTCTTGTAAAGAAAAGCCGAGTACCTCTTTTGCCTGCATTACTTTTTCTAGTTCTTCCATGTCGTCCTCTGAGTACAGCCTGACACCGCCCTCTGTCCGCTTTGGTGCTGATAATAAACCAATCTCTTCATAGAAACGAATCGTCCGTTTCGTCAGCCCGCTTCTTTTCGCCACTTGATCAATTTTCATCCATTCCATTGCCAGTGCCTCCTGCTCATCAATTCATGATTTATTATACACCTTTATAACCTTAACGTAAACGTAAATGTTTAAGTTCTTGATTCTCTCATGTTTTGATGTAAAGCAAAAAAACCTGTAGAATGTTCTACAGGTTTCATATTAGGATTAACCCTCTAATTCCTCAATCATGATCGACAGTTCTGTCCAGCGGTCCATTGCTTGTTCTAGTTCTTCAGCAACGGCTTTTTGTTCGTCCATCAGCTCTTGAATTTTCCCAAAATCACTGCCTGCTTCTGCAATGCTGGCTTCAAGCTGCTGATGTTTTTCCTCTAATGCCTGAATCCGGTCTTCAATTCCGTCCCATTCAAGCTGGTCTTTATAAGAAAGTTTTTTTCTCTTTTTAGGCGCCGCTTCTACTTGTTTCTCAGCAGGCTTTGTCTCTGTCCGCTTCGCCTCTTTTTCTTGCTCCATGTAATCGCTGTAAGCACCTTGGTAGTGTGAAATGCGGCCATTTCCTTCAAAGACAAGCAGACGATGAACTACTCGGTCTAAGAAATAACGATCATGCGATACGGTCATGACAACGCCAGGAAACTGTTCTAAATAATCCTCTAAAATGCTGAGGGTCTCCGTATCAAGATCGTTCGTCGGCTCATCTAAAAAGAGAACATTCGGTTCTTCCATTAAGACTTTCAGTAAATACAATCTGCGGCGTTCTCCCCCTGACAGCTTGCGAATAAACGTCCGTTGCATGGATCTTGGGAATAGGAACCGCTCCAGCATTTGCTCTGCTGTCACTATGGCGCCATCAGATGTCTTAACGATTTCAGCTGTTTCCTTGATGTATTCAATGATCGTCAGCTCTTCATCCATTTCCTTGTGATCCTGCGTGTAATAGCCAATACGAACGGTTTGTCCAATCGTCAATTGTCCTGAAGTCGGTTCAATTTTACCCGCTAGACAGTTGAGGAGCGTCGTTTTTCCGACTCCATTCGGTCCGATAAACCCAATCCGGTCGCCCGGTACGACTAAGTCTGTAAACCGCTCCACAAGGATCTGGCCAGCAAATGAAATCGATAAGTCTTCTGCCTCTATGACTTGTTTTCCTAGGCGATGGGAACCGATGGCGAAATCCAGCTCTCCCTTCGCATCAGGCCCTTTTTGATCCATCAGCTCTTCGGCTCTGCCGATGCGTGCTTTCTGCTTCGTCGTTCTTGCTTTTGCCCCTCTTCTCAGCCATGCAAGCTCGCGTCTGAGTAAGTTTTGACGCTTCGTTTCTTTCACCTGAGCCTCTGCTTCTCGTTCCGCTCTTTTTTCTAAAAAGACTTCATAATTTCCTTTATACGTATAAAGCTGTCCTTGATTCAATTCATAAATTCGATTGGCCACACGGTTGAGGAAATAACGATCATGCGTCACCAGAATGACAGCACCGCTGTATTGACTCAAATATCCTTCGAGCCATTCAATCGTTGCATTATCGAGATGGTTGGTTGGCTCATCTAAAATCAGCAATCCCGCAGGCTGAATTAAATTTTTAGCAATCGCGACACGCTTTTTCTGTCCGCCTGATAAGGCATGAACAGAACGGCTCACATCTTTGACGCCAAGCTTTGTCAAAATCGTTTTGGCTGACAGGTTCGCATCCCATGCGTCTTCCTGATCCATTCGATTTTGCATGCGCATGAGCGCCTCTTGTTTTGCTTCATTTTGCGGATCATGCTCTAAATCAGCGAGTGCCTGTTCATATGCCTTCATCGTTTGAATCATGGGTGCTGTTCCAGAAAAAATGTAATCGAGAATCGTTTCATCCCCGTTCATTTCAGGGTCCTGCTCAAGAAATTCGATATCAAGTGTCCCTGCCTTCGTGATGTCACCCTCCTCAAACGATTCAAGTCCTGCAATGACCTTTAGGAGCGTTGACTTTCCTGTTCCGTTTGGTCCAATCAATCCGATGCGTTCCTTTGGTTCTATATGAAAAGAAATATGATCAAACAGCGTTTTCTCGCCATAGGTTTTATATAATCCTTCAACATTCAATAAACTCATTTTTATCAGCCCTTACATAGATTCTTCCTTTATTCTAAATCAGCCAGTAGCAGAAAACTAGTTTTAAAAAACCTGCTGCTGAAAAGAATGTTTCCTTTTGCTGCTCGATACACTATGAAGAGGTGATCTAAAGATGGTAACCATTAGCTTATGTATGATCGTGAAAAATGAAGAGGAGGTGTTAGCGGACTGCCTCTCCTCTGTTCAAGACATTGTCGATGAGATGATCATCGTTGATACAGGTTCAACAGATCGTACGAAGGAGATTGCTCACTCCTTTTCAGCACAGGTACTTGATTTCGAATGGGTTCAGCATTTTGCCAAAGCCCGCAATTTCGCTTTCTCACGTGCAACGAAAGAGTATATTTTATGGCTTGATGCAGACGATGTTCTGCTAGAAGAAGACCGTCAAAAATTTCTTCAGCTCAAAGAGACACTCGATCCTTCGGTAGATGCCGTCTCGATGTTTTATCATGTGGGATTTGATGAAGACGGTCGGGTGAATTTTAAATATAGAAGAAATCGCCTAGTGAAGCGTGCCTTAAACTTTCAATGGTACGGAGCCGTTCATGAGTATCTTCAAGTGTATGGCAACATCTTTCCAGCCGATATCGCCGTCACACACCAAAAGCGTAAGAAAACAACCGCTGGTGAGCCTGGGCGCAACTTGCGAATTTATGAAGATATGCTGGCAAAGGGAGAGAACATGACACCCCGTGATCTCTTTTACTTTGCCAATGAATTAAGAGATAACAAGCAGCATGTCAGAGCGATTCGTTTTTATCATGAATTTTTAGCGACAAAACAGTGCTGGATTGAGGATGAAATTCGCGCATGCCAATATTTAGCCGACTGCTATTATGCGGTAGGTTTCGAGGAAGCGGCTTTATCCTCATTATTACGTTCTTTCTTATATGATCAGCCTCGGCCAGAATTTTGCTGCCGGATCGGGGATCATCTAAAAATTCAAAATAAACATCAGGCAGCGATCTTTTGGTATGAGCAGGCGCTGAAGGCTCCTGAAAACGAAGCAGCCTTCACACTCACACAGTATAAAACGTGGTATCCTCACCTTCAGCTTTGCTATTGTTATTATCAGCTCGGCAATTTGGAGAAAGCCAAAACACATCACCTTGCCTCCGCCGCCCATAACCCCACTCATCCAAGTGTGCTGTATAATGAAAAAATATTTACTAAATAGACATAGACTATCTATCGCCACATCCGCCTTCCATCTCTTGGCGGATGTCTCTTTTTAAGCACAAATTCGATTGTGGCGTTTAATACTTTAGTGATTTAAAGCGTTCTCCAACCAATTGACTAAATTATCATTTAAGCATATACTAACACTCGTCTTACGAAAAGATTTATCCATTAGGAGGTCAACATGAGTTCTTTATTTCGAAAAAAGTCTCTCGACCAGCTCATGCTTGAAAGTCAAACGAAGCGGCTCAGCCGATCGTTAAATACGTTTGATTTAATCTTGCTTGGCATTGGCTGCGTGGTCGGGACTGGGATCTTTGTGATTACGGGGGTTGCTGCTGCGAAAGATGCGGGACCTGCGATTATTATATCTTTTATTTTAGCTGCGATCGCATGCGCCCTTGCTGCTTTTTGCTACGCTGAATTCTCCTCGTCCATTCCTGTGTCAGGAAGCGTCTATACGTATTCCTACGCAACACTTGGGGAATTTCTCGCCTTCTTAATGGGCTGGGATCTCATGCTTGAATATGTCATTGCGCTCTCTGCTGTAGCAAGCGGATGGTCGTCCTATTTTCAATCACTGCTCAGTGGATTCGGTCTGCACATACCGAAGGCATTATCAGCTGCACCTGGAGCCGCTGATGGAGCCGTCTTTAACCTTCCAGGCGCACTCATTATTTTGCTCATCACCTTTATCGTCTCAAGAGGCGTCAAAGAAAGTACGAAGCTGAATAACATCATTGTGCTGATTAAAATTGCCATCGTCCTTCTCTTTATCATTTCTGGCTTTGCTTACGTCAAACCTGAAAACTGGACACCTTTTATGCCGATGGGCTTTCACGGCGTGATTGCTGGAGCGGCGACTGTCTTTTTTGCTTACCTTGGATTTGATGCAATCGCTAATGCGTCTGAAGAAGTCAAAAATCCTCAAAAGGCGATGCCAATCGGAATCATCGGTGCGCTCGGTGTTTGTACGATTTTATACATTGGTGTTTCATTCGTCTTAACAGGCATGGTTCACTATACGAAGCTGAATGTCAGTGACCCTGTCGCATTTGCTCTTCAAGTTGTTGGCCTGAATAGTGTGGCGGGCATTATATCCGCAGGTGCTATTATCGGGATTACGACAGTGTTAATTGCACTTGTTTATGCTCAAGTTCGCTTAACCTTTGCCATGAGCCGAGATGGACTCATGCCGAAAATCTTTTCAAACGTTCATCCAAAATCGAAAACACCGGTTGCCAACACTTGGCTCACAGGTGCTGTTGCGGCATGTATCGTTGGATTCGTTAACTTATCTACGCTAGCGAATTTAGTCAGCATCGGTACACTTGCAGCCTTTACAGTGATCTCTATCGCTGTGATCGTACTACGGAAAAAACATCCGAATATGAAGACAGCTTTTAAAGTACCTTTTGTACCTTACCTTCCCATTATTAGTGCGGTCATTTGTATGATATTGGCTGCTACACTGAAATGGGAGACATGGAGAGCCTTCCTGATCTGGGTGGCCATTGGTGTCGTTGTCTATTTCACCTATGCAAGACGAAAAAGCCATCTGAATGAAACAAAATAGAAAAGAGACACGGGGATTCCCGGTCTCTTTTTTTTGCTTAAATCACGCTGTTTTTGGCTGAATTTGAGTCCACCATATCTGGATCTAACACGCTTGAAATCGGAATGACAAGCGGTGAACAATCTCCATTGTCCTCTCCAAATCCTTGGTTCAATTTCATTGAGAGAAAATAATCGATCTGCTGATAAGGACCTAGCGTCAGTGATGCACCCCGATCCATTGCATTGATTTTAAAAGCACCGACATTGACGACTGAGGGTGAGAATAACATCACACGTCACTTCCTTTGAATGGGTTTAGCTGCTGGTGAAAAAGAGGCAGGTGAGTCCACTTGATCTCGATCATCTACATGGCTTTTTGTCCCGACAAAACCGCTGGCATCTCCAAAATTTTGTCCGTACCCCTGATTTTTTTTATCTGAGTTTTGCCACTCTGCTAACAAATTTTGTCCGACATTCACCGCCGATGCATTTTCAAAGGAATTAATTTTTAACATGAAAATATTAATATTGATATACGGAGTTGGTTGAACCACAGATAAACCTCCTTTTTATAGGTATATGCAAGCACCCATCAAGTATGTTAACAGGAGGTCTTCACATGGACTTCGAAAAAATTAAGCAGTGGATGGATATTGCCCAGCAAATGCATGGGGATGATTTTTGGAAAATGATCTTCGATGATGAGCAAAGATCTCCCTTTATGGCAAATGGTCCATCTCCCTTTACGTTCACACAGCAGGATCAGCGCGGCCCAGACGCGTCGTTTCCACCAATCGACATGGTGGAAACCGCGACAGAAATTCAGTACTTAATTTATTTACCTGGCTACCGAAAGGAAGATGTACAAGTGTTATCATATGGTGAATATTTGGTTGTGAAAGGACAGCGTCTTTCCTTTTTTAATGAGCAGGATTTTCGCCAAAAGCAGGGGAAATATGGTCCGTTTGAAAAGAAAATCCGGCTTCCAGAAATGATTCTTGGACAAATGAATGCGGCCTTTAAAGACGGTGTGCTTTATATCAGGCTGCAAAAGGATGAAGGAAAAGCGACTGCTATTATCATAGATGACGAATATTGATACTCACGGCGTCGATTTGATCACGATCATTAATCGATTCAATCGGAAGGATCGTGATCACGCCATCAGCATTCTGTTCCCCAAAGCCATTGTTCCTTTTGATCGTACTGCAATGATTGCGAACAATCGTCGAACCAAACGTCATGGATGATCCTGTGCCTATCGAGTTCGTTTTCATATGGGCAATGTGTATATGAGTAGGCAGCATGTACTTCTCCCCTTTCTTGTCATCTCTATAAGTATATATCTCACAGCTTTTCCATAGACTAGATCAAGGCAGAAGAAAAGGTTGTGGTCTACTTGAAACATTTCATTCTATCACTCTTTAAAAAAACTGAATCCAGTCCATCCCCCTCTGTCACCGAGCTGGAGAAAAGGCTCACCGCTCTCGAGCAAAAAATGTCCGCACCAGCCTCCCCTGGCACAGAGGATACACATATACATATCGAATCTCTCCATGTGGAGAAAATTGATTACCATTTAGAGTTCGGTGAGCTTTCCATTGACCAGCTTCAAGGCAGGCTCAATATTGGGGCAACCTATTATACGCCAAAGGACACGCACATCAAAAAAACAGTATCACCACCGAAGCCAAAAGAAACCAAAACACCGACAGTCTCGATTCGATCAAAGCCATCTTCTTAATGCGCTCGGCTTTTTAGTACAATCGGGGCAGCATCAGGAACATGCAAATAGAAAATGATAAGGCAAGTCCAAAATAAAAAGCTACACTTCTCTACAAATCAAAATAGAGAAATGGAGCTTTTTCAGTTACTTCATTTATTTATTGAATTCATCAACCGGAAGAAATATTCAGATTGATGTGTCTTATTCAGGTTATACCAAGAATGTAAGGTATCTGGTGTAAATACTTCTATTTTTTTCAGCACTTCCATTGCAAATTCTAAAGGGGCTATTCCTGATGCAGTAACTAAATTCGCATCAGATACCGCAGGTGCCAACTCATAGAACTTCTCTCCTTGATAGTTAGGACATACCATTTTAGTATATTCTAAGTTATTACTTGTATGCCTTCTAGTATTTAAGTATCCCCTATTCGCGAGCCCCTCAGTTGCACCACAAATTGCAGCAACAATAGTGCCCAGTTCTAAAGCTTGGCCAATTCTTTCCAAGATAGGTTGGTGAATGTCTTCACCCCAAGTCGTACCTCCTGGTAAAATGAAAAGATCTTTGTTCTCAAGGTTACATTCTTCAAGGGAAATATCTGGTTTTATACTCAAACCTCCCATAGTCGTCTTTATTTCTTTATTAGCTCCTACTGTAATTACTCTTAAAGGTGCTAAATCTTTTTTGAAATATCTACCTGAGTTTAGTTCAGCAATTAAATATCCATATTCCCAGTCAGACATCGTATCAAATACATATAGATAAGCTTTTTTTGTTTGCATCCAATCACGCTCCAATCACAGTTGATATAGCGATTATAAAATAACTTCCCTGACAGTTAACGTCAGGGAAGTTATCATACTTGGTAAAATTTTATTAAATCCGACAAAACTTCAATCATTCTTTTTTTAAGACTGATTGGCTCAACAACTTTAATAGATTTATTGTAAGGTAAAAGTAAATAAGGTACATATGTATGTATCATATCTTTTGGAAGAAGAAAAACTGCTTGATGTGAATTCCGTTCTTGTAAATAATGTCCTAAAAACCAATGTTGGCAAATATCAGCCAATACATTTTTATCCCCATGAATCACCAAAGAAATAATCTCTTCCTTATCTTCTAAAGTTGGTAGGAGACTGTTTATAAAAAAGTCACGTGCTGAAAAATTTTCTTGCTGGTCAAACTGATTTTCAGTCACCATTAGACTTTCAATTCGATCTACTCTAAAACTGCGCATATCATTCCTAAGATGACAAAATCCAATCACATACCACTTATTATTCCAATAGATCATTCTGTATGGATCGACACATCTATGATGTAATTGCTTTTCTCCACTTTTATGGTAAAGAATTTTCACCGTGTTCGCGGCTGCTATCGCCTTTTCCAACTTTTTCAGAGAAGGTTCCAAAGAGATTGAACTGGTTCGACTTATTACTTCAAGACTAGTTATATGTTGGTTTACCTTTGTTTCTTGCTCTTGATTTGAGTGTTTACTAAGTTTTGAGAGGGCTCTTTGGAGCGCTTCACCTCCATAATATCCCGCATCTTCTGCAAAAACAGCAGCGTGAAATAGTGAAATTTGCTCCTCAAAATCAAAAAATAGAGGAGCCTCTATAAAATTGTTCAATAAACGATAGCCACCGTTATGTCCTGGTTCTGAAATGATAGGTACACCACTCGTTGAAAGTGTATCAATATAACGATAAACAGTTCTTATATTCATCTCTAACTTTTCTGAAATTTGTTTTGCAGTTATTTTTTTATCTGAGCGAAGCATCCATAGGATGGCTAACAGGTTGTCAACTTTAGGCATATAATACCTCCTTTATATGAGATTTATTTATACAATTTCCGGTACAATCCATCAACTATTCCTTTCCGACAGCTTTCTATATATTGAAACTATACACACATTTGTCATTTCACACATTTAATTTACAATCATATTCCTCTCTTTATTAAGCTTTACTGCATCACGACACTTCTTTAGTCGACCTATAAGCTTCTCTTACTTCCTAACCAGTTTAATTCCTTCATGCTGTCGTATACGGATAAGATCACGTTCTAATTGGCTTACACCCGTCATAACCGTAAATTAAGAACTCGCTGTAGGGCATTATCTTCTGATATCTAGCTACATATCTTTTAATAATTTAAAATTTGTCTTTTTAAGGTGAGTAATACAAGGCTAGGTCTGGACCATAAATGATTTCACCTTTTTCCTCAATTGAGGATTTAGATTTTTTTAATAAAATTGGGTATCCTAAACGGCAAATCACAGGTCGTTTTTCTTATCTATTTCGCTAGGTTTCTATGAGAAACTATACAAATCACGACCAATCACTGTAAAATATAGAGGATCTAATCAAAAATTGAGGTGTTTTCATTGTATACGGATCAACGAAAATCATTTTGGAAACAGAAAAAAGTCATGATTCCCATTCTTAGTATCATCGTAGTTGCTGCTGCTTTCTTTTTCTTAAAAGATTCTCTTTTCTCAAAAGAAAAAGAAGCTTTAAAAGCGGCTCAATCCTTTACAAAACAAATGGAGAAGAAAGACTTTACAAAGCTGGCTGATGAGGTAACGAGTGCGTCTTTGAAAGCCAATGACTTCTCAAAAAAACAACTAGCCGACAAATACGACAATATCTTCAATGGAATTGGTGCTTATGACCTAAGCATATCAAAGCTCAACGTCGAAAAACAGGACAAAGGAAATGGGTATCAATTTTCCTATGATGTGACAATGAAAACGTCATTTGGCAAGCTGCACAAGCTATCTTACAAGGGCGTTCTCTCAGAAGAAGATGATAAATGGAAAGTCGACTGGAAGCCAAATCTCATCTTCCCGCAAATGGAGAAGGGAGATACCATCAAAGTCAAATCAGACCCTGCTGTCCGTGGAAATATCGTCGACCGAAAAGGGCGTACCCTAGCAGAAACAACTGGCGGAAGCGCACTTGGCATCATCCCTGGAAAGCTTGGCACAGGGGAAGAAAAAGAACACAATATCAAAAAAATCAGCAAAGCATTTGATATAGATGAAGAACTAATCGACAATCAGTTGAAACAAGCATGGGTCACAGACGACACGTTTGTCCCGCTCAAATCAATGTTAGAACAGAAACCGATTCCAAAGGATATAAAAGGCGTCACCTATCAATCGAAGGAAATGCGTTACTATCCTTATAACGAAGCCGCCGCCCATCTCACCGGCTATGTCGGAAAAGCAAATGCAGATGATATCAAAAGAAATCCGGCATTAAAAGCAGATCAAATCATCGGCAAAACCGGCCTTGAATTCACATTTGACAAAAACTTACGTGGACAAGATGGCGGAAGCATTTTGATCGTACATGATGAAACAGGCATTGAAGAAACATTGCAAAAATCAGATCGACAAGATGGAAAAACAGTGAAGCTGACCATTGATGCTTCTTTACAGAAAAAAGCCTATGAACAGCTGAAAGGTGAAAAAGGAGCCGTCACCATCATGAATCCATCATCAGGGGATCTATTAGCGCTTGTCAGCACCCCTTCCTATGATGTCAATCTTATGACAAACGGGATCACACCTAAGCAATATCAGGCATACAGTGAAAACCCAGATCTCCCATTCCAAGCCCGGTATGCGAGCCGGTATGCACCAGGGTCTACATTCAAAACCATTACAGCAGCCATCGGTCTGGAAACAGGTGTCACAAAGCCTAATAAAGTACGCACCATTCATGGCCTGAAATGGCAAAAGGATCAATCTTGGGGCAATTATCGAATTACACGGGTTCACGATAAAGAAAACGTAAATATGGTTGATGCCCTCGTGTACTCAGATAATATTTACTTCGGACAGGAAGCACTGGAAATTGGCAAAGATACCTATGAGAAAAAAGTGAAATTATTTGGGTTTGGCGAAGATTTGCACATGCCATTTACAATGAAACCAGCACAAGTATCGAACGACGGCATTCAATCGGACATCTTACTTGCTGACTCGGCATATGGGCAAGGCGAATTACTCATGTCACCGATTGAACAAGTACATGCCTATTCTCCATTTGCAACTGGAGGCAAGCTGGTCTACCCTCGAGTCGTTCAAGATGAGAAAACAGCATCACCAAAACAAATCATCAAAGAAGACTCGGCAAATACAGTGAAAGACGCGCTCACTCAGGTCGTGACGAGTCCAAACGGTACAGCTCACTCCTTACAAATTGAAGGAGCTGATATTGCCGCTAAAACAGGAACGGCAGAGCTGAAGAGCAAACAAGGAGCGACAGACGGTTCTGAAAATGGATTTTTACTTGCATTTAATCCTAAAAAAGAAGATTACGTCCTCGTCGGCATGATTGAAGGTGTAAAAAATCGCGGTGGTAGTGGACTCGTCATTCAAAAAATGAAGCCTGTCATCGCAACTTTTTATAAGTAACCATTTAGAGACACAAGCGCTTGTGTCTCTTTTTACTAAATCATGACAATTTGCTATTGTTTTATAGTTCACCTTATGAATAAAATGAGAAGAATGCAAAATAGAAAACAGTTGAATGAAAGGAGGAAGTCTCATTGGCTATTGCTGCTCGTACAAAGGATAAACCTCAAAATTCTGTCACTGGATCAACGGTTTATCCCATTTTATTGATTATTGGCATTTGCCATATGCTCAATGACACTTTGCAAGCCGTTATTCCTGCCATGTTCCCTATTTTAGAACGCTCAATGGGGCTGACCTTTACACAATTAGGGCTGATTGCCTTTACATTAAATATGGTCTCCTCCGTGATGCAGCCCGCTATTGGGTGGTACACAGATAAAAGGCCGATGCCTTATGCACTCCCGGTTGCTTTATTTTCTAGTGCTGTCGGTATATTCGGGCTTGCGTTTGCGCCTTCCTTTGCCACCATCTTGCTTTGCGTTGTCTTTATCGGACTCGGCTCTGCCATTTTTCATCCAGAGGGTTCCCGCGTTGCCAACATGGCAGCTGGTCCAAGACGAGGACTTGCACAATCCATCTATCAAGTAGGCGGAAATACAGGTCAAGCCTTTGCTCCGCTGATCGCTGCTTTAATGCTCGTCCCTCTCGGTCAGCCAGGCGTGGCTTGGTTTACGATTGTTGGAATGATGGCTGTCGGTTTCCTTCTTTATATTTCAAGATGGTACGCAGGAAGACTTCAAACCATTCGAGCTCAAGCGAAAAAAGCTCCAGCAAAAGCTGCAAGATCTGAACTTCACCGTAAGTCAGCACTCACAGCACTTGGCATTATCGTCTTTCTCATCTTTGCCCGCTCTTGGTATGGGAATGCGATATCAAATTTCTATGCGTTTTATGCGATTGAACAATATGGATTGACGATTAAAGAATCACAGACTTATATTTTCTTATTTCTCATTCTAGGTGCAATTGGGACATTTTTAGGCGGACCGCTTGCAGACCGCTTCGGCAAGAAAACGGTGATTTTAATTTCCTTATTGGCATCCTTTCCACTTGCCTTGCTGCTGCCATTTGCCGGACCTGTTTTTGCCTATGTTTTACTTGGACTGATTGGAGTCATTCTGACGTCAAGCTTCTCTGTCACAGTCGTTTATGCTCAAGAACTATTTCCCGGGAAAATTGGCACAATGTCTGGTTTAACGGTTGGACTTGCGTTTGGTATGGGTGCAATCGGATCGGTCGCTCTAGGCTCATTCATTGATGCCTTCGGTTTAACGCCTACCATGATCGGAGTCGCCTTTTTACCGATATTAGGCATCCTTGCATTCTTACTACCTAGCGATCAAACCATCTCCAAATGGAATGAATCATAAAAAGGAGAAAACCGCTCAGTGATTGAGCGGTTTTTTCATATCTCATAAAAATGCGTATCAGGTACATGCTTCTTTGCAATAAACCCTTGCTGGAATTCCGGAAAGACCTTTTGCACCTGTTTGATTTTTTGATGAACCAAATCGGCATATGGAATATATAGATGATCCACAAGCTTTTGTTCTGTCATATAGTAATACCAATTCAGATTAAAGGTATTCTCATCAATGATCGTAAAGGCAGAAAAATGATAGAACAAGAGTGGACATTCGTCGAGATACATTTCCCCTTTCACAACTGAAAGCTTGTAGTTTTCAATATTCCAAATCGCGGCATTGGCTCCTTTAGATGTCACCACATGGACCCCTTCAAAATCATCGATCCATCTTTCAACATACCGCTGATCTCCATACGTCTTATTTTTTGTATCCATTTCGACTGTACAGTGTGCAAGACAGTTTTCCTTCCATTGTGTGACCGCCCGTTTGGCAACGTCTGTGTTGCGGCAGCCGACAAATCCAGTATTGAAGCGGCCAGATAACTCATAAAAGTGATAGAACCGCTTGGAATTCATATGATCCGTCAAAAATAAATGAGCGAGTGGATTCTCTGCAAATATCGCCTCTGGATCATGATAAAAATACAAATCCGTATCCAAATGGGCGAGATAATCCGCTTCTGAGGACTCAAGGATTTTGAGCAAAAAAACGGGCTTTAACGTCCAGCAATACTCATGGAACGTCCGATCATCCTTTGCCTCTCGCAGCGTCTCATCTTCAATATCTTCAAGCTGTTCATATTTAACGTGCGGATGAGGAAATTCACTTAACACCTTGTAAGCCAAAGGGTCTGCACATAGAACAGACAACTTGAATGAATGAGCGGTTTGTTCAAGCGAATGAATCAGCGCCAAAAGCTTAAAAACATGTGTATTCGACACAATGGTTGTAAAATGATAAGACGCCATCTACAACACATCCACTTGAAACAAATCAACGCGTAATAACTCTTTTGTCAGCCCTTGAATGGCTTCTACAACCACTGTGCAGCCATATTCCTGCCGCGCAAGCTGCGCTGCCTCGGACAGTTTTTTCAAAGGGACATGTCTAGCGGTCAGCTGATCTTTTTTATCGCGTTTGACGCCTACGTTTCGCTCCGTGATCAAATGAAGCAGCTCTAAAAAATAAGAGAGCAGACCATCGAATACCGGATTATCACGCAGCTGCCGGACTTCTTTTACAATGTCATTTGTGATGGTGTGAGAAAATGGACCAGAGAAAGCCAAATGGACATCAATGGCATCAATATTGTTGTACTTCTCGCACATATACAAAATGTTATATTTGATGTCATCAAATGACGTTAAATTACTTGGATGCTCCTGATGCACGCTCATGATATCCTCTCGCAATTCAAAGGAGAGACCAAGCTGATGCAGACGAATTCCTAAATCATAATCCTCAAACCCGTACCGAACGATCTGTTCATCAAACATCCCGAGCGCGATGACATGCTTGCGTTTGACAGAGGAGTTATTCGTAATAAAAAATCGCCACGGCAGCTCATAAGAGCCTAAATCATAGTTGTACGTGCGCAAAATGTCTTTGAGGATATCAATAAACTCAGACTGCAAATCGAAGCTTTTCTCTAGAAATGCACCATTTTCAACTTCCTTCATTGATAAAAGAGGCGTTTTATCATTCATTTTCCGCTTATACAGGCCTTGCTTTTTCAACCGATTGATATGATCCTGATCAAATGCTTCGTAAAAATAACGATAAATCCGCTTCCAGCATACACCACAAATGACAAGGTCCTCATGATCAGCATGTGCCTCCGCATGCTTTTGAATAAATTGCGGCTCTGCCAGCATATCGCTGTCATGGAATATCAGCAGGTCTCCCTCCGCCTCGCGAATGGCATGATTGCGCCCCTTGGCTATCCCTTGATTGACAGGAATACGCACCTTTTTAAACGGGAAATTCACCTCAATGTTCTCAAGCATTTCCATCGTGCCGTCCGTTGACCCATTATCGGCGACAATGACCTCAAACGGAATATTCGTATCCTGAAGCGTTAAGGAAAAAAGACTCCCTTCTAAACGCTCCTTGGCATTATAGCTCGGAATAATGACGCTTACCTTTGGCTTCTCATTCATGCGTCATCCTCCTCCAATTTGGCATAGCCGTTAAACAGCGGATCGACCTGCTCAACAGATTCAATCACATGGCGCAGCACGTTTCGATAGGCTTCTTGGAAAAACGGCAGATCATCTCTCCCTTTTTCATGAATTTGCTGCATCTCATCCTTGCTCACGATGCGAAAGCCGCTGAAATGATAGCAAATGAGCGGATGCCCATCCTCCAGCAAAATCCGTCCATTTTCTTCCCGATAGGAATGCTGCCCATAGTTCCAATGACCAATATTCACGCCTTTTGTTTGAATATCCTCCACTTTTTCAAACAGCTTCGGCATATGATCGAGATATCCTTGATCGCCAAACTTGCCTTCTCCCGGTGCATTTTTGCATTCCTTCAAGCATTCTTCCTTCCACCAGCTGAGGCATTTTCGTCCGGCTTTATCTCCTTTAAAATGCAGGAAGCCAGAGTTATAGCGACCTAAAAGCTTCTGAAGCATTTTCACTTCCTCAGGATCGAAGCTCGGAATCACAATATCCCCTCTCGAAAGTAAAACAGAGGCATCCGGCTGATGTTGAAAAATCACTTGCGGGCTCTCATAAAAAAATAAATCCGCATCAAGATAGGTTACTCCTTCTGCCTGCTCCTGTTCAAATAACCACTCAATCCACATCGGTTTTAATGTCCAGCAATATTCCGAGGCATCCCGTTCCTCTTTTTTCTCCAGCAGCTCCGGCGTTTCGAGCTCCCGTACATGAACAAGATCAACATGAGGAAAATTCATTTGATGAAGCAGATCAAATGCAGCATCATCCATACATAACGTCTTGATGACAGCATCATCTTCTACTTGCTTCAATGACAAGAAAAACGCAATGGCTTGATAAAGTCTTCCACTTGATAGAACCGTACAATATATGCTGTTCATCTACTTACACCTCTATTTTTGAAAGAATTCGCGGTACCATTCAATCGTCTTCTCTAAACCTTCATCAATCGAGTAGTCTGGCTTCCAATCAAGCAGCTTTCTCGCCTTTTCTGCCGACAAATATTGATGCTTTATCTCATGCGTTCCTTGGTTTAAAATACGAGGCTTCAGTTCACTGCCCATTGCCTTTAAAATCTTATCCACGAGCTCAAGAACCGTCAGCTGAATTTCATTACTAAAGTTAAAGGCTTCTCCAGCGAGCCCTTTTTCCTCCATCTTCTCAGCTAGCAACAAATAAGCCTTAACCGCATCTTCAATGTAGAAATAATCACGAATAAATGTCCCGTCACTTCTAATTTCCGGCGCTTCTCCTTCTAGCACAAGCTGGATGGTTTGCGGAATGATTCTGTTGAAATTTAAATCCCCGCCCCCGTATAAATTGCCGCAGCGCGTAATACAAACTGGAAGACCATATGTGTTGTAATACGTGTGAGAAATTAAATCTGCACAGCTCTTTGATACATCATACGGATGTTTCGCATTTAGCGGCATGTCTTCATCGTATGGAAGCTGTTCCTGATCGCCGTATGCTTTGTCACTTGATGCCACGATGACTCGTTTGATCAGCGGCTGTCTTCTGCACGCCTCGAGTACATTCCATGTCCCTAAAATATTGGCTTCAAATGTAGAAACAGGGTGTCTATTTGCGACCCCAACAATGGCCTGCGCCGCCAAATGGAAGACAGTATCAATTTCGTATTCTCCTAACGCACGTTCAATCGTTTGCATATCCTCCAATGCACCTTGCACCACATTCATCTTTTCAAATTGACTGCCTTGATATAAATTCGATCGAGGCACCTGATCACGCACAAGTCCCGTCACGTTTGCCCCTTGATCAATCAATTCCTTGACGAGATAGCTTCCCAATAGTCCTGTACATCCAGTCACAAATACGTTTTTCCCATTCCAAAATCCGCTCATGCCGTCACCAAACCTTCCATGGTTGTTTTCCATTTGTCCACATGCCATTGATTTCCTTCAGGTTCTTATACGTATCGATCGCTGTCCAAAATCCGTGGTGCTCATAAACCGCAAGCTCTCCATCATTCGCCAGATTTTGAAGAGGCTCCGCTTCAAACACGCATTGATCATCGTCTGTCAAATAGTCAAATACCTTTGGAGACAACACAAAAAATCCTCCATTGATCATCCCGATACTGTCTGTCTTCTCAGAGAAGGATTGTGCCATCCCGTTATATACCTTCAACGTCCCGTACTGTGACTTCTTTTCAATTCCTGTGACAGTCGCAGCTGCCCCAAGATCCTGATGACGCTTCAGCAGATGAAACATATTGACATTGGCAAGTCCATCACCATACGTCATCATAAATGTCTCATCCCCAATGAAGTCCTGTGCCTGCTTTAACCGTCCGCCTGTCATCGTATTCTCGCCTGTATCTAAAAAAGTGATTTTCCAGTTCTCTGACTTTCCTAAAAGTTTCATCTCCCCTGTCGCCATATCTAGCTTCATGCTGTGATGCCGCCAGTCGTAGTTCAGGAAATACTCTTTGATCTTCTCTCCTTTATATCCAAGCAATAAGATAAACTCATCTACTCCGTAATACTGATAGATTTTCATAATATGCCATAGAATAGGCCGATCTCCGATCATAGCAAGTGGTTTAGGAAGCGCTTGTGTGACCTCACTCATTCTCGTTCCCTTTCCTCCGCAGAGAATGACTGCTTTCATCTTCTCCCCTCATCTCTCTATGAAAAATTTTTGATTGAAAACCTTATCTTTATGCGAAAAATCAGTGCATGTACCCTCATACTTTGTCCGACATCAGGTTTTGAATCTACTCTATTTATATGTCGAAATGAGAGAGGGTGCCACCTAGCATTTAACTATTTTTACAAATAAAAAAAGAGCGAGATTTGTATTCTCGCTCTTTCAAAGTTTAAATTGTATATTATCAGGGTAGATGGTATGATAAACATGTGCATCAACAGCACAAACAGCCTCTTTTTATCAAGAGACTACTAGATGGAATGAATTCAAGTGGCAGCTTGCTTCATTCTCAATATGAATCACGGAGGTGAATTCCCATGGCACAAAACGTACTTTGTGAAGTGAACTCTTGCCGTTTTTGGGCGGATAACAGCTGTACAGCTTCTACCATTAAAATTGGTAAAAACACAATGACTGATGTGACTCGCAATGCTGAAACTGATTGCGAAACATTTGAAACAAAATAAGTGATTTTTCTGAGATGAAGGAACTAGCAGGTTCCTTCTTTTCTTTTATCATTCTATCAAGAATGATAATTATTATCAAGTGTTTTTCATTAAACATTTCTCGGGAAATAATGACACGATATTTCTCCATTCGTTGACGATTTTCACTCCTTTTTCTATACTCAACATATCCGAAGAAGAAAAAGTGGTGACCAATCAATGGATTTTACGATACGTTTTCTATCATTCTTTGTCGTAGAAATCGAAGGCAAAGATGAACAAGCAAATAAACGGTTCAAGCATTATCAAACATTAGATCAAGAGGAATTTGAACAAAGTGAGCTGAAGGACTTTTTAGATGGTGAGCTAAAAAAAATCGTCAAACGAAAAGTGGACAGACACCCTAAATCTGAACAAGTACCAACCAAAATTGGCCGGTTCATTGTCGAACCCGGTCATGAACTCGATTCAAATCCAAACTACAATTTATTTCATCAGACGAGATTTGCCGATACAAAAGAAGTATTTAATGAATGCAGTGAACAGTTTGTTCGCACGTATTTAGATACAAGTGCTGTCAGAGGCGGCGTTTTTTTAGTTGCGTCTGCCGTTCCTAAAAAGTACTTCGATGACTCCTTTGTCTTTATTATGAAATGCGATTTTGAACAGAAAGTTGCTTCTATCGCTGATACATCTACCTTGATCAAAAAAGTAGAAATGGCTATTACAACAAAAAACATGAAATCAATTCAATACCCTTTTATGCCAGAAGAGAGCATGACAGAGGAAGCTGAAGTGAAAATTCACCAATCCTCACATGCTCGTTATTTTGAGGACTTTCTGAAATTCGTCGAATACGGAGAATCTATGCCTGAAATCATGAAATCACAGGTCATGAACATGGTGCAGGAACAAGTATTTGAAACATTACAGGATGAAAGTGAAGAATTAAAGCAGTTCGAAGAGGATCTTGAAGTATGGGAAGCGAGTGAAAAACGAGAAATTAGAGAAACACTCGATACAGAACAGGTCACACTAGCAGCTTCTCACATTGTGGAACAAACCCCTGATATCACAATGAAAATGCGTCTAGGTGAAACAGAAATCAAAGGGCTTCTAGCGGACTTTGGCCACTCGATCCATATTGCGAAGGTCAACAATCGATATGTCGTGCTCGTCGAAGCAGACCAAATTGTCTTCGAAAAAGGAAGCACACCTGTAGAATTCCATAAACCAAATGGATTAAAAGAGGTTGTCAGCCAGCTCACGCAAAAAGCCTACGATTCAGACTTAGAATAAGAGAATATGACTGCCTCCTGCGATCAGCTGCATGAGGCAGTTTTTTTATATGACGCTTTATTTTTTACACTGCACTAGAAGAAACATGCTGCCCGCCTCTTATCCACATGCTGACAAGCATTAAGCTTATGATGAGCATCAACCAAAAGACGCTGTTTGTTCCGAAAAACTGAATCAATGTATACCCGCACAAAGGCCCTAAAGCAGCCCCCATATCTTGAACAAAAGAATAGCTGGCGAGAAAGCGGTTCTTATCTGTTTGAGCAGAGGCTTTTTGAAAGGCAAGTGTATCGGTGAACGTTGTTACAATCGTTGCCAGCAGCTGAATCAAAAGCAGCATCAATAGGAACCAGCCGCTTACCTTCAGCATGACCCCAAGAAAACTGAGCCCTCCAAATGAAAGAAACATCCAGCATAGCATTCGTTCCTTCATCACAAGCCGATCAAACCATTTGCCCGTTCTCGGTGCTACAAATGGTTCCCATCCCCACCTAATTGCTTGAATCACACCGCTTAAAGCCGAAGCTCCGATGACAAAGCCAAACAGAGTCAATTGATCCTGGTCAATCTTTGCTTCAATGACATGACTCAGCGTGGATGCGAATAAACCTTGAATGATCAGTGCGATCAGCATGCCTGTTATCAGTACTTTTACAACATCTCGTGTAAACCACTTTTGTTTGATGCCATGATACACCTGCGTGCCTTCTCTCTTTTCAATTTCATCCAACGATACATAAAAAATGCATCCCATCAATGTAAGTAAACCAAAGACTAGCGTCATGGACTGGAAGCCGATCAAGCTAGCAAAGATTCCGCCAAATAACATGCCAAATAAACTGCCAAGCCGGTAAAGCCCATTATAAAGCCCCGTCAAATGTCCTTGTGAGCCTTCGTCCATTTCAGCCAAAACCCTCATCCCGCTCATTCGGAGTAATGTCCAAGCGAGACCCCATGCGCAGCGGCAGATAAGCAGCAGCCAAAAGCCGCTCATCCCATATAATATCGTGGTCACTGACGCGATCAAAATCGCGATCAATACACCCGTCTTCATTGGGATATAGCGATAGAGCCACCATACGACAGGTGCTAGCGGGATACGAATGAATCGGTTGATGGACAGCAGTAACCCGACCTCCCAAATGGATGATAAACCAATCTCTTTCCAATAGACCGGGAGAACAATATAGAGCATTGAATCCCCAATAAGTGCAAATGCTGTGATGAGCGATATTGACACAACTTGCTTTTGACGACGATCCATTTTTTCTTCCCCCTTCGCTACCTTTACGATAAGGGATGCCTTATAATAAATCTAATGAATGTTTTTGATTGTTTTATCAAAATAATTGATAGGTGGTGCGAAGTTGAATTTACATGCCCTTCGGATTTTTGCAAAGGTCGCAGAGACAAAAAGCGTCACACAAACTGCCGACGCACTATCTTTGACACAGCCAGCTGTGACGGCTCAGCTTAGAAGCATTGAACGAGAGATCGGGTTTCGCCTTTTTAAACGAAACGGTCGGGGCATTGCGCTCACAGAAATGGGAAAGATGCTGTATCCTTATGCCCGGCAAGTGTTTGAGGCTGAAAAGGAAGCAGAATATCAGATCACGCTATTACAAAACGGGAAGAAGGGGCGCCTCCGCATCGGTTCTACCTATGTACCACTCAACTTTTTACTGCCTGATTGGCTGGCTGCTTTTAAAACGTCATCACCACAGACAGAAATCGAATTAAAAAGCGGAAATTCCGCTCAAGTGATAGAGAGCCTGCTTCAATATGAATCAGATGTCGCCATCGCTGTAATTGAAGATTTGCATCATGAGGAGATCGTTACCTCTCATTTGACGAATTTAAGCTATGATTTTATTGTGCCAGCAGACCATCTGTTGAACGGAAAAACCGTTCCGCTAGAGCACCTGAGTCAGGAGCCCTTTTTAATGCGTGAAGAAGGCAGCTCCACTAGAGATAAGCTCTTTTCCCTGTTCACCTCGAAAGGAATTAAAAAACCGACTGTTGATTTACAATTCAGCGGTGTTCATGAAGCGATTCAAATGATTAAAGCTGGCTATGGGATCACACTTGTTCCCCGTGATGCGGTTCAAGGCAGTCTCAAGCGGAAAGAGATTGGGCGTGTATATATCGAAGGCATAGAAATCGTCAGACCTGTTGTGATCTGCAAACGGGCGAATGATCTTGAAGAGAATAGAACCGTGGATGCCTTCCTGCAAATGAAAGATATCGGTCCATTTAAGGAGCCTACTGCAAATTAAAAAAGTGCCTGCATGAGAAACAGGCACTTTTTTCTATTCTGCTGGCTGCACGATGTCATACGGTACAGCCTTTGAGGCTTTCACTAATTGTTCTGGTGTGATCAGTATTTCATTTCCCCATTCACCTGCTCCAACACCTAATACTTCTTCCTCTAATAGCGAAGCTTCGATGATGGTGCGGAATCCTTCTGGCTGCCAGCAAAACGGCGGAATCGAACCAATTCGATAGCCCGTCACTTCAAGAACCTTCTCCGGTGAAGCCATTTTAATATTACGGGAGCCGGCCGCTTTCTTTAGTTTCCCTGACTTAATATGCTGGTCAGCGCCAACCATCACAAGCAGCTGCTCCCCTTCTCCTGTTTCAAAAATCAATGTTTTAATCATTTGTCTTTCACGAAAACCAAGGGCTGCCGCTACATTTGCTGCTCCCTTTTCTGTTTCGGCAGAAAATGTTTTGATCTCATATGGGATGCTGTGCTGATTCAAGAATTCATGTGCTGGCAGTACTTTCATTGATTTGAACCCCTTTCCTTACGATGTCTTTCATTTAGCTTATCACAATCCTCTCATCCTTAAGATGTATTTTTCAATGAAAAGCCACTGGGTCCTTCTTCACCATGCTATACTGAACTTGTTTTTGAAAAGGAGCCGGTTGGATATGGGAAACAAGTTTTGGTACTATACAGGCAGTAAAAGCCTTCTCATGCTAAGTGATATTCTATTTGTCATGACGATCACATTTGTGATCTATCAAGATACACAATCTGTTGCGTATGCGGCTTTATTTCCGTTAATAAGAACGCTATGCCAGCTATTAGCTGGGCTCATCTCTCCTGTTTTGGCAGATCACTATCAAGCGGGCCGGCTGTTGAAATGGGTCCCGCTTTTACGTCTTGGGATGCTCATCGTGTTTACAGCTCAATTTCATTTCTTTCAGCAGCATATGATTTGGCTGTTTGGTGCGCTCATTCTCATTTCCATCACAGGCGGGTTCATTAGCCCTTTATTGCAGGCCATCATGCCGATGCTTGTGCCAGAAAATCAGCTTGTGAAAGCGAACAGTACAGCCTCCATTTTTCAACAAACGGTTCAAATTGCCGGCTATTCGTTTACTGGAATGCTCGTTCTGTTCATTGGTCCCTTTTATTTAATGTGGATCACTTGTTTGATGATTGTGTTGTCTTATTTATTTTTCATCCCTTTATTTCCTCTTCTTAAGCAAGAAGACACCGTTCGAAAAGCAAATAAGATGAACAGTTTCAAGGATGGCTGGACGATCATTTGGACAAATAAAACAATTCGCACCCTGACCTTTATGGATGTGTGTGAAAATATAGCAGGCGCTGTGTGGATTGGGGCAATTACGCTTGCCTTTGTCACACAAGATTTAAACGAAAGTGAGGATTGGTGGGGATTTATCAATGCCGCTTATTATACAGGTGCCATAATAGGCGGGCTCTTAGCTGCATGGATGAGTCAATTTATTCAAAAGCAGCTTCTTCTTTTTATGGCAGCTGGGTCATTCATTTATGCAGTGCTGACTATTGTCTATTCACTGAACAGCCTGCCTTGGCTTGCTTTGCTGCTTTGTATTTTGATGGGGCCTGCTTATCAAATTCGTGATGTTTCGCAGCAAACCATTCTTCAAACGGAAACACCTGTCCAAGATTTATCAAAGGTGTACTCGGCTCATTACGTCCTTTCTTCTGTATCTGTCGGTTTATCTATTTTCTTTGTTGGATTGATTGCGGATGCATATGGGGCGAGGTCTGTGTATTTGCTAGGCGGTCTGTTTGTGCTCGTCTGTTCTGGTATTGCCATCCTTTCTTTTATGAAGCAGAAAAAAGAGAGCAGCTGATTCATGCAGCGGCTCTTTTACTTTTCTTTTAACATCGCGAACATGTCACGGGCCATCGCTTCTAAAATATACACGACTGGCGTCTGTGTCGTGATATTGGCTCGGTGAACCCGTTCGTCTGTCACGTAATAGGCAATATTTAAATCTGAAATGCGCGAAATCGTGCAGTGCTGATTGTTGGTAATGCTAATGATTTTGCTTCCTTCTCTTTTTAACTTCGAAATATGATCAATCGTAATACTGTTCTCCCCTGATACAGACAGCACAATGGTGACACTATTGTCTAAATACTGCATATTCATCGGGAAAAACGGATCATTGATGTAAAATGAAAATTTCTCAAGACTTGAAAAGTACCTTGCCCCATACTGCGCCAAAATACCAGAGCTGCCAGTGCCAATAAACAGCACATTTTTTGCATCGGCAATGAGTCTTGCTGCCTCTTTAATCTTCCCTTCAAAGTCCCCTTTTAGTGTACGTTCAATAAATTCATATAGAAAGTGCTGGGTGCTTTTTAAAGTTGGTGTCTGCTCTGCTTCTAAATACATTTTGAGCTTCACTTTAAACTCTGAAAAGCCTTCACAATTTACTTTTCGGCAAAAGCGAAGGACAGACGAGGTGGATATATGGGCAGCATCTGCTAAGTCCCGAATTCTCATATACACGACCTTTTCACTGTTTTCCATGATGTATCGGTATAAAGCGCTTTCTAGTTCATTAAAGCTGGAAATGACCTCACTTGAAAACATCTGAATTCCCCTTTCTCCAACAGCATGTCACAATGTGTTTCTTTTATGTAACAAATCTCTAAATAGGGCACCCTTGCCTAAAGACGCTGAAGTCATTTACGCACGAGCTGCTCTCACGATAAGCTATAGATGTACAAACAAAAGAATTGGCTTTTTTCTATTATAACATTGCGCGTTACATTATTCGGAGGTGCAGAACATGGCAAAAGGATTAAAGGTTGTCACAATTGGCGGAGGATCAAGCTATACACCAGAGCTTGTAGAAGGATTTATTAAACGGTACGATGAATTCCCGATTAGCGAGCTTTGGCTTGTCGATATTGAAGCAGGAAAAGAAAAGCTTGAAATCGTCGGAGATCTTGCAAAACGAATGGTCAAAAAAGCAGGACTTCCAATCGATGTTCATTTAACATTAGATCGCCGGAAAGCGCTTGCGGACGCTGATTTCGTCACAACACAATTCCGTGTCGGACTTCTTGAAGCACGTATGAAGGATGAACGCATTCCTTTAAAATATGATGTCATTGGTCAAGAAACGAATGGTCCAGGAGGTCTATTCAAAGGGCTTCGCACCATTCCAGTCATTCTTGATATTGTGAAAGATATTGAAGAACTGTGCCCAAACGCATGGCTTGTGAACTTCACAAATCCAGCGGGTATGGTTACAGAAGCCGTACTTCGCTATTCAAACCATCGCAAAGTCGTTGGACTATGCAACGTGCCAATCGGCATTCGCATGGGAATTGCCAAAGGGCTTGATGTCGACGCAAGCAGAGTCGAGGTCAGCTTTGCTGGATTGAACCATATGGTCTTTGGACTCAATGTATTCTTAGATGGCAAAAGTATCATGGATCAAGTCATCGAAGACATGGCAGATCCAAACTCCACGATGTCGATGAACAACATTCATGCCATTCCGTGGGATGCTGATTTCTTAAAAGGGCTTGGCGTGATTCCATGTCCATATCACCGCTACTACTACAAAACAAGTGACATGCTGGCTGAAGAAAAGAAAGCAGCAGAGAATGAGGGCACTCGTGCAGAAGTCGTACGTGCACTAGAAAATGACTTGTTCGAGCTGTACAAAGACCCTGATCTTGATATCAAGCCACCACAGCTTGAAAAACGAGGCGGTGCCTACTACAGTGATGCGGCTTGTAACTTGATTGCATCCATTTATAACGACAAGCATGACATTCAGCCTGTGAACACGATCAACAATGGTGCCATCAGTGACATTCCAAATGATTCTGCTGTTGAACTGAACTGTGTCATCACAAAAGACGGCCCTAAACCAATTGCTGTTGGCGAAATGCCAGTCGCAGTCAAAGGACTTATTTCTCAAATTAAATCCTTTGAACGTGTTGCCGCTGAAGCAGCCGTGACAGGCGATTACAACACAGCACTTGTCGCAATGACGATCAACCCGCTCGTCCCATCAGATGCCATTGCAAAAAGCATCCTAGATGAAATGCTAGAAGCACACAAAGAATATTTACCACAGTTCTTCAATAAAGTAGAAGCATAAAACAGAACCGCACTTGTCAAAAGTGCGGTTTTTTATTTGGCTGCAAACAGGCGGTCCATCTTAGGGCGATCATAGTCTAATAGCCAGTGCTGTAAGCCTTCATAGACTGGTCTTAAACGCTCTGGCTCTGCCGCAATGAGATCACAGCCTCGATCATCATATAAGTGAAAAATCATCTGTTTTGAGAGATTGATAAGATAGATTTCATACCCCAGTTTTCCCTTCAAAATCTGATTTGGTGTAAAAAAATCTTCTTGGCACATCGCATGAAGCAAAGGGCGCAACCGAATATCTCGCAGACGGCAGTTGATTGTAAACCGCTCTAACTTCATGCTCTCTTCTATTTCTGGGTGTTCATAGGTCAAAAGCTTATGACGCAATCGGTAACGCATTTTCCGATTGACATATTTTTGATAAACCAAGAGCTTACGCTTCGTTAATTCATGTTCATGTTCTGTATACACATCCGTTACAAGCAGCATCTCGTCTTCTGGATCAAAAGCATATTTCACAATCTCTAAAGCACGATCTCCCGCTTTTTCTAATACAATCGATTTTTTTCCTAATGACCAATCTGCCACTTCAAACCGAAGCCCAATAGGCCACCCATAAAAAAGAGGCGGCGTGAGGACAAGATGAGGAAAATGATTTTTTAGAAACATATTTGTTTGATCACTCATTTGCTTTCCTTTCACTCGTTTTATATTTCATTTTACCGTTGAAACATACAGGAAAACAATTGGAAATAAACTGTCATTTCTTATATGATAGAAAGAGATGGAGGTGTGACCAATTGAAAAAATGGTTTTTACAGGTGTTCCTCACAGCATTGATCACCATGTGGATACAGACTGGACTTGATCAGGCGAACATCATTCATATCACTAATGTATGGGTCGATGCCAGCAGCTGGATCCTGATCTTCTTTGTCATCTACGCACTTTTTGAATGGACAGCTCACATTTTAGTAAAACGGAAAACCGTTCATCGCTAAACATCTCTTTTCATAGAGATGTTTTTTGTTGAAATTCTTCTTGCACAAGTTCATGGATGACGCCCATTCCTGCTTGGCTACCAGCAGCTGCTGCAAGAACAAGTTGAGCAGGCCCGCCTAAATTGTCACCGCTCGCAAAGACACCGCTGACGGTTGTACGTCCAAGAATATCTGTTTCAATACCACCATTTTTCGTCATTTGACAGCCTAGTTTTTCAGCAAATGGAGCTGACTGCTTGAATTCACTTGCGACAAATCCGCCTTCTCTATTCACCGTTTCCCCATTCGCAAGGTGAAGAGAGTGCATTTGTCCATTCTCATGATGAATGGACATAATTGGTACATCAATGACTTGAATAGAATGTGCTGATAGCAGTGCCTTCTCCTCTTCAGCAAACACTTGCTTCCCATTCGTAAACACGATCAAATCCTTTGTCCAATTGGAAAGAAGTTTAGCCATATGAAAGGCACGTGAATTCTCAGCAATGAGAGCAAGCGGCTTGTCCTTTAGCTCCCAGCCATCGCAGAAAGGACAGCTAAACAACGTCTTTCCATACACTTCATGCATCCCCTTCATCTCTGGCAGTATATCCTTTAGTCCTGTTGCCAATATGATTTTCTTCGCTTCGAACCTTTCTCCCTCGTGTGTCAGTAACGTAAAGTTGTCATCATTGTTTTGTATCTCAACAATTCTACTTCGTTTGATTTGGATATGTGGGTAGTTTTGAAGGTCTGCCTCTCCCGCTTGTCTGATTTCAAACGGTGTCATTCCATCGTTTGTAATAAATCCATGTGATTCCTGCGTCACTCGATTTCTTGGCAGCTCATCATCAAATACAATGACCTGCTTTCTGCCTCGTCCTACAACAAGTGCTGCACTTAATCCAGCTGGCCCGCCTCCGATAATGGCACAATCTAATAACATATCAATCTCTCCTTTTCTATTCCAGACTTTAAAGACTCTTAATATCTATAATTAGTTCAAAAAAATCACATGTTGAAAAATGGATTTTTTTCTGTCTGCTCTATTTGACTTGCAATATCAACTAACCGCTTTTGACTTAGCGTTTCCTGCATTTTCGTTTCAACATCCTGCATGACCTGTTCAATCAAACAGCCATCATGAGGCATGAAAGAATCATGTTCTAAGGAACAACGAAATAAATTGGTTTGTCCTTCTACAGCCTGAATCACATCTAAAAACGAAATGTCTTCCTTCTGTTTCATAATGGCGTAGCCACCTTTTGCGCCAGGTGTTGATTCAATCAATCCTGCCTTCACAAGCTTTGTTAAGATTTTGGATAAATAAGTGGATGAAAGGTCTTGCATCTTGGCGAGAGGCTCAACGCCTATTGCTTTCCCCTTTGGTGCAAGAGTTAAAAACACCATCGTATGCAGTGCATAGTTGGTCGCTTTAGAATATTTCATAGGAACATCCCTTTCTATCTATTACAGACCTTTTATATCTGTAATTGATCATAAAAGATTCAAGAAGAAAAAGCAAGTGTTGTGAATCTACTTCTTTTTTCATTCCACATTTCGCATTTCCTTCCGATAATAGAGGTAAGCACGAATCAAATTTTGATGAAAACTAGAAGGAGTGAAGAGAAATGTCAGATCAACAGCACAATGCAGCACATGAAGAAGAAGAGGAATTTAACGTATACGACATGCTTCCGCCCGCAGGAACAATCATTGGAGAAGCAACAGAAGAAGAAATGGAAGCTGCGGCAGCATTAGAAGTGAGACATGTCGCGTTCATGCGCCTTCAAGATATGTTCATTCAATTTGATGGCTCGTCTTACAAAGACTTATTAAAAGACTTCCAAGAATTCGAATTGGATTCAACAAAATTCTGGAGAGCCATTGCTAGACGCCTGCAAGTTCCATACGAATGGCCAATCCGACTCGACCACGCAAACGGCCCTATTTATATAGGTGAAACAGAGGATAGCCGTGAGGTTGAGGAGAGTGCGGAGTAAGGAAATGGTGACCCCCTTTTTGGTGAGGGGGTCTATTTTAAAAATGATAAATACTTATTCCTCTAAATCAAATTCAAATGCGATTGATATATTAATGGCAATGTTATGCATCTCATCTATTTCTGATTGACTCAATTGTTTCGCAAAACGACGTGCATGCTCGACAACATCAGCATGCTGCTTAATCATTTCATCATTCATTATAAAGATCGTATTGATTGCCCAGCCAGCAGTCGTTAACATTTCTTCGTTCTGAAGGGTGTCCATATATGTTTCTACTTCAGAAAAAATCCACTTGATATCATCAATTTGTTCTACTTGGAAATTCGCGATTTTTGAAAGCTGCTCAGGGTCTTTGGTTAAAAAGATATCTTTCACTTCTTCTTTTGATAATGGTTTATTCTGCTTTTCATATTCAGCCTGCCACTCTTCATCTGACATCCCATCTTCTTCACTATCCTCTGCAGTATAATGCCCCGCAAGCAATTCATCAAACGAATCCGCTAATTTGAAATCCGTCTCATCTTCTAGATCAAAGTAATGAACCGGCGGATGTTCCTTTGTTTCTCTGTAATCCAATGCAATCCACGTATGACCATCTCCACAAATGAGCACAAGTCCCTCAGGCAATTCCCATTCTTCTATTAAATAATCACTATCCATAATGCCTTCATCTTTGGCAATTCCTCTTAAATGATCAAATGACACATGATCCTCTGCCCATCCATTCGGCTGATCCGTTGGAAAAGCGTTATGCAGTGTATACCCGCCATTTTGTTCGAGAATCAGTTTCTTATATGTATCAGGCAGGATGACGCCTAGCTTCTTTTCCGCTTTTGCGATGCCTTTCTCATTGATTTTCTTAAATGTTTCTTCACTTTCTCTGTCTTTATTCCAAAATGGTTTCAAATAAAATACCTCCAATTGTTATTTCTATCTCATTTTACCATTTAAGAGAACTAGTTTAATAGTCCTATTTAATAAAAAAAGAGAAGGGTTCGCCCCCTCCTCTTGTTGGTCATGATTGTTCTTGATTTCTCGCTTCAAATTCATCCAGCATGGCACGCACTTCATCTGTTGATGATGTGTTCATTAATTGATTTCTTAAGAAACTCGCTCCTCTGAATCCTTTTACATAAATCTTAAAGAAACGGTGCAGTGCCTTGAATGGACGCAAACCTAGTGATGAGTATTGATCATGAAGGTCAAGATGTAATCTTAAAAGACCAAGCAGTTCATCACTTGTATGATCCTTCGGCTCTTTTTCAAAAGCAAATGGGTTATGGAAAATCCCGCGCCCAATCATCACGCCGTCTACTCCATACTGTTCAGCGAGCTTTAAGCCTGTTTGACGATCTGGAATATCACCATTGATTGTTAAAAGAGTATCAGGTGCTACTTCATCACGAAGTTTTTTAATCTCAGGAATGAGTTCCCAATGCGCATCCACCTGGCTCATTTCCTTTCTTGTGCGAAGATGGATCGATAAATTCACAATATCTTGCTCCAAAATGTGTCTAAGCCATCCGCGCCATTCATCGACCTCAGTAAAACCAAGTCTTGTTTTCACGCTGACAGGTAATCCCCCAGCTTTTGCCGCTTGAATCAGCTCTGCGGCAACGTCTGGACGAAGAATCAAGCCACTGCCCTTCCCATTTTGTGTGACATTTGGGACAGGACAGCCCATATTAATATCAAGCCCCTGAAATCCCAATTCCGCCATTCCAATACTCATCTGTCTAAAGTTCTCAGGCTTGTCTCCCCAAATATGAGCAACAATCGGCTGCTCATCCTCTGTAAACGTTAAGCGGCCTTTCACACTTTGAATGCCATCAGGGTGGCAGTAGCTCTCACTGTTCGTAAACTCTGTAAAAAACACATCCGGTCTCGCCGCCTCACTCACAACATGACGAAACACAACATCTGTCACTTCTTCCATTGGTGCTAATATAAAAAATGGCCGCGGTAAATCACGCCAGAAATTTTTACTCATCTTTCATCCAATTCCTCTCATGACATAGCGCCTAAAGGGCATGTCCTTCTATAAAGTCTTTCAGCAATTTTTATCATTATATACTTTTGTAAGGATTCAACGCAAAAGGAGTATAAAATGAACAAAATACTATCAGCACTTTATAAAATATCAAAAATTTGAGGAGACGTAAACGCCGTTCAAAAGCTACTTCTGGGAAACGTGTCACGCGACGGGCAGCAGGTACAGCATCCGGCAAACTAATGAAAAGATATTCAAATAAAAAAGCCCTATGCAGGGGCTTTTTAAATTGTAATTGCCTTTTCTGTTACATGATAAGTGTTAGAAGTAATAATTTTATCAAGTGACCAACCGGCAGCGAATAACACAGAAAAAATTGTTAAACTGATAAAATACAGTACTAAGATACAATTCATTCTTAGTATGGTTTTTGTTACAATTTTTGTGTATCGCATAGATAAAAGTGATTTTCTTAAAAGCTGCTGCTTGGATCAGAAAACGGAAAAACAATTCATAAAAGCTTTTATTAAAATGGGTGCGCCTAGAGATATTGCTAAAACTTTGGCAAAATTCATTATTAATCTTCTTTAAATAATCAATAAGTGCTATTAGTTTTCTAATAGCGCTTTTTTATGGAGGGTCTTCATGTCTTTTTCTTACGTGATTTCATTGACTTTTTTAATACTCCTTTTAGTGTCTATCATACTCTATACTTTTTTAAGAAAGAAAAACGTTGTAGATGAAGCCCCTGGCGCTATTGCTGCCGTTCTTCTTATTTTGCTTATATTTTTTTCCCTAAGTTTAGTTATTGCCCTTCCAACTGTCATGCTTTATCTAGTATCATTGGGAGTGAATTTTCTTTTCGGTGAATACATCACTTATGATTCTTTCTTCTCTTTGATTACCTTTTCATTGTTAGTCAGCATCATCGTGATTTTTTGGTCATTTATAGTTTTATTTATAGGAAAAGGAATCATTTTTTTGTTGAAGGTCCCAAAATGGATAACTTATATTTTAGAATTTTTTGCTTCGTGGGCTCTTATTTACTTCACGATTAAATATGTACTAAATTTGAAGATAATTGAAGTTTCTATATGGGGAAATGGGGTATTGATTTTATCTTTCTTTGTTAGCTTTTTATACATCGGACTTGATATCATATCCTCTGCGCTTGATCAAAAGAATCAAAATATAGAAGAAGAACCCCCTATCCAATAATGGAGAAGGGGTTTTATTCATTTCATAGCTTTTTCTATCTATATTCATATGTCTATAGAGTTTTATTTTAATAGCATTTCAAGCGAATTTTTCATTCTAACGGAGGGGAAGCAAAAATAAGAATATCCCGATATCGATATTTTTCACGAGATCGGGATATCTCAATTAATGATTGATTACAAGACTTGCCACACACTCCACATGCGCCGTATGCGGGAACATATCCACAGGCTGCACTTCCTCCGTCACATACCCACCATCTTCAAGAATACGCAAATCACGAGCTAGCGTCCCTGGATTACAGGACACATAAACAACGCGTTTTGGTTTCATCTTTAAAATCGTATCAAGCAGTGCTTCGTCACAGCCTTTTCTTGGTGGATCGACGACGAGGGTATCTGCTTTGATGCCTTCTTTGTACCAGTTTGGGATGACGGTTTCTGCTTCGCCGACTGCGAATTCGACGTTGTTGATCTCGTTTAAGGCAGCGTTGCGTTTTGCGTCTTCAATTGCTTCTGGCACAATTTCTACGCCATATACTCTGCCTGCTTTTTGTGCGAGAAATAAAGAGATCGTCCCGATTCCGCAATACGCATCAATAACAATTTCTTCTCCTTGCAGCTCGGCATATTCAAGCGCTTTGTCGTAAAGCACTTTTGTTTGAGCTGGGTTCACTTGATAAAACGAGCGGGCTGAAATAGCAAATTTGATGTCGCCAATCGTGTCATAAATGTATTCTTCACCCCATAAAACGGTCGTTTCGTCTCCGAAAATGACATTTGTTTTCTTTGAATTCACGTTTTGCACAATTGACCGAACGTGTGGGAAGCGTGCTATAATCTGCTCAATCACCTGCTGCTTTTGCGGAAAGTCTGCCGTTCTAGTAACAAACACAACCATCATTTCACCTGTTGCAATGCCGTAGCGAACCATCACATGACGCAGCCAGCCTTTGTGCCGCTCTTCGTTATATGCTTTGATGCCAAACGCATTGCATATGTCTTTTACTGCCTGTACCACTTCGTCATTTTCTGACTGCTGGATCAAACATTTTTCCATATCGATGATTTCATGGGTACGCTGCTGATAAAATCCTGCAACTAGTCCGCCTTCGCGTTCGCCAATTGGAACTTGTGCTTTGTTTCTGTAATTCCAAGGGTCTTCCATGCCGAGTACAGGATGAACTTTTACACGGCTCATATCAAGCTTGCCGATCCGCTCTAAAACGTCCTTTACTTGTTTCTGCTTAAATAGCAGCTGGCCTTCATAGCTCATATGCTGAATTTGACAGCCTCCGCACTGCTTGTAGATAGGACATGGCGCATCTTGCCTGTGCTGACTTTCCTTTGTCAGCTCCATGAGTCGCCCAAAAGCAAATCCTTTTTTCACACGTGTGACTTTGATTTTCCCTTGTTCGTCAGGCAGTGCATTCGGTACAAAGACAGGGAATCCTTCAATTTTCGCTACACCTGCACCTTCGTGCGTTAAGTCTTCGAAGGTTACATTGTAGTATTCATTCTTTTCAACAGGCGGTTTCATTTTCACCAATTTTATCACCTCATTTGCAAAGAAAAACTTGGTGCCATAAGGAACCAAGTTCAATCTCTACCCTATTTTTTCAGCTGTTGCTTTTGGCACTATAAATTCAATATGACGATACAGGTTTTCAAATTCACCTGGCAGCATGCCGCCGAATTCGCCATCTAAATTTAATTGCATTTTATCTTTTACATCTACCTTCACGCGATTCGCTTTTGTGTAGATGACATTGTTATCATGAATATGCTCGCCTCGCAGTGCAAGGCTGACTACTCGAATGGCTTCTGCTAAATTGACCTTCTTTAAAATAATCAGGTCAAACATTCCATCATCTAAAACAGAATCTGGCGCTAGCTTTTCAAAGCCGCCTACTGAGTTTGTGAGTGAAACAAGAAACAGCATGATTTCTCCATGAAACAATTTGCCGTCATATTCAATTTCGACTTCTGTCGGGCGGATAGAAGGAAGCATCTCCATGCCTTTTAAATAATAAGCAAGCTGTCCAAGCATTGTCTTCAGCTTACTAGGCACTTCATAGGTGAGCTCTGTTAACCGGCCGCCGCCTGCAATATTAATAAAATAATGGCCATTGACTTTACCGATATCAAGCGGCTTCGCTACACCATCTATAATGGCATCTGTTGCTTTTAAAACACCTTCTCGTGGAATTCCAAGTGCTCTTGCGAAGTCATTTGTTGTTCCAACCGGAATAATTCCTAGTTTTGGTCTTTTTTCAAGCGGGGCTAGTCCGTTGACGACTTCATTGATCGTGCCGTCTCCACCTGCTGCTACAATTAAATCAAAGTCTCTCTGTGCGGCATTCTCAGCTGCTTGTGTCGCATCTCCTGCACATGTCGTTGCATGACAAGATGTTTCATAGCCAGCTTGTTCAAATTTTTGCAAAACCTGCGGCAAATTCTTCTTGAAGAGTTCACGCCCAGATGTCGGATTGTATATAATTCGAGCACGTTTCATTCATCATCATCCTATATTCATTATGCAATCTATTTTCACCACTAACAACCTTTAATTATACTATGAGATTTGAAAATGGCAACAGAACAACACCCTAATATGACAAATCTCCTGCCACATTTCCCTCAGCAAGAAAGCATTCTGATAAGATAAAAGAAAACGCTGTAAAGGATGGTTTGCGATGAAAAAGCCTGTCTATTTTAATCATGATGGCGGTGTTGATGACCTCGTCTCGTTATTTCTTCTCCTTCAAATGGAACATCTGAAAGTGATTGGGACGTCTGTGATTCCTGCTGATTGTTATTTAGAGCCTGCTCTCAGTGCGTCTCAAAAAATCATTGATCGATTTAGCCCATATGAAATTGAAGTCGCTGCTTCAAATGCTAGAGGCGTCAATCCCTTTCCAAAAGAGTGGCGCATGCATGCTTTTTATGTAGACGCCTTACCTATCTTAAACGAGAAAGGCACTGTTGATACAAACGTGTCCAAGCTTCCAGCACATCTTCATTTAATCGAAACTGTTAAAAAGTCTGCAGAACCCGTCACGCTGCTCTTTACAGGTCCGCTCACAGACCTTGCACGCGCCTTAGAAGAAGATCCTTCAATCTCTAATAAAATCGAAAAATTGGTATGGATGGGCGGTACATTTCTTGAAAAAGGCAATGTGGAGGAACCCGAGCATGATGGGACAGCAGAATGGAATGCATTTTGGGACCCTTATGCTGTTAGCACTGTCTTCAAGGAACGCTTTCCTATTGATATGGTCGCACTTGAAAGCACGAATCAAGTTCCGCTTACACCTGATATTCGTCAGCGCTGGGCTTCCCTTCGTTCTCATATTGGAATAGATTTTATTGGGCAGTGCTACGCCTTTTGCCCGCCTCTCATTCATCACGAAACCAACTCGACTTACTACTTATGGGATGTGCTGACAACGATCACTCTTGCTTCCTCATCATTTACTCGTTCAAAGGAAATGAATGCGATCGTTTACACCGAAACGCCAAAGCAAGGACGTACCGAAGAGCATACAGATGGAAAATCAATTCAAGTGATTGATCATGTCGATCGTGACGCATTTTTCCAAGCATTTGAAGAGCTTATGAAAAGAGCTGTTTGTCAGATTTCAACATAAAAAAGCCCCGCCATCAAAGCGGGGCCCCATCTCAATCTTCTTCTACGTATTTCTTTTTGCGTTTAAATTTGCTTAACACTTCGTATACGATTGGTACGATAACCAGTGTTAACAATGTTGAACTTGCGAGACCACCAATGACTGTGACGCCAAGTCCTTTTGAAACAATTTGGCTTCCGCCTTCAAATCCTAATGCTAATGGAAGAAGTGCCCCAATTGTCGCAAGTGCCGTCATTAAGATTGGACGTACTCTTATTGTACCAGCTTCCAGTAATGCCTCTCTTGTTGAGAGTCCTTCTTTCTCTTTATGAATGACTCGGTCAATTAAGACGATCGCGTTTGTCACAACAATTCCGATCAGCATGAGCAATCCAATCATGGCGTTTAAGCTGATGGTTTCTTTTGCTAAAAACAATCCAACGAGCGCGCCAATAATTGTAAATGGAAGCGAGAAGAGAATTGCAAATGGTGCAAGACCTCCGCCAAATGTGATGACGAGAACGAGATACACAATGGCAATCGCTGCGAGCATTGCGAGCCCAAGCTGTGTAAAGGATTCCTCAATATCCGCACTTACGCCGCCTGTGTCAATCGTTACGCCAGATTTCAGATCAAGCTTGTCGACTTTTTTCTGAACATCCTGTGTCACACTTGAGACATCATCTGTTGTCATGTCTCCAGACACTTCTGCGTAGATTTTTCCATCACGTTTTGTCACCGTATTCGCTGTCGTACCATTTCTTACTTTTACGACATCACCAATTCGGACTTCTTGCCCTGTTGGTGTTGTGATCTTTTTATTTTCTAAATCTTTTTTGCTCTTATATTCATCTTTTTCCGTTTGAAGATTCACATCAAGTTCTTTGCCGTCCTCAGTTACTTTCGTCAGTGTTGTTTCACTATTTTGAGGAGCAATCGCTTGAGCGATTTGTGAAGCAGTTAGACCCAGTTTCGCCAGTTTTTCTTGATCTGCATTAAACGTATATTCGTCGTATTTCTCAGATAAGCTTGTGCTGACATTTTTCAGGTTTTTCTCATCTTTTAAGATGTTCTCGACATCTTTTACTGTGCCTTCAATATCGCTTACTTTGTCACCGTAGACATAGTACGTTACTGTATTGCTTGCGCCAGCAGATGAGAAGTCTTGTGATTTCCATTCCCCTTTAGACGTTTTGTCTTGCAGGGCTTTGACCACTTTATCTTTTTCTTTATCAAAGTTTGGCGTGTCTTCATCATATTGTACGAAGAATAACGCACCGTTAGAATTGCCGCCTACACTTGCTGTCAAGGCATTTGAAGAGCCTAGTGAATATTGAACAGTATTGACATGGTCACGTTTGATCAAATATTCTTCTGCTTTTTTCGTTTCATCGATAGCTTGTTCTCTCGTTTGTCCAGGTTCAGGTGTATAAGTCACCATCGCCGTCTTCTCTGCTTCCTGTGGTAAGAAGCTGACACCGACAAGTGGTGCTAAGAATAAGCTTCCGACAAGCATAAGAATGGCAATTCCTGATGTGATCCATTTGTGGTTCAATGTCCAATTGAGTACACGTCTATAACCGCCAGCAAGCTTGCTTGGTTTATGTTCTTTTACCTTTTTCGCTGTGCCGTACAGGTTCTTTTTAAATAGACTGTGTGCCATCATTGGAACAATCGTAATGGCGACAAGGAGTGAAGCCATTAAAGCAAACACAATCGTTAATGCAAATGGGATGAATAGTTCACCAATCATTCCACCCACAAGTGCTAGCGGTAAGAAGACCGCAATTGTGACGATCGTCGAAGACATGATTGGAATAAACATTTCTTTTGTGGCTTCTTTAACGAGTTCTTTTCCTTTTAATGGCTCATCCTTTAATGCCATTCGTCGATATATGTTTTCTATGACAACAATGGAGTCATCAACAACACGCCCAATGGCGACGGTCATGGCACCAAGTGTCATGATATTTAGTGTGATATCCAGCTGATTTAATATTAAAACAGCAATCAACAGAGATAACGGAATGGAGATGACCGAAATTAAGGTTGATTTGATATCTCGAAGGAACAACATAATGATAATGATCGCAAAAATCGCTCCGATGATAGCCTTATTCAGCATTGTGCTAACGGACTCTTTAATCGGTTCTGCTTGATCATATGTGGTACTTACTTTGATTCCTTTGTTATCTTTCTTAAACTTCTCAAGTTCTTTTGTGACTGCTTCTGCTACACTTACTGTGTTGGCATCAGAGCCTTTGACAATTTGCAGACCGATACTGTCTTTTCCATTTGTTCTAGAGATCGATTCTGCATTCTTGACGACTTTAATATCCGCAATCTCAGAAAGCTTAATTGTCGGCAGCTCTACAGATTGACCGCTCGCTGCACTTCCACTAGGTTGCTGCTGGGCTGCTGCTTGCTGCTGACTTGCATTTCCAGCCTGCTGCTCCGCACCTTGCGCACCTGGGTTTTCAGCGCCGCTAGATGGTGCTCCAGCTCCACTGCTTGCACTTGGTGTGACAGGAATTCGCATGTTTTTCAAATCTTTGACGCTTAAAATATTGCCGTCCACGACAACTGATTTTTGTTTGTTGCCAAATGTGTATAAACCTAATGGCACATTCACATCAGAGCCTTTGATCATGTTTTGGACGGTTTCTTCATCTAAACCGTATTCTTTCAATTTTTTTTGTTTAAACGAAAATTCTACTTCTTTGATTTGCTGTCCAGAAGCTTCGACGGAAGATACACCGTCTAATCCTTCAAGTGAAGGGACAAGGTCACCTTCCACTTTTTTCGTCAGGTTTTCTAATGATTCTTTATCACCAGATACACTGAGTGCTAATATTGGAACCGCATTGATACTAAAGCGTGCGATTTTTGGTTTTTCTGCATTTTCCGGAAAATTGATGTTGTTAACCGCATCTTCAATTTCCTTTTTTGCTTCATCCATGTCTTTGTTATAATCGTACTCGACTTGAATCGATGAAGCATTTTCAAAAGAATTGGATGTGACCACATTGACTCCGTTTAGGTTTTGAATAGACTTCTCAATTGGATCGGTCACCTTATCTGATACTTCGTCCGGCGTTGCGCCAGGATACGTTGTAGAAACCGTAATGACTGGAGTGTTGATATTCGGGATTGATTCTTGTTTCATATTCAATCCAGCATATAGACCAGCAACTGTTACGATAATTGTCATGAGCCATACAGCGAACTTATTCTTTAATACAAAATTGATGATCGAATTCATTATGTCCTCCATTTTCCTTTATGTATTGACTGACTGGTCATTCTATATCATAATAAACGGTGATATACAATGCCGTCAACCATTTCTCTTGCGTTTGACGTAACATTCTAAAGCTGAAGGGGCCTTATTTCATGAACGAAAAAAAAGAAAAAATCATTAAAGCAAGCATCCAGTTGTTTGCGAAAAAGGGTTTTTCTTCTACGACCATTCAGGAAATAGCAGATGAGTGCGGAATATCGAAAGGCGCGTTTTATTTGCATTTCAAATCAAAAGAACAGCTTTTCAACCGAGCGTTCGAATATTATATCGACACTTCTATGCAAACTATTGAAACGATTCGAAAAGAGAATCAGCATCTCGCACCGAGAGAGATCTTCCAGAAGCAAATCGCTGAACAGTTTCAGCATTTTGCTGAGAACAAGGATTTTATCATTTTGATCCTCAGCGAGAACATTATTCCAGAAAACCAGCAAATTAAAAAGTATTCAAAAACTGTGAAAAAGCAAATGAATGATGAAATTCAAATTTCCATCTTGACCACTTATGGACAGGAGATCGAACCATTTATAACTGACCTGTCAGTCATGATTCAAGGAATCATCCAATCGTATGTGCAGGTGCTGCTTTTACAAGATCAGATGCAATTATCATTTGATGAGCTCTCTTCCTTTATACTCGAACGATTAGATGATTTGGTTCAAGGTATGCTTCGTTCTCAGACGAAACCGATCTTAAAGCCAACCATTTGGGACGATGAAGCGCCGAGCGCTGCATCCCTAGAAGAGGAGCTTCGTTTGTTAAAGCTTGAGCATTTGCTTTCTGATGATACCCTTGTATCCATTGAAGTCATTGAAGAAGAACTGGCGAAAGCTGAGCCTCGTAAGCCAGTCATTCAAGGGATGCTGACGAATTTAGAAAAGTGTGAGGACCCTGCTGTCATAAGAGTAGTCGAACAATTGAAGCTGTTTCTTTCATAACTTTACGTGCTGTTTTTCCGGTTCGTTCACCTTTATCCCCCTTCGAATGTGCACTTTCGCTTATACTTCATTATAAGAAAAGAATCTCCGAATTGATATACGGCGGTGGTCTGAATCTATTATAAGACCCTGTCATTTCAAGCAAAAAAAACCGCCTCTTCTCATGAGGCGGTTTTTGCTATTGTTCATTAGCGTTTTTTGATTTCTTCTAGGAGAATCTTGTTGACCATCGGCGGGTTTGCTTGTCCCTTCGATGCTTTCATGATTTGTCCGACTAAGAAACCAATCGCGCGGTCTTTTCCGTTTTTAAAGTCTTCGATGGATTGCGGGTTGTTATCAAGTGCTTCTGTGACAAGTTTGAGCAGGGCACCTTCGTCAGAAATTTGGACAAGTCCTTTTTCTTTGACGATTGTTTCTGCGTCTCCCCCATTTTCAATCAGCTCTTTGAATACCTTTTTGGCAATCTTAGAAGAAATCGTTCCTTTTTCGATGAGATTGATCATGCCAGCCAGGCCTTGCGGCGTTAGCTTTGTATCTTCCAGCTCTTTTTGAGCTGAATTTAAGTAGGCAGATACTTCACCCATCAGCCAGTTTGAAGCTTGCTTTGCTTCTGCACCTTCTGAAATGGTTGCTTCAAAGAAATCAGACATTTCTTTTGTCAGCGTCAGCACCATCGCATCATATGCAGGAAGGCCAAGCTCATCGATGTAGCGTTTGCGGCGCTCGTCTGGAAGCTCTGGAATCGATGCTCTTACGCGTTCTTTCCACTCGTCATCAATGTACAGCTCCACCAAATCTGGTTCTGGGAAGTAGCGGTAATCATCTGAGCCCTCTTTGACACGCATGAGGATCGTCTTTTTAGACGCTTCGTCATAGCGGCGAGTTTCTTGTTCGATCAAGCCGCCAGAAAGCAATACTTGCTCTTGACGTTTCTCTTCGAATTCAAGACCTTTTTGTACGAAAGCAAATGAGTTCAAGTTCTTGAGCTCTGTTTTCGTTCCAAACTCTTCACGGCCGATCGGACGAAGTGAAATATTGGCATCACAGCGAAGTGAGCCTTCTTCCATCTTACAGTCAGATACGCCTGTATATTGAATAATAGATTTTAGTTTTTCTAAGTACGCATACGCTTCTTCTGGTGTGCGAATGTCTGGCTCAGATACGATTTCAACAAGCGGTGTGCCTTGACGGTTGAAGTCAACAAGTGAATATCCGTCGCCTGTGTGTGTCAGTTTACCTGCATCCTCTTCCAAATGGAGACGCGTAATACCGATTCGTTTCGTTTTGCCTTCTACTTCAATTTCAATCCAGCCGTTTTCACCGATCGGTTTATCAAATTGAGAGATTTGATACGCCTTTGGGTTATCAGGATAGAAGTAGTTTTTACGGTCAAATTTTGTATCTGTTGCGATCTCGCAGTTTAGCGCCATAGCTGCTTTCATTGCAAAGTTCACTGCTTCTTTGTTCAATACAGGCAGTACGCCAGGATATCCAAGGTCGATGACACTTGTTTGCGTGTTGGCAGCTGCACCAAAAGGTGTCGGCGAGCTGGAGAAAATTTTTGATTGTGTTTTTAGCTCAACGTGGACTTCAAGTCCAATTACCGTTTCAAAGTTCATTCTGATTCACCCCTTACAGTTCAGGTTTTGCTTTATGATGATCTGTTGCTTGCTCGAAAGCGTGAGCCACGCGGTAAACCGTTCCTTCATCAAAGTGCTTACCAATGATTTGCAGTCCTAACGGAAGACCGTTTGCAAATCCACAAGGCACACTGATTCCTGGAACGCCTGCAAGGTTCACAGGGATCGTTAAAATATCGTTCGCGTACATCGTCAGTGGATCGCTTGTCTTTTCACCAATGTTAAATGCAGGAGTTGGCGTTGTTGGCCCTACAATGACATCATACTTTTCAAAAACATCTTCGAAGTCTTTTTTGATCAATGTACGGACTTTTTGCGCCTTTTTATAGTATGCATCATAATATCCTGAGCTAAGAGCGAATGTGCCAAGCATGATGCGGCGTTTCACTTCGTTTCCAAAGCCTTCAGAACGAGTATTTTTATATAAATCAATCAGGTTTTCTGCATTATCTGTACGGTAGCCATAGCGGATGCCGTCAAAACGCGCAAGATTTGCAGATGCTTCTGAAGAAGACAGCAAGTAGTAAGTCGCAAGCGCATATTTAGAATGCGGAAGAGACACTTCTTCCCATGTGGCACCAAGTCCTTCTAATACTTTTAACGCTTGAAGAACAGACTCTTTTGCTTCCTCGCCAACACCTTCTCCAAGGTATTCTTTTGGCACTGCAATTTTCATGCCTTTGATGTCGCCAGTTAATGAAGAAAGAAAATCTGGGACGTCGACATTTGCACTCGTTGCGTCCATTTGATCGACTCCAGCAATCGCTTGAAGAACGTAGGCATTGTCCTCTACGTTACGCGTAATCGGCCCGATTTGATCTAATGAAGAAGCAAATGCGATTAAGCCGTATCTAGATACACGGCCATACGTCGGCTTCAGACCCACAACGCCGCAGAATGATGCCGGCTGGCGAATCGAACCGCCCGTATCTGATCCAAGTGAGAATGGCACTTCACCTGCTGCAACAGAAGCTGCTGAGCCACCACTTGATCCACCTGGAACAGTGTTTAAATTCCAAGGGTTTTTCGTTGCTTTGTAGCCTGAGTTCTCTGTAGAAGATCCCATTGCAAATTCGTCCATATTTAATTTACCGATTGTGACTGCTTCCGCATCTCTTAAACGATTGACAACCGTTGCATCATAAATAGGATCAAAGTTTTGCAGGATTTTACTAGATGCTGTTGTACGTAAATCCTTTGTGACGATGTTATCTTTCACACCGATTGGCATACCGAACAATAAACCAAGCTCGTCCTTTTCACCAACTGCCTCGTCCAATTCCTTTGCATACGCACGAGCTTTCTCTTCGTCTAATGCAAGGAATGCTTGTACTTTCCCGTCTACTTCATTGATTCGTTTATAAGACTCGTCCACTAAATCAGAAACAGACAGTTCCTTTTTATGTAAAAGCTCTTTTAATTCAGAAATTTTGTGATCAAACAGTGACATGCCTCAGGCCTCCTTTAGTCCAAAATTGATGGCACACGAATATAGCCGTCTTTATGATCAGGCGCGTTTTTGATGACTGCCTCAATGGAAAGACCTTTATTCGGAACATCTTCTCTCATGACGTTTTTCATTTTTAATACGTGTGTTGTTGGTTCAACGTTTTCCGTATCTACCTCGTTTAACTGCTCTGCAAATGAAATGATGCTATCAAGCTGTTCTGTAAACATCTCAGCTTCTTCTTCTGTAATTGCAAGCCGTGCCAAATGCGCCACGTGCTTTACTTCTTCTATTGAAATTCTAGACATGCAGGTTCACCTCCAAAAATGATACGTGTTCGTGGTCATGATCATAAGTCATATACACTTTATCATATCAAATTTTACTGTTCTAAAGCAACTTTACACAGGCGCAGCAAGAGCCCTTTTCTCTCGAAGCATCATAGTGATCCAACAGATAAAGAAAATAGTCATGCAGACCACCCTTTATTTTCAGAAAATTTTTACTTTTATTTACTTTTGTAAGCGCATACAAACTGATTCGTATCACCGATCTGTCCATTTTTTCTTCAAAATGAGGAGGTTTAAGAAGGTTGATCACTTGGGAATACTCTGTTAGGTTAAGTAACCATAGCAGTGAGAAGGGCATTCAATCAAAAAACTAGCCCTGACACTTCTGGATATTTTGATTGAGGTGATGTCAAATTTATACGAAAAAGGTGAGAACACAAAATGAGTATTGAAGTTACAATTTCCTTATCTATTTATTTTATCGGGATGCTTGCCATCGGTTGGCATGCATTCAGGAAAACACATGATTTAAATGATTATATGCTTGGTGGACGCGGACTTGGTCCATTCGTTACAGCTCTTTCAGCAGGTGCTGCGGATATGAGCGGCTGGATGCTGATGGGTGTACCAGGTGAAATGTATAAAACAGGTTTATCGACTACCTGGCTTGCGATTGGTCTCATCGTCGGTGCTTACTTAAACTATCTCATTCTTGCACCCCGTTTACGTTCTTATACAGAAATTGCTGATGATGCCATTACGATTCCTGATTTCTTTGATAAACGATTCAAAGGATCATCTTCTTTATTAAAAGCTGTATCAGCTGTCATCATTTTAATTTTCTTTACGCTGTATACATCGTCTGGGATGGTATCAGGCGGACGTTTATTTGAGTCAGCATTTGGTGCACACTACATGTTTGGACTGATTTTGACGTCAAGTATTGTTATTTTGTATACATTGTTTGGTGGATTCCTAGCAGTGAGCTTAACGGACTTTGTCCAAGGAGCTATCATGTTTTTAGCATTAGTGCTCGTGCCGATCGTTGCCTTTACACAATTAGGCGGACCTGTTGCTACATTCCAAGATATTCAACAGATTGATCCTAAATTGCTTGATATTTTTAGAGGAACGAGCGTCATTGGCATTATATCCTTCCTCGCTTGGGGACTAGGTTACTTTGGACAACCGCATATTATCGTGCGCTTTATGGCGATTACGTCCGTCAAAGACTTAAAACCAGCACGCCGCATCGGAATGAGCTGGATGATTATTTCAGTAATTGGTTCACTATCTGTCGGTTTAGTCGGTGTTGCCTATGTTCATGAAACGGGTATGAACCTTGCTGACCCTGAAACGATCTTTATCGTCTTTTCTAAGGTGCTGTTCCATCCATATATCACTGGATTTTTACTTTCTGCCATTTTAGCGGCGATTATGAGTTCAATTTCGTCTCAGCTGCTTGTCACGGCAAGTGCGATGACAGAGGATTTATACAGAACGTTCTTTAGAAAAAAAGCATCTGATAAAGAGCTCGTGATGATTGGCCGTATGTCTGTACTCGTTGTCGCTGTAATTGCCCTTTGCCTTTCACTTAATCCAAGTGATACCATTCTTGACCTTGTCGGTTATGCGTGGGCTGGATTTGGTTCTTCATTCGGTCCAGTCATCTTACTTTGCCTATACTGGAAGCGAATGAATCATCATGGTGCCCTTGTTGGGATGATTGTTGGTGCGGTTGTGGTTCTCACATGGATCACGACAGGCCTTAACCATGCAACAGGTATTTATGAAATGATTCCTGGCTTTACGTTAAGTGGATTAGCTGCCATTATTGTGAGCTTATTGACAAGTAAGCCGTCAAAAGCATCAAAACAGCTATTTAACAAAATGGAAAATCATCTTGAAGAAGAAACAAAATAAAGAACATGAAGGGTCGTCTGCCTTATGCGGATGACTCTCTTTTTTAAATTAAATAAAAAGCTTTTCTTTCTTCCGATTCTGAATAAAATAAGAGTTGTGCAGCCATATGGGCTGTGAGAAGATCATATACATGATGTGAAACGTACATGAAGTGAAGGAGCGATACGCATGTTTTGGACAATTGAATGGGATACAGTCTTAAAATTAGCCGTGGCCACCTTAATCGGTTTGATTATTGGGCTTGAACGCGAGCTGAAGAAAAAGCCACTCGGCTTAAAAACGTGTATTGTCATTGCTGTCAGCTCCTGCGTGTTAACCATCATCAGCATTGATGCAGCCTACAATTTCCCTCGAGTCTCTAAGCTTCAAATGGACCCACTCAGGTTACCGGCGCAAATTATATCTGGTGTTGGTTTTATTGGAGCAGGTGTGATTCTGCGAAAAAGCAATGATGTCATCTCAGGTCTTACGACTTCTGCGATGATCTGGGGAGCAGCAGGACTTGGGGTTGCAACAGGTGCAGGATTTTATAAAGAAGCCTTCCTCAGTCTTTTCTTTATTCTGGTTAGTGTCGAATTTCTACCATGGCTCTTCCAGCGAATCGGACCGATTCGCTTACAGGAAAAAGAAATCCGCATCAGAATGTCACTTTCTGATCGAAACCGTATGACGGATATTTTAAAAGAAATGAAAGCCCTCAACATTCGCATTCATTCTGTTCGTATTGATGATTTAACAGAAAAGAACTATCCGATTATGGAAGTACGCGTACGCGTGCATAAAGATCGCTATACAACTGATGTGTATTTTGATATTAAAGATCTAGAAGGCGTCGTTGGCGTCAAGTGTGATACGGTATAAAAGGTGATGAGGCAAAAGTCTCATCCCTTTTTTTATGGGAAAAGGGGTTGAACCATTGCCCTCATTCAAATAAAATACAAATTATGAAATAAATGATAAAAGGGGATTTTTCATGGGCTCTATGGATCGTAAAAAACGTATTTTTCTTATGAGTGGGATTCTAGCGGTACTCGTATTCGCTGCTTTATTGACCTCACATTATGTCACTCCCGTCTCAACAAATGCAGCAGACAAGAAACAAACGAAAACACCAAAAAATGTTATTTTTATCGTTGGCGATGGAATGGGGATGCCCGTGATCAAAGCCTACCGCACATTCAAGCAGGAAAAGCTTGGTTCTCCAAAAGCACAAACCGTCTGGGACCCGTATTTAGTCGGGATGCAGACCACACACCCAGATGATCCTCGAGATAATATTACCGACTCAGCTGCCGCAGCCACGGCCATGGCGACTGGAAAAAAGACATACAATGATGCCATCGCCGTCAACCAAGAAAAAGAACCTCTTAGAAGTGTCGTTGAAGCAGCAAAGGAAGCACAAATGAAAACAGCCTTTGTTGTCTCATCTGACATCACCGATGCTACACCTGCCGCTTTTGGCACACATAACGTCTCCCGAAAAAACAAAGAACAAATTGCAGACCACTTTTATGATGAGAAAATAGGCGGAGAGCACAAAGTTGATATCCTTCTAGGTGGCGGCATGCAATATTTTGACCGAAAAGACCGTGATCTTGTGAAAGAATTTGAGAAGAGCGGTTATTCCATACTAAGGTCAAAAGATGATTTAACCTCCCAATCATCTTCGAAAATGCTCGGCTTATTCCAGGAGGACGAACTGGATCGAGCCATCGATCGTCCAAAGCATGTGCCTACTTTAAAAGACATGACGCAGTCAGCATTAGCCCAATTAAATCAAGACAATTCGCATGGGTTTTTCATGCTGCTTGAAGGTAGTACCATTGATTCTGCTGGACATGAAAATGATGTGGTCGGCGCAATGAGTGAGATGGAGGATTTTGAGAAAGCAGTCCAAGCGGCTCTTCAATTCGCTAAAAAGGATCAAGAAACACTCGTTGTCATCACAGCAGATCATGCGACTGGCGGCTTTTCGTTTGGTGCAGACGGCATGACAAGTGAAACTGGCTATAAATGGGACCCAGCACCTATTTTAGCTGCTAAGAAAACACCTGTGTATATGGCAAAGAAAATCGCAGGCGGACAATCGGTACGTGATGTCCTTCACACCCATATTGATTTCTCGCTCACAAATGAGGAAATCTCACAGGTGGAGAAAGCGGCACAATCAGGGAAGGCCAGTACAATTCAACTCAGCATTCAACACATCTTTGATCAGCGTTCTTTCTCAGGCTGGACAACCTTTGCTCATACAGGTGAGGATGTCCCTGTCTATGCATATGGACCTGGTAAAGCAGCATTTCAAGGCTGGATCGATAATACAAAGCAAGGAAAGAACCTGTTTCATATCATTGAATCACCGTCCACCTATCGCCCATAAAAAAACAATCCCCGCCTCATCACATAGGCGGGGATTTTGATTTTAAGATTGACTTAGCTTTGTAAAGTCAAACGTCGTAATCGGTGCTGCTTGCTCAATGTCGGAGCGGAAGCTAGCGAGCATGGCCTTCTCTTCTTCTCCGATGGTAGCCAAATCAAATGCTTGATGCAGCAAGCCATAGATTAGCACGTGACGTAAGCGAAGGAAGTCAGGGATGTAGGCAAGCCACTCATCCCCAAGCTCATTCTCTTCACGATAGCCTTTAAGGAACTGCTTCATAAAGTTTCCTGCAAAAGCTGCTTTGTCTTCGTATGGAATGACTGGGTACCACAACACATTGTATAGCAAAATGCTAATGTCATTCATAAACCAGTTGTACCCGATATCATCGAAATCAAAGGTCGTAATTTTGCCTTGATCCCAGTGGAAGTTTCCGTGATGAAGATCCGCATGAACCAATCCGTACGTATCCTGATTTTTCGGAAGCTTTGCCAGCTTTTCCATCAACCGATCCGCTTGTTCGAATACAAGCGTCTGATCGGCTGGGACATACTTACGCAATTTAAGCTGCTCCTCTTCATCCCACTCTTGTCTTTTATATCGCGGATCTGACAGCTGATAGCTTTTTGTCAGTTTATGCATGCGGCCTGTGTACTGTCCAAGGGCATAAAATAATTCATCGTTCCAGTCTGCCTCTTCGACTTTATGGCCTGGTGCTTTTTCATAGACCCGCAGTAAAAATGAACCGCCTTGCCCATCGTCTACTTGCTCGATATCACGGCCATTTAATGAAGCAATTGGTTTTGCAACCGAAAGTCCGCCCTTCGCTAAGTGATGGAGCCATTCCATTTCACCTAAAATATAATCAGGTGATCTGCGGATGGTATGGGTAATTTTTAAAATGAAAGACTCTCCGTCTTTTTTAAGTTCATACACATAGTTTTCTGCATCTGCGATAAAGTGGATGTCACTTCGCTGGACTCCGTATAAATGAGTTGCCTCATCTAAAATTTTTGATTCTTCATATATGGCTTTTACATCTTTATGCATGCTGATTCTCCCTCTTCATATATTTTGCTAATTCTCGAATGGTGTGTTTTTCAGCAAAATTCAAATCATCAACATACCAACCCTTCTTTTCAATCTCTACTTCCATTTTGACAGCAAGTAAAGAATTTCCTCCTAAATCGAAAAAGTCGTTGTCAATTCCTACTTTTTCCACATGAAGAATGTCACACCAAATCTCAAGAAGCAATGCCTCGCGTTCATTGGTTGGCTGTGCGTAAAGTCCCTGATCCTGCGTTAGTTCCGTCTTTAATAATGAACGCAGACCTTCTTGATCATGTACCTTAAGGGCTTTTACATACCCGCTGTGCAGCGTTTGATCTGTTTGAATCGTTTCCCATGTGTAACCTTCAGAAGCTGAATGACTTGCTGTCTCCACCCTTTGACCCTCTATTTCTTCAGCCAGGTGCTGACGAGGTGACAGGTGGTCGACAATCTGAATGTGATCGCTCAGTGAACCGATTTCTTCCACTTGTATCCGGTATGTTTGCTGCTCCTCCATCTCCTGCATCTGGTGCTCTTTCATAAATGACTTGAATAGCTCATTACGTCCAGTCGATGCAAATGTGAATTCAATAGAAGAAAGCTGGTGCTGACGGCTATATTCAGCGAGCCATGTCAGACATTTTTGCTCAATCCCTTTCCCTAGAGCACGGCAGCTTAGCATCCATGCATCAATGATCAAGGTGTCGTCGCCTGCATGATGAGCCAAGATCGCCCCTACAATTCCTTCATGACTGAAGCGATCCGCTACCTCGATAATCCAGCCCTGAACATGCTCATTTCCCATCCGCTCTCTCAGCTGCTGTTCATCAAAGCGCTGATCATTTAAGCGGAATTGGTTAATGCGACTGCTCATTTGCGCCACGCGGGCAAGGTGCTTTTCTCCCCACTCTGTTACACTCATGTTCAAATTCAAATCTTGTAAAAATTGCTCCATTGACGGCGATTCTGCTTTCTCTTTTTGACGAGCTTTTTCAGCCTTGTAGCTCGTTGTTCGCCCTCTATCTTCTTCTGTGACATCATAGCGGTCAAATGCCCAAGCATGCTGAGCGAATAATGGGATCGCTTTTTCATTGGCAGGTAGTAGCAGTGTCATCACTTCAGGCAGCTCTTCATTCATATGCAAGCACTGAGCAGGATCATCGTCTAAGAAAATAAACTGAGATAATGAAAGATTCAGTGAATCTGCCATCTCTTTGAGATGTGCCGGTTTACTTTCCCAGTTGATCCGCCAGTCGACAATATCGTCTTTTTGCAAGATCATATCTGGGTGGTTTTCAAACACGCGCCACACATCTTCTTCATTATTCCTGCTGCTTAAGACAAGCAAGAGACCTTCTTTTTGCTTTTGTTTTAAAAAGCGCTGAAGCATTTGATGTTCTGGCGTAATATCGATGCCTTCTATACCGTCTTCTGAAACGACACCTCTCCAAAGCGTGTGATCACAATCAATGGCCGCTACCTTAAATGGTGCACCTTGCCATGCAATGAACTCGCGTGCGACTTTTGTACCGATGGCTCCACAAAAGACTTCTGTGAATGGGAGATGTGCGGCTTGCTCTCCTTTTGCATCAAAGATGTCATCTATCTGATAGTGCTTCGCAAGCTGACGGCAGTCGATTAATTGAACACCGTCTATCTCAGATAATTGAGCAATCCACTCTCGTTCCACATCTTGCAGCGTGTCTTTAAGAGCAGCACTTATCGGCAGAATCCCAACAAAATATAAGTTATGTTTCGTTTTTGATTTCAGAACGTTTGCAAGTTCTTCAGCATGCTCTGCAGCCAGTTTTTTCTTTTCTTCCAGTGAGAGGTGAGCTGGACCTGTGATATCCTCTAAACGAATGAGCAGAAGGTTCGCACCGTTTTTCTTCTGTGAGATAAGGCTGCACTCATTTAGTAATTCCTGATATACCTGCCCATACGGTGCAAATTGAACATCAAGCTGCACATCAAACTGCTTGGTCCAGTACTGAATGTAAGGTGCGATTGGATCTGCTGTAAATGTCGAGCTAACTGTAAGTACGAGCGGTGCTTTTTCCTCTGCACGCTCCCTTTTCTCCTTTGCTGCCTGTTCTTCTTCCTCTGTAAGCACATCGAAATCCTTGAGCAGTTGAACAGGTGCTTGAACAGCCTGTTCGACCAAGTGCTCGAAATGCTTGACGAACGCTTGCATTGTCTCATGTTTAAACAGCGCAAGATTGTATTGAAGGACGCACTTTAACTCCCCCGTTACTTCTCTAACAACATCCATTTTCATATCGAGTTTGGAAATTCCCTTTGCAAACTCATGTGTTTCGAATGTTAGTCCATCGGCTTCGATTTTAATATTCGGATCGTACTCATTATGGTAGATGAGCATTGTATCAAAGAATGGATTGCGATGCGGTCTTGTTTTTGGATTCAGATGCTCAACCATTTGGTCAAATGGGTACTCTTGATGGTCATACGCATCCAGCAATACTTGCTTTGTCTGCGCCAGTTGCTCTGTAAAGGTTGATTCTTGTACCATGTCTAGTTTAATTGGCAGGAAGTTTGTAAACATGCCAATTGTATGCTCGATATCTGCATGACGCCGTCCAGCCACAAGTGAACCGACAATCAGCTCCTCTTGATCTGCATAACGTGAGAGCAGTAGCCCATAGAGCTGGAACAAGATAACGTTATTTGTCAGCTGATACTGTTCAGCAAGCTGTTCAATTTTCTCAACGATGTGCGGTTCAATATTGAATTTGATCGCTCTTCCTAAGAAGGATTGTTCCTTCCGTTCAAAATCATATGGCATTGTCAAAGTTGGCACATTTGAGCCAATTTGCTGATTCCAATAATCCTGCTGCTTTTGAAACATTTCGCTACGGAAATATTTGTCTTGCCATTCTGCATAATCTTTATATTGAACAGTGAGTTCCGGCAAGGTTTCCCCTCGATAGAGCTCAGTAAATTCTTTAATAAAGATGTTCATGCTCGCTCCATCCGCCACAATATTATGCATATCGACTAATAAGAGGTGATCGTGAGCTGCGATTTTCACAAAACGCACACGGATCAATGGTGCAGCCTTTAAATCAAATGGACGAATGAATTCATCGATTTGTGCTTCTAATCCTTCTTCATCAGCCTCTGTCATTTCAACAGCAAATTGGAAGTCATCATGGACACGCTGAACTGGTTCACCATCTTTTAATTCAAAGGTCGTTCGCAAGGTTTCATGACGATCAATTAATTGCTTGAAGGTCTGCTCAAAGCGCTCGACGACAATTTCCCCTTTACATCTCAGTGCCATCGGCATGTTGTAAGAGGTCACTTGACCAATACGCTGATGAATGAGGAATGTCCGTCTTTGAGCAGCAGATAATGGATATGTGTCTTTCTTTTCGACTGGTTCAATCTTGAAATATTGATGCTTCTCTGCCTTTTCGATGAATGCTTGGAGCTTTTCAATTGTCGGATTGTTAAACATGTCTGTGAGCGTTAGCTCTGCACCAAACTCTTTGTGAATTTGAGAAATCAGACCGGTGGCATTTAACGAATGTCCGCCAAGCTCAAAGAAATGGTCGTCTCTTTCCACCTTTTCAATTCCTAAAATGTCTTTCCACATCCGCTGTAACGTTGCCTCAATGTCATTCGATGCGGCGGCATGAACTTGATTGTTTTCTTCTATTTCCTGCTCCTTGTTATCCTTTGGCACAACCATTTGCACACCTGAGGATGAAGATAATGCAGATGTATCTACCTTTTCAATCCAATATCGTTGTCGTTCAAACGGATAGGTCGGCAAGGATACTTTTTGATTTGATGTCTGATTTCGCAATTTTGTCCAGTCTACCGGCACCCCTTGAAGCCAGATGTCCCCCAATCTTCCCAGCAGGTAGCGGTCGTCGGCTGCCTCTTCTTTTGGATGACGCATCAATGGAATCGGCTGCTGATGATGTTCCTTTGAAGCTTGGCGAATAAAGGCACTTAACGTATTCCCCGGCCCGACTTCAACGAAAATAGGATCAAGCTCCGTTAATAACGTCTCTGCTCCATCACGGAAACGAACCGCTTGCCGCAAATGATTAGCCCAATATGCCGGGTCTTGCACTGCTTCATGGTCAATCCACGTACCTGTGACGTTAGAAATATACGGGATAGACGGCGCATTCAATTGATACTCGGCTACCTTTTCTTTAAATGATGGCAGGATGTCATCCATCATTTTAGAATGGAAGGCATGAGAGGTGTGAAGCTTCCTGCACCCATGTCCAGCAGCCTCCAGCTTCTCAGCAAGTGCATCAATGGCTACGGTCTCACCTGACACTACGCACAATTCAGGACCATTTACTGCTGCAAGTGAAAGATCATCTGTTAAATATGGCAGCACGTTCTGTTCACTCAAAGGAACACTCAGCATAGAGCCTTTTGGAAGCTGGCTAATGAGCTGTCCGCGATAAGCCACAAGATCTACGGCATCTTCAACAGATAGTAAACCAGATACGGCAGCAGCCGTATATTCTCCAATACTGTGACCGATCAGTGCCTGCGGTTTGACGCCAAAATGAATCAGCAATTTAGCCAAAGCGTATTCCACACTAAACAGAAGCGGCTGCGTATATTCTGTTTGATTGATCAGCTGACGATCATCACTTGCTTCTGTTGAAAATAAAAGACGAAATGGGTCAACTGTGACATGCTGTTTGAATTGATTCAAGCATTGATCCAGCGCTTCTTTAAAGACTGGATATTTGTCATAAAGCTGACGCCCCATGTCTACATACTGAGATCCTTGGCCTGGGAAAAGAAAGACGACTGGACGGCTCGATGTTTGGGAGCTGGCCGTCTTGACCACCTCTTTTGACCTTTGATTCAGCGCCTGTAACATATCCGCCGTGTTACTTCCAAGAATGACACGTTTATGCGGGAAATGATGGCGCCCTGTTTGCAGCGTATAGGCAACGTCACTTAGACGAACATGCTGCTGATGCTGAAGTAAGTAGTCCGCAAGGCGATCCGTCATTTTTTCAAGAGCTGCTGGTGTTTTGGCAGATAATAAAAGAAGTTCACTATCCTCAGGGCTATCAGCGGCAACACGTGTAGCAGGTGCTTCTTCTAAAATGACATGAGCATTTGTTCCACCTATCCCAAATGAGCTTACACCTGCTCGGCGAGGAGATTCTTGCGTGCTCCATGGCGTCAAGTCTGTGTTTACAACGAAAGGCGAATTGGTAAATTCAATTTTTTCATTTGGTGTTTCAAAATGAATGGTCGGCGGAATCACTTGATGCTTTAAGCTTAAAACGGTTTTAATAAAGCCCGCGACACCTGATGCATCATTCAGATGACCAACATTTGATTTGACAGAGCCAATGCGGCAAAAGCCTTTTTTATCTGTATCAAATGCTTGCTTGAGCGCTTCAATTTCGATCGGATCTCCGAGGGTTGTCCCGGTTCCATGTGCTTCAATGTACGAAATGGTTTCAGGTTCCACCTCAGCCATTCGAAGTGCTGTCTTAATCGCTGAAACTTGACCTTTCGTACTCGGCGCTGTATATCCTACTTTTCTATTTCCATCATTATTAATAGATGACCCTTTGATGACAGCATAAATGTGATCGCCGTCTTCAATGGCATCTTCTAAATTTTTTAAAATAACGGCTCCTGCACCATCACCAAAAACGGTTCCATCGGCTTTGTTATCAAAGACGCGGCAATGCCCGTCAGATGAATGGATCATGCCTTCTTGATACAGATAGCCCGATTTTTGCGGCAGACGAATGGACACGCCACCTGCAACAGCCATATGACAGTCGCCGCTTAATAAAGCCTGAACGGCTAAATGAATCGACACCATCGAGGTCGAGCAGGCGGTTTGCACCACCATACTCGGTCCCTTCAGATTTAATTTATATGAAATCATCGTCGCTAAATAATCACGCATATTCAGAACGGCAGCTTCCAGTGTTTTCGAATCCTCACCTTGAGCCGCCCCTTGAAGTGCTCTCATGACCCATTCTGTATTGATCCCTGCACCTGTATAAAGACCGATTTGCCCTTTATATTCAAACGGATCGTACCCAGCGTCTTCAAGCGCTGTCCACACACATTCATGAAACAGTCTAAACTGCGGGTCCATCATGGCCGCTTCCTTTGGTGTATAGTCAAAGAAATCTGCATCAAATAATTCAACATCATCTAGCATCCCTTTTGCTTTAACAAAACGGGGATTTTTTAATAAAGCTTCATCTGTACCTTCACGCCGTAACTCTTCTTCTGTAAAAAAGGAGATTGTTTCTTTTCCCTTTTTCAGATTCTCCCAGTACTCATCTACATTTTTGGCCCCTGGAAAACGACCTGCAAGACCGATAACAGCAATTTCTGCGCCATGATAGTGATTCGTTGTATCATTCATTCTCGATTCCGCCTCTCAATCTTTTATTCCGTTGCTGTTTAAAACGAGCTCTTCGATCACCGGAAGTGACGACGGCTAGTTCTTCTTCCATCACTTCTTCCTTCGAGTCCTCAGAAGGCTGGATATATTTCGCAAGCTCTGCAACAGAAGGGTACGTAAACAACGTCACAACCGCTTCATTTGTTTGAAGTGCTTGATTTAACCGATTGGTGACTTGGACAATATCCAGTGAGCTTGCGCCGAGATCGAAGAAATTGTCGTGAATGCCCACTTGTTCCATGCCCATAAAATCCTGCCATACTTGGCAGATCGCTTTTTCAGTTTCATTTCGAGGCGCCACATATGGATTGCCCAGCTCTGGTCTTTCGTGCTTAGACACTTCATACGAATCCTCATCCGCTACAGTCTTAGGCTCTAGTGACAGCCATTGATCTATCCGTTCATCAAGATTTCCTGTAGACACGAGCATGTGTCGATTCTGCCGGCTAGACAGAACATACTGGAACAGCTCAGCACCCTCTTCTGGTAAAATCGCAAGCTCATTGATCGATTCACCTATTGTGGATTCTAGCTCACCCCAGAAATTCCACGCATCCCAGTTCACACACATCCACGGGGTTTGACTATGTTGATTAAGTCTAGCTGCAAATGCATCCATATATAAGTTAGCCGCTGAGTAAGCAGAGAATCCTAAGCCCCCAAGCAATGCACTAATGGAAGAAAAGAGAAGACAAAAGTCTGCTTGTTCTTGTTCCAGCAGCTGCTCTAGCACATCGAGCCCTTTCACCTTTGATTGGAATTGATCCTCTTGATGGGCAAAGCGCGTCAGCCACTCATGGTTTGGACTCGTTCCTGTATAAACGCCAATTTTCCCTGCCATTCGATCAGGGTCACAGCCAGCATCCTCCAGCGCTTCCCAAGCACATTCGTGCAAAAGCCTGAACTGCGGATCCATTAGCTCTGCCTCTCTAGCAGAATAGTTGAAGAAGTCTGCATCAAAGCCTTCGATTTCTTGTAAACGACCTTTTGCTCCAATGAAATTCGGATGCTGGTAGACAGACGCATCCAGCCCTGCTTTCTTGAGCTCTTCTTCTGTGAAAAAGTGAATCATTTCCTCGCCATTCACAAGACGCTGCCAAAAGTCTTCTAGCGATGAAGCTCCCGGGAATCTTCCAGCCATTCCGACAATCGCAATATCCGTTTGCTCATGGGACGTGTTTTTTACTGGGCGAGAAGCAGGCGTTTGAATCTGTTCTGACTGTTCTTCAAACAAATATTCAGCAAGACTTGCCACTGTCGCAAACCGATACAATTGCACAGTGTCAATTTGCTTGTCCACATGCTCAGATATTTTCGCTGCAAGCTGAGAAATATCAAGGGATGTCGCACCAAATTCGAAAAATGGCGATTCATCATCTATTTGATCAAACCCAAAATGAGTTTGCACAATGTCGTGAATGTCTTTTTGTAAAGAAGCGAGTGAAGCAAAGACACGCTGTTCATTCTGCGGCTTTTGTGGTTCAATGGCTGCCATCGTATTTGTTTGTGCAGAGAAATCAGTTTTATGAAATGGGTACCCAGGTAGCGGAATACGCTGTCTGTTCTTCTCATCTGTTATTGGGAAAGCTAAGCCGACCCCCATTTCCCAAAGAACACCTGCGATTTGAAGCATGTCTCCATCAAGTGGTTCGGTTGTTTTTTCTGCTCCCTTTTCAACTACAACCCCTTGTTTCGTTGAAAGGTCAATGATCAAAGCTGGTGATTCTTGCTCAACTATTGGTGATTTTACAGGCCGATCCATAGTAAGAAGACCCTTTACAGACGATGGATCGAAAGTGGTTAGTTCCTTCCCAGTTTGCTGCAAGTAAACAGGCTGTTGGAGTGTCCTCTGAGGCAGGGAAGCCAGCCTTTGATTAACCGTCTCGGTATCATGAAGTTGGTACACAATAGATGCCGCATCGTTTAGCTCAAGGCCGCCTGCTGCATATAAAGCTGTCCAGACGCCGCTACCTTCTCCAACCCATCCATCTAGTTCAATTCCGAGTGATCTTACCATGCTGGCAAAAGCCGATGTCATGATCAGCATCGCCACTTCTGATTGACTGCTTTGTTTAGGATGGAACAGCTCATCTTTTTTGATAGGTACCGCGGATTGGACGAGGCTTATGATTCGATCCACTTCTATTTTGAAAGAAGAATCTTTCTCATACAGCTTGATGTAATCACGTAAACCTGACTCATGATACCCCGTCAGCTTCATGCTGATCCGTTTATAAAAATGACTTTCTCTGCCTGCTGTCTCTTCATTCAGCAATTGCAGCTCCGCTAATAACTCTTCCCGCGTGGAACAGACAAACGCTTTTCGATATTTGAAAGCCTTTCTTCCACTTTGTAAGGTATAAGCTGCTTCACCAAGTGAGAGATCAGGATGTGAGGAGACATATTCCTTTAAGTTTTTTGTCACGTTCTTCATGTCATGCGTTGATCTAGCTGACAGCACGATTAATTCTTTGGACGAGGCGTTGCTGTTTGCTTTTCTCGGCTTTGCCTCTTCTAAGATGACATGAGCATTTGCTCCCCCTATACCAAAGGCACTGACTCCCGCTCTCCTTGGCAATTGAGATGTCTTCCACTCCTCTTTGTCTGTCCCAACATAAAATGGGGTTTGATCAAAAGAAATGCGGTGATTCGGTTTCTCAAAGTGCGGCATCGGGGCAAATTGACGATGATGTAGCATCATGACTGTTTTGATAAAACCAGCTACACCGCTTGCGGCATCTAAATGCCCAATATTGGCTTTGACTGATCCAATTCGGCAATAGCCTTGTTGATCTGTTTGAAAAGCACGGGTAAGCGCCTCAATCTCAATCGGATCTCCAACAGGCGTCCCCGTTCCATGCGCTTCGATATAAGAAATCGTCTCTGGTTCTGTCTCAGCCATTTCTAACGCAGATTCAATGACACTTGCCTGTCCACTCACACTTGGGGCTGTATAACCGACTTTATTGCTCCCATCATTGTTCGTTGCAGATCCTTTTACGACAGCATAAATAAAATCTCCGTCTTCTATCGCATCTTTTAATCGTTTTAGCGCAACAACGCCTGCACCTTCACCAAAAATGGTTCCTTTTGCTTTTTCATCAAACGGACGGCAATGACCATCAGGAGAATAAATCATTCCTTCTTGGTATTGATAGCCTGTGATTTGCGGCTGATGGAGTGTGACACCTCCTGCTAACGCAAGGTCACATTCACCGCCGATTAATCCTTGGCAGGCCATATGGATAGCAACAAGCGATGTAGAGCAAGCCGTTTGCACAGATACGCTTGGACCTTTTAGATTTAATTTATAGGCAATCCGAGAAGCAAAGGATGGGTCATTGAGATGCATGATTTGAAACACATCTTCGTTCTTTGCAAGTGATGACATATGCTGCCCCATCCACGATAGATTGCTAGATGCGCCGGCATAAAGACCAATTAATCCTTCGTATTGCTCGGGCTCATAGCCTGCATCCTCTAGCGCATGCCATGTGCATTCATGCATCAATCGAATTTGCGGGTCCATAATAGATGCCTCTCGCGGAGAGTAGCCAAAAAAGTCTGCATCAAATGATGATGCATGCTGTAAATATGGCTTTGCCTTGACATAATCAGAACGTTTTAGCAGCGTCTCATCTACACCCGCTGCCTTTAATTCTTCATCAGTGAAAAACGTAACGGATTCTTTCCCTTGCGATACATTTTCCCAAAACGCTTGCACATTCGGTGCCTCGGGAAACGTACCTGCTAATCCTACAACTGCAATTTCAAGTCCAGATTCGGTCCATTGCTCTTGATCAGACATACGCTGCATTTCTCCCATCTATTTTCGTTTTAATCTCTGTTTACGGCGGTTCTTCCCATCTGCCATCGCCTGTTTGCGGAGATTAGATGACTCAGTGACAGCTTGCTTTTCTTCCTTCACTCCATGTATCTTCTTCAGTTCTGCAGCCAATGACGCAATCGTTGGATGACTATACATCATGACCACTGGAACCTCTATACCATAAATTGATTTAATATGACCGCTCATCTGCAGTAAATCAAGGGATGTCGCACCCATTTCAAAGAAGTTCTCATTCACATCCGGTTCATGAGGAAAAAAGGAGCTGAGTACATCACACAATGATGCTTCTAGACGATCATCTATGACCTGCGATATTTGTTGAGTCGACTCTTCTTCCTGCTGCATAGGTGTTAATCGGTGTTTCATTCTCTCACCCATATCTCGAACAGAAACAAGAATTTGCGGATAATCTAAACGCAGCACTTCCTGAAAGGCCTTGATTCCTTCATCTGGTGAAATTCCCACCTGCTCCTCGAGCGTCATCATGTCATTGACTTTGGCCGCTAATGCTGAGTTGTGTGCCATACCGACTTTTTCCCATCGATCCCAGTTTAAAGAAATCACTGGCTTTCCTTCCTGCCTCTTCTCATGAGCAAAGCTGTCCATAAAAGCATTGGAAGCGGCATAAGCCACTTGTCCAGCCGCTCCAAGAAAGGACACTAGGGATGAACAAAGTAAAAAGAAGTCGAGCGTTTCATCCATGAGTGCTTCATCCAGCACATAGGTCCCGTTGATTTTTGCCTGACACATGCGAATTTCATCGTCTGCTGTTCTTGCTTGGATGATCTTCCCATCTGCCTCTCCTGCCGCATGGATGACACCATGTAAATCACCAAATGATGTATGAGCCAGCTGGATCGCTTTCTGCACGGCGTCTTTATCTGACACATCACCGTGTACAGTTAGTACATCAGCTCCTAACTCTTCAAGAGTCATCAGCTTTTTCACGGTTTCAGCTTCTTTCCCATCCGCATCACGCAGTTCATGCCATGCAGAGCGTTCACGTATTTGTGATCGGCTGAGGAACACAAGTTTTGCTTGATACGTTTCTGCTAAATGTTGAGCTAGTGTGAAACCAATGCCTCCCATACCGCCGGTCAGGAGGTAAACACCATGAGTCCTGATAGGCTGTGTGGACGATTCCTCTTTGCTTAAAGGTGTACTTGAAGCTTTTCGAACCCACCTACTGTTCCCCCGATACGCCACGACTGCCTCTTGATCGTGCATTGCAACCTCATATGAAAGAAATAGCGGCCAGTCCGCCTTTGTTTCCTGACATAAATCAATGTGCTGACACGCAATATGCTGATATTCTTGAGGAATGGTCAGAGCTAATCCAGTACATGTTGCTTGAAGAGGATTGACCTTCTCCATCCCGATAACATCATGCGCTTGGTTTGTCACAAGGTGAAGACGGATGGTTGTGTTATGATGCTGACTGATCAGCCTGACGAGATCGAGCACAGATAAGTAGTTTGGCTGATCACCTGTATCTTCTGTTAGTTCATCATGCATCCAGATGATCTCTTCCGGTATAAATTCAGATTGCTGCAGTTCAGCCATCACCCACTCTAAGTGTGACAGCATATGAACGTCAGCTTTCATCAACTGGTCATTTTCTTTGATCGTATGATCACTTTGACAGACGCTGGCAACCTCTGCATGCCGCTCTTTCAAATAAGCGGCAATATGACCATTTTTCTCAAAAACCAAGATACGCTTCCCTTGATGATGCTGCTCTTTTAGTACAGGTGCAGAGCGCTCCCATACCGGAATGTAAAACCAGTCTTGAAAATCAGCGGAGAGTGTCTCCCCCATTTCTGATGGTGCTAAATTGCTCATCAGCTGATCCGCTTTAAACTGCGGAGAGGGGAATATTTGATGCTCAAATGGGTATGTTGGCAGTGACACTCGATATGGGGTCTTTTCTTTTCTGACAGCGCTCCAGTTCGGTTCCACTCCAAAACTCCACAGCTTCCCTATAGCCTTTTTCATATATTCATCATCAGCAGCTTGTTCTTTTGGATGTCTCACCAATGAAACAGCCGCTGCTTTGTTCACATCATAGTCATCATGTCGTCTCACAAATTGAGTCAACGTATGACCTGGTCCCACTTCAATGAAAACCACTTCACCAAGTCCAAGTAACGTCTCTAATCCTTGACTAAATAAAACAGGCTGCCTAATATGAGATGCCCAGTAATCAGGCGATGAGGCTTGCTCATTTGTTAACCAGCTTCCTGTCACATTCGAAAGGATCGGAACCTCGCCCTGCTGATAGGTGATCTCTGAGAGAACGTTCTTAAACTGTTCGGATGCTTCAGCCATCATACTCGTATGAAAGGCGTGAGAGGTTTTCAATGTTTGGACAGAAGCTCCTCTTTTTTCGGCTTGTTCGAGATAAATCTGTAACCGTTCTGAAGGACCGGATACAACAGATAATTGTGAGCTATTCACCGCAGAGAGCTCGACACCTTCAGGAAGATCATGTTCAATCTCTTTGGCAGGGAGTGACACTCCGGCCATTTCACCCCGAGGCATTTTTTGCATCAAACTGCCTCTTTTTAAAACGATACGGATTGCATCTTCAAGGTGGATGATACCGGCCACGCAGGCAGCCGTGATTTCTCCAATACTATGACCAATGAAATAATGCGGGCGTATGCCTAGTCCCATCAGCTTCGATGCGAGCGCATACTCAAAACTAAACAAGATGATTTGTGTATATGATGTTTGCTGCATGAGTTGTTCTGCTTTTATGAACTCTTCTTCGGTTGTTGGATATAACACGTTCTCGATCTCAACACCTGATAAAGATAAAATGATGGCAAAACATTTCTGAAGCGTTTGTTTAAATTCAGGGTCTTTCTCATATAAATCCTTGCCCATATTCACATACTGAGCACCTTGTCCAGAAAACATCCAGACGATTGCAGGCTGTTGAAAGGCCTTTTGCGGCTGTCCGGCTGATTGGAATGTGCGGTCCGGACCTGCAAGAAAAGCTTGTCGATAAGGAAAATGCTTTCGTCCCTCTTGCAGTGTAAAGGCAGCCTCGGATAGTGTGACATGCTTTTGTTCTTTTAAATAAGATGTCATTTGTTCAGCCGATTTTTGAACCGCCTGCTTCGACCTTGCAGAAATCACCATTAGCTCATGATCTCTTTCTACTGACGGTTTGTCGGCGGCGGGTGCCTCTTCCATGATCAGGTGTACATTCGTTCCACCGACTCCAAACGAACTAACTCCGGCACGCAGCGGCTGCTCTGTTTTCATCCATGGTACGGGTGTTGTATTGACATAAAATGGACTTGATTCAAAATCAATTTTAGGATTCGGTTTTTTATAATGAAGGCTAGGCGGCAGCATCTGATGGTACAGACTAAGCGTTGTCTTGATAAAACCTGCAACCCCTGCGGCTGAGTCAAGATGACCAATATTGGTTTTCACAGACCCAATCGCACAAAACTGTTTTTTATCCGTTTGAAAGGCTTTCTTTAGTGACTCAATTTCAACCGGATCTCCAAGAGTTGTACCTGTACCATGTGCTTCAATATAAGAAATACTCTCAGCTTCTACACGACTGATGTTAAGTGCCTTTTTAATCACTTCGCTTTGTCCTTCTATACTTGGTGCTGTATAGCCAACCTTCCGCCCGCCGTCATTGTTATAGGCTGAACCTTTAATCACGCCATAGATATGATCCTTATCTTTTAGTGCCTGCTTTAAAGATTTGAGCACAACAACACCACAGCCCTCACCACCAACGGTGCCTTCTGCCTGTTCATCAAAAGCTCGGCAGTGCCCATCCGGCGACATGATCATCCCCTCTTGATACATGTATCCTTTTTTGTGAGGGGTCGTAATGGTGACGCCGCCTGCGAGAGCCATTTTACATTCCCCGGTAATTAGGGCGCGCGCCGCCATATGAATGGCAGTCAAAGAGGAAGAACAAGCTGTATCAACAGCTACGCTCGGCCCCTTCAAATTCAATTTGTAGGATACTTTTGTGTTCATGAAATCTTTATCTGTTAACTGAACAGCCGCAAATTGTTCAGATGAGTGATTCGTTCTCATCAGCATGGAAGCAGCTTGCCAATATAAATTAGCAGAAGCGGCTCCAAATAAACCAATCGGTTCCTGATAGGTTTCAGGATTATAGCCTGCATCTTCAAGGGATTCCCATGCCACCTCATGAAACATGCGGATTTGCGGGTCCATTACTTCTGCTTCACGCTGTGAATAACCAAAGAAATCTGCATCAAAATGATCATGCTGATCCACTGCTCCTTTGGCACGTACATATTGCTCATGATCTAATGCCTCTTTCTCAACCCCTGCCTCAAGCAGCTCTTCCTTCGAAAAGAACGTAATGGACTCTCTTCCATTTGCAAGGTTGTCCCAAAAGTGATGAATATTCTTTGCTCCGGGAAAACGGCAGGCCATCCCAACCACTGCAACCTCTAATCCTGTGAACTTATTCATCTATCATCCCGCCTAACAGTTGAGCGGCACTTTCTAAGTCATCCGCTTCATTTTCTCCATCATCTTCGATCTGTTTCCCTTGCCCTGATGCTTTGTTTTTTAATTGAGCAGCTATTTGCGAAACAGTTGTATATTGGAACAGCTCCATTACTGTCAGCTCCTGCTGAAATTCCTCTTTCACTTTATTGGACAGCTCAACGATATTAAAAGAGTTCCCGCCTAAGTCAAAAAACGGTTCATCTATACGAATCTGCGAAGCAGGGACTTGTAAAATAGAGGCGAAAATGCGAACAAGTTTCTGCTCTGTTTCATTATGTGCTTGAATGGTCACTGGCTCTTGATTGTCTGCCAGCTGATCTTCTGGATTCGGCAGTGCTTGGATATCCAATTTCCCCGATAGATTCAAAGGAAATTGCTCTATTTGAATGACATGCCTCGGCACCATATAACCTGGTAATCTTTCACTTAAAGACTGACGAAGCGCACGTTGATCTATCGCTTGTTTTGCCATCATATATGCGCAAATGTATTGGTCCTGATCCTGCGTTTCCTTAGGAATGACAATGACATCTTGAATCAATCCTTGCATATGCGGGTCATCAAGAATCGCTCTGCGGATTTCCTCTAACTCAACTCGATATCCCCTAATTTTCACTTGACCGTCGTTTCTCTTGGCAAATTCTAGTAATCCATCAAACCGCCATCTTGCAAGGTCTCCCGTACCGTATAACACCCCGCTGCTCAGCTCTGGTTTTTTGATAAATTTCTCCTTGCTCAGATCAGGGTGATTGATGTACCCACGACCTACACCATCGCCTGCTATATATAACTCTCCAAAGACGCCAATCGGAACTGGCTCTCCTTGCGCGTCACATATGAAAATATGCTCATTCGGCATCGGCTGCCCAATAGGAATGACTTGCTCATCCCAGTCTTGGGGAATCAGAAAGGATGATGACTGAACCGTACATTCAGTCGGCCCATACGCATTAATCATGATTGGTTTTTCACCTGATATATGCTGTAAAAATTGATCCATCAGCTCTTTTGTAAACACCTCTCCGCCCACCAGCATCATCTTCAACGCTGGCAGGTCTTTTTTTGATTGCACTGCTGTCTTGTTCATCAGCTTTAAATGAGAGGGGGTCACATCAGACAGCTGGATGTGATGTTCTTGGTAAAACGACCATAACGCATGCCCATCCATACGGACTTCATCTTTGGCAATATGAAGCGTATGCCCGAGGAGCAATGCTGGGAACAATGTTTGAACAGACGCATCAAAAATGTGTGAAGCCAGCATCCCTACTTGCAAAGGATCAGGGAGCAGATCAAAAAAGCGCGTTTTCATTCCATATACCAAATTAATGACATGACGATGTTCGATAACGACACCTTTCGGATGCCCTGTCGTACCTGATGTATACAGGACATACGCCATATCCAAAGGCGAGATAGACCAAGTCAGATTCTCTTTCATTGATGATTCTTGAAGCATGTCTTGAATCACATGAACCTCGACATCCAATCCTTCGTGTCCTTCTGCATCCGAGACAATAGCTGTAGCGCCGCTGTTTTTGAGCATATACCGAATTCTTTCAATCGGCAGATGGACATCAATCGGTAAATAAGCATAGCCAGCCTTTAAGATGCCAAGAATGGCAATGACAAGTTCAGCAGATCGATACATTCTGAGTCCAACAGGAGTCTCACGTGTTATCTGACTTTGAGATAGTGTAAGCGCAATGCGATCTGATAAATGATTAACCTCTTCATATGTATAGGAGGTGGTGCCAAACACAACAGCCGTTCGTGCTGGATGCAATTGGACTTGTTGTTGAAATAACGACACAATATCACGATCCACTGGATAAGCGAGCGACTCCCCTTGAAACGAATCAAGCAGCTGACTTTTCTCCATATCAGATAAAAATGAGTGTGTGCTCATCGTTTGCTCAGGCGTTTTGAGACATTCCTCTGTGAATCCCATGAAATGATTGGAGAACTGCTCCATCATGTGGTCATCATAAATGGAAGCATCCCAGTGAACTTCAGCATGAAGTTGATCTTGTTCTTTCTTCCAAACAATAAGCACATCCGCATGCAGCTGCTCTCTGTCAGCTTGCCCATGCAATGGCTCAAATGCACATGCCAGATTAACACACTTCTTGTCCTCTCCTACTGAACGCCAAAGCTCATCCATTAAAATATGAATAGGATAATTTTGATGACGCACTGCCTCCTGAAACGATTGTTTCACTGCCTCTAGCCCTGCGCTAAAGCTCATATGAGGCTCAATCTCTGCCTTAAGTGGCAGCATATGATTGATGGCTGATTGATTGGCAGACTGTTCCATTGTAGGAACAGTCACCATCAACTCAGTTTTTCCGCTATAACGTTGAAGCAAGCCAAAAGCAGCTGTGGTCAGCACGATAAACAGGCGCAAATCAGAATCTCCACATAATTGCTTTAACGAATGATTCATAGCCACAGGGAAGGACGAATGAAGCGATCGGTTCATTGCAGCAGGCTTGGCTTGTGAAACCGTATGAGGAATGCGGCCATCAAGCTGGACACCTGATAAGATCGATGTCCAGTAGGCTCTTTCCCTCAACCTTTCCTTCGCCGCTGCTTTCAGTTGAAAATCATCATGTTCAATCACTCTTCCACTCACCTCTTTACTTATATTTTCAAGTCATCTAATTCGAAAAGAGATACGTCATCTAATTGCTTGAATGAAGAAGTCAGTTCGATCTCCCCTATTCTTACAGCATCTACTGAAACAGCTCGCATGATGTCTTTCAGCAAGCCCGCAATCCGCTCGATGGTTTCCTCTGTGAAAAGCTCAGTATTATATTCAATCGTTGAAGAAAGACCGTCTTCCTGCTCATACGCAATCCAGAGTAAATCAAAGCGTGACGTTCCTGTCTCATACGGATAATCACTAAAGGTTAAGCCGCCTACCTTCAGTTCTGGCTGATTCATATTTTGCAAGGCAAACACAGCATCAAACAATAGATTCCGGCTGACACTCCGGCTTAACTGGAGGTCTTGAACCATTTGTTCATATTGATAGTCTTGATGTCCGAAATCATCGATGACATGTGCTTTCACATCCTGTAGGAATTGCTGGTACGTCAGCTCTGCTTTAGGATACAAACGAAGTGGTAGCATATTGACAAAAATACCGATCACTTGCTGCAGCTCCTCTTGTTTTCTCCCTGCTACCGGAACCCCGACCGTGATATCTGATTGTCCGCTTAATTTATGAAGCAAAATCTGATATACACTTAACAAACCCATAAACAGTGTGGCGTCTTCCTTTAAAATCACCTGCTTAAACGCGTTCAGCTCCGCTTCTTCTATACGGAACGTATAATGTCCGCCGCGGAATTGTCTCACTTCCGGCCGATCGAAATCTGTTGGCAGATCAAGTAGCGTGGCACCCTCTAACCGGTTTTTCCAGTAATCACTCGATTCTTTCAGTGCTTCCGACGCAAGCAAGTCATTTTGCCATTCTGAAAAATCTTTATATTGCAGAGCGAGAGGCTCAAGCGTCCTACCGTCATATAATTGCATAAAGTCATTGACCAAAATATCTTGGGAAAGACCGTCTGAGATAATGTGGTGCATGTCTAGCATAAGTACGAATTCCTCTTCTGCCAGCTTCATCACGCCGACTCTCATCAATGGAGCCTCACTTAACGTAAAGGCAGTCAAAAATTGTTCAATCACTTGTTTTTGAACTTCCTCAGATCCTTGTGTCGATCCGTTAGTGAGGTCAAATAATGTGACTGCAAATGGTACCTCTTCTTCAATCTTTTGATAAGGGACGCCATTCTCTAGTACAAACGCTGTCCGCAAACTTTCGTGTCTCTTAATAAGCTGCTGAAATGCCCATTCCAGCCTGCTAATATCGAGTTTCCCTTTGATTCGTCCCGCTTTAAACTCGTTGTATCCTGTGCTATTTACATCCATTTGCTGCATGAGATACAACCGTTTTTGCGCAGACGACAGAGGATAATGCTCCTTCACTTCGGCTTTTTCAATCGCATGATAAGCAGCAGTATCTGCTTGATCGATATATGCTGCCATTAATCGCATCGTAGGGATTTGGAAAAATTGTGGCAGCGTCAGCTCTACACTAAATGCACGATGAATGATGCCAATGAACGTAATCGCCTTTAGAGAATCTCCACCCATTTCAAAGAAATGATCATCTATGCCAATTTCATCAATCTTAAAGAAAGCTTGCCAATGTTGACTTAATGCCTTCTCCAGCTCCGTTTCTGGTGCCGCATAATTCGTGGAAAGCGCTGGGCGAGAATACAAGTTTCCATCTTGTTCATGCTCTCCGCCGCTCTCTTCCTCAAGGGATAAACGGTCTACATATCGGTGAATACGATCATGTAATGATGTTGTCGAAATAACCATTTGTTCCACTTGATCTAGTGAAAGCAATCGTTCAAAGATCATTCTTCCTTCTTTTTCTGTAATTAACGTTTCGGTGACATCATCTCCAATTGGTAGATCAAGCTGCTTCCCCTGCTCAAATTCCCAGCCGTCAAAACTAATGACAGACCACTGTGTTTCTGAACGTAGATTGCGTTCATACACATACGCATCGATGAAATGATTCACAGCTGTATAGGCTGTAAAACCGAGTCCACCCAAGATCGGTGACAAAGATGACAGGACAAAACAGAAATCAAGGGATCGATCTTCTAAGGCGGCATCAAGATGAAGCACACCATTCATCTTCGCTTCAAAATGCGGCTCTGAAAATGTGACATCTGTTTGCTCCATCACCTGGAAAGATTGGTCGCCTGTCACTCCAGCTGCATAGATCACGCCATCGATCTGCCCATATGACGCATCCACTGTGTTGATCAATTGCTGGATATCTTCCTTGTGACGAACGTCTACTTTCTGAACGAGAATATCTGCGCCTGTCTCTTCCAGTGCCATTACCCTTTGGATTTTTTTCTTTGTTGGATCTTGATCATCATGCGTAGACAGCCATTCTTGCCACTTGCTTCTATCAGGGAGTCCAGACCTGCTCGTTAAGATCAATGTTCCCTTCGTTTGCTCGGCCAAAGTCTGGGCGATATTCAATCCAATAAATCCAAGTCCGCCAATTAAAATGTATACACCATCTTTTTTAGCCAAATGAGCCTTTCCTGTTTCAGGAACTGAACTATTCGCATACTTTTTCACATATCGCTTATTTCGTCGATAGACCGTGAGAAGCTGTCCATACGCTCGGTCTAGCTCATCGCTTATTTGCTTTAGCAATCTCTTTTCTTGAACCCCATTTTCCACTGGACGATCAATATCAAGAATGCGGTAACGTAAGTTCGGTGTTTCCTGTGAAATCACCATCGCAGGTCCTAGATGGATCGCTTTTTCAGGATAAAGTACAGGCTCACCGCCAACGGCATACGTCAATGAGGAAAGAACTGTAATTGACACCTTTTGGTCCAACACATATTTTTTCAGTGCCTGGCCGATATAAAGCAAGGAGTAATAAGCATCTTGCTGCGTTTGCTTCACCCATTCTTCTTCCGTGTGAGATGAGTGTCGTTCTGAAAGCCCCCATAGATGACAAACTTTTGACACGTTGATTTCATCATCTGCCAGATTTGATATGAGCCTTTCATAATCAGATGGCTCATGTGACCGAATGGTATAGATTTTTTCATCATGCTTCGTAAATTTATTTCCTTTACGAACCACTACGGACTCGTTCCGTTTCGTCATGAGCTCAGCCGCAATCTTCTCTCCAAAAGCAGATGGATCTGCAAACAAAAGCAAGGCTCCGCCAGATGTATCTTCTGATGGCACGCAAGGTAAAAGATCCGCTTCCCAATGAGGGGTATAGAACCATTCATCCATTTGCTGCTTTCGTCCAGACTGCTTTGGTTTTTCTTGTTTCACACGATCTGCTGCATCATACCAATAAGAGGTTTGATCAAACGCATACGTTGGCAGCGGCATTTTCCGCGGCTGACGGTTTAGATGGAACCTGTCCCAATCAATAGATAATCCGTTTGTCCATAGACGTCCCATTTGACCAAGTAAAAATTCAGTATCCGTCACATCTTGTTTTGCATGTCTTAACACATGACATACATGCTGATTCAGGCCGTTCAGCGACCGGTTGACCATCACGCTTAAATCTTGTCCTGGGCCAATCTCAATTAATTGAATATTGTCCTCTTGTAAAATATTTGTGATGCCTTCAGCAAAGCGAACTGTATCGGTCATATGCCTTTTCCAATAAGACATATCCTTCGCACTCGTATCTGTCATCCAATCTCCTGACAAATTCGAAATGAATGGAATACGAAGCGACTTGGCTTTCATATGCGTTAATTTTTCTCCGAATTGCTCCGCTGCCTCCTTCATGACATGTGAGTGGGCGGCAATGGTTCCACCTAATCGCATACACATCAATCTGTTGCTTTTCAGCTCTTGTTCAAATTCACTTATCGCCTCTTCTAGACCTGACACGATACATGATGAATCATTGACAACTGCGAGAGAAATATCTTTTGGAAGCATCGGTTTTAGCTCTGCCTCAGGTAATGGAACACTCATCATGACGCCGGCTGGTGACGACTGCATCGCATTCGCACGATAGGCGACCATGGACATTGCGTCCTTTAAGCTGAATAGCCCTGATATGGCGGCTGCTGTTAATTCGCCAAAGCTATAGCCGATCATTGCATCAGGACGAACGCCCCATTCAATGAAAAGCATGGATAAGGCATATTCAATGGCAAAAATGGCTGGCTGTGCATATTGAGTACTTGCCAATTGTTCACGTGCCTTTTCTGTTTCAGCCGCTAATGGGTACAGAATACGGGCAAGACTTCGTCCCGTTGCTCCTTCATATGCTTGAAAACAAGCATCCATTTGCTTCTTAAAATAAGGCTCTTCTCGGTACAAATCTAATCCCATATTGAGATATTGATTGCCTTGTCCAGAAAACATAAAAATAATCTTTTGCTTCTCCACATGCGAATGCATGAGCTTTCCAATGCCCTTGCCTTGCTTTTCTGTTAATACTCTTAGAGCATCTTCTCTGTTTGCCGCAACAAATGCCTGACGGAAACCAAAGGATTGTCTTCCTGTTTGCAGCGTATAAGCTGCGTCTGCCAAATTGATAGAAGGCGTGTTTTCTATTTGGCTTGTGAGTTTGTCTTTCATTCGTTCCAAGCTCGTTTTGCTCTTGGCTGAAAGAACAAGCAGCTCAGCAGAACGAGGCATTTGCTGACGATCTCTTTGTGGTGCTTCTTCTAAGATGACATGTGCATTCGTTCCACCCATTCCAAATGAGCTCACCCCCGCCCGCCGCAAATGGGAAGCTGGCTGCTTCCAGTCGGTCAGCTCAGTGTTTACAAAGAAAGGACTGTGCTCAAATGCAATGTTTTCATTGGCTTTTTTGAAGTGAAGACTAGGTACAAATGTGTGATGCTGAAGCGAAAGCACAGCTTTGATCAAGCCAGCTGCTCCTGCCGCTGCATCTAAATGTCCAATATTTGTTTTCACAGACCCAATGCGGCAAAATTGTTTTTTCTCTGTGTCGAAAGCCTTTGTGAGCGCCTCTATTTCAATCGGATCACCAAGTGATGTGCCAGTTCCATGTGTTTCCACATATTCAATCGTATCTGGTGAAACATCTGCTTGATGCAGGGCATCCTGAATGACACGTGTCTGTCCTTCGACGCTCGGAGCATTGAAACCAACCTTTTGATCACCATCATTGTTGATGGCAGAGCCCTTAATAACCGCATAAATATGGTCACCATCTTCTATGGCTTCACTAAGTGCTTTTAAAGCAACAAGACCAACACCATCTCCGCCAACAGTTCCATCTGCTTGATCATCAAAGGCGCGGCAGTGGCCATCGCTTGATTTCACCATGTTCTGCTGATAAACGTAGCCTGATTTCACTGGGTGCAGGATCGACACACCTCCCGCAAGAGCTACATCTGAATCACCATTTGCAATGGATTGACAGGCCAAATGCAAGGCGACCAAGGAAGTTGAACAAGCGGTTTGCAGCGTAAGCGCCGGTCCTTTCAAATTCAATTTATGGGCAATTCTTGTACTGACGGTATACGTATCATTGAGTGAACCCACTTCAAACAGCTCTGACATGCTGCTATCAAGGGAAGCGGCAAAACGCTGAATCCATTGGAAGTTCGAAGTGGACCCAGTAAACAACCCGACCTTCCCCGTATAATCTTCTTGTACATACCCCGCATCTTCCAGCGCCTTATAGGCGTATTCATGCAGGAGACGTATTTGAGGATCCATCATTTCTGCCTGACCTGGCGAATAGCCGAAGAAGGATGCATCAAATAAATCAGGTCCATCAATGACACCCTTTGCCCTCACATAATCGGATCGCTCGAAGGTTTGGCGGTCAATACCAGCTTCAAGCAGTTCTTCATCGGAAAAGAAGGAAATTGATTCTTCTCCATTCTTCAAATTTCGCCAAAATGCCTCAACATTTTTCGCACCTGGGAATTTACCAGCCATTCCAATAATGGCAATCGGCTCATTGGCTTTTCTTGTCTTTTGTTTTACAGGCTGCGCGCCTGCCGCTGCCTGCTCTGAATCGCCGCTTAAATATGCGGCAAGCTCTCTAATCGTTGGACGCCGGAACATTTCGACCATTGGAATGCTTTGATTCAATTGCTTAGCGAGCTGTTGATTGACGTGGATCAAATTGAGTGAATGCCCGCCAATGTCAAAGAATTTGTCATGAACACTTACCTCATCTAAGCCGAGGACCTTTTTCCAAATGTCTTGAATGACTTTCTCCGTATCAGAAAGATAGTCAGAGCCCGCCTGTTTTTTCGTTTGCTGCGCCTGTTTTAAAGCAGGTAAAGCTCGTTTATCTAGTTTGCCATTGGCAGTCAGCGGCATATCGTCTAATTGAACAAAGTGAGTTGGGATCATATAATCCGGCAGTTGATCAGCCAACGCTTGTTTTATTGCCGCTTGATCAAGTATGGCTGTCGTGACAACATATGCGGCCAAACATGGTGTACCAGAAACATCTGGCTTTACAACAACAGCTGCTGCTTTGATTCCTGGCTGTTCATTCAACCAAAATTCAATCTCACCAGTTTCAATCCGGTAGCCTCTCAGCTTCACTTGATCATCATTTCGACCTAAAAATTGAATGAGACCATTAGGGAGAATGCGCGCTGCATCACCTGTTTTATAAATTTTTTCTCCTGGCTGGAAAGGGTGATCGACAAACCTTTCTTCGGTCAGTTCTGGGCGATTCAAATAGCCTTTTGCGACACCTTTTCCGCCAATATATAATTCACCGACGGCTCCTTCCGGCATGAGATTCATATGTCTGTCAAACAGAAGAATATCTGTATGCTGTGCAGGCTTTCCAATCGGTACATACACGTCCTGATCAAGGTCCTGGTCATATCGATGAATCATGCAGCCAACGACCGTTTCAGTTGGTCCATATTCATTCACAATTTCAATTGGCTGCGGGAAGGACTGCTGAATAGATTTCGCTAAAGATGTTTCCAGCTGTTCTCCGCCTAAAATGAAACATTTCATTTGGCTGTCTGGGAAAGACAAATGCTTAATAAACTGTAAATGAGATGGTGTCAGTTTCATCACATGTACACGGTTGTCGTTTATGATGTCTTCGACAAGTAGCTGCCGGTTTTCATGGTGATAAATCATGATGGTATTTCCTGAAATGAGCGGCGTGAAAATAGAAGTAACCGTCAAGTCAAAGGACAGTGAGGTATACAAAGCAAAATGCCTTGTTTCTCCTCGAACATATACTTGCTTCGCCCATTCAATATAGTTGGCTAAGCCAAGATGATGAATGAGTACACCCTTTGGTCTTCCGGTCGTTCCTGATGTATAAATGCAGTAGGCTGTTTGGTCTGAGGTGATGGCTTCTGCCAAGTTGTCTGATGGTCCGGTGTATAGATCCGGCTGCGTGATATCGATTTTTTCTCCATGATAGGCGTAGGTGAGCCCTTTTATTGGATGAGTTAAGAGCCATTCTACTCCGCTGTCTTCTAATAGATATTCTATTCGTTCCTGCGGATATTCAGGATCAATCGGCACGTAAGCACCGCCAGCTTTTAAGATCGATAAGCATGCTATCACCATTTCAATGGAATGCTCTGCTAAAATGCCGACACGCTGCTCCTGTTTGACTCCTTTGTTTTGTAAATAATGTGCGAGCTGGTTCACTCTCTTATTGAGTTGTTCATATGTAACCGTCGTATCGCCAAACTCAACTGCGACTGCCGCTGGCGTTCGCTCTACTTGTGTTTCAAATAGGTCAATCACCGTTGGCTCATGGCTAGGTGTTGCCCCGCCATATTGCTGAAAGACCGCTAACTGCTTTTCTTTCTCTTCTTCTGATAGCAGCTGGAGCTGAGCAGCAGATTTGTGCGGATGTGCACAGGCATCAGACAGGAGATGAAGAAAATGCTGACACCAATTTTCGATTTGCTCAGCTGAAAAGGTGACGGGGTTATACACCAATGAAAAGTGCAGCTGATCATCAAACGCCTGAACACTAAGCGTGAGATCGAATTCTGTCTGCTCAGTCATCTCAAATCCACGAATACGAATTGGCTGATCGTTTTTCGTGAGCATTTGATCTAGTGGATAGTTTTCAATGACGACGATTGAATCGAATAATGATTGCTCTGCAGTCATTCCTGCATATTTTTTTAAGTCAGATAGTGGGGTATGTTCATATTCATTTCTTACAGCGATCTCACGGCTCACCTCCTGCATCTGTTCAAGAATTGGCCGCTCCTGTTCGAATGAGACTCGCAGCGGTAAAGTGTTAATGAACAGCCCAGTCATCTTTTCAATATGAGGGACATCCGCATTTCTCCCTGATACTGTTGTCCCAAAGACAATATCATCTTGGTTCGCATACTTAGATAGTAAAACTCCCCACAGCGTATACATCACAGATGCCAGCGTCACGTCATATTGATTTGTGAATTTGCTCAAGCTCTCCGCAATGGAAGTATCCACTTGATGTTCATATTGATGAAACACTTCTGAAGGTTCATATGCGCCGCTTGACTTCGGAAGCAGTTCTGCATAACTCCATCCGTTGAAAACATTTTTCCAATAGGCGGCTTGTGCTTCTGTCTGTTGAAGGTTTTTCTGCTGCCATTTAACAAAGGATTGGTAGGACGGTCTTTGTTCCAGAAGAGGTTTGTCCCCATTCGATAAGCGCTCATATGCACTCATCCAATCGCTTAATACAATCCCTAGGCTCCAGCCGTCCAATAAAATGTGATGGAAGCTAATGAGAACCCAGCTGACTTCATCATTCACTTCACATAACGTCAGGCGGAATGGGACTTCATGCAGATCAAAGCGTTCTTCTCGGTTCTGTGCCGTCACCTCTTCTTTCAGCACATGAAGAGGCTCCTTCGCTTGCGTGAAATCACGATATCGAATGTCTGGCTGATGCTCCTTCAGCACAATTTGTACTGGTTTTGCGAGTTCCTGCCATCTGAACAATGTTCTAAGCATTTCATGCTGTTTGGTGACATTCGTCCATGATTGTTCAAAAATGTCTCGATCTATTGGTCCGTCTATTTCGATCAGCAGTTGTTCAAAATAAGCTGTTCCGTTCGGTTCCATTAAATGATGAAACAGCAGTCCTTCTTGGATCGTAGTGATAGCTAACATATTTTCAATGTTCTGTTTATCCAGCTTCTGCGGCTGTAAAGCCATGGGATCATCTCCTTTCTCTCTAAGAATGTTTCACGAAATAATGGCGTAAACCATAGTTAGCAATAACCTGTTGCTGAATTTGCGAAGTTCCTTCAATAATTTCAAGCACCTTCGCTTCACGATATAGTCTTGAAGCTGAGTTTTCCCGGCTAAATCCACTCCCGCCATGAATTTGGACATTTGTATTTGTAATGTCCACAGCGATTTTAGAGGTGAAATATTTTGCAATGGATGTTTCTGTGATTGCATCAGGATGATTCGCTTCTCTCATTTCCCCAGCCTTTAGGCATAAGGCTCTCGCTGCATGGAGCTGGGTCACCGCATCTCCGATCATGCCTTTGATCATTTGATGCTTGTACAATTTCTCATTAAATTGTGTTCTTTTACGTGAATACGTAACAAGAGAATCAACGGCTTCTTGTGCAATGGCAAGCCCTGCCCAAGCGACACTGTATCTTCCATGGTCTAATGCGAGTGACACCACATGGTTAAATCCGCCCCCAACTGGTCCTAAGACACAGTCTTCATGCACCTGGACATGATCGAGGGTGATTTCCGCTAAATATGACGCTCGGTTGGCCATCATTCCTGTAATTCTCTCAATCTCTACACCCGGCTGATCTCGATCGACAAGGAATGCTGTGACTTGTTCACCGTCTCTTGCAATCACAATAAAGAAATCGGCAATCGCTCCAAAGGAAATCCACTTTTTCTTCCCATTTAATACATAGGATTGTCCTTCCTTTTGATAGCTTGTTTCAACATGATTGGCATCTGAACCAATATTCGGCTCTGACAAAGCAAAGGCACCGATTTTTTCTCCTTTAGCTAATTCAACGAGCCAGCCTTGTTTTTGATCTTCTGTTCCATAACGAAGAATGGCTTCTCCTACAAGTGAATTCACTGTCAATAATGTCCGGACATTACAGCAAGCTTTTCCCACTTGTTCCGTAAACTGTCCATATGCGATTGGATCAAGCCCCAGCCCTTGATAGGAAGACGGGATACCTGCTGCCAAGTAGCCTCGTTTCGCCATATCTCGAATCAGCGACTCTGGCAAATGTTCCGTCTCATCGAATTCATTGGCAAACGGACGGATATGTTCATCGCAATACTGTCGTATTTCTTCAATGGCATTGATCGTTTGTTCAGCTGTTTTCATGAAGAGCCGCCCCCTGTTGTTTTCTCTCAATTAAGGCGACAATGCGATTGACGGTACTAAAATGAGCAATGTCGAGGTCTTCGTTATCTAATTGGAATTGAAAGTCATGTTCGATATAGTTCACTAGTTTCATCGCAAATAGAGAATTCACAAAGCCTTGTTCAAAAATATGATCATCATTTCCAAGCTCAATTTCCTCATCAAATACCACTAGGTTTTGCTCGATATAGGCTCTTACTTGTTCGTGTAGGTTCATGATTTAATCTCCTCGCTTTTCGCTTTTTTATTGTTTGGCCGGGTCTTTCTGATTTAATTCAATATTGACATCTACGTATTCTGGGAAAGGCTGAATCATGCTTAAATCATTCTCAAACAAGATATAGCCGTTCTCCCCCTTCTCGATTTCTTTGAAATTGGCAAACTTATATGTGATGTACATCATGCGGTTTCGGTCGGTTTGTTTAAAGTCAGCGACAAGCCGCTTTCCTCGCTTTTTCGCTTCTTGCAAAATCGTTGTAAGTAAGATGGTCCCGACACCACGAGACATGACGCGGCAAGACATAAGCAGCAGTTTGACATGCCATGTGTCACCTGTTTCTTCTATTAATGAGAGTCCAATTTTTCCATAGGAACCGAATTTATCTTCAAGTTCACAGACAAGCAGCAAGTGAGAATCTGATTGACGGAAGAAATCAAGCTCCTCATAATCGTAGGTTTTCCCGCTCGCATTTAATTGATTGGTACGGACGGTCAATTCTTCAGCACGCTGGAGGTCTTGTTCTCCTGCTTCTGATATCACGAATTTCATATGTAAAGACGCCAAGAATTTCTCAGGCGGCCCTTCATATTTCTCTTCTTCCTGCTGCCTTTTGTCCGCTTCTAAGTACATTCTTCTGCGTCGTCTAGCATCTTCTGTGATAAAGACTGGACGCAGCCGATCATCAGTGAGTAATGACAGATAATCCACTGCATCCCAGCACGTAATCTCTGGATGAACAGCCTTCACTTCTTCTCGTTCAAATGGCTGATCATCAATAAAGAGAATGGTATCTTTATGAATATTTAGGCGCTCGCTAATTCTCTTTAATGAACTAGATTTGGCATTCCAATGAATCTCTGGATAGAGAAAGAAATGTTCGATTCCAAAGGCAGAAAGCTTTTCCTTCACGGCTGCTTCATCGTTCCGGCTTGCTATAGAAAGAAGGATGCCGCGCTCATCTAACTCTGTTAGTACTTCCTTCATCGATGGTTTTAACGTCACTTCATCTGACTCAAGTAAAATTCCATCCCATAATGTATGATCTAAATCCCAGACAACACACTTAATTTGCTTAGCCATTGGTTATTCTCCTCTCACATGTCATATTGGAAAAAGCCCTTGCCTGATTTTTTGCCGTACTCGCCTGCATCAACCATTTTGACAAGCAGAGGACATGGACGGAACTTCGGATCTTTGTAGCTCTCGTATAAAACAAGCAATGAATTCAAAATCGTATCAAGCCCAATTAAGTCTCCTGTCGCAAGTGGTCCCATTTTATGACCGAAACCTCCGCGGAAAATTTTATCGACATCCGCTGGCGTAGCGACTTGATCTTGCACCGCCCAAATCGCTTCGTTGATTGTCAGCATCAGCACACGATTGGAAACAAATCCCGGAAAATCATGCACCACAACTGGTGTTTTATCAAACGATTTCAAGAAATCTTTTGCCGTTTCCACTGTGTCATCAGAAGTTGCTTTACCTCTAATAACTTCAACTAGCGCTTTAAGAGGAACAGGGTTCATAAAGTGCGCCCCAATGACATTCTCAGGGTGGTGCATAAGAGACCCTACCTTTGTGATGGAGATACAGCTTGTGTTTACAAAATAGATGGTTTCTTTCGCACAAATATCTCGTAGCTCTTCATAAATAGGTTTTTTAATCTCCCAATCTTCCGTCACATTTTCAATGACGATATGCGCGTCATGTAATCCTTCAAGTGAAGTTGACAGCTGGATTTGAGACAATACATCTTCTAAAGACAATGAGATTTTCTTCTTTCTCACAAATTGAACCAATTGATAGGTCTTCTTAATTTTTTCTAGCGCTTCGTTTAACTTTTCTTCTGTGACATCAACTAATGTGACTTGATAGCCATTTGCTGAAAGGTCTAATGCCATATCAGCCCCCATGACACCTGCTCCAATCACGCCTACGTGCTTCGTGTTCATTTCTCCAACACTCCAATTCGCTTTAAAATGACATTGATTTTTTCAACGACTTCATTTGTGAATGAATGAATAAAAAAGTGATCTCCATCGAATTCGAAAAACGCACAATCTTCGCTTGTATATTGATCCCAATCGTCTAAATCGAACAGCACAGAAGGCAAATCACGTGTACCATAAAAAATAGAAATTGGACAAGCAGCTGGAACGACTTCATCACACAAATAGGTCTCCAAAAGCTGAAAGTCTGCTCTTAAAATCGGCAGAAAGAAATCAAGCACTGCATGGTTATCAGCAAGTTCCTCAGGAACGCCTCCCATCTCAATGATCGCTTCTTTTAATTTGGAATCTGACAGCTGATGATAGACTTTCTTTTCTGGAATATGTGGCGGGAAGCGCCCAGAATAAAAGACATGAACAGGCTCTCTGTTTAACCTTGTTTTCATTCTTTTTTGTAATTCATATGCAAGGACGGCTCCCATACTATGACCGAAAATGGCATAGGGCTCTCCTTCTTTTAAGGAGGAGGACGCCTGTACATAAAGATCATCTGCGACCTGCTGTAAATCGGTTAGTACAGGCTCTGTCATTCTTGTCCCGTGCCCAGGGAGTTCAAGGGCATGAATTTCTATCGACCGGTCTATATAAGATTTCCACGTACTGAATACGGTACTGGCTCCTCCTGCGTACGGTAAGCAAAATAACTTCACGACACGCCACACTCCCTTTTGCATTTGATTGCCAACGCTTCCAGCCAGTGTTTTTCATCATGGATGATCTGTTCTAAAGAAGCTTTGATATTGGCTTGGTACCTACTAGACATCTCACCTGAAAAAAGGAGTTTTGCTGCCTGATGCCTTGCTTTCTCCCATTCTGCTAAAATACGTTCCATCCATCCCACCAGCTCAGGTAGATCGCCTTTGATGAGATTCAGCCGATACAGCTCTATTTTCTTCGTATTGATGATCTGATTGAAAGATGCCACGAGCTTCTCGATATCATCCCATTGCGAAAACTGCTCATAAAATGTTTCAAGAGCTGTGATTCCTTTTTCTATTACGTCAATCTGACCATGCATATTTCTCAGGAAATAAGTCGTTTTTTGATCAAATAACTCAGTCGAGAGTTTGTCTGGATCAAAGTAGAAGGCCGCATAGGAATGAAATTGATCATTCGGCTGAAAATGATCATGAAAGGTGTCATATCCTTTCTGTACATCTTTAAATGACAGCACTTGATGCTCATAAGACAAATTATCTAAATGCCGATTCTCTAATACTTGAAAGATTTGCTGATTTTCATCGAATCCAGTCATTAAAATGGAATGACGGCTATGGGTTGTCAAATACTCTTTTCTGCCTCGCTGAACGTAGGGGTCTACCCATACAATTACCGGGCGGTCACGCCTCACATCTTGTTTGACCTTTTCAATGAGGTTGGGACAATACGTCATTTTTTCCACTTGAATGCCTTGTAAATTCATAATCTTTTCTGGATCGTGTGCCGACATCCAGTCAATCTGTAGCAAGCCATTCTCTGTAAGCCCGTAGGCAAATTGATCATTTAATAAGTATGGAAAAACTTCTTGATCATGCAGCTTCACAATTGGAAAAAAGCAATTGAAAAAACAGCTACGATAAAACAAATCATTATAAGGATGAATGCCCGAAATCTGTTTGACGGTCATCTTTTTTTCCTCTCTTTCCAGCAGGAGATGTCACCATAAATCCTTTGATGAAACCAATCGTACAAAACCAAATGAAAAACAAATAATAAGAAATCGCTAATTCAATGAGAGAGGAAGGTCCCCATACAAAAGTCATTTTCCAAGGCAGCCCATTAAAGGCTAGCTGCGCAACAATGATTGGCAGGAGCAATATCCCAATTAGCAGCAGCACCCAGCCGCTACTTTTCAGCCAGACGCGAAGTGACATGTCCCTGCGAACGAAAGCGCCGTTTCTTACACGCTTTTTCCATTTGATAAAACGAACGATAGACACTATTTGCAGCAAAATGAAAAGACATGTGGCACCAAGACTCAACTGATCAATGAGCTGAAAAGGATCCATTGATGACTCTGCTTCTTCATTTGTACCCGTGATCGTTTTGGCAATAAGACGTACCGTTTGCTCTGTGTAGCTGCTATTCATATTTGCTAACACTCCGATCGCAATCTCTTCTTTTGGCTGGATCAGAAAAAATGATGAATAGTTAGGGTTAGAGCCTGCATGAAAAAGCGAGTCTACCTGCTCATGTGCATTTTCTATATACCAGCCGGCATTGTAATAGACATGCTTCCCTTCTTCTAGGACATTCACAGTTAAGTGATCAGGATTTTTTACAAAGCGAGACCAAGTTGAATCGGTCAATTGATATTGCAGCCAAGTCCCCACATCCTGACTATTCATCACAATATATCCTGCCGGAGTATTGCCTCGATATTCTGGTGCTTCATAAGCATGCGGAGCAAGGAATTGCAATTTAAACCCTTCTGAGACAGCGCCGGATTTCATCCGTTTTAGCCCAGCCTCCGTTTGGTCAAGATGATGCCTTTTAAACAGTCCTTTCATATAAGCCTCATACGATGTTCCTGTTACATTTTCAATGATGAGACCAAGGACATCATAGTTGATGGTCGCATATTCAAAGGAACTGCCTGGCTTACGATTAAGCTCGATTGATTTCAGCTGATCAACTGTTTTTTTCAACGCATCCTTTGTAGTATCTGGCTGGATAAGCGCAATGGATTGAAAGGGAATGCCGCTTGTGTGATGCATTAATTGCTCCACCGTTAAACGCTGAGGCTTTCCATTGTATGTTGGAAAAAAACCTGGAATATAGCTACTCACCGGATCTTTTAAATGAAGTTTCCCTTGCTTCTCTAACTCCACAATCGCAAGAGCGGTAAACGCCTTTGATGTAGATCCAATTTCAAAGAAAGTGCTAGCTGTCACTTGCTTCTTTTTCTTTCGATCCGCATAACCAAAGCCTTTTTGGTACACCACTTCGTCTTTTTTCACAACCACAACGGACATGCCTGGAATGCGTCCAAGCTCCATCTGTTCCTCTATCACTTGATCAACGGCTTTAGATGAAATCACTGCTTTTGCATGTGTCCAATCGGCAAAGCTGCTTATCCATAAGACCGCTAATAAAAATGAAATGTAGATAACATGCTGATTTTTCGTCATGTAAATAATGAATCCATTTCTTCAAGAGACATATCCACTGTTTCAAAATCAGACGGTGTAAATTCGATTCCTTCTTTCTCTAAGCAATGCTGTACAAGATGCTCAATTTGCTGCTCTACCGCTTGCAATAGCTGCATCATGTCTGTTTCACACAGCTGTTTATCGCTGAAAGAAAGATGAAAAATCAGCTGACCGCCCTTGATGGTAGCGACCATATCGATGACGGTTGTTAATGGATTATCCAATGACGAATCCATCCCCGATGTAAAGTAAGACATCTCATAATCAGATGATTGTTTCAGCACTTGATCAATTTCACCTAGATAGTTAAAGCGTAATTGCGGCGCTGAATGAGGAGGAAGCTGCTTATTGATGAGTGACAACAGCCCATAGTCTGCACCTTTATTTGGCACTTCACGTATCGTTTCTTTGACAGTTCGTATGTGATCCGAGAGAGATTCAGACACATGAACATTCACAGGATACATGGTGGTGAACCAGCCGAACGTTCTAGATACATCAATCTCATCCTCTACTGCATCCCTGCCATGACCTTCTAATTCCAAAGAAATCCGCTCTTGATTCGTTTGCTGATAACAGGCTTGCGTCAAGGCTGAAATTAACAGTTCATGCGGCTGCGTTTGATACGCTTGATTCGCTTGATTGAGCAATTGATTCGTGAGTTCCACTGATAATGCGTTGGTTAATTTGATTTCGTCTCTGACATACCCCTCATTTGAAGAAACTTGATACAGAGGCTGAATATTCTGAACCGTTTCTTGCCAATAGCTGACCGACTCTTTTACACCCTCTGATACTGCATACTGATTTACCCGCTCGGCAAATGTTTGATAGGAATGGGTTTTAGACGGAAGTACTTCTGCTGTAATCTTCTCTGCATGCAATAATTGAATCAAGTCCTCCACAAGAATTTGCCAAGACATACCATCAGCTAATAGATGATGGGCGGCAAAGATGAGATGTGATTGAGAATCAGTTTGACAAAGCGCAGCCTGAATCAATGGTCCTTGATAAAGATGAGTCCTTTGCTTGATCTGATATCCTACTTCTTGTAACGCTTCTTCCACATTCTCTTCTGATAATGCCGTGAAATCGTGTATCATCAGCGGAATATCTTGAATGTCTTCATCATAATAGAGTGTGTTTGTTGCCTCATGTACTTTTAACCTTAGTCCATCGTGGTGAATGACGACCTCTTTGAGAACATCCTGCACGATGGCTTCATCCATCTTTTTCTTTGAATGAACAATGATGGATTGATGCCAGAAATGTTCATCTTTTAACCGCTGGGACCAGAACCATTCGATAATTGGAATCGATTTCACATCACCCACAGCTTGCTCTTGTGAGATATGTATGACAGGTTCCTGCTGAACGACTTGTGCCATTTCTCTAAAAATGGGATAAGTAAAAAGATCCTTGGTTTTTAAATAGAGTCCTTTGTCTTTTAACTTCGCAATAAATTGAATCGCCTTAATGGAATCTCCGCCAAGCTGATAAAAATGATCAGCCGGTTCGATTGTTTCATGCCCTAAGATGCCTTTTGCTGTATCTACGATGATCTCTTCAATGTCCGCTGTTTCCTTGGACCACTCAACAGCTGTTTCTTGAGACAGCAATGGATCAGGCAGTGCCGTCCGATTGATTTTTCCGTTTTGAGTGAGCGGGAGCTCGTCTAGTACAACAAAATAGGCAGGTACCATGTAAGCTGGAAGCTGATCTGATAATTTCTTTCTAAGTAAAAAGGACGTCATCTGTTTTTCTTTCAATTCAATATAGGCTGCCAGCTGTTTTTCTCCAGATTCATCGGTTAGATCAATAACCGCTGCTTTATCAACTTCTTCAAGTGCCATCAGTGCAAGTTCAATTTCACCGAGCTCAATCCGGTAGCCTCGCAGCTTGATTTGATGATCAATTCTGCCAATGTAATCAATCTTTCCATCATTTGCTCGTTTGGCGATATCACCTGTTCGATACATGCGGCGACCATTTACAAATGGATTGGGCAGAAAGCGTGATTCCTGCAAATCAGGTCTTTGCCAATACCCTCTGCCAACACCTGCACCTGAAATATAGATTTCTCCTACTGTCCCAGGCAGCACGGCTTGCTGATGCTCATCTAAAAGGTAAATCTCTGTATTGGGCATTGGCACACCAATTGACACAGATGCCCCTTCATCATCTTGATGGAATTGATGAATCATACAGCCAACGGTTGCTTCAGTTGGTCCATATTCATTAAAGATAGATATCCTTCCATCACTTGCCTCTGTGATTCTTTTGGCCAAAGCGGTCGATAATTGTTCTCCGCCCACAATCATCCGTTTCACAACTGATTGAGAAAGTGCAGCATCTGTTAGCAGTGCCATATGAGCTGGTGTCAGCTTGATGACTTTCGCTTTTTGATCAAACAAAATATGTTCTAATAAAAAGCCTGGCTGATCCTCTTGACGATAGATCATCACGGTACTGCCAATGACCAATGGCGTATAAATGGATGTCACGGTTAAATCAAACGCAATGGATGAATACAAGGCAAAATGATCATCTGATGAATCAGTATAGTGTGTTTTGGCAGACATGATATAGTTCACTAAGCTTCGGTGCTCAATCATGACTCCCTTTGGCTGTCCTGTAGAGCCAGACGTATAAATCATATATGCGACATCTTCAGCATCTCCAATGAATGGATGTTCCGCATTATACTGAGCCAACTGATCCCACACGTTGTAGATATTGTACGTATCGCCATTAAAATGGTATGCAGATGCGTCATCTGTGAAAAACAGCTTTGCCTGGCTGTCATCCAAAATAAACTGAATACGTTCCTCTGGATACTCAGGATCAATCGGCACATATGCGCCTCCAGCCTTTAAAATCCCCAGCAGCAGCACAATCAGTTCTGGTGAATGATTCATACATACGGCAACAAAGTCATGTCTTTGTAAGCCATGTGTTTGTAGAAAATGCGCCATTTGATTGGTTTTTCTCTCAAGTTCACCGTATGTCATGCTATGAGATCCGTCCTGAAGTGCAATTCGATCAGGAGAAGACGTTGACATGTCTGTGATCAATTCATGGATTTTTTGTTTCTGTGGAAACAGCATGCCTGTGTCGTTCCAGTGATATAGCTCTCGATGTGTCTCGACTTCTGTCATGAGAAGTACGTCTTTTAACAGCTGCTTTGGCTGAGCGAGTATCGTTTCGACAAAGAGAAGCATTCTTTCGTGTAGAAAGTCGATATCTTCATTGCTGTAATCTGAGATCTTGTAATCATATTGAAGCTCGATTTGCCCTTTTTCATCCCATTCTTTCACAGCAACTTGTAAGCCATATGGCTGGAAGCCATTGTAAAGCTCTATGTATTCAACCTTGTATCCTTCCATCTCCTGCACCATATTTGTGCTGTAGGAGTTGATATAGATTTGAAAAAGCTGATCATACCCTGCTTTTGCAAGCTCTAAATCTTTGACAAGTGCATCATAGGGATAACGCTGATGCAGGAAGTAAGCCTTATAGCTTTTTTGAACGTCTGTTAAGCTTTCTAACAAAGAGAGATGAGGATCGATCTTCATTCGATATGGCATTGTACTTACGGTCATACCGGACGTGGCTTTTTCCTTTTGTCCGGAACGATTGAGAACTGGCGTCCCAATAATAAAATCTTTTTGCTGGTATCTTTTATGCAAGTAGACGAAGAGTCCTAAAGTAAATAAAGAGTTGATTGAACAATGATGGACATCTATAAATTCATAGATTCGTTCTGAGAGTTGTCGATCAAGATAATGGCTTTGCCGATGGCCTTTGATTTGGTCAGTTCCCTGTACCAAATAACTATCAGACACATCAGATAATGCTTCTTTCCAAAATTGCTGATCTTTTTTAAATCTTGGGGAGTTCATATATTTTGATTCTTTATCAATAAATACAGAGTGATTGTCTGCTTCTTGTTCGATAGAGGAGCTGTGGGTAAGAGCAGTGTAAAGCTGGCTAATTTTATCGATGATTACTTTCATCGACCATCCATCTGCTACTGTATGATGGCATTTGATGAAATAACCGGATTGTTGTTCACTGATTTTTAGTACCGCAAATTCGGCGAGAGAGGTTTCTGTTAATTGAAATGGTGTTTTAAAGGCTTTTTCGGCCCATTCTAGCATGTCTTCATGTGTGGAAAACTCATAGGTAGGAATAGGGCTATCGGCGTTTGGATCAACGTATTGAAGCGTTTCACCATCTTTCTCTACTAGCTTGAGACGAAGAGATTCTGTCATCATGATACAAGATGCAATGGCCTGCTTCAGTTTATCGAGCTGCAATGGCCCATTGACGAAAATGATACCGCCAATATGATTGATCGGTGTTCCTGGATAAAATGTTTCCATGTTCATCACGCGCCGCTGCGGATGTGTTAATGGCCAATATACTAAACTATTAGTCAATTACGCCACCTCTACTTTTCATATAGTTAACATTTCTACCAACATATTAAATCACATAATGGTATTTTTGTAAATAATTGAGATAAAATGTCTAAATTTGTTCATTTTTTAATCTAGACGCTAGGAAAGCCGATACAGTAAACAGGGCAACGTTTATAAAAAAGACGACTCTTGCCCCAAAGAGATCGGTCATGGTGCTCATAACGAGGATGGACATTCCGTATATAAAAGTTGATAGTGTATGTTGAGCTGATAGTATTTTGGGCAATTCAATTTCACTCAGTGTATCTTGTACATAGGTTCGAATGGAAATACTGCGAAGCTGAAAGGCTGGTCCTAATAAAAAGACAAACAACAAACTCATCCATGCAGAATGATTCAATCCTAAGCAAAGGGTTAGCACAGCTACGATCACCGAACTGTAAAAAATGTGATCAAACAAACGCTGTTCCACATGCTTTGCGAACCGCAACACAAGCAGGCCGCCTAGAATGGTTCCGCCAAAATAGCTTGCGTTAATAAAGCCCCACCATGTTTCAGGCTGATGTAAAACTTCTGTGACATACACAAGGATAATGGCACCAGTCCAAATACTTCTACCGCTCATGGATAGCATTTCTAAAATCGTTAATGTTCGAATAGTTGGTTTTTCATACATGAGCTTCCACCCTGAAAAGACCCTTGTAGCAAATGATTCAGACTGTTGCTCTTGTTTAGCTGCAGCCCCAGTATCAATGATAAAGAGCATAGATATGAGTGACAAACTGTATAAAACAAGTGTCGTCAATAGGAGAAACTGTGGTCCAAGAATGCCAATAAACAGCCCTCCTAACAGCCAGCCTAGTAAAAGGACCATTTGATCAGAAGTTAAGATATAGCTATTTGCTTTTAGTAAAAAGTTCTTTTCTACTAGACGTGGGATCATCGAATTTCGAACAGGAATGGTTCCTCCATCTATCAAAGAAAGGAAAAATACAATGATAAAAAAGAGAGGAATAGTAAAAGTTGATAGTTGTAGAATATAAATGAAAATTAAGCAACCGAAGAAAGCAATTTGACACATTTGTAAATAGATAATGAGTCTTTTTAGCTTAAATTGATACATAAAGAAAGGAATGAGTACCGCTCCAAGTGCTTGTCCAACAAACTGTGAGACAGCCACCATTGAAGCAATCAGTGTAGAATTTGTTAATTGATATGTCAGGATGGTCAAAACGAGGACATATAGCGAATCCCCAAAATTAGCTAGGGATTGTCCCCCTAATAAAAAGTAAAATGATTTGTTTTTCATAATGATCTCCATTTTCTCTTCATTATCACCCATAATAATACATTATTTTCTACACTTCTACTTTTTATAACAATATTTTCATAATTTGATACATTATGACTAATTTAAAAAACCGCCAAAAGGCGGTTTTTATTTAGTCATATATATGGACGGTTGGTTCTTTGTCTTCAGCATTTTTCGTGATCAAGGCTTCTTGTTGATCTGAAGATGTGATGTTAATTTCGATATTGGTACTCTTATAGTAATCCATGACTTCACCTGTTAAATATTGCGTGAAGGCTACGACTTCCGTTTTTCCGTAGAACTGCATTGGAATTTCGACTTTCATTTTTTGCAGGTTGCCGTCTTTGTAAAACCCTTTTCCTACGACACCAGTATAATTCGGGAAGTAGTCTTCGACTTTTGTTTTGAAGCGGTCAAATCGCTCGGAATCATCTTTGTAGTTGCCTTTCGCATTATCTGAAGGGAAGAAGACATTCTCCTCTTTGATCGTATCCCAATTGCCGATATCAGCTGAGCCCGCTTTCACATCCGTTTTGGCGATAAAGTTTCCTGGAACGATAGATGATTTTGGTGCTTGCTTATAAAGGGCAATCATGACAGGCACTTTTTGCAGCCCATCCATTTGACGAATTCGTTTGATCACTTGTTCAGCAATTTTTTCGCCTTCTGCCAAAAGTTTCTTTGAATTTTTCGAAGAATCGATCGTCACTTCTTGCTGCGGGTCACCGATATTTTCACGGTAATAATAAACAGAGTTCAGCGCAAGTCCAATGACAACTCCGCCAAGCTGTAAGCTGTTTTTATCTTTTCGAATTAAGTAATTATGCTCTAGCATCGAAGCTAAGTAAATTGGACTACTTTCATTTTTAGACTTTGTTGAACCTGAGTTCGGAAGAGCAGGGTTTAAGCCTAGATTCTTAAAGTCTTTATCTTCTTTTTCTGCCTTTTTCAGATCACTGCCTGTTTTTTTGCGCGCCAGCCAGCCAAGAACGGTGTCCTCATCAAAATGCTGTCCTTCTTGGAAAAGGTAGTCGTTTGTATTAAATGACTCTGTTGCAAGGCGCATGAGTCCTGTTTCAAATTCATCGATGTCCAGGCGTGTGTTGAGACGCTCTGCTGTTAATCCTCTCGCAGCCCCTTGTTTAAACGGCAGCACCATTTTGTAATAGGAGTCAGAGATATTGTACATCGGGATGATGGCTGTTTCCTTCGTTTCATCCGTTTTTTGTGTGACCTCTTCCTCTTCCTTTCCCCCAAAAGGTGCACACGCTGACAATATCAGTGTGAGCATTGTCAGCAGCAATAACAACTTTTTCAATAGAAAACACTCCTCTTATTTCTTTAGCTCCTCGAGCATTTTAGCTTCGTCCCAAATTTCAATATTGAGTTCTTCTGCCTTTGTCAGCTTACTTCCCGCTGCTTCTCCGGCTATGACTAAATCTGTTTTCTTACTCACACTACCTGCCAGTTTACCGCCTAGTGCTTCGATCGCTGTTTTTGCATCGTTTCGAGCCATTTCTTCTAATTTCCCTGTCAGCACAATGGTTTTGCCTGCAAAATAGGAATCACTTTCTTCAACCTTCACCGGTTTTGGTCCTGTGTAGGTCATATTAACCCCAAGCTCTTTTAGTTCATTTAGCAGATTGAGTATTTCTTCTTTCTCAAAGTATGTGACGACAGCATCAGCCATTTTTTCACCGATTTCATCGACTTCGAGTAATTGATCTTTCGTCGCTTGCTTTAATTGATCGATATCACCGAAATGCATCGCCAAGGTCTTTGCCGCTTTAGAGCCAATAAATCGTATACCGAGTCCAAATAGTAAACGCTCTAGAGAGTTTTCTTTCGATTGCTCAATCGAACGCAGTAAATTGTCGACAGATTTTTCGCCCATTCGCTCAAGCTGAATGAGCTCTTCTTTCGTTAATCGGTAAAGATCAGACACACGAGAGACAAGCTGTTCTTGGAAAAGCTGTGTAATGACCCGCTCGCCAAGCCCATCAATGTTCATTGCATTGCGGGAAACAAAGTGAATGAGTCCCTCACGTATTTGGGCAGGGCATTCTGGATTGATGCAACGCAAAGCCACTTCGCCTTCAATTCTCACCAGCTCACTATGACACTCTGGGCATTCAGTCGGCATGTGAAACGGCTTTTCTTCTCCTGTACGCTGATCGATCAGTACACCTACGACTTCCGGAATAATATCGCCTGCTTTTTTCACAATCACTTGATCAAAAAGGCGAATATCCTTTTCTTTGATCAAATCTTCATTATGAAGGGAAGCTCGCTGCACTGTCGTTCCTGCTACTTTGACAGGCTCAAGGATCGCCGTTGGTGTGATGACACCTGTACGCCCGACACTTAGTTCAATATCAAGCAGCTTTGTCACGACCTCTTCAGCTGGAAACTTGTACGCAACAGCCCAGCGGGGACTTTTTGCTGTAAAGCCGAGCTCTTCTTGCTGAGCTAACGAATCGACTTTGATCACAATTCCATCGATTTCATATGAAAAGTCAGCACGCTTCGTTTTTAGTGTTTCAATGAGCTCGATCACTTCCTCAATCGTTTGGCACATCCGTCTTTCTTTGTTCGTTTTAAAGCCAAGTTCGTCGAGAAGATCAAGTCCTTCGCTTTGCGATTCAACACCAATTTCATCAAGCTCCGCTATACTGTAGACGAAGATATCAAGGTTTCGTTTCGCCGCAATTTTCGTATCAAGCTGACGAAGCGAGCCTGCCGCCGCATTACGCGGGTTCGCAAACGGCTCTTCTTCGTTTTGTAATCTTTTTTCGTTTAATGCTTCAAAAGAAGGTTTTGGCATAAATGCCTCGCCTCTCACTTCAATTGACAAAGGACGTTTGATTTTGAGCGGGATGGATCGAATGGTTTTGAGGTTTTCTGTAATATCCTCACCCGTTGTCCCATCTCCACGTGTGGCACCTCGGACAAACAGGCCATTTTCATAACGGAGAGAAACAGCGAGTCCGTCAATTTTCAGCTCGACATTGTATGCAATATCGTCACCGACTGCTTGACGAACCCTGCGGTCAAAATCAAGAAGGTCCTGTTCATTAAACGCATTCCCGAGGCTGAGCATCGGGGTGCCGTGGCGCACTTTTTGGAAGGCGTCTAACACAGCGCCTCCGACTCTTTGTGAGGGAGAATCCGCTGCTTTTAAATCAGGGTGCTCTTCCTCTAAAGAGATCAGCTCACGCATCCGCGCATCATATTCAGCGTCAGGAACACTTGGACGATCCAGTGTATGATATTCGTAGTTGTATTGGTTCAAAATCTGGTGCAGTTCCTCGATCCGGCGTTTCGCTGCTTCTTTATCCATCTGCTTCTTCCTTTCAATTCATCCGTTTTATATGTCCTATCGGTTTATTGCTTCTCAATTGGCGCAAATGCTGCGAGAAGACGCTTAATGCCTGTAGGGCTTGGGAAGGCAATATCAAGCTCTGTGCTGTCTCCACTACCTTTTACGCTCACAACCGTTCCAACGCCCCATTTTTTATGAGCCGCTTTATCGCCCACAGCCCAGCCAATACTTCCGCCGCCTGTGTTTTGAATGGTTTGAGTTTGCGGACGTGAGACAGGTCCCCGTCTTTGTGGTCTTTCTCTAGTTTGGCCAAATGGTGTTTTCGTTTCTTTTTTCTCATTTAGGTTGTCCAATAAATCGGCTGGTATTTCTCGAATGAATCTTGATTCAAGGTTCATGTTTGTCCGGCCGAAGAGTGTTCTCATCTTGGCACTAGATAAATAAAGCTCTTCTTCCGCCCGTGTGATGCCTACATAAGCAAGGCGGCGCTCTTCTTCCATCTCTGCATCTTCCATTAATGAGCGGCTGTGCGGGAAGACACCTTCCTCCATGCCCATTAAGAAGACAACCGGGAACTCTAGACCTTTTGCGGCGTGAAGCGTCATTAAAATGACCGCATCTTGATCTTCTTCCTCATTCTCATCCAGCTTATCAATGTCTGCGACAAGAGCGAGATCTGTCAGGAAGGTCACAAGGGACTTGTCTTCATTTTGTTCTTCAAAGTTCTTAGTCACAGAGAGAAACTCATCAATATTTTCTAGACGGCTTTGTGCCTCAATCGTTTTTTCAACCTTTAGTGCCTCTCGGTAGCCTGTTTTCTCTAAAATTTCTTCTGTTAGTTCTGTGACAGATAAATAATCCTGCATATTTGTCAATTGATCGATGAGCTGTTTGAACTCATCAAGCGCATTGGCTGCCCTTGCACTGAGTCCAATGAAATCTACCTGACCAAGCGCTTCAAACATAGACAGGTCATTCATCTCCGCGTATGCTGCGATTTTATCAACAGATGTCGCACCGATTCCGCGCTTTGGTACGTTCACAATTCGTGCAAAGCTAATGTCGTCATCTGGGTTAGCTACTAGGCGTAAGTACGCCAAAATGTCCTTGATCTCTTTTCTGTCATAGAACTTCGTGCCGCCGACAATGTTGTATTGAATGTTTGACTTCAATAATGTTTCCTCTATGACACGAGACTGGGCATTGGTCCGATAAAGAATCGCAAAATCGGATAATTTACGCTTACCGCTCTGATGAAGCTGATGAATCTTTCCAGCAACAAATTGTCCCTCGCCGAATTCATTATCTGCACGGTAATAGGCAATCTTCGCCCCTTCATCATTTTCTGTCCAAAGGTTTTTCGGCTTACGGTTTGAATTGTTTTGAATCACCGTGTTTGCGGCATTCAGTATACGTTTCGTCGATCTGTAATTTTGCTCAAGCAGAATCACTTCACTGGATGGATAATCTTTTTCAAAGGAGAGAATGTTTGTAATATCCGCTCCGCGCCAGCGGTAGATGGACTGATCCGAGTCACCGACCACACATATATTTTGAAAACGCTGAGCAAGCAGTTTCACAAGCATGTACTGCGCTCTGTTCGTATCTTGATACTCATCGACATGAATGTATTGAAATTTTCGCTGATAGTGTTCTAATACTTCAGGGATGCGCTCAAACAGACGAATCGTCATCATAATAAGATCATCAAAATCGAGTGATTGGTTCTTAAGTAATCGCTTTTGGTAATCTGTGTAGACGTCGCTAACCACTTGATCATAGAAATCACTGGCTGTTTTGGCGTATTCCTCTGCGTCAATGAGTTCATTTTTTGCACTGCTGATTGATCCTAAAATGCTGCGAGGATCGAACTTTTTAGGATCGATATTTCGTTCTTTTAAAATGTTTTTAATGACTGAAAGCTGATCAGATGTGTCTAATATAGAGAAGTTGCGATTTACACCAATACGGTCAATATCGCGTCGTAAAATACGCACACACATGCTGTGGAACGTAGAGATCCAAATGTCATCCGCACCAGGCCCTAAAATGGCTTGGACACGCTCACGCATTTCACGTGCTGCTTTATTTGTAAACGTAATCGCTAAAATGTTCCACGGAGCCACATGCTTTTCTGCCATTAAGTAGGCAATTCGGTGTGTGAGCACCCGCGTTTTCCCGCTTCCTGCTCCTGCCATCAAGAGTAGCGGACCGTCTGTTGCTTTGACCGCTTCTTTTTGCGCGTCATTTAGCCCTTCTAATAGATGATTCGATATTTCATTCATTCCATTCACCGCCAATTCGAACTTATGTTCTATTTTAACTCGTTTCGTCTTGTTTGACTATAATGACTTTTTGACTGCGCTCACTGTCTTTAATGCTTCTTTGAAATTGTCATAAATGACGTTTCCTACAACAACCACGTCCGCATGCTGCGCAAAACCTTCCGCCTGCTTTGCGTTTTCAATGCCCCCACCATAAAAAAGAACCGTATCAGAAAGCACTGCTTTCGTTTCTTTCACAAGCTCTATATCTCCAAGCGTTCCGCTGTATTCTAGATAAAAAATGGGCAGCTTCATCAAATGCTCTGCCACTCTTGCATATGCTCTTACGTCATCGATGTCCAGTGCTGTATTTGCCTCTGTGAGCTTGGCCGCTTTACACTCTTCATTTAAAATAACATAGCCTTCAGGCACGATCTCTTCCATCGACATCAAATCACCGAATTCCTTCATCGCATCCTTGTGAAGCCCAACAATCCAATCAGGATGAGAACTGTTTAAGACGGTCGGGATGAAATACAGATCGAAGCCCGGCACAATCATTTCATGTGTTGAGATTTCGAGTACACATGGCACAAGAAACCGGCGGACCTTTGACATCAATTGAAGCACGTTGTCCTCTGTCACATTGTCACTGCCGCCAATCAATATAGCATCCGTACCAGATTCGCAAATTGCCTCTAGCTGTTCATCGGATATTTCTTTATTTGGATCGAGTTTAAAGACATGCTTCCACTCGGTAACATCATACATGAAAAACGTTCCTCCATTCGTTTCATTCCATTTAAATATTATAACAAAATCAGTGACCGCAAAAAATGGGTAACCTCCTTCAGCTAAAAGTTTCATTCTTTTGAAAATGGTGTTCGTGACTTTAGGTTAGAATGCTGAAACCATCTAGGAGCTGAGAGGGATGATCTTTGACCGTTCACTGATAGAAGAGCTTTGTATCACCACATGTTATTATACAATAAAGGGACATTTTACTATTGATCAAAAAACCATACATAAAGCAGGTGACCCACATGAAAAGAACCATCACATATGATCAAACGATCGACATCGGATACATCTATCTCCTGCCTGTGGGAATCGGGACAATCAAAGAAACCATTGAATTAGATGTGAATGAATGTATGAACGCAGATATCGACAAAGAGGGACGAGTAGCTGGTCTGGAGTTATTTGCAGAAGAAGCCGAAGTTTTGAAGCATGCACCCGTGTATGAGGACGAGCTTTCTTTACGTTTTACAGATCAGGACGTTCTCTCAACCTATCATTTATCAGGCATTGAATTTCATTTCTCGACGCCTGATCACAAAGGGCTAATCGGTTTTACGATTGTCGATCCTCATCGATATAACGTCAAAAGAAAGACAAGAAAAAACCGTTTTGAATGGTCAAAACGGTTTTTCCAAGCTATTGTCTCACTTCATTGAAATAATGGACGGATGTCATGGCCCCTTCATCGACCATCTTGTTGTCTTGAATATCTAATGGATCAGGATGTCCAGCTTTTTCAGGAATCTTTTCATCTGAGCGGAACATGCTTGCCCATTTTTTGAGATGCTGTTTATTTTTCACTGCTAATAACACAGCACCACCAACCCCTAATCCTGCAAGTACATACGCATTCGGACGCTTATTCATGTAAGTTCCCTCCCCTTATGATCTTATTTGTAAGTTACCCCGGCTTTTCATTTCTAAACGTCACAATATGTTGAAGTGGTTTCTCTTTCAATGAAAAGTGGAATAACAACAACAATGATAGAGAAAAGAGGGGATCTTCGTGACAACAACTTTCATTGTCATTGTTGGCGCACTATTAGTGATTTGTTTCATCATACCAATCATTTTATTCATCTGGATTTGGATGAGAGATGAAAAACAGGAAGAGCATTCTGTCCTGCGAAATTATCCGGTCATTGGAAAGCTGCGGTTTATTTTTGAAAAAATAGGACCTGAGCTTCGTCAATATCTGTTTCTGAATGATCGTGAGGAGCTTCCTTTCTCAAGAAGAGAATACGAGCAAGCTGTCATGTCTGGGAAGTACAAAAGCCGGACGATGGGCTTTGGATCAAAACGTGATTTTGACAAGCCTGGTTACTACATTCGCAACGTCCTATTTCCAAAGCAGCGAGATGAGTTACGCATCGATCAATCTGAAAAAATCCAAACAAAAGTGTATCAGATTGATCAAGACAATTTACTACGAAGAAGTGAACATACCAAAGAGGTCGAAGCAAAACCTTACTATCTCCATCAAGACGATATACAAGTGATTGGCGAGCACACATGTCAAAAGCCATTCCGTGTAAAAGGCCTGATTGGGCAGTCTGCCATGAGCTACGGCTCTTTAGGCGACAGGGCCATTACAGCACTATCCTCGGGATTAAAAATGGCTGGCGGTACGTGGATGAACACAGGTGAAGGCGGGCTTTCTCCCTATCACCTCAAAGGCGGAGCCGATATCATATGCCAGATTGGACCCGGTCTATTCGGCGTGAGAACAGAAGATGGCGCTTTTTCCTTTGAAGAATTTAAGAAAAAAAGCGAGCATGAGGAAATCAAAGCCTTTGAGCTGAAGCTGGCTCAAGGAGCAAAAACACGCGGAGGACATATTGACGGCGAAAAGGTCACCGAAGAAATTGCGAACATCCGTAAATTGCCGCCCCATCAATCCATTGACAGCCCAAACCGATTTGAGATGTTCCACTCCATTCCGGATATGTTTGATTTCATTGAACAGCTGCGAAGTATAGGCGGAAAGCCTGTCGGCATCAAGCTTGTGGTCGGACATAAAGAAAACATTGAAGAACTTGCAGCGTACATGAAAAAAAGCGGAAAGCATCCTGATTTCATAACAGTGGATGGCGGAGAAGGCGGCACTGGCGCATCTTTTCATGAATTGGCAGATTCCGCAGGGCTGCCGATTTTCACGGCACTCCCAATGGTTCATCAAATATTGAAGGAATACGGTGTCAGAGATCAGGTCAAACTCTTTGCCTCTGGCAAACTTCTCTCACCAGATAAAATTGCAATTGCCCTTTCCATGGGTGCTGACTTTGTCAATATCGCACGGGGACTCATGTTTTCAGTCGGATGCATTCGCGCCCAAGTGTGCCACACGAATAAATGCCCAGTCGGGGTCGCCACAACTGATCCAAAACTGCAAAAAGGTTTATCAATTGAAGAAAAGAAATACCGAGTCTGCAATTATATCCTTTCTCTAAGAGAAGGCTTGTTTAACTTATCCGCAGCCGCTGGTATTGAATCTCCCATTCATTTTAATGAGAAACATATTGTCTATAGACAAGAAAATGGTCAGACAAGTGAAGTGCCTATTTTTACAGGGACACAGCCATCCGTCTAGTTTGAGAAAGGTGCGTTTTTGCACCTTTTTTTCAATTGACATTTTGGCTCAATCACGTATAAAGAACTTAGACAAATGACCAGGAAGTGGAGAGATGGAGGATGCGTGAGAAAAAGGTTCGCGGGATGAAACGGAAGACGAATGAGATAGTTACAAGAATTGAGGAAAGTACACGAGAGTTCCCGGCAGATATTGAACAAGGGTATTGGCATCTTCCTCTACCAGTTGCTTATGATTTTATTTGTTCAAACAAAACACCTCAAAAAATCAAGCAATTGTCCATCCAGACACTGATAAATAGAGCTGAACATCTCATTGATTTGAAGCCACTTGATGGAGAAGTATATCGTGTCGTGGTTGTAGTAGATGCCACTGAATGATAGGGTTCACAAATCATTGTGTTTAAAGGAGATTCCTATGTTAAAGACTTTTTCAATAGACATGATGATGATCAGAGTTGGCTGCCTCTTTCCGATGCGAGAAACATTCAAAGGGAATGGCAGTAACACAAATTTTAAAATAACCGTTGTCCTTTTCGGCAATAGTCAATTTTTTGTATCTGTACTCATGTATCTCAAAATAAAAAAGAGTAGCCGCAGCCACTCTTAATTTTACTTATTCAACAATCGCGCCCTATTCTGGAAGAGACTTTCATGTTAACCTGCCATTTCTTGCGAGAACCTAAGTAAATATCCATCAGGATCTTGAACAAGAAATTCCTTTTGTATAAACGTAGTATCATTACTTTTATATTTGCTAACAGTTGGCTCTCTGAATAGTGGAATGTTTTGCTTTCTTAAACGGTCAATGACAGGCTGTACGTCTTTAATGTCTATTTGAAAATTGATTCCCCGTCCAAATGGGTGTTTTAACTCCCCAGTGTCCCAATGGCCATTGATTTCTTCTAACATCATTTGTGTTTCCTCTTCCAACGAAACAAATATAAATTTATCGTCTTCACGCTCATATTCCAATTTAAAACCAAGCAATTCTATATAGAACCATTTAGACTTTTCGATGGCTGTTACAGATAACTCTGGTATCAAAGCATTGAATCTCATTTTTTCTTCTCCACAACCTTCTGATAAAGTTATTCGGTTAAATGACCCGTTTGTTGCTTCTTTCAAGCCAGTCCTTGCTTGTCTTTTCAGCGCTCTTCATAAAAAAACTGTAAACAACGCCATTCTTGTTGAATAGGATTGTTTACAGTGAAGTCTGCTTTATTTTGTTTCGTCATTTGCCTGCTGTTCTGCTACGCGGTCAAGTGCCATTGTGTAGGCATCATTTCCGTAGTTCAAGCAGCGTTTGACACGTGAGATGGTTGCAGTGCTCGCACCTGTTTCCGTCTCAATTTTATGATACGTGTTCCCCTCGCGAAGCATACGTGCTACTTCAAGACGCTGTGATAAAGATTGGATTTCATTGATGGTACACAAATCATCAAAGAATCGATAGCATTCTTCCAGGTCTTTAAGGGATAAGATGGAGTTGAATAACTGATCTAAGCTTTTGCCCCTTAATTTATCAATTTGCATCTTTATACATCTTCTCCTTTACTATTGGCACCGCTTCGCACGACATTCTGCGGAGAAAGCGGTATCTTTTCTGACTATTTTTTTCAACCTCAGCAATGAGCTTTGAACGAATCATGACAGGTTTGGTTATACGCTGGAAATGCCGTCAGTTCTTTCGTAAGCCGAAGCTTCTTTATCGTATACAAAATCGACAAGTTCTGTCATTTTCCTTGTTCGACAATCTGACAAACTTGTTTGCTTCCGATATCAAGATCACTTCTGCTTGATTAGGTCTGCCCTAAAAATACAGTTGTGCGGAAAGCTCGGCGAGACCACAAACATGCGCCCCGCCTCGCTCAATTATTCAAAATATGTTGGTCGGCCAGCGTAACCGACAAATTCATTTTTCAATCAGGCCATTTCACTCGTCATGTCAAAGCCCTCTGCTTCAACAACTCCACATAAGTATTTTCACTTACATGGCAGTGAAGAGATCCATTGCTCACGTCTGCCCTATAACAGTTGTCAGAAATGTGGCAAAGATGATACAGCTCCACTCTGTTATATTTTAACGCATTATAGACGGAAAGAGTACAGTTTTTTTCATGACATCAAATATTCCTCTTGGTGTCACTCGAATATACGGCAAATGGGTACTTTGGAAAAAGACAAGTGTATCAATTGGGCAATCAAATGGATAGCCTCGCTCAATGAGTAGCTCACGCAAGGTTTGTATTTGCTGAAGAACTGTCTCAAACGGTTCAGCAGAGGCACAGCCTGATAATTGCAGCGGGATTTCGTGCAAAATTTTCCCGTTCTCTGTGAGGACGATTCCCCCGCCGATTTCTTTCATTCGCTTATGTGCCAGCATCATATCCTCTTTATTTTTCCCGATCACTAAAATGTCACCCGTGAGCGAAAATGAACTGACAAACCCTTGCACTTTGTTTGCAAAGCCTTTGAGCATCGTATTCACACGCCACTCGCCTTTTCGGTCAATCAGGCTAAAGAAACTTTGATCATGATCACATGACAGCTGGTTCACAGAGTTATCAATCTCCACTGTATAAGGCTCCATGATGACAGCATTTCTCATTTTGACACCTAGTGGCATGGAAAATTGCAAATCACTCGTCGTCAGATCATAGCCTAGATCTAATGGAACAAGCCCGCCATTTTCCCATTTTGTTTCTTGAAATTGATGCTGGTTCTCTCCATCTAATTTGAGGATAACCCCTTTAGATATCACCGTTTCAGGATTTGGATTCATTGGATCATCTAACACATTCAAAGAAGCCAGACGTCCTGGACCGACAACACCTAATAAGTCATCAATTTGATAGTATTTCGCAATGTTAAAGGTCGCCATATTGTATGCATCGATGATAGGCACGCCTTCTTCAAGGGCAATTGAAATCAAACGATTAATCATACCCTCCTCATAAAAATGAGGCGCTGCTCCATCTGTTGTATAGAAGAAGTGATCATAGTGTCTAAAATCACGCTCGTGCAGCTCTCTTAAAATGTTCACTAAATCTGGGCGGATGGAAGAATGACGAAGTGAGACATGGTAGCCAAGGGACAAGCGCTTTAGCACATCGTCTGCATTCATCGCTTCATGATCGCTGTCCGCGCCAAACAGCTTCATTTTTGTTAGCGTTTTCTCAGAAGCTCCGGGGAAATGCCCTTCAATTCGTTTCCGCTGCTTCTTCGTTTCTTGCATGCAATATAAAATGAGATCATCACCGTCCATCAATCTTGGCCAGCTTGTTAATTCGCCGCCTTGAAGGACATCAGGATGATCAATCCATTCCTTCCGGTAGTTGATAGGAAGCATTTCATCTTCATATCTGACTTCAGTTTGAAGATCGTATCTAGACCACCAGAAATACTGAAATGGCTGCTGTTTTAATTCACACAGAGTGGAAAGCGCTTTCTTTTCATTGCTCTGCAAAAGAAGAAATAAGTTATCACTAACCATCGTTGTTGTGCCAAATTGAGACACATATTCTGCAAGTGATTGGGGATTATAAATATGGAACGGGTGCGCGTGAGGCTCTATATACCCAGGCACAATGTATTTCCCTTCACAATCAATCACACGTTTAGCTGATTTATTTTGAGGAAGCTCTGCTCCGACATAAACAATTCGATCATCATGTATCCAAATATTTGCCTTCACCCATTGTTTTAAAAACGGGTTTAGCACGAGTCCATTCGTTAAAAGGAGTGTTGGAACTATTTTTGAGTCGACTACATCGATTTGTGTGCGGATGTCATTGTTTCTCCAATTAAAAGTACGTTCGGACATTCACATACTCTCCTTCATTTGTATTAGCCCTATCGTAACATAACGAACCACGTTACGCATTAATGAAACGTTACAATTTCTTGAAATCACACTTAAAATATTTAAAAAAGGAGATTTACCTTCAATGAAACCTAATCTCGGCTTAATGGAAGCGCTCATTCGAATTGCCTGTGGAATGACAATATGTACTGTGGCTGGTTCTTTATATGCTAGAAAACCATGGAGTAAAATGCTGCTTTTCAGCATCATGTTCGGCGGAATGAAACTGGCATCTGGCATTCTTCGTTTTTGTCCAGTGACGTATATGTGTGAGCAGCAAGACACACATAAAGAGAAGGCTGAGTGAACAGCCTTCTTTTTTGTGATCGTTTTTATATCACTCCGCTGCTTCACACCATTCCACCATCGTACCTGCGATAATTTCTGCGGCTTCAATGACATGCTCAATGTCGATAGATTCATTCGGAAAATGGGCAAGCTCTGTTGTTCCAGGTCCGAAGACGATGATCGGGATACCTGCCGCCTGTGACAGTAATCCGCCGTCTGTTCCCCAAGGAGCAGCTTCGATCTTTGGGGGCTCCTTCTTGACCGCTTCATATTGTTCCTTCAATAGACCTAAAAGTGGATGATCCGTATCGATTGAGCCTGGAAGCCATCTAGCACCAAACCATTCGACTTCAACAGGATGCTCTTTGAACCATTCATCCTCTTCCCCAAGTCTCATCATCCAATTTTCTAGTTCCTTCTCTGCCTGCTCAACCGTCTCACCTGGCATCACACCAAGTCTTCCCTCCATTGTGACTAGATCTGCTACAGAGGACGGCCAATCACCACCTTGAATTTTCCCTATGTTGATGGGGATTGGAATGGGGATATGCTGAAATAATGGTTCGGTGATGCGTTGATTTCGTTCTTCTTCAAGTGCCGCTACATGCGAAAGAACGATCGTACTCTTTTCAATAGCGGAAACGCCATGATATCTTGTTCCGCCATGAGCTGCCCTTCCTTTAATATGCAGTCTGAACCACTTAGATCCCTGCTGAATCGGAAAGATTTTCATATGACTTGGTTCTGGAATGATCGCCGCATCTGCTGTATACCCTCTCAGTATGGCTGCAAGAGTACCGGCGCCGCCGCTCTCTTCTTCGACGACACTATGAAACACGACATCCCCTTTCAGCGGAATCTGAAGCGCATGCAGTGCCTCTAGTGCAAAGAGTAAAGAAACATTTCCGCCTTTCATATCTGTTGCCCCGCGTCCATAAAGTCTCCCGTTTATGATATGCCCGCTGTAGGGCGGATATGTCCATTGTTTCGCATCTCCTGCTGGCACAACATCGACGTGCCCATTTAATAAAATGGATTTGCCGCCCCCTTTTCCCTTCAATCGTCCGGCGACATTGGGACTTCCTTTAAAGGAACGTCTCGGGGAATAGAAATACGGGTGTTCTAGCAAGTCTTCTCCGCCAATGTCCCATACATCTACATCAAAACCAATGGCAGACAGCTTATTTGCTACGATTTGCTGCACACCTTGTTCATTCCCTTGGGTGCTCTCACATTGCACCATTTGCTGAAGAAGCGCAATCGCTTCATCTTGGTGCTCTCTCATCCAGCTTCTGATACGTGTGATTGGCTGCAAGTCATTCATCCTTTCTACACAACAGATTTGACATCAGGCGCTAAAATTAAAGGTGCCTCTGTCGCCCTTATGACATCTTCCGGCTGATACGGCGGCATGACTTCACGTAAAATGAGCAGCTGTGATTTGACCTCAATGACTGCCATATCCGTAATAATTAGATCCACACAAGACTTAGCAGTTAAGGGCAGTGTGCAGGCAGATTTCACCTTTGACTCACCGTGTTTATCGAGGTGGCTCATCACCACCACAACCTTTTTCGCCTTTTGCGCAAGCTCAATCGCTCCGCCCATCCCGGGTACTCGTTTGCCTGGCACAATCCAATTCGCAAGATCACCCTGACTGCTTACTTCAAGTGCACCTAAAATGGTCATATCCAGCATGCCTTTTCGAATGATGCCAAAAGCGGTCGTGCTGTCCATGTATGAGCCGCCTTTTGTTAACGTAATAGGAAAACCACCGGCATTGCACAAATTCGGATCTTCTTCTCCTTGTGCTGGTGAGGCGCCTGCCCCCATAATGCCGTTTTCTGCATGAAGCCATACGTTGTAATGCGCTGGAATGTAATCAGCCGCAAGGGTTGGGATGCCGATCCCAAGATTGACGATCATGCCATCTTCAATTTCCTGCGCCGCCCGTTTGGCTATGCGGTGTCTTAAATCGATGTCTCCCATGCCCATGTCCAGTTCACTCCTTTTGATTGCACGATCTGGTTCACAAATACGCCTGGTGTCACGATTTCCTCTGGATGAAGACTGCCTACAGGCACGATCTCTTCCACTTCCGCAATGGTCCAGTCTCCTGCCATCGCCACAATCGGGTTTGTATTCCGTGCACTTTTATCAAATATCAGATTTCCTGCTTCATCTGCTTTGAAGGCATTCACAATGGCAATATCCGCTGTCAGCGCAGGCTCAAGGATATATGTCTTTCCGTTTAGCGGCACGAGCTGCTTCTCATCGAGATTGAGGCTATCCATGCCGACATCTGTTACAATGCCTGCCAAGCCCATCCCGCCAGCTCGTATTTTTTCTGCTAGAATGCCCTGCGGGTAAAAATGAACATCTAGTGTACCTGATTGCATTTTCTGTCCGGCTATTGGATTTGAGCCAATATGAGAAGCAATGATCTTCTTGACTCTTCCTTCTGTGATCAGCCGGCCAACACCTATTTGCGGGAAGCCTGCATCGTTTCCGATCAATGTCAGATCTTTAATATTCGCTTCTAGAATGGCGTCGATCAATGATGGCGGCGACCCTACGCCGCCAAACCCGCCAAACATGATGGTCATGCCGTCCCTAAAATGCGTGATCACTTCATCTACATTCACTGTTTTGTTCATCATCTTTCCTCCCTACATCGCAGATGGGAAAAACCCTCGGTTGATGACTTCTTGTTCGACCTGCGTGATGGTCTGCTCAAATAATTGAATAAGTTCATCCATCTCCTGCTGCGTGATAGAAAGCGGCGGTGCAATCATGACCGCTGCACCTCCCAATCCATCCTCGCCGGCGCTTGCTGGGTATACGAGCAAGCCATTTTGCTTCGCTGTCTCAACGACTAAATGCGTCATTTGAGCATGGGCAGGAAATGGTGTTTTCGATAAACGGTCTGCGACAAACTCAATGCCGATGAGTAGTCCCTTTCCTCTCACATCTCCTATGATGAAATGGTTTGTTTGCACATCCTTTAAAGCATTCATTAAATAGCGGCCAGACAGATCCGCTCGGTCAGGAAGCTGATGTTTTTTCATATATCGAATGACAGCCAGTGAGACGGCTACTGAAAGCGGGTTGCCGCTATAGGTATGACCTGCCATCACAGATCCGGAACCACTCAGAATTGGCGCGATGACATGATCCGCTGAGACGGCTGCCGCAATCGGTGAATAGCCAGCACTCATCCCTTTGCCGAGAACCATAATATCTGGTACGACGCCCCAATGCTCCATCGCAAACATTTTCCCAGTTCGTCCAAAGCCTGTCATGACTTCGTCTGCAATCATTAAAATATCGTTTTCCTCACAGACACGCTTCATTGCTTCAAAATATCCGTCTGGCGGTACTAGAGCCGCTCCCGATGCTCCGACAATCGGCTCTGCAATAAAAGCGGCTATCCTCTCTTTTCCTATACGCTGAATGACGGTTTTAAATTCCTGGACATACCATTCAACCTGCTTGCCCTCTTCCTTCGGCAGCCATGAACGATAGCTATATGGCGGAGACAGCACTGGGTTCTTTTCGAGCAATGGTTCAAAGCGCTCTCTCCTTGCAATATGTCCGGACATCGACAGCGCACCGAGGGTGATGCCGTGATAACTCATCCATCGAGAAATAATGTGATTCTTCTCCGCCTTTCCCTGCTCCTGCCAATGCTGAATAGCAATTTTCATAGCCGTTTCTGTTGCCTCTGATCCGCTTCCGACAAAAAAAGACCAGTTCAGGTTACCTGGACAAAGCGTACTCAATTCATAGGCAAGTTCTTCTGCTGGTTCATTTGTGAATTGTGATCTGTACGTAAAGCTCACTTTTTCCGCTTGCTCGGTCATGGCATCAATGATTTCACGTATGCCATGTCCAATACTTGCCGTGACGGCCCCCGATGAGCCGTCTATATATTTTTTTCCGTCCCGATCATATAAATAAATTCCCTCTCCTTTCACAGCCACAGGATAATGCTGATTCAACATTGGTTTGATTAAGTAATCCCGGGTTTCCACTTTGCCATTCCTCCCTCTCTCGTCAGCAGCTGCCTCTTTCTTTTTCATGAATCGCAAGAAAATTTTGTATACTTGTTATAAGATTAGCTTAATCAAGAGGGCAGTCATCCTCCATTCGCCACATGCCCGAATTTCAGACGCATTTTTTATACATCGTGTATAAGAGTGTTCAAAAGGAGGTCATGAGTCTATGGCGATTCTCGTCAAAGATGCACTCTCGCTCGATATCATGAAGGGAACAAAGCTGCTTGCTGGAGAAAATGGACTGGATCGCCTCATTCAGTGGGTGACCATCGTGGAAATCATCGAGGACACGTCGAGGCTTTCCGAAGGGGAATTACTCGTCACAACCGGATTTGGGCTCGCAGACAATCAAGAAAGACGCGCCCGGCTTGAGGAATTGATTCAATCTCAAAGGCTATCAGCTATCGCCATTTATAAAGGTGTGTACTTAAGCGACATTCCAACATCACTCATTCAAGCGGCGAAAAATAGCGGCATTCCGCTCATCGAGATTCCGCCACACATCAATTTCTCAGATATTACAAAAGCCGTGTTAGAACAAATCGTGAGTAGCCAGCTTCATCAGCTTAAATATTCATCCGCGATTCATCAAAGACTGACCCAATTAAATGTAAGGAATAAAAATGTGACGCAAATTACAGAGGAACTGGCACATCTCACTGCAGCGAACATTGTCGTTCTTGATGTCTTTTTACATCAAACAGCGGCTCACCTCATCAAAGATGAAGTGACGTACTCTCCTGCTTTTGGCTTTCTGACAGATCATGAACCAATTGAAACCATGCCCCTTCTCAAGCAGGCAGAGGAAAAAGGGCGGCTCGTCTATGACACGTGCGGAGCATTTGTCCTCGCCGCATGTCCGGTGATTGCGATGGGTGATATTTTCGGGTTTATTGTGTCTTTAAAGAAAAAGGATACGTGGCATCATCTCGACGCGATTGCGATCGAGCATGCTGGGGCAGTGTATGCGATTGAATGGCTAAAGCAAAAAGCCATTCAAGATACAGAAAACCAAATGCAGGGACATTTGTTAGATGATATTTTGCAGCAGCAATATACAGAAGAAAGCTACGTGGTCGAACAAGCAACAAAGCTGCAATATGATATGAGCGAGGAGCAGGTGGTGATCTACTTTCAATTTCAGCATCAGCACACACAGCTCGATCACCAAATGATGCAGCGCCTCTCTCAATTACTCACGTCGATCTTTGAACGCAGACATATTCCCTTTTTACTAAAGGCAAGGCTTGATTCCATTTTTATCCTGACACCCGCAGGAAAAAAAGCGTTTCAAGAAGCGGAATGGTATCGCGCAGCAGAGGAGTGCCGGAGCACTTGGTCTTATTTTTTCCCCGTCCATCCGATTGTCATTGGTATTGGGAGAGCCTATGACCAGATCAGTCTCTTTTCTAAAAGCGCGAAGGAAGCGCAGTATGCAGCAAGGCTTCTTCCGCTTTTAAAAACAGACGAAAGCATCATTCATTATCAAAAGCTCGGCTTATATGGGATGCTTCTTGAAATGAATGAAGCGGGTATGAATTTGCATGATTTTTACGTGGAGCTGTTAAGCCCTTTGCTTTATACGAAAAAACAAGGGGCTGACCTGATCCATACACTCGAAGTGTATTTGGCACACAATGAAAATATTCAAAAATCTGCGGGAGAATTGTTTATTCACAGACATACCTTAAGCTACCGGCTGAAACAAATTGAAACGAGAACAGGCTGCAGCCTCAAATCAACAGATGATCGGATGAAGCTGCAGCTCAGTATCATGGCGTACCGCCTTTCTGGTTTGCTTGATCAGATGAGAACCATTTCATGATTCATTTGGCGTTTTGACCCATAAATTCATATCTTCAATTTTGTCAAAAATATAGCAGTTGTTTTGGAAGCGCCCGGTATATGTATAACCAAGCTGATAAAACACTTGATTCATTCCATAGGACAGTGCACGGGCAAGTGAATAAAAGACATAGATATGCATCGACTGGAGTTCTTTTTCAAGTGCTAGAATTAAATGATGCATGAATCCTAGTTTTCTATATGAAGGAAGGGTCGCACAATCTGTTAATTCCGCATGACCATACGGCGCATTGATCTCAGCGGATGCTGCACTCACAATGTGTCCGTTGTGTTCAACAGCATAAAAGACCGTCCCTTCCTCCATTACCTTTTGAATATAATCTGGCTCGTTCATTGGCGTAGGATACGTTTCAAAGACCGTATCATAGAGCTTTGCCAGCTTGTGCACATCCTTCAGATCGGCTTTCCTCATCACATACTCATCCTGCCACGTGCCTTGGTCTTTTTTAATCGGCTTTTCTTGTATAGACGCAACTATTTCATCTTCCTTCAGCCAATATGGACTGTTCATCCGCCCCTCAGTGAGAAATAGAGACATGCCGTACGCATCACTTCCAAGAAAATAATGAGAAAACACGCCTTCAAGCCGAAAGCCTTTCTCTAAAAAAAGCGGCACATGCTCACGTCTTACTTTCACAATGACCTTAGAAGCCTTACAGGCCGCCGCTTCCTGAAGAACGGACTGAATGACATCCCGCACCCTGCCACTATAGTCGTCCAAACGAATTCGCTCATTAAATGAATCAATACAGATCAAGGCAGAAAAACGCTCGTTTGCAAGTTTCTTCAATTGCACCATACACTCATTCCTCTCTAATGAATCAGTTAATAAAGAATGTCCAAATAGAAAACGAAACAATGACAATGCCAGAAAAAATGGAAATGACCATATAACGAAGGGCTGAACCTTTTTTGACTTTGTTTTGCTTGATTGCTACCCGCATGATGTGATTTGAAGTGACTAAAAATAAAATGAGCATGACGATTGCAAAGATAATAAATGCTTTGATTTCCATGTTTCCTCCCTATATCTTTTCGTGATCCCATACTACTTCTTCATTTTCAATCGGCATCCCTTCTCATGAACAAAAAACACCTTTCCATCTCATCAGATAGAAAGGTGTTTTGATTAAACGGATTTCCCCGCAGCCTTCAGCGCACGGGCTCCAATGTCACGGCGATAAAATAGACCTGGCTGAATAATTTCTTCAACCGCTTCATACACTCTTGATCTTGCCGCTTCAAATGTCTCGTCAAATGCCGTCACATTTGCTACACGGCCGCCATTTGTGACGAATTGATCGTTTTCTTTTTTTGTTCCTGCGTGGAAGGTCACGACATCAGAAACAGTTGTTTGCAAAGCACCGATCGGTGTGCCTTTTGCGTAGTCCTCCGGGTATCCTTCTGAAGCAAGAACCACACTGACAGCCGCAGTGTCTTTCCACTGTAAGTCCACATCTTTTCCATCTAGAATATCGAGGAATACTTGGACTAGATCTGATTCAAGACGAGGGAGAACAACCTGCGTTTCGGGATCGCCAAAGCGTGCATTGAATTCAATGACCTTTGAGCCTTCTGGTGTTAGCATTAAGCCTGCATATAAAATGCCTGTAAACGGACGCTCCTCCTGCACCATGGCACGAGCAGCCGGTTTGACGACATCTTCCACCGCTTTTTGGACAACTTCATCTGAAATTTGCGGAACTGGTGAATAAGCGCCCATTCCGCCGGTATTCGGTCCTTTGTCATCTTCAAATGCCCGTTTGTGATCTTGCGCGATCACCATTGGGTACACCTTTTCTCCATTGACAAAGGCCATCAGTGAAAATTCCTCGCCTGTTAAAAATTCCTCGATGACGACCGATGCACTTGCATCGCCAAACTTTTCATCCTCTAAAAAGTCGTGCAGACAGTCGATCGCCTCTTCAAGTGTCATCGCAACTGTCACGCCTTTTCCTGCTGCGAGACCATCTGCTTTAATGACAATCGGCGCACCCTTTTCTTCCACATATGCCTTCGCTTCTTCAAACGATGTAAAAGTGGCATAAGCGGCGGTCAGGATCTCATAATTTTTCATTAAGTCTTTTGCAAATTCCTTTGAGCCTTCAATGACTGCGGCTTTTGCATTTGGTCCAAATACCTTTAGACCTGCCTCTTCAAATGCATCGACGACACCTGCAATTAAAGGAACCTCTGGACCGACAATCGTTAAGCCGATTTCATTGTCTTTTGCAAAACGAATTAATGCCTCATGATCACCTTCGTCGATCGGTACAAGCTTCGCAGCATCTGTCATTCCATCATTGCCGGGTGCGACAAATACTTGGCTGACAAGTTCACTTTGGTTCACTTTCCATGCGATGGTATGCTCTCTTCCGCCTCTGCCGATAATTAATACGTTCACACTGTCATCCCCTTAATGTTTGAAATGTCTAACGCCAGTGAAGACCATGGCGATGCCGTATTCATCTGCTTTTTGGATTGATTCTTCATCACGAATGGAACCACCTGGCTGGATGATCGCTGTGACGCCTGCCTTTGCAGCAGCTTCCACTGTATCGCCCATCGGGAAGAATGCATCAGAGCCTAGTGCGCTTCCTTTCGCTTTTTCACCTGCTTGCTCAATCGCAATATTTGCTGAGCCCACGCGGTTCATCTGACCAGCGCCGATCCCTGCTGTCATTTGATCTTTTGCAAGGACAATGGCATTTGATTTCACATGCTTGACGACTTTCCAAGCAAGCTTTAAGTCTTTCCATTCGTCTTCTGTAGGTTCTCTTTTCGTTGGAATAGAGATCGTTGCTTCCTCTAAGCCATACGTATCAATATCCTGCACGAGCAGTCCGCCATGAACACTTGTCAGCTGCTTTTCTTTTTTCTCAAGATCTGCTTCTACATCTAATGTTAATAGACGAAGGTTCTTTTTCGCTGTTAACACGTCAAGCGCTTCTTGGCTAAACGATGGAGCGATGACGATTTCTAAGAAAATCGTATGGAGCACCTCGGCCGTTTGCTTGTCTACTTCACGGTTAAGCGCCACAATGCCGCCAAAAATAGACGTTTCATCTGCTTTGAATGCACGGTCAAAGGCTTCTGCAATCGTTTCTCCAGTACCAACGCCGCATGGGTTCATATGTTTTACAGCCACAGCCGCTGGCTCCGTAAATTCACGCACGATTTGAAGAGCTGCATCTGCATCTTTGATGTTGTTGTAGGAAAGCTCTTTTCCGTGTAATTGCGTTGCAGTAGCTAAAGAGCCTTTGCTTGGAAGAGCATTTTCATAGAAAGTCGCCGCTTGGTGCGGGTTTTCTCCATAGCGAAGGGATTGTTTTTTCTCAAACGTGACGGTGAACTGCTCTGGCTCTGTTTCGCCAACAAAGTTCGTTAAATAATCTGCAATGAGGGCATCGTAAGCAGCTGTATGACGGAATACCTTCGCCGCAAGCTCACGTTTTTTCTCAAGTGACACGCCGCCTTCTTTGATTTGCTGAACGACTGTATCATAATCACGAGGATCGACAATCACTGTGACGTCTTGGTGGTTTTTCGATGCCGCACGAAGCATTCCCGGTCCGCCAATATCAATGTTTTCAATTGCTTCTTCATACGTTACATCGTCTTTTGAGATCGTCTCTTTGAATGGATAGAGATTCACGACAACAAGATCAATCGGCTGAATGCCATGCTTTTCAATCTGTGCCATATGCTCATCGTTTTCTCTCACAGCCAATAATCCACCATGAATGTTCGGGTGAAGCGTTTTGAGTCGTCCGTCCATGATTTCAGGGAATCCAGTGACTTCAGAAATCCCAATGACATCAATGCCATTCTCTTGAAGAAGCTTATGAGTACCTCCAGTTGAAATGACTTCAACACCAAGTTCTGTTAATTCTTTCACAAAAGGTACAAGATTCGTTTTATCAGAAACACTGATTAATGCGCGTTTGATCGTCATGCCTTCGTCACCTCATTAAGATAATTCTAAAAGTGATTTGATCACTTTTGGATATAGTGTGTGTTCTAGTTCATGCATTCTTTTTTCAATTGATTCAAGCTCTTCGCCTTGTTCAATATAGATCGCGGCTTGGTCAATAATCGGACCTGTATCCATCCCTTCATCAACAAAATGGACGGTGATGCCTGCCACTTTGACGCCTGCTTGATGCGCCTGTCCGATGGCATCAAGACCAGGGAAAGCTGGCAGCAAGGATGGGTGGATATTCACGATTTTCCCTTTGTATGCTTCAAGTAATGTCGGGCCGATTAGTCTCATATACCCCGCAAGGAAAACCCATTCTACTTCATGAAGCCTCAGTTGTTCGATGATTGTTTGTTCAAAAGCGGCTTTATTCGGAAAAGCCTTCGGGGTAAAAGCAAAGGAGGGAATGCCCTCTTTCTCAGCACGCTCCAGCACCTTTGCACTCGGTTTATCACAAATCACAATGGCGGCCTCTGCCTGCCACTTTTCTTCTTTTAACGTATCTATAATGGCTTGAAAGTTCGTCCCGCTTCCAGAGGCGAAGATCGCAAACTTCTTCATGAGAGGCTTCCACCGCCGAATGTGACACCTTCTCCTTTTTGAACACGTCCGATGAGAAATGCTTTCTCTCCATCCTGTTCAAGTCCGCTAATCACATCCACAAGATCGTCCTCTTTGACAGCTAGGACAAAGCCAATGCCCATATTAAACACGTTGAACATCTCTTCTGCCTTCAACTGACCCTTTTCTTGAATAAAGGAGAAAATAGGGGGAACTGGCCATGAGCCGTTATCTACCTCAACACCAAGACCTTCAGGCAGCATACGTGGTAAATTCTCAATAAAACCGCCGCCTGTCACATGTGCCATGCCGTCAACCTTGCCGGCTTTCACTTGTTTGAGTACGGGCTTCACATAAATTTTTGTCGGTTCAAGAAGCTCTTCTCCGAGCGGTCTTGTAAAAGGTTCATACGTTTGATGCAGGTCAAGACCAGCGTCTTCCAGCAAGACTTTACGAACGAGAGAGTATCCATTGCTATGAATTCCGCTTGAGCTGAGTCCAATAAGCAAATGCCCTTCCTTGATGCCCTCTCCCGTTACGATTTCATCCTTTTCAACTACACCTACTGAAAAACCAGCAATATCATATTCTTCTTCTGTGTAAAGACCTGGCATTTCGGCTGTCTCACCGCCGACAAGTGCTGAACCAGACTGCTCACATCCGTCAGCCACACCTTTGACAATGGATTCAATTTTTACCGGATCTGCTTTTCCAACGGCTAAGTAATCTAAGAAAAAGAGCGGTTCTGCCCCTTGTGCAAGCACATCGTTGACACACATGGCCACGGCATCGACGCCGATCGTATCGTGTTTATCCATTAAAAAGGCAAGCTTTAATTTCGTTCCGACACCATCTGTTCCTGAAACAAGAACGGGCTTTTTGTATGGCAGCTCAGATAGATCAAACATACCGCCAAATCCACCTAGAGCGCCCATGACACCTGCTCGTTTTGTACGTTCTACGTGTGTTTTCATTCGTTTGACGGCTTCGTACCCTGCTTCGATGTCGACACCGGCGTTTTTATATGCTTCTGACATCCCATTCACTCCTTTTAGCTGCTGCTTTCCATGTATTTTCGGCAGAATGAAAGAGCAGCATATCAACTCATCTTGACTGCTGCTCCTTTATTCGATTATTTCGTCAAGACCGTTTCCTTCACATGCGGAAGAACCGTATCTTCATATATTTCAGTCGGGTATTTCCCAGTAAAGCATGCTAAACACTGACCGCGCTGCGGATCATCATACTTCCTGCCAATCCCGTCCATTAAACCGTCTACAGATAAAAATGCAATGGTGTCCGCACCGATTTCCTGTCTAATTTCTTCCACTGAATGAGAAGAAGCAATCAGCTCTTCGTGTGTGGATGTATCAATTCCATAAAAACATGGGTGTGCGATTGGCGGTGAACTAATGCGTACATGGACTTCCGTCGCACCCGCTTCTCTTAGCATCGTGACAATTCTGCGGCTCGTTGTCCCGCGTACGATGGAATCATCCACCATCACAACACGCTTTCCTTCGACAACTCCGCGTACAGCAGACAGCTTCATCCGTACGCCCTGCTCACGCAATGCTTGAGACGGCTGGATAAACGTCCGGCCAACATAACGGTTTTTAATCAAACCGAGCTCATACGGAATACCTGTTGCTTCGGCATATCCAATCGCTGCAGAAATACTGGAATCTGGTACACCTGTCACAACATCTGCTTCGACATGCGCTTCCTCAGCAAGCTTTTTGCCAAGACTCTTTCTCGCACTATGCACATTGATGCCGTTGATATTGCTGTCAGGTCTTGAGAAATAAATGTATTCCATGCTGCACATGCTGCGGTTAATATTCATCGAGAAGCGCTCAGATTTTAAGCCTTCATCATTAATGATCAGCATTTCGCCAGGCTCCACATCACGTAAATACGTGGCACCGACAACATCAAATGCACATGTTTCAGAAGCGACAACATAAGCATCCCCAAGCATACCAAGTGAAAGCGGGCGTAAGCCATTTGGATCAAGCGCCACGATCATTTCTGTTTCCGTCATGATTAAGAAAGCATAGGCTCCCTTAAGCATGGACAGCGCATTTTTGATCTGTTCCTTCAATTCCATATGCCCGCTGCGCTTAATTAAATGTGCCAGCACTTCGGTATCAGAAGAGGTCTGGAAAATGCTCCCTTGGTTCTCTAGCTGCTGCTTTAACTGCGTTGCATTCACTAAGTTTCCATTATGAGCAAGGGCAAGACTGCCATTGTTTTGCGAACGGAAGAAGAGGGGCTGCACATTTTCAAAGCCGCCTCCGCCTGCTGTCGCATATCGAACGTGTCCGATCGCACCTTTTCCTTTCAAATCCTTTAGCTCACCGTTTTGAAAGACTTCCGTAATCAGTCCAAGGCCTTTGTGTGATGTGAGGTTCTCACCATCTGTTGCAATGATTCCCGCACCTTCTTGTCCTCGGTGCTGAAGGCTATGCAATCCGTAATATGTGATTTGCGGGGCTTCTTCGTGTCCCCAAACCCCAAAGACACCACACTCTTCATTTAAGCCTCTGATTTCAGCAAGCATGGGATCGCTCCTTTCCATGCACGTTCAAGCTCGTTGACCGCTGCATGAATCCATTGTTGTCCTTCTTGATTTTTGACAGTAAACACACCATCATTTGTAACCGTTCCGACTTCTTTCGCATCTTTGACAGCCGCAGCAAACGCTTCGCGGTGCTCCAGTTTGACTGTGACGACAAAACGTGACTGTGTTTCACTGAATAATGAAGCTTCGCTGTTTAAATCGATTTGGATATCTGCACCAAGCCCGTCAGTTCCAAATGTACTTTCAGCAAGTGCTACACCAAGTCCGCCTTCAGACACATCGTGTGCTGATTGAACGAGACCGTTTTGAATCGCGGCTAGCAGGGCTTCTTGACGCGAAAGCTCTACGTTCAAATCAATTTCCGGTGTTTTTCCGTAAATACGACCTTCTGTCATCTTTTGAAGCTCACTGCCTGCAAATTCTTCCTTCGTCTCACCAATGACGAAAATGACATCGCCAGCCTGCTGGAACGATTGAGTCGTAATATGAGCAGTATCTTCGACCAAACCAACCATCCCAATGACTGGTGTTGGGTAAATCGCTGTTCCATTTGATTCGTTATATAAAGAGACGTTCCCACCGATAACTGGTGTGCTTAGCGTGCGGCATGCTTCGCTAATCCCGTCAGCAGACTTTTCAATTTGCCAGAAAATTTCTGGTTTCTCCGGGTTACCGAAGTTCAGGTTATCTGTCACTGCAAGTGGACGAGCGCCTGAGCAGACAATGTTACGTGCTGCTTCTGCGACGGCGATTTTCCCACCGACCTCTGGATCAAGGTAGAGATAACGTGCGTTACAATCTGTTGTCATCGCTAGAGCTTTTTTCGTTCCACGGATTCTTAGTACACCCGCATCAGAGCCCGGTGCAACGACGGTATTTGTCCGAACCATGTAGTCATACTGATCATAGACCCATTCTTTACTTGCAATCGTTGGCTGCTGAAGGAGCTGCTTTAATGTCTCTGCTGCATCTTTGATCGCTGGAGCTTCCACTTTTGTTTCTAAAAACTCACGATAGTATGCAGGCTCACTTGACGGCTTGTGATAAACCGGTGCTTCCTCCGCTAGTGCATCAACAGGAAGCTCACAAACCATTTCGCCTTGATGGAGTAAACGAAGCATTTTATCGTCTGTCACATGACCGACTGATACTGCTTCAAGATCGTATTTTTCGAAAATATCAATGATTTCTTGCTCACGGCCTTTTTCAATGACCAGAAGCATTCTCTCTTGCGATTCAGACAGCATCATTTCGTATGCGGACATGCCTGTTTCACGCTGCGGAATGAGGTCTAGATTCATCTCAATACCAGAACCTGCTTTACTCGCCATTTCCGCACTTGAGCTTGTTAAACCAGCCGCTCCCATATCTTGAATCCCAACGAGCGCATCGTTTTTGATGACTTCAAGGCATGCTTCAAGCAGCAGTTTTTCCATGAATGGATCACCGACTTGAACCGCTGAACGTTTTTCTTCTGATTCATCAGAAAATTCTTCAGACGCAAATGTTGCACCGTGAATACCGTCACGTCCCGTTTTAGCACCAACGTACATCACCGTGTTGCCAACACCTTTTGCCTGCCCTTTTTTGATGTCTTCATGGTTGATTAATCCAACACACATCGCATTCACGAGCGGATTGCCTTCATAGCTTTGATCAAAATGAACTTCTCCGCCGACTGTAGGAATTCCGATACAGTTTCCATAGCCTGCGATCCCTGCCACTACTTCTTCAAACAAGTACTTCACGCGCGGTGAAGTCAGTTCACCAAAACGAAGAGAGTTTAGTACAGCAATTGGACGCGCACCCATGGAGAATACATCACGGATAATTCCGCCGACACCAGTAGCTGCTCCTTGATACGGTTCAATCGCAGATGGATGGTTATGTGATTCGATTTTAAATACAACCGCTTGGTTGTCTCCAATATCAACGATTCCAGCGCCTTCCCCAGGACCTTGAAGAACATGCTCTCCTTTTGTCGGGAATTTGCTTAAAACAGGCTTTGAGTTTTTATAACTGCAATGCTCTGACCACATGACAGAAAAAATGCCTATTTCTGTGTAGTTTGGCAGCCTGCCAATAATGGATTCGATTAAAGCGAATTCTTCATCACTCAATCCCATTTGCTGATACAATTTCTCTTCTTTAATTTGCTTGTGACTTGGTTCAAGCAGTAGTGACATGAGTGTCCCTCCAATTTTTCACGATAGATTGAAACAATTTAAGTCCGTCTGCGCTGCCTAGTAATGTATCAACCGCGCGCTCAGGGTGCGGCATCATGCCGAGTACATTGCCCTCTTCATTCGTTATACCTGCAATTCGATTGACACTGCCGTTAATATCGTCTCCGTAAGTGAAAGCGATTTGGTTATTTTCAATCAGCTTCGCTAAAGTGTCTTCATCACAGTAGAAGTTGCCTTCACCGTGCGCTACAGGAACCGAAATGGATTCGCCTTTTTGATAGCCGCTTGTAAATTGCGTTTCGTTGTTCTCTACAATGAGTTCAACTGGACGACAGATAAATTTTAAGTCTTTATTTCGTCTCATCGCACCTGGAAGAATACCAAGCTCCTGAAGAATTTGAAACCCGTTACAAACACCGAGAACAGGTTTTCCATCCGCAGCTGCTTTTTTCACCGCCGGCATGATGTTTGAAAAGCGAGCAATCGCACCGCATCTTAAGTAATCCCCATAAGAGAAACCGCCTGGTATGAGTACACCGTCAAATCGGTCAAGATTTGTTTCGTCGTGCCATACATATTCAACTTGTTCACCTAACTCATCTTGAATCGCATGGTACATATCGATATCACAGTTAGAGCCAGGCAAGACGATCACTGCAAACTTCACTGTGCGACAACCTCCTCCACCTCATAGCGGTAATCTTCAATCACCGTGTTGGCCAGTAATTTTTCACACATTTCTTTGACGACTGTGTCTAAATCACGATCTGATTTTTCAATGACAAGCTCCATGTATTTCCCGATACGGACATCCTTTACTTCCTGATAAGACATGCTGTGCAAGGCGTGCTGCACGGCACTTCCTTGTGGATCAAGAACGCTCTCTTTTAAGCTGACAAAAATTTTCACTTTATACATGTTTATGGCCTCCAAGTCTTTTGAAAATTTCTTCGTATGCATTTGTTAAGCCGCCCAGGTTTCGTCTGAACACGTCTTTATCAAGCTTTTCGTTTGTATCTTTGTCCCAAAGCCTGCACGTATCAGGTGAAATCTCATCAGCTAGCAAAATACGATTCTCGTGATCTATTCCGAATTCAAGCTTGAAATCAATTAAATTCACATGGCAGTCTGAGAAGATTTGCTTTAACTCTTCATTTACTTGTCTTGTGATCTGCTTCATTTCCTCGACCTGCTCTGGTGTCGCTGCATCTAAAATGCGAATATGATCTTCTGTAATGAGCGGATCGCCGAGTGCATCATCTTTGTAGTAAAACTCGATCAATGGTGTATCCAGTTTTGTTCCCTCTGGAATGCCAAGGCGCTTTGACATACTGCCTGCCACCACATTTCGTACAACGACTTCAAGCGGCACAATCTGCACCTTTTGAATGAGCTGTTCTGTTTCAGAAAGTCGTTTCACAAAGTGATTGTTGATCCCTTTCTCATGTAGCATTTGAAAGATTAAGCTTGAAATTTCGTTATTCAGTCTGCCCTTGCCTTCGATTTCAGCTTTCTTTTCGCCGTTAAATGCTGTCGCTGAGTCTTTATATTCGACATATAAAATTTGCTCGTCATCGGTCTGATAGATTTTTTTCGCTTTGCCTTCGTAGAGAAGTTCTTGTTTCACAATCATTCAGGTTGGCCTCCTAATTTGAATGTTGGCAATTTTCAGGATTGGGCACCTGACAAGCAGGTGGCCCTTTTCTTACGCAAGACCTAGACGTTCGAAAATCATATCGACATTTTTCAAGTGATAGTTGTAATCGAAGCAGTCAGCGATTTGTTCAGGTGTTAAGCGTGATGTGATTTTTTCTTCCGCTTCTACTAATGAACGGAAATGGACTTGCTTTTCCCACGCTTCCATTGCCTTCGGCTGAACCGTATCATATGCCTCTTCACGTGCCATGCCTGTATCGATTAATGCAAGAAGAACGCGCTGTGAGTAAATCAAGCCAAGTGTGCGGTCCATGTTGCGTTTCATGTTCTCAGGGAAGACCGTCAAGTTTTTCACAATGTTTGAGAAACGGTTTAGCATATAGTTCAGTGCAATCGTTGCGTCTGGTAAAATGATGCGCTCAGCAGACGAATGAGAAATATCACGCTCATGCCAAAGTGGTACATTCTCATAAGCTGTCAGCATATATCCACGGATGACGCGGGCAATTCCCGTCATATTTTCAGAGCCGATTGGGTTGCGTTTATGCGGCATTGCTGATGATCCTTTTTGTCCTTTTGCAAAGAACTCTTCTACTTCACGTGTTTCACTCTTTTGAAGTCCACGAATTTCAACAGCAAATTTCTCAATGCTTGTTGCGACGAGTGCAAGAGTTGCCATGTAATCTGCATGACGATCACGCTGCAAGGTTTGGGTGGAGATTGGTGCAGCTTTGATGCCAAGCTTCTCACATACATATTGCTCAACAAACGGGTCGATGTTCGCATATGTGCCAACAGCTCCAGAAATTTTACCGTATTCGATGCCAGCTTTTGCTTGTTTAAAACGTTCTAGGTTACGCTTCATTTCTTCGTACCAAAGACCAAGCTTCAAGCCAAATGTTGTCGGTTCAGCGTGTACACCGTGTGTACGGCCCATCATGACGGTATATTTGTGCTCTTTTGCTTTTTCTTTTAGGATGTCAACAAATCTCTCAATGTCCTTGAGCAAGATATCGTTCGCCTGCTTTAATAGATATGAAAGTGCCGTATCCACTACGTCTGTAGAGGTTAACCCGTAATGAACCCACTTTCTTTCTTCTCCTAGAGATTCAGATACAGCACGCGTAAAGGCAACCACGTCATGGCGCGTGTCTTGTTCAATCTCTAGAATACGATCAATATCAAAGCTTGCATTCTTACGCATGGTCACAACGTCTTCTTTTGGAATAACACCAAGCTCTGCCCAAGCTTCACAAGCGAGAATTTCTACTTCAAGCCATGCATTAAATTTGTTTTCCTCTGTCCAGATTGCTGACATTTCTGGTCGTGCGTAACGTTCGATCATTTCCCGTTTCCTCCATCTCTTTCAGTCCATATCTTTGTGATGTTTGTCATCCATTCATTATCAAGCTGTTTCATAAAAGTCATATGCCCCATTTTGCGGCCGGTTTTCACTTCATGCTTTCCATATAGATAAAGCTTCGCTTCTTTGAGAAGCTCAGGATGCTCTTTTGGGATGTCTACTTCATCGCCTAATAAGTTCACCATCATGCCCTCTGATAAAAGGGCTGTACCGCCAAGCGGCAAACCACATATCGCGCGAATATGCTGTTCAAACTGACTCGTCTCACATAAATCGAGCGTATAATGACCAGAATTATGCGGGCGAGGCGCCAGTTCATTGACGAGCAGCTCTCCTTCGTTTGTCAGGAACAGTTCTACAGCAAGTGTACCCACTAGCCCCAGCTTTTCAGCCAGTGTCGTTGCCAACACTTTTGCCTTCTCCTGAATGCTTTTATCTACCCTTGCAGGCACGATGCTTTGGAACAAAATGTTGTGCTTATGAATGTTCTCAGCGACAGGGAATACCGCAATCTCCCCATGAATAGAACGAGTGACGATGACCGAGAGCTCCATTTGAAATGGGACCCAGCTTTCTAAAATACATGTCCCATGTGTAAGCAATGCAGCTGCTTCATGAAGCTGTCCTATTTCCTTGATCACATACTGCCCTTTTCCATCGTAGCCGCCTCTGCATGTTTTCAGAACGGCTGGCAAACCAAGTACGGTTACTGCGTCTTCCAGCTCTTTTTCATCATGAATGATGCGATAAGGCGCGACTTCACAGCCTGCATCTACAATCCCTTTTTTCTCCGTTTCACGATTTTGAGTTAAAAGAAGAAGTTCACTTCCTTGCGGTAAATTGGCTTCTTCCTTCAATTGATTAAGTGCATCATAATCAATATTTTCAAATTCATATGTCACGACATCGCTGATTTCTGCGAGCTGTCTGATTCCATCCAGGTCACTATATGCAGCTGTAATTTCTGTATCAGCAACCTGTCCACAAGGAGATTGTGCGACTGGGTCTAAGACAGCTGCCCGGTATCCCATTTGCTTTGCGCTGACGGCCATATATCTGCCAAGCTGTCCTCCGCCGATAATACCGATGGTTGCGTTTGGAAAAATGGTCTGCTTAGCCAAGCTGATCACTGCTTTCTAGTACAGTCTGTTTTGTTTGCTCTCTTCTTTCTTCAAGGCGAGCAGCGATTGTTTCATCAAATGCTGAAATCATTTGTGCGGCTAGAAGGCCTGCATTTGTTGCACCAGCTTTGCCAATCGCCACTGTCGCAACTGGTACACCGCCTGGCATTTGAACGATGGATAATAAGGAATCCAGTCCATTTAGTGCTTTTGATTGTACGGGCACACCAATGACCGGCAGTGTCGTTTTCGCTGCGACCATCCCCGGTAAATGTGCTGCGCCTCCAGCACCGGCAATGATGACTTTTAGTCCTTTACCTCTTGCTTCTGTCGCATATTCAAACATCAAGTCAGGTGTCCGGTGTGCGGATACTACCTGTTTTTCATACGAAATGTCTAATTCCTCTAAGATATCGCACGCATTTTTCATTGTTTCCCAATCAGATGTACTTCCCATGATGACACCTACAAGCGGCTTCATTTTGTCCCCACCTTTAAGCTGATATTCGATTTTGTATCGTTTGACACGCTTCCCAAACCTAAGTAGCTTGTCAAACGCCGAACAAAAAGACCCGATTTGCATTGCATTGTTAGGAAGCAACACAAACCGGGCCATGGTAAGCGCTGTTCGCTTTTGAAACGCCATGTCAGTTTTGTTCACTATCCTGCATAGTCCAGTCATTTACGGTAACTGGGTAGAAACTTATGGGCCATATTCCCAAGATTATATGAGGTTCGTGTTTTGAATTCATGTTTATCTTAACAACGGATGTTCATGATGTCAACGGATTTATCGAACAATCTATGAAGTCGTCGTTTTAATGTTCGGATTTAGACTATTTTTCCTTCAAATACGATTTTTTTCCCAACCGGAATGATCTGAATCGACCCATTTTCCTTCTTTTCTTGAAAAATCGGCTCCTCCATTCGTCGGACAGGCGAGTAGCCTTCCGTTGCCATCTGGGACAACACTTGATCGATCGACATGTTGTCTTCCACATAGAATTTTTTCTTCTTTGGTTTTGCGGTCATTCTTTAATTCTCCTTTTCTTCACAGCCTTCACCCAGAAACCGCCGTGAATTGATTTGGGCTCATAAGAAATGATAAACGCCTTTGAATCAAGCGTTTTAATCGTTTCATATAATTGCAGTTCATATTTTCTCGGTGTTAAAATTTGCATTGCTGACCGGTCTCCTTCAAGGCCGCCTGCTGCCCAGGTGGTGACACCATATCCTTTTTCTCTCAATTGTCTTGGGAGATCGACATCTAATTCTTTTGTGATCACGTTAACAGTTGTGTAGCCAAGTGCCAGCTTCTCTTCAATTTTCATCCCGACAATGATCCCCATCCCATAACCTAGCGCATACGCAATGACATTTTGGATTTGATCTAAGTTATCAAGTACGATACTTAATCCAATCACATAAATAAGCATTTCAATCGTACCAGCAAATGCAGCTGCGTACCGTCTTCCTTTCATTGTTAAAATCAAACGCATGGTGGAAAAAGAGACATAGACAATATTAATGACTAAAATGATCAAAACCATGGTGAACGCATTGGATAAAAGTTGTTGAAGCACGATTCGAACCCCCTGCACTAAAAATCAAATAAAGCACCCCATATTCTACTAGAGAACAAACCTTGATACAATCAAATTTGCGCGAGAAAAACACATATATCTTTCGACAACAAGGGTGGTCTTTGTTACCAAGAGTTTACCCGTTTTTTTCTCTTCTCAACATGAAAACCTCCTTTTTCAAAAAAGGAGGTTTTCAGTGTGTGTATTATCCAAATCGAACAGGCACAAGTGATGGAATCAAATACTCTCCGACGATGCTCCAAAGCAGTGCAATGATGACAAGCTCCACCAATAAAAAGATCCAGCTGGCATACATTAAATCACCGCGCACCGCTTCATGCTCCGATTGAATCGAACGAAACAGCACGACCGCAATCAACTGGAGACCAAAAAACATCATCACAGATAAAATGACCGTCACATATGGAATATTCAGCATGGCAAATACAAGCCAAAGGATGGATAAAACCAAAACCGGTACAAGTGCGGCACCAAACTTCATGATCACTTCTTTCAGTGATATGTTTCCTTTTAGCATGTACTTTCCGAGTAACCAGACGGTCAGCATCATCAATGTGAGCAGAATGAGTGTAAAGACCGCTACCCTCAAAAAGGCGTCACCAAAAGAGTAATGAATGCCAAAGCCTAATAAACGAGTCTTGGACGCCTTTAATTGAACATAGTTGCCTAAAGCAAAAAACACGCTGAATAACACAATCGAGATCCAGGCGTACTTCATCCGTAATGTTTCCGCTTGATTGATGGCCCGGCTCGGTGATTTTAACATCGCAAGTCCATATGAGCCATAGCGCTTAAACGCGCCTCCTACACCTTGCAGCATACGCTGAATGGCAGAACGCTCATCATCCGCTGCTTTTGCTTTCGACGTTCTTCCACGTTTTGCGGCGCTTCTGCTAAGGCGGGACTGCCTCGTTTCTTGATCTATTGATGGCTCTTCATTTTTTAAGTCTGATGTACTTTGCTCTTCATCTTTTTCTAACATCTCATATCAACTCCTATCCAGCACAATCCTTATAGGCTCATACGAATGACCTATTCGGATGACTCCTCTTAAAGTAGCGGAGTCTCTCTGTTCAGTCAAGATTCCTTGACGTTCATACGAATAGACGGATAAAGGGCAGCAGAGGTTTTAAAATGCCAAGAAAATTAAAAAACAGCAGCTTCCATGAGCTGCTGTTTCAGCGTGTAGACAAACCCTCGCATTCGTTGTCAGTCCTGCGCGCTGGTGCTCACGAATATCAAATTCGCTCCGCAAAAGTAGCCGTCCTTCATAGACTTCAAAGGTTTTCTATCACGCTGAAAGAAGACAAAGGGCTAAAATAAAGATCATTTTAACCCTTTGTCAACAATTAATGATTTAAGAAAGCAAAGTAGAGAATAAAGATCACAAACAATCCATACATAATCGGATGTATTTCTTTGGCTTTCCCTTTAAAGATCATCGTAATCGGGTAGAAAATAAAGCCAACCGCAATCCCTGTTGCAATACTGTATGTGAGTGGCATCATAATCATCGTTAAGAACGCTGGTACGGCAATTTCAAAACGATCCCATGCAATCTTCGCAAGCGGAGCGACCATCAGTGCCCCCACAATGATTAAAGCAGGTGCTGTCACATTCTTTGTAACGATGGATAAAAGCGGCGAGAAGAACATCGCAAGCAAGAAGAAAATACCTGTCACGACAGATGCAAATCCAGAACGTGCACCAGCAGCAACACCTGAGCTAGATTCAACATAAGATGTTGTCGTCGATGTTCCAAGAATAGAACCTACAACAATTGAAGATGAATCCGCTAGAAGTGCTCTTCCTGCACGCGGCAGCTCATTATTTTTCATTAGACCAGCTTGGGTTGCAACAGCCACAAGCGTTCCTGCTGTATCAAAGAACCCAACGAATAAGAACGTTAAAATCACGACAAGCATTTGAATCGAGAAGATGTCTGGCAAGTGAATCAAGGCTTGTCCAAAGGTTGGAGATAAGCTTGGAATACTTCCCACAATTTGCGTCGGTACTGGAACAAGACCAACAATCATTCCTGCAATAGCTGTCACAAGCATCCCAATGAAGACACCTGCATTCACTCGCAGAACCATTAAAATAACAGTCACCACGATACCAAACACCGTTAATAAGACAGGACCACTATGAATGTTTCCAATCGAAACGAGCGTATTATCGTTATTGGCAATAATGCCAGAGCCTTGCAGACCGACAAACGTAATGAATAGGCCAATACCTGCACCAACCGCTAGCTTTAGCTCAGCCGGAATGGCATTGATAATTTTTTCACGGAAACCTGTTAAAGAAAGAGCAACGAAAATCAATCCTGAAACAAATACACCAGAAAGCGCTGCTTCCCATGTAATGCCCATGCCAAGAACAACCGAGAAGGCGAAAAAGGCATTCAAGCCCATACCTGGAGCAATCGCAATCGGATACCTAGCAATTAGCCCCATCAGAATACACCCTGCGGCAGAGGCTAGCGCCGTCGCTGTAAAGACAGCGCCTTGATCAATTCGTAATTTATCTGGAAAATCCGGTACCGACACTAAAGCAAGTGTGATCGGATTGACAAACAAAATGTAAGCCATCGCCAAAAATGTGGTTAAACCACCGATGATTTCTCTGCGGTAATTCGTTCCTAATTCATCAAACTGAAAAAACTGTTTCAAGCCAACTGACTCCCTTCATGTCCTTTTGCTTTAGTCTGCCCCATTCACAAGTCAAATAAAAAACGCCCCAACAGTTTTGGGACGCTTGACTACATATGTGAATTCAGACGGTGACATAAAACAAGAACAATGCATGATTTATATCAAACGAGTGTGAATTGACGTAGTCAAGCTATTTACGGTAGCTTGGTAGAAACTTGCGGGCCATATCCCCGCTATTATACGACTTCTATCTATTTGATTTCTGTGTCTATTGTACCAACTTCATTTTTAAAACACAATACGAAAAGCGAACATTTTTCAAAGAAATGTCCGCTTCATTCGTCTTATTACACGAATTTGGAAAATCGCATGTAGTTCTTTATACACCCTTATCCAAATCCTTCTCTTTTGCAAAAACTGCCTCGGCTACATAGAAAAACTCTTTCACTGCCGGAGAAGCTTGGGAGAGAGACGGACAGGCGAGCGCAACCTCGCGGTGATGAGACACATTCAACTTTCGAATGTGCACAAGCTGCTGCGTTTTTAAAAACAGCTCAGGACCTATCGTGACACCAAGCCCTTCCCCAACCATACGAGCAATGGTCGTACAATCGTGTACTTCAAATAAAGTAGCTGGCTTCAATTGAGCCTCAGCAAAAATATCCTCTACATGTGATTGATACATGCCAGTCGGCATAATAAATGGTTCATCCGCCAAATCTGTGATATCTACAATGGACTGCTGGTGAAAGCGATGATTTGGATGATAGGCGACCACCATCTCATCTTTGATCAGCGGCAGTAAATCAAAGGCTTCATCTGCATGGCCTTTCACAACAAAACCAACATCAATGATGCCAGAATCCAGCCACTCCAATATTTCTTCATACGTTCCCTCATAAAATTTAAATTCGATTTTCGGATGCTTTTTCTGATAGCTCACAAGCAGCTTAGGCAATAAACAAGCTGATGCACTGGCAAAAGTTCCGATACGAATTAAGCCCGTTTCGATATTTTTCGTTAACGCAATTTCTTGCTGGATCTTCTCCACCCTATTTAACACTTCTCTAATATGCGGGAGAAGCGTTTGACCGATATCTGTCAGCATAATACCCTTTTTTCGATCACGAATGAATAAAGACACACCCCACTCCGTTTCTAAACTCGCCACCGCATGACTGACCGCAGACTGCGTCATATTTAATGCTTCAGCTGCTGCGGTAAAACTACCAAGCTCGACCACTTTTGCAACAATATCAAAGCGAACAAAGCTCATGAGTATTCACTCATCTCCTTCATGAAAAACATCAATTTTACTTATGTTAGCACGGAATTTAAACTAAATACAACGTATCAAATTGAAGGAAGGGTTCAAAAATGAAAAACACATCACATCAGTTATTGATTATTCTTTTAGCTGTCGGTTCATTCGTCACAGGCACGTCAGAATTCGTCGTGTCAGGCATTCTAGATATGATTTCTGTTGATTTAAACATCTCCATTCCTGCTGCCGGGCAGCTTATTACCGTTTACTCTCTCTTTTATGCAGTAGGTGCTCTCTTTTTAGTGATGGCAACATCGAAATTGAACCGAAAAAAGGTTCTGTTATCGGCGATTTTTGTGTTTATTTTAGGCAATGTGGTCGCCTTTTTTAGCCATCACTTTGTGCTACTCCTGCTATCCCGAGTCATCATGGCGATGAGTGGCGGCTTATATATTGTCGTTGCCACGAATTATGCAGCGCAGATCGCCCCTCCAGAAAAAAAGGGCAGCGCGATGGCAACGGTCATTACTGGTTTTACCGTTTCACTCGTACTTGGTGTCCCGATTGGCACATTTTTATCAGGTCATGTGGATTGGCACTATATTTTTCTCATCATTGCACTAGGTACTGCTTGTCTTTTACTACTGCTTTATCAATTACTGCCACGCATGGAGGGACATTCACACCTGCCATTGAAGCAGCAATTACATCTCCTTCAAGATAGCAGAGTGATCAGCGGCTTAGCCACAACCGTCTTTTGGATCTTAGGCTACACAATGGTATTCGCCTATATCTCGCCTTTATTACGACAGACTGCTGGCTTCTCTCTTGAAATGACAAGTATCGCCTTGCTCATTTTAGGAATCGCTGCTTTTATAGGCTCACGATTTGGCGGCTTCGCCGTTGATCAATGGGGACCAAACCGAACCATCTCGATCAGCATCATGATCCAGATGTTGTCTTTATTTATGCTCTTCTTTACGCAATTCTCCGCTATCGGGGTCTTAATTACACTCGCCATTTGGGGCATTGCTACATGGACAACAACACCAGCGAAGCAATTTTATCTGATCTCCCTTAAACCCCAAGCATCAGAAACCGTGCTGAGCTTTAATACAGCGATAATGAACATCGGCATGATGCTTGGATCGTCAATGGGCGGCGTGATTATACAATATACAAATGTCATGAACTTAAGCTGGATTGGCGGTTTAGCCAGTTTTGTTGCATTCATGTTGATTTGGTACTCGTTCCATCGTAATCGACTGGTCCAAAAGCAGACAAAAAGCGAACATGTATAATCATGTTCGCTCTCTTATTTATTGACTAGCTTTTGAAGTTTCTTTTTTGACTGGAATGGTTACCTTTATCGCTTTCTGTGGTGCCAACATATTCAGTTCTGACAAATCAAGATAAAGCCCATAATCTTTAAAAGAAAAATGGTTTAATGATAAAGTCTCTAGATTCTTATCATCAAATTCAAAGGTGGATTGCATGGAAGCTGTCTTTACATTCGTCATCTTCGCATGGTTCCCCTTCAAGTAATATCCGCTTTCATAGTCTGCTTGTGGATCGGGCCATGATTTCATCTTTTCAACATCGCCTAATCCAATGAATTCACCTATATTCTCCATCACATCCTGATCTAATTCTTTTTGATCTACTCCAGTAAATTGATAATCAACAATCACAGATCGGTCTTTTTGCTCTATCTTATTGATTTTGATTCCGATGCCATGGTGTTTTGTTTTGAACTGAACAGGCAGCTTTGTCTGAAGAGGAATAATGTGGCTGTATTCTCGTTCGTTTCTCACATTCGTGTAAAATGTCAATTCAGTCGCCTTTGGATTGATCGGCTGATTCAAAATTGTCAAATGATCTTTTCTAGTTTTGTCAGAAGTCAGTTGTTTTTTTCTTAAAACGGTTCCAATCTCAAGCTCATACTCATTCCCTAAATTATCCTTCATTCCATCAATACTAACTCTATCATCTTTGGCAAAACCATTGTAATCAATGGCATATTGAATAGCAGAGCCATTCACTCCATTTTCTACCTTTACGTTTCTTATTTGATACCGTCCATTTAAAATAGACACGTCTTTTTGTCCCGCTAATAAAGTGGTTTTTTGCTTGACCACAGGTAACTTGAAGCGCCAATTCCCTACAATATCCCCAATCTTCGAAATAACAAGTGGCACTTGCTGACCTTGTTTGATCGTTTGTCCATTTGTATAGACTTCCGTCTGCCCAACATAGCGGCCATCTTTTAATTTTTTCAACTCTGTTTTATCAAAATTCAGTTGAAAGTTTCCATCGATTTTTTCTGGATTCACTCTAAACGATACAACATCTTCGTTTGTATGGAAATTCTCCACAGTAAACGTATAAACAAGCCGCCCGGCATCATAATACACACTATTTACTTTCACAGTAACCCCTCTTGATTCAGCCCCCTCATTGACATGCTTCACCAAATCACTCTGAAAAAGAGACATTCCTACTTTATCGTGAAACATCATATAAAACTGTCCAATAATCGGGACACGTGCCATCGCTGTATTAAGAGAAGGAAAAAGAAAGCCTGATGAAAAATAAAGAACGATTAGTATGATGACAGAATATATTGGCGTTCTCCAATTCCATGTGAACAAAAGTCTTTTCTTTTCCGCTTTCACATCTCCTATTGCTTGGCGAATCGCAGAGGTTACTTCAACCGTTGGTACATCAATCTCATCATAAAGCTTTTTCATTTCTTTTCGTTCCATCGACACTCTCCTCCTTCTCCAATGTTTGCTTTAATAGCTTTCTTGCTCGATACAAATGAGTTTTAACCGTTCCTTCAGGCACACCCATCTGCTGAGAAATCATTGAAATCGAATAATCTTGAAAATAAAATAGCTGAATCACGAGCTGATATTGCTCATCTAACACTTCAAGTGCATTTTTTAAATCAAGCTTGTCTTCTAAAAAATCATGTCGTTCAACGCTCTCATGATGCTGTTCAAACGGAACAACATCTTGCTGCTTTTTCTTCATCGCAAAAATTGTATTGATCAAAATCCGAGTCAGCCAGCTAGAAAAATAAGCTGGTTCTTTTAATCCAGATAGATGCTTAAACGCTTTAATGACCGTTTCTTGAACAGCATCTAATGAATCCTCTTTATTTCTTGTGTAGAGAAAAGCCGTTTTATATAAACGCTCCTGATACATCAGCATTAATTTCTCAAATGCCAGGACATTCCCTTTTTGTGCTTTTTTAATTAGACGCACTTGCTTCATCTCACTCACACCTCCTACACCTGTTAGAGCAAGCTTTCTCTCAAACGGTTTCAACAAATGAAAATTTATTTTACTTAGCATATGTCGGATAAAAATAGAGAAAGTGAAGAATAGAGTCGAAAGAATAAGTTGAACATTTGATATAATGGAAGAAATATGTACAAAAAGGAGTATGTCGATTGTTTCGATTTGAAGAACCTACATGTGCTAGCTGTCAGAAAAAGATAGAAGGAAACGAAGAAGTGTACGTCAAGCTGGTCTATCCAAAGAGACGAGGAATGACAGAGGTGAAGGCTTGGCTGAGGAATGAAGGGGTTTTTTATTGTCAGGCATGTACAGAACAAAAGACATCACATGGAGGATAAAAAATGAACAAAATCACCTATCCAAAATCATTTCCAACAATACATACCGAAAGACTAATCTTAAAACAAGCAACAATCGAAGATGCTGAGGATATGCACATCTACTTATCCAATGAAACCGTGTGCCGCTACATGGGCATTGATGCACATGAATCCATCGAAGACACAAGAGGAGAAATCAAGTGGTATGACAATATCTTCAAAGAACAAACAGGCATCCGGTGGGGCATTTCTTTAAAAGATGATCCTGCGATCATCGGCAGCTGTGGATTTTTTCATTTGGAAAAACAGCACTGCCGCACGGAAATTGGCTATGAATTGCATCACGATCATTGGAGAAAAGGCATTATGAGTGAAGCGATCGCTGCGGTGTTACGATATGGGTTTCAGGAGATGAGTCTGAACCGGATTGAAGCGATTATTGATCCAACAAACACGTCTTCTGTTCAATTATTGGAGAACTTTAATTTTGTAAGAGAAGGTTTATTGCGGGAGTATGATCTTGGTCAGAATGGGTTTGATGATGTGTTTATGTATTCGATTTTGAAGAGGGATTACGAGAAAAAATAGACTATTACTTTTCTTAATTACAAGTTAATGGACCAAGAAAGTTATTGTTTTCCTTCCAAAGTAATTTATGTTAATATTATATTGCTAGTACTATTATCATTTATTAGAGTACTGGGTATGTTGTATAACAATGTCAAGAGATATTACTGTGAAAGTTGAAACTTGTATACCGTATGCTAATCTTAAGATCAGCATACTAGATAAGTAGCATACCAAAGTTATATCTATCATCATAGAACACCTCACCATCAGAACTTGTCTTCTTGTTATATTATACATTATTTGTATTTGTGAGTATTAAACTCACCCCGCCATACCATATAGTATGCCGCGTGGTATAGTAGAGCCTAAGGATCGCGGCGCTTTAGGCAGAGTGCAAGTCAGAAGAAATATAGTAGCGGGACTAGGTCTGTACTTGCTCCAACAATAAAAAAGGGATGTGAGTTTTAAATGGTACATAAATATCCATCTAAACCTTACTTGCATTTTGATAAAATTGCGTCTTTTAATAAAAAGGTAGAAAACTACGTCCTGGGTTTTAAACAAAACCCATCACATAGTTTTCTACCTTTAATTTTTAGTGAGTTAACCTTTGAGAAATTTAACGATATTAAAGATGAAACTGCTATGAAGAGAAACGGTCAATTAGTACCTATTAAAGAAAAAAAAAGACCGATTATGTATGCTGCTCATATTGATAACTTTATATACAAACATTACAGTTTAGAGTTAAATGACTTATATAATAGGTATGCTAAAGATAAACAAATTGATGAATCTGTTACTGCTTATAGAAACAACAAAAAAAGGCAAAACAATATACATTTCGCAGCTGAAGTAATTAACTTCATTGCGAAGAATCCAGATTGCTATATATACATAGGAGATTACCAAAACTTTTTCGACACTTTAGATCATAAATTACTTAAAGAAATGATTAACTTGATTTACGGAAGTGAAATGCCAACGCATCAATATAAAATCTTCAAGAGTCTCACTAAATATTCATACATTAATAAAAAAGAGATCAATTTAAGATTAGGTGAAGATAAAGAAATATTTAGAACTAACCAAACCTGTTATTTCACTTCATTTAAAGAGTTTAGAAAATTCAAAAATGATAGAAGCTTAATTACAAATGATAACAGCAAAATTCTAAAAGTAAATACGGATATAAAAGGTATCCCTCAAGGAACAGCTATGAGCGCTATTTACTCTAATATATATATGATAAAGATCGATGAATATATTACTAATTTATTAGCTAGCATAGGAGGTTTATATAGAAGATATTCTGATGATTTCATATTGGTTTTAACTAATATAAACGAAAAAAAATTTCACACTATTAAAAATCAAATAGAGAATCAAATCAAAAAATACAAATTATTAATTCATCCCCAAAAAACGCAAACCTTAACATTTGACGGGAGAAAAATTTTTGATATTAAATCTCAAAGACTTTCTAAAATTGATTATCTAGGATTCATTTTTGATGGTAATGAAGTTAGAATAAGAGAAAAGAGCATTTATAAATACTATAGAACTGTTTATAAGTTAATAAAGAAAGGTGAAATTGTTTCAAGAAAAAAGGGCTTTACTAAAGATCGAATACGCTTAACTTATAAGAGAAAATTATATCAACATTATCATCAGTTCGGAGAAAGAACTGACATAAAATATAACTATAGGAAAAGAGAATTCGGAACATTTATCACATACGCAAATAAGTGCAATAAAATATTTAATGAGATTTCGCCGCTTACTACAAATTTAATGAAAGAACAAATTAAAAACCACCAAAAGAAAATCAACAAAAAAATCCAGAAGTCTTTAAATACTCTAATGGATTAATGTTAATAGATTCATTACCTAAAGAAAAAGTAACTTTTATTTCATGTCAAATCAACCAAAAGCAGTTCACACACGTCGTGGCACGTAGAGACTGTCACACAACAAATAGATTAAGTCCATTTACAAATTTCATTTAGTAACTTTGCTAAATTCGCATTAAAGAGAAGTAGATAACTGTATTAATTTGCATGGTCTAAAAGTAACAATGAACGAGCATAACTTCAAAAAATATTGATTATTAGGTGGTTGCATATGAATGAACAAACAAAAAGTTTTGCTTATTTTCCATTTCAGGATAGACAAATACATATATTGGAAGCTCTTTGGCTGAGAAATCAAGGTGAAATTGAAATAAATCGAGAAAATCCTGCATTTTTCGACTTCAAAAATCCCTCTATTCGAAGCGGAGTATTACCAGTTTCCCCTACTTTTAGAGGGGGAAAAAAGATTAAAGACCCATTTTTTCGATATTATCATAAAGAAGACATGAAACAGATTCTTTATTCGAAAAAAATGACAAATGCTCATTTCCTTTTTCAAATGATGTTTTCACAACTTACTCAATTCAATATTGAAGACAAAGAAAAAGGGAGAATTAGAGTAGCTATTGAATCAGCAGAAATAGAATCTTATATTAAATATAATGATAAAAAAGGTATATTAATTGATATCTTATTGTGCGTCAAACAAACTGATCCATACTCTTACAAGTATCTATGGAATAAAAAGTTGGCAATTGAAATTAAAGTAACTCATGCTGTTGATCCAAAGAAAAAGCGTATATTACTTGATAATAATATTTCAACTTACGAAGCGCCTGTTCCTAATGTTATTAAAAAATTGATTCCAAAAGCTCACGAAATATTAAAGAATAAAAAGCTTAGACAAAAAGAAATTGACAAACTAACTAAAATTTATAGCAAAAACAATTGGACTTTATTTGGAGACTTTATTGTAAACTCTAAAGTAGAAGATGAAAATAAGGAGAATTATCTATTGTTATCCCAAGCTGAAATTGAACTAGATAAATACAAAAAAAGAAAAAAGAAATTATCTGAAGAAATACAGAAATCTGAAGAACATAAGCTACATTTATCTGAAATTATTCATAAGCTAAACAAAGATTTATACACTCTCAAAGAAAAAGTTGAAGTTAATCAAGAATTACTATTAGCTTCTCAAGAAAATAATGAATTAGTCTCAAAATTGAAACAAAAAGAACAACAAATTGGAGAATTAAAAAAAGAAAATGATATCCTCAAGAACAATATAAATAAACTTGATAATGAATCATTTTTGAAATGGATGAAGAGGAAAATAATTAAATAAATCAGTTAGTCACATATATCTTTAAAATCAAAATCATAATTCTTTACTTATTTACAAATTATAAAATCGAAAAAATTTAAAATGAGCATAGCAATGTAAAAAAGAATCCGAACTATTGGAAACACACTTTAAAGTGGTTCCTAAATAGTTCGGTTTTCTTATTGGTTAAGATTTTTTATCCTTATTGAAATTATTCGCACTAAGTCGTAGCAGGTAGCTTACTCGTAATGTAATATCATAATACCTGTGGTTAACACACTTCACTTCATTCACGAAACGGGTTGGGATCTTCTAAAGCACTTCTTCAAGAGATTCTTGCCCAGTCACTCGTCATACTATCAATAAAAAAATTTGCACGGATGCCGAATATATAATCGTATTTTCTTGTTTCATCCATGACACCTACGCTGCGGATGTCTGGGGGAACCGTTAGTTCTTTTCCAGATGTCGCGCTCAAGGCCGAAGCTAACAATTTCTTTGCGTAGAATCGTATCCGATTCACGGACGATTTCTAGTTTTTCTTCAGAAATTTCACCCAGTACACGGATACCTAGGGCTAGAAGCTCCGTTCTAAAATTACAACATAGCACAAAAAGTCAAGTTTCTAAAAGATGATTTCCGCTATACTAAACTCGTAAGGCAAGGAGGTGCACGGTTGTCCTATCAAGAACATGAAAAAACGATTCAAGACACATTAAATTATATTGAACAGCATCTGAAAGATGATTTACCGCTTCAAACTCTAGCGAAACACGCTGGTTATTCTAGGTTTCACTTTCACCGTATGTTCAAAAAAGTGATTAAGAAATCAGTGGTTGATTATATACGGGAACGTCGAATGACCCAAGCGGCGAAGGATTTAATTCATACGGACCAAAGGGCGATTGATATCGCACTGCAGTATCGTTTTAGTTCACAGGAATCCTTCACTAGAGCCTTTAAAAAGATATATGACATGTCACCCGCACGTTATCGGAAATTATTAAGAAATGTAATTATTGAGGAGGAAACAAATATGGCTGATCATCAGAACACACCTACTGGCTGGATTATGACGGGGGATACCCCATCTGACTATGAAACAGGTTTGGATAACAGAATTGTACACAGTGGGACTAACTCCGCTTATTTGAAATCAAAAGATGAAAAAGCTGGAGGTTTCGCAACATTGATGCAGCAAATTAAGTCAGAACGTTACCGAGGAGAACGCCTTCAATTTTCTACTTTTGTCAAAAGCGAAGATGTGAAAGGCTCAGCTGGTTTATGGATGAGAATTGACCATTCTTCAGGTGAAGTTCTTGCGTTTGACAACATGATGGACCGTCCAATTACAGGAACAAATGGATGGAATCATTTTAGTGTAGTACTAGATGTTCCAGTAAAAAGTGAAGTCATTGCGTTTGGCATATTACTACAAGGTCCAGGTCAAATTTGGATGGACGAACTTAGTTTTAAAATTGTAGATGAAAGTGTGCCAGTGACAGAACAAAATACTGTGGATGATTTAGAGGATGAACCCGTCAATTTAAATTTTGAGGGCTAATAGAAGAATTGATGATTGTAGAATAAATACAAGATTGTTTATTTTTAATCCCTCATAAGGACAAAAAAAATCAATTGAAAAAGATATCCCTACCACTATCTCTTTTTTGTCATCTTGGTATAATAGAAAAAATCAGAAAAATTAGAATGCGATGATAAGGAATAGTACTTGCCGAAATGTTTTCAGAAAGTTGCTGGTTGATGAGAAGCAATAACAAGAAGGCAGGGAACTCACCTTAGAGTAGCCTTAGTGAAATGAAAAGGATTGATGTAGTTAAGGTCGGCACCCCACCGTTATATGGGAAGGATATAAGATATAACACTCTGTATCCGAATAAGGGCATGATAATGTATGGTTATCATGAAACAGGGGTGGTACCGCGTAAGAAGAAGTCTTTCGTCTCCAAGTTCAATCTTGGAGATGATAGGCTTTTTTTATATTCCAATTACAGGAGGAATCGATTATGTTTAACCACAAAAAATACGAAAAGAAATACTTTTTGCCACCGAACCTTACTTATGATTGGGTGAAGAACGAAACTTTAGAAAGTGCTCCGATATGGTGCAGTGTGGACTTACGGGATGGAAATCAAGCATTACCTATTCCTATGAACTTAGAAGAAAAATTGGAAATGTTTCAGTTACTAGTAGAGATAGGTTTTAAAGAAATTGAAATCGCATTTCCAGCTGCTTCTGATACGGAGTTTAGGCTATTACGGACACTGATTGATCATCATATGATTCCAGACGATGTAACGATTATGGTTATCACGCAAGCGAGAGAGCATATTATCCGCCGAACCTTCGAGGCAATTAAGGGGGTACCGAAAGCGATTGTTCATTTATATAATTCGACTTCAGAAGCGCAGCGCAGACAAGTATTTAAGAAATCAAAAGATGAAATTAAACAAATTGCAATTGATGGAGCTATTTTAGTAAAGGAACTTGCCGAAAAAACAGAAAGCGATATTTATTTTCAATATAGTCCTGAAAGCTTTCCAGGAACAGAAGTGGATTATGCGTTAGATATTTGTAAGAGTGTTTTAGATATTTGGAAACCAACACCAAATCATAAAGCGATCATCAATATTCCGACAACAGTTGAATATTCAATGCCTCATATCTTCGCAAGTCAGATTGAGTATATACACAAAAATCTGTCTTACCGAGATAGTGTGACATTATCTGTTCATCCTCATAATGACCGTGGCACTGGGGTGAGTGATGCAGAATTTGGTGTTCTAGCTGGCGCAGAAAGAGTCGAAGGTACATTATTTGGTATCGGTGAACGTACAGGGAACGTAGACTTGATTACTTTGGCGATGAATATGTATTCACAAGGTTATAATCCAAAATTGAATTTCAATAACCTAGAAGCTATTCGTAAAAAATATGAAAAACTAACCAAAATTACTGTTCATGAGAGACAGCCATATTCTGGCGAGATGGTATTCACCGCATTCTCTGGGTCACATCAAGATGCTATATCTAAAGGTATGAAATATAGAAAGGAAAATCATGTTGATAAATGGGACGTTCCGTATATCCCAGTAGATCCAGTTGACTTGGGAAGGAATTATCAAACGGATGTGATTCGAATCAATAGCCAGTCTGGAAAAGGCGGCATAGGCTATATACTAGAAACAAATTATGGCATTCAACTTCCTTATAAAATGAATGAAGCCATGGGATATGAAGCGAAGAAAGTATCTGATCAGACAAGTAAGGAATTGTCTGTCGAAGAAATATATCAAGTCTTTAAAGAACAGTATGTTGATTTTCACCCTCATTTCCAGCTGCTTGATTATCAATATCATAAAGGAGAGAAGCAGGAAGTCACCTTAACTTTGCTGAGAGATGATCAACAAATTGAAATACAAGGAACTGGCACTGGAAGTTTAGATGCAATCAGTAATGCATTAAAAGCATATTTTCATCTCGAGTATGTTTTGGAAGTCTATGAACAGAATTCTTTGGGCAAGGATTCTCAAGCATAAGCCTGTGCACAGATTGGAATTTCATATCAAGGAAAAATGCATTGGGGTGCTGGAATTGATAAAGATATTATAGAAGCAACAGTGAAGGCCCTGGTGGTTGCAGTAAATAAACTAGAGGTTTGGATGTAGATGGAAAAAGATAAACTTGAAAAACATGAAGTGATGCAATATTTAAGAGAATATAACGAACAAGAAATCTTTTATCAACAATACCAACAGAAAAAGCATGACAATCAATCATTGCAATTATTTTTGAAGGATTATGATAAACACAATTTAATGCATAAGCAAATATATATAGAAGAATTTTTGCAAAAAGGGCAGAACGAATTTGAAAAAGAGGATACCATGTGGTTAGGTCAGGAGAAAGATATCGAAGTGAGAAAGTATAACCGTTTTATGCCTCAATTGTCGGCTATCCATGATTTCTTTGAAATGATCTATGTTCTGGAAAATGAGATGTATGTAGAAGTGGAAGACAAAAAAATGACTTTAAAATCAGGAGATATTGCCTTTATTCCACCTGATACAATACACAAGCCAATTGTCATGGAGAATACAATCGCAATCCAAATCATGATCCGTAAAAGTACTTTTCAAAAAGTGTTTTTTAAAATGTTAAAAGGCAATCATGTCATTTCAGAGTTCTTTTTGAATGCATTGTATATAAAAGAAAATAAAAATATTCTTATTTTCCATAGTCGCTTGGATAAAAATTTGCTAGACTGCTCTCTTCAACTATTTATAGAAAATTATAATCGGTTTCCTGGATACAAGTTGATTATGAATAATTTGTTTGAGATATTATTATGTCTCTTATTAAGATTCAAACCAAGTCATCTGAACGTAAATCAGGTCAAACAATATAGTGATAAACGTATGATTCAAATGCTCCAATATATTCAGCAATGTTATGAGCATATAACAATCCAGGAGATGGCAGAGGAATTTAACCTTTCACAATCTTATCTGTCTAAATATATAGCTCGTAAACTTGGCAAATCATTTAGTGAGATTCGACAAGAAATAAGATTGGAAAAAGCCTGCAAAATGCTCACTGGTAGCAATTTGCAAGTAGATCATATTGCGACAACCGTTGGTTATCAAAATGTAGAGCATTTCATTCGTTTATTTAAGAAAAAGTATCACTTAACACCACATCAATATCGTTTAAATAATAAAGTCGAGCAAACTTCAAATCAATACTAATAAAAAGGAGAAATCATCATGTCGATCGAGAAAGTAAAAGATTATTTTAAACAATATGATATGGATCATCGGATTCAGGAATTTTCAGTATCTAGTGCAACCGTAGACTTGGCTGCTTCTGCATTGGGCTGCGAACCTGAAAGAATCGCAAAAACACTCTCCTTTCTAGTGAATGGGCAAGCTATTTTAGTTGTGACCTCTGGCGATGCAAAAGTTGATAACAAAAAATTCAAGGAATATTTTAAAACAAAAGCTAAAATGCTTTCTCCTCATGAGGTCGTTGACTTGGTCGGTCATGAAATTGGCGGAGTATGTCCTTTTGCTATAAAGAATGGCGTTTCTGTTTATTTAGATATTTCACTAAAACGTTTTGAGACAGTCTATCCAGCCTGCGGGAGCAGTAACAGTGCTATTGAACTAACAATCAAACAATTAGAAAAATACTCCGGTTATTCACAATGGATTGATGTGTGTAAGGGATGGAATGATTCATTAACACATTAAAACGGAAGGAAAAAGTGCAATTAAAAATAAAATAGAGCTAGAAACCCTTGATACACAAAGGTTTCTAGCTCTATTATAACTATTCCCACTCAATCGTAGCAGGCGGCTTACTCGTAATATCATACACCACGCGGTTCACATGCTTCACTTCATTCACGATACGAGTTGAGATCTTCTCAAGCACATCCCAAGGGATTCTTGCCCAGTCACTCGTCATCCCATCAATCGAAGTAACAGCACGGATGCCGATTGTGTAGTCATATGTTCTTGCGTCGCCCATAACACCTACGCTGCGGATGTCTGGGAGAACCGTGAAGTATTGCCAGATGTCGCGCTCAAGGCCGAAGTTGGCAATTTCTTCGCGTAGAATTGCATCCGATTCGCGGACGATTTCTAGTTTTTCTTCAGAAATTTCACCTAGTACACGGATACCTAGTCCTGGACCTGGGAATGGCTGTCTCCAGACGATGTCGTCAGGAATGCCTAGCTCTGAACCTAGGGCACGGACTTCATCCTTGAATAGCGTATTGAGTGGCTCAATCAATTCGAACTGCATGTCTTCTGGAAGACCGCCTACGTTGTGGTGAGATTTGATTGTTTGTGCCGTTGCTGTTCCGCTCTCAATGATATCTGTGTAAAGTGTTCCTTGTGCTAAGTAGTCGATTCCTTTTAGCTTGTCCGATTCATCATCGAATACATAAATGAATTCGTTACCGATGATTTTACGTTTTTGCTCAGGATCAGACACACCTTTTAGCTTGTTTAAGAAACGATCTTTTGCATCTACTTTAATCACGTTCATGTTGAAACCTTCGCTAAATGTCTTCATAACCCCTTCTGCTTCGCCTTTGCGAAGAAGACCGTGGTCAACGAAAATACATGTCAGCTGATCGCCGATTGCTTTGTGGATCAATACCGCCACAACAGATGAATCTACACCGCCGCTTAGTGCGCACAATACTTGTTTGTCGCCTACTGTTTGACGGATTTTCTGCATTTCGATTTCAATGAAGTTCTCCATTGACCATTTGCCATCGCAGTCACACACGCCGAAGACAAAGTTTTTCAATAGGTCATTTCCGTACTCAGAGTGACGAACCTCTGGGTGGAACTGAACACCATAGAAATTCTTCTCAGCTAAGCTCATCGCTGAGTTTGGACAATGTGCACTTGTTGCATCAACTGTAAAGCCTTCTGGTACTTCAACAACAAGGTCACCATGGCTCATCCATACGACTTGATCAGTCGGAAGGTCTTTAAATAAAGCAGGCGTTCCATTAATGTGGATATCTGCTTTTCCGTATTCACGCTGGCTTGCCGCTTCTACTTTCCCGCCTAAATAATGAGTCATAAGCTGCATGCCATAGCAAATGCCTAGAACCGGAATATCTAGATCAAAAATCTTTTCATCACAGCGGAAAGATCCTGCATCATAAACACTGTTTGGTCCGCCAGAAAGGATGATTCCTTTAGGCGCCATTTCTTTAATTTCTTCAGCAGTTAAAGTGTGCGGATGAAGCTCACTGTACACACCAAATTCACGAATACGGCGTGTGATCAGCTGATTGTACTGACTGCCGAAATCTAGAACCAAAATCATTTCATTTACTAAATTTGTCATGGTGTCACCTCTATGTCCAATATAGTTTTTTATAAACGCACAGAAAAAATGAGAGGAGAAAACCTGCTCTCAGTGTGAATCACGCTTTTGAAGCGCCCAGACTCACATCCGAACGCTTCAATTTCATGTATTTTAGAAGGTTTTAATATTCACCTATTCTAACAACAGGAAGGTACGCGGTCAAGACTATCTCCTGTTTATTAAATTTTCCCATAACTTTGCGGATTGCCGCCAAAGCATCGTCGCATCCTCTCGTCGATAGAGTGCCCGCTCATAGAGCTGCGTCAGATCTGACATGCGATGATCTCCTTCGTTGTCATCGATCAAAGAAGCAAATTCTCTTAGCGTCATGCCAGGTTTTTTCTCAATTCCCCTGCGCTTCAGCTGCTTTAATAGAGCAGCATACGCATAGAAGAATGCTTCCTCCTCTGGCAGACGTTTCACCTTTCTCACAATAAAGAATGGTAGCCATCTTGCTCTGAATCGATAAAGAAGCCAGCTTATCAATCCTAGAAGGACCATAGCTCCTATCGCGAAACCCAAGATTGAACCAACATGCACCATATTTGGCTTCGCTTGCGCTGTTTGTTTCTTTGGTTCTGCCGGCTGCTCTGTCTCCTGCTGTGGCTGTTCTGCCTGCTGATCTTCGCTTGCATCAGAGCTAGACTGATCTTCTTCCTTTTGATCATCATCTGTCTGATCGCTAGAAACAGCTTCATTCGTAAATGTCTCTGGGTTCGTAAATCCTTTTGTCGGTTCGAAGGTCACCCAGCCTCTGTTTGGAAAATACACCTCTACCCATGAATGCGCATTGTTATTGGTTACTTCATACACATTGTTTCCATCCATCTGTGTTTCATATAATTGACCTGACGTGTACCCTTTCACCCATCTCGCCGGAATCCCGATCGAACGGAGCATCACAATCATAGAGGATGAAAAATTATCACAGTAGCCGATCATCGTATCAAACAAAAATTGATCCACATAATCTTCATTACGACTAGGCACAGCGACATTTTGCGTTTCATATGAAAACTTCGCTGACCCTAAGTAGTCCTCAATCGCTTTAGCCTTATCGTACATATTATCCTTCGTTTCCGTTAAGCTGTTTGCCAATGTTTTCACTCGCTCTGGCAATGAGGAAGGAAGCTGCAAGTATTCACGGCCAACCTCCTGATTGACCTTCTGCTTCGTCGGTACTTTGATGCTCTGCAAATCCTCAAGGATAAATGTAGGAGACAAGAAGGTGACTTGGTAGTTCCCTAAATTTTTCGGCGGATTTTGAATGGATGGGACAATTTTCTCCGTTTTACCCATCATTTGCAGTGGAATGTTTTCCATTGGCATCAGCATGATCGTCCCAATCGGATAGACGGCATGATTAAATCGATAGTTTGATTCCATATCGACTCTCGTTTCGTGCACCTCTGTTTTTACACGCTCGGTAAACCAACGATTCCGCACACTGTTCTCTTTTAGCCGCGTAGGCTTCGTATCATTTGAGGCATCCTCCCAGCCCTTTCCGGTGTAGATACTTTTTGTTTCGACACGAAAGTAGGAAGGCTCCTTTCCGCTCCATTTAAAGACCGGTGTGCGGTCCTCACTAAACGGTCCGCCAAGCGTCGAATCATCTGTACTATATCCCACCTTATTCTGTCCGGCAGAGCCATCTTGATTCGTCACCGCCTTAAAAAATGGGACAGGATCAGGCCATTTCGGATCAGACTTTGGTAAAGAAGCGCCAAGTGTCGCTGACAGAAGAACGAGCGCCAGCATGGGCAAAAACCACTTTAGGCGCGCCTTCTGCGTCACCCGAATGCCTTCAGCCGAACGCAGTCGATCGAAATACAGCAACCCAAGCAGACAAAAACCAAATACCATAATACGAACGATCGCAAAGGTTGCATCATATGGCGTAAACGTATCCAGAATCGTGACATACACAATCGTCATGAGTAAAAAGAAAAAGATACGCTGCTGATAGACCACCCAATAATGAAGCAAGTAGACAAGCAGCCATAGCAAAATATAAAACAATAATGTGCGGAAGGAGGGGTACATGTCACTCCACATGCCTGTGCTCATGAAGGTGATATTATCTTTAATATCACCTAATAATGCAGCCGGATAGCTTGGCTCTGTTTGATAAAAGATCAAATATAAGGCTAGCAAAATCAAGCCAGTACAAATAGGAAACGTCACATACCACTTCAAACGAAAAAATGTAAACAAACATGTAAGCCCTATAAAAATGATGAAATAAGACGTATGACTCGTCTCTGTAAAATCTTGAAGCGGTCGAAGCCACTCCCAAAGCAGCAGAAATGCTACAGCATAATAGATGAACAACTCAAAACGGCTTTGCCGCTGATGCGTATGCAGCATAAATGTTTGTCACCTCACAGTTCTTTCGTGTAGCCGGTCTTCAAATAAAACGGTCGTGCGTATTCCAGATGCCTTGAGCCGGTCTACAAGCTGTTTTTCTTTTGTCGTGAATCGATCCAAGGCTCTCTTCACTAAAAGAACAGTGATGTTCTTTCTGTTTCGATTTCCAAAGAGATTCGCAGCAAGCTCTTCCTGCAGCTGACCCGTGACGACATATTTTCCAGAATGCTGATACTCACTTGCTGCTAACGCCTTATACTCTTGTACGCGAGAAGGTTGATGCTGCACTCTTGTTAAATAATAAAGCATGTCCTGCAAATGAAGTTCTCCTTGATCCACTCGAAAGGCATGCTGATCTCCTAGAGGTACAAGACCTGAAGGCAACCCTTTTTTCACTGCCGATTGTAGAACAGACGCTGCAATAGACACGACGGACTCAAAAACCGCTTCGTCGGTAAAATCAGCAAACACGACAAGATCCTTTGTTTGATTCTGTTCAAATTCCTTCGTCATCAGCTGACCCCTTCTAGCCGTCGTCTTCCAGTCCACCCAAGCAAAACGGTCGCCTTGCTGATATTCCCTTACGCCTGTTGTCACATGGGTCGGTTCATTTAACCACGAGTGAACCGCTTTGCCTCCATTTTCATTCAATGACTCAGCAGACTCCACCTGAAGATCGAGCATTTTCGGATAAACAAGCAGCTTTTTTTCTAACGGAATGATGACTTCTTTCTCCACAAAACCAAACATATCACCCGTTTTGATTCGAACTGCTGACAAATGATGTTCCCCGCGCATGACATCATTCAATTGATAGGAAAAACGCCACGTTTTCCGAAACCAAGGAAACAGCATTTGCTTCATCTCAATTTGTTCCTTTAAATGAAAGGTGTCTGGTGGATCATCCTCAATCAAGACGTAAACGTATGGAAATGGATTTGTCCGCTTGATTTCAAGGTCAACGGACAGTACGTCTCCCGCCTTCAAGCGGGTTTGTTGTAATGTCCTTTTGACTGTAGCGCGCAGCGGAACGAGCGCAAACAGCAAAGCATACAAAGTATATGGTAAAAATGCATAAAAAAGGAACCAGCTCACAAACCCTCCCTGAAACATGGCATAACAAAAGACTGTCGCAGTGAGGATGATGAGCATCATCACCCGTAACCATAATGAAAAAGCGAAACGATGACCTAATTTCATTGAGTCATCGACTTTTGAACTGGCACGCCAATTTGCTCAAGCATTTGTCTCAGCAGTGTCTCCGCCTTCTTCCCTTCATACGTCGCTTCTGAAGTCAAAATCATTCGATGCGGCAATGTATAAGACGCCAAATACTGTACATCATCAGGAATCACATAATCGCGCCGATTCAACAGTGCATACGCCTGAGCCGCTTTCATGAGGGCGATCGATCCCCTTGGACTCACACCTAGATAAACAGATGGATGCTGCCGCGTCGCTTGTGCAATTTCCACAATATATTCTTTAATGGATGCATCCACATGAATGGTCTGAACCGCTTGCTGCAACGCATGGATGTGATCCTTGGTCATGACTGCTTGGAGCGTATCAATCGGGGACTGCTTTTCCTGCAAGTTGAGCACCTCCAGCTCCTCCAGCATGGTCGGATACCCCATTTGCAGCTTGAATAAAAACCGGTCCATTTGTGCTTCTGGCAGCGGATAAGTCCCTTCATATTCCACAGGATTCTGCGTAGCCATGACGAAAAAAGGATCAGCAAGCAGCATTGTTTCTCCGTCCACTGTAACACTGCCTTCCTCCATCGCTTCGAGCAATGCAGACTGTGTTTTGGGAGAGGTCCGGTTGATCTCATCAGCCAAAATAATCTGCCCCATAATGGGTCCTTGCCTAAATTCAAATTCATTTGTCTTTTTATTATAAATCGACACACCTGTCACATCTGAAGGCAAAAGGTCAGGAGTGAATTGGATTCGCTTAAACTCACAGCCAATGGATTTTGCCAAAGCACGAACCATCATCGTCTTCCCAACGCCAGGCACATCCTCTAGTAGCACATGCCCCTTCGCCAAAATCGCAACAAGGCTTAATATCGCAATATCTTTCTTCCCAACCATGACTTTATTGATGTTATCTACGATTTTTTGTAAATCTGAATGCATCGGTTCATCAAATGCCATCCTGATCCTCCTATCACGTTTCCGTTAAATTTCATATAGTCTAACTTTACCATACAACGCGCAATAGCATAAAACATCAACACGTAGAAAAAAAGAAGCCTTCTCACGATGGATAAGACTTCTTCTCTTCTTTTGGCTCACCTGCTGGCTCCATATGAACATGAGAGTGTAAAATATCATGTTCCTTCTTCATTCTACGTTCGATCTCATCTGCAATATCATGGCTTTCTGCAATGTTCAAGTGTGGCTCGACCTCCACTACTACATCCACATGGACCGTACTTCCGAGATACCGTGCCTTAATATCTTTCAAATCGCCCACCCCAGGTGTTGCTTCAATGGTCTCTTTATATTTGGACATATCTTTTATATGAAAACCGTCCGTTAACGAATGAGAAGCATCTCTAAAAATCTCCCACGCCGTTTTACAAATAATGAGCCCAATCACAAACGCTGCAAGCGTATCAATCCATGCCAGTTGAAACTGAGAGGCGATAATCCCTACAAATGTTCCGATACTCACATACGCATCTGATTTATTATCAGCTGCTGCTGCATGAAGAGCTTGGCTATTGATCCGTTTGGACAGATTGCGGTTGTAAATATACACACCATACATCACCACAGCACTTCCTGCTGCCGTCCAAGCTGCGATCATATCGGGCGTTTGATGCTTAGATGAGAAGAGTGACTGGCCTGCACTCAGCAGAACCTGAAGTCCAACAAGCATCATAATAAAGGACGCCACAAGAGACGCAATATTCTCTGCTCTAAAATGACCGTATGGATGATCTTCATCAGGCGGCTTTTGAGAAATACGCAATCCAATCAACACTGCAAGGGATGCAATAATATCCGTCGTATTATTCAATCCATCTGCCGAAAGAGCCTCTGAATGAAACGTATACCCAATCAGAAGTTTCACCGCAGATAAGATCACATAGGCAATGATACTGACCCAAGCACCTGTTTCACCTTGTCTTAATTCGTTATAGCGCTCCATGTCGAACCGCGCCTCCTCACACATCACTTTTCTATTATTTATCTTACAAAGCAAAGCCCGTGTGGGTCTACAGCAACATGATTCGCTTGTGTCAGCAAAATAGGATACATAGAAATGTGTTGACCTAAGTAAACTTATTTTTATAAGGTCAATTGATCTCAAGACCTACTCCCATCAACCTTTTTCCAATTCACTCTGTGATGATCATATTGGCAATATCACTCTTTCTGAGAAATTATCAGAATAATTTTATTTTGAGACACAACTTCTCCCCATCCGATCTTATGCTATTTTTAAGAATGAACAGAGGAAAAAGAGGGAACATAATCTCTCAAATCCTTTATACTTTTTAACATCATGTTAAGAGGTTTGAAATGTCAGTTTGATAACCTGTCCAATGCTGAATGACAATTCAGTATGATAAAATTTAAAATATTCTAAAAACAAATTCTCTATAAGGAGAAATGTTTGGAGGTAAAGACATGTCCAACATGACAAACGGTCTTCAAAAAAATCTGAAAACAAGACATATTTCAATGATCTCCATTGCTGGGGTTATTGGCGCAGGGCTATTTGTTGGTAGCGGCGCTGTCATTCATTCTGCAGGGCCTGGATCCATTCTTTCCTATTCTTTTGCAGGACTTCTCGTAATCTTTATTATGAGAATGCTTGGAGAAATGGCATGCGCCTATCCGACAAGCGGATCCTTCTCACAATATGCGAGCGATGCCATCGGTCCATGGGCCGGCTTTACAATTGGCTGGCTTTATTGGTTCTTCTGGGTGATTGTCATCGCGATCGAAGCCATTGCCGGTGCTGCCATTATTCAGTATTGGTATGGAGATGCACCTGTTTGGCTCACAAGTCTTATCCTCACTATCCTCTTAACATTAACAAATATCTTTTCTGTTAAATCTTTTGGCGAATTTGAATATTGGTTCTCATTAATAAAAGTCGTCAGCATTATTCTCTTTCTACTCATCGGTTTTGCATTTATCTTTGGTTTTGGTGGTCATCATACTGTAGGTCTTGCCAATTTAACGGGGAACGGCGGTTTCCTTCCAAATGGATTCAGCTCTGTTTTACTCGGAATTGTCGTCGTCATCTTTTCCTTCATGGGAACCGAGATTGTGGCAATAGCGGCCGGAGAATCAGCAGACCCGGTCAAGTCTGTGACAACAGCTACCCGCTCTGTTGTATGGCGTATCATCGTGTTTTATGTCGGTTCCATCGCTGTCGTTGTGACCTTGCTTCCGTGGAATTCAGCGAGTATTTTAACAAGCCCGTTCGTTGCGGTATTAGAATACATCGGCGTCCCATCAGCAGCTCAAGTCATGAACGTCATTGTTTTAACAGCCGTTCTATCGTGTTTAAACTCCGGATTGTACACAACGTCCAGAATGCTTTATTCATTGGCAGAAAGAGGCGAAGCACCGAAACGCTTTATGAAAATCAGCAAACGTGGCGTTCCTGTAGCGGCTACAGTTGCAGGCACCTTCTTTTCCTATATCGCCGTCATGATGAACTACTTTTATCCTGAAACCATCTTTTTGTTCTTAGTCAATGCATCCGGCGCGATTGCCCTTCTTGTGTACTTGGTCATTGCTGTTTCACAATTAAGAATGCGCCGTAAAATCGAAAAAGACAATCCAGAACAGCTCAAAATCAAAATGTGGCTATTCCCATACCTCACGTATTTTACCATTTTGGTCATTTGCGCCATCTTGGCATCAATGCTGTTCATCGAATCAATGAGACCGCAGCTCATTTTGACGAGTATCATTACCTTCGGTGTGCTTGCCGCTTATTTCATCTTTAAACCGAATAAAAAAGTACCTGCAAATGCAGCGCTTGAAAATAAACATCCGTAATGCTCCCGCTGAAAAGCGGGTTTTTTATTTTATTCACCTATTTTGATGTCCGCACTTATACTGTATCAAATTGGATTTTAAGTGAGGATTAGATAACATGAACCTAGAAAAATTTGTTGACGAGCTGCCAATTCCAGAAGTTGCGAAGCCCGTCAAAAAGAACCCAAAACAAACGTATTATGAAATCGCTATGGAGGAGGTATTTCTAAAAGTTCATAGAGATCTGCCCCCAACCAAGCTATGGACCTATAATGGCAGTTTGCCTGGTCCAACCATTCATGCGAATCGAAATGAAAAAGTCAAAGTGAAATGGATGAACAAATTGCCACTTAAGCATTTTCTACCGGTCGATCACACCATTCACGAAGGCCATCATGATGAACCAGAAGTTAAAACCGTCGTTCATTTACATGGTGGCGTCACACCAGCAAGCAGTGATGGCTATCCAGAGGCTTGGTTTTCACGAGACTTTGAAGCAACCGGCCCCTTCTTTGAACGGGAGGTGTACGAATACCCAAATCATCAGCAAGCCTGCACATTGTGGTATCACGATCATGCGATGGCATTGACACGATTAAATGTGTATGCCGGCTTAGCTGGATTTTATTTGATCTCAGATGCGTTTGAAAAGTCGCTAGAATTACCGAAGGGTGAGTATGATATTCCGCTAATGATCATGGACCGTACGTTTCAGGAGGATGGCGCACTGTTTTATCCAAGCAGGCCAAACAACACACCAGAAGACAGTGACATACCAGATCCGTCTATCGTGCCTTTCTTTTGCGGAGAAACCATTTTGGTCAATGGAAAAGTATGGCCGTATTTAGAAGTAGAGCCGCGAAAATATCGTTTTCGTATTTTAAATGCTTCCAATACAAGAACTTACGAGCTGCATCTAGACAACGATGCGACGATTTTGCAAATTGGATCTGATGGCGGCTTTTTACCAAGACCTGTTCACCATCAATCCTTTAGCATTGCTCCTGCTGAACGATTTGATGTCATCATCGATTTTTCAGCTTACGAAAACAAAACGATCACCCTTAAAAATAAAGCCGGCTGCGGACAGGAAGTAAATCCTGAAACAGATGCAAACATCATGCAATTTAAAGTCACTCGACCGCTAAAAGGGAGAGCACCTAAAACATTACGGCCTATTTTCAAACCGCTTCCACCACTTCGGCCTTGTCGAGCTGATAAAGAGCGTACGCTCACTCTTACCGGTACACAGGATAAATACGGCCGTCCTATTTTATTGCTAGATAACCAATTTTGGAATGACCCTGTCACGGAAAATCCTCGTCTTGGCAGTGTGGAGGTTTGGTCTATCGTCAATCCAACAAGGGGCACACATCCTATTCATTTACACCTTGTTCAATTCAGAGTGATAGACAGAAGACCATTTGATACTGAGGTCTATCAATCGACAGGGGACATTGTGTATACAGGACCAAACGAAGCACCTCCCTTACATGAACAAGGCTACAAGGACACCATTCAAGCGCATGCCGGTGAAGTCATTCGGATCATCGCTCGCTTTGTTCCATACAGCGGCAGGTATGTGTGGCATTGTCATATATTAGAGCACGAGGATTATGACATGATGCGGCCGATGGATATCATCCAGTAAAATGAAATCACCCTCCCGTCACATGCGTAAACACATGTATTGAGTAACATCATTGGGAAGGGCTAACAGACAGCGATATATTAGCCCTTTCCTTCCTTTTCATTGAATCATTCTAAAATAAAACAATGCATGACTTGAAATGGCATTTATTTGTACATTCAACACTTAAAAAATTGACGCAGCAAACCGATAATACTACTATATACCCATTGCATCTATCAAAAGGCACATTTGCCACAATGAACGAACAAATGGAAAATTGCGATAAAAAACGGAGGAGTTCAATTTGAATGAAGAAAAAGAGACTTGCCAGATCACACAAGAAACAACGGCAGGTAACATAGAGAAGCTTTCAATTCAGAAAAACGAGAGCATTCGGTCAAATATTGAACAGCTAACAATTGAACTCGGTGAACAAAAAGAATTCAACCACTTCATTTTAGATGAAAAACAAAAGGCCATCAGTACATTATCTGCCCTTATTACAAAAGGCGATTGTGATGAAGAATTAAAGACTCATTTTGAACAAGCATTACATATCGGACTTTCTGTCATAGAGATCATGGAGATTATTAAGCACTGTACAAAAGTTGCTGGATTCCCTCACTCCATTAATGCCCTGTTTATCTTTCAAAACTTATTAGACAATAACACCAAATAAATCAGTGAAAACGAGAAGCCATCTGTCCTCTCGTTTTTTTATGTCCACTCATATTACTCTCTTTCTTTTCCTCTGTCACATAAGCAAAATATGAAAATACCACACGTTTCCTACCTTAAGAACTGATTTTCCTTACATAAATTCCTTAATTTCTGCAACATGTTAAACCGCAAAATAAAAAAACGTTCAGTTATATAAAAATAACTGAACGTACCCTTTATCGATTAACAGTGAAATTGTTAACAATCCCGCCATCCTTCTCCCAAACGGCTTCTACTGTTTTCTTCTTGATATTGTATTCAAATATCGTTCTTACCTTTGCTTTTCGACCGGTGTCATCCTTTAATTCCTTTGCGTTTTTAGCAACACCTAAGAAATAAACAGAAGACCCATCAGTAGAAAATTGCGGCTGTGCGGCACTTAAAATATGCACATCCTTACTGTTCTTAACGAGTGTCACCTGTTTTCCTGTTTCTACATCAAGCATTTTAATAGAGGCTACTTCTTTTTCGTTTCGCACCTTCACTTCTGTATAAATCAATGTCTTATGATCTGGTGAAAATGAAATATCATTAATCGTTTGCGAGATACGTGCAATTCGCTTCCCCTTCGTGCCCGTTTGAAGGGTGATCTTCATGGTCGTTGGTTCAGGGTCTCTTCCCTTTTCATTCGCTTCATCGGTTTTCTTGTAATCTTCTTTTAAGGAATAATGCTGGATTGCGAGAAGGTTTGACGCCGGATCATAAGCAAAAGAACTTACCGTGTCATCCTTGCTTTTTTCTGGATACAATACCCTCACTTTGTGTGTGTTCACATCAAACATAGCAACATAAAATTGTTCCCCGGAATCCTTATTATATCTAAGAAATAACTGTTTCCCGTCTCCAGACAGCCTCATACTGTCGATGGAATCTTCACTCGTAAATAGCGTTTTTTCTTCATCCGTTTTTACATTCAGTTCTCGAATACTCACTTTTTGCGTGTCTTCATCCGTATACGTGTAATATAAAAGCTGTTTCGTAGAATCATAAGCAATCGAAGGATAGGCTGTCAGTTTCTCCGTATGAAGCGCCCGGTCATGCAAGTAATACGTATTGTTTAACTGTTGATCTGTAAATGAAACGAGTAATTCGTCTTTTGCATCCTGATTTGTTTTCACTTTTACCGCATGCTTCGGCTCTTGCCCCGGCTTCATCATAAAGAAAATGATGGCCGCAATCACTGCGACTCCGATGACCGTGATGATCCACCATGTTGATTTTTTCATTGCCTTTTCAGACCCTCTCTACAAGAAAAGAAGCCAGAAAATGAACTTTTCCCGCTTCTTTGCATGCCTATGTATTAATAAGTGTAATGTCCTTTTACGACACCTTTACTTGTTTTATACCCTAGTGCTTTGAATGCTTTAGGACTGACGTCTAATACAGCGTTTGGCATTCTACCTACATCATATTTATATACTGTAATCACTTTATGTGGTTTCGCTTTTGTTGTCACTCTTAGTTTTGTACCTTTTTTTGGTACGTCAAATCCCATTTTAGTTGCTGCATCCCAATGACCGAGTTTTTTTCCATCTGCGCCTTTTTTACCGACACCATTATACCAAGTAATATTGCCGCTTACTTTTTTTGCACTTGCTCCATGTGAGAAACTAAACGCCAAAAATAAACTAGCTACTGTTACGATTGTCGCGATAAGCTTTTTATTCATTAAAAAATCCTCCGTATTTGGTTTCTGCACTTATTATACATGAAGATGCCCCCAGTTATTTTACAGTCACATTACAATTCGAATACAAGTTGACCACTTTTTTATGACTGATTTTGTTCACAAAAAATACCAAAATCAGTCAGAACAATGTAAGTAGCCCCTCTCTTTCATTTTATATAATAAAAGGGAATCCAATATAAGGAGGAATTTTCATGAAAAAATGGTTTATTGTTTTGAGTGTAAGTTTGACCTTCGTTTTGATGCTATCAAGTATCCCCGCATCTGCAGCTGGTCCACGTCACGGCGCGATTGTGACACAAACGGATGAGGCAAAATGGTCAGGTATCTCGGCTGATATTGTGCTGCCGAAAACAGCTACCATTAAAAATGGCTATGCGGACTGGTACCTCGGTCTCGGCTCTGCCGTTATAGAGAGCGGTATTTCAAAAACGTCTTCTGGCTATAAGGTCTTTCTAGGCAGCGGCTCACAAGGTGGCAGTCAATATTGGAACAGTGAATATGATAAGAGCATTAAGGATGGTGCACGTGTCAACTTAAAGCTCATCAACAATGGTGATGGCACAGTGTCACTATACGTCAATGGGACATTGCGCTATAAACAGCCTATTTACAAGCCTAGCCGTTTGAAAAACCTCGATGTCGTCAAAATGGTACATGGCGTACAAGATAATGGAACAAACAGCTACTCACAAGCAAGCTTCTCAAATGTACAGCTTCGTGCGAATACTTCAGGTAGTGTCTATAAAAATTGGGATGGTTCCATCAAATCATCGCTTTTACGTAAGAATTTAGAGTCTGGTGCTCCGGCTCCTAAATTCACTGTCATTTCTTCTGTTCCATTAAGTACAAGCCTTTCAGCACAATAAGAAAAAAAAAAGCGCCCTTTTTGGGTGCTTTTTATTGTTCACAGCTTATCAACACTTCTCTTTTAATCAAAACAAGGATTCGTGGTAACATAAACATACATACTTCGAAGAAAAAAGGAGAACGAACGTGAAAAAAAGTCTACTTGTTTTCATGAGCCTAGTTGCAAGTCTCTTCATGCTAGCAGCTTGCTCAAATACAACAAACGAACAAAAAACAGAAACGAAGGCACTTCCAACGATCAATGAACGCATTCAAAAAGAAACGAAAGAAGTCATGGAGCAGTCTAAACTTATAAAAGACACGGACATCACCGTTGATCAAAAGAAAAAAATCATTTCTTTAAACGTAACAGCTTCTTCTGATACCAATAGTGATTACGCTGAAGTCATCGGTTTAAACTTTGCCAAGACGCTGGCCATTGGAGCATCAACTGAAAAAGAAAACAACTTGCACAAACCGGAAAATGACAGCCTCGGCGCCCTTTATTCCTTTTACGACCTAAACATCACCGTAAAACAAGAAAACGGCAAAGTGCTGGCAAAGGGAAAGAAAAAGACAAATGAAACAAAAATCACATGGGAAAGAGCCCAATAACTGGACGAGAAAATCCTTTATGGATTTTCTTGTTTTTTAACAAAACTATTAACATTATGAAAGAAATGCCGATTAGTAAGATTGTGCTAGTTCTTTAGTACCGATAATTATTATTTACATATCGAAGGAAAGTATTATGAAAAGAACGACGGAATTTGTATTTTTGGATTTTTCAGCGCAATGTTCGCTCTTGCTTTCGGGGGAATCGATGCGGCATTTAGCGATTCAGACACCAGTGAAATTACAGGATTAGGCTGGGCAGCAATGCTTTTCTCTATTCTTGCCATTGTCGCATCTGTCATCGTAAAGAAAAAAGCAAAGCTTGGTGGAATTTTATTATTAGTATCTGCTGTTGGTGGAATCATTTCTATTTCTATGTTCTTTATCCTTCCAGCTGTATTAATCATTATCGCAGGCTGTATGGGCGTGTTTAGAAAAGACCCTGTGGTCAATAACACAGCTGCATCAGAATAACGAGGGAAGCTTGTAGAGATCGCTCTACAAGCCTTTTTTCTCTACTCTTTTTAATTCAAATTGAATGGCATCAACTAGCTCTATTATCTCTTGATCTACCCAAAGATCTAGGATAAATAACATATCGTTCATCAGCTGTAACAGACCCTCATGGCTCATCAACTTTTCTTTATAAAATGGAACAACAAAAAAATAAAGTAGGTCAACCAATTCAAGAACGACACGAACATCTTTTTCTTCCATGATGGCTTTATGCAAAGATTGAATAAGCCACTTGAGGTCACCAAGATTTTCAATAGGTACATACATCAGTTGATGAATTTCATTGGTGTCCTTTATCTTTAAAATCTTCTCAGCAGATTCCTTCGAAAGAGCACCAATTGTATTTGAAGATATATTCAGAAACAAGAATTCATGTTGATCTTCTCTATTTACCGTCTTGATTGATGAACCATCCATCCCAATCACTCCCAATCTCTTATAGTAATTCTATTATAAGGAAATTCAATCTTGTTTTAAGTCATCAGAAGTGGATTTTATGTAATTTTAAGCTAACTGGTTCATAAAAAAAAGAGACTATTCAGCTCTCAAAACAATTATTTTCTATTATTATCATTTTTTGTTGATTTATCGGAGGTTTCATTTGTTGTAAGATTAATAAAAAATGACACTGATGAAAATACAGTGTTAACTAGTCAGGGAAGATTTGGATATAAGAATAGGTAATCAGTAAAGAGTCAAAAAAGAAAACAGAGAATTAATTCTGTTCAGATTGTAGAGAAACTCATGTTTTTCTACAATCTTTTTTATTTTCAACGTAATGATGATGGATGGAATTGAATGAAAAAGGCCTCCCACACACCTAGCCTAGCTTCGCTAGGTGTAGGGCAATCTTCTTCATGTTCTGGCACGCAGCTGTGAGAAGAACTTGCTCACTCACATTCTGTTTTCCTCTCAACCGGCAATAGCGAAGCCCGTGCAGTTGTTTTGAATCTGCAAAGCTTCGCTCTATTTTTTCTTTTCTCTTTTTATATAGCTTTTTTCCAGAGACAGACAGACGATTTTGTCTAATCTTTTCTTTGTGTTCCTCCCATACATGTCTTGAGATCACTTTTTGATGATTTTTCGATCTTGTACAGCTTTCAAGGAAAGGACACGAGATGCATTTTTTAGGGTCTGATTTGTAGTACCTATAACCTTTTCGATCAGTTGTCGTATATAATAGCTTCTCACCATTTGGACATATGTAATGATCATATTCAGAATCATACTGGAATTTCCACTTCTCAAATAATCCTCTTGTTGGATGAAAGCGTCTATGTGCGATGACACCAAAAATACGGCGATCGGATAAAGCTTTACAGATTGGCGTTGTCAAATAACCAGAATCAAGGGCAACCGCTTCTACTTGAAAACCAAATCGGGCGATTTGGTGATCCAATCGATCAAGGTACGGAACGGAATCATGGACATTGCCGGGTGTGACATGTGCATCCGTGATGATATTGTACTTCATATCCGTTGTACGGTGGTCTAGAAAAAGCCTTCCGGTTTGTTTTCACGATAAAGATAGCCACTTTCAGGATCAGTCGTACTTTGGCGAATGTCTTTTTTCGTTTTCACCTCCTCTTTTACCTATAAGGGCTTTTTTCCGTGTGCCACCCGATCTTCTTGGACCGCTTCTTCTAATTCATTTATATAGTTCTGGGTATCTTGTTCAATCGTTTTTCTCGTATATTTATGTTTATTGGCATTGGCTTTAAGATGAGTTGAATCAGTAAAAAGAACGCGGCCTCCTACCATGTCATGATTGATGGCTTGGAGCACAATTTCATCGAAAATATCTTGAAAAATCGTTGTATCTTTAAACCGAGTACGACGATTCCAACTAATGGTGGAGTGATGAGGAACGGGATCATTGATGTTCAAACCTAGAAACCATCTATACGCCATGTTATAGTAAATTTCTTTTTCAAGTTGTCTTTCAGAACGGATACCGTACAGGTATCCAATAAACATCATTTTGAACAAAATAAGTGGATCAAGAGAAGGACGACCTTTATTCTCACTATAATATGGTTTGACTTTGTCTATGATAAATGAAAAATCAATGTATTGATCAATTTTACGAAGCAGGTGATCCTCTTCGACCAGTTGATCTAGTAATACAAATTCGGCTTCGTGCTGAGAAGAATTTCTAGTGTGGAACATGAGAAAAAACACCTTCCTTTAGTGGGCTTTTCTCTATTATAAAATGAAGAGATGGAAACTTTAAGGAAAAAAATAAAGCTGTCGAGATTTTCTCGACAGCCTGCAGAGAATTAATTCTGTTTTCTTTTTTTGAGTATCTACTTAAGTTTTAAAAATGCGAAGATAAGGATATAGCTATAATTTTTTGACTATAAACTATATATTTTTGTTTAGCATTCTATTTTAATTATCCTTATAAAAAGATATTAAAATCTTGATAATATTTTTTAATACAGTCAGTTACAAAAGTATCCCTCAAGTAGTAAGGAAAACCCCTAATTCAGTTATGCGAATGAAGGAAGATTTGTTCTTAATTATGCAAGCTCCCCTGTAATCTAGGATGAGGCCGGAAGCAACCGATAGGAATTTGGAGCAAGCTTGTTTTACCTTTTTCATTCATTTTATATAGGTCATCATATGAAGTTACATCAAATCCTAGAAGTGGATGCCCACCCATATTTAATGCCGAAGCTGCCAAAAGCAAGTGTTGGGATAGGATTCCTGCTTCCATCTGTTGAATTCGGTATCCCCTACATCCATATGCACTTTGGTAATGATCCTTACGACCAACCACATTGAAGGAAAGTGGAATTTGAGACATATTCACCAATTCAGTAAACAGTCCATATTGTAAGCGACTGCGGAAATCTCCGTATTGAATTGTTTTTAGAGCATGAATAGAACTGTCATAGCAAAAAGCCCCATTAGTTATACCTTCAACGTTATAAAAGCAACTATATAGTGAAATGCGGAAAGGAGGTTTCTGAAATGATTCATCTAAATCATTTCGATAAGAAAATGTTGTGACTATTTCCGAGAAAAGAATTGACAATTTATTCTGGTTTATTTGCTCCAGCATAAAATCCATTCCGGGTGAATATCTATTTCGACAGGCGGAAGAGAAATCATAGGACAACTTATTTACACGGGGTAGAAAAATAAGCGAGCTACTTGACCCTTCATTCGTTTCTTTTTCAATTTGCTGAAGAGATGGAAATGAGTCAATCATGCAAGCTTCGTTCATCTTAATAAGCAAAGGATATTCTTTATTTTTCTGAGAACGTATGCAATGACGTTGTTCAAGTGATATTAGTTCGGTGCATAATTGAGTAGCAGAGGAGGGCTCTTCTACATCATTATTATTAAACCAGTTCATCAATGGATCGATTGAAAGAGGAATAACAGCATAAACACTTTCATTCAGCTCCGAGATTCCTAAAAGGTGATTGATGGCTCGATCAATGAATTGGTAATAAACTCCTGTTTCGAAACCGAATCGTTTTCCTACTTCTAGAAGCTGACCGATAACAAATCCGGTGTCAAGCCCTTGCAACCGATAAGAAAAGTTATGATATTTGAAAAAATTTTTCCAAAAAATCGTTGAAATGAAAACAGTACCAAAAGAAGAGGAAATATCACAACGATTGCCTAGAGCCCGCCATAAGTAGGTATCGAAATTTCCTTCCCTCAGGAATACTAAACGATGGTGTGCTACGTCATAGTGATATATTCCTTGAGGTATATCCTCTATTTTTAAATAAATATATAGTTCATTCGGATACAAGGCACCGCCGGAAGGAATAAAGCGTCGAAACGTTGGCGGTACTTCCGTTTGTTCAGTAAAATGTAGGGTTTGGCTAAATTGTGTCAACCCAAAAGTATACCAAAGAAAATGTCCAATTTCTTGAAGAGTTGGTTTTGAAGAACTCTTCTTTTGTTTAAGATTAAGTGGAATATCGGAAGGTAATTGAAACGTTGGTAAACCCCGATAAAGTTTATATGGAAGCGGGGCATCTTCCCAATTCACCACCCAGTCCTGCGGCATTATTTTATCATTTTCATAATGAAGATTGTGCAAAAAATCGTCTAGATTCATTTCTTTTCCCCCTTGAAATCGCTTATGGAAACGGGTGTGGATATTGGTTTAGCTGACTGAACTTTAACGGCTTTTTCGAATATCCAAGTTCCACTGGTACGTTCATTAGCCTATCTAGCCCTGTAAGACGGGTAAGGTGGTACCCAAATGTCATGGGTAGCATCCCAGGTATCAGTACTTTTACACAATATAAAGAATTTCGTTTTAGTTCAGGAGTAGTTTGATCAACAACAATTACATCAAGCTTCAATTGCTTAAAAACGTCTAGTATATCTTTTAAATCATCCAATAAATCAGCATGTTTACAAATTGGACTAAACTCCTGTTCAAAGCTTTGCAAAGGACGCTGATTATCGAGTAGGAATGATAAGCGTTCCTCGGCTTCGGTTAAACCGTACAGCATGGAATGGTCCTCCATATGAAAAACGAGATATGGATTATTATACATCTGCAAATATTTCTCCCTATTCTTTTCAATTTTATCGTCCATTGTTAGAAGCATGCCTGACAGCTCATGAACTGCTCCTTTCGCAGCTTTTAGAGAGTCAATGTGGGCTCCAGCTGCACATAAAAGATTCAAGCCCTTATGTTTCGTATTTTTGGCAATAGCCCAAATACTTGGAATGCGATTCTCAGTAGTAGAGTTAAATAAATGAACGTCAAATCCAGCTACTGTTTGTATACGCTGTATCATCAACTTTAACTCTCGGCTATTTGTAGAATAAGGATCAAGACGGGGAATGGGAAGCTTGCCGTACCAGGTCATAAGAAACGAATCTCGCTCTACGATTTCAAAAATGCCATAAAGAATCGCCTCTTCTAAACTTCCGCCTAGCGCACAGCCATTAGAATTTTCATAAACAAAGTCTTCGCTACCTCCCAAGCCGTAATAGGCAAGGGTCTCTGGAACTAAAATCGGTCGATTTTGTGTTAAAGAATAGCCCCAAACCCAATTAATTGGAAGGTTGGGATCAAATGGTCTAAAAGGAAACCCAGGTGTAGCATATTGTTTCTGTGAATGGAGTCCGATGGTATAAGGGTTAAGAGCCTGTTTTTTTAACTTATAATATGGCTCATGAACAATGGTTCTTTTTCCTCGTGGTGCGAAGCCACAGTATCTCTCCAATCCTTCTAAAATGGCTGCCGTCTCACTTGCTACATAGGAATGGGTACGTCCAGCGGTTAACTCATTACCTGACAGTAAAGGAAGGTTTACAATGGTGTCAGCAAAAGGGGAAATGAGGTCATACCTTTTGCAATTCAAAAAACCAGTCCTGAAATCTAAATAATCTTTCGCTAGAACCTTCTCAAGATCCTCTATTGGACGACAACGATAACTTTCAATATTTTTCTTCGGGCATGATTTAAGCGTGATTCGTGCGTTAGTAGCAGTATCATTGGGTAAATTACCACAAACAGGGCAAGACGGGTCAGGCAAAAATAAATGACTGGACATCATTAATGTATTCAAATTGAGAAGAAGTATTTTTTCATATGTTTTGGCCCCTTCACCCTTTAGAAACCTATGAACTTCTTCCTGGATTAAATAAGAAGTTTGTAATAGTCCAAGAGTCGTTGCCCAGGGGTCTCTGGAGAAATCAGTTTGACTCATCTTATATTTTTTTATTTGGAACATTTCTTTTCGATCAGGACCGGTCATAAAACGGCGCATATCCGCACATTGAGAACAGGCCTGTTTGTTAGGAAGAACAAGCGGTCCAATGACTGCCTCACCAAATGAAGCAAACCCTCGAAGCCAAGGGGTTTCGCAGGATCGGTACATCTCATCCGCTTTAATATGTTCATATGGAAGCCAGGAATCATGTAGTACTAATGCCAAGTCTTCTTGATTGGGAACGACTTCTTCTAAGTGTGACCAACGTGTGATTTGATAATTTACAGTCAATTGTTCGCTTACAAGATCAGCTAAAATTCCTTTTCCAATAATAGTAATGGAAGAGCTCATTTAAGTTTCTCCTCTCTTACCGAAATCCCATAAATCCCAGCCGTTCTCTCTTTAAAAATTGGCTCTAGATTGAGATCAAAGATGTGTACTCGCTTTTTGTTCTGCCTTAATAGTTGTAAAGATGAAAGAAATATTTCCTTTTGTGGTCGCTCTTCTAAAGAAGGAACCGGAAAACTCATCGATGAATTTTTCCGCAAATTAACGGCGGAAACCACAATGCCATAAGGGGTACGGAAGTTTTCTTTATTTTGTGCATCCATAATAGCAATTTGTAATGCTCTGCTTATGGCCATTGTCAAATCCAATCCACAGCTTCCATACCAATAACCATTTGAACCAACCCAAACTACAGGGAAACCAAACACGTCATTGCCCAAATGAATTTCTGGGTCAGCCCTCAATGTTGTCAGCGTCCGCAGAAGAAATCGGCAACGTTTATCTTCTATTGAGCCCAATTCTAATATGAATGCAGGGACCATTTGGATATCTACCTGTTTTACAAACTCCTCACTCAACCAATTTTGCAGAGCTCTGCATAAACTCTCCGCAGCAGTTTCACCTGTTCCTATACCACATGATTCAAAATGTCTTAAATGTTTATTCAAGATAGAATCGTCGTTCACAAAACCTCTAATATAAGATTCAATTCCATACAGTCCTGCCTCGCGACGAGCTTCTTCATGTGTGAGCCCTGAACAGACAAACTGGGGGGATAGTTGGGCAGGACCTTCCGAAAGAGGATCAACTGCTTGAACTTTGCATTGTGATAACGGGAGCTGTATTAAGTCTGCTTCCTCCCAAAGATGAAAAACACCAGATTCTTTTGAGGTCAGCTCGTTAAACAAGGAATGTAAGTCCCGTTGTTTGATTTGATTTTTCTCTATTAATGGAAGGGGATCTTTAATATGTTCAGTATAAGCACTACCAGTCACAAGGGGGTGGGGGAGGAATGTGTGCCAGTTTCCCTCAAGAGTTTCTAAATTAAGGAGGTAAAATTGTTTTTCTTTTTTGTTCATTACCCCAGTGATTTTTTTGAAAAGTTCAAAAACCATTACATTTGCTAATAGAGCCCCTGCTGTTGGTGAGAAGGAATTAGATAGATTATTCTCTTCACACGGTCGTTGGTGTAACCTACGATACACAGACTCCCAGCATCCTTCTGATTCCGGATGAACAAGTGGGCCAGCAAAGGCTACTCCTTGTGAAATAGTAATCGGAAGAAAATCCTTCTTTTCCTCCTTGCAAATAGCTTGAATCAAACGAAGCTGGGCTAAATCATCATCCAGTGATCCATATAAAATCGAATTAAATGGCTTCAAACTTAACCTCCATGAATTATTGTCAGGCTTTAAGAAGTTAATCTCAGTATCTGGCTCTGATTTGCGGGCCTCTGATATAGTTTCCTCAATCCGACGCAGATCAGTCTGAGGGAAGTTAGTAATGATTATGCTGAAGTTAGTAAGCCCCGATCTAATCAATGATATAACGAGAGAGAGGAGAAGCGGACCTGAACCAATCACTAATACTTTCGCCTGACGGTAAGTTTGGAACCGATAACCTCCTGAATCACTGATATTGTCTAAAAATTCTATTTCAGAAGCGTATTTATTAAGAATTGTGTCAGAAAGCTGATGGGTGAGGTCGTGGCTTACATCACGCACAAAACCATTTTTATACAAAACTTGTGCTATTTCATACACTCGATTCTTGTAAGCATCCGGTAAACTGTTAGTTAAATATTCAAGTGTATTGGTTCCATCAAAAACAGGAATTAATTTTTCAATCCATTGGTGAATTGTTTCGCCTTCCATTCGGAATGACGTTAAGTTATTACGGAAATACACACCTTTATTTGAATCGGGGAGAAAAAAAGTATCTCTATTTACTTTTAAGCGCATTGAAGGATTTATTTTTTTCATGATACTCCTCCTTTTCACCAGTTTCATTAAACTTTCTTTCATCGTTTAATATTATGGATCACTTTTGTCCTTTATGTTTGTACATAATATAAAAGCCCTGCAATGATAAATGCAGGGCAATCAATTTATAATTAGATAGGGATGCCTTTTAAGATTGACCGCCGCTGCAATGACCGCCGCCACCGCCGCTGCAATGACCACCGCCACTGCAATGATGACTACAATGATGATTGCAGTGGTAATGACAATGATGGCTGCAATGATGGCTGCAATGATGGCTGCAATGATGATTGCAATGGTAATGACAATGATGACTGCAATGATGATGATCACTGCACTGACGAGCTTGATCAACTACGTATGGGTACTGAGTATACCAGGGTACAGCACTGCTGACATTTAAATCACCGACACCTAATCCCTGGAGATCCCATTGGAAACTATTCAACAAAAAAACCTCCTCATTCATTTTGTATGGGCTGAAATATTTGAACGGAACAAATAGAATTCCCTCATAATACAGATATTTCACTGATAAATCCGCTCATATTCCCCATAACAATATATGGAGTACGCTTGAACTAAGTTACTTAATAAATTTTAATTATCAAACTTACCACAAATTTATTAACTTAGTTTTTTATAATATATTAATAATAAAAGGATTAATCTTTTTTGACCTCATTCTGACCATGAAACATATAATAAGGTAGAATGTTTCATTTCACTATTATTTAATAAAAGCGAACGGAGTCTTGCCATTATGATAAATGTATTGTTTCATCTTTCTTCCTATTTTATAAACAAATAAAAGAACGTAGAAAATACGACAGATAAAGTTCTAAACTTCCATCTAGATCAAGGTAAAGCTGTAGCTGGAAGCATGCAATTAGATACGAATATGTTTATGACTGACGGTGATATTGGTGGAGAAGTTGAAGGTGGCGTTAAACAAGATGGCGTCATTCAATTCTTAGCTCCTGAAGGCAAAGAAATCAACATTAAAAACATCAAAGAATTAAAACTGAAATTTGGAGATGTCACAACTGACGATTACATGAATAGTAAAGATGTGACATTCACAGTTAAAGTAAACCAAATGTTTCATTAAAGCCCTTGAATGATGAGGGCTTTTTTATTTATCACCACTAAAAAACACTTTCCTAGTAGAAAGTGTTTTTGTTTATAAGTAACGTTCTCATTCATTTTTAACGCTTCATAAGAATAACTGATCTTTCGAGAAGCTTCTTACATGGAACTCTTTTTCATCGCCTCAGCCATTTCCACTTCACCCTCTGCTTCCAGCTTTTCAATGATGCAGGCATAATCCCTTTCGTGGCGATTTTGACTTAATTTGAAAGCAGTCTGAACTTTATTAATGATGATCTTAAAGCCTACAATGCCTTTCATTTGTTCTCGTCCCCATAAGGAAGGCGAGTACCTTCTTAGTGGTATCCATCCAAAAAATAAAAATCTCTAATCATCGTGAACAAAGGTGGTTTAGGTAACCGAAAGTCTTTGAGCATGTTGGTCTTTAAATTCTATACGCAGAGTTTCCAAATTTTCTTATCATGTATAATTTGCTAAACCTGCAGTTCCCTTCCTCTTTCATAACATAATCTCCAGTTTTATTAGCCACTATTCGTTAGAAGTCCACATAGGTTGAAATTAGAATTTATACCTTTGATCACCATCATTTAAAATGATGAATATCATGGTTTAATTTAGGAACTATAAAAAGGTGACCAATCGTAAAGAAAGGAAGGTCGCTCAATGAATATTTTACAACTAGGGAGGATGACAATGGGAATTTTAAGTGGAAATCCAACGGATGAACCTATGCACTATGGCGAAGTGTTTGGTACATGGTCTTACTTGATGGTAGCTAAAAGTTTAGTTGCTGGTTATCAAACCCACTTAAACCATGCAGGTGACGAAGACTTACAAAAATTAATTGAAGAAGCTATTCAAGGTGCGCAACAAGAAATCAAAGAAATTGAAACTTTACTAAAAGAAAATGGAATTGGCTTACCTCCAACACCTCCTGAACGACCTAAAGCTTGTATAGACGATATTCCAGTAGGGGCACGTTTTCAAGATCCAGAAATAGCCGCTGGTCTTTCGGCGAACATTGCGTCAGGATTAGTATCGTGTAGCACAATTATGGGGCAATCCATTCGAGAAGACATTGCTATGATGTTTGGACAGTTTCATACTCAAAAGGCAGCATTTGGAGCAAAAGTCCTTAGACTTAATAAAGAAAAAGGATGGTTAATTCCACCACCTCTTCATCATAGCAAAGCAGAAGATTGCTAATCATAAGATGATTAAACATTAAAGAGTAAGCCGATTTTAGGGTTTACTCTTTTCTTGCTAAGCCTTGAACTTTCTACAAAATGAAAATTTCTCCTTCAATCTCTCTATAACCTCTACATTTTGCCATTCCCATCAATTGTCTCTGAGCCTACATCATCTAGCCCTACAAGATCAATTCCTATAATTTCCCTAAAATATTTTCCTCAGATTTAAAAGCTCCTTTTACTGTAGGTTGTTTTAAACATTGATAGCAGCTTACATGTGTTTTAAAACCTCGAAAATAACCTTTCTCTATTATAGTCCTTGCAATTGCAGCACATGGTGGACTACTACGATGAATATCTAATCTATGCTGAAATGACTTGTTAATATGAAAGAAAAGGCCTCCCAACAGTTAGCAAACTGATGAAAGACCTTCTCTTTTAGTTAGCTCTTTTTCCACAAGTTTCCGGTAAATCCGTGGACAAGAAAAGCATATTATCGTTTCAGGCGTTGATATATCAAGGTTTTACCTTAATTACATCATTCCACCCATACCACCCATGCCGCCCATATCCGGCATTCCGCCGCCTGAGCCGCCTTCTTCTGGTTTGTCAGCAACGACTGCTTCAGTTGTTAGAAGCATTGCTGCAACAGAAGCTGCGTTTTGAAGTGCAGAGCGAGTTACTTTTGTTGGGTCAACGATTCCTTTTTCGATCATGTTTACCCATTCGTTTGTTGCTGCGTTGAAGCCTACGCCAATTTCTTCGTTTTTCAAGCGCTCAACGATGACTGATCCTTCAAGACCTGCGTTGTGAGCGATTTGGCGGATTGGCTCTTCAAGAGAACGTAGAACGATGTTTACACCTGTTTGAACGTCACCATCAGCTTCGATTGAAGCGACTTTTTTGTATACATTCACAAGTGCTGTACCACCACCGGATACGATACCTTCTTCAACTGCTGCACGAGTTGAGTTAAGTGCATCCTCGATGCGTAGTTTACGCTCTTTTAGTTCTGTTTCAGTTGCAGCACCAACTTTGATGACAGCGACGCCACCAGCTAGTTTTGCAAGACGTTCTTGTAATTTTTCTTTATCGAATTCAGAAGTTGTTTCTTCTACTTGTGCACGGATTTGGTTCACACGTGCTGAGATTTGAGCAGAATCTCCTGAACCTTCTACGATGGTTGTGTTTTCTTTTGTCACAACGACTTTAGAAGCGCGGCCAAGCTGACCGATTTCAGTTGATTTTAGGTCAAGTCCTAGATCTTCTGTGATTAACTCTCCGCCAGTTAGAACAGAGATATCTTCAAGCATTGCTTTACGACGATCACCGAATCCAGGTGCTTTTACTGCCACTGCGTTGAATGTTCCACGAAGTTTGTTCACAACAAGTGTTGCAAGTGCTTCGCCTTCTACATCTTCAGCAATGAGCAATAATGGTTTTCCTTGTTGTACAACTTGCTCAAGTACAGGAAGGATTTCTTGAATGTTTGTGATTTTTTTATCAGTGATTAAGATGTAAGGATTTTCAAGAACCGCTTCCATCTTATCAGAATCCGTCACCATGTATGGTGAAGCATATCCGCGGTCAAACTGCATTCCTTCAACCACTTCAAGCTCAGTTGTGAACCCTTTAGATTCTTCGATTGTGATCACGCCGTCGTTACCTACACGCTCCATTGCTTCAGCGATCAGGCTTCCAACTTCTTCATCTGCTGCAGAAATAGACGCAACTTGAGCAATTGATTCTTTGCCTTCGATTGGTTTAGAAATCTCGTGCAAGCCTTCAAGTGCTACTTTCACTGCTTCTTCGATCCCTTTACGAACGCCAACAGGGTTTGCACCAGCTGTTACGTTTTTAAGACCTTCACGGATCATCGCTTGAGCTAGAACTGTTGCAGTCGTTGTACCGTCACCAGCTACGTCGTTTGTTTTGCTTGCAACTTCAGCCACAAGTTTTGCACCCATATTTTCAAATGCATCTTCTAATTCGATTTCTTTTGCGATCGTTACACCATCATTTGTGATAAGTGGAGAACCGAATTTTTTCTCAAGAACCACGTTACGTCCTTTAGGTCCTAAAGTTACTTTTACAGCATCTGCAAGTGCATCTACACCACGTAACATCGCGCGACGTGCTTCTTCACTGAACTTAATATCTTTTGCCATAATAACGAAACCTCCTCAGTCTTTTTAAAAATGTATCTCAATGTTTTTTATGTGATTAACCAATAACAGCTAAAATGTCGCTCTCACGAAGGATTAAATATTCTTTGCCTTCATATTTCACTTCAGTGCCTGCATATTTTGAGAAGATAATGCGGTCGCCTGTGTTTACTTCTAACGCAACGCGCTCACCACTTTCAAGTACACGACCTGAACCTGCTGCAACAATTTTACCTTCTTGCGGTTTTTCTTTTGCAGAATCCGGTAACACAATACCGCTAGCGGTTTTTTCCTCAGATTCAACGAGTTCAATGATTACGCGATCGCCTAATGGCTTTAACATAAGAAACAACCTCCTCAATTTTTATATGTAGTCTTTTTTAGCACTCATCACCAGTGAGTGCTAACACATTTATTATAATAAAGAATGTCTTCTGTAATTTCAAGTAAAAACCTTTAAAAATTTTTACGCTTTCATGATCTTTTTTCAACTCAGATTCTTTCCTTTTCATCGAAAAAGAAGACTTGTGTTACAATAAATCTAGTTCTTTTAGTAAAGGGGTTTTCGTTACTTGAAAAAACAATATTGGTACATCATCTTAACGTATATATTGGTGCAGGTTTCTGCGTTTCCGTATGTGTTCATTATGAAGTGGTTAGGTTACATTCAGACACCGATGACACAAGCAGAGCTCTCTAAATTGTCAGGTACATGGACAATCATCAGCTTCTGTGTCGGATTAATCATTATTCTGCTCATCCTTCGGACTGTGCCAAGAGCTTCACTTCGAAATGAAGAACCGGCTTCAGTCGGCGCGGCAATCGCTTGGATCATTGTCGGTTTCTTTCTATCACTTCTAACTCAATCGATTGCAGGAATGATTGAACAATATGCATTCGGCATTGGACGTGAGTCAGAAAACACGCAAAATATCTTATCTATTATGGATGCTTTTCCTTTTCTGGTTGTTATTATTGCACTAATTGGACCGATACTTGAGGAGATTATTTTCCGAAAAATCGTTTTTGGTGTAATTTATGAAAGGTCGAATTTTTTTATTGCGGCACTTGTTAGTTCAGTATTTTTCGCTGCTGCACATTCTGATTTTGACCACTTCTTTCTTTATACCGCAATGGGCTTTACCTTTGCCTTTTTATATGCGAAAACAAAACGAATCATTGTTCCAATCGTTGCTCATATGCTGATGAACTCACTCGTTATTCTTGTGCAGATTGAGCCAGTAAGAAAAATGATTGAAGAACAATCTCAAACAATGCAAATGATTATTGGAGGCTTTTTCTCATGAGAAACCCTGTTGTATGGGGCATCATTTATTTTGCCGTAGGTGTGGCTTTCACCTATATGGCCATTCAAAATCCAGGTGACATGTGGTCATTTTACAGCATTTTGCTGATGGTGTTTGCAGCCTATAATATTAATATCGCGCTTAAAATGTTTGCCTTCTCAGTCAAACTCAAAAAACAGCAGCAAAAATAAATCAAAAACCATTTTCCGCACTTGGAAAATGGTTTTTTTATGGAGGACAAGTTTTCATGGAACAAGAAAAACTGAACATCTTAAATGAGCAGCATGAAACGATTGGAGTCGCTGCCCGATCAGATATCCACGCCCAAGGCCTTTGGCATGAAACCTTTCATTTTTGGCTTCTCAAAAAGGAACATGACACCATCTATCTCTATTTTCAGCTAAGAAGTCCCGCAAAAAAGAATTTCCCTTCTCTTTTTGATATCACCGCAGCAGGTCATCTTCTTGCAAATGAACAGCCTTCTGACGGTGTGAGAGAGGTAGAAGAAGAGCTTGGTCTTACTGTCCCTTTTGAAGATCTAGCCTTTGCAGGTGTTATACAGGATGAAATCCATCTACCCAGTTTTACTGATCGTGAATGTTGCCATGTCTATCTTTACGTCCATCAAGAAGAGCAGATGAACATTCAATTACAAAAGGAAGAAGTCGCTGGAGTTTACAGAGCAAAGCTAATGGATGCACAGCAGCTTTTCACAAGAAAATATGAAAACATGCAGCTTGATGGCTTTGGAGTTGATGAATTCGGAGAACGACGTGAGAAAAGCAGAGTAGTCTGTATACAAGATTTTGTCCCGCATGAGCCTTCCTATTATCAGCATCTATTTCAAGCGATCAATCAATTCCTTTCACAATAGAAAAAGCATCGTGACCCTTATTCGGATCACGATGCTTTTTTATGTGACATCATAACTTTCTTTCTCCTCTGTTTGCTGCATTTTGCGATAGGTCACTCTCGAAATGACGATACTCACTTCGTATAAAACGAGCATCGGCAAGGTGACCATGAGGTGAGAAACAAGCTCTGGTGGTGTAATGAGTGCGGCAATGACAAGGAGGACAAAATAGGCATACTTCCGTATTTTTGATAAAAACATCGGTGTGATGATGCCAAGTCTTGTGAGAAACATCAACACAACGGGCATCTGAAACAAAAAGCCAAATGGAAGTGTTAACTGCATCAGAAATGTAAAATACTCATGAATCCCAATGACTTGCTCTACATTTAAATCATTCGACATTCGCATCATAAAATCAACGACAAACGGAAACAAAATAAAATAAGAGAAAGCCACACCGCTCAAAAATAAAAGCAGTGCAATCGGAATATAAGCAAGTGTCACCTTTCTTTCTTTTTCATATAAGCCGGGGCTCACAAACGCCCAAAGCTGATATAAAATCACGGGACACGTCAAAACCAAAGCAATGACAAATGCGAACTGCATAAACACGTACAGCGGATCTGTGAGCTTAAATGCATTCAGTGTCAGTGTGGCCGCTTCATCGGTATTTTGTAAATACACAATGACCGGCTTAGCAAGAAAAAAACCAGCCACCATAAAGGCGACAAAAAACATCGCAATGATCACTAAACGTTTTCGCAGTTCCACAATATGCTCCATAAGCGGCATATCTTTGACATTCATGAAGCTCATCCTATTCTACTGATCTTCTTTTTTCTTTTTTTCTTCCTGATCATCAGCTAAACCTTTTGTGGCATTTTTGAATTCACGTAATGTATCTCCTGCTGCTCTTCCTAATTCAGGAAGCTTTTTCGGCCCAAAAATAATGAGCGCAACAATCGCAATCAGAACCAAACTTCCAGGACCGATCGGACCCATTTGCTCCACCCCCTTTACCCCTTTTCGTCAATCCTCCTGTGTAACAGAGTAATGCTTTAAGAAATACACAAGTGACTGAAGTTCAACCGCCAAATCTATATGATGAATTCGAATGTGTTCCGGCACATTCAATCGAGCCGGCGTAAAATCAAGGATTCCTTTGATGCCAAGGGCAATCAAACGATCTGTAATGGGTTGAGCTGCTACGGCAGGTACTGTCAAAATGGCAACAGGAATATCTCCTACCTCTTGAACATGCTCTTCAAGCTTATCCAAATCATAGACAGGCACGCCGCCTATCTCACTTCCTATTTTACTCTCATTGACGTCAAAAGCCATTGAAATTTTTGTATTATTGTTTTTGATGAAATTATAGTGTAAAAAAGCAGTCCCTAAATTCCCGACACCGATGAGCATGACATTGGTCATTTCATCTTGGTCAAGTGTCTTTCTGAAGAAGGTCAAAAGGTAATCGACATTATAGCCATAGCCCTTCTTCCCAAGTGCACCAAAGTACGAAAAATCTCGGCGAATGGTAGCAGAATCCACTTTGACTGCATCACTAAGCTCTGCTGATGACACCCTTTGTTTTCCTGATGCATGCAGATTTTTTAAAAAACGGTAATATAGCGGCAAACGTTTGGCTGTCGCTTGTGGAATTTTTGACTGATCTATATTCATATAAGGTCCTCCAACTTAAATATCAGATGCTCTGTGAAAATCACCGTTTTTCCCGCCTGTCTTTTCAATTAAATAGGTAGGACCGATGATCATGCCTTTATCAATCGCTTTGCACATGTCGTAAACAGTCAGTGCACATACTGAAGCAGAAGTGAGCGCTTCCATCTCCACACCCGTACTTCCTTTTGTTTTCACCTGTACTTGTATGTTCAGAATGTGCGCATTTCCGTCTTCCTCCCAATCAAAGGAGATATCCACACCTTTTAGTGCAAGCGGATGACACATTGGAATGATGGTAGATGTTTGCTTTGCTGCCATAATGCCAGCAACCTGTGCAACAGACAGCACATCCCCTTTTCCAATTTCACGCTGCTCTATTTTATGAAACACTTCTTTTATCATACGAACACTTGAAGCAGCAACGGCGGTTCTCACGGTAGACGATTTGTCACTAATGTCGACCATCTTTGCTCTTCCCTGTTCGTTAAAGTGGCTAAATTGACTCATCTTTTCAACGCTCCCTCACTCAAATGATACACTATTTTTTCCTATCTGTCTTTCATTTGAATATGGCGATTGTATGTAACATTTGCTGGTTTACTGCTGATAAGCTACACTTAACATATTATAGCAGAGGTGAAGTTACATGATGATTCTACAAGTGAATCAGCTGTCCAAATCGTTTGGTGCTGATACCGTTTTAACGAATATAAAATTGGAAGTCAAAGCAAGGGATCGGATTGCCATTGTAGGTCGTAACGGCGCAGGCAAATCCACCCTTTTGAAAATCATTGCCGGTCAATTGTCTTACGAGCAAGGTGAGATCATCAAACCGAAAGACCTATCGATCGGCTATTTAGCACAGCATACCGATGTGACGTCTACACGTACGTTAAAAGACGAATTATTATCGGTTTTTGATCATTTGAAAAAGATGGAACAAGAGATGAGAACCATCGAGGAGAAAATGGCTTCCTCTACAGGTTCTGAGCTAGATTCCCTCATGAAAACCTATGACAGGCTACAGCAGGAATTTAAAGACCAAGGCGGCTATCAATACGAAGCAGACGTCCGCTCCATTCTTCATGGGCTCGGCTTTAGTCACTTTGAAGATGGGACAACCGTTCAATCCTTAAGCGGCGGCCAGAAAACCCGTCTAGCGCTTGGAAAGCTCTTATTAATGAAACCAGAACTCTTAATTCTGGACGAGCCGACCAACCATTTAGATATTGATACCTTATCATGGCTGGAGCAGTATTTGCAAAATTATACAGGCGCCATTCTGATCGTGTCCCATGACCGCTACTTCTTAGACAAAGTGGTGAACCATGTTTATGAAGTCTCAAGAACTGCCATGAAAAAGTTTGCAGGCAACTATAGTAAGTATCTTGATCTGAAAGCTGAGCAGCTAGAGCGCGATATGAAGCTTTACGAAAAGCAGCAAGAAGAAATCTCAAAGCTTCAGGATTTCGTAGATCGCAACCTAGCAAGAGCCTCAACCACAAAGCGCGCTCAGAGCAGACGCAAGCAGCTGGAACGGATGGATCGTATAGATAAGCCATTAGGTGATGAAAAATCTGCAAACTTTCATTTTGATATTACGAGACAAAGCGGCAATGATGTGCTGAAGGTACATGATCTCGACATTCGTTATGATGAAAAAACACCGCTCCTATCCTCTCTTTCTTTTCAGATCAAACGAGAGGATAGCGTGGCACTCATTGGTCCTAATGGGATCGGGAAATCAACCCTTTTAAAAACGTTAACGAACACAATAAAGCCTGTAAAAGGCGACATCACACTTGGATCTCATGTAACAATCGGCTACTATGACCAAGAACAAGCCAAACTGACATCCTCCAAAAAAGTGCTGAATGAGCTTTGGGATGACTATCCTCATATGAATGAAAAAGAAATTCGGACATGTTTAGGGAACTTCCTCTTTTCCGGTGACGACGTCTTAAAGCCCGTTCATGCATTAAGCGGTGGAGAAAAAGCGCGCCTTGCCCTGGCAAAGCTGATGCTCCAAAAAGCCAATTTCTTGATACTTGATGAGCCTACGAACCATTTAGACTTAGATAGTAAGGAAATTTTAGAAAATGCACTGATTGATTACCCAGGAACCATCTTATTTGTGTCTCATGACCGTTATTTTATCAACCGTCTGGCAACGAAAGTATTCGAACTGTCGCCTACAGAAACAAAAGAGTATCTCGGTGATTATGACTACTACCTTGAAAAGAAAAATGAACAATTAGAGCTTGAAGCGATTCAAGAAAATGAGGCGCTGAAAAAACAAGCAGCCAAGCCAGTTGAAACGGCAAAGCTTTCTTATGCGGAAGAAAAAGAACTGAAAAAGAAAGAAAGACAAAAGCAGCGCAGAATCGAGGAAATTGAAGAACGGATTGCTGTCATTGAAGCGAGGCTTGGTGAAAATGAAGAGCTTCTATGTGATCCTGCTATTTTTCAAGATCACGAGAAGGTCCAAAACATTCAAACAGAAAACGATACACTTCATCAAGAGCTGGAATCCCTTTTCTCAGAGTGGGAAGAGCTATCCGAATCGTAAAGAGTGCCCTAATGGGTGCTCTTTTTTCTTTTTAGTGAAGATTTCTTATCCACATTAATATCCACAATAACTTCTTTATTATTCTTTTGAAAATCGGACTTATCCACTTTATCCACAGAGATTTAATCACATATCCACATAAAAGAACGTATTTGTGCAGATCCACTTCATTTTAAAACGAAATTTTCTAACAATTGTGGATATATCACGTTTACTTGTGAATAAATCGCTTTCATTAAAAATGAAAAAAACCTGTGTATCCACAGGAGTTTTCATTCATATGAGACAAGCGGTAAGCCTGGCTGCCCATTCATCGCCATATCGCCTCTTATACCTTTTTCAAACGCAATGGTTCCAGCAGCAGCGATCATGGCTGCATTGTCTGTACAAAGAGATAATGGTGGAATAATAACCTTCACGTCAGGAAGCTTCGTGAATGCTATCGTTAAGGCTTCTCTCAGTCCTTTATTGGCAGCGACTCCACCAGCTAGGGCAACCTGCTTGACGCCATAGGCCTCAGCCGCTTTTAATGTTTTCCCAACAAGCACCTCAATGACACTTGCTTGAAAACTTGCTGCCAAATTCTCTGGAGCAATTGTTTCTCCTTTTTGAGATGCATTGTGTAGTGTGTTAATAACAGCTGATTTTAATCCACTAAAGCTAAAGTGATAGGAACCTTCTTCAAGCCATGCACGTGGAAGCTTAATCGTTGGCTCTCCTTCATGTGCTAACCGATCAATATGAGGTCCGCCTGGATACGGGAGACCCATCGTCCGGGCCACTTTATCGTAAGCTTCTCCAGCCGCATCATCTAATGTTTCTCCGATAACCTCAAAAGACCCGTGCTCTTTCATTAGTACAAGCTCAGTATGTCCACCAGAGACAACAAGAGCCAAACATGGAAACTGCAATTCATCTACAAGTTGATTTGCATAAATATGCCCCGCAATATGATGTACACCAACAAGAGGAATTTGATGAGCAAAGCTCAGTGCCTTGGCTGCATTGACACCGATCAGAAGAGCACCAACTAAGCCCGGTCCTTCTGTGACAGCAATGGCATCTAAATCCTGAAAGCTCATATTGGCCTGTGCCATCACTTCTTCTAACACGATGGTGACTTGCTCCACGTGATGCCTTGAAGCAATTTCTGGGACAACTCCGCCAAATCGTTTATGGCTTTCTATTTGCGATGCGACAATATTCGCTACAATTTCTTTCCCATTTTTCACAATAGATGCCGCTGTTTCATCACAGCTTGTCTCTATACCTAATATAAATCGATCTGTTTGTTCACTCATTTATATTCACCCACATGACCAATGCATCTTCCCCATTATCCGTATAATAATTCTTTCGAATAGAAGCTGGTCTGAAACCAAGCTTTTCATAAAGGGATTGTGCAGGTGTATTCGAAACCCGCACCTCTAAAGAAAGATGATCTGTCTTTTTTTCTTTACAAAATTCCATGACATATCGCAGCAATGCTTCCCCGTAACCCTTTCCTCTATGCTCAGGGAGAATCGCAATGTTCGTAATTTGTGCATCGTCCATGACGATCCAGACCCCGCAATAGCCAACAGGCTGCTCATCTTCTTCAATGAGGAAATAATGGCTATACTGGTTATGGAGAATCTCATAGACAAATGATTCTTTTTTCCAAGGTGCAGTAAACGAATGCACTTCAATCGTATACACCTCTGGAATGTCCGCTACCGTCATTTTTCGAATCTCGGTTATGTTGAGATTATTTTTGTCCTTCAAGCCATTTCACTTCCGCTTCTGCCAAACGAATATAGTTAGGAACAAGCTGATGGACATCTTCAGCAGGACGATCTGTCCCTAAAAACGCAAGCATTGAAGGTCTTGGGTTATGAAAAGCTCCCTCCGCTATCACTGCCGTTTCTCCTAAAATGGAGCGAATGCTTTCTTCATGAAGATGCACATCCTGTCCAAGGAATAGGACAGGCTTTTCTGTCTGCTTCAGCTCATGAAGCCAATCCGTGAGCAAGATATTTTGGTCTGGTTTGATCTCTTTGATTTTTCCTTCTTTAAACGTATATAGCCCAGTATAAACTTGTCCTCTTCTCGCATCGAATAGTGGCGAGATCCATCCATCAAAGTATTGACCATTTGCCGCAAGTGTTTCTAAACTCGAAACAGCCGATATCGGGATAGATAGCGTCCATGCGAGTGTTTTTGCAATGGTCACACCGATTCGGACGCCAGTGTAGGAACCAGGTCCTTTTGCTACAACAATTTTACTTAGTTCACTTGGGGCTACACCACATTCTATCATCAATGCCTCAACAGTCGGCATCGCTCGGACGGAATGGTTCTTTTTTAAATACGTAATGCTCTCGCCAATCACTGTGGAATCTTTGACAAGGGCAATTCCTAGTGTATGGTTTGACGTATCAATTGCCAGTATGGTCAAATTCTTTCATCTCCTTACAAAGGGTCTCATAGCGTTCCCCTTTTGCACTAAACGTGAGATGACGTTCTTCTTCACGTTCTGTTCTTAGCATTTCTATTTTCAAGTAGGAGGAAGGCAATTGAGGTCCAATGAGATGTGCCCACTCAACCAAGCATACACCTTCGCCCTCAAAATATTCTTCGAGCCCGATATCTTCTTCCGCATCTTCCATGCGGTACACATCCATATGATAAAGTGGCAGTCTGCCATCGGTATATTCTTTAATAATCGTAAAGGTAGGGCTGTTGACGATACGGGTAATCCCTAAGCCTCCTGCAAAACCTTTTGAAAAAGTCGTTTTGCCTGCGCCTAAATCTCCTTCTAATGTCAAAACATCGCCTGGCATCACAAGTTTGGCCAATGCAGCGGCAATTCGTTTCGTCTCATCCGCACCTTTTGTCGTCCACGTTAATTTCACAGTGGATGTCACCTCATTTCTTAAAATGATTATATCCTTTTTTCATTAACATTGTTTGCTGTTCATTGTCTTTTAATAGAACGCTTGCTGCTTGATCACCTTTGACTTGTCCAATGCGTTTGACTTGAATGTCTTTTTTTCTACATTGCATTTCAAAGCTATCCCAATCAGCCTCTGAAATTGTACCAGTTAATACAAAGTCTTCCCCGCCAAATAACACCCATTCCAGCCAGTCTTTACGCAGCACTGGTAAATTTGGATGTACAGGGAGCTTGTTTGCTTCTATCTCTATCGTCACACGACTCGCTTCGGCTATCTCATTCAGCTCACTCGCTATTCCATCACTCACATCATTCAAAGTGACCCGAGGGAAACTTGAGCAAATGAGGCCAGCAGCAATGTGAGGCTGAGGCTTTTTATGACGCTCAAGAAAAAAGGCTGTGTCGACTGCCTTGGGAGGGGCTACTTCGTTCATTAAAAGTGATAAGCCAGCAGCTGATGAACCAAGCTCACCTGTGACAAAGACGACGTCTCCTGTCTGAGCACTGTGACGATAACAAGCTTTCCCCTTTGGTACCTCGCCAATGACCGTCACTGTAATGACAAAGTCACTGCGAGTGGCAACCGTATCTCCACCAATCAAATCCATATGATAAGTATCAGCCAATGCTCTCATTCCCTCGTAAAGAGCTGAAACGATCGTCTCATCACCATGAGGCGGGATCGCAATTGATACAAGATAATACTTTGGGATTCCTCCCATTGCGGCGATATCACTGACATTGACCGCTAGTGCTTTAAAGCCAATCTCAAAAGGTGTGGAAAAATCAAAGCGAAAATGAACATGCTCCACCATTGTATCAACACAAACGACCTCTTCACAATGTGAATGAGGTTGATAAACACTTGCATCATCACCGATGCCCATAACCAAAGAACGCTGATGTGTTTCTTTTGGTGTAATTCGGCGAATAAGATCAAATTCATCCATAAAAAGACAGCCCCTTCATGCAATCAATTGATTGAGTAGACACGATGTCAGACATAATTAGTATTAGTGTAAGCCAATATGAGTTTCAGTTTCAATTAAAAATGATATAAAGAAAGCCTGGTATGAAAAAACCAGGCTGGGTTGAAGTGATCTATCTTTTCTTTTTACATAACATGTAGCCAAACACAAACAATTCAATATATCTTGGATACATATAAAAAGAAAAAGACATAAAAAAAAACGAAACTATACGTTTTCGTTTACAAGTCATAAAAATGGCGGTCCGGACGGGACTCGAACCCGCGACCTCCTGCGTGACAGGCAGGCATTCTAACCAACTGAACTACCGGACCATTTTGGTTGCACTCACTGAGCACTACCCATTGGTATATAAAATAATTTGGTTGCGGGGGCAGGATTTGAACCTGCGACCTTCGGGTTATGAGCCCGACGAGCTACCGAACTGCTCCACCCCGCGACGATATAAATATAACAAGCTTGGCGGCGTCCTACTCTCACAGGGGGAGACCCCCAACTACCATCGGCGCTGAAGAGCTTAACTTCCGTGTTCGGTATGGGAACGGGTGTGACCTCTTCGCTATCGCCACCAAACCTGATGGAGAGAATGTTCTCTCAAAACTAGATAACAATGTTCAAGCTTCACATTAGAATATAGGTTAAGTCCTCGATCTATTAGTATCTGTCAGCTCCACGTGTCACCACGCTTCCACCTCAGACCTATCAACCTGATCATCTTTCAGGGATCTTACTTCCTTGCGGAATGGGAAATCTCATCTTGAGGGGGGCTTCATGCTTAGATGCTTTCAGCACTTATCCCGTCCGCACATAGCTACCCAGCGATGCCCTTGGCAGAACAACTGGTACACCAGCGGTGCGTCCATCCCGGTCCTCTCGTACTAAGGACAGCTCCTCTCAAATTTCCTGCGCCCGCGACGGATAGGGACCGAACTGTCTCACGACGTTCTGAACCCAGCTCGCGTACCGCTTTAATGGGCGAACAGCCCAACCCTTGGGACCGACTACAGCCCCAGGATGCGATGAGCCGACATCGAGGTGCCAAACCTCCCCGTCGATGTGGACTCTTGGGGGAGATAAGCCTGTTATCCCCGGGGTAGCTTTTATCCGTTGAGCGATGGCCCTTCCATGCGGAACCACCGGATCACTAAGCCCGACTTTCGTCCCTGCTCGACTTGTAGGTCTCGCAGTCAAGCTCCCTTGTGCCTTTACACTCTGCGAATGATTTCCAACCATTCTGAGGGAACCTTTGGGCGCCTCCGTTACATTTTAGGAGGCGACCGCCCCAGTCAAACTGCCCACCTGACACTGTCTCCCTGCCCGATAAGGGCAGCGGGTTAGAAGGTCAATACAGCCAGGGTAGTATCCCACCGATGCCTCCACCGAAGCTAGCGCTCCGGTTTCCAAGGCTCCTACCTATCCTGTACAAGCTGTACCAACATTCAATATCAGGCTGCAGTAAAGCTCCACGGGGTCTTTCCGTCCTGTCGCGGGTAACCTGCATCTTCACAGGTACTATAATTTCACCGAGTCTCTCGTTGAGACAGTGCCCAGATCGTTGCGCCTTTCGTGCGGGTCGGAACTTACCCGACAAGGAATTTCGCTACCTTAGGACCGTTATAGTTACGGCCGCCGTTTACTGGGGCTTCAATTCGCACCTTCGCTTACGCTAAGCGCTCCTCTTAACCTTCCAGCACCGGGCAGGCGTCAGCCCCTATACTTCGCCTTACGGCTTCGCAGAGACCTGTGTTTTTGCTAAACAGTCGCCTGGGCCTATTCACTGCGGCTTCTCGGGGCTTTAACACCCTAAGAAGCACCCCTTCTCCCGAAGTTACGGGGTCATTTTGCCGAGTTCCTTAACGAGAGTTCTCTCGATCACCTTAGGATTCTCTCCTCGCCTACCTGTGTCGGTTTGCGGTACGGGCACCTCTCACCTCGCTAGAGGCTTTTCTTGGCAGTGTGGAATCAGGAACTTCGCTACTAAATTTCGCTCGCCATCACAGCTCAGCCTTCACGGGAAACGGATTTGCCTATTTCCCAGCCTAACTGCTTGGACGCGGATATCCAATACCGCGCTTACCCTATCCTCCTGCGTCCCCCCATTGCTCAAATGGTGAGGAGGTGGTACAGGAATATCAACCTGTTGTCCATCGCCTACGCCTTTCGGCCTCGGCTTAGGTCCCGACTAACCCTGAGCGGACGAGCCTTCCTCAGGAAACCTTAGGCATTCGGTGGACGGGATTCTCACCCGTCTTTCGCTACTCATACCGGCATTCTCACTTCTAAGCGCTCCACCAGTCCTTCCGGTCTGACTTCACAGCACTTAGAACGCTCTCCTACCACTGTTCGTAAGAACAGTCCGCAGCTTCGGTGATACGTTTAGCCCCGGTACATTTTCGGCGCAGAGTCACTCGACCAGTGAGCTATTACGCACTCTTTAAATGGTGGCTGCTTCTAAGCCAACATCCTGGTTGTCTAAGCAACTCCACATCCTTTTCCACTTAACGTATACTTTGGGACCTTAGCTGGCGGTCTGGGCTGTTTCCCTTTCGACTACGGATCTTATCACTCGCAGTCTGACTCCCAAGGATAAGTCATCGGCATTCGGAGTTTGACTGAATTCGGTAACCCGGTAGGGGCCCCTAGTCCAATCAGTGCTCTACCTCCGAGACTCTTACCTTGAGGCTAGCCCTAAAGCTATTTCGGAGAGAACCAGCTATCTCCAGGTTCGATTGGCATTTCACCCCTACCCACACCTCATCCCCGCACTTTTCAACGTGCGTGGGTTCGGGCCTCCATTCAGTGTTACCTGAACTTCACCCTGGACATGGGTAGATCACCTGGTTTCGGGTCTACGACCACGTACTCATGCGCCCTATTCAGACTCGCTTTCGCTGCGGCTCCGCATCTTCTGCTTAACCTTGCACGGGATCGTAACTCGCCGGTTCATTCTACAAAAGGCACGCCATCACCCTTTAACGGGCTCTGACTACTTGTAGGCACACGGTTTCAGGATCTATTTCACTCCCCTTCCGGGGTGCTTTTCACCTTTCCCTCACGGTACTGGTTCACTATCGGTCACTAGGGAGTATTTAGCCTTGGGAGATGGTCCTCCCGGATTCCGACGGAATTTCACGTGTTCCGCCGTACTCAGGATCCACTCTGGAGAGAACAACATTTCAGTTACAGGGCTGTTACCTTCTTTGGCGGGCCTTTCCAGACCTCTTCGCTTATATCGTTCCTTTGTAACTCCGTATAGAGTGTCCTACAACCCCAAGAGGCAAGCCTCTTGGTTTGGGCTGTTCCCGTTTCGCTCGCCGCTACTCAGGGAATCGCATTTGCTTTCTCTTCCTCCGGGTACTTAGATGTTTCAGTTCCCCGGGTATGCCTTCTCATACTCTATGTATTCAAGTATGGATACTACTCCATTACGAGCAGTGGGTTTCCCCATTCGGAAATCTCCGGATCAAAGCTTGCTTACAGCTCCCCGAAGCATATCGGTGTTCGTCCCGTCCTTCATCGGCTCCTAGTGCCAAGGCATCCACCGTGCGCCCTTTCTAACTTAACCATTTCTTACTTTAGAAAGAATCACTATGTGTGATGAACTTTGCATTGCATTCAATGTGAATGTATTACTTATTGTTATCTAGTTTTCAAAGAACAATCCTGTCTCGCTAGAGACATGTCTTGAAGGAATGATCCTTCAAAACTAAACAAGACGAAAACGCACGCTGCTCCATATATCCTTAGAAAGGAGGTGATCCAGCCGCACCTTCCGATACGGCTACCTTGTTACGACTTCACCCCAATCATCTGCCCCACCTTCGGCGGCTGGCTCCATAAAGGTTACCTCACCGACTTCGGGTGTTGCAAACTCTCGTGGTGTGACGGGCGGTGTGTACAAGGCCCGGGAACGTATTCACCGCGGCATGCTGATCCGCGATTACTAGCGATTCCAGCTTCACGCAGTCGAGTTGCAGACTGCGATCCGAACTGAGAACAGATTTATGGGATTGGCTAAACCTTGCGGTCTCGCAGCCCTTTGTTCTGTCCATTGTAGCACGTGTGTAGCCCAGGTCATAAGGGGCATGATGATTTGACGTCATCCCCACCTTCCTCCGGTTTGTCACCGGCAGTCACCTTAGAGTGCCCAACTAAATGCTGGCAACTAAGATCAAGGGTTGCGCTCGTTGCGGGACTTAACCCAACATCTCACGACACGAGCTGACGACAACCATGCACCACCTGTCACTCTGTCCCCGAAGGGAAAGCCCTATCTCTAGGGTTGTCAGAGGATGTCAAGACCTGGTAAGGTTCTTCGCGTTGCTTCGAATTAAACCACATGCTCCACCGCTTGTGCGGGCCCCCGTCAATTCCTTTGAGTTTCAGTCTTGCGACCGTACTCCCCAGGCGGAGTGCTTAATGCGTTAGCTGCAGCACTAAGGGGCGGAAACCCCCTAACACTTAGCACTCATCGTTTACGGCGTGGACTACCAGGGTATCTAATCCTGTTCGCTCCCCACGCTTTCGCTCCTCAGCGTCAGTTACAGACCAGAGAGTCGCCTTCGCCACTGGTGTTCCTCCACATCTCTACGCATTTCACCGCTACACGTGGAATTCCACTCTCCTCTTCTGCACTCAAGTTTCCCAGTTTCCAATGACCCTCCCCGGTTGAGCCGGGGGCTTTCACATCAGACTTAAGAAACCGCCTGCGAGCCCTTTACGCCCAATAATTCCGGACAACGCTTGCCACCTACGTATTACCGCGGCTGCTGGCACGTAGTTAGCCGTGGCTTTCTGGTTAGGTACCGTCAAGGTGCGAGCAGTTACTCTCGCACTTGTTCTTCCCTAACAACAGAGCTTTACGATCCGAAAACCTTCATCACTCACGCGGCGTTGCTCCGTCAGACTTTCGTCCATTGCGGAAGATTCCCTACTGCTGCCTCCCGTAGGAGTCTGGGCCGTGTCTCAGTCCCAGTGTGGCCGATCACCCTCTCAGGTCGGCTACGCATCGTCGCCTTGGTGAGCCATTACCCCACCAACTAGCTAATGCGCCGCGGGTCCATCTGTAAGTGACAGCCGAAACCGTCTTTCATCCTTGAACCATGCGGTTCAAGGAACTATCCGGTATTAGCTCCGGTTTCCCGGAGTTATCCCAGTCTTACAGGCAGGTTACCCACGTGTTACTCACCCGTCCGCCGCTAACATCCGGGAGCAAGCTCCCTTCTGTCCGCTCGACTTGCATGTATTAGGCACGCCGCCAGCGTTCGTCCTGAGCCAGGATCAAACTCTCCGAAAAAGTACAAAACCGAAGTTTTGTTTTTCGTCAGTGTTTGACTGACTACCTATGATATAACATAGGATTTTTTTATAAAAACTCGAATTAACAGGTACGTTTTGTCTTGTTTAGTTTTCAAAGATCATATTTCAAAAAATGGAGCGGGTGATGAGAATCGAACTCACGACATCAGCTTGGAAGGCTGAGGTTTTACCACTAAACTACACCCGCGTGGTTTGTATTGGCGCGCCCGAGAGGAGTCGAACCCCTAACCTTTTGATCCGTAGTCAAACGCTCTATCCAATTGAGCTACGGGCGCTTAATCAGGCGACTTAATTATCTTAACATATCGTTTTTATCAAGTCAACATCTTTTTAAGATTTGTTTGTCGCATGTGTTTGAATGTCTTTGTTTCAAATACGTCATCAGCGACGAATAAAAATATACCATGGATCACATAAAAGGGTCAATACATTTTTCTAAAAAAGTTTCATGTTTTTTAAGAAGTGGTTTTTTCTTAGATAAATAGAAATGCAATAGCCCTATTTTCTTCCCTTTCTTCATAATTCCAATGATTCTTAAATAAAATCTTTCTAAATCCAAAGGAGGACAAAACATGGTCACATAGAATTTTTATTTATTGGAAAATTCTTAAAATTTTCCAAGCATTTAAAGGGGGTAGGAGATGATGAAAAAGTTCGTCGCTTTTCAAATCATGATCGCTTTGGTGATAGGAGCTCTTATCGGCCATTTCTTTCCTGACTTCGGGATGGCTCTCAGGCCAATTGGAGATGGATTCATCAGATTGATTAAAATGATCGTTGTTCCTATCGTTTTCTCTACCATTGTTATTGGTGCAGCCGGCAGTGGTGGTATGAAGAAAATGGGAAGCCTAGGATTAAAGACGATCATTTGGTTTGAGGTCATCACAACCATCGTTCTAGGAATTGGTCTATTGCTGGCTAATGTTCTAAAGCCTGGCGTTGGCCTTGATTTCTCTAAATTAGCTAAGAAAGATATTGGTGAATTAGACGGCTATACACAGAAAGTCGTCGACTTTAAACAAATGGTACTCGATATCATTCCAACGAATATCGTCGATGTCATGGCTCAAAATGATTTACTAGCTGTCATTTTCTTCGCCATATTATTTGGTGTAGCGGCAAGCGGTATCGGTAAGGCATCCGCTCCTGTTCTCAACTTCTTTGAATCAGTGGCACAAATTATGTTTAAGCTAACGCAGATGGTCATGGTGACAGCACCTATTGGAGTGCTTGCATTAATGGCTGCTTCCGTTGGTCAATATGGCATTGTGTTATTAATTCCAATGATGAAGCTTGTTGGGACTGTATTTTTAGGTTTATTCATTATTCTCTTTGCTTTGTTCCCTCTGGTCGCACTGATCTTCCGTTTTAACTACTTCGAAGTTTTAAAAATGATTTGGGATTTGTTCTTGGTTGCCTTCTCTACTACAAGTACAGAAACCGTCCTTCCTCAGCTTATGTCACGAATGGAGAAATACGGCTGTCCGAAAAGAATTGTCTCCTTTGTCATCCCATCTGGTCTTTCTCTCAATTGTGATGGGTCCAGTTTATATTTATCGGTTTCCTGTGTGTTTCTTGCACAAGCGTTTGGTGTCGACATGAGTTTGTCACAGCAGCTTTTGATGATGCTTGTTCTTGTGTTAACGAGTAAAGGGATTGCAGCGGTGCCATCCGGTTCACTCGTCGTACTTTTGGCAACCGCCCATGCAGTAGGTCTTCCAGCAGAAGGCGTCGCCATTATCGCCGGTGTCGATCGAATTATGGATATGGCACGAACAGGTGTGAATGTTCCAGGTCATGCCGTTGCATGTATTGTCGTATCGAAATGGGAGAAAGTATTCCGCGAGTCTGCTTGGGAAGTTCCAAAAGCAGGTGAAGAAACAAAAGGAATGTAGTGTTATATGAAGGAAAGGGCTTCCCCTTTCCTTCAGCGTGTAGACAAACCCTCGCATTCGTTGTCAGTCCTGCGCTCCGGTGCTCACGAATGTCAAATTCGCTCCGCTCCGGTACTCGTCCTTCCTAGACTTCAAAGGTTTTCTATCACGCTGAAAAGAAAACAAAAGGAAAGGGCTTCCCCTTTCCTTTTCTTATGATAAAAATGCTTGCTTTAGGACCGCTTTGCCTTGAGGTTGCAGCTGCACTTCTGCATATGCGCCATTAATCAGCGTCATTTGCGGTGGGACATGCCCACAATCTATATCGTAAAAAATGGGGATTTGTAATTCCTTTTGTAATTCTTCATATACATCATGATACTGATACCCTTCCACAGGCACATCTACTGCACTTCGCCCAAACATAATACCTGAACAATGGTCAAACCATCCTGCTAGTTTCAATTGAACAAGCGATCTCTTCATACTTGCAGCGTTTAATTCACAGTTTTCAAAGTACCAGAGAATTGGTTCATCTTTTAAGAATGTTTTTTGAAAAGCTTTGACATCTCCAAAAGGCGTCCCAGCTAAGTGGCGTATGACATCAATACAGCCGCCCATTAGCCTCCCCTTTACCATCTTTTCTTGTCGATCAACCGTATGCCATGCGGTCGGTTCTGTTAAATGAAAAACATGTTCAATCGGATTGTCATACTGCCATTCCTTTTGATACATTGATGAAGAATATTGGCTGATGTCCATTTCCCCTTTTGTTGAAAGTACTTCTTCCCACATGACAGTCGTTTGATCAAGCTCTTCTCCCTGAAGATCTACTAGGTTCGGTCCATGCGCAGTGGAAATGCCTGTTTTTAAAGTTAACGCCAGCAGAAGCGCACTCGTATCCGAGTAACCAAGAATCCACTTTTTTTGCATCGATGAGAAATCAAGGTGCTCTAACACCTCCATCAGAAGCTGCCCTCCCCATGGCGGGATGATGTGATCAATCTCATCACAGGTCATCATGTACTGAAGCTCCTTTGCTCGTTCTACGGCAGGAGCTGATTTTGCCTTTTCCTGGTGCCATACCGTATCTCCACATATGACATCATAGCCTCTTTTTTTCATTCGCTCGCATGAGAGCTGAAACATGTCATGCAAAGACGGCTGTACACCTGAGGAAGGTGCTGTGACGCCAATTGTTTGTCCTTTTTGTAATTGTGGAAATTGTATCATCCTATTTCCCTCCATCCTCTCTCAATCTCTCATTTATAAAGAAGATGCCCCTATTACAAGGGACATCTTCTTTTATTCCTTTTGACGCAGCACAGTATAGACACCTGCAAAGATACATAGAATGCCAATGAATGAGCGTAATCCCATTTCTTCTCCCAAAAGCAGCCAGCCAAGAACGGCACCTACGATCGGTTGAAAGAAAAAGAACAAACCGCCGCTTGAGGCATCCATTAATTGAAGCCCTCTATTCCATAAAAAGAATGCTAGAGCTGTTGAGATGATGCCTAGATAAAGAATACCGCCCCAAATCTCCGGCCTTGCCATCTGTTCCACATCTAGGTGAGGTAAACGAAATAATACAGGCGGTGTTAAAACAATGAATGCAATGATGATCGCATATGTGGTTGTCACCACCTGAGGATACTTTCCTGGAACACGTTTGAGCAAAACAGACATCAGCGCCCATGTTAAAGCAGCGAAGACCAATGAAAGACCACCGACAAATTCATCTGTCTGTACTGCAACTGGTCCAATCATGAGCCATACACCTGCTGTAGCAAGCAGGATGGATGCGCACTTTCGAACAGTCATGGCTTCTTTTAATAGAAAGAAGGCAAACAGCACCATAAACGCAGGAGTTGCAGATGTAATAACAGCCCCCATTTGTGCAGAGGTATACATCGTCCCAATTTCTTGGGTCACGATTGAAAGGAAATTTCCGATCAGCCCAATCAACACCATAAGGGGGATATCTTTTTTATCTAATCTAAAGGAATAGCCTAAGCGCCAAATGGTGATCACCAACACGACTCCTGCTACAGCATATCTCATCCAGACGAGCTCAAGTGGCGGAACAACCGCTACTGTTACTTTGACAACAACGTACATGCCGCCCCAAATACTTGCTGCGATTGCTAGGTAAAGGGCGCCTATATATTTTTCATTCATCATTTTCCCTCCGTTATTGGATATTTTGAATACCATATCCACAAACGGAGATCACTCTCCGTTATGGACGGAGGGCATTTGGAACATCATGTTCAAACAAAGGTTTGCACAGCATTGTCGTCACTCCAATTTTTTTATTTTCTGATACTTTATAACATATTCTGGATGACTTCAATCCTTTTTGCACCTTTTTTCTTTATATAATAGAAGATAAGGGGATATTGACATGCTAAATTCGTTTTCATATAGTAAGTAAAACTATAGGTCGTCACGCAGAAAAGGAGTAGAGGTCGTTGGATATTGAGGCTAGAAAACATATTCCCAGCACGGAACATGAACCATTTCTCGAGGGAATAAAAGATTGTGTGCCAACCCTGCTTGGTTATATGAGTATCGGGTTTGCCTTTGGAATTGTTGGAATTAGCGCACAGTTGAGCCTATGGGACATTGCGCTTCTAGCAATCTTTATTTACGCAGGTGCTTCACAGTTTATTATCTGTGCACTGCTTGTCACGGGAAGCCCCCTTTCCGCTATTATTCTCACTACATTTATTGTGAATCTGCGTCATTTATTACTAAGCCTGACGCTGGCTCCTCATTTTACACGCTACTCTTTAAAACAAAATATTGGATTCGGTCTATTGCTGACTGATGAATCCTTTGGCGTAGCCATGAATAAATTAGCTCAGCATGGAAAGCTGAATAACCGGTGGATGCACGGGCTGAACATAACGGCTTATTTGTGCTGGATTGCTGCCTGTATACTTGGCGGCATTTTTGGACACTGGATCTCAAATCCTGAAGCACTTGGTCTTGATTTTGCTCTTTCCGCTATGTTTGCTGCACTGCTGGTTCTTTCTTTGCAAACTGTGCCTAAAAGTAAATTAACCCATCGCCTGTCACTTGTTTTGTATATGGTCGTTGCGATGTTTGTCCTGCTTCATTTTGTTCCATCACACGTGGCTGTTCTATTAGCCACCATAATTGTCGCAACCATTGGGGTGGTGACAGATAAATGATCAGCAGTTTTATGATGTGGCTCATTCTCGGCTGTATGATTGTCACTGTGATTCCAAGGGTCGTTCCCTTTATATTTGTACGAAGTATCGAGCTGCCTGAAGTGGTGCTCAAGTGGTTATCGTTTATTCCCATTTGTATCTTTACGGCTTTAATTGCAGAGCATTTGTTCATTCATACCACAACAGGTGTCACCATTCACTGGATGTACCTTGCTGTCTTGGTTCCGACCGTCGTGATCGCTGTTTGGACAAAGAGCTTATCACTTACTGTTCTTGTAGGCGTCATGCTGATGGGGACTGCCAGATGGTTTTTTTAAAAGAAAAAGCTTAACCGCATGCGGTTAAGCTTTGTTTCATTTTACGATTCCGTATACAAATCCATCGTAACCCTTTTCACCAACAGTTTGAATGGCTGTAGCCTCTATTCTTGACTCTTGTTTGAGTAAATTGAAAAATTCACGAGTTCCTTGAACTCGCTCATCCCCATTAGAGTCATGAAGGACTGCTCCATTTCTCACGACATTGTCTGCAATAATGACTGTTCCCTTTTTTGAGAAGTGTAACGCCCACTTTAGATATTTCGGGTTGTTCGGTTTATCTGCATCAATGAAAATCAAATCGAACGGAAGCACATCCCTCTCTTTTAACTGGGCTAGCGTATCCAATGCCTTTCCTTGCAAAATGCTCACCCGTTCCGATAAGCCCGCTCTACTAATGTTTTGCTGAGCAATCTGTACATGGTGGCTGACAGCCTCTAATGTGATGAGTTCTCCATCCTCTTCAAGAGCACGCGCCAACCAAATGGTACTGTATCCACCAAGTGTCCCGATCTCTAAAATGCGCTTTGCATTCTTGGTTTTTGCTAATAAATAAAGCATTTTCCCTTGAGCTGGTGACACATCAATTTCTGGCAGGCCTGCTTGCTTATTATGAGTAAGAGCTTGCTCCAAAACATCATCTTTAGGAATCAACTTGTCTGTGATATACTCGTCAACTTTCTCCCACACTTGCTTCATCTCAACCATCTCCCTTGATCATGTCTTCTGTCTCAAGTCTACATGATGATAGCGAGCGCGTATAATCAATTCTTTTCACACATCTATTCATTTTATTGATGAAAGACATGTCATGATGGAGACATGAAGCAGTGCCATGTTTTCGGATTTACTGGTTCAGGTGATTTTTCAAATCCCCTTTTTTATCTTGAAGCTTTCCTTTGGCTTGATCCTTTTTCCCTTCTGCTTTCAGGTTTTGATGATCTGTTGCTTCGCCAAGTTTCTCTTTCAATTGACCTTTGGCTTGATTTGTTTTTCCTTTCGCTTTATCCATATGTCCTTTTTCTTCACTCATTTGTTCCACCTCCACGTTTGATACTATTCATTTAGCCTTTTTCACAGATACAAAACATCTGAGTGTGCGATCCAAGAAACTACAGCAACAAGAAAATCCAGCCAAGGTCGGCTGGATTAAAAAATAATGATCTATAAGATAGACTTAAAAGCTTTAACCTGTTTTACTCTGATCGTACTCAACCAGATCACCTAGAATTTCGTCAATCTGATTCATCATCTCAGTTTCAATTTTCACCTCAGATGCTAAAGCATTCTCCCTCACCTGTTCTGGACTAGAAGCACCGATAATTGCTGCAGAAACGTTCTGGTTTTGCAGTACCCATGCTATCGCAAGCTGAGCAAGAGTAAGATCAACCTCTTGTGCGATGGGCTTAAGCTTTTGGATCGCCTCTAAGGTGTTATTATTCATCCAGCGTTGAGCAAGGTTTTTAAAAAAAGGTTTTCCAGCAGATGAGTTAGCACGCGAATTAGTCGGAAGTGTTTTTCCTGGAAGATACTTTCCAGTAAGGATCCCCGGGCCAAAGGCGACCATACTACCTGGCCAAGTCCTTCACGCTGGCAAGTCGGTATTACATCACTTTCAATGATTCTCCATAACAAGGAGTATTGAGGTTGGCTGGCGATAAGGGGGACATTTAGCTCTCGTGCAAGCGCTGCCCCTCGAGTAATTTGTTCTGCTGTCCACTCACTTACACCAATATAGTTCACTTTACCCTGTCTTACTAGATCTGCGAAAGCTAACATCGTTTCTTCCAGAGGTGTAGTTGGATCAAACCTATGTGCATAGTAAATATCAATATAATCCGTTTGTAAACGTCGCAAAGAGGCATGACAGTTTTCCAAAATATGCTTGCGTGATAATCCTCTATCGTTTTTCCCGGTACCGGTTGGATGACATACTTTTGTACATAGTTCAATGCTCTCTCGCCGGATCCCTTTTAAAGACCTGCCTAGTATCTCTTCAGCCTTGGTGTCTGAATAAACATCAGCAGTATCAAACGTCGTAATACCAACATCAAGAGCAGCTTTCACACAATCATGGGCAGTTTCTTCATTTATCTTACCACCATGATTAATCCAGTTTCCGTATGCAAGTTTACTAATTGTTAATCCACTATTTCCAAGTTTACTATACTCCATAATAATGCCCTCCTTTTGAAAGAATACTTTCATTATAAAAAGAGGCCGTTAATATGTATAATATATATATTCAGATAAATATATATATATTTTATATAACTAAAAATATTTCCATTAAAAAACACAATAAGCAATGTTGAAATGTATAGGGGGGCATAAAAAATGGATCTGAGACAAATACGTTATTTTATCATGGTTGCTGAAGAACTAAATTTTAGCCGGGCAGCTGAACGTCTTAAAATGGCACAGCCTCCATTAAGTCAGGAAATTCGCAAATTAGAAGAAGAGTTAGGTGTTACGCTTTTTCATAGAACGAGAAGACAGGTTGAACTTTCAGATTCGGGGAGAGTATTTTTAGAAGAAGCCCGCCGTACGCTTCTTCAAGTAGATAGAACGATTAAAGCAACACAGCTTGCAGATGACGGAAGAATAGGTCATTTAACGATCGGTTTCGTTGATTCTACTGATATTGTGATTGATATTATTAAAAGGTTTCGAGAAAGTTTCCCTAACATCCATCTTGTCTTATGTGAAATGGCTACAGAACAGCAGTTAAAAGCACTATATAAGAAAGAAATTCAAATAGGATTTATTCGTTCTAACCAAAATAATAAGATACTTACCTCAGAAATTTGTTGTGAGGAATCATTAAGCTTGGTTTTGCCAGAAAATCATCCTTTAGCTTCATTTCCCAAAGTTCCAATTCATTTATTAGCCAATGAACCATTTATCATGTTTCCACGTCATCTAGGTGCAGCATTTTATGATTTAATTATCAGCTACTTTTGGGAAAATAGCATAAGTTTAAACGTAGTTCAGGAAGCTATTCAAATGCATACGATTGTGAATTTAGTTGCTGCAGGAATGGGAATCTCTGTGGTTCCATCCTCAGTAGAAAGCGTAAAACGCTCAGGGGTTGTTTATAGAAAAATCCAAGAAACTACACCAAAAGTAAATTTATATGTTTCATGGAGACAAGATGAAACATCAACCGTCGCTGACCACTTTTTAACAGTTGTGAGAGAAGCCTATTTAAGTTCTCAGTCTAAATCATGAAAATCCAGCCAGCGTCAGCTGGATTAAAAAATAATGATCTATAAAACAGACTTAAAAGCTTTCACCTGCTATGTACACGTTTCAGGTATGATAGACATAATAGAAAGAAAGGTTGGTGTTCTATGATGATCTCTGAAAACATATTCACCGTTCGTGACTTGACCTATCGGATTCGGTCTGCTGCAATTGGCGATGCCAAGCAGTTATCAGCGCTCAGGCTGAAAATTGATGGTGAAACAGAATATTTAGACCGTGAACCAGGCGAAGCCTTTCTTCATGAAAAAGATTTTGAGGTGTTGATTCAAGAGGATACCAAACAAAGCAGGCATTTATTTTTGGTCGCTGATATTGAAGGAGACATTGTTGGTTTCTCAAGATGTGAGGGACATTCACTCAAGCGCTTTGCTCACAAAGTGACTTTTGGCGTTGCCATTCAAAAGGATGCTTGGGGCTATCACATTGGCAAAGAGCTTTTAGCCGCTTCTATTGGCTGGGCTGATCAGCAAGGCATCCAGAAGATGTCACTTCAAGTGCTAGAAACGAACCAAAAAGCCATTCGGTTATATGAGCACCATGGCTTTCTGATTGAAGGGGTATTAAAAAATGATAAACGTCTGGCAGATGGACTTTATTACAATACTGTTGTGATGGGCAGGCAGCGGCCAAGCTTCTGACTACTTACATCACATAACCCCATACCATTGAAATCGCACTGTATATTAGAAGCAGCCCCATGACATACTGGAACGGTCTTTCATAAGCAGTCAAAAAGCGCTTATACAAAGAGCCAAATAGGCTCCAGCTAAATGTACCGAGAAATCCAATAAGTGCGAGAATCAGCGTCCATATGACATACTGCATATTCGATTGTCCATATGGCAAAACAAATGTTGAAATCACAGTCAATCCATACAAGATCGCTTTTGGGTTGATAAATTGCAGCATCATACCAGGGACAAAATGATTGTAACGATCAAGTGTTTCGTCATCCCCGCCTTTACTTTTCATGATTTTGACCGCTAAATAAATCATGTATGCAGCTCCGATGAACGCCATGACCCAGCCTATTTTCGGCATCACTTGATAAAGAATGATATTAAAGAAGCAACTCAAACACAAAATAACGAGAAATCCGATACCCACACCTAAACAAAATCGAAATGTTTGCTTGACCCCATATTTATTCGTAAAGACCATGGCCATGATGTTGTTTGGCCCTGGGGTAAAGCTGCTCACAAAAGCATAGATCAACATAGAAAGAATCATAGTTGCCGCCTCCCTTGTACGTTATTAAGACTTTAATTACTTTATTGCGTATGTTACGTTTTATTGTAACGTTCGGTCTTTATAAAGTAAATAGAGAAAGGAGTTTTTTTCATGGAAGATGTACAATCGATTATTTCTAAAAATGTGAGGCTTCTTAGAGACCAAAAGAAATTAAGCCTCGAAAAGATGGCAGAATTAACAGGTGTCAGCAAAACCATGATTGGACAAATTGAAAGAGGAGAATCAACCCCTACCATCACGACTTTATGGAAAATCGCCAACGGATTAAAGGTATCTTTTAGTGAGCTCATTCACGCACCACAGCCTGAAATCAAAGTAGTACGCAATGAAGATGCACAGATTTTAACGGAAGATGATGGGCGATATCGCGTATATACGACTTTTCCTTTTGATAACCGGGGGAAATTTGAAGTGTACCGAGTAGAAATTGATCCTGGCGGGTCGCTGCATGCAAATGAACACATTGGTGGGACAGAGGAATTGATTACCGTTTTTGAGGGAGCGCTTGATATATCCATTGGAGATGAGCAATACAGCTTAAACGCCGGCGACTCCATTCGTTTTAAAGCGGACCGTACGCATGCATATAAACAAACCGGAGAACAAATGGTCCGGCTGCAAATGATTCTTTATTATCCTCATGAAAAAAGCTGACAGGCTTGTCCACCTGTCAGCTTTGCATTTTATTTAATTAAATCCTGGATCGCGTACCACTGTTCCAGTAAATGTGACACTATATTTTCCTAATCCCAATTCTTTAATAGAGGTTTGTTTTAAAATACCGACCCAGCCATCCTCTGCATATACAATACTTTCTGGGATATTTGATGTCGTATATGTTCTTGTTACTGAAACAGTTCGACTGGCCTGAGCCGTTATTTCACTGTTTGTTTGCTCCTTTGCTTCCACTGGAGCAGTTGTGACCCCAGCACCCGTTAAGACAATTGCTCCAACTAAAACAGAAGACATGACCTTTTTCATAAAAAAATCCCTCCCTTTTTTTGTAGAACATAATAACCATACCATAATTCAGTACTTATATAAGATATTTTTTCATTTTTTTGAAAATTATGATATGATTGTCTTATGTTGGATAGAGAGTGTTTTATACTTCTGTGCTTTTATCCTCATCTCATTCCGTCAAACAATTGTGAACGGAGGTGATTTCATGAAAAAATGGCTCATCTGTTTTCAACTTGTTTTTCTCTTCACCTTGACGACCACACCACTTGCTTCTGCTGCTTCATGCCCTACAGTGAAACCTTGTGTCATTGATCCTTAAGCATCAAAAAGGTCGATCAAGCCTATTCACTTGATCGACCTTTTTCGTTATGCTTGCTCTGCTTCCCAGCGGGCAACCTCTTCTCTTACTTTAGGAGCGACTTCTTTTCCAAATAGCTCAATGGCTTTTAATACTTGATCATGCGGCATTGAACCAACTGGTACATGAAGCATAAAACGTGTGATTCCTACATTTTTTCTTAGGTGAATCACTTTCTCTGCCACTGCATCTGAATCTCCTACATACAGCGCGCCTTCTAACGTTCTCGCTGCATCAAATGTAGAACGAGTATAAGGTCCCCAGCCTCGCTCTCTTGCTAACGTATTCATCACATGCTGTGTGGAAGGGAAGAATTGGTCTGCTGCCAGTTCTGTTTCTTCAGCAACAAATCCATGCGAATGTGAAGCCACGGTTAATTTCTCAGGGTCATGTCCAGCGTGCACTGCCGCTTGCTTGTACAGCTGAACGAGCGGTGCGAACTGTCTAGGACTTCCGCCAATGATGGCAAGTACTAAAGGCAGTCCCAATAATCCAGCACGTACGACAGATTCACGGTTTCCTCCACTGCCGATCCAGATTGGAAGCGGATCTTGAACAGGTCTTGGGTACACCCCAACATCCTGAATAGCTGGGCGATGCTTTCCGCTCCATGTGACACGCTCAGACTGCTGTAATTTGAGCAACAAATCAAGCTTTTCTTCAAATAATTCTTCATAGTCATCAAGGTCATAGCCAAAGAGCGGGAATGATTCAATAAATGAACCACGGCCTGCCATAATTTCTGCACGCCCGTTTGATAGTCCATCTAGCGTTGCAAAATCCTGAAAGACACGAACAGGATCTGCTGATGAAAGGACTGTCACTGCACTTGTCAGGCGGATATTCTTTGTCTGTGTTGCTGCAGCCGCTAAGACAACAGCGGGATTCGATGCAGCGAAATCTTGTCGATGATGCTCACCTACGCCAAATACATCGAGACCGACTTGATCTGCTAAAATAATTTCTTCGACTACTTCTCGAATACGCTGTGCGTGACTGACTGTTTTTCCTGTTTGAAAATCAGGTGTTGTTTCTACAAATGTACTAATTCCTAGTTCCATGAGTGGAACCCCCTATCTTATAAATATGTCACAAATTCAGAGACAGGCTTTCGGTAGCCTCTCGGTTGTCTGCTCTCTACTTTTTCTTTTCCTAGTGTGATCATTAACACAGGAACCAAATCCGAATCGATGTTGAGCACCTTTTTCATTGCTTCAGGGTCAAAGCCGATCATTGGGCACGTGTCCCAGCCCTTGTTTTTGGCGGCGAGCATAAATAGCATCGCAGATAATGAAGCATTGCGGATTGCCTCTTCTTTCTGAAAATCCGCTCCTCTCTGTTCATAAAAGCTCATCGTCTCTCTGACCATTTCTTCGTATTGCTGCGTGTTTAAAATGCCAAGCATTTTCAGACCTTCATAAATGTTCGCCGCTTGCTGATAAGCCTTTGGGTCTCCCAGTACAATGATCGCTGCTGAGGCGGAATGCACTTTATATTGTCCAAATGCGGCTTCTCTTACTTGTTCTTTGAGACCTTCTGTTTGGACGACGACATATTGTGTGTGCTGTAAGTTAAAAGCAGATGGTGCCATTTTGACCTCTTCAAAAATGCTGTTAAGCTCTTCTCTCGATATCGAGATATTTGGCAAAAAATTTGATGCGGATCGTCTTTCACGTACCAATGTATCAAAGCTGAGAGTCATCTTGTTTCCCCTTTTCGTGAAGTTGTTTTGCACCTAAACCGACTTTTTTTAATAATTCAATGAGCTGTTCTTTTTCTTCTTTTTCAATAAAGGATAGGTTTTGTGAAATGACATCTGTGTGTTTAGGAAAAATGTCGTCAAACAATTGCTTTCCTTTTTCCGTCAGTAATACATGAAATACACGTTTATCAGAGGGCGCACATTGCCTTTTCACGAGCTCTTGTTTTTCTAGTTTGTTCACGACATATGTCATACTTCCACTTGGGATTGACAGGATGTCGCTGATTTTTTGTACGGGATGTGGCCCCTTACTATAAAGCAATTCAAGGATCTGAAAGTTTTCAAATCCGATATCATAACGTTCAATGTCTGTTTGAATATTTGTAAAAAGAGCTTGATAGGCTTTCATCCACACGCGGAATAGCCTTAAGTCTAATTCATGTTCATGCTGCACCATGGCAACTACTCCTTTTTTAAGAAATCCTAAAACTAGGATAAATTTATCCTAACACTAGGATATATGATTGTCAACGAGTTTGTTTCATAAAAAAAAGACCACCTCAAATCAGTGATCTTCTTCTTTTAAGACAAAATGCAATTCAGCTATCTGCTTGTATTGTTTGACTTCTTTTAATGAAAACCTGGATTCTATATCCGCTGGGGAAAACAGGGGAATGCCTCTCCCAATCATGACAGGAGCAATTTGAAGATAAAGCTCATCAACCAATCCTGCTTTTATGAAAAACTGAAGCAGTTCCCCGCCGCCGACAATCCAGATATGCTGACCTTCTTCATGTTTTAATTTTTTCATAAAAGATAAGATATCTTCACGAATGATATGGGTTCCTTTCAAACTGTCTTGTAAAGTACGTGACATGATATAACATGTCTTTCCTTCATAAGGAAACTCATCTGGTGACAGCTGTAGAACCTGCTCATATGTATTTCGCCCCATGATCAGCGTATCAACTGACGCATAAAAGTCATCATACCTCGTTTCTTCTTCGCCCTCTGTTCCTATTAACCAATCGAGCCTGTGATCCTCTCTCGCTAAATAGCCATCGATACTCATTGCCCCATAAAAAAGCAGCTTCCTTTTCTGACTCAATTCCATCACTCCCTTATCTTAAATGAGAACATATATTCTATTTCGATTGTATCAGAAAGAAAAGACAAAGTATACATGGATTTTTCATCATCCGTTTTCATGCCTTCAACACCGTGATTCACTAAGGTATCCTCTTCAAGTAATGATATAATAAAATCAGTTCAATCAATGATCATACTTGGAGGAGAAACTGATGATACGACGACTTGATCATATCGTGTTGACTGTACAACATATGGAGGACACCATTCGCTTTTATACAAACGTATTAGGAATGAAGGAAGAAACCTTTGGAGAAGGCCGTAAAGCGCTTCGTTTTGGTTTACAGAAGATCAATCTTCATGAAGCTGGTCATGAATATGAGCCGGCAGCGGCTCACCCACTTCCAGGCTCTAGTGATTTGTGCTTTATCACCGATTTAGATATGGACAGTTTGCTGCTGCACCTTCGCAAGCAAGTCGTTCCTATTGAAGAGGGACCCGTCAGGCGCACAGGCACATTAGGTCCGGTTGAATCTGTTTATATCCGTGATCCTGATCTGAATTTAATTGAAATATCTCGATATATAGAGGAGGGTGATCCGTCATGACCCGCTTATTTTTGAGACCGATTGAAGAACAGGATTATCCGGGGATTCAAAGAGGATGCCAGCATGCAGAAACACTTTACATGACTGGCACACGCAAAACGTTCACACTAGAAGAAATTCGTTCAGCCTACACCCGATTTTTACAAGATGACAGCAGACGAGATTTCGCCATTTGTCTGTTAGACACGAAAGAAATGATTGGGGATGCGGCGATTGTGGATATTGATTTAATCAATCATACGGCAAGCTTCCGCATTGCGCTTCATGGACCAGAACATTTCCAAAAAGGCTATGGCACTGAAGCTGTCCGAATGGTTCAAGCATTCGCCTTTGAGACGTTAGAACTCAATCGCCTTGAGCTCGAAGTCTTTTCCCACAATCCGAGAGCCTTCAGAAGCTATGAGAAAGCCGGATTTCAATATGAAGGAAAAAGACGTCAAGCGCTTTATTTCAATGGTACCTACTCAGATGTGATCATCATGGGCATCCTTCGTGAAGAATACAATCAGATGAACAGTGGAGATGCCCCTGCTTAAGAAGGGACATCTTTTTTTAAAAATTGAATCGCTGTGACGATGATCAAACAAATCATGGAAGAGAGAACGATAGAGACGCTTGATATACTAAGTGCCATGCCTTCCCATCTGCCAATGAAGAAACTGGCTATCAATAAAACCAATCCAAATAGAATGAAGCATATAGGGAGGATCAGCCCCGCATGACGGTTTCTGCCTCTTCTCCCTGCCCACCATGAGAGACATAATACAACAATTGTAAAAATAGCGGTTTGCAGCCAAAACATGTTGTTTCAACTCACTTTCTCTTTTTTTATTTTATGACGATGGAGGTACTTCCAATGAACATGAGACCCATTGAGCAAAAAGACAACCCGTATATCGCAGCGATTATCCGCCAGTCACTAGAATCGGCGAATCTGGCGATTGAAGGAACCGCCTACACTGATCCCCACCTTGACCAGCTGTTCGAATACTATCAATCATTGACTCATGCAGCCTATTGGATTGCTGAAGAGAATGGCGATATTATGGGCGGCGTTGGCATTGCTCCATTTACTAACGAAATATGTGAATTACAAAAGCTTTATCTGAGTCCAAAGGCACAAGGAAAAGGTGCGGGCAAAAAACTGATGGATACGGCGCTGCAATATGCCTCTACATACTATGAAGCATGTTATTTAGAAACCCGCCAGGAATTAACTGCGGCTACAGGCCTTTATCAGCGATATGGCTTTTCTCTTCTTTCAGAACCGATTGAAGGCTCTGAGCATTCTGCAATGGATGCTTGGTATCTCAAAACCTTCTCATCATGAGCTGTAAAACAATCGATAGGTTTTTGTCCGCTGAAAGCCTAACTTTTCTGCCAGTTTGATCGAAGTTAGGTGATGGACATCGCAATCCCAATGCGGTGTCCTCTTATTTTCAAGACAACTCTTGATCATCAGCTGACCTGCCAGCTGCGCTAAACCTTTCCCCCGGCAGGCTTCCTCTGTCCAAATATCTATCTCCACACGATCTTCACTTGAAAAAATGGAGACACATTCACTCACCACGTTCTCACCATCTAAGATAGCAACTCCGATTCCTTTTGATAGGAAGCGCGCCGCTCTCCCCCAATAGGCTTCGTAATAGCTAGGAGGAAAAGCCCTGCTTGCCTTGATCACCTGTTCATTTGTCCGCTCTACTCTGTAGCCTGAATGAGTCGCAAGAACATAAGATTTTGCTTGCGAAAAAACGTACGCATGTCTTTCCATCTCATTCAGATGTGACCCAAGACATTTTTTCATCATCACATCTGTTGATTGATTCGCTGAAAATACGGTAAACCGGCCATTTTGTCTTCTCTGCCTTTCGTAAACATCCACAATGAACGCCGAGCAGTGTGACAACTCCTCCTCTCTCTTCCCTGCAACATAATAAATGCCGCATGCTGTTTCGAGAAAATAAATACGAGGGTGCACTGCATCATCTACATAAAGATCCCCTTGTATAAAACCATCCATGACCGCATCTACAAACACTGGATATGCCGGATCGATCTGGCGAATTCCTTCTTTTATCGATGCTGTCCTTTGCTTTTCCAAAAGATGCATGGCGCCCCCTTTTCCAAACATGTTCTTTTTTTCCATTATATATAAAAAAATGCGCGCATGCAGTGACTCTTTGCAACAAGAATTGTTATGCATCAAAATCAAAAAATGGCACAGGCATTGAATCGTCTGAAGCCACAGTCATAAAAAAAGAGACCTCACTCAAGGTCTCATTTCTGTTATTCTGCCGCAGGCTCTTCTGCCTTCCCCTTCCAAATAAGGGTTAAGCCTAATCCGAGAAATAAGACAACACCTGCGAATAGAAATGGGAAATGTATATTTTGATCGAATAAAATCCCGCCAAGGGCTGGGCCGAAAATCGTACCTAGGCTTGTGTAGGTAGAGTTCATCCCTGCGACAAATCCTTGTTGATTGCCAGCGATTTTTGATAAGAAGGTCGTTAATGCTGGACGCAATAAATCAAACGCTAAGAAAATCACACATGTGACAATGAGGACTACCATAAAGCCTGAGACAACAGTTGAAACAAAAGCAAGCACCGCTCCGACAATCAAGCATAGCTGAATGACTCTTTTTTCCCCAAGGGTATTTACGAGTTTTCCAAACACCAGCACTTGGATGATGACTGCCACAATCGAGCTGACCGTAATAATCACCGCAATATCTTTTGGACCAAATCCAAACTTATGATTTGTAAACAGGCTGAAGACCGTTTCATACGCAGACAGTCCAAACGCGAGGACAAACACAATGATAAAAGCGATGAGATAGCTTGGATGGATCGATTTTTTCAAATCCTTAAAGAAGGTGGATTCCTTCACTTGATCCATCTGCTTCGCTCGCTCTTCTTTTGTTAATGGCTCCTTTAGCAAAAGCATAGACGAAATGACAGCTATAAAGGCAATCCCTGCTGCAAAGAAGAATGGCAGGCGTACGCCGTATTCTGCGATAAATCCACCAATCCCAGGACCAATAATAAAGCCGGTACTAATGGCCGCTGACACATATCCCATTGCCTTTGATCTTTCTTGAATGGTCGTGATATCAGCGACATAAGCAGTGACAGCTGGCATGATAAATGCCGCACTAATACCGCCTAGCAGCCTTGCAAAATACAGCACATACACGTGTGTCCCAAGACCGAAGACAAGTTCTGATAACGCAAATAGAAATAGTCCTGACACAATCATAATCTTTCTTCCATAACGGTCTACCCATCTCCCTGCAATAGGTGATGCAATGAGCTGAGCCACAGCAAATGCCGCCACAAGGTATCCCATCGTACTCCCTGTTAGATGCATCACATTCATGAATAGCGGCATGACAGGAATAATAAGACCAATGCCTAAAAACGCAATAAATATGTTACTTAATAAAATAACGAGTACAGCTTTTTGCTCACGAATCGGTTTTTGCATGATGTTTGTTTCCCCTTTATTGATTCAATTGTTACTCATGATGGTTGATTCCGTGAATAATCAATGAGATCGCTTGTTTTTGTAATTCTTTTTTCTCTTCGATTGGATCATTTTTATACAACACGTCTAATCCGTAAAAAACGGATAATAATATTTTCACCGTTGACTCGACATGCTGGATCGACCAGCTGCCATCTTTGTTACCTTTAAGTATGATGTCTCTCATCACATCATCAAAGTCGACATCAATCTTGTTCAGCCGTTCCATGACCTCGTCTGATGTAAAGGCACTTGCACAAAATTCCTCACTTGCTCTCATTAATGGGTAGTTAATGCCCATTTGACTGAGCAGCTCTGCAAATCCTGCGAGCTGATCAATGGCCTGGTGCATCGTTTGTTTTTCCTGATGCCACGTCTCCATCATCAAGAGGTGATCCTCTTCCATGATATGAAGGAACAAAAACTCTTTTCCTTTAAAATGGTGATAAAGATTGCCTTTACTAACTTCAGCCGCCTCTAGAATATCTCGCACAGATGTTTCTGAATATCCCTTTTTTGCAAATAAATCACGTGAAGCGGTGACGATTTTTTGCTTCGTCTTCTCGCTCTTTTCAGCCCCGCTTTGTGTACTTGTCATCTTTCACAATCCCTTCTATTTTGCTTTTCTTCATCAGGAAAATTCAAAACCGACCAGTTGGTTTATTTTTTTATTATAAATGGATCTTATTCAAAATACAATGAAAAAGTCATCGAAACAATCACTTATGCCCTTTCTTCATTTAAATTACCTTAATATTTAACTTCACTTAACTATAAACATTGCCTATAATGGAATAGAGGTGATGTCATTGGATGCAGAAATCATTCATTACAGTAAAAAAATCATTGAATACTCGAATGCACTAGGCTCCATCTATGTAGAAGAGTATCAACGATTTTTAAAACATGAATATGCAGATTTATCAGCCAAACAAGAACTGACACTTGAATTATTACGGACAAAAACAAGAACAATCAACGAACTAGCTGATTACTTTTCAATTTCGGCAAGTGCCGCTAGCCAGCTTGTATCAAAGCTTGAACAACTTGGCTATGTCAAACGAGAAATTAATCCACATAACCGACGGGAAATCATTGTTGATTTTGCTCAAAAGGGTCATGACTTTCACAAGAATACAGAAGAAATTCAATTGCACCTCATTCAAAAATATTATGCAAAGCTTCCAAAAGAAGATTTAAAAACATTATTGTCTCTATACGAAAAAATCTATCAGATTGCGAAAGAAGCGCTTTAATACGGTGTTTCTTTCTCCAACATTTAAGTTAGATAAACTATTAAGGAGATGAAAGTATGGATAGCATTCTTTTAAAAGATGGTCGTCATATTGGTTTGTGTGAATACGGGGATCTTGAAGGGTTTCCAGTATTCTTTTTTCATGGAACTCCTGGATCAAGAGTGATGTTTTTAGATGATGACCCCATTTCTAAAGAGCTCGGTGTTCGTCTCATCTGTTTAGACAGACCAGGATTTGGTTTATCTACCCCTCAACCTGACCGTACGATTTTAGATTGGGCAAAAGATGTGTTGGAAGTAGCAGATCATCTCGGCGTTCACCATTTTTCAGTGATGGGTGTATCTGGAGGCGGCGCATTCGCTGCTGGCTGTGCTTATCAATTGCCGAATCGAGTCCTTTCAGCCGCTCTGATTTCAAGTACAACGCCATTTCAAAACGGAAAACCGCCTAAAAGTATGCTCAAAGAAAACAAATTGGCTTTTTTCCTCAGTAAGAAGTTTCCTTGGCTATTAAGAGCAAGCTATCGTTCCCAGAAGAAAATGATTGAGAACAAACCAGAGAAATTTAAGAAGCTGGCTAAAAACGGGAACAAGCATTTACATCCGTGGGACCGTCAATTCCTTCAAACCGATGAGCAGTTAGAGATGATGATGACACATTTACACGAAGCCACTCGTCAATCGGTGGATGAATGTATTCATGAACCAGATTTACTCTCGCGTCCGTGGGCATTCGATATGAAAGATATTCAAATCCCAGTTGATGTATGGCATGGAAAAGAAGATTCCATGGCTCCGTTTGTCGAAATAGAAAAAATGGCTCCTAACATTCCAAACGTCAAAACCTATTATATCGATGAAGCGGGACATTTTCTTACGGATGTAGACGATATTTGGCGAGATATTTTACTCTCTTTAAAAACACGTGCAGAAGAGCATCATCAGGAGCACGTATAAAAAAAGACCCGAAGCTTCGGGTCCCTTTCTTCATTAATACTTTTCATAATATGCCTGCACTTTACTTGGATCTTTTGTCTTCGTTAGAGCGAGCATAAGCAGAATGCGTGCTTTTTGTGGATTCAATGAATCCGATGAAACAAAGTGATGTTCATCATCCATTTTTTCATGGGTCACAATTCCATTTCCTGCACGGCTTGATCTCACGAGGACCACGTCTTTCTTCACGGCATCTGTTGCCCCTTTGATGGCTTCTGTTGACATCGTTCCATTTCCGGCTGCGGCAACGACAATGCCTTTCGCTCCTGCTTTTACTGCTGCATCATACATGTATTTTTGATCATTTTGATAGCCGTATAAAATATCGACTTGTGGTAATTCTTTTATGTTTGATACATCAAATTCACTTTCAGACGTATGTTTTCTTGTTGGTTCGTTATAAAAGGAAACCACTTCACCAGCAATTTCTCCAATGTAGCCTTGCTCAAGAGACTTGAAGGAATCGGTTGTGGTCGTGTTTGTCTTTGTAATAAATCGAGCTGATGCAATTCGGTCATTTAATGTGACCATGACCCCTTTGCCTTTGGCTTCTTTTGTGGATGCAATTTTCACAGCATGATACAAGTTCAGCGGGCCATCCGCACTGATAGCAGACGCTGGTCTCATTGAGCCAACGACCACAACTGGCTTATCACTTTTGACAACCAAATGTAAAAAGTAAGCGGTTTCTTCAAGTGTATCTGTTCCATGTGTGATGACAATCCCATCGACTTGATCATCGTTTAAGAGTTTATTGACTCGTTTGGCTAATTTTAAAAGAAGAGCATCATCCACATTTTCACTGCCTACGTTCGCCACCTGCTCACCTGTTACGTTTGCAATATCCTTGAGCTGAGGAACTGAAGCAATGACTTTATCGATGCCAAGTGAACCAGATTTATACCCTGTCGTATCTGTATCACTGTCTGAACTGCCAGCAATCGTCCCGCCCGTCGCTAATACCTTAATATTAGACAAGGACTTATTACCTGTTTCTACGGCTGTCGTTTTGTCTTTTGATTCCTTAGATGCGGTTTCGTTTTCGCTTTGATTTTTCTCTTGGGTACTTGTATTGGCACAAGCTGCTGTCGACATTAATAAAACAGAAAGAAGGACAGCACCTAACCATTTTGTTACGTTCATTCGATCATCTCTTTTCTTAAATGTGATGGATTCAAAGCTAGGTCTCTTTCTATAGGATTTACTTTATACCATTCCTTCATTCATCAGCATGAGGCGAAAGATACAGAACCAAATAAAGGTAAAAAGGGTATTATTACACTTATTTTTTTACATCTAAATTCCTAACTTTACTTTTTAAAAAGGAGTATTGAGGTTGTTCAATTAAGAATAGTAAACGATGCTAGATCATCAATTTATGATAAAATATAGTAAATTTTACAAAGCCAAAGGCTTTCCATCCTCTTTATCTAACTGGAAGCTCAGCATCTATACCTATCGTCATCATGAGCAGTCTCATCTACTGGATCTTTGATTCTTTGCTTTATCAAAGAACGCATGAAAAAAACACCTAATGTGAAGGTGTTTTTAGCTGCTCGAGTATATGTTCACAGTGATCTAAATACGCTTGGCTAAGCAGGAAATCTTTCGGTGTAGCGATCGCTGCTAATGTGATCAGGGCATTGGAATGGTGAATGAGCGGATTCAGCATTGAATGCTCTACGTCTCTTATTGTTTGAATATGCAACCATTGAGGTGCTACTTCTTTCTCGTAGATCCTTTTTGTTTCAGCGGAATCTACGTTTCGGTCATTTTGTGCCAAAACCAAATAGATCGGTGATTGGATGCGCTTGATATCTGAAGTGGCATCGGCTTTCATGTTCTTTTGAATGAATTCATAACGATCTTTTGTCATCTCTTGATCGTCCGTTTTCTTTTGATATGTGCGAAAAGCCGCGCCTTCTTCTAATAATTTGTTTTGCTCATCTTCTTTTTTGAGTGTTTTTTGAATTTGTTCTTGAGATGCATCCGCTTCTTTTAATGTTTGAAGTGTATTGTACCTTCCCTGTCTCATCCAATTGACAGCAGGCCCGACAAGGATGGAGGCTGTGATATCGGTTTGATCTGTCATTACTTTTGGGATCACCCAGCCCGCTTGGCTTGCTCCCCATAAGATGATTTGTTTTGATTGAAGATTATGCTCTTTTTTCGCCCATTTGATCACATTCTCTACTTCCTTTGCACGATCATCCATGGATTGATGCAGCCAGTTTCCTTCTGATTGACTCACCCCGGGCTTATCCCATGATATAGACGCATAGCCTTGCTTTGCAAAGCGTTCCATTATAGGTCTGTATCCTCCGTCATATGTGGCATTTTGTGGACCATCTCCGTGTACAAAAAGGACAATTCCTTTTACCGACTCCTTCTTAGGTGTTGTGACGATACCTGATAATGTCCCATCCACAGTCTCCATGACGACTCCCTTTTCATTCATAGCAAAGCTGTTTTCATAAAATACAAATGCTGTGATACAAATGAATGCCGCTGCAGCGATGATCAGCCAAATCCTTTTTTTCAATTTCTATTCCCCGCTCTCTGTTCAACTGTGTACACCATGGAATCTTGGTACGTGACAGAGACTGGTACATTCTCATATAAGATCATATAAGAAGGCTGGTCAAACGGAGCTTCGTGTAGAAAAGCCTCAATTTCTTCAATGACTTTCTTTTCATCCCCGGCTAAAAAACTTTTGACCGCGTAAGAACCAGCATCCAGTCTCACATCGTAATCCTGTTCATTTGATACATAATAAGAAATGGTTGAGTCATCTTGCAGATTGATCACATAATATCTCTCCTCAAAAAGAGACAGATCCAGCTCTTTTTGGTGAACGATTTGTTTAAAGTCGAGCTCTGTTTCAGTCTTTAGAAGATGATCTGGGATCTGTTTTAAATAACGAATTGGCCGATCTTGAGTCGTTGTTTGATTAAGCTGAAGGCTGTTTTGAATCGACAGCATATGCTCCAGACGCTGTTTCACTTCACTCAATTCCTGTAATTGCTTCTCGACCTGATCCAGCATACCTTGATAGGACAGAGTCATACCGGGTTCTTTCGAAAAGCTCTCGCTGATATCTTTTAAAGAAAACCCCGCCTTTTTTAAGAAGAGGATTTGATAAAGGGTGTAAATTTCTTTTTCATCAAATAATTGGTACCCATTTTGAGCGACCTTCGCAGGGCGGACGAGATCCTGTTCTATATAATGACGAAGCGTATACTTTGTGATGTTTAATAGCTTACATACTTCTCCACTTGTTACATACGTCACTAGATTCCCTCCTTGTGTACACATTCTAAACCATGTGGTTACCACACAGTCAATCATGCCATAAAAAAATCACCGAGGACATCTTCCCTCAGTGATGTGTCATTTCTATTTCATACTTGGACCAGCATGTGAAAAAATCGGATCTTTCAATTCAAAATCAAATGTCTTGCCGTCAACAATACCGACTGTTTTTTCATGGTCATAAAGCTCAAGCAGACAAGCTGCCATTTCTTTTGATGTATGATATTTCTTGATATTGCCTTCATATTCGAATTGATCTACATCTAATGAACGCTTTGCAAATTCTGATTCTGTTGCAGAAGGTGCTAATATTTTCGCCTGTAACTTAGCTCCCTTTTCTTTCAACTCTAGTGCCAGTCCTTCTGTAAAGGCACTCACGTAAAACTTCGTGGCCGAATAGGTGACGGCATTGCCGACGACTGTATAGCCCGCTCTTGAAGAAATGTTTATCAGCTGAGCCCCTTCTACTTGCTCATAATCACGAACAAATAAAGTGGATAAAATCGTTAAGGCTTCGATATTCAGATGAAGCATATCCCCAATTTTACTTACATCCTGTTCTCCTATCGAGCCGAAATGGCCGAATCCTGCATTATTAATGAAGGTGTCGAGCTCATATTCAGCCAATGATTCATAAAATGAATACACTTGCTCCATGTCGGTTAAATCGACAGACTGTATATTTACTTTGATATCGGGATATTGATCAAGAATCTCCTTCTTCAGTTCTTGGAGTTTCTCGAGCCGGCGTGCAGCTAAAATAAGGTTTTTGCCTCGTGCTGCAAAGGCCAGTGCCGCCTCATATCCAATACCTGAACTTGCTCCTGTAATGACTGTATAGTTCATTTTATATCCCCCTATGAACGTCTTCTAACTAGTTAAATTATAACGACAGCACTTTGCTCTAGTCAATTTTGAAGAGAATCACAGGGGTGACTTGTCTAGCTTCATTCATCATGTTGGAGGATGTCATGTTGAGATTTTTTTGTTAATTTGTGAAAAACCAATTGGTAGGAATGTTCGATTAACTCCTCTACAAATGAAGCTGGAATGTCTGCATCAAGGTAAATGGAATTCCAATGAGTCTTATTCATATAATAGCCCGGAATAATCCCCTCATGCATCTCTCTTAGTTCTTCAGCACGTTGAGGGTCACATTTTAAAGTGATAACAGGCTTTCGATTCGCATCTCCGCCCATCATAGCAAACATCTTTCCACCAATATGATATCGATCTGCCTGCCATTCTGGCTGATAATCATGGGTGACTCCTTTTAAAGAAAGACAAAATGCCTGTAGATTCTCTTTTTCCATTAGATTCGCTCCTTTTTTAAGTCTACTATTCTTTCTATTATATCGACTATAAAGGCATATATCTGATCTTTTTCATTCACTTCACAACAATAAAGCACAGGCCCGCTAGGTTCTGTGCTTTTATATCAATGTTTCTTTCTTATTCAAACGCCTTCTTCAATTGATCACTCATGAGATGCCAAGCTTCTTCAGCTATTTCTAAATCTCCGGCATGCGTGAAGGCGTGAGGGACTCCTTTAAACTGTCTGTACGTGACGTCTATCCCTGCTTCTTTTAACTTCTCCGCATATTGTTCGGCTTCTTGAGCTAGCGAATCTCTTTCAGCTGTGATAACGAGAGCTGGTGGCAATTGTGCCAAGGATGAACGATCGGCAAAGATTGGAGAAACGAGCGGATTGTGCGGATCTTGGCCTTGCAGATAGAAGGAATTAAAGAGTCTCGCCATTTCAACTGGGATCGCTTCTTCAAATGCTGGCTTTTGCGCTGGATCAGTGGCTAAATCAAGTGGCGGATAATCAAGCACTTGATAGACAATCGGGAGCGGGTTCCCTTTTTGAATATTTAAGAGACAAGCAGCCGTTGCCAGGTTTCCTCCTGCACTATGTCCGCCAATGGCTACTCTATTAGGATCGATTTGAAGCTCATCAGGGTGCTCATACAGCCACTTCAGGACATCGTAGCATTCATGAAGAGCAGCTGGAAAAGGGTGCTCTGGGGCAAGCTGATACTCGACATTGACGACGATACATTGCGCTCGGTCTGCAATGACCGGACACCAGTGGTTATCCATTTCAGCACTGCCTAGGATAAATCCTCCGCCATGTAAATTCACAAAAACGGGAAGCGGCTGCTTTGATGTGTTGACCGGCTTAAATACCCATACCTTTGTTTCGCCAGCACTTGTTGGAATGTCATATTCCATTTTGTTCACTTCGGGAGGATGGACTGGTTTTAGTTCCGATTGACTCGGTAATGAACCTTCAGCCGGTTGACGTAATGACTCAGCGATTTTGATTTGTTCTTGTAAGTTCATGATCTCAGTCTCCTATCTTATTCATTTCTTCTTAACTCATTCGTTCCTTTTTCCTCTTTTCCTTCTACTGAATCAGCACCACCTTACTGAATTCATCAAAATAAAAAAGATAATCCCGCTTTTTTATTTGGTTTCGAAGGAATTGACGAAGAAGACATTGAAGATGGTATACGTTTATTAGCTAAACTAATCAATAAAGCTAAGTAACACACTGAATATAACACACGATACTAAGAAAATAAAAAATTAGAAAACGAGTTTTCCATGTTTATTGTAAACGTGAAAAACTCGTTTTTATATTACTCTATATCACAGCAGAAAACCTATAAAAATAAATAATGTTTAAGAAAAAACGATCAATCTGTAACTGCAAACCAAGTGTCTTTGAGCAATTCAGAGAAAGATTGAACGGTTGGTCCTTCTGAACGACTTTTTAAAAATACTACAGATGTTTCAATTGGTTTTTCACAGTAATGCAAAGGGAGAAGAATACCCTCTGCTAATTCTTCTTTAATCATATTTTCTCCAAGCAAGGCGATTCCGGTTTTATTTAAAACTGCCCGTCTAATCGTTTCATCGCTTCCCCCGCATTCAATGATAGAAGATGGACGGGTGTTAATTTCAGAAAAACACTGCTCTGTAATTGAGCTAAAACCGCAATGTTCATGATATGCGAGAAACGGAAAGGATTCTATAACCTCTTCTTTAGAACGGTTTTTGGCAAGGTCGGCGGAGACAACCAACACCGCCTTTTCCCTTTCTAAAACAAACTTTTCTAATTCTGAGGAATCAACTTCCCCTGCAACAATCCCAATATCTGCTTCATTATTTAAAATTTTATCGACAGCTATAAGGCTGTTCGCTGGCATAAGGCGTAGCTTCACTTTTTTATGCAATTTTGTATAAGAACTAAGTAGTAAGGATAGGTGATTCGTACAATAATATTCTGAAGCTGTAACAGTTAGACTTCCGGAAGGACCATTTAACTCTTCCATGTCTCTTTCCATATATTCCATTAATTCAAATAATCTATCTGTATGTTGCTTTAATTTTTTTCCAGCAGGTGTCAAAAACGTTTTTTTCCCAATACGGGTGAATAGAGAATGATTTATTTCCCTTTCTAATACTTGAATTTGTAAAGTAATAGTGGGTTGAGTATATTTTAAGATCTTTGCAGCTTTGGTCATATTCAATTCATTGGCTACTACTTGAAAAGTTTTTAGATTTCTGAGTTCCATTTAACCTTCATCTCACTATCTATATTTTTTATAGCCTACAAAAACTACTAACCAAAAGTATAAAAAAATCATCTGATATAAGGTGAACCATATAACCCCATAGACAAGATGCACTGAAAAGAATAGCATTCAAAACATTATATCAAAAATGTTAACGATGTAGGAAAGCAGTTTATCGAATGTATATAAAACAAAAATGGATTAGCTTCTATAAAATACCAATAAAAATCAAATCTTCTCCTTACTCTTAAAGTTATAATATATCGCTAAAGTTTTCTAATACATACTATTAAATTAATTAATTTTTAGCTTTTTTCATCCTGTGATAGATTGGATAAAGAGCAGAACGAGGTAAGGGAAAGGAAGGTTATTATGTATCCATTTAAAGTATTAAATCATGAAGATATCAAAGTTATACTTGATATAAAAAATGTAATTGATATCGTAGAAAAAGCTTACGTGTTAAAAGAAAATAAAGAAGCTTCTTTATTCCCAATGGTATTTCACGAGTTCGAACCTGGTAAAGCGGACATGGATATTAAATCAGGAGAATTGTCAGGAGTAGGCATTTTCGGTTTAAAGCTTGTTTCCTGGTTCGGGGATAACCCTTCTAAAGATCTTCCTGCTGTTGTTGGTACTGTCTTAGTTCTTGACAGCCATACAGGTCTTCCGATCGGCATCTTGAGCGGTGAGTATATGACCATGATGCGCACCGGAGCAGCTGGTGGAATTGGAGCTAAATATTTAGCAAGAAAAGATTCAGAAGAATTGCTGATGGTAGGATCAGGTCATGTTGCGGCTTATCAAATCTTAGCTGTTTTAATGACAATGAATCATATCAAAAGAGTTCGAGTGTATAATGCCCATTCATTTGACAAGGCTGGTCAGTTTTGTGCAGACATCAAAGGCAAGTTAAAAGAGCTGTTAGCTCAAACTAAAGAGCAAAACCCGGAAGTTTATGAAGAAATGCTTCAAAAGATAGAGATTGAGTATACGCCAGTTAATGATATTGAAACAGCTACGAGAAATGCAGATATTATTATTACGGCTACTCCAGCACGCCAACCAATTATTCAAAAAGAATGGGTAATGCCGGGTACTCACTTTTCATGTGTGGGTGCAGACATGGCAGGAAAACAGGAAATTGATGAAAATATTTTAACTGATTCTCGCATATTCGTTGATGACCTTGAACAGTCTGTTACGGTAGGAGAATTTGAAACTGCATTCAAAAAAGGCATCATTACAAAAAATAGCATCGTTTCGGAAATTGGAGGGGTGATTACAAATCAAGCACCAGGACGCATTTCTCCAGAAGACATCACTGTTTTTGACAGTACAGGCATTTCTCTTCAAGATCTATTGACAGCGAACTATGTTCTAGAACAAGCAGAAGAAAAACAAATTGGGATGTCGACAAAGCTGTAATGAATCGATAACTTTTTAAATAAGCAGATTTAGAAAGTATTCTTTACAAAGGAGTTAATAGGATGAATATTAAAACATTTGCTGTAGAACATTGGATGAATTTATACGAGCAAGAGGCCGTTTATAATATCGCGGAAACATGTGTTGAATCTTTCACTGTAAATGAGTTGATTGGAATGGATGGCACAAATCCAGCTGACTTTTTCAATGAAGTCGGAAAGAAAAAATTAACATACGGACATATTGAAGGATCTCCAGAGTTTAAAAGCTTAGTATCTGGCCTGTATGAGACAGTTGAAGCTGATAATGTGCTTGTCATGAATGGAGCAATCGGTGCAAACTTCTTAGTGCTCTATTCTCTTATTGAGCCAGGAGATCATGTAATTGCTGTACACCCAACATACCAGCAATTATATGATGTGCCGGCTTCATTTGGCGCGGATGTAGATCTGCTGCCATTGAGACCAGAAAATAACTTCCTGCCGGATCTAAACGAATTAAAGTCTCTGATTAACGAAAAAACAAAATTGATTATTATCAACAATCCGAATAATCCTTCAGGTGCTATTATTGAGAGAGAAATGCTTGAAGAGATTGTAGACATTGCACGCTCATGTGATGCTTACTTGCTGAGCGATGAAGTATACAGAAACCTATTACAGGAAGATAACCTTGTAGTGCCATCTGTTGCTGATTTATATGAAAAAGGAATCAGTACATCAAGTATGTCAAAAGTATTTTCATTAGCCGGCTTGCGCCTTGGCTGGATTGCAGGTCCAAGTGATGTGATCGCTGAATGCATAAAACACCGTGATTACACAACCATCAGTTGTGGTGTGCTTGACGATATGTTAGCCGTTCATGCTCTTAAAAATTATGACAAAGTCCTGGGGAGAAGCCGCAAAATTATCAAAGATAACCTGGCTATTTTAGATGAGTGGGTTCAAAACGAACCTTCAATCTCCTACGTAAAGCCACGCGCAGGCACAACATCTATGCTGAAATACGATTACCCTGTTTCATCAGAAGAATTTTGCGTTGACCTATTTAAAACGAATGGCACATTCTTAACGCCCGGTTCTTGCTTTGATATGGAAGGATATGTTCGTATCGGTTACGCATGTTCAACAGATGTATTAAAAGCAGGTCTTGAAAAATTCTCTGAATATCTGCGTACCCTTAAAGTAAACAGCTGATGAACAACCATTAAGATAGATATTTGGAAAATCTAATCGTACAAAAAACCGAACTGCCAAATGGTTAGTTCGTTTTTTTGTAAAGTTAATCAGGATATTTAAACCCCTAAAGACATTGCAATATCTTGTCGGATTATCTTACATCATTCATTTCAATAGTTACCATAAAGAAGTTCAAATTTTGAGTTCATTATTTTCGTGTTATTCTACATCTGCAACAGATGAAAGAGGAAAGGTAGAGGTGGAATGTAACAAGCTTAAACAATACTCAAGAAGATGGGAGAGGTAAGATTTTATGAGTAACAGCTGGAGTTCCTTAGTTGAGAACATGGGTGATTATTTAGCACCTAGCATGGCAAAAGATCATCCAAACTTACCTGTAGTAAAAGCAGAAGGTTGTTATTACTACGGGCTAGATGGGAAAACCTATTTAGACTTTACTTCCGGGATTGCAGTAGCTAATACAGGACATCGCCATCCTAAAATTGTACAAAGTATCAAGGATGCAGCAGATCAATTAATGCATGGCCCTTCGGGAGTCATTATGTATGAATCCATTTTAAAACTGGCCAAATCTCTAGGTGAAATTCTGCCAGGAGATTTAAATTGTTTTTTCTTTGCCAATAGCGGCGCTGAAGCAATTGAAGGAGCTTTAAAATTGGCTAAATATGCTACAAAGAGACCTTATGCTATTTCTTTTACGGGGTGCTTTCATGGTCGTTCTTTAGGTGCTTTAAGCGTATCGACATCAAAAAGTAAATATAGAAAATATGTAAATCCTTCTCACCTGACTTATCATCTGCCTTACGCTAATATGCAGGCGTGCCCCGAAGGTAAAGACCCAGAAACTTTCTGCATCAACGAATTAGAAAAACATTTTGAAGAATTATTTAAACACCAAGTGACACCTGAAGAAGTAGCCTGCGTCATATTAGAACCTGTATTGGGAGAAGGCGGCTACATCATCCCTCCTAAAGGGTGGCTGAAAAAGATCCGCGACATATGCGATCAGCATGGTATACTGCTTATTTTTGATGAAGTACAAACTGGCTTTGGACGCACAGGAGAGTGGTTTGCTACTCAGACATTTGAAGTCACTCCAGACATTATGGCGATTGCTAAAGGAATAGCTTCTGGTCTACCTTTAAGTGCCACAGTAGCTTCAAAAGAACTAATGAGCAAATGGCCTGCTGGAAGTCATGGAACAACGTTCGGTGGAAATCCAATTGCCTGTTCGGTAGCGTTAACCACTCTCGAAATCATGAAAGAAGAAAGGTTACTAGATAATGCAAAAGTGGTTGGTCAATATGCTACTGAAAAACTAAAAAAAATGAAAAAAAATCACCCGATCATTGGAGAGATACGCTCAGTAGGCTTAATGATTGGAATTGAAATGTTAAACCCAAAAACAAAAAAACCGGACGGGAACGCTGTCATGAAGATTTTAGATTATGCCCTTGAGCAGGGAGTTCTCTTTTACTTATGCGGTAACGAAGGAGAAGTGATTAGAATGATCCCTCCTCTGACAGTCACAAAAGAACAGATTGACGATGGACTTTCAAAATTAGAAAAGGCACTACACCAATTTGAGAAAGAATTTAAAATAGAAGCCGTTTCGAATATTTAAGAATATATCATCTTGTGTTTTGCTCCAAGAGGATAGGCACCGTGTTCTTTTGTTTTGTTTTAAAATGCAGATTCATAGATCTTTAAAAAACTAATAAAGTAGATCAACTTGAGCTGGTATCCCATTTAATTTGATCTACTTTATTGAAAAAAGCACTGCGGCGCTAAGTCCTCAGTGCTTTTCATCTGTTTTATGAAACTTGCTGTTCTACCTTCACTCGTTTAATGAAGAAAGCGATGATCAAACCAATGACTGTCATGATCACAGCAAAGATAAATGCATGCTGGACGCCATTTGTAAAGGCGAGCAGCTTGTTCATCGGATTTGCAGGATCAGCCACATTTTCCATAAAGCTGCGGGTTCCTGATGAAAGGATCGAAATACCAACCGCAGTACCAATGGCTCCTGACACCTGCTGCAATGTATTCATAATCGCTGTACCATGCGGATATAGCTCTGGCGGCAGCTGATTTAATCCATTTGTTTGTGCAGGCATCATGATCATCGCGATGCCGACCATTAATGTAATATGAAGGGTCACAATGTATCCAATCGATGTATTCACACTTAGATTGGTAAAACCTAACATCGTCACTGCGACGATCGCAAGCCCTGGAATCACAAGCCATTTCGGTCCAAACTTATCGAATAAACCACCCATGATTGGAGATAGCAGACCGTTGATAATTCCACCTGGCAATAGCATTAAACCTGCTGTAAAGGTCGTTAGTGCCAAGGATGTTTGCAGATACAATGGCAAAATCATCATAGCAGACAGCATGACCATCATACAAATTAAGATCAGCAGTAACCCAATGACAAACATCGGATATTTAAACGGGCTTAAGTTCAGCATCGGTTCCTTCATATTCAACTGTCTGAGAGAGAATACAAGAATCCCAATAACACCTACTACAATTGCAACGATCACATGCATACTGCTCCAGCCGCCGCCTTCACCGGCACTACTAAAGCCATACACAATTCCTCCGAAACCAATGGTTGAAAGCACAATTGATAAGATGTCGATTTTTGGTCTTGTTGGTTCTGTGATATTTTGCATAAAGATAAAACCAAAGACGAGTGCAGCTATTAATAACGGAAGTGAAATCCAGAAAATCCAATGCCACGTCAGCGATTTCAAAATAAGACCAGAGACTGTTGGACCAACAGCTGGTGCAAACATGATCACAAGACCTATAATCCCCATAGATCTGCCTCGTTTATGAGGCGGGATGATCACCAAAATCGTATTGAACATCAACGGAAGAAGCAACGCTGTTCCGACTGCCTGTACGACACGTGCCACCATTAAAATACTAAAGACTGGTGCAACTGCTGCGATAAAAGTTCCAATGATCGAAAAGACGAGCGACGTCATGAAAAGCTGTCTTGTTGTAAACCACTGAAGAATGAGTCCTGAAATTGGTACGAGAATACCAAGTGTTAATAAATATCCTGTTGTTAGCCACTGAGCTGTCGTCGCTTCAATTCCAAAGTCTAACGTTAAGCTTCTCAGCGCCATATTTAGTGCCGTTTCACTGAACAGGCCAATAAAACCGGCTGTAATAAATGAGATAATAATGGGCAGCGTTCGAATATGAGAAGCTGCTGCTTGCTGTTTGTTCATAGTAGTTGGCTCCTTTTCTTTTTCAATTTAAATCAATCATAGGAAGTGAGGACGGTTAGAAATGAGCCACTTCAATGTCTATTGAAAACAGATAAAATCTGTTTTTCTGCAGCGAATTGAGCGATTTTTTCAATTGAATAACCAGATTCATGAATATAAAACATTAGTTCAGGCGTCATCGGAGAGGACATACACAGTGTCGTCAGCTCAATATCCTGTATATTTGCTTCCCCTTTTTCATCTGCTTCTTCTAGCAAATCACGAATCATTTGTCTAAGCGATTGACTGTAATGACAGTCATACACTTTGCTTGTCTGCTCTAAATTCCCAGATATCGTAAGCATCCGAATCCAGTCTAAATGATGACCGACAATGAGATGAATTTCTTCGAGCACATAACGCAAACGTTCACGAACCGACTGGTCACTGATTTTGCTCAAGTAAAGATGCAAAGCAGGGATCAGCTGTTCAAATTTTTCTCCAAGGATAGAAAGGCACAAATCACTTTTATTGGCATAACGGCGATAAAGAGTACCCTGCCCAACACCAGCTGTTTTGGCAATTTTATGCATGCTGACATTTTCCACGCCAAATTCCTGAAACAAAGTAAAAGCGACCTCTTCAATTTCCTTCCCAATATCCTTTTCCATGATGCTACACCTTCTTTACCTTCATCCATATTGCACTTCTCTCTATGTGTTAAATCAAAACTTTTTGGTTTTCATTAGGACAATTGTACCGGTATTATCTTACGGACAACTGTCCGCTTTGTCAATCATTCTTTAGTAAATAGCCTGAAAAAGATCATTTTCTTTCGTAACTTCCTTTGAAATAAGAGAAAAATCTAGTAAAAAATCCTCTTTAATATCATATATTAGACCGATTTTCCATTTCGAGAGAATCATGTATGATCAATTAAGAAAGCGCTTTCAAAACAAGAGAGGGGAATGCCTATATGTCTTACCGTGTGAAACGAATGTTGATGCTGCTTGTCACTGGAATCGTCTTGAGTTTATCCACATTTACTGCGGGTGCCTCGGCCCAAACAGGCGGATCGTTTTATGAGCCTTTTAACAACTATAATACGGGGTTATGGCAAAAAGCCGATGGGTACTCGAATGGAAACATGTTTAACTGTACGTGGCGTGCAAATAATGTCTCCATGACGTCGTTAGGGGAAATGCGATTATCGCTCACAAGTCCTTCCTATAATAAGTTTGACTGCGGAGAAAACCGTTCCACTCAAACATATGGCTACGGGCTTTATGAAGTCAGTATGAAACCAGCCAAAAATGTTGGGATCGTGTCTTCGTTCTTTACTTATACAGGACCGACTGATGGTACGCCTTGGGATGAAATTGACATCGAATTTCTAGGAAAAGATACGACAAAGGTTCAGTTTAACTACTATACCAATGGTGTAGGAAATCATGAAAAGATCGTCAACCTTGGTTTTGATGCAGCAAACTCTTATCACACGTATGCATTTGACTGGCAGCCTAACTCGATTAAATGGTATGTGGACGGACAATTAAAACATACTGCCACTACTCAAATCCCTCAAACTCCAGGAAAGATTATGATGAACCTCTGGAATGGTGCAGGTGTCGATGAATGGCTCGGCTCCTATAACGGTGTTACACCACTCCACGCGCATTATAACTGGGTGCGTTACACAAAAAGATAACCACATCACAAAACCTGTGACAAGTCACAGGTTTTTCTTCATTTTTAAATAGAGCTGGTTTTTAGTTGATGAACTAGCTTTTGTTCATAACTGTGAATAATATCTTCATAACTTTCTATCTTGTAATCTAATCGCTTAATCGTCTCTTCGATTTCCTTTTGCTTTTCTACAAGTCTTTCTCTCTCATTGACCAAAATACTTTTTCGCGAGGACAGGGTATGATCCTCGCCCTCGATAAATAAAGCCGTATATTCTCGAAGTGCATCAATTGAGAGACCCGCATTTCTCATACATTTGATAAATTCAATCCACTGAATATCCTCTTCTGCATAATCACGAACACCGTTTTCATCACGACGGATCGGTCGAATTAAACCAATATTCTCGTAGTATCTGAGCGTAGCAGTAGATAAATTGAGTTTCTTGGCGGCTTGTGCTATTTTCATTGTTTTCACCCTTCTCTTCTTCTTCTCTCACCTTATGAAAAATGAAATTCCTTCTTCTCATCATCTCCAATTTGATAGAGAACGCAAGATGCTTTTGGCTCAATTCTTTATTTAAGGATGTTGAAAAGCCTGAAGAGGGTTCTCTATTGACTTAGAGTTCACTTTAAGACGTACAGTATAGAAGTAGAACAGAATCTTACTTTTGAAAGGATGATTTAGAATGTGTCAAACGCACCAATCAAACGTTTTAAGTGTTTCACATGCAAAAGCGAACTTTGAACGGACAACCATTGAACGAAGAGCGCTTCGTCCACATGATATTTTAATTGATATTCAATTTAGCGGGATCTGTCATTCAGATATCCACAGCGCCTTTGATGAATGGGGCGGTGGTATTTTCCCAATGGTTCCGGGTCATGAGATTACTGGCGTTGTTACGGCTGTCGGTGATGCTGTGACGAAATTTCAGATTGGAGACCGTGTAGGCGTTGGCTGCTTTGTTGATTCCTGCGGCACCTGTGAATATTGCCAAAACGGAGACGAGCAATATTGCACGAAAGGAGTCGTCCAAACCTATAATAGCATTGATTATGACGGAGAACCAACTTATGGCGGCTATAGTCAGAAGATTGTCGTGACAGAGCGCTTTGTCGTCAGCATTCCAGATCAACTATCCCTTGATGCCGCAAGTCCTCTTCTCTGCGCTGGCATTACCACTTATTCTCCGTTAAAGCACTGGAAGGCAGGCCCGGGTAAAAAAGTGGCCATCGTCGGGATGGGTGGACTCGGTCATGTGGCCATTCAATTCGCACGTGCACTTGGCGCTGAAGTCACGGTATTGAGCCGCTCTATGAATAAAAAAGAAGAGGCACTGTCATTTGGTGCAAAAGACTATTTTGCCACAAGTGATCCCGATACATTTAAAACATTAGCCGGTCAATATGACCTCATTCTCAATACAGTCTCTGCCAATATCAATGTAGACGCCTATTTATCCTTACTTCGCGTGGATGGAACCTTAGTGAATGTCGGTGCACCGCCTAATCCAGATCAATTCCATGTCTTTTCATTAATTTCCGGCCGCCGTAGCATTGCTGGTTCACTCGTTGGCGGCATCCAAGAAACACAAGAAATGCTCGATTTCGCAGCTGCTCACCATATCGCACCACAAATTGAAGTGATTAACGCAAGTCAAGTTGATGAAGCGTATGAACGTGTGCTGAAAAGTGATGTGCGTTATCGGTTTGTCATTGATATTTCGACATTATGATCGGATTCTATCTGGAAAGACCAGCTCAATGGCTGGTCTTTTTTAATGGTGGATATCCTGTTTTTCTTGTAGTGAGATTTTAGAGGATATGTTCAAAAATCATCCAACATTTTCATGAAATCATCTCTTTTTTTAGAACTAAATTTATTGACAAAAAATAAATAAACATGTTATTATTAAAAATTTGATTATTTTAGCTCTAAGTGTGGTACCCTTAAAGTAGATACATGATATGGAGGCGGATGATATGTTTCAAATTGGTGATAACATTGTTTATCCAATGCACGGAGCAGGTATAATTGAAGCCATAGAAGAAAAAGAATTTTCTGATGAAAAACAACAGTATTATGTGATTAATATGTCAATCAGTCATATGAAAGTGATGATTCCAACACGGAAAATATCGGGTTCACGCATTAGACCTGTTACAGATATACTGGCATTAAACAATGTGATGGACATTTTCCAGCATGGCGAATCAGATCAAATACCGACATGGAAAGAACGGCATACAATTAATACAAATAAAATAAAAACGGGTAGCATCCAAGACGGTGCTGAAGTTGTACGTGACCTGATGCGTATGAAAAAAGAGAAAGCACTAAATGCAAGTGAAAAGAAAATGCTAGATGACGCCCATGAATTTTTGCTAAGTGAATTAGAGGTCATCAAAGGGATTACAGAAAAACAAATCAAAAGTTTCTGTTAAGAACTCTGCCGCTCTTTTGGGCATCCCTCACCATTTTTGAATTCAAGTTCTCTGACCCACCCTTCAATTAATGAAAGAAAAAAGAATTTATTTAGGCAAATTCCGCATATTGTAAATCCAATATGCTATACTGTTGATAAACCTTTGAAGCATGAATTTTTTTACGATTACCTTGTAACATCTCCCTACTTGTACGCTGAGTAGGGTTTTTTATTGAAGAAATAAATGAAAACACAAAAAAACAGGCTCTCTACAGAGAACCTGTTTTAAAAAATGAAGATTAAGCAGTTTTTTGAACGTTAGCAGCTTGAGCTCCACGAGAACCTTGCTCTACGTCAAATGTTACTTTTTGACCTTCGTCTAAAGATTTGAATCCGTCACCTTGGATAGCTGAGAAATGTACGAATACATCGTCGCCTTCTTCACGTTCGATAAATCCAAAACCTTTTTCTGCGTTAAACCATTTTACTGTACCTTGTTCCATGTTTGTTGCCTCCTAGTGCGTTATCACACAATGTATTATACTATCCTTGCCCAAAGTATCCTCAAGACGAAAAGTCTTTCTTCATGCTATCCTTTACGCCGAACAAAAATAATTAATCTTATTGTAACATGATTCGGAAATAATTGCAATTTAGGATTTAAAAGAGCAAAATCATGATCATACTCAATTTTGTTCTTCTCTGACTTTAAACTATTTTTTTGCAAAAAGGGTGTTCAATCCGAAAGGAATAAACAAGTTTATAACGTCAATCCATTTTTCAGACATCTTTCAGCTTTATTTAAAAGTAAGGAATAACGAAACATTACTGTACTCTTAGAAAATTGATGTCATTTTTATTTTAGTTAAGGTTAGCATCTTTATTCCTATCAATTCTTAAAGTTACTATAAGACTAGCTACGCTGGCTAAAGTTCCTACAACAGAAACAACAATTGTTAAAAAATCTGGAATAAGAAATCCTATTGGAATGAGCCCCAGAAAAGATAGAACAATAAAACATTGGTATACACTAGATATAGTTCTCACAATCAAGTGACTGAAAAAGGACATCACTAACGGAGGAATGAATAAACATACCATTATTACAATTGATATTATTAAGATGTGAGGCTGATCAAATGAAATGACATGATCCTCAGGGGAATTTTTGGCAGCCACTAGCAAAACAACTATAGACATCATGAGAGTAAGTAAAACTAGAGAAAACCTTTTTATCATGTTATAACTCCTTTGGTTGATCTTATGCGACTTAATTTCTTTTTATCAAATTATCTCATTATAACCTTTATTTAACAATATGAAAGATGAAAGGAAACTAAAAGCTGAATAAAAGAGCTTATTCAGTTCTTTTATGGACAACAATCACATCATGACTGACAACTATTCTTTAGAGGATAGTAATTAAGATTTCACAGCTAGCATACAATCGATGTATCTTGTGATCTCTTTCTAATAAAAGAGCACACAAAAAAAATACCAATGGTACACGACCCTTGGTATTTTTTAGAGATGCCCGAGAGGACTTGAACCTCCACGGGGTTATTCACCCCTGACTCCGATTTGCACATATTTTGCACAAAACCTAATCTATTTCTTTACATTTTCCGACTCAAGTCTGATTAACCAGTTATGAACTAATGAGTTAAATACATCGGGTTGTTCGATTTGCAAGTTGTGGCCAGCCATATCAAGCACTCCAAAGGTTGCCCTTGGATAGTCTTCGATCAGCCGCCACGCATCGTGATATCCAACTACATTGTCTTGACGCCCTGTGATAATGAGCGTGGGATACTGAAATTCAGATGAAATGTCGAAGGTATAGCCATATCCATTTTGAAGAATGTTATTGATGAATTCATAATTTGTTTGTTTAGAAGGAAGGTAAATTTCATCTCGAAACCTCTCCCATTCCGGTTTTCCTTGCACAACTGCCATGGAGCAAAATTCATCCGTCTCCTCTGGAGAGAGTTGTGATATCAAGCTGCTGTCACTTTTTAGAACGGTCTTCTCTGGCACGACTCTTTGATCGAATACAGGTATAGTCATTGGGGCCACAAGTAGTAATCCACGAACGGTTTCTAGGCGTGAATGAACAATACCTCTAGCTATGTACCCTCCATACGAATAACCACAAACAATAAACTGTTCATCAGGGATAATTTCGTCCAAAAGACGCAATACCGCTTCTAACATATCATCAGAGTTCTGAATAGATGGATGCGGCTCGGAACGTCCCATACCCGGTAAGTCTATGTATATTCTCTTCCACCCGCTTTGTTTTTCAAATACCGGTTCCAATGCATGTAACATCACTTGATGGTCAAGTGTCCAACCATGCAATATTAAGATCGGATATCCTTCTCCAATGACTTTATGGTAAATTGACATGTATTTGCATCCCCTTTTCTAGCGCTTCCCTAGTAATCTCAAGATTTTTTGTTGTTTTTCTTCATCATAGCTTAAAGTGAATAAAATCTTTGTTAGGAAGCTATGCTATGATTCCCCCAACGAACTTCTCACGTAGATGGATTTTATTATGACTTTGATTTTTTTAATTGGTTTTCGCCCCATAAAAGAAGTTGTTCAAATATAGGGATCAGCTCTAGTCCTGCCCCAGTCAATGAATATTCTACTCTTGATGGAACTTCATTATACTGAACTCGTTGAACAATTCCGTTTTCAATCAGGTCCTTTAATGATTGATTGAGCATTGTTCCTGTAATTCCATACACTTTACGCTTTAACTCATTATATCGAATCTCCTTGTAACTACATAGTACAGCTAAGATTTTCAAATTCCATTTTCCCGCTAATATATTTAATGCATAACTCGCTGGAGCTATCGCTTTATTCAGCTCACTTTCAGTCATATTTTATCCACCCCTTAGTCAGTTTTTCCTTCCTTAAGCAGTTTATATTGCGTACTTGTTAAATCAATTCCATTTATTATAATCAAATATGTAAACCGTGTCATCCATGTAATAGAGAGCAAAATTGATTATAAAACCCTTCAAGTTAATACTTTTTCAAGGAGATGGAGTGAGTAAATGAAAAATGAAAAGATGCGTGCTGCACAATATTCTAAATATGGATCACCGAATGTTCTTTTTGAAGATTCTATATCAAAACCTGTTATAGAATCTGGAGAAGTACTCATTCGTGTACATGGGTCGAGTGTAAACTCTATGGATACACTGTTTCGATCAGGTAAGTTGAAACTATTAACGGGTAATCAATTCCCTAAAGGGACAGGAGCAGATTTTTCTGGAGAGGTTGTTGAAGTAGGATCGAACGTAAAAAGTTATCAATTAGGTGATAAAGTGTGGGGGGTTCTTCCTATGAATCTCAGGAGCCAAATTGGTAGTGCCGCTGAATATGTAGCTATATCACCTGAGAAAATATCTAAAACTCCTACAAAGATTGATCTCATACAAGCCGCGGCATTGCCTGGCGTAGGTGCTACTGCAATTATTGCCTTAAAATATCAAGCTAAACTTAGAAGAGGCGAAAATTTACTTGTACGTGGTGCAAGTGGAGGAGTCGGAAGCATTGCGATTCAAATTGGAAAAATGTTAGGTGCTCATGTAACTGCTCTTGCAAACGAAAAACATCTCACTTTTCTTCAAGAGCTAGGTGCAGACGAAGTACTTGATTATAAAAAGACGTATCCTACTGATCTTAAAAAGTTTGATGTAGTCATGGACACAGTTGGAACTGACCTCAAACATTATAGGCGCCTGCTTACAAAGAACGGAAGAATGGTTACTATTGGATTTCCTAGTTTTTCGTCTTTCATATATATATTAGCTTCAACTACTTTCGGTTCTCGTAGAGTTCGCACATTCAGCGCAAACCCCAAAAATGAACTTTTAAAAGAATTAGCATCTTATGTAGATTCCAACAAGGTCAGACCAGTTGTTGATAGCATTTATCTTTTATCTGATGTTGCCAAAGCTCATCATTCCTTAGAAACTGGAGGTGGACGAGGAAAACGTATCATAAATTTACTTGATAACAAATAAACCATCAAATGACATGACATTATTCAATTTTTCTGTTGTAAGAGGTACATGCTTGGTAGCCATTTCAAATCTTCCAGCTCTTCTAAAGTATTCAGCTGCTTCTAATGCAAAGTCTTCAATATCACTATACATTTTCCTACTTTTTAAGAACCCAAAACATCGGTCTAACAAATGCTTATCTTCTTTTAAATACAGACCTTGAAGAATGTTAAATTTCGAAATATACTCGACATCCATACAATTCAAATATTTTACATGTTATGATGAATTTGTAATAAAACCAAACTGAGGGGGAAGTATTATGAATAAACTTTACAAGGGATTAATTGTTTCAGTATTATCAATTTCTTCATTAGCTCTTCCAGCTTTAACAAATCAAGCTTCTGCGCAAGAACCTGCAAAAATTCACAATATAGCAAAGCCTACAAATGAAATTGGAACGGTCGATTTCCATATGCTAAGAAACTCAAACGTTGGATTGCTGTATGGCTATACAAGATGGGAAATCATCTCTGGCAGTCACCTTATTAGCATTAGTTCTAGTGGTGTCGTATCTTCTTACTCATCACTGGGCACGGCGTTGGTTTATGCCTATGATATAAACGATAATTACGTCATTTTTAAGATTACAGTTGAACCTCGATAATTAAAAAAGTCCACTTACTTAAGGTAAATGGACAAATTCATTTAAAAGTGATAAAAAATTAAAAAACCAAAGGTTTACCACCTTTGGTTTCTTAGATGCGGCCGAGAGGACTTGAACCTCCACGGGTTATTCACCCACTAGGCCCTCAACCTAGCGCGTCTGCCATTCCGCCACGACCGCGTGTATGATGTGCTCATATATTCATAAGTGCACTGTTTGAAAAAACAATGCGGGTGAAGGGACTTGAACCCCCACGTCATAAAGACACTAGATCCTAAGTCTAGCGCGTCTGCCAATTCCGCCACACCCGCGTGACAATGGTGAGCCATGAAGGACTCGAACCTTCGACCCTCTGATTAAAAGTCAGATGCTCTACCAACTGAGCTAATGGCTCATCTGCTATGCAGAAAAACATATAAAAAAATGGCTGGGCTAGCTGGATTCGAACCAACGCATGACGGAGTCAAAGTCCGTTGCCTTACCGCTTGGCTATAGCCCAACGAATGAAAAAAACAAAACATGACCCGTACGGGATTCGAACCCGTGTTACCGCCGTGAAAGGGCGGTGTCTTAACCGCTTGACCAACGGGCCAGATAAATGGCGGAGAAGGAGGGATTTGAACCCTCGCGCCGCTCGCGCGACCTACACCCTTAGCAGGGGCGCCTCTTCAGCCACTTGAGTACTTCTCCATTTGGCTCCGCAGGTAGGACTCGAACCTACGACCGATCGGTTAACAGCCGATAGCTCTACCACTGAGCTACTGCGGAATAATAAGACATGTTTCATTATATATATGCCGGAAAAATGTGTCAAGAATTTTTAAGCGTTTCAATCCTGCTTCATTTGCGACGGCTTTTATAATTTAACATATACTAATATAACAGTCAAGCCTTTTTCCATGCCATTTGTTTAACTTGGCAGAAAGCCCCCGACCTCTTCAAGTAGACCAAGGGCCTTGATACAGCCTTCCATGAGATTAAGACAGATGAAACTTTCGCATCCACTTATAAAAAGTACTTCTTGGCACCCCTGCTAGCCTCGCTGCTTCTGACACATGACCTTTCGTTTTATGCAGTGCGTCTATCACTGTTTGCATTTGAATGCGTTCCCTGAATGTGAGTTCTTTTGGAGTCTCGGTATACTCTGCTGGATGCAGCTTCTGCTTTTTCTGATCAACCGCCTCTAATACTGAAGCGTATTGCGATTCACCAATCCATCCGCCTTTCGGAAAGAGGACCCTTAGATGTTCAAACAGATTAAAAAGCTCTCGTATGTTTCCTGGCCAATGATACTCTTGCAATTTCTGAAAAAATGATTCAGGAAACGCCGCATTCCAGTGGTACTTCTTTTGGTAATAACGATATAAATCATGAATGTCTTCTTTTCTTTCTCTAAGCGGCGGAATGTTGATCGGATAGACATGAAGACGGTAATACAAGTCTTCTCGTATTTTTCCTTCCTTCAGCAGTTCGTTCATATTACGGTGAGTCGCTGTAATGATTCGAATATCCAAAGGGATTTCGTGTGTCCCGCCGAGCGGTACGACTGCCCTTTCTTCTATCACCCGAAGAAGCGCTACTTGCATCGCATATGGGATTTCACCAATTTCGTCTAAAAAGAGTGTTCCCTTATGAGCTTGTTCAAATTTCCCTTTAGCTCCGTGACGTTTTGCCCCTGTAAAAGCCCCTTCAGCATAGCCAAACAGCTCACTTTCTAACAGGCTTTCAGGAATGGCTCCGCAATTAACAGCAATAAACGGCCCTTTATGCCTTTCACTGGCGGAGTGAATGGCTCTAGCGGTCAGTTCCTTTCCTGTACCTGTTTCTCCCCAAATATATACATTTGCATCTGTTTGTGCCGCTCGTTTCATTTCGCTGAGCGTCTGTTGAAATACCTTACTTGTTCCTGATTCCCCGGGAAATTGAGCAAAAGAAACGGTGATGCTGCTTTTCGCTGCTTCTTCAAGGGAAAGGGACATGCCTAGCATCTTTCCGTCTTGCTCTGATTGAATGATCTGCTTTCCCCGGATAACAAATGGATAATCCTTAAGCCGCTCGACATCCATTCCATACCAGTCTGAAAATCGTTCTCTAATCGACCTGCTGGCAGAAACAATTTGCTTTTTTTCATTACAGACCACATACGGTTCGTCTGTTTCCACCTGCTGGAGACAATGAGTGATGAGCTCCAACTCTCTCCTTTTTTGCTGGACTTGAATTTCTCTCTCGATGGCATAAGCAACCGTTGAAGCCATTCCAAGCATAAAAGGGTGCTTGTTATCCGTCATACAAGAGATGTCAATCACCCCTATGATTGTACCACCTGCATCGCGAATAGGAGCGGCTGAACAACTCCAATGGTGAGAGGCGATAGAAAAATGCTCAGTTCCGTTGATCGTCACCGCTTCTCCGATGACGAGTGCAGTTCCGATCGCGTTTGTCCCTACATCTGTTTCAGTCCAGCGTGAACCCTCCATAAAATTAATTCTTTTTGCTTCCACCATCGTTCTTTCGCTTCCTGTCAGACTTAGCACATAACCGTCTGCATCGATGAGTAAGGCCAGCATGTCAGATTCTTTTAATTGCTGACTGATTTTATTTAAGTAAGGAAGAGCCGCATTTAGGAATAATGAATATTTCTTTTTTTGGGCACTGAAACGTTCCTTTTCTAACAACGACTGTCCTTTATCTAAATACGGATTCACATTTGCCTGTTTACACCTGTGCCATGATTCTACCACTCTCTTATTCAGACGAGACTGATCAAGCAAACCTTCACGAACAAAACGTTTCCACGTATTTAAATAACAAGGCGTCGGATTCATTCCATCCTCTCCTCTAGGGGCTTTTTATTCATTATAGATAATTATAAAAGCGCTTTCAATTATCATTAGCTAACCCAAGAAGTCAATCGGATAGAAAAGAAGCCTTTTTCAGCAGTGTACCGCTCGTCCAATGGTTTGCAGCAAGGCTTCGTGTATCGCCTCTGAAAGTGTCGGATGTGCCGCAATAAACTGCTCTAATGTATCAGCGGTCAGCTCTGTATGCATCATCACCGCCGCTTGTCCAATCAGTTCTGTTGCATGCGGTCCGATAATTGAAACACCTAATATTTCTTGATATTGCGGTTCTACAATGACCTTTACGTGACCGGCTGGTTGATTTAAGATTAATGCTTTTCCATTTGCAGAAAATGCACATGTCCCTATCCGAATCTCCTCATATTGTTTTCTAGCACTCTCTTCATTTAAACCAACACTGGCGATTTCTGGAGAGGTGTAGATGCATCTCGGAATTACTTGCTCATTCACCTTTACATGCTCACCTGATGCATGGGATGCCGCAACCGTTCCTTCATGAAAGGCAGTATGAGCAAGCTGGACCCCACCTGTCACATCACCGCACGCATAGATATGCGGGAGATTGGTTTGCATATGTTCATTGACGTAGATACCGTTTCTATCAAATGCAATACCAACCTGATCAAGATTCAACTCTCCAAGCCGCGGAGTTCTGCCAATGGCCACTAAGCAAAGATCCGACTGGATTTCACACTGCTCGCCTTGATTATTCTCCACCACTACTTTTCTTGAAGAGGAATCAAGCTGCTTGACTGCGGCGGACGTCAAAATGTCTACACCCGTTTCTTCGAGCTGCTCGTGAAGACATTGTGCAATATCACGATCTTCTTCAGGCAAAATGTGCACCGCCCGCTCAACCATGACAACCTTTGTCCCCATTCTGCTAAAGATGCTCGCAAACTCACAGCCGATCACCCCGCCCCCAATGATGCAAAGCGAATTTGGTATTGAAGAAAGTGACATGGCATCCTTGCTGTGAATAATCCATTCGCCATCAAAAGGTGCAAACGGTAAAGCAGCAGGCGCTGCCCCTGATGCAATAATGATTTGTTTTGCTTGAATGATTTCAGACTTTCCTTCACTTTCTATCAATAACTCATGTGCTGATAGAAATGAAGCCTTCCCATTTACCACGGTGACTTTGTTTTTATTCATCAAGTAGCGAACACCATCAGTGAGCTGCTTGACGACAGACTGCTTCCGTTTTTGGACAGCATCCCATTGGATGGTAGGCTCATGTTCTGAAAGCTCAATTCCAAAATGTACAGCTGATTTCACATGCTCATATATATCGGCGCTTTGCAAAAGAGCTTTGGTTGGAATACAGCCCTCATTGAGGCAGGTACCTCCCAGCTGACCTTGATCAATTAACACAACCTCCCTGCCAAAACGGGCGGCTGTTATGGCCGCCACATAACCTGCTGGTCCGCCTCCTATAATGACCAGTGTCATGGTACATTCACCTTCTTCCTATAAAAGAATGGATATTGGTTCTTCTAAATGTGCTTTGACCGTTGATAAAAATGCGGATGCCGGTGCTCCGTCCAGTACGCGGTGATCAAACGTAAGACTGAGTGGCAGGATGGTTCCTTTGCACAATTCATCCTCTCGATAAACAGGGGTGTCATACATTGTTCCGACGCCAAGGATCCCCGCTTCCGGCGGATTCAAAATTGGCGTGAAATGCTCTACACCATACGCTCCAAGATTGGTCAATGTAAAGGTTGAACCTTGAATTTCATCATGAAGAAGCTTTCCTTCACGTGCTTTTTGGCCATACAATTTAATGCTCTTCGCCAGCTCTATCAGCGTTAACCGCTCCGCATGCCGAATGACCGGTACAGCCAATCCGTTATCTAACGCAGCAGCAATGCCAAGATGAACATTCTCAAAGGTTTCCACAACTCCGTTATGATATTGACTGTTCATCGCAGGATGTTCTAACAACGAAAGGATCGCTGCTTTGGCTACAAAATCGGTGATGGTCAACTTTGTATCGTAACGTGCTATGGCTGTTTCATTCAGCTGTTGTTGTAAGTTTGTAAGTTTTGTCACGTCCGCTTTCATCGTAATGGTTAATTGTGCACTTGTTTGCAGGCTTTCCATCATTCTTGAGGCAATTGTTTTCCGCATCATGTTAATAGGCTGATGCTCTGTCTCATTTTGTTTTTTCTCTTCTTGTTTTTTCTCTTTCCGTTCAGGAAGCGCATGAAGCACATCCTCTTTCGTAATTCTTCCACCTGGTCCTGTCCCCACGAGCGTATCAATGTCTAGGTTGGCGCTATTCGCCATTTTACGGGCAACAGGTGAGATTTTCTTTCTCTCTTTCTTTGTTTTTGACTGGTTGTCTCTAGCTTTCTTTTCCTCCACTGGTTCATTTCCTTCACCGATATAGCAGATGACCGTGCCAGGCGGTACACCTTCTCCCTCAGATACTTTTATATCCAATATGGTTCCTTCAGCAGGTGATTCAATCTCCATTTCAATTTTTTCGGAGTTGATGCTTGCAATGCTTTCCCCTTTATTTACAGACTCACCGACCTCCTTATTCCAGACAGATACCGTTCCTTCTTTCATCGACATGCCCAATTTAGGCATCACAACTTCGACAGCCATCTCCCTCTCTCCTTTCTCTAGTTCAAGATCTTGTCATGGCTCTTGCCAATCAGCTCTAATACGGTGTTCACAACTTTATCAGGTGTTGGCAGATATATATCTTCAAGAGGTGGTGAAAATGGTACCGGTGTATGAGGAGCCGTTACTTTTTTGATTGGAGCGTCAAGTAAATCAAATCCTTTATCTGCAATCAAAGAAGAAATATCTGCGGCAATTCCGCACCTTGGATTTGCTTCATCGACAATGACAAGTCGATTTGTTTTTTCTACTGAAGTCAGAATGGCCTCTTCATCGAGCGGCGACAAGCTTCTTGGATCAATCACTTCCGCTTCAATACCTTGAGCAGATAATTGCTCTGCCGCTTCCAGTGCTGTATGCACTTGTTTGCCTACTGCAAAGATGGTTACATCAGATCCTTCTCTCTTCACATCTGCTTTACCAAGCGGCAGTGTGTAATACCTCTCCGGCACATCTCCTGTGATATTGTAAAGCGTCTTGTCTTCAAAAAAGATGACAGGGTCCTGATCCTCGATGGCTGCCAGCAGCAGCCCTTTGGCATCATATGGTGAAGAAGGCACAACTACTTTCAATCCAGGGATGCTTGTAAATAGTGCATACAAACTTTGTGAATGCTGGGCAGCTGCTCTAAAACCCGCCCCATGTGTCGTTCGAATCGTGATTGGCACCTCTGCTTTTCCGCCAAACATGTATCGGAATTTTGCGCCTTGATTCAGGACTTGGTCCAGACAAGTACCGATAAAATCATTAAACATGAGCTCCGCAATTGGTCTTAGCCCTGTTGAAGCAGCTGCCATAGCCGCGCCTACATAGCCAGCTTCACTAATCGGCGTGTCAAGGACACGCTCACGTCCAAACTCCTGAACGATTCCTTTCGTTACACCAAGAACACCGCCCCATGCTTCATCATCCTGTAAGTGATCTACATGAGCGCCACCCGCAACATCTTCTCCCATTAAAATGACATCTTCGTCTCTTCTCATTGCCAGTTTAATCGCTTCATTCAAAGCACTAGACATGCTGATTTCTCTTGTCATTTCCCTCTCCCCTTTCAGGTTTATTAATATGAAACATACACATCAGTCAGCAATTCAGTATGATCTGGATATTCACTTTCTTCACTGAATCTCACGGCTTGATCTATCGCTTCTGCTACAGTCGCTTCAATACTTGATATCTCTTGATCCGTTAGCAGCTGCTGCTTTAATAATTCATTTTTAAAAAGAGTGATGGCATCTTTCTCTTCTTGATGTTCGGTTTTTTCTTGATTGGTTTTGTAGCGCTGGGCGTCTCCTTCAAAATGACCATAATTCCGATATGTCATGCATTCAATCAATGTCGGACCTTCTCCATTTTTTGCTCGTTCTATCGCTTGTTCTGCTGCTTGATAAACAGCTGTCACATCTTTTCCATCTACTTGAATACCCGGAATACCATAACTGGCGGCTCGATCCACAATCGATTTGCAGCTTGAAGCATAGGAAAATGGCGTTGCTTCCCCGTAACCATTGTTTTCTGCGATGAAAATGACTGGCAGTTTCCAGATGGCAGCGAGATTGATTCCTTCGTGAAAAGTCCCTTGATTGTTAGCACCATCCCCAAAAAAGCAAACGCTTACATTATCTGTATTTTTATATTTAGCCGTGAGGGCTGCCCCGCACGCAAGTGGAAAGCCGCCTCCAACAATTCCGTTGGCACCGAGCATTCCTTTATCAAAATCTGCAATGTGCATAGATCCGCCTTTTCCTTTACAAAGGCCTGTGGCTTTTCCATAGATTTCTGCCATCATTCCTTTTAGATCACAGCCCTTAGCGATACAATGACCGTGGCCACGGTGTGTACTTGTAATACTGTCTTGTTCATTCAGATGAGCGCAGACTCCTACAGCAACAGCTTCTTCACCAGCATAAAGATGGACAAAACCTGGCAAGATCCCCTTTGTAAAAAGCATGTGTACTTGATCTTCAAATTGGCGGATTTCCTGCATTTTTTGATACATCCAAACGGCTTTTTCTTTTGTGAGTGCCATTTCCATGATAAAACCTCCTATCTTTTTTGCTTGCACTTCTATACAAGCAAAAAGCGTGCCAACATCATGGCGCTTGAAAGCTTAGGTTTTTGAGCGATTCACACCGATCAAAAAAGAGACAAAATGAGACTTGCGTCTCTATTTGTCTCAATATGTCTACTTCATCTCACAAAAAAAGCATCCCATAAAGGAATGCTTATCACTCTGAACCGATTGTACGCTGCCATTTTAATTTTCCTTTGCAGACGCCGCACACATAACGAGAGGTATCAACTCGCCTTTTCCTGATAAAATACTGACCGCATCCTGTGCAGACATATTCTTGCCGTTTCTGTACACGCCGTTTATTTTGTACGGTCTTTAGCGGTGTACAAAAACGCGGGGCTCCTACTTGTTTTAATAACTCTTTAAAGGAACGGTCACGATGCTGATAGCCTTTTCCTTCAAGATGCAGATGATAATGACACAGCTCATGCTTGATGATCCCGATTAATTCTTCTCGTCCATGTTCCTCTAGGTATCGGCGGTTCAGTTCGATATTGTGTGTTCCAAGTAGATACCGCCCGCCTGTCGTTTTGAGACGGTCATTAAAAACAGCCTGATGGCGGAATGCCTTACCAAAGAACTGCTCAGAAATATGCTCTGTTAACTGCTGTAACTCTCTCTCCTTCAATCAAGATCGTTCCTTTCTATAAAAACATCGAACGGGACAATTTCCCCTTTGCATACATTGAAGGTACACCCACTGTTTCGATCAAAGGAGGAATGGGCGATGCCCAACTGGCTGAAAAATCAGATGCAGAAGGCTTTTTTCGAAAAAAATCATTACCAAATCAAGTTGTTGAATCAATGCTGGTACTTCTACAGAAAAAAACATTCAGTCGCATCAAGGCACACCCCATCCTGAGGTGCGCCTCGTTTTTTGTTTACTCTGGTTTCAGCATGGAGAGGGCAACGCGGCCTTTTGCCTGGTCAACGGAGTCCACCCATACAGTCACAATGTCACCAACTGATACAACGTCAAGCGGATGCTTCACAAAGCGGTTGCTGAGCTTGGAAATATGGACAAGCCCGTCCTGTTTTACACCAATATCAACGAATGCGCCGAAGTCTACAACGTTTCTCACTGTACCTTGCAGCTCCATTCCTTGCTTCAAGTCCTCTAATTTCAACACATCTGTTTTTAAAAGAGGTTTTGGTACTTCATCGCGCGGATCACGCTCAGGTCTTGTCAGCTGATCGACGATATCTTGTAGTGTAATGATACCAATATCAAGCTGCTCTGCTGCTTCGTCCAGCTTGACCTCTGCGATTTTCTTCTTTAACTGCTCTGTGCCAAGATCATTTGGTGTCATCTTGATCATGCGTAAGAACTGTTTTGTTTCTTTATAGCTCTCTGGGTGAATGCCTGTCCGGTCAAGTGGATCTTGTCCGTCTGCGATGCGCAGGAAGCCGATACACTGCTCATAAGTCTTAGCACCAAGTCTTGGAATGTCCTTTAGCTCTTTTCTGCTTGTGAATCTTCCAATCTCTTCGCGGCGCTTGATGATATTCCCTGCGACAGCTTTTGAAAGACCTGACACATATTGCAGCAGCGCCTGTGAGGCCGTATTGACGTTCACACCGACTTGGTTGACGACCGTCTCTACCACGAAGGTTAACGAGCTGTTTAATTGTTTTTGGCTCACGTCATGCTGGTATTGGCCCACTCCGACAGACTTCGGATCAATTTTCACGAGCTCTGCTAAAGGATCTTGTAATCTTCGAGCAATGGATATGGCGCTTCGTTCTTCGACTTGCAGGTCTGGAAACTCTTCTCGCGCCAGTGCAGACGCAGAGTATACACTTGCTCCTGCTTCATTCACAATCAAATAGGAGACTGGCTGATCCAGCTCTTGAATGAGGTCTGCAATGAATTGTTCGGTCTCTCTTGAGGCTGTTCCGTTTCCAATCGCAATGACTTCAATGTTAGATGATTGAATGATCTCTTTCACTTTTTGTTTCGCTTCCGCTTTTTTCTGTACAGGCGGGTGCGGGTAAATGACGCCTATATGATGGACTTTTCCTGTATCATCCACGACGGCTAATTTACAGCCTGTACGAAACGCAGGGTCCACTCCAAGTACACGCTTCCCTTTCATCGGCGGCTGAAGCAGCAGTTTTCTTAAGTTTTCAGCAAAAATATGAATCGCTTGTTCCTCTGCCTTTTCTGTCAGCTCTTTGCGTATTTCTCGTTCGATGGAAGGCTGAATAAGGCGTTTATACGCATCGTCAATTGCCGCTTCGATAAACGGTCTCGCCGTCGTCTGTTTGCCTTTTATGACTTGTTTGTCGAGATAGAAACGAATATTTTCAGCAGGTGGCTCGATGGCTGCCTTTAAGATGCCTTCTTTCTCTCCACGATTGACCGCTAGTACGCGGTGAGGCACTATCTTTTTGATGGGCTCTTGATAATCGTAATACATTTCATAGACATTTTTCTCATCGCTCTCGATGTCTTTTCCTGATGTGACCAGACTTCCCTTTTGGTACGTTTCGCTGCGAATCCATTTCCGCATATCAGGATCATCTGCCAGCTGTTCAGCAATGATGTGCTGCGCGCCTTCAAGTGCCTCTTCTACACTTGTTACTTCTTTTTCTTCGTTGATAAAAGAAGCGGCCTTCTTCTCGATCTCATCGCTTGGCAGCGTGAGTACATATTCCGCCAGCGGCTCGAGCCCTTTTGCTTTGGCTACATTCGCCTTTGTTTTACGTTTTTGTTTGAATGGTCGGTATAAATCTTCGACCTCTTGCAGTTTATGAGCTTGTTCAATTTTTTGTTTTAATTCATCTGTCAGTTTGTCTTGTTCTGCGATTAAGCGAATGACTTCTTCTTTTCGGTTCATGACATTTTGGATATATGTATAGCGCTCTGAAATGGTTTGAATTTGCACCTCATCCAGAGAGCCTGTCTGCTCTTTCCGGTAACGGGCAATAAACGGGACGGTGTTACCATCCTCTAAGAGCTTGATGACACTTTCAATTTGTTTTGTTGAAAGCTTTAATTCTGTTGCAATTTGTTTCAATAAAAAGTCAGATGTCTTCATACTTTGCATCCCCTCACTGTGTCTTCTCTTTTAGTGTATCAAAAAAATCGGCAAAACAGAAAAAAGGTCAGCTATTTTACGTGAGCTGACCAAGTACATAGGTGAGATCGTCCTTTTTGTCTTGTGTGTATGTTTCAAGCTGTTTGGCAATGTCTGCAACTGAATGACTATGCTTTAAACACATTCTCATGTTTGGCACATTCAGTCCGTCTGAATACATAATGAATGTCGATCCTTTTTCGTAGGAATAGGTGTATGTTTTATATTTTCTAGGTTTCCCTGATAAGTATCCTGATGTCGGAAGTGGATAAATATAGTCGCCAGAAGGGGCATTCAAGATGAACCGAATATTACCAACCGAACAATAGGTAAACTGCTGCTGGGAAAAATTCACCTTTAATATGGCTACAGTGGCTCCGCGTTTATTTTTCATCGCCTGATTGCATCTGTCGATGAGGGTCGTCATATCCTCATGTCCATATTCTTCGACAATTTCGCTGACTAAAGAAGATGATTCATTGGCGAACTGACCGCTGCCTAATCCGTCTGCCACAGCACAAATTAGTTCTTCATCATCTGCTTTAATAAAAAAACTGTCCCCGCAGCATGATTTCCCTTCTTTATTCGATTGATAGATAATGGCATTCACATGCTCATGCTGTTCAATCTGCTTCATTACCCTAGCTCCATAGACGCATCTTCTGATAATGCATCTCGTAGCTTTTTAACTGCCTTCCGTTGCAGTCTCGATACATGCATTTGGGATATCCCTAGTAAATCGCCTGTTTCTTTTTGACTCTTATTTTGCAAATAAGTCAGATTGATAATCTCTTTTTCTCGGTCTGTCAGAACATGAAGCACACTTTCAAGCATCATTTTTTGGTTTACACGTTCGTAGCCCTCTTCCTGTGAGCCAACAACGTCTAAAATGGTGACTGTGCTTCCTTCAGAATCAGCCTCTACGCCTTGGTCAACAGACAGTGCTTGATAGCTTTTGCCCATCTCCATGGTTTCCAGTACTTCTTCCTCTGTAACATCTAGGTATTCTGCAATTTCTTGGACTTGCGGTGATTTTTGCGTCTCTGTTGTTAGATGATCAACAGCCATCTTGATTCTTGGTCCAAGCTCTTTGATTCGCCTTGGTACATGGACACTCCATGTTTTATCTCGTAAAAAGCGTTTGATTTCCCCGATGATGGTTGGAATAGCAAAGGCTTCAAATGATTTACCGACTAGCGGATCGTATCGCTTAATGGCGCCAAGTAAACCAATCATTCCAACTTGTCTGAGGTCCTCATGAAAGCTTTTTCCTTTTGAATATTTTTTTGCCAGCATATCAACCAAGTTTGTATAGCATTCGACCAGCGTGAGCTGCGCCTGCTCATCTTGGTTGGATTGATAGCTTTGGATAAGGCGATCCACTTCATCTTTAGTTAGTTTCATAGTTTTGGATGGTTGTGTCATGGTCAACTCGCTCCCTGTTTAAAAACTTTGTCATCGCAACGGTAACTCCGGAGTTTGCTTGCACCTCGACTTCATCCATCAATGTTTGCATTAAGTATAAACCAAGACCTCCTTCTGCCAATTGATCCACCGTATGAGCAGATGTATACGGCCCTAGGTCTTCCTGCTTTTGCTTAAAGTCAAAGCTACCGCCTTTGTCCGCGACAATGATTTCTAGACGATCCTCGTAGACAAGAAAGCGAACAGCTACCTCTCCATCTTCGCCATTTTCACCTTTGTAGGCATGCTGAACTGCATTTGTACAGGCCTCACTGACCGCAATTTTTAAGTCCTCAATCTCTTCATAGGCATAACCCATTCGACTTGCTACGCCTGAAAGAGTCAGGCGGATGATGCCTACGTATTCTGGTTTCGCTGGGATTTTCATCTCGATTAGATCTACTGATTCGTTCATTGTACCCCACCCTCTGTCTTTGCAGAAATGTCAATGATGTCCTTTAGTCCAGTAATTTCAAACAACCTTACAAGCCGATCTGACAAGTTCTCAAGCTTTAGTGTTCCACCTGCTTTTTGAGCCGCTTTAAACAGCCCAACAAATACACCTAATCCTGTACTATCCATATACGTAACATCCTTCAAACAGATCTCAAGATGCTCTCCCGCCTCGGCTTTAGGCATGAGTGTTTCTCTTAGCTGAGGAGCAGAGTACACATCAATTTCTCCGCTGACACTAATTTTCGTTTTTTGATCTATTTGATGCTCTTTCACTGTCATATTCATTATGCATTCACCTCGAAATTCTTGTTTCCTAGAATTTTATATACCCGCATCTTCACTTTCTAAACCTTTCTTTTGAGCACAAGTAAAGTGAAGTCATCGTGAAGCTGAAAATCTTGTAGCTTGAGTAAGCTGGCATAGATGGCATCGACCATTTCCTGAGCTGAGTAGGGTAGGTGCTCTGCTATAAGCGCTTTGATATCCTCCCGCTCTAAAAAGCCGTCCTCCGACTTAGATTCTGTAACACCATCGGAGAATAAGATCACCATATCTCCTACGTCCAAATGCTTCTCATACTGCTTATAATCAAAATCTGGTGCGATTCCAAGTACAAGCCCTTTTGCATCTAAATCGTAAAATTTGTTCTCTTTATTGCAATAGAAAAAGCCCGGCTCATGACCAGCCGATGCATATTTAAATTCATGCGTTTCTTTATTATAACTGCCATAAAACATGGTGATAAACATACTTGGGTCTACGTTTTGCTCGACAACACGATTAAGGGTTTTCAGCACTTTAGTTGGACCGCTCCCTGACTCAGGCAAGGAATCCATCGCATATTTAATCATCGACATACAAAGCGCAGCTGGGATTCCCTTTCCAATGACATCTGCGATCGCAATATTGATCGTATCGTGATCAGTGACAAAATGGTAATAATCTCCACTCATCTGTTTTGCCGGTACACTGATCGCCCCAATATCGAACGTATCTCCTTCTGGAATTTTCGTTTCCAGAAGGGTTTGCTGAACATTTGCAGCAATTTCAATTTCAGATTTAATTTCTTGCTGGATGCCTCTAAGTGTTAAATGTTCCTGATAGGCAAGTCCGTACCCAATCATGACTTCAATTAAGAAGTCTAGTGAATGAAAAACATCTTCCGGCAAATCAGGGTAAAGCTCCTGAATCACTTTTCGGTGAACACTCACTATTTCTTCAGGAGGTATTTGATGCTCAATGGTTTTACGGCTAAATTTTTGAGCTTGATAAAGCGATGTTTCAGTTAAATCACTGATATAACGACTGAGCAGCTGATGGTACCGCTGCTCCATTACCTCCTTAAAATCCATGGTTTCCCTCCTAGCGAAGCCACTTAACAGCTTGTATCTCCGTTCCTTGTTCTGGTGCAGAATCTAATTTAAATTCATCCATCAGTCTTCTGACGCCCGGCAAGCCTGCTCCGAGTCCGCCTGATGTAGAAAATCCGTCTTCCATCACTTTACGTATATCCATGATGCCAGGCCCCTCATCGGCTGCGATGACTTTGAGTCCACGCTTTCCGCGCTCCATCACTTCTTCTATACAAATCTGACCTTTACCAGCGTATAAATAGATGTTTCGAGCTAATTCTGAAATGGCCGTCGTAATTCTTGCTTGGTCAACTGTTCCAAAACCAAGTTCTTTTGCAACATTGCGCCCCAATTGTCTTGCTGCGACTATATCCCATTCCGTCAATATTTTCACACAGGATTGGTCTTTCATATCTATTCCCCCAATTCCCGCTTCAGTGTCTCAAGCCCTTGTTCAAGATCTAGTGCTGTTTGAATTTCTTCCAGCGATATACCAAGTTCAATAAGCGTCACAGCGACTGCCGGCTGTATTCCTGTTAATACAACTTTTGCCCCCATGAGCTTGGACATGGTGATCACATCGCCTAATACCTTTGCGATAAATGAATCAATCATATCGACGGATGTTAAGTCAATGACAACACCGTTTGCTCCTGTTTCATGAATTTTATTCAGTAAGTCTTCTTGAAAGTGAAGAGCTGTTTGATCATCAAGCTCCCACTGTATTGAGATCAGAAGACAATTATATAATTTTAAGATTGGAATCTTCGGGTGATTTCTCAATTGGTTATCCCTCCAATGAAACAATTTTTCGATTTGTCATTTCCAAAGCAGTTTGAATTCCTTTTTGAAGGGTATTCTTTGTTGTAACCTGAGATAAATCAATTCCAAGGTTAACGATCGTTTGGGCTATTTCTGGGCGAATACCGACAAGTAAACACTTCGCTCCTACTAATCTTACAGCCTCTGACGCTTGAATGATATGGTGGGCCACCATTGTATCCACGACAGGTACCCCCGTGATATCAATCAAGACGACCTGTGAGCGATGTTTGACGACACCATTGAGCAGATTCTCCATAATTTTTTTCGCACGATCTGTATCAATTGTTCCAACAAGTGGCATGACGGTGATGTGCTCAAATACAGGAATAAGCGGGGCAGAAAGTTCCTGTAGCGCCATTTTTTGAAGGCTGACGGTTTTTTCCCATGAGATGGAGTACTGGTTTAAGATCTCGTTATGGATGGGTGTGATGAATCGATCGATTTGCCAAATGAGGTCATGACTTTCTTGTGTTGTATCTTTGTCATCGTTCATTTTTTCATATAAATGTGTACGGATTTCCGTTAGACCGTTTGCCAGTAACTTAAGTGATATACCCATTTGAACAATTTTTAAAGCAAAATTTTGCACTTTTTCTTCAAAATCCTCACTATACCCCTCTGAAAGAGATGTAATGATCAGTTGAACATATTCCGAACAGATGGTTTCATACATTTTGTCGTTCAGCATCATGTCCGTTTCTTTTTCTCCGAGTCGTTTTAAAATGTCCGTCCACTCATTTTCTAATTCCTTTTGATGCTTTCTTGCAAAAGCTAACACGATATGATTCGACATGTTTTACCCCCTACTTACATTTAAAACTCTTCTTTAGTCTGTCTTCATTATAACGTTAATAAAAATTGAACACAAAAAAAGTTGCTCCCAGTAGAGCAACCATATCTCACCATATTAAAAATCAATAAGAGCCAAACTAACTTGTAAGGCTTCATCAACCTTCTCCATCATCTCATCATCAAGATGTGTGATTTTATCTGTCAATCTTTGTTTATCAATTGTACGAATCTGTTCCAAAAGAATGACAGAATCTCGTTCAAAGCCGTAGCGCTTTGCATTAATTTCGACGTGAGTCGGTAATTTCGCTTTTTGTATTTGGGCTGTTATGGCTGCAACGATAGCAGTCGGGCTAAAGCGATTTCCAATGTCATTTTGAATCACCAATACCGGGCGAACCCCGCCCTGCTCGGAGCCAACAACAGGAGATAAATCAGCAAAGTAAACATCACCGCGTTTAACAATCAAATGTTTAACCCCCGCTGACTAATCGCTCAACTGTATTCTCAGCCTCAAACTCTGCGTATTGTGCCTCTGAAGAGATATTCAGATTAATTTTCGCCATCTCCATGTAGCCGCGTCTCATCGATTCACGATTTTGTCGAATATTACGTTCACGAATATACGTTTTTGTCGCTCGGTAGATCAATTCATTTCTTGTTACCTTATCCTGCTCTGCTACTCGTTCGATCTCAGACATTAAAGCCTCCGGCAGTCGAATCTTCATTTCATTTGTTGCGCTGGATTCAGACAAAAAACATACACCTCCACAAAACTTACGGATACCGTATCGATCCATTCCAAGACTAATCATACCATTATTCAATGCACAAGCAAAGCTGTTTTTTCATGAATTCTTATTAGAACATGAAGCGGCTCGCCACCCGTAAATCAAGATGATAATGGAGTTCCTCTTTCCCATTATACGCTTTTTTCCGAAAATCATACGGTATTTCCAAAATCTCTAAAAAAGGGAGAATGTTTACCCTACTTTTGTCGAATAAAAAAGAACGAAGTCAGTTTGACTATCGTTCTTTTGAATGTTGTTTATAAAAAATTTGGCCCGCCTTGAAGGAGCGGATTCCGCACATGCACTCTTTCGCCGTCCTCTAAATATACTCTTGGGACGCGGTGGCCAATCGAGCAAGTGACTTCATAGTTAATGGTTTCAAGCCTTTTGGCGATTTCATCGACTGATACCATGTCTTCTCCTTGCTTACCAATCAAAACGACCGGCTCGCCTACTGGAAGCTTGTCTTTCAGTTCAATCATGAATTGATCCATACAAACCCTTCCTGCGATCTTCCGGCGTTTTCCGCCAACAAGCACTTCCGTTGCTGCCAGCTTCCTGATCCACCCATCTGCATAGCCGACTGGAACCGTGCCGATCCACGTATCTTGATTGGCTGTATACGTCGCCCCATAGCTGACACTCTCACCCTCTTGAATATGCTTTACATGGGCAAGCTTTGTATGAAGAGACATGGCTTCTTCGAGCTTGAAAGGCAATTCATCTTTGATTTCTTCAGACGGTGACAGCCCGTACATACTGATGCCGAAGCGAACCATATTAAACAAAACGTCTTTAAACCTTAAACCTGCAGCACTGTTGGCGCAATGAACGAGCAGCTTGTCCGTATGAAGCGGCTCAAGCAGTGTTTGAAAGGTGTCGACCTGCCGATCAAAGTAAGCCTCATCCTTTTCATCTGCTGTCGCAAAGTGAGTAAATACGCCTTCCAGTTGTAAATAAGAGTGCTCGCTGACAAGCTTTTTCACTTCGTTCACTTGCTCTATCGTTTTCACACCTAATCGGTTCATTCCGCTGTCTATTTTCAAATGAAAACGTATCGGTTGTCCCATCTGCCCTTTCACCATTTTGGTGACGTCTCTCAGCCAATCGATGGAGTAAGCGGTCATGATGACATTGTAACGAACGGCGACTTTGACATATTCCGGCGGTACTGCGCCGAGTACAAGTATTGGTGCTTTGATGCCTTTATTTCTTAAAGAAACCGCCTCATCTAAAAAGGCGACGGCTAATACGTCTGCTCCTGCTTTGAGAGCAGCTCTCGCCACTTCTATATCTCCATGTCCATATGCATTGGCTTTCACCACAGCCATCAGTTGAACACTTTGACCGATATGATCTTTCATATGTGAAACATTATGCTTGATTGCTGATAAATTAATTTCTGCCCATGTGTCTCTATAAAAGGCATTTGTGTCCATCCGTCACACTTCCCTATTGAATGATTCAATCCCCTCATATGATACTAAAAATCAAGAATAATGTGAAACAAATCAAAGAAAATCAGCCCATGCATAGGGCTGATGTTTCATTTCTAAGGCTCTCGCCTGAGGTATTTATTTAGCTGACTGGCCTTCTACACTCTTTGCAACCATCAAGAGCTCTTCCTTCGATAGATCACTTGAAGAAATCAAGTAGTCCACTCCGTCAGATGTCCATGAAAGGGATTGATCTGTGAGAACCCCAACTGTCATGCCAAGGTCGACTGGCTCACCGTTCATTGTCACAGGCGTAGATGCTTCAGCGACTCTCGCTTTTTCCTGAATGAGTGTGAAGGATTTCTTTCCGCCATACGTCATGACATAACGCTTACCTGCATCTGTCATCATTTCTTTCTCTTCCATCTTCTTCACACCCTCTGGCATGTCAACTGGTGTTTTCACCGTAAAGCTGTCAGATGGGTCTGCACTTGTGGCAACATCCATTTGAGAGAGTGTCATGTTTTTCTTCTCATCAAATGCATCTTTGTCAAAGGATTTATTGAATTCAAAGTGAGAGAATTCCACTTTCACCATTGGCTTTTTGTCGCTATCCAGTACTTTCACACTGGCAGGCGCCATTGTTTTTTTATGAAAGGTAATCTCTTGGGTAGGCAGCATTTGGTTGTGCTGATAATTGGTTTTGGTTTCAAACACATACTTTGAATCTTTCGCTTTGAACTGAGCGGCACTGTCATTTTTAATGTCCTTCACGAGTGACTCAAATAAGTAGACCTGACTGCTATTATTTGGCCAATCACTGTGGAAACGGAAGCTCTTGTTCAATGAAGGTGTCAGCACAAACACACCATTGCCATTTCTTAAAATGACTTGACTCTGATCCTTTTTCGGATTTTCTAAATAGACACGGTAAAGTTCCGGCTTCTTGTACCAAATTTCTACTTGATACTCCTGCGGGTCATTTCCTGTCTCAATGGTCATTTTTGCTTTGGCTTTGTATGATGTCATTTCCCCTGCCTTTTTGTTTAAATCTCCAACGATATCCTGCTGAGATTTTTGACCGCATGCGGAGAGAATCAGTACAAAAAGGATTCCCGTTACAAGCAAAACAAAGCTTTTTCTCACCCTTTTCAACCCCTTCGTTAATTGTGTTAAAAGGAAGAAACCGCTTGTTTGACTTTAACAGTACGCCTCAAGAGTTAACTGCGTACCGCGAACCATCAAAGCCTGTTAGCAACTCGCCCTTCCTTATCGCACTACCCAATATATGAAGGGGGGACAAACAATATGCAGACTAGCTTGACAACCTTTCAATTAAAACTTGTGCAGCAGCATATTCTTTCGTGTGAGTGATGGACACGTGAACCTGGTCACCCTTCGTCTTTTCGCTTTTGATGAAAGGTTTTCCAAGTTCGTCTTTCTGGATCTCCATATCATGAAAGCTTAAATGCCGGCTGATTCCCGTTCCGTATGCTTTAGCGAAAGCTTCCTTTGCTGCAAAACGTCCTGCCAAAAATTCCAGCTGCCTCTTTTCACTGAGTGTGTGAAAGATGTCTTGTTCACTTAACGTTAAAATCCGTTCTGGTAAACGAGGCTGTCTACTAAGCACGCGCGCGAGCCGGTTGATCTCTACTATATCAATACCTATTCCTTTGATCATGAGGTACCTCCTATGAGACTCGTACTAATTTGGATGTTCTCTTCATAAACGTGTTACTATAAACTTACCATTATCTAGTCAAAAGGGGTTTGTTATGTTTATTCGAACGGAGAGCTTTCAACAATTTATTAGATCGTATCCAATCGTCACAACGATCCTTGCTTTGCAATTTGGTCTATGGCTTCTATTTGCGCTTCCTATCCCTCTTATACAGCTTGGTCACGACCATCTCGTCGGTTTCAATTATGGTGTAGCTACTGGAGAATGGTGGCGGCTCGTCACACCTATTTTCCTTCACGGAAGTCTGACCCATATTTTGTTCAATTCTATGTCTTTGTTCTTATTCGCTCCAGCGCTTGAGCATTTGCTTGGGAAGGTTCGATTTCTCATTATCTATCTTGGTGCAGGGTTCATTGGCAATCTCGGAACCTATTGGGTGGAGCCTTTAGAGTATGTACATGTCGGCGCGTCTGGTGCGATCTTCGGTTTGTTTGGCGTTTATTTATACCTTGTTCTATTTAAACCGCATATGATGGACCGCGGCAATTCTCAGGTGATCTTAACGATTCTTGCCGTCTCTGTCATCATGACGTTCGTCAACTCGAACATCAATATCATGGCTCACTTATTTGGATTAATCGGCGGCATGCTCCTAGCACCTCTTACGCTATTTTTCCATTCAAAAAAAAGACGCTACTAACCTCATAAAAAATGTCGATCACTCCTATTAACAGGAAGCGGATCGACATTTTTTGTTTAAGAAGATTTATTTTTTTCATACGAATACCAATCCATTACACGTGCTGCATCTTCTTCCTCAAGGTGATGCACACCAAAGGAATCAAGCAGCGCAGAGGATTTCACAAAGGTGTGAATACTCGCCACTCGGCCTTTCTTTTGGAAGAAAGATTGCGTCATCGTATAGTTTTGCATTCGTTTTCTCAAGACAATGCCAGTGGTTTTGCCAATGCCTCTTGATGTCAGTTGAATCAATGGATCTTTGATCGTATAGCCTGATTGTTTATAAGCTAAATAACCAAAAAACAAAGCAATAGGCAGCGGAATGAGTGCCAAATACCCCCATGGCGGGAAACGGACAGATAGGATTACGCCGACAAGTAATGGCACAAAGCCGAAAGAGATCAGGTAGCGCTTGAGTGAACGCTTTGGCACCTTTTTCAGTTCAGCTTCTGGCGCCAAATGATAATCATCTGTGAATTGAGAGAGCAGTTCGTTGATTTTTTTCTTCCGAATCAGTGGAAATAAGACGGAAGAGGTTTCTTTTTCTGTAATAGAACCTCCTGCACTCACAAGCATCACCGTCGCAAAGCCAAAGGGTTCACGAAGAATATTTTCTTTGATTTTCACTGCTTGAATTCTCGCAAGCGGAATGGTCATTTGATGCCTCTCAATGAGCCCTCTTGTGATGATGATGTCTTTCCCTTTTCGTTTTGCGGTAAAATTCGCATATTGAAGGGCTGTTACCCCAACACTAAGAATCCAAGCAATCAATACGGCAATAAATATGAGAATCGCATAAATCTCAACACTCGCATGACTTAAAAAAGAAAACCGCTTGAGGAAACCGTCCAAAGGAAGAATTTCATCTATTTGTGTGTAAATGGCGAGGCACCCAGAAATAATGACTCCGATCCCGCTGGAAGTGGTCGCAGCCAAAAGCAGCTCTGGTACACCCATTCGGTAGGAAACATTGATTTCTTTTTCTACAGGTTGCTGCGCTGTCAGAGGATCATGCGGGACATCCCCATTTTCATCCACTTCTTCTTGCTGCAAGCTTTTCTTCCGGTTGAAAATCGATTGCTTTAATTGTTCCGCTTCTGCTTTTGTAATCGCCGTCAGACTCACTTCCGGACCGTCTGTTCCGCCAGCTGTTTCGATTTGGACCCGCACCAAACCAAAAATCCGTTGGAAGATACCTTCACTTGTATTCACCGTTTGAATTCGCTCTAACGAAATATATTTTTTCTTTTTTGTGATGACGCCCGATTCCACGCGAAATTCATCCTCTTCCATCCGGTAGGTAAATCGTCTCCATGCTAAAACGGTTGAAACAGCTTTCCATAAAAGAAGCACACCAAGAAAGATAAATGCATAAAAACGAATGCTCGAATTCGAGTTCACAAAAATAAGCACGAAAAAAGGGATAATGAAGTTTTTAATCATGGATACGGCATCTGATATAAAATCAATGAACATCGAGATTGGATGTACACGTTTTGGTTCAGACATCATCTTCCGTCACCCTTGCTAAACGAGATATGTAATCACGAAGCTCATCTGCTTCTTCTAATTCTAGCGCAGGTATATCATGAACTGTGGCAGCAGTCGATATTTGAACAGATGCCAAACGGTAGCGCCTTAAGAGCGGCCCTTGTGATGTATCGACATGCTGGACACGCACCATCGGTACAATCACACGTGTAACGCGAATGAGTCCATGCTGAATTTCAATTTCATTTTCGAATACTTCGTAGCGCCAGATGCGATGACGTATTTTCGGTATAAGCCAGATGCCAAAAATAACCTGCAAGACCCATAAACCGGCGAGGATGGCGCCAATCCAATATGGCCATTGAAGATAATAACTAGCAACAAATACCCCAATGATGATGAGTAAGAAAATCAATGAGATAATTCCATTTTGAAGACGCCATACCTTTAAACCATTTAAACTAATTTGACGTTGCGGCTGTTTTCTCACATTCTTCCCCCATTCTCTTACTTTTCTATCAATATATTACGAAAGAAAGCCTAAAAAGTTTCAGTAAACCTGTTAAAAAAAGCGAATCCTGCAAAGGATTCGCTTTAGATTGTTGACAAAGTGCTAAAATGATGTTGATTTTAGCACTTTGTCTTCTTTTCAGCGTGATAGAAAACCTTTGAAGTCTAGGAAGGGCGAGCACTGGCGCGGAGCGAATTGAACATTCGTGAGCACCAGCGCGCAGACCTGACAACGAATGCGAGGGTTTGTCTACACACTGAAGCGAATCCTGCAAAGGATTCGCTTTTGAATTAGCTATTATAAGATTTCTTTTGACGGCGATCGCTAGAAGAACGATTGCGGTCATTTGAAGAACGCTTTTTATCACCGTAAGATGAACGACTTTTTCCGCGATAGCCGCCTCCGCCGCCACCGTCTCTACGTTTAGAAGAGCTGCGGTTGTTACGATTGCGTTTTGAAACCATTGGTGCTTCATCTGTCAAACGAACAGGCGTTGCATCTGGCTCTTTTGTCATCATTTTGATGGCAGCCGCAACCACTGTGACAGAATCATGATCTTCTAGCAATTCAGCAGCAGCTGTCATGTAGAAGTTTAAGTTGTTTTCACTGATGATTGTGCGCAGACGATCAATGGTTACTTGTTGTTGTCCTTCGATTGCCTCATCTAGTGTTGGTTCTTTCATACGATCCATTTTACGTTTAGTTGTTTGCTCGATCGCACGAAGCATATCTTTTTCACGCGGTGTGATAAATGTCACCGCCATACCTGTACGTCCAGCACGTCCAGTACGTCCAATACGGTGTACGTAGCTTTCTGGATCTTGTGGTACGTCAAAGTTATACACGTGTGTTACGCCTGAGATATCAAGTCCACGTGCTGCAACGTCTGTTGCTACAAGCACATCGATTGAACCTTCTTTGAATTTACGAAGCGCAACCATACGTTTCGCTTGAGTCAAGTCACCATGAATTCCTTCAGCTGTATAACCTCTAAGGTTAAGTGCTTCAGTCAATTCGTCAACGCGGCGTTTCGTACGGCCGAAGACAATTGAAAGCTCAGGTGATTGAATGTCAAGAAGACGAGTCAATGTATCAAACTTCTTACGCTCATGGATATCCAAGTAGAACTGTTGGATGTTAGAGACAGTCATTTCTTTCGCTTTTACTTTTACGTGTTCTGGGTTTGTCATGAAACGTTCTGCAATGCGCTTAATTGGTGCAGGCATTGTCGCAGAGAATAAAAGTGTTTGGTGTTCACTTGGTACATTTGAAAGGATCGATTCAATGTCTTCGATGAAACCCATGTTTAGCATTTCGTCTGCTTCATCAAGCACAACAGTTTCAACATTTTGAAGACGCATTGTACGACGGTTAATGTGATCGAGTAAACGTCCTGGAGTCCCTACGATGATATGAGGATTTTTCTTGAGCGAACGGATTTGGCGACCGATATCTTGTCCACCGTAAATCGGAAGTACACGCGCACGCTTGTCTTGTCCAATTTTGTATAGCTCTTCAGATACTTGAATCGCTAATTCTCTTGTTGGCGCAATGATAATCGCTTGGATATTTGGAGACGCTGGGTCAATTTTTTCTACAAGAGGAATACCAAACGCTGCAGTTTTTCCTGTTCCTGTTTGTGCTTGTCCAATGACATCTTTATTCTGAAGACCGAGAGGAATTGTTTCCGCTTGAATCGGTGTTGCTTCTTCAAATCCCATGCGGTTAATAGCTTTCATGAGACTTTCGCTTAATTGAAAATCTTGAAACGTTATAGTCAAATTATTCAAACTCCTTCTAATTGCTGTTTCAGTAATCTCGTGAATGATCATTAAAAACTGCCCTTACCCGAAAGGACAGGTCCATTATATACAAAGCCCGAATTACCCTACCTTATATCTTACCATTACACTATTTGTTTTTCAACAAGACAGAAATGGATATATCTACTGTTCCACAATGACAGATTCACCATCACTTTGATCGCCATCCATCCATTTCCACTTTTCGAACAGTTGAATTTTTCCGTTATCCAACTGCTTAGGTGTAGAATTGCAAGACCCGCTTCTCATGCTGCCGTCTTTGCTGACATGGTGGTACCTAAAATGAAGTGTTCCATCCTCATTTACAGTTCCTACAAGTACACCAGATACAATACTGCCGCCTTGATATGTGCCCGTTAATATATTCCCGTCCTGACGATATTGAAATATGGTGCCTGCCGATACTTCTCCGTTACTCGAATTAGACTGCGGGACAAAGGTTTTTCCGTCGTATTGAAACAACCGAATCAGCCACCTTTTCTTTCCTATTGTACCATAGGCTTGTCACTCATTCGACAAAAATGATGCAATTTTTAACAAGTGGGATTCAATTTATATTAGTTTAGCCACATTTTCGCTTTTCTATAGATTAAATTGTTTTTTTTAGAAATTGCTCTACTTTTTCAAACAATTGCTGTGCACACGGCTCGTGACAAACATGATGTTTACAGTCAGGTAAATAAAACACTTCTTTCTGACGAGACGGGATTTTATGATCAATAAATTGTGCACTTGAAGCTGGCACAATCCCATCGCTTTCCCCTTGAACAATTAACACAGGGAGGTGTAGTTTCTCAAGGGAGCTCTTCGTTTGCTTCACCAGCTTCATAAATTCAACAGCGGCTGACAGCGGTGTGCTCGTTAGCTTATGACGGTATCTATCATACAAAGGGTTCGTATCAATCAGCCCAGACAATGATTCTTTCACCAACTGCCTTGTGTCTTGAATCATTTGTTTTGGATTCACATATTTCGCCGCAGCACTTAAAAGGACGAGACGAGCAACTGGATACTTCGCTGCAAGATAAGAAGCAATCATTCCTCCCATGGAAAACCCGATCAAAAAAATGGTATCACATGTTCGGTAAAGAGAAAGAAGTTCTAATTCAGCTGTCGCAATCCATTCTTGATAGAGAATACCTTTTAGCTGAAGTTCATCTCCATGTCCCGGAAGCGTGACAGACTGAACGTTCCAATCTGTCTTCTGCTTTAAATATTGCGCTAGCGGTTCCACTTCATAGGGGGCGCCAGTGAATCCATGTATACATAGACAGCCAATCATTCTGTCACCTTCTTTGCCGCTCACTTTTTATAGCGCAGTAATGACTTCTTCTAATCTCATGCCGCGTGAGGCTTTGACGAGAACAACATCGTCAGGACCTGCTACATCAGCAAGTTTTTTCTTCAGTTCCTCTTTGTCCATAAATGAGAACACGCGCGCATCACCGAATGATTTCTTTGCTCCTTCAGCGATGAATGCACCTAGGCGGCCATACGTCATCACATGATCAATGAATTCAGGCTTGATGTAGCGGCCTAGTTCATAATGATACGTTTCTTCCTCGCTGCCCATCTCAAGCATGTCTCCAAGTACAAGAATCCTATTTGCAAAGCCGTCCATATCTCCTACAAGATCAATGGCAGCTTTCATGGAAGTAGGGCTTGCATTATATGCATCATTGATAACAGTGATTCCTTTTTCCGTTTTAAACAGTTCAAGACGCATCCCTGTCAACTTTGTTTGCATGAGTCCTTGGGCGATTTGTCTTTCATTCAGTCCGAAATGCTGGCCTATGGCAATGGCAGCAAGGGCATTCTTTACATTATGTTTCCCTAATACAGGAATGAGAAACCCCTGGGCATACCCTTCGACCTGAAATTCAGTTCCTTCTGCAAGCTGGTTGATATGCGTTACCTTGATATCACAGTCCTCTGCTTCTCCAAAGGTTTTCACTTGCTGCGAAAGTGCAGTCGCTCTGTCGCGGATCAAAGGTTCATCTCCTAAATAATAAAAGGTACCATCCTTTTTTAGCCCTTTTGTGATCTCACATTTTGCATCAGCAATGGCTTCTCTTGATCCTAAATCTTGCATATGAGATTCTCCGATATTGGTGATGACTGCTGTTTCAGGCTCAGCTAGGTTTGACAAGAACTCGATCTCGCCTTTTGCACTCATGCCCATCTCCAAGACAGCTATCTCTGTACCTTCTGGCATCGCAAGAATAGTGAGCGGAAGACCAATATGATTATTAAAGTTACCGTCTGTTTTATGAACTTGATACGTTGTTTGTAAGACGGAATGAATCATATCTTTCGTTGTCGTTTTCCCGTTACTTCCTGTAATACCGACAACACGAGGGTTTTCTTCTTTTAAATATGATTTTGCCAATTGCTGCAGTGCTGCCAGTGTATCGTCGACAAGAATGACAGGTACACCGAACGGTGGATTGGCTTCTTTTTGATTCCAAAGAACGGCTGCGGCTCCAAGCTCCACTGCTTTAGAAGCAAATGTGTGACCGTTAAAATGTTCTCCAATTAAGGGGATAAACAATGCACCTTTTGATACTTTTCGTGTATCTGTCGTCACTCCGTAAATTTGCTCTTCGCCAAAAGCTTGATTAGATAGTGTCCCACCAGCCATTTGGGCGATTTGATTCACTGTACGTTTGATCATAATTTTTTCGCCTCTCTTTCTCATTTCACGTTTGAAGGAAAAGAGACACTACCTAAGGATAGTGTCTGCTTGTTGCTCACATTAAAAAGTCGTTTTAATGGTTTGTTTTTCTTGATGGCGTTCAATTGCAAGTGACACTAGCTTTTCAATTAGCTCTGGATACTCTACACCAGTGTGCTTCCAAAGAAGCGGGAACATACTGAATGGTGTGAATCCAGGCATTGTATTCACTTCATTGATCAACACTTCGCCTTTTTCTGTGAGGAAGAAGTCTGCACGTACAAGACCAGAACCATCTAGGGATTTAAATGCCTTAATCGCCATATCATGAATCGTCTTGTATTCATCTTCTGACACACTCGCAGGAATGATCAAATCTGTATCGCCATCTTCATATTTTGCTTTGTAGTCATAAAAATCTGTTTTAGGTGCAATTTCACCAACGACAGAGCACTTCGGCTCGTCATTTCCTAATACACCTATCTCGAGTTCTCTTCCTACGACGCCTTCTTCTACGACCACACGACGATCATATTGGAAAGCCAAGTCGAATGCGGTTTGCAGCTCTTCTTTGCTGCGGCATTTGCTTATTCCAACACTTGATCCCATGTTGGCAGGTTTCACAAAGCATGGATAGCCAAGTACTTGTTCTACCTGTTCTAAGCTGTCTGCTGTGGCTTTCTCATAGTCTTTTTTATTGAAGGAAAGGTGCTTTGCTTGTGCAAGTCCTGCTTGAGCAAAAACATCTTTCATCATGACTTTATCCATACCCGCGGCAGAAGCAAGAACGCCGTTGCCGACATACGGGATATTTAGCAGTTCAAGTAATCCTTGCATCGTTCCATCTTCACCATTTGGCCCGTGTAATAATGGGAAGACAACATCAATCTTCTCATCAGCGGATGCAGGCTGTGGAAACATGCTCTCATTTAAAGAAGTTGGTAAAAACGTCTTTGCGCTCTGTTCAAATTGAAGCATTCTGACGTTTGATACTGGTTCAGTGAGTTTTTCTCCTCTTAGCCATTCGCCCTCTTCTGTAATATAAATTGGATGTATATCGAACTTCTCAGTGTTAAGTGCTTTTGTAACTGCAAGGGCTGTTTGCAGTGATACATTATGTTCGGCTGACTTTCCGCCGTAAATCAATCCTAAACTTATTTTCAATGGATACTCCCCCCACTAAAATTCATCTTTACTATCTTATCACTTTCAAGCAAAAATGCTCTAATTAATTTTTGTTGTTACGGAATTGAAATGATTTGTAAAGTTGTAAGCGCCTCCCGAGCATTTGTATGTCATTCGCTTTTATTTTATATTAAAATGACATTGAAAAGGAGTTGTGACAAATTGAAAAAAATCACAAGTACTGAACAATTCAATGAAATCATTCAATCTGACAAAGAAGTCATCGTTAAATTCTTTGCAACATGGTGTCCTGACTGTACAAGAATGGACATGTTCATTCCAGACATCTTAGAGGCGTATGCTCACCATGAATGGTTTGAAATAAACAAAGATGATTTCCCTGAATTAGCAGAAGCGTATCAGGTCATGGGTATTCCAAGCCTGTTAATTTTCAAAAATGGCGAAAAAACAGGTCATTTACACAGTGCAAACGCAAAATCTCCTGAAGAAGTGACAGAGTTTCTTCAAGGGCACGTTTCTTAAATCGTGAAACGAAGGACATCAGCAAACACTTGCTGGTGTCTTTTTTTCTCCACCTCTTACATCAAATCTCTTCATAAGACGAATTGTTCAGTCAAAACGTTTCAATGAGCGAAAGAATGTTTTATATAGATGCTTCTCTTACGACAAGAAATGACAGAAATTATTTCCTGGGAAAGAATGAGCGTCGACTAGGCTTCGAATTTGTCGATTACGTGAATTTTCTGAATATAATCTTTACTTCCGGCATTGTGCTTTGTATAATAGAGGTGCTAATTGAAAATGATTATCAATTTCATCTATGTGGAATCCTATAGACGTCTATTCTTATAAAGGAGCGATGAGTCACATGTCTAAGAAGAAAATCAAAACGTATCAGCAATTGATTGAAGAAAACAAGAAAGCCATCATGCGCGATCCTAAAATGATGGAAAGTATATACGAAACCATCGACAAAAAGCATCAGAAGCAGCTTGCAGCTGCTGGACGTGAATCATAAACATAAAGGGGAGCAGTCAAAGCTGGCTGCTCCTCTCTTTTGCCTTTTTCAACAAAAAAAGCCGATAAAATCTATGCTGTGATTTTATCGGCTTTTGTTTTAATGTGATTTCGCTACGCGGTCCTGCTTCATTCCTAAATAAATGAGCATATATGTGAGATAACCCATAGTCATTGTTAAACCACCGAAGAAGAACTGAGAAAAGACAGGCTCCTCAAATGTTGTGACAGCTGCAAGTATGATCCAGCTCGCATATAAATAAACCATGAACCATTTCATGTTTCTTTTAAGTGTATACAGAAAGAAAAGACCCGCTAACGAAAAGATCCCCAGCGCTAGTCTGAAATAAATAAGATGATCAAACTGGAAGGCAAAAGACACAAACGAAAACGACAGCAGCAACAAAATGGGTAAAGCCGTAATGAAATTTTTCACGATAGTGCCACCTCCAAGACTCCCTCTTATTATAAGACAAAATCAGCCGGTTATCGTGAAATGCAGACTCGTTTTCACAAAGATGTCACGAATTTTTCTTGTTATTTGACACAATTTTTACACATTTACATCACGCTTCCAAAAAAGAACCCAAGCCGTGCCAACAAAGAAAACAAAATGCGCCCCTACCATAAATAGAGAAAACAAAGGGCTCATGCCTTGGAAGGGCGGTGGTCCTTGAAAGCTGTACTGAGTAAAGTCTGTATTAGCAAAAAGCAGGATTTTCCCCCACTGATTTTCTAAAAGAGACATAATAGGCACAAGTGATTTAGCTGCATATAAAACAAAAAACGAGGTCACAAGCGCAACGAGGCTGTTCCTAAACAAGCTGGAACACATAAAAGCGAAGCTTGCCATCATCAACACTTCCACCCACTGAGATCCGATCACAGCAAATGTATGCTGAAATAATCGTCCCGTACTTTCGTCAAATGCAGTACCAAAGAAAATAAAGCCAAATAGGAAAGCAATGACATAATAAAAAACAAACAAATAAATGACCATAAGCACAAGAGTGATGTATTTTGACAGGAAAATTTGCAGCCTTGTTTTGGGCCGTATCAATAAAAACTTGATCGTTCTTTTTTGAAATTCTGTTGAGATCAAGGTCGCGCCAATGACAACCGCGAGCACCTGTAAAATAAACACGACGTTTGTGGAATAAGCAAAATAGTTGGCGACAGTGTCTTGTCCACCAAAGCTGGAGATGACTCGTTTCAACGCTAGAGCCATCGCCAATTGAAACACAACAATCAATCCAAGTGCAATGAACGTGATCTTTTTCCTCGTAATTTTCTTATGCTCATTCTTGATGAGTTGAAGCATCTGCCGTCCCGCCTTCCGTCCATTTCATAAATGCCTCTTCAATTGATGGCTTTTGAGGCGTCATTTCAAGTACAGCAAACCCAGCCAGAACAAGCTGTTTGTTCAGCTCAGGCACTTGGTCTTTGTTCAATTGAAGTAATACATGCGCTCCGTTTCGTTCATATGTATAGGCATGTGTATCAAGCCACGCAGCCGCCTTTTCCACTGGCTGAATATTCATGAGCATCTGTTCTTTCCCCTCTATGTCTCGAAGCATGGCACTGGCTTTGATCTGTCCTTTTTGAATGATGATCATGCGGTCACATAGCTCTTCAACCTCATGCAATAAATGTGTGGCGAATAATACGGATGTTCCTTCTTCTCTTACTAGCGTTTGCAAGTGCTCCCTGAATTCCTTCATACCTGCAGGATCAAGTCCATTTGTCGGTTCGTCTAAAATGAGCAGGTTCGGCTGATGTAATATGGCTTGTGCAATCCCAAGCCTTTGTTTCATCCCCAGTGAATATGTCTTCACCTTCTGATGAATGGCGTGCTCCAGACGAACTCTTTTCACCACTTCCTGCATTCGTTCCTCTGTCACTCCATCGTGCATCGCCGCATACAGTTCAAGGTTTTCGAAGCCTGTTAAATAAGAATAAAATTCGGGATTTTCTATGATTGCACCAACAGATGACATCGCTTGTAGGAAATCCTCATCCTGTGAATATCCATTGATCATGATTCGGCCATTGTTTTTTTTCATCAAGCCAACGATCAAACGAATCAAGGTTGTTTTTCCAGACCCATTTGGTCCTAGTAAGCCGACGATTTCCCCTTTCCCTATTTCTATAGATATATCTTGTAAGATCATTTTCCGGCCAATTCGTTTATCGACTTTCTCTACTTTTAGAACAGCAGATTCCAACGTGGTTCCTCCTTCTGATGTAAAACCTAAAGCGGCAAATAAGACCGCTCATTCTGTTAAAAGTATATCACGCAAGACAAGGGACTCCATGAAAAAAAGGGCTGATCGAGTCAGCCCTTCTTTTACATTACATGGATAGGTTCGGTGATGCTGCGTCTGTCTCGTGTTTTTTCTCCGTTTCTGTCACAATCACCGCACATGCGGCGTCACCTGTAATATTGACAACGGTTCTTGCCATATCTAATAAGCGGTCTATGCCAAGGATGAGCGCAATGCCTTCAACCGGCAGATTCACAGAGTTCAGTACCATAGCGAGCATAATGAGCCCAACTCCTGGCACACCCGCTGTACCGATACTTGCTAAGACAGCCGTTAAGACAACCGTCAGCATTTGGACAAGCGTCAGTTCAACTCCATACACTTGCGCGATAAAAATAGTCGCGACCCCTTGCATAATCGCTGTGCCATCCATATTAATGGTTGCACCAAGCGGCTGTACAAAGCTTGAAATCGGCTCCGGCACCTTCAAACGTTTCTGGGCTGTTTCCATCGAGACTGGGAGGACTGCGTTACTACTTGACGTACTAAATGCGACAACCATTGCTGGAGAAAATCCTTTGAAAAATGCCATCGGATTTCGCTTCGCTAAAATGGCGACAGTTGACCCATAAGTTAGGAAGAAATGCAGCACGAGCGCAACTAACACGACCGAGAAATAAAGGCCCATCGCTTTCATCGCATCAAATCCCTGACTGCCAATGGCAGTTGCGATCAAACCGAATGTTCCGTACGGTGCGAACTTCATCACTATGCCGACAAGGTACATCATTAATTCATTTCCTTGTTCAAACAGCTTTAGCAAACCTTCCGTCTTCTTCCCAAGCATGGCAATGCCAAGACCTAAAAATACACAAAAGACGATGATTTGAAGCATGTTTCCTTCAACTAAAGATTGGACTGGATTGGTTGGGATGATGTTGAGTAGTGTTTCTGCCATTGATGGGGCTTCCTCTGCGGAATAATCAGCTGCTTTCGTATCAAAATGACCGAATGCTCCCGGCTTGATTAATAAGGCTAATGAAATGCCAATGATGATGGCAAAAGTAGTAGTAAGCAGGAAATAAGTAATGGTTTTTACGCCGATTCTGCCAAGCTTTTTCGGATCACCTAGACCTGCTACACCTAGTGTGATGGAAAAGAATACGATCGGCACCACTAACATTTTAATCAGGTTTAAGAAGATTTGACCTAGAGGCGTAAATAGATAAGGGTCTAACACTTTGAATACATTTGGAGCAAAAATGTTAAGCAATAGTCCTGTGATTGCACCTACAAACAAGGCAATAATAATTTTCGTCGCTAGCTTCAATAAAATCTCCCCTTCCTCATCAAAAAAGACCCACAAGAGAGTTTTCTCGTGGGTCTTTGTTTCCATACACGTACCACTGTTTACTCTCTTCACGCCGATGAGGTTAGCTGACGGGTTAGGACGAAGAGATGTCCTTTTTTCTCACAGAGAAAAATTCACCCCAAAAACATGGGTCCCCCATTCCTTTAGAAGGATTAAGCGTGTGGTAATATGATATTTTCATACTATTTATACCTTATTTTCGGAAAATTGTAAACAGGTTCATATGAACTTTTTAATTACTTTCTTCCTTATTCGTGACCTCCAAAATATCTAAAATGAACACAAAGATCGGGATACCAATAATCAGTCCCCAAATGCCGATGTAGTGTTCAGAGAAGATCAGCACAACAAATGTGAAGAAGATAGGGAGTTCTGTTTTTGCTGACATGAGCTTCGGGTTTAGGAAATAGGCTTCAATGGCATGGATGATGACGATCACAAGCACGATATACAGGACATACATGCCGCCTCCAAGCGTATACGCAATGATGCTGAGTGGAATAAGTGAGATAACCACACCTGCCACAGGGATTAAGCCTAGCAAAAAGACCATGACCGCTAATCCAAATAATTGCGGGAATCCCATAATACCTAGCGCAATGGTTGTTAAAACACAGTTAACAGTTGCAATAATAAACTGTGCTTCGAGTACCTTTCCGAACGTTCTGGAAAATTTACGTCCAAAGAAGGCGATTTCGTTATAGAACACAGAGATTTTACTCGTTTTGAACTTGTTCATGAATTGAATGAGGCGTTCCTTTTCGAACAGGAAGAACATGCTTAATATTAAGGACATAATGACCTGGATACTGAACGTACTGAAATCAGTTAAGTATGTATAGAGGAAATTAAACCCTTTCTCAAAGTAAGCTGATATTTTAAAATCTCCGAATACGTTCGTGATGACATCAATGAAGGGTAAATCTTGTGGATGATCTGCAATTTTCTTTCCTAAATGAAATAGCTGCTCCACCTGTTTGGCGATGATTGGCACAAACACGAATCCGCCAACCGTCAATCCACCAGCCAAAAGAATATACAAAATGGTAATAACCGATTTCTGCCCTATTTTAAGGAAGCGACTTAAAAAGCCTCTAATGACCTCTTCTAACCGATTCATCAAAAAGGTGAATATGAAGGTCAAGAGAATTAAATTCATCATTCCTCTTAATAAATATAAGGCTGTGGCTAATACTACAAATACAGAAAACCGCTTAACACCGGGTTTTTCGAACAATTTTAAAAATGCTGCCATTTCGTTATACACCTGCCAGGACTAAAGTCTATTTTTCATTGGATCTGATATACATTATATCGGATCTTTCTGTAAATTATATAACAAAAGGTCAATGAGGTCTTACGATTCGCACTAAATTTATCAAGCTTTCATGTTTTTTCTTTTTTTACACAAGAAAAAACCGAACCCCATGTAGACATAAGGTTTCGGTTTTGGGTTGTTTTTATACTATACAGCTTGCTTTATATTGCGCATTTCTTGAAGGGCTGTTTTGCTCTTCGCTTCGTCAAATTCACCTTCACTTTTCGCCACAACAATTGTCGCGATTCCATTTCCAATGAGGTTTGTGATGGCTCTTCCTTCGCTCATGAATCGATCTACACCAAGCAGAAGTGCAAGCCCCTCTAGCGGAATGACCTGTAGTGCAGCGAGTGTAGAAGCCAGCACGATAAATCCGCTTCCTGTCACCCCAGCCGCTCCCTTTGATGTGAGCATTAGAACAAGGATAATGGTAATTTGCTGGCCGATAGACAAGTCTACACCAAACACTTGCGCTAAGAAGACCACAGCCATCGATAAGTAGATCGAGGTTCCATCTAAGTTAAAGGAATACCCTGTTGGGATGACAAGACCCACAACAGACTTAGAGCACCCGTAGCGTTCCATTTTATCCATCATTCTTGGCAGCACGGATTCTGATGAGCTTGTGCCAAGAACAATTAAAATTTCATCCTTGATAAATCGCAGGTAACCAAACAGGCTGAAGCCATACATTTTACAAATGATATTCAGCACAACGAAGATGAACAGGAACATAGTCAAATAAACGGAGAGCATCAGACTTGCGAGCGGTTTAATCGATGCCAAACCAAAGTGACCGATTGTATAGGCCATTGCCCCAAATGCACCAAGCGGCGCAGCACGCATGATATATCCAATGATTTTAAAGAAAACAAGTGACAGCTTATCAAGCCACTCAATGATTCCTTTCCCCTTCTCGCCAAGTGCAGCAAGCGCAACACCGAATAAAATAGAGAAGAATAAGACCTGTAAAATATCACCCTTTGCAAAAGCATCTACCATGTTAGATGGCACAATGTGTGTGACAAATTCCATCCAGTCGATACCCTGTCCCCCGTTTTGGGTATACTGTGAAACATCCCCTTTTTCAAGCTTGCTATAGTCCAGACCTGCACCTGGCTTCATGATATTGACGACAAAAAGACCGATGACCAAAGCAAGCGTCGTGACGACTTCAAAATAAATAAATGCTTTTCCCCCAACTTTTCCAACCTTTTTCATATCCCCCATCTTGGCAATACCAAGAACAATGGTTAAGAAAATAATTGGTGCGATGACCATTTTAACGGCATTGATAAAGGTGTCACCAAGCGGCTTCATTTCTTTTCCGACGTTTGGCCAAACCATCCCGACAATGATCCCGATAATGACAGCTGCAATCACCTGAAATGTCAGGTTCTTCAAAAGCCTCTTCATAAAAAATCAACTCCCTCACCCTTTGATGTAAACGCTTAACTGTTATCTGTAGCTAAATGATAGCGATTTCATCAAAGGCTGTGAAGCTTATGAACATATCGTACATTTTGGTCTTTTTGGTCTCTTAGTCAGAATGTACGATATATTTATTGACAGGCCGGCCTACCCCGCCATATTGCATATCTAATTTCAGCTCGCCTTCTTTCACTAAGAAGTCTAAATACCGGCGTGCCGTGACACGTGCAATGCCGAGTGCATTGGCAACTTCCTCTGCAGACTGCGGACCTTCCTGCATGCCCATATAGGCTTTAATTTCATTCATCGTATGCACATTCAGCCCCTTAGGGAGCCAAGTATCTTCCTGCTTAACAGCAGGCTTTCGTATGATATCATCCAGCATCTCCTGAGAAAATTCTGCTGCTGTGCGAATTTTAGATTTAAACGCTTTATAGCTTTCAAGTGATTCTTTCATACGTTCGAACTTAAATGGCTTGATGATATAATCTCGTGCACCATTTTGAAGCATGGTGCCAATCGTCTCTTTGTCCTTTGCCGCAGAAATAACGATCACGTCCACCTGTATCTTTTGCTTTCTAATGTCTTGAAGCGTCTTTACGCCATCTTTTTTTGGCATATATACATCGAGGACAACAAGGTCTGGACGAATTTCTTTGATGAGCTGGATGCCCTGCTCCCCATTACCTGCGATTGCCGCCACTTGAAAGCCAGGAACACTCTTAATGAACTCCTTATTCACTTCTTGCACCATCGGATCATCTTCAATTAATAGCACCTTAATCTGAGTCATCTGTCTCTCTCCTCTATGATCATTGGGAATTCGATTGAGAAGGTGGTACCAATGCCGATGCTTGATGTGACTTCTACATTTCCCACCCCTTTGTCGATAATCGTTTTTACAATATACAGGCCATAGCCTGTTCCGCCTTCTTTGCCGTGTGTGAAGCCTTTATCGAAAATATAAGGAATCATTTCCTCTTCAATCCCGGAGCCATTGTCTTCAATTAAAATCGCGAGGACATCCTCGGTTTGATCAATACTAATCGAAATGCATTTTGTGTCTCTTTCTACAGTATCATACGAAGCAAAGGCGTTCTCGATCAGGTTGCCAAGCAGCTTCGTCATATCATGTTGATCTAGACGCTCAGGGAAATCACACAGACAGCTATGTTCGTCTACTTCGACCTTTATGCCTAGCTCCTTGCCCCTTCTGATTTTGCTCATCAATAATCCCGCAACGGCATCATGCTGTATGACACGGTGAAGAAAGTCCAGCACATGTTCCTGTTCTTCCGTCGTTTGAAAGGCTAGATCGAGTGCCTGATCGGCTTTACCAAGCTGAATCAGCCCGGCAATCGTATGAAGCTTATTCATATGCTCATGATTTTGCACCCGTAGACCATCAACAAAGTTTTTGACTCCAGTTAACTCCTCTGCTAATTTTGCCGCTTCTGTCCGGTCCTGAAAAATGGCGACCGCTCCAATAATTTTCTTTTTCATGACAATCGGAATCCGGCTGCTCATAATCCGCTTTCCGCTCATATGAATTTCTTCATTATAGACAGGCTCAGCACGATCAATGATCTCTGGAAGTCTTGTGTCAGACAGCACATCCCAAATATTCCGGCCTACGACATCCCCTGTCACGCCAAAGATTTGCTTCGCCTTTTCATTAAAAATGGTGATCATGTGCTGATTATCAATGGCGATGACCCCTTCATTAATAGAGTGAAAGGTTGCGGTGCGCTCCTCTAGCATTCTGACAATCTCATGCGGCTCCAGCTTAAACATTTGCTGTTTAATATGACGAGCGAGTAAAAATGAACCTACAAGCCCAAAGCTGAGCGTCAGCAAAAGGATCATGAGGATATCCCTCTTCATTTCTCCTAATATATCGATCATACTTGGCAGCGTTCTCCCTACAAGGACGACCCCTGTTTGATTAAATTGATCATCCTTCACTGGATAAAAGGCTCTGATGGCGGTCCCAAGCTCTCCCTCTGCTTCTGAGAAATAAATATGCTCGGCAAAAGCAGGCTCTTCATCTGTCCCCTCCGAACGCTGGCCAATCCTTGCTTTCACTGGATGCGTTAATCTCACATGCTCCATATCCATGACGACAATGTAGTCAGCGTCTTGAATAATCCGAATCTCTTCGATGGCATGCTGTAATCGGTCACGTTTCTTTGTTTGATCAGCTAACGCCTGCTTTACCTCATTCATCTCCGCAACTGTTCTCGCTGTGTTCATGAGCCTTTTTCGAAGCTCTCGTTCCTCTGTTTGCTGGATTCCCCCAACAAGGACAATTCCTCCGATTAAAAGGGCGAAAATGACAACGAAATATGTGAGGATGGTGAGCTTCCATCTAATAGATAATTGTTGTAATTTCAATCGATTTCTCATCATTTTTTTCACCTGTATCTTTACGAATTCTTCCTCGGTCAAGTATGCTTGACATAAGGGGGATCGGACGCATGAAGAATTTACTCGCCTATACACTATTGCTCTTGATCGGTTTTGTAACCGCTTTATACTTTGGTTTCTATCATATGATGCCAAAAGCAGCGACGACCTTTGACGATGAACAGACAGGGCTGAAGGATCAGCTTGTGTTCAAATTTAGCCATGTCGTGGCAGATAATACACCAAAAGGACTTGCCGCAAAGAAATTTGCTGAGCTTGTGCACGAAAAATCCGATGGGAAGATCACCATTCAAATTTTCTCCAACGGAAGTCTTTATTCTGATATAGAAGAAATTAATGCACTCAAAGAGAATCAAGTTCAATTTATCGCACCATCTACCTCGAAGCTCGGCATGCTATCCTCTGAGTGGCTGGCACTTGACCTTCCTTTTGCTTTTTCTAATTATGATGCGGTTCAGGAAGGCTTGCACGGTGCAATTGGACAAAGATTGTTTGGCACCCTGCAAAAAGACGGGCTAAAGGGAATGGCGTATTGGACAAATGACTTTAAGCAAATCACCTCTAATAAAGGTCCAATCAAACAGCCTAGTGATTTAAAAAACCAATCTCTCCGCATTATGCAAAGCGACATGATTGAAAAACAATTCAAACTTCTTGGCGCAAAGCCCTATCAGGAATCGTTTAATTCGACGTTTCAGCTATTAGAAACAAAAAAAGTAGATGGTGAAGAAAATACCATTTCAAATATTTATTCAAAAAAATTCTATCATATACAAGACTATATGACGATCAGTAATCACGGGTATTTAGGCTATGTGGTCTTAACAGATCAATCCTTCTTTGATCGCCAGACACCTGAAACGAAACGAATTTTACTTGAAGCGATGGAAGAAACAACAGCTTGGAATGAAAAACATGCAGAACAGATGAACAAAGATCAGCTGGAGGACATTAAACGGGAATCGCAGATTGCCATTCATGAATTGACGCCAGCAGAAAGACAAAAATGGATGAAAGCCCTCGATCCTTTGTATGAGGAAGCCGAAAAAACTATTGGTTCTACCCTAATCAAACAGATTCGTGAGCTGCGTGCGCGTTATGAACATTCTCCGATCCATGCTTTTCAAGAAGAGGATCAGACCAAATAAAAAATCCCTTTGAGAAAGGGATTTTTTATGCACCAGATTCACTCTGTCCTTGCTGCGTGAGCTCTTCTAATCTTGAGACAATTCTTCGCTTTCGGTATTGCATCATGCCTGTTTCGGCAATACTTTTTAGTTGTGAGCGGTTGGAAACTGCGCCAAATAAAATCCCTGCTACTGGAACAAGCTGAAACAGTTTCTTCCAGCCAAATGAATCTCGGTAATTATAGACTACCTCACGCCATCCTTGGATTTGTGAGAACATGTTTTCGTGTTTCCCTTCGGAAGCATGATAGCTCCTGAGTTCTTTTAATATCGATTTCTTCCCAACCACATCAGCAGAGGTCAACTGTAAGCATTTTATGATGAAGACCCGCTCTTCCTTGTTTTTAGGATCATAGCCATAGGTGACGGCAATATCCTGTAATGTTTTAAGGGAGAGACCAAGTACCGCAGGAATATCTGCAGCCAGTGTAAACATACCACCGACACCCGTTGTCGCCCCTTGTACCGTGGCGAGATTCGTCCTATTTTTCCCCATATGTTCACTAATGGCATCCATGATTTCAATTGGAGCTTTTTCTATATCTTCTATACGCTGAATCGATTCGTCGGCACATTTCTTTTGAAATTGATGGATGATGCCTTTTTCTGATGTCAAATAGGCACCGCCTGATTGAATGTAATGCCCCATTTCATCTAGCAGCACACCGATTTTTTTCTGGATAAAGGCAGGCGTCAGCTTGTCCAGCATTTGAAATGGCAGGCGGCTGAGTTTCTCCCAAAACCATACCTTTTGCTGATCTTTCTCCCACTGTTCAATCTGCTTTAATTGTGCTTTTAGCCACTCTCTTTCCTCCATGCCTTTTTCCTCCTTAGATGCTGCTGAAGTATTTGTTTGTTATTATACACAATCCTTTTCCATCATACGTATAGAACATTGAATCGGTTTCGAAAGGTTTGAAACTTTTTCAAAACGGTTATTGCTTAATACACAAACAAAAAGAGGAGTGATCAACATGTTAGGATTTCTGATTTCATTAGTTGTGGCGATTGTCATCGGCCTTATTGGCAGTGCACTCGCTGGAGGTAGTGTACCAGGAGGATGGATCGGTTCAATGATTGCAGGACTTGCAGGTGCTTGGATTGGTCATGGATTACTTGGAACGTGGGGTCCTAGTTTGGCAGGCTTTGCGATCATTCCAGCAATCTTAGGTGCAGCGATCTTTGTCATCATCTTAAGCCTGATCTTCCGTAGTGTGGGATCAAGGGTATCTTAAAAAAACAAATAACAGAGGAAGCAGTAGGGACACCGTCTATAAAGGCGGTGTTTTTTATGTGTTGGATTGACAAGGTATCTATTTTTTTCACTTACATATGATAAACAAACCTATTAGTTCAGATAGTTGACTTTTCATGAAGATGGGCATATGATGATTAAAAATTGCATCAAGGAAACATTTTGTGCCCAAGCAAAACTTTGTAGAATCTAGGTGATGACATATGACAAACAAATACATCGAGGCACAGGCACACATGTCAGAGGCAGCTGAGCGTGCACTTGAAGGAAAAGTCAAGGGATTTAGAAGACTCCTTCCTTTTCTCGGTCCTGCTTTTATCGCAGCCATTGCTTATATTGATCCAGGAAATTTCGCCACCAACATTGCGGCTGGCTCCAAATATGGATATCTCCTTTTATGGGTCATTCTCATATCAAATCTCATGGCTTTGCTCATCCAGTCTTTATCCGCAAAGCTTGGAATTGCGACAGGCAAAAACTTACCTGAAATCGCACGTGAAGAGTTTCCAAAGCCCGTTTCGATCGGTTTATGGATTCAGGGAGAGCTCGTCATTATTGCCACGGATTTAGCTGAGTTTATCGGGGCGGCACTTGGTTTATACTTGCTCTTTCGAATCCCGCTGCTTGAAGCATCCATTATCGCGGCTATCGGTTCATTTGCGATATTGGAGCTGCAAAGACGAGGATATCGAGCATTAGAAGCAGGTATCACAGGCATGTTGTTCGTTGTCGTGATCGCTTTCGCTGTACAAACCTTTGTCGCCAAACCAGATATCGCAAGTGTCGCTGGTGGACTGTTCATTCCAAAATTTGATGGCGCAGACAGCGTGCTGCTTGCAGCTGGAATTTTAGGTGCCACTGTGATGCCTCACGCAATCTACTTACATTCAGCTTTAACCCAAAGAAGAGTCGTCGGCAGAACGGAAAAGGAGAAAAAGCAGATTTTTCGCTTTGAGTTTTTAGATATCCTCATTGCGATGATCGTCGCCGGGGCCATCAATGCCAGCATGTTGATTGTGGCAGCCGCTTTATTTTATAAAAATGGTCTCTTTGTTGAAGATTTGGATGTTGCGTTTCAGCATTTTGGTACACTCGCAGGGCCTGTATCAGCCATCTTATTTGGTGTAGGTCTGCTTGTAGCCGGACTATCCAGCTCTTCTGTCGGTACATTGTCAGGCGATATCATTATGCAGGGCTTTATTCAATACCGGATCCCGCTGTATGTTCGCCGGCTGATTACCATCATTCCTCCGATTGCGATTATTGCATCTGGAGTGAATCCGACCTCTGCGCTTGTGATGAGTCAGGTCGTCTTATCGTTTGGGATTGCTTTTGCTTTAATTCCGCTCATTTTATTTACAAGTAAAAAACGAATTATGGGTGAATTAACGAATGCCCGCTGGGTGACAGGAATATCTTGGGTGATAGCAGCTCTTGTTGTAGCACTTAATCTCTTCTTAATTGTAGATACGTTTATGTAAAAGACAGTGTTGAGCTGTCTTTTTCTTTCCATTTGGTTATGGTAGAATTCCCCTGAGAGGATGTGGGTACATGTTTGTTTATCAGGATCAAGAGATATCCATGCGGCTGCTTGAGCCAAGAGACGCAAGAAGTCTGTATTTGCTCATCCAGCGGTCGAGAGAGCATTTACGTGAATGGATGCTTTGGGTGGATTCAACACAGACAGAGGAAGACAGTATGGCGTTTATCCAAGGTGCGATGCAGCAAGCGATGCAGAACAACGGTTTTCAAGCGGGCATTTGGTCACATGGAGAACTTGTCGGCATCATTGGCACCCATCAAATTCATTGGATCAATAGAACCGTTTCAGTCGGCTATTGGCTCGGAGAAGGCCATCAAGGAAAAGGCATCATGACAAAAGCATGCCAAGCAGTCATTCGCTATTTATTTGAAGAGTGCGGGCTGCATCGTATTGAGATTAGGGCTGCTGTCGATAACCAGAAAAGCAGACGCATCCCAGAGCGATTATCCTTTTCGCTTGAGGGAATTTTAAGACAATGTGAATGGCTGGGCAATCGCTTTACCGATCATTGTGTGTACGCCCTTTTACAGCCTGAATATATAAAACAAAAAACGCATTCGATGAATCAGCCCACTTAATTGTGTCGATTGCATGAATTATTTTACAAAGTGAAGCTTTGTAGTATCCGTTGTGATCGGCATCTGATAAAATAGAAGGAAAAATCGAGGTATGATGTATGTCTCTTATTATTTTATTTTACTTATGGATTGTCCCTTTGTTATTTGGTATTTTCTTCTCCTTCCTAACAAAGAAAGCCACCTACAAACGCCGCTTTGTCCCATCCTATAGCATGATAGGACTCAGCATCGTTTTTCTCATTCTGGCACTCGTCTTTTCAGCCAGCCATTTTCTATTTATTTGCGGTATGTTCCTATTTGCCACCACCCTTGTTGGCACAGGCATTCCCTTATTCTTAGCCTTTGGAAAAACACCATCCTAAACAAAAACCACCTTTTCACGATGGAAAGGTGGTTTCTTTTTATTGAAGAGGCATTCGGTATGTCATTGTGGCATTTGGATGTTCTTCAATCGTCTTCATCATGTCTTGAAGGATCTCGGCTGCGCGATCATTTGAGTCATACTTGCCGAGCATCTTTGCCCAGGAAGTACTCCCCAAAATCATCCCTTCAATTTTTTTGCCGCTTACTGAGACTTCTTGGACATGAATCAGAGTTTGTTGGTTTTGTGTGAGGATCCATAGCATGGTTGTTATTCCCCTTTTCAATTTGTAATGACTTCTATTTGATTTCTTCTCATTTTAAGCTTTTTTAACTGATAATTCATTTGACCATTGATCATTCATTGAATTTTTCAGCATATATTAAATCTGATTCATTAGGTTCTTCCTTATACTCTTTCACATGACCATCTTTATCATATTTTATGTAAGTCATCTCTCGGCCAGCAATACATTCACACTCATACTTTTTATTTCCATTCTCAAAAAACTCCACTTGATATCCCTCTGTAGTGTTCTTCCTCATATACCCTATTTTTTTTCAAACTGCCATTTGGGTAAAACTCCACGTACTTCCCCTGTTTAATACCTTTCTCTACATAGAAATAACTTTCAACATGTCCGTTTTCGTACATATCATAGGCTAGTCCCGTAAATAGTTTTTCTTTCCCTCCTTGAGTATATTCTACAATCGCTAGTTCATAGGGTCCCCCATACTCTAGAGACTTTTCAAACTCAATACCACTTTCTACAACTAACTTCTTTGTCAATATATCATTCAATATTTAAAAACCCTTTCCGTTTCTATGTTTGAACAAAACAAAAAACAGCTGTAAAAAATTATATAATCCGTTTTCACTTGCTCATGAGGTGGCTTCTAGCACTTTCTTGATAATGAAAAATTCCTTCACCATATTCATCACTATCAAATAATTTTCTAAACTCCGATCAACACAAAAAACCTTTTAAGACATTTAGTCATCAAGGTTTTTGTATTTCATAATACTCTAATTCAATGCATCTTCTAATGTTTTCTTTTCATGTTCTAACATACCACTTATGATAATACCACATACTACTTCTTCTTTATCCAAAGCAAATCCTACTGTATCACTTTGTAAAATAGATACTGCATCATTTTCTGAGAATGAAATGAATACCTTATCCCTACCTATATACACGTCTAATTTACCTTTTTCGTCTATATAGGTATTATTATTAGATTCTTCTATCTGAAAACTCGGTACACCTTTAACCATAATTATATCTTCCATATCTAATTTCAAACTTTCCATTTTGTGTACATTTTCACTTAACGTTAGTGTAATTGAACGAATATTACCCGTATATTTCCCTAAACCTATTTCAATTAAAGATTTCTTGAAATCTCCAGTTCTCCAATATATCGTTGGCTCTTTTGATATATTCCAACTACCAAATTCTATATTAATCGGTGTATAAAGATCATATTCAATGTTGATAGGTTGACTGTCTTTATATTCTATTACTTTTAACATCATCATTTCTCCTTTTAAGGCATATACACAGCATGCTTTATTACTGGTAGCAATCCGTCTCCGCGAGGTTTACTAAATATTAATTCCCAATTACCTACCTTCATAATTTCTTCATATTTAATTCCTTGCTTGGCAGCATTGTTAACAGAGCTTTGGAAACTCGACAATAAAGTTTGACTATTTATCGGCATACCATGTGTCGTTGCATCTCTAGTTATATACTCAACCATATGTTTTGTCCCATTAGGGTGCACCCAGAACTTTCCATCAACTGTTGCTAATTCAAAAGATTTTGGGATTTTTGTACCTTCATAAAGTGGTTGAGTAACTTTTATATCCTTCCACACTGTACCATTATCCACATTTTTAACAGTACCACCTTTAATCCCCATCTTCCCATTGAACCCCTTCGCCCCAAACGGCAAAAGCATTCCCAGCGCCGCATTCATACTCGCTTCCTGCTGTTCTTTCGAGACCTTATTCCCAAACATATCACGCCCTGTAATCGCTTCGCTGAAGCCGTTGGTGGCGGTAAGACCATATAAGCCTTTTTGAGATGTTTTTAAGGCGTCAAAAGACTTTTGCGATGTCTTGTAAATGTCGACTGCTCTGACTGCGGCTGATGTGGCTTGAGTTGTTTTATAGACGGCTTTACCACCTTTGAAAATGCGTCCTGCCCAGCCGACGATTGGGATATATCCTGCAGCTGCCATGCCGCCTGCGGCGACGCGCTGTCCTGCAGTAAGTTCTTCGCCTGTGATCGGATCGACACCTGTTGCGGCACGTTTTGCATCGTTCACGCCTGTCAATTCATTGACAATATTCCCGCCATAATCGAGTGCTTTTTCATACCAAGGACGGTTGGCGAGCGCTTCTTGTTCCTTTGCGATCTCGCGGGCCTCTTCTTGTTCTTTTTTGATTTTCAGATATTCAGAAGTTTGCTTCTCAATATCGCTTTTTGCCTTGTAGATTTCACTATTTTGATACGCTTTCTTGTCAAAATTCATAGGCGAAATGGCTTTTCCGTCATTTGTAGCATTGATCATTTCTACGTACAATGCCATTGTAGCTTGCTGCTCCGTTTCTGACAAAGCATATTCATCTTTTACATTTTGATCAAGCTCTCTTAGGTCTTTCACTGTCTTTTTTCGCTCGTCTTCCGCATCTGCAATTTTTTCATCAAAGGTTTGACTATCAAATACCTCTAGAGAAATGAGGTCGTCGATGTCTTGAAAAATCGTTTTAAGGGCCTTTTTTTGATCCTTTACAATGCTTTTGGCATTTTTGATGCCCATATGTACAGCGTTGTCTAAAAAGTGTTCTTCTACAAAGGTGTCGCCGCCAAAGTTTGTATCATCTAGTGTCCCAGAAACACCTTCATGAAAGGCTTTTTGCTTATCAATGAAGCTGATAAACATATCTACATTTCCAGCCAGTTCTTTATAAAAGCTTTTAATGTTATCGGCACCTTTTCCAGTGAAATCATCACCGAGGTTAGCCACGCCTTGAAGTGCCTTTTTTAAATCTACCATTTGTTCACGGAGTTCCTGGTAGTGTTTTGCCCTTGCATCCATGGCACTTGTTAGTGCTTTTGCATCAAGTATCTTGCCCAGAAGAAGTCACTCCCTCCATTATTGATCATAAAGTCTATTTTACCTTTCTCAGCGAATTGGAAAAATAGGCTTTAAGTTACAAAAATAATTTCCAAATATTTTAATAGAAATGAAGGCAAGTGACAATTGAAATGTTTTTCCTAATCATCACAAAAAAAGTCAGCCCTCTTTTCAGAAGACCGACTACTTTGTGTTTAGAAAAAGCGTTTGAGGCTTTTCTTGAGTGGAGGGATATCCAGCTCACCTTTTTCAAAGAATTTTTTCAATAAATATTTACTGAAGCCTGCTGCTTGGGTGTAAGTGATTTTCCCAGGTAACGGAGGTTCATTGGCGACAGCGACATCAATAATGACTGGTTTATCGGATTGAAGGGCTGTATCAAAGGCTGGAGCTAATTCTTCATGTGATGACACAGAGAATCCTTTGCCGCCACACGCCTCTGCAAACTTAACAAAATCAATATCCTCCAGCTCTATACCATAATTTATGTTTCCTTTTACCTGTTGTTCATATTCAATCATCCCTAAATTGTTGTTGTTTAAGATTACGACAACGATCGGCAGCTTATACTTTACAGCTGTCACAAAGTCTTGCATGACCATTGTGAAGCCTCCATCACCACAGACGGCAATGGCTTGTCTGTTCGGTTCATTCAATTTAGCTGAAATCGCACCAGGTAAACCGCAGCCCATTGTGGCAAGCCAGCTGGAGATAATGAAATCCTGCTGTTTCATTTCAAAATGACGTGCCATCCATACCGTGACATTACCAACATCAACTGAAAGAATGGCATTGTCCTCGACTGCTTCTTCTAGTCTAGCAATGACTTGCTGTGGTTTAATTGGTGAAGTAGCAACAGATTTTTCTTTATCCATTTCTTCTCGCCACTTCATCATATGTTCTGTACAAGCTTCAAGAAAGCCACGCTGTTCTTTATATTCAATGTAGGAAGTTAGTTCATGCAAACCACTCTTGCTGTCGCTCACAATTCCCACATCTACCGGATACCTTTTGCCGATTTGATCTGGTTTAATATCTAGTTGAATGGCTGGCGTGTCCTCTGGTAAGTAGTCTCTATATGGAAAGGAGGTGCCAAGCATAATTAAGAGATCACATTCTTCCATCGCTTCATATGCCGGCTTCGTTCCAATTTGACCTAAGTTACCTAAAAAGTATGGATGCCTGTCTGGCACAATACCTTTTGCAGGGAGCGTGATGACGATAGGAGCAGCTGCCTTTTCTGCAAATGAAAGAAGCTCTTCTTTTGCATGTCTTAATCCTTTACCTGCTAAGATGACTGGTTTCTTCGCATTGTTAATCAGCTGAGCTGCCTTTAGCAATTGATCTTTCTTTGCCCGTACTTCTCCCTCAACATAAAGAGGAGATGTATAGACGGGTTTACGCTTTATTTTTTGAGAAAATAAGTCATCCGATACGGTGAGAACTGCCACACCTTTATGGGTATAAGCTGCTTTGATGGCTTGATTCAATAAGTCAGGCAGCGCCTCTGCTGTCTGTACCTGCTGATTAAAGACAGCGACATCGTCAAACATTCGCTCCAATTTGATTTCTTGGAATGCATCTCTGCCTACTTCGGCCGAAGCAACCTGCCCTGCAATTGCTAAAACTGGTGCACCATCTGCTTTTGCATCATACAGTCCATTTAATAAGTGGACAGCACCCGGCCCAGCGATTGATAAGCAGACACCAAGTTTACCTGTTAGTTTGGCATCAGCCGCCGCTGATAGTGCTGCCACTTCTTCATGTCTCGTTTGGATAAATTTTATTTGGCTTGATTCATGCCTAAGTTCTTCAATCAATTCGTTTATACTATCGCCGGGCATTCCATAAATATGTTTCACGCCCCACTCTTCCAGTAGCGCTGTTACTTCTTTTCCTGCGGTTCTTTGCGGCATGTGAGAAAACTCCTTTTTTCTTACTCCATACCACCGCATCCTTTTGATCAAACGTTTCAACTTGCTTCTGCTACTTTTTAAAATGATAGGGCAGGGTTGCCACCACAATATCCCGCTTCCATAATAGGCGGAATCTTAATAAAAAGGCAGATTGATTATGCAAAATGGTGTGCCATCTTTTTTTCGGTATAAATTGTGGCACAAGCACCATCACTTTATATTGATGGGCATTTGCTTTTGTTTCAACTGTCTCAAGAAATTTATCTAGCGGGTGAATGAGGCTTCGATAGGATGAATGCAGCATCACAAGCCGTACACCGCTATTGAGTTTTTCCCAATCTTCTTCAATTTTCTTATCCTTTTCTTTATCAAAGGATACATGAACCGCTATGACTTGCTCTGACAAAGACTTTGCATATTGAACAGATTGTTCGACAACACGCGTGACACCCGCTATAGGTACGATGACCACATTTCCTTTAATCTCAACAGGCTCTGTTTCATTCAATAAACGCAGTTGTTCTCCAACAGACAAATAATGCTTTTTAATGGAATGAAAGATAAATAAAACAATAGGCAGGAAAACAAATATTGGCCATACGAGATGGAACTTGGTCAAAATGAGAATCATAAAAACTGTAAAAGAAATCAGTGCTCCGACGATATTGATTGGCATTTTCGTTTTCCAGCCCTGCGGTTTTTCACGAATCCACTTCACACACATGCCGGTCTGCGACAGGGTAAATGGAATAAACACACCGACAGCATATAGCGGTATAAGATGTTCTGTTTTTCCATCAAACAACCAGATGAGCAGCATAGAGGCTACGCCTAGAAAGATAATGCCATTAGAGTAACCAAGCCGGTCTCCTCTTACAGTAAACATACGCGGCATATATTTATCCTTTGCTAAATTGACAGCCAATAACGGAAAGGCTGAAAAGCCGGTATTTGCCGCTAATATTAGAATTAGCGCTGTGACTGCCTGAATCACGTAATAGAAAAACGTACGTCCAAAAGTGTCTGACGCAATTTGTGATACAACCGTTTCTTCTGGCTTTGGCGAGATGCCGAAACCAAATGCAAGCAATGTGACTCCCACAAATAAAACAGCTAGCAATCCACCCATCATCAACAATGTTCTCGCTGCGTTTTGTGCAGCTGGTTTTTTAAAGGATGGAATCGTATTTGAAATGGCTTCTACTCCAGTCAGAGCAGAACAGCCAGATGAAAAAGCTTTTAATAACAAAAATAATGTAATGCCTTGTACGTGTGTGCCTACCGCTGTATGTTCAGGTGCTGGCGGTACGCCGCCTGTTAATAATTTGAAACCGCCTACTCCAATTAATATAAGGAGTGAAAATACAAACAAGTATACAGGATAAGCCAGAATAGATGCCGATTCTGTTAATCCACGGAGGTTGAGCACCATAATCACGATGACCAATACAATTGAGATCAAGACATGATATGGATATAGTGTTGGAAAAGCCGATGTGACGGCATCGGTCCCCGCTGAAATGCTCACTGCTACAGTCAAAATATAGTCTACAAGCAATGATCCGCCAGCGATCAATCCCGGTTTTTCACCTAGGTTTCTGCTAGAGACGACATATGCCCCGCCGCCTTCTGGATAAGCATAAATGATCTGGCGGTAAGACAGAATTAACGCCATTAAAAGAATTAATACACAACCTGCAATCGGGAGTGAGTACCAAAATGCTGCTGCACTAACGACAGAAAGAACAATTAAGATTTGTTCTGTACCATATGCAACTGATGATAATGCGTCTGATGACAATAATGCCAACGCTTTGATTTTTGATAGTTTTTGTTCTCCTGCTGCCTGTGATTTTAATGGTTTACCAATTAAAATACGCTTCATCAAACTGTACATGTGATGCCCGCTCCTTTAGTGTCAAACGATTTAAGTTGCAAAAGATGGATCGCCAAAAAGACACAGAGGCAATAGAATGCCCCTGTGTCTATTGTTTAGATCACAGGTTGGTCTTTGCTCTCTTTAACGCTTACGAGGTTAGCTGACGGATTCGGGCGCATGAGACTTTGCCCTACCTTAAAAGGATTCACCCCACATGGTGTTTTATACCACCAAAATTGGTTCCCCCGCTCATCGAAATGATTCAGCGATTGGTCTTTTATAAAAGAGATCATACTCCCGTTTGACACCAAAGTAAAGAGATTTTTTCGAGGTCTTTTGACCGTTTATTAATCAGTCTTTTTGCGGTTTTTTCGTACGAAATAAACAATCATCACAACGACAAAAATGATCAGTACAGCGATACATGCAAAGTAAATCCAAGAATCACCGACGCCTTGCTTTTCACCTTTTTTAAGATCATTTTTTGCATTGCTGACTGTTTGGTGATTAGAGAACACATCTTTGTTTTTGCTTTCTATTGCAACTGTTGCGGTCTCAGTATTTGTTTGAAGGAATCGAATCACTTCATTTGATATATCAGCGTCAGCTGCCGTCATTCCTGAAAAAACGGTCATGGTTTGTTCTTTATTCCATACGGATGGCTGCGTCCATACAATACGAGCTGTTGTTTCGTTGATCATGCCAAATGAGGATACATCATATTGACCCTTTTTCACTGGAACGATGAGATCATCTGCTTTTTCTTTTAAAAGAGAGAATGTCTGGATGCCTCCGATGAAAATGAGAGAGTTCTTTTTCAATTGTTCATTTGTCACATTCGATGCTTCAATTAAATGATATTGAGCAGCTTCCGGCTGACTAAATGATTCGGTCAGCATAGCCATTTGATTGATTGAGGCTTGATTGATTTGATCTGGCATAATGATCAATGTGTTTCCTTGCTCCGTTTCTGAAGTGTAAGGAAGCGGCCATGCGGCTAAGTCCGGTGTATCAATAGTTGTTCCTTCTGGTATTTGAAGAGAGCTGTTCTTATCAATGTAAATCCAGCCTTCTTCATCTGTATGTCTACAGGATTCCATGTTTTTAAAACCTGTTGTGACAAACTGTAAGTCCACATATTCGTTCTCTTGAAGCACTTGTGAATCTACTGGAATCGACACATGGTAGAACCCATTCTCATCTTTGTTTCCTAGTTTTGTTAACGGTACGTCGTGCGGTTCGTTATTGATCATCACTGTTAGACGCTCTGCTTTGTTCGCTGGATCTGATTTTTTAAATGATAGATTTAGTTTTGCACCTGATTTTTGTTGAGCCATTAATGCTTTCGGATAATAGTAATGATCAGATGCTGTCTTTTTGGTTCCAACTTTGACATCATCTGCGCCAAAATCTATTAAGGAAATATGATGAGATGGCTTAGAAGCACTAGCTGTCACCTTTTGCAGCAGCAAGTCGGTTCCAGTGAGCTGACCTGTCAGTTCTGGCTGAGTCAAGACATTGATTTTTTCAGCAATTGTCTTTGGCTGCTTAGCAGTGACAAATAAAATGGGCTGTTCTTTTTTCTTTGCTGTCAGGGTTCTCACCGCTAACGTAAGTTGATCGCCTTCTGTTTTAATTCCAGCCGCTTGCTCGAGCGATTTTATTCGTCCATTCCAGCTTCCTTTTGCTCCAACAGCAATAGTTGGGTGCGCAATTTGCTCGACGTCCTTTTCTTGAACGAGTTTGAGGTCTGCTAGGCGGTCTTTGTTTTTCAACGTACGATATACTTTCATAGCCGCTTCTAATTCAGCCGCTTCTGGTTTATTTGGAATCACAATATCTGTTTGTTCTTCCTGATCACCTGATGGAATAAATGGTGAAGGGAAGCTGTCTAACGTCACGTCTTTCGTTTGAACTCCTTTGAACGCCAGCTCACTTTCAGGATATACTTTCAGCCAATTGGCAGGCGTCTCTTGGTTGATACACACACCTTCTTTTAACACACCATAAAATGCGAGCTGAATTTGATGAGATCCTTTTTTTAGTTGCGTTTTGTTCAATTTGATTTGAATCGATTTTTTGGGGTTTTTCCCTGATACAGGGATCGTTTTTTCAATCTCTCCATCGATCATCACTGTGAAAGATGATGGCGATATTAGTAATGGTGAAGCCTCTATATTTAATGTAAGAGTGCTAGACTCTACTTTTTCTTTCTCCATTTGATAGGAAAATTCAGTGCGGTCTTCTTGACCATACAATGTCACCACATCTTCTGATAGATGCTGCGTTTCTGTTTGATTTCCTTTTGATGAGTGAACCCAATCGTCTTTCACTTGTACTCGATTGGATTGCGCCATTGCTTGACTTGCCATGAAAAAAGGCTGAATGGCAAGGGATAGCGCTAATATTAAAAACATCCATTTGACCGATTTCAATTTGTCACCCGCTTTTCTTTTGTTGTTGATCGTAACGCTCTGTTTTGTACCATTTCACTTCTTGTTTCAATAATCGGCTCTTCACCTCTACACATAAGGAGTACACGACAAGCGCAATCCATACTTGAGAATAGGTGAAGTACATGAGGACCACAATGAGAATATTTTGTTTGGTGAGCTCTGTTTTCTCAATACTTAATGTAATCATCACTTCTGTTAGAAAGAGGAAGAAGGCTAATCCCCAAAGGATTAGTGCGACAGCCCCTACAGATAAATGAAGATCAACAAATAGGTTTACAATAAAGATGCCATTTGAGAGCAGAACGCCGAAGAAAAATAAGAAATACGTAAAGAAGAAATAAAACAAATCGAAAACCATTCGTTTTCGTTTCAGCTTCATAAACTGCCTTAAAAATTTAAGGACAACATATTGATTCCCTCTAGCCCAGCGCGTTCTTTGCCGCCACCAGACCTTCCATGTCTCAGGCTCTTGTTCCCATGTGAGCGCAGCTGGAAAAAATCGAATCACATATCCCAGGTTATACACACGGATCGTTAATTCGGTGTCCTCGGCCAAAGCTTGGACATCCCAGCCGCCGAGCTCTTCTAAAATGTGCCGGCGGATGGCGAAGTTGGTACCTGGTATTGTTGCAATACCAAACCATTTCCATCTCCCGCCCTGCGCCATCCATTGGAAACAGATGGTCTCAATATTAATAAATTTGGTCAGCAAATTTTTGGTTGCATTGATCACCCTGAATTTCCCGACAACAGCGCCTGCTTTTGGGTCATTTAATAATCCAAGAACCAAATGATAGACAGCCTTTGGTTCAGGCATGTTATCTGCGTCGTATACGCAAATCACTTCTCCTGTTGAAGCCTTCAAACCTTCATTCAGTGCAGTGGATTTTCCCTTCCCTGCAAATGGCGGCTTCGTTTCAATCATATGGACATGATCATATTGCTCACTGAATGATTGCACAATCTCTCCTGTGCGATCAGAAGAATTGTCATTAATCACAATGATTTCAAGGAGGTGTTTAGGATAAGATAGCTGAACCATCGCTTTTAATGTCTGCCGAATGACGACCTCTTCATTATGAGCAGGAATCAGGATACTGACGGTCGGCAGCTCTTTCCCTTGTTTTGTCCATTTAGGCAGCACTTTTTCATAGGTGAGGTAATGCTGAAAGCCGCCCTGCATGAGAAACATGTGGTATAGAAGCATGATCCAAATGAGCATTAATGAAAGATAAAATAAGACATCAGCCACCTAATTTTCTCTCCTTAAAAATTCGTTTTTTCATTGTCAGTCTTAAATACAATGTGTATAAAGCAAATGCCGCAATAAACAGCATGACCACGACCGTGAGAATTCTCAGCATATTTTCCATGCCACTTCGTTTGACTGTTTTTGTTTCGGCGATGTTGGATTCCTCTACTTGAATATGTCCATTCCCAGATGTTTGGATTTTTACATGTGCAGTTTGGACCGTCTGTTTTGTTTTCTTTACATCCAGCCATTCGCTAGAAGGGATTGCCTCCATCTGTGTGATCAAATCCTGTAACCCTGCTATCCCTAACTCCACGTCATAGGACAGCCCAATTGCGGCTGATTGCAGATGCTGCACGGATTGAATCGTCTGTTCAGTTAAAACATTTGAACCTTCTTTGTCAAACACTTGCTCAACTTGCTGCTGAGGATATAAGGTCATGCCGTGTAACATGGCAGGAGACGTCACGAGCGGCGATGCACCGGCTGTTTTCCAAGTGCGGTCTGACAGCTGCACCTGTCCAAATAGACTGGACACATGCTTTGAAATTACTTCATAACCTTTTTGTGATATCGCATCATGCGGCACCTCGAACGCAAGAGGATATAAGCCTTGCCTAGCAAGAAGCTCAATGCCCTTTGTCAGTTTCTTTTCTGTATAGGCGACTTCTTGCTGCTGATTCAATTTGGTATACGTATGAAAGTCTTTTTCATTTGGGAATTGGCTTTTACTTTGTTTCTTCTCTGCATTTTTTGGATCATTTGTCGTGATGGGCTGATCATATTTTGCATCCCAGAACTCAAATCCCTGACCAGATTCCTCCGTTCGATACGTACGGGTAAAGCCATGAAGAATGATACTCGCTCCATTTTCTTGCAATTGTTTTAACACATTCACGAGCTTCGGGCGGTCGCTCAGTGTGACTTCATCACCTGTTGCTCGATCTATCCAAACAGGGGTCACTGCAATTTGATAAGGAATATGCTGTGCGGATACGTATTGTCCAAGTTCTAGTAGCTTCTTCTCGTCACTTGCTGGACTGATGTTCCCGAGCATTACGTATTTTGTCTTCATTTGCACAGAAGATGGCATGTATTTTTCTAGCACTTCTGCAAGAAGCTTGTTGTGTTGCACGACATCTAAGATACCGATATATGCCGTACCTTCTTTTGTCTGAGTCACAAATGGCAGATCAGATTGACGTTTCTTCACTAGAAATTCATTTTCCAAGTCTGTCCCTCGAACCGTTAACACATTGATCCTTCTCTCTAGCTGACGGTATGTCTGATCATGTGTATGTTTCAATTGACTGATATGATCTTGTTTGTGAAAAGTAAGCTTGGAGAATGGGCGAAGCTGTTCCGCATTGTATCCAATGGCGATGAATTGCTGTGATTCGTTCGTCGCACGAATGGTTTGTTTTGACAGGGTTCTCTTTATTTCTCCAAGATAAATGACTTGCTGAAATTCATTCATCCTCTTTTCAGCCAAATGTTCATCAGATACAATCGTCGTCTGTTTTGAAAAATGACCGGCGAGTAGATCCAGCATATGAACGGCTGGAGTCACTTCCCCCGATGGTGTGGAATAAACGATCAGTGTATTTGGCTGCGTGACGAGCGCATCGGCTGAAGCCATGTGTTTAAACGAAAGAATCGAAAAAAGCGTGATCATCAAACAACATTTCATCAAAGAATTAAAGTTCATTCATCATCATCTCTTTTTCTAGTTCTTCTAAAAACTGCTCTGGCGTACGATAATCCGAGCTGCTTGTTAAATGACAGACATGAAATGTCAAGGTCACTTCACGACCGTTTAATAGGACATGCGTTTGCAGTTTATCCTTTAGCTTATCAAGGACAACTGACACATTTTCTTCTGGTGTATGGGTTAGCAGCAAGCCCATTCGTTCTTCAGATAACCGAAATTTCTTATCGGTTTCTCTTACGCTTTCGCGTATCTTGAGACTTAATTGTTGAAATAGATGCTGCATTTCTTTTTCTCCATATAACGATTTGAATTCCGCTGCGTAATTCATATGAAGAAGGATAAAGACAAATGGCTGTTTGTACCGTTCTGCCCGTTTCATTTCCTCGGATAATTCGAGCTTCATCCGCTCAGCATTGTCAAATCCTGTTGTCGAGTCAATCGCCACAAATTGTTTGATGGCCTGCTTTTGTTGTTCAATGGTGTGACGCAGCGTATTGATCCGTTCATGCAAGCTTCCCGCTGAAATAGCGAAAAAAAGAAGTGCTACGCCCCAAATTACTACATCTTGCAATGTTTGATTTGAAAAAAGGGAATTTTCATGACCAAGCTCTGTAAAGAACATGACGCTTCCTATAAAGAACAAAAACAGTAAGGTGAAAATTAATGCTGGTAGGATACCAAATAAAATACCACAGCCTAACACGACAAATGTCAGTGCGATGATCATAAAGCTCTCCGCATCTTGTACGTTAAGGTAGCCCATAAACAAAATAAGGCCTGCAAACGTGAGGAGCAGAGAATAGTACAAGCGATACGTGTTACTGAACAACCGATTCATTTAGAAGCTCCCTTTCTGCAATTAAAGGCAATAAGTTATCAAATGAGTGTGTCTCTTTTTCGTTCATGTATCCTCCGTAGTAAGGCTTGAGAGGATCTTGAGTTTGTAATTCTTTCATGCGGTGATAGACAGTCTTTGCGAATTTCAGCTCGTTTTGTTTAAGGGCATACAAAATGACGAGTGCATATACCGAAGGCGATTCATATGTGACAGATGGCTTCAATGTGCTCAGTTTGTATCTTCCGTACAGTTTGCCTTCTTGTTTAAACGACGTTTTAAGCCATTTCATGATCTCGGACGTATTCACCTTTGCATGATATGCATGTAAAGCTGTATAAAGTTGATCGATCATATTGATTTCTTGATCGAATGAATAGGTTTTTTTCTTTATGTCATAGGATTTAGGAAAGAATCCTTTTTTTCTCGGTGCTTGTTTTAGAATGGCTAATTGGTTACTGGTCATTTGTTTCGTGAATATTTGGAGGGATTCCAATTCTTTGATTGCTTTTGGGTCTATATATGAGAGTGTGATTGTATGTGAAGTTCGATTGGTTGATGCATCATAATAATCGGACAATATGCCTTTGAACATGTTTTTTTCTTTTAACGCTTGAGCGATTTCTTTTGCTGTCGTTTGATACGCTGACTTCTTCCACAAATGATTTGCCTTTTGAAGTGCCGTCACTACACGTAAATCATCGACTAAAGCATTGGCCTTATTTTTTTGATCGGATTCAATTTGCCAGCTGAGAAGATGATGGTCTAGTAAAAATTGATCTTGCAGAACATCAAATTGTTGGTCAAATGAATTTTGATCTTTTTTTCGAACAAGATAATCCATCCAAAGTCCAAGTGATTCAGATAAGTAGATGTGCTGCTCTGCAAAAGAGGTGCGAATTAAGCCTTGATCTGTCATTAAGTGGTGAGTGATAAAATATTCTCCAGGCAAAACGGGCTGAGATGATACTGGATCAGCTGATTCTTTCTGCTGTTCCCAGGTACATCCGCCTAGTAGAATGACAATGAGTAAAACAATTGCTGTACGATATATGCGTGTATGCATTCGTGTCCCCTTTCAATTCCGCGTTCTCTAAGCATCTAACGATTTATTATAGAGCGTTTTTGTTTAAATTTAAATGAATATTTTATGCCAAATTACGAGCCTTTTCGCATATTTATTCCCATTTTCAGAAAAACAATATGTCTATATACTTAATAATACTGAAAAACCCATGCGTTTCCGCACGGGTTTTTATAGAACTATTGATCTAATTTTAACTTCTTTAATTGTTCAGCTAGTGCGTTATTAATTGGTTCTTCCACTTTCTTTTGTTTCTTCATATATTTAGACACATCGTGCTTACTGGCTTTCTTTTGATTGGATTGAGATTTGCGTTTTTCGAAGACAGACAGCTTTTCTCTATGGCCGCATACACAAGCAAAGATTTTGCCATCGCCTTCTCCGCGCAGCTCGAGCTTTTTATGACAGTTCGGGCAGCGTGCGTTTGTTTTCTTCGCCACATTTTTACGATGGCCGCATTCTCGGTCCTGACAAACGAGCATCGTGCCATGTTTTCCATTCACTTTCAGCATGAGTTTACCGCAGTCTGGACAATGGGTGCCAGTGACATTGTCATGCTTAAAGGTCTGGTTCGTCTGTTTGATTTCAGATACGGCTTGTTTGGCATATGACTTCATTTCACTCATGAATTGAGAAGCCTTCAATTGCCCTTTGGCGATTTTAGAAAGCTTTTGTTCCCATTCCGCTGTTAACGCAGGGGACTTTAAGTCCTCAGGCACTAACGAGAGCAGCTGCTTCCCTTTCGATGTGATGAAAATGTCTTTGCCCTTTTTCTCAATTAAGAAGCTATTGAACAGCTTTTCAATAATATCCGCTCTTGTTGCTACTGTCCCTAGACCACCTGTTTCACCAAGGGTTTTCACTAAGTCCTTTTCCTCGTTCTGCATAAATGCCGCTGGGTTTTCCATAGCAGATAATAGGGTCGCTTCATTAAAACGTGCAGGAGGCTTCGTTTCTCCTCTTGTCTCTTTCAGCTGTCGAACGTCTAGTGACTGTCCTTCTGAAAGCAGCGGCAAATGTTGATCTGCCTCGGCTGATTCCTCTTCTTCATATGAGTCATCGTACACGGCTTTCCAGCCAGCTGCTTGCACGGTTTTCCCTTTTGCTGTGAACGTTTCACTGCCTATTTTGGTGATGACCGTTGTTTCCTCATACTCGAAAGGATTCATGAGTACCGCAAGGAAACGTTTGGCAATGAGGTCATATAATTTACGCTCTTTATCGCTTAATACTCCTGGGTACAGCTCTTCCTCGGTTGGAATAATCGCATGGTGATCTGACACTTTGGCATCATTGACGAAGCCTTTGTGCGCTTTCACACCTGATTGTAAAATCCGGTTCACATGCTGGGCGTACGGTCTGACGTTCATTCCTTTTAAACGATCTTTCAATGTAGGAACGATATCCGCTGAAATAAATCGTGAATCTGTACGTGGATATGTTACGAGCTTATGCTGCTCATACAATCGCTGAAGCGTAGATAATGTTTCTTTGGCTGAAAAACCATAGCGTTTATGTGCATCACGCTGCAATTCAGTCAGATCGTACAGTCCCGGCGCGAAAGCTTTTTTCGCTGTTTTTTTCAACGCATCAACCACTGCTGGTTTTCCTTCGCAGGCTGTCAAGCGTTCTTTGATCACACTCTCTTGGAATGTCCGGTTTTGCTTTGTTTTGGCATCCTGCCATGTCAAAGTCAGTCCATCTACTTGTGCAGTCAATCCATAGAACGGCTTCGGCTGAAATTGCTGAATGTCTTCTTCTCGTTTGGCGATCATGGCGATCGTTGGTGTTTGCACCCGTCCGCAGGAAAGCTGTGCATTGAACTTCGTTGTCAGCGCTCTTGTTGCGTTGATGCCGACAATCCAGTCTGCCTCTGCACGTGCAACGGCTGAGCGATACAGGTTATCGTATTCTTTGCCGTCTTTTAATCGTTTAAAGCCTTCTTGAATGGCTTTGTCCGTGACAGATGAGATCCATAATCGTTTCAAAGGCTTTTTCACATGCGCTTTTTCAAGAATCCATCGAGCGACAAGCTCCCCTTCACGTCCAGCATCTGTTGCGATGACAATGTCTTTGACATCTTTCCTCGCAAGCTGCGCTTTCACTGCTTGGAATTGTTTGCCTGTTTTTTTCATCACCACAAGCTTAAGCGGTTCGGGAATGATTGGTAAATCCTCTAAACGCCAGGATTGAAATTCTTTTCCGTAGCCTTCTGGATCAGCCAGTGTGACCAAATGGCCAAGCGCCCACGTCACAATGTATTGATCTCCTTCTAAAAAGCCATTTCCTTTTTTATGACACTTCAGCACACGTGCAAGATCACGTCCGACTGAAGGTTTCTCTGCTAATACAACTGTTTTTGACACTAGATTTCACATCTCTTTCTTCTATCCATCCTTTTATTATAGCAGACGTGGAGATGCGGTTCTAATGACGGATTATTTCTTCAATCGTGTGATGATTTCGTTTGTGACTTCTTGCGTTTGATAGGCGCCACCGATGTCTGCCGTTAAAAAGCCATCTGCTGTGACTGATTCGATGGTTTCGAGCAGATGTGTGCCCAGTTCTTCCTCTCCGAAATGATCCAGCATGAGTTTAGCGGTCCAGATTTGACCGATTGGGTTGGCGATTCCTTTTCCCGCAATGTCTGGAGCTGATCCGTGTACAGGCTCAAACATGGATGGGTATTTACCATTTACATTAATGTTGGCGGCAGGCGCTACGCCAATACTTCCCATAATGGCGGCCCCAAGGTCTGTCAAAATATCACCAAACAAATTACTGGCCACAATCACATCGAATTTTTCTGGTCTTGTTACAAAGAAAGCTGAGAGCGCGTCAATGTGCTGCGAGTCTGCTTTCACCTCTGGATAATCCTTTGCTACGTCTTGAAACACTTCATCCCAAAAAGGCATGGTATGAACGATCCCATTCGATTTGGTTGCACTCGTCACATGCTTTCGCCTTTTTTCTGCTAATTGAAAGGCAAAACGCATCGCACGCTCTGTCCCTTTTCTTGAGAACACTGCATTTTGAACAGCAAGCTGATCTTCCCCTTGATACATACGGCCTCCAATTTCACTATATTCACCTTCACCGTTTTCTCTGACAACTAGAAGATCGAAATCCTTTGGCTGAGCAAGCGGTGAGCGAATGCCGCTCAGCTGTTTTGCAGGTCTGATGTTTATCACCTGTTCAAATTCCCGCCTAATCTTAATAAGCAGTCCCCAAAGTGATACGTGATCCGGCACTAAATTGGCATCTCCGACAGCCCCTAAGAAAATGCTGTCAAAGGCTTTCAATTGATGTAATCCATCCTTTGGCATCATCTCGCCATGCTCTAAATAATATTCACAGCTCCACGGAAAATCCTGAAAGGTAAAAGACAGACTGCCATGCACTTCTGATACCGCTTTCAATACTCGTATGGCTTCAGGTACAACTTCCTTCCCAACCCCGTCACCTGGTATCGCCGCAATTGAAACATGCTTCATTTATTTCTCCCCCTTTATTGTCGGTCGACCGTCGACCGTTTAAGTTTGAGTTTACTAGAGAGTGCATGTTCTTTCAATGGATAAAGGCGCTTTTTTGATCAAAGCGCCTGTTTATCCTGCAAAAGCATCGAGGGTTTCTCCTTCTTCCTCTTCGTACCTTTTTTATCTGAAAGCAGCAGTCCGCCTAAGGTCAGAGCCGTTCCAAGTACAGACATGAAAGTCAATCTCTCATGAAGAACGATCATTGAAATGACCATCGTAATAATAGGAACGCCATAAATATACACACTCGCTTTCACCACACCGAGCGTTTTCACTGAAAAACTCCATGTGAGAAAACAAATAGCTGATGCGAACAGGCCTAAAAACAATAAGTGAAAGGCAAACGACGGGTTCGTCAATCGCCCCCAGTCTATACGAATTTTAAAGTGCCAGATCAGGGGAAGCATCCAGAGTAAGCCGTAAAAAAAGACACGTCTCGTCACTTGAATGATATGGTATCCATATTGATTGATGATTTTCGATAAAATAGAATAGAAGGCCCAGACAATGGTCGCCGTTAATGCTAGCGCATCACCGATTGGATTCAATTGGAACGTCGTCATTCCATTAAAGCTAATCAGGACAATTCCTGTCATCGCGATGAAAAAGCCTATGAAAAACCGGCGATGCAAAGGCTCATCTTTCAATAAAAAATAAGCCAATAAAAATGAGAAGAATGGTACAACTGAGCTGATGACACCTGCATTCGAAGCAAACGTATAGGTGAGTGCGACATTTTCTAAAAAATAGTATAAGACCACACCACATAAACCTGCGAGCGCAAACATCAATTCATGCTTTTTACGCTGCACCTTCATAGTGACCGGATAGATCATCATCAGAGCGAGATATCCAATAAAAAAGCGAAAAAATAATATTTCTGTTGGAGAAAAAGCCGTTAACAATATTTTGGTTGAGATAAAGGTTGATCCCCATAGAAAAATGGTGAACATGGCCGCTAGATGACCAAGAAGCTGTTTATTTTTCATCTGCTGTTACCTGCTTTGTGAAAATTTGCTGATATTGCCCTGGTGTGAGCCCAATAAATTCTGAAAAGAAATGACTCAAATGACTTTGATCAGAAAAACCGGTGGAGACTGCCGCATCTACAGGCTTCACTCCTTTGGCGAGAAGCTCCTTCGCATAATTCACTCTCACTGTTTGTAAATAACGATACGGCGTGATCCCTCTGTACTTTGTAAAAGCACGCAGAAGTGAGTATTTATTCATGGAGACAAGCTCTCCTAAGTCGTCTAACGATATATTTTCCGTAAGGTGTGTTTCAATATATTGCTGTACGTCTTGGACTTTTTGTTCGGCGGCATGTACTACTGACGCTTTTTCCTCTGATGTATCAGCGTAGGCTTCAATCAGCTGCTTCATAAAGAAATAGAACGTTTCCTGTTTATTCAAAGCTGGGGCTTCTTCTGTCATCATTTGATGAAGATCATATAACGGCTTTGTCAGTTCACTTTGTGAAAACACAGGAGCTTTAAAATGCGGCTTGTGCTGAAACATCTTCTCTATCACATCTGCTTCAATATTTAAACAACGATAATCTAGTGTACTGTGATCAATCTGCTCGCATGCATGATTGTCATATGGATTGAAAAGAAGAATGTCTCCCTTTTCAATGATGTATTCTTTATTTTGGCAAATCAAACTTCTTTGACCATCCTCAATAAATCCAATCACATAGTATGTATGAAAATGATTCGGGAACTTTTGCATGATGCCATGAAAGCGATACGCCTCTATTTGCAAGTCCTGATCAAAATGTACCGTTCGTTCCTCTTGTGTTTTCATGTCGATCCCCTCTTTCACTGAACTGATCATCAGTGTAGCACACCCTTTTTCTCTTGAATTGTACGATATTGACTTTTCCGATGCAGGCTTGCCTAGAGGGAAAAACTTGGATAACATGAGACAAAAGATGATGTGTAAATGAGGGAATGACAGGATGAATTCATTCGAGATGGAAAGACCAGCACCATACCATATGCAATTTTATGAACAGCTGAAGCAAATGATATTTGATGGACAGTTTCAGCCGGGGGAACGCATCAATGAGACACAGCTTGCCAAACAATTTGGTGTAAGCCGATCACCAGTGAGAGAGGCAATGAGACTTTTAGAAAAAGATGAGCTCTTGATCGCTGATCATCGGTCGGGCTACTCTGTCTATACGTTAACGGAAAAAGATGTCGAGGAGCTTTATCAAATTCGGATCGCCCTAGAAACGCTTGCTGTTGAGCTTGCATGCAAGGAAGCCTCGCAAAGAGAGCTGGAGGAAATTGGGCATGTCCTCACGCAGGCAGACGAAGCAATCAAACAGCAGCTGCCATCTAAAGACATCGTCCAGTTACATGAAGCCTTTCATCAAAAAATCATTCTAGCGAGTCACAATCACCGCTTATGTAAACAATTGAATCATGTGAATGCACTCATTCATTTTTGCCGCATCTTTCATTTTAGCGGCGGGGCGCGTGCTGAGACGATTCAAACAGAGCATGCTGCCATTTATTCTGAAATGAAAGAGCGCCGCTCCACAGAAGCCGTCCAAGCGATGACGAATCATTTGTTACATGATGTGATGCACTTAAAGCAAGTACTCTCTGAAACAAACACGGATTAAGTGATTTTTCCTTTTTCCCATTTTTTAAGCATTACATGAACATATTTTGAATTTTTCGTAGATTTTAGCATGTCCGGACGATCTTTCGTTTATATTAGAAGATGAGAAACTAGCTTTTATACAGGAGGATTTGTATATGCATACAAGTATTAGCCGTCTTCGAAAGGCGGGTTTTATTGAGGGTATGTCTCTTTTAACCCTTCTTTTAATTGCCATGCCTCTGAAATATTTTGCGGATATTCCGATGGCAGTCACCATTGTAGGCTCTCTTCATGGCGCATTGTTTGTCATCTATATGCTGATTTTGGCATATGTGACCTTTAAAGTTCGCTGGCATTTGAAATGGTCGATCGCTGGTTTTTTTGCGGCGTTCATTCCTTTCGGCAACTTCGCCTATGATAAGGTGCTCCGCCAGTATGATACAAAAGCTTAATCAAAAAGGGCTAAAACGAAATTCGTTTTAGCCCTTTTTCTACACACTGAAGTATTTTTTAAATCGAGGCATATTTCACTATGGCTGCTTGACGCGTCATTTCGTGATATGCCACCCATAATTCATCACCCGGCAGTACGCTAGTGATTGGATCGATTGGCTGTTTCACTTCATACATCATGCCATCTCGCTCAATCTGAATGATCGCTAGCGGCTGGTTGCCGATGACACCAGCAAATGCGACATGGGTCACTTTTGCACTTCCTTGTTTCTCTTGCATGAGACTGATTTCTTTATCCATCTCTTCTTGTTTTGTCTGCATCGTGATTTGAGTTCCTGGCGCGACCTCCATATGATCAGGGATGAATTGACTGACCGTTTTTGTGATGGACTGATCTCCGCTAGAAACCGTCACATCTAGCATGATAGGCTTCTGACCATGAATCGTGACTGGATATTGCTTCACCCGCTGGATGGTTCCTGTTAATGTCACGTCTTTCCCCGATCGATTCCGCACTTCATGGCCATAGGCTGCCATTTTCAACTGACCGCTAATGTCGACGAGGTCGGCTTTTTCTCCTGTTCTAAATTCAAAACCAGCGGCTTGAATCATCGGAATGGTATACCTTTTCTGATCTGCTTCAAATGTAAGCGATAAGACCGTGCCTCGTCCTACGGTTCCATATGATTCTATATTTCTTAAAACAGCGCCTTTGATGAACTTTGGCTCACTTGTCTGTGAGAAGTCCCCCTCTTTTAAGAGCATCGCCTTTTTCTTCTTCGGATTGTAGAGAATGGCGATACGCTGACCCGGCTGCGGTATTTGGGTGTAGGATACAACCGTTTTAACTGCCTTCTCGATATTTTCCCCATCATATTGAAATTGCAGCTGCATTTTGACAAGCGGCTGTTCGTTGATGTAGGTACCCGTTTCTTTGACAGATACAATATTGGCTTCTAATGTGACACTGTCTTTTATCTTGTTCTTTCTCACCAGTCTCAAAATCGGTGGCAGGAAGATCGCTAGCACAAATAACAGCAGTGGGATAAAGAGCCATATCGCCCAGTTGAGAATGAGTGGTCCGCCTTTCATGACATATTGCATAAAGGTGTCTACAGACGTTTGGTGAGCAGGACTGGCGTTTTCGATTGAGATCATTTTTTTCAAAGGAAATTCCTTTAGCTCTTTGCTCTTCGTCTCAAATGCACCCGTTAATTGATTGTCGATTGAATAATAGATCCAATCGCTTTTCACATTTTTATTGAAAGAGAGTCCTTCTCTTTGTAACGTTTCATATGAAAACGACTGCAAAAGCTTGCTGACGGACGTTGTCTTATTGGTGCGGTGGTTATAAATATAACCAGTCAGCTTGCCTTTTGCTTCGTCCTTTGCTGTAGAGCCTGCAAGAAGAACTTCTTCCTCATTAAGCTGGTAGATAAGGGTTTGATAAATCGGTTTTGGTGTTGGGACGACTTCCCCAAGCCTTCCCTCTGCATTCACTTTCCTTGGTCTTTTTGGATAGTTAGATTCGACAGCGACTGCAAAGTTTTGGGATGTTCCGATCGTTTTTTCCAGCTGTTGCTCCACTTTATCTTCAATGAGGCTAAACGGTTCAGCGTTTTTGGAGACATAGACCCCAAGCTGATTCTTATCGTTTGAGACTCCGCTGACATATGCCTTCTGGTCATTTTTCAAAGTCAATTCAAATATAGGAATAGGCGTCTGTCCTCTAAAGGAATTCATGACAACATCCATAGAGACTGGCCTTGCTGGCAGCTTTAGCTCGCTTAGATTGTGCACATGAAACTGACCATCCTTTAGCTCACCAAGGACTGCAGCGGCGCCTTCCATTTCTCCTGTAAACACAAGCCGTCCATTCCATTGATATGTATTCGTTTTTAAAAACGAGGGTATCTGTAGATTTTGCTTAACGAGCTCTTTCTTTTCTCCGCTTGGCGTTAGTTTCTCGATCAACAGCTGCCCGTCTTTATTTTTTAAAGCAAGTAAGAGATTGTTACCTTGAATGGATGGCAGCATTTCATTAAACGAATCGCTTGCTGTCGTCCATTCACTGATTCTTTTTCCTGATTGAGGATCATACATTTCAAAATGGAGCTGCTGGTCTTTTGATACAGCACTCACCACTCGTTTTCCTTCATCAAATGTAAACATTCGTTTGACGTCATATTCCGTCACTTTCCCTGCTGACAAATCATCTTGGTAATGGTTCCACACCAAGACACTAAGAATGATCGCTGGAATAAAGAAGACAATATATCTGAGGAAAATCACTGGTATTCTTTTCACTTGATCGCTTCCTTTCATGAGGTTCCTTTATCTTATACGTCAGTGCAGCGAGAATGTTTCATGCTAGAAGAATACCCTTTCAGCCTTTAAGTTCCATATTTTACAAACTTGGTTGTTTGCGATAAAATCCAATTAGATTCGAAAAAAAGGATGTTATCACAATGAGTAAGCTATCATCGATCATTCTAGCGGCTTGGCTGCGTGTTCCCCGTTGGTTCAAGCAATGGGTGCTCGTATCCATTTCCATTTTCTTTTTTTATATGTGTTTTGTAAAGGGGCTGACTAGCTGGCATACCTTGCCGCCCATCACTTTACTATCATGTATCATCGGTTCCTTCTTCATTTGGCTGTTATGGCTAAAAGGTCAAAAAAATAAATGAAAGGGGGAAAATCATGAAAGAATCCATTAGTTATTTTGCTATCTCTTTTGTTCTGCAATTGGTTTGGTTTGGCATTGTGCACCCAAATAGAGGCGTGACACTCTTGGACATGTTCATTTTTTCTATTTTGTTTGCGGTGATGTTCTTTTTTATTCAGAAGATTTGGCGTTATCAGAAGAAAGGAAGAAGTGAGTGATCATGAAATGAATCCAATGAAAAAGGCTGCCAAATAGATGGCAGCCTTTTTCTTGCTTTTTTCATGCAAATAAATAATCAATGTGTGATCTCCGTTACGGAGTGTATGAATTAAGATTCGATCATATCAGTGTGTCATATGTGTTCCGAGTGAACCTACGTTTGAAAGTAAACGCCATGGAAGTTCTGGATAACAAGACAACGAAAGCCCTACCTCTCATTCGTCCTTACGGCTCCGAAGCCGTGCCAGTGTGAATTGTAAATCAAAACGTCTTTTTTCCACTCTTCCGCTTTTATAGGGGGCGGGTGCAGAAGGAAAAGAATAAGTTTGTTCGCTTTGACAGCGTCTCGTTCTTATCTAGTAGAAGCTCTATTGCTTCTCATTATGTCATAGAAAAAAGAAAGTTTACTTTCTTTATTTATTTGCTTATTTCAACACTTAATATAAAACTATAACACATCCCCCCATCTTATGCAAGTGTTAAAGTGATAATTCAGCTGGAGTACGGTTTCCTTCATTCATGTAACGAATAGATGTTGGATCAATCTTCAGAATCACTAGGTTCGGATCATCTTTTCCTTTAAACCATTTCTCCATCTCCTCAGACCAAAGGCGGTCGATCAGTTCTGGATCATCGGTTAATGTGGCGGTACCTGCGATTTCTGCATACGTGTCACCGAATCCTTCACCTGAATAACCAATGAGAATATGGACATTCGGGTTTTTTTCAATTTCGTCTGCTTTATGTGTTTCTTTGCTCGTTGGTGTATATAATGTCAGTCCCTCATGGAAAAAAGTCATGTAGCGGGTATGCGGCTTATCCTGTTCAACGGTCGCCAGTGTTCCGACCTTTTGTTCATCTAATAGATTGAGTACCTTTTGTTTTAATTCTTCTTGTGACATATCGTTTCACTCCTTCAAATTTCATCCGTACTCTTAGGTTTCCACGACAATCCATTCATTAAACAAAGAAATGTGTTTTTCATAAAAAGAGATCTTCTGGCTGATGCTATAGAAAACAGGCTCAATGAAGGGAGAAGTTGAACATGCATCATGAAACGATGTTCCATTTAAGTTCACTTGTCATTGCGGCAGTTGTTGTGGGCATTATCGTATGGTCTGTCTCATCTGTGCAGAAAAATCGCAAGAAATACTAAACACACCGCCCAATCAGGTGGGCGGTGCGCTATTGATCATGTATTCATAAAGGAACCGCCGTTGACGTGAAGTGTTTGTCCTGTCATATAAGACGATTCGTCAGAAGCAAGCAGCACATAGCAGCCGACATGTTCTACAGGCTGTCCTGGTCTTCCCATTGGGGTTTCTGCCCCGAAGCTTTCCACACGATCCTCATCAAATGTAGATGGAATGAGCGGCGTCCAAATTGGACCTGGCGCTACTCCGTTCACCCGAATCCCATCCTTCACAAGCGACTGAGCCATAGAACGCGTAAAGCCATTGATGGCGCCTTTTGTCGCCGTATAATCAATCAGCACTTTGTTGCCTCGATATGGGTTAATGGATGTTGTATTAATAATTGTACTTCCTGGTTTTAAGTAATCCAGTGCTTTCTTTGTAAAATAAAAATAGGAATAGAAGTTGGTTCTAAAGGTTTGGTGAAGCTGTTCACTAGATATATCCTGAATCCGTTCTTTCGGATGCTGTTCAGCCGCATTATTCACTAAAATATCTAATTGCCCAAAGGCTTCAACTGTTTTTTCTACCGCTTTCTCGCAAAAGGCTTCGTCACCGACATCTCCTGCAATCGTTAAACATTTGACGCCTTCCTGTTCTACGCGCTTTTGCGTATCCTTTGCATCCTCATGTTCATTTAAGTACACAATGGCGACGTGTGCCCCTTCTTTTGCATAGGCAACAGACACAGCACGTCCAATTCCACTATCTCCGCCTGTAATCAGTGCGACTTTCCCTTTGAGCTTGCCAGACCCTTGATATGATTCATCCTCAAAGATCGGCGCAGGATTCATTTCCCTTTCACTGCCTGGCTGCTGATCCTGTGTTTGGCGCGGAATGCCATTTGTTAAATATTCACGTAAATCCATGTGTAAGCTCCTCCTTGATTTGTTGATGTATCCTTTCATTACCACCTCATTTTTCCACTCAAACATCCTTATGTGGCATAGATGCGTTTTGAAAAACGGCATGTTTCAAGATGGATAAAATCGGTTACATGATCATTAAAAAGGAGCGTTCTCACATGCTGTCAACCATTTCGAAAACCTTTAGCAAACCAAAAGGCTGGCTCGGAAGCATTGCAGGCTTCATTATGGCAAATGAAAATAAAGCACTGAATCAGTCGGCGATCCAGCATTTAGATTTGTCAGATGGTGAAAACATTTTAGAAATAGGCTATGGTCCCGGCTACAGCATCAAGCATATGCTTAAGCATTATGAAGGTCTCCATATAGATGGACTAGATGCTTCCTCCACCATGCAGGAGCAAGCAAAATCCCGCGTCAGCAAACGGTCAAAAGACAAACAAGTCCGGCTGTATGTAGGAAAAATCGAGAAAACACGTTTGCCGGGAGAGCAGTATGACAAAGTACTGTCTGTGAACAACTTTACGATTTGGGATGATCCAAAGACTGGCCTACTCAACCTTTATCACACGTTGAAACCCGGCGGAAAACTCGTCATTGTGATGCAGCCAAGAGAAAAAGGTGCTGATGCGAGCCGGACAAAAGAGATGGGTGAAAACATATTGAATGATTTACAGTTTGCGGGGTTTGACCATTTTTCTGTTGAGTATGAGGAAATTCGTCCAACGCTTGCTGTCTGTGTCACAGCCAAAAAGCCGAGAAGCGAATAAGCTCTCGGCCCAGCGTGTAGACAAACCCTCGCATTCTTTGTCAGGTCTGCGCTTCGGTGCTCACGAATGTCAAATTCGCTCCGCTCCGGTGCTCGCCCTTCCTAGACTGCAAAGGTTTTCTATCACGCTGAAAAGAAGACAAAGGGCTAAAATAAAAATCATTTTAGCCCTTTGTCTACAATCTGAACTGAGAAGCGAATAAGCCCTCGGCTTTTTTCTTACCACTTTACCTCTTTGACAAATTGATAGAACAGCTGATGCAATTTCTGTTCAATGTCTTCCTTTAACCCATGACCATAAAGCGTCATGCTTTCCTCACTTTCAATGATGGATGAACTGATCAGACTAAACATTTCTGACCCTTCCTTGCCTAGCTCTAGCGGCGCCAGCATCATGAGCATTCGTGACATCTGCTGCTGCCCGCCGTCCATGCTTTTGACCTCGTATGCCTGATCAAGATCATAAATATGAAAGATGGGTTCCTTGATGAACGTATGCTTTAAATGAAAAAGAGCAAATTCTGTACCAGGAATCCCTAAACCACCTTGCTGTTCACGTTCTAGTAAACCACTTGCTACCTCATCCGCATGTGTGATAAATCCTTCCTCTTCAAGCTGACGAAGCAGCTGACTGATTGTTGCCTCATGCTGCGGCATCGCCTTTCTATTGTCGATGGTGAAATGGGACAAGATGCTGCGAATCACAGACATGTAATTCGTCACCCGCTCTGCAACCGCCATCATATTAACGGATTCTTGTACCGCTTCTTTGGCAGCTTCTTTCATCCTTTTTTTCTCAATCATATAAGGGATCTTTCGTTTAATATGAGCCTTCACACGCATAGCATCATCCTCGTTTAAGAGCGGACTGACCATGATGTAATCGATATGCTCATATGGGATAGGGACGGTCGAGACAATCATGTCATAGCTTGATGCATCGATTTCTTTTAGCTCCATCAAGGAAGACAGATCGAATTCGGCGATCTCTGGCAATTCTTTTTTTAACCGAGATGCGAGCATTTTAGAGGAACCGATCCCGCTTGAGCACACGACCAATGCATGAATGTTCGTTTCTTCTTTTTTGATCTCAAGCACTGAGCCAAAGTGAAGCACAATAAAGGCGATTTCATCCTCTGGAAATTCGATCTCTGGAAAGAAACGTTCGACTCCTTCTTCAATCGCCATGAAAAGTAAAAAGTAGTCCTTTTTAATTTGTTGTGTAAGTGGATTGTAGATTCTCATCTTTTCCTTTAAACGGTTCATGGCAGGTTCAAGATGAGACACGAGTCCCTCATACAATGAATCATTCTCATTTAAATGATAGCCAGTTTTATTTGAAATAAAATCAATGAGCTTCTTCGTTCTAATCGCGATATCCAGCTCGATTTCATCAATACGGTATTCTGCCCCAAAGCTGCGGTTTGCACTGCGCAGATGGATGGTCATATATCCAACCTCTGCTTCAGGGATTTCGACATTAAACATGCGTTCAAGTGCTCTTGCGATTCGCAGTGATGATTCAAATTCTTTCGTCCGCTTTAGTTCAAGCAGCTCTTCCTCTTCCATTCGAATGGTTTCGCCAAGCTGAATCCGTTCGATAGCATAGGTTAAGTGAACGACAAGCGCAATATAGGCACTATCAGATAAAGAGAGTGACAGTCGATTTTTCAAATGAAAGAGAAGTCTTTCTACCTTGAGCAGCTGCCCTCTGCTGACAACGCCAAACACTTTTTCCGTCGCTTTCGTTCGTTGCTTGATATTCATTTCAATCGTTTCTAAAAATAATTGAATATCGAGCCGGTCGACAATGAGGTTGCCGACAATCTTTCGTTTTGCTTCCTCCGGTCCTTTTAATTCAATGCCATACCCGCGTTTTCGGATCAGCTGCAAACCGTATGGCGCGATCCACTCCGTCAGTTCATCTAAGTCATAGCTGATCGTCGCATTTGTGACCTGCAAATCGGAAGCGAGTGTATATAATTTCACCGGTTCCTTTGCTTCAAGCAGCGCACATAATATTAAGAGCTTCCGTTCATCAGAGCTATATTCAATTTGATCCTCATTTGACATATGAGCAAGAAGCCGCTGTTTATCCTCCCGTTCACCGACTGCCTTCAAGCCTTTCCCCGGCTGTTTATCTAGTGAAAGATCATAATTCTTTAATATGGGTTTAATCGATTTTAGTTCTCTATGAATCGTTCTTGTACTCACCTGAACAGAATCGGCTATCTCACGAATCGTGACATAACGATTTTGCTGAATGATGTATTTGATGATCTTTTGTTCTCGTGCCGTTATGTACATGAAATGCCTCCTTCTGCAAAAATAGGTCTATTGTCGTACCCTAATATAAAACGCTTTCAACAAAAGATGCAATCTTAAGTTGATCTGACTTTGGCACATCAGCTGTGACAAAATTAAATACAACGTCTGATCATACATTTCTCCAAAATGACGGTCCATAATCCTTTTGATGAAATTGAACCTTTTGTTCATGAAAAGGCAGTGAACCCCCAGCTTTTAAAGAATACGTCGGATTGTATATTGGAGAGCCAAAGCAATAATCCATCGTTCCTTCTTCCGGACGGAAGATGACGGTTCGCATTGTTCCAAACAGCTCCTCATAATTGTGCACAGCCAGACCATCAGGATATTCTGTCTGGAACAGTTTCACAAGAGAATCACTTGATCGTTGTTCTTTTAAAGCTTCCATTAACATATCGTATCTGACAACAGAATGATGTTTGGTCATCCCTTTTGCTGTTTGATCAGCAACCGGATGATTCGTTGCGGCAATATAACCTGTCTCCGGTCTTCTCACCCTTTTTTGACCATCAATAATTTCAATCACAGCCGCCTCTCCTTTTCGATCGGCAAGCATGAGGTGAACATTTGAGGCAACGGGCATTTCCTGAATAGAGCGAATGGCTTCCTCAACCGTTCTACAGTTTTCCAGAACAGATCGAATCACATGATACACTTGCAAGCCGGCAACTGCTGGAGGCTTTAAACCGGGTTCATTTCCAACCGGCGGACCACAAGCAGAGAAAGTCACAGCAAGACCATACTCATTCATCCCATCAGATCTGCCAAACAAGAGCAGTGACGAGCCTGTATGATATGCCAAGCCCTTCACATGTGTCGTCACAAGACGCATATCATCAAATATCGGGGAGAAATCATAGTTACGCAGCATGACCGTTTGTTGACCTGCCGCCATATTCCCCTGCCTCACGCAGTGGGAACAGCCTGGCTGTAGATGAGATGAATAGAAAAAGGTCAAATAGCGCTCATCTAATTGCAGTTCATCACAAAATCCAGCAATCTCTTCTTCTAACTGAGGAAGATAAGGGCGCATCAGCTGCTTCGTTTCTTTCACAGCCTCTTTTGCAAGCGGTTCTGTTCGAATGTATTGTGTCTGTAGCCATTGCTTTTTCTTCATCCAGACAGCCTGCTGTTTTCCCACTTCATAAGCGGTTCCTGTCATTTCTTGAAAATATGCACTGATTTCCTCCATGCCTGCACACCTCTTTCGCTTTCGTTTCTTTTATCATATCGAAACCCTCCTTCATTTAAAAGGATGAAAAAAACTGCAATCCCAATGGATTACAGCTGTTTACAGGATTGTTGAAACAATGCTTTTGCCATTGCTTCATATCCTTTATGGTTCGGATGAAATTGATCAATCGATAAGTACTCATTTTCATGTCCTTCAAACGCCCGGTACACATCCACAACCTCTACATGCGGATTTGCAGCAAGCGAGCGAAGCTGATGATTGTATTGCTGAAGCCACCGCCCGGCTATAGGTATTTGCGGAAAAGGATTATATAAATTCATGAGATACACGCAATAGGGCTGCTTCTGCCCTCTTTTGATCTGAGCGATTTCTTGAATCATTTTGCTGAAATTTGCTTGGCAATGCAGCGTCGCTTGCAGCAATTTCTTTTCATCTTCACCCTTTTCATACTGCTGAATCGCTTGAACAAGGTCATTCCCACAGCCTGTGATGGTGATGATGTCAGCTGCTGCAATAGCACGCCTCACATCAGATCGTTTGAACAGCTGTAAAATCTGATCTGTTGTTAACCCTGACTTTGCAAATACAGACAGCTCGACTGGCGTATGTGTCTTTTTTTCAAGCATCCACTGATACCGCTCTGCGAAGCCTCCACCAAATAAACGTGCCCCCACTCCAACTGTTAAGGAATCTCCAATCGCAACATAGGATCGTCCCACTCTTATCCCTCACTCTCTCCTGCCTTCTCTTATATATACGAAATCGGAGAACAGATGCTTGTAGCAGATGACTTAGAGACATTCATCTTTTTTCATGAGACGTCTTTACAAACTCTTTACTTGCGAGATCGACTGATTTTTTGTTCAATAAGAATAGGTTGAGATCATGAAATTTGCACCTGCATGCGTTCCAGAAAAATTGACAAACTTTTTATCTTGATTTCGAGACTTTATACCTTGACTTCAAACTACATTGTGATTACAATAAAAATATCAGTTTTTATGTAACTGTGCTTGTTACATCTTTTTCGTAGCATTCCACTATGATTAAAGATGCCACATATTCAGTGTATCTTTGGGATACGCTAAAAAAATCACTGAAACAGAAAGGATTGAATGAACATGGCAAAAGTTTTATACATCACTGCACATCCGCATGATGAAACAGTTTCTTACAGTATGGCTACTGCTAAAGCATTTATCGAATCTTATAAGGAAGCAAACCCAAGTGACGAGGTTGTACATATCGATTTGTACAAAGAAAACATCCCTCACATTGATGCAGATGTATTCGCTGGCTGGGGCAAGCTGCAATCAGGTGCTGGTTTCGATACACTTTCAGCTGAAGAGCAAGCGAAGGTTGCTCGCCTAAACGAATTAAGCGATCAATTCGTTTCTGCTGACAAATATGTATTTGTTTCACCACTTTGGAACTTCTCATTCCCACCAGTTCTTAAAGCATACATCGACTCTGTTGCTGTAGCTGGTAAAACATTCAAATACACGGAGCAAGGTCCTGTTGGATTATTAACAGACAAAAAAGCTCTACACATCCAAGCACGTGGCGGATACTACACTGAAGGTCCTGCTGCTGAACTTGAAGCAGGCCACCGTTACCTTGGTACAATTGCGAGCTTCTTCGGAATTCCTTCTTTCGAAGGTCTTATCGTTGAAGGTCACAATGCTGAACCTGCGAAAGCAGAGCAAATTAAAGCAGATGCAATCGAACGTGCAAAAGCTTTAGGTAAAACTTTCTAATAAACTGAACGCGAAAAGCCAATGATCTTAACGGTCATTGGCTTTTTATTTATCTAGATGAAAGCCTAATTCTCTGGAGATACCGCTCGCGGCTTTTTTGACTTGTTCAATTAAGTATGGAAGACGTTCTTTTTGATAACCTGCTTCAAACCTGCAATGCTAATACCTGCTGTGACTTCTCCAAGGTGATTGAATATAGGAGCTCCAACCGCAGCTGTATAGTTTTCAAGCTCCGAATAACTTAACGTATAGCCCCGCTCATTTGATTCTTCCAGTATGTTTCGAAGAACCTCTTTATCTGTAATGGTTCCGATTCCAATTTTCCCTAGCTCAATCGAATCGATATAGGCGATTCTCTCGTTCTCTGGTAAAAAGGAGAGAATACTTCTCGCACAGGCTCCTGCATACAGGGGAGAGCGCCTGCCGACGGCGGTGTAGAGACGAACAGGCTGCGTCCCTTCAATTTTATCCACGTAAATGGCTTCGTCTCCTTCACGAACGATGAGCTGTACAGCTTCTCCCACTTCATCCCGCAAGCCTTCCATAAATGGTCTTGCAAGTCTCCGAATATCAAGGCGATCCGCCACAAGCTGACCGTATTCTAGAAACATCAGTCCTAACCGATAAGCACCTGAATCTTGCTTTTCTAATAACCCCATATCGGTTAAAGAGCTCGCCATGCGGTGCACAGACGTTTTCGGCATGCTGGAAAGCTCGATCATTTCATTTAACGTTAATTGGTCACGAGCGATAAACAGCCGCAAAATCTCCATTGATTTCACGACGGTTTTATTTGTATTTTGCATGGCCATCCCCTTTTCTAAACGAATGCTTCCAGCTTGATTCTAGCAGCAAGCTCCTTCAGTTCTGCTTCTTGCTTAAATAGCGCCTGCTCCGCGTCCTGATGGTCGATTCGCTTAAAATACAAATTCGCCCCAGGCATCGCTTGTGCTATGAGCGGCAGATCGACCGTCGCAACTTCTCCAATCCGCGGGTATCCGCCTGTTGTTTGCCGATCTGCCAGCAGAATAATCGGCTGACCGTCAGGAGGAATTTGAATAGAACCAAAGGCAACCGCCTCAGAAATCAATTCAAGCTTTTCTTTTAAATGAACCGGCTCCCCCTTCAAACGGCAGCCCATGCGATCTGATTGAGGCGTGACCTGAAAAGGCTGTTCGAAAAAGGTGCTTTGAGATGATTCTTGAAAAAAAGAAAGGTGTCTCCCTGGCAGCACCCGAATCACGGGCGATTTCCGCAACGGTAAAAAATGCGTATAACTTACAGTCCAATCGGGTGCGCTGTACGCCGCCTGTTTCAGATTGCTTTTGAGTCTATCAGACAATCGATTTGCTACGAGTGATGGCTTTCCAATGGACAGGACGTCTCCTTTTTCAAGCGGACGTCCGTTCAGTCCACCGATTCCTGCTCTCACATAGGTGCTTTTGCTCTCCATCACCGGCTCTACATCGAATCCGCCTGCCACAGCAAAGTAAGCGCGGCAGCCTCTTTTACAAGGTCCAAAGGTGATTGTGCTTCCTGCTCGAATAAAAAGCGGCTTCCATAAAGGGGCTGGCTCTCCATCGATGTCGATCTCTACATCAGCGCCAGTCACTGCAATAAGCGCATCCTTGTGACATGTCAACACAGGACCCGGCCCCATTAATGTGATTTCCAGTACGGCTTCGTTTTCCTCGTTGCCTGTGAGAATGTTGGCAATTCTAAGCGAGAGCGCATCCATGCCGCCGCTCGTTAAGACGCCATACTTTTGATAGCCTTTCCGCCCTTTATCTTGAATGGTTGTGAACATTCCTGGCTTGATGACATGAATACTCAACGTTCTGCCTCCTTCATGCTGAAAAATTCCTTTTCAGACATTTGGACAAATCTGACTTCGTCTCCTGCTCTCAGTAGACTTGGGACTTTTTCGTCTGGACGAAAGAGTGGCAGCGGAGTTTGTCCAATGAGCTGCCAGCCACCAGGTGTGGAAATCGGGTAAACACCGGTCTGCTTTCCCGCAATGCCGACAGATCCTTTTGGAATGGACATTCTCGGTGTTTCTCTGCGCGGGGCTGCGATCTTTTCAGACAGCCCGCCTAAAAACGGAAACCCTGGGGCAAATCCAATCATATAGACAAGATACGTCCCTGAGGTATGAATACGCACGACTTCCTCTGGTGTTAAACGATTGATCCGGGCGACTTCTTCTAAATCAGGGCCCAACTCTCCCCCGTAGCAGACCGGTATGTCGATAGTGCGGCGCTTAGCCTGAACCCCTTCCTGCCATTTCTCTTCAAGGAGTGTTTCAATATAGCTTTTCACCCATTCATAGGGGGACAAATCTTGTTGTTGAAGAGGTGCCGATTGATAAACGGTGTACGGCTCGTAAAAAACAGTCACGTTTGTAAAGGCTTGAACAGCTTCCACATATCCGGCAAATGGATGCTGTTCAATACAAGAAAACAGCTGCACAACACGCTCATGAATTTCTTCACATATGTCTGCTCCTGCTTGAATAACAATCGCTGCATCTCCTAACGGGTGGAAGGTGATAGAATTTTTTATTGTTGAAAATGCCACTTGAGGACCCCTCTCTTTCTAAAGCACACCAAGCTGTTGATCTCGTTGATCTGTGATGAACATATGCCCAGGTGCATGGGTAATCGCAATGTCTGGTTTTGTATGCATGACAATGGCTTGCGGCGTCACACCACATGCCCAAAACACCGGGACCTCTCCTTCTTTGATCACAGATGGTTCTCCAAAGTCCGGCTGATCCACATTGTCAATTCCGATCATCGCTGGGTCACCTATATGAATGGGGCCACCATGAACTGACGGGAACCTAGACGTCACTTGTACACTTCTTGTGATCTGATGCGCCGGAATGGGTCTCATGCTGACGACCATCGGGCCATGAAATGCCCCCGCCCTTTCACAAGCGATATTCGTTTGATACATCGGAACGTTATGGCCGTTTTCAATATGGCGAACAGGGATATCATTCAGCATGAGCGCATGCTCAAACGTAAAACTGCAGCCGATGAGAAAGGCAACCATATCGTCCTCCCAATAAGCAGAGATATCTGACACCTCTTCTTGAAGAATCCCTTTTCGGTAAACACGGTATTTAGGAAAGTCCGTACGAATATCCGCATGAGGTGCAGACCGTCTCGGCACTGGATCACCCGGCTCCAGCACATCAAGCAAGGGGCATGCAGCCGGATTGCGCTGACAAAACAACAGAAAATCAAAGGCAAGTTCCTTTTTGACGATCATTAAGTTGGCTTGAGCATATCCCTCTGCTAGGCCTGCCGTTGGCCCTGTGATTTCTTTTTTACGAATCAACTCTCTGATCTGTGAAGGCTCATATGTTTGATAGATATTCATTCGATTCAGCTCCATAGTTTTGGAATTTCATTGATGATGGTATATCCGCCCATCATTGCCATGATGACAACTACAAATGCGCCTGATACTGTCAAAAAGAATGGATGTCGATAATCCCCGACAATGTCTTTCTTATAAGCCGCTACCAGCAAGGTGCCAAGCGCGAGCGGTAAGATCAATGCATTGATTGCCCCAACTAATATCAATATGTTCACAGGTCTTCCGATCGTAATAAAACAAATGGTCGAGAGGGCAATAAAGCCGATGATAATGCCACGTTGATTTTGCTCAATTTTTGACGAGAAGGTTTTAAAGAAGGAAACTGATGTATATGCTGCTCCAATGACGGACGTAATTGCCGCAGCCCACATAATAATGCCAAACATTTTATATCCGATATTTCCTGAAGCTAGTTGAAATACAGAGGCAGGCGGGTTAGATGGATCAATCTGCAAGCCTTTTGCGACAACTCCTAATGTAGCAAGAAAGAGTGCTACACGCATGATGGACGTAATGAGGACACCGAAAATAGAGCTTTTCGTCACTTGGGGCAATGCTTCCTTCCCCTTAATACCTGCATCCAGCAAGCGGTGTCCGCCAGCGAAGACGATATAGCCGCCTACTGTTCCGCCTACAAGTGTCACAATGGATAAAATATCAATTTTCTCTGGGACAAATGTTCTCACTGCCGCTTCTCCAACTGGCGGTGCTGTTGAAATCGCCACATACAGCATCAGACCAATCATGACAAAGCCCGCTATCTGTGTGAAACGGTCCATCGCTTTTCCAGCCTCTTTGATCACAAAGATCAGAATAGCAATAGCAGCACTGACCCCTGCACCGATTCGCGGATCGACTCCGAAAATGACCTGAAAACCGAGACCAGCACCAGCGATATTTCCGATGTTAAAGGCAAGTCCCCCAATGACAATCAAAACGGCCAGGACATAGCCGAGACCCGGCAGAACCATATTTGCAATATCCTGCCCTCGTTTTTCTGACACAGCGATGATGCGCCATACATTGGTTTGCGCAAAAATATCTAACAAAATAGAGATGAGAATGACAAACCCAAAGCTAGCCGCCAGCTGCTGTGTAAAGACAGTCGTTTGTGTTAAAAATCCCGGTCCGATGGCGGACGTCGCCATTAAAAAGGCTGCGCCCATCAGCATAGACCGGTTCCCCTTTGGTGCCTTCGTGTGCTTGACTTCCTCTTTTTTCATGCTGTTTCCCCCTTTGATGACGATTTTTATTGAAAGGCTTTGAGATGAATGCTCGCTTCTTTTAGCTTTGATGTAATAGTTTTGGCAAATTGGAGCGCATGGATGCCGTCTCCATGAATACAGACAGTATCCGCTTTAAGCGAAATGTCTTCCCCTTGAACGGTATGAACCTTCCCTTCTCTCACCATACGAACGACCTGCTGAACGGCCAGTTCATCGTCTTCAATGAGTGCGTGTGGTTCGCGGCGGGATGTCAGCGTCCCGTCTGATTGATAGGTCCGATCAGAAAATACTTCATGCGCCACTTGAAGACCCATTCTCTCACCTGCTATCGCAAGTTCACTGCCTGAAAGCCCGTATAATACAAGACTTGGATCGACATGATACACAGCCTTCGCAATCGATTCAGATAATTCAGTATTTTTAGCCGCCATGTTGTACAGGGCGCCGTGTGGCTTGACATGCTGCATCGTGCCGCCTTCTGCTTTGAGAAAGGCTGATAGAGCGCCAATTTGATAGACGACGAGATCATAGGCTTCCTCTGCTGAAATCGCCATTGGACGTCTGCCAAAGCCGACTAAATCTTGCAGACCCGGATGCGCGCCAATTCGGACCCCTTTATCCAGTGCCATTCTGACGGTTTTTCTCATGACTGTTGGATCTCCTGCATGAAAACCACAAGCGATGTTGGCTGAGGTGACATATTCTAAAATTTGTTCATCCGAACCGATAGTATATTGACCAAAGCTTTCTCCCAAATCACAGTTGATATCTACTTGATACATAGGATCCCTCCTTGTTGTTCCGAATAACGGAACATAAAGTCCGAATATTCGAATTTATATTGATTATATCAATTTTGGATAGATTGCACATGACATTGTCAGAAAACATAACAATAGAACTAGGACATAAAAAAGCGAGAGGATATCGCCTCTCGCTTTTTCATCATGTTCTTTATTTAGACAGCACCCAATGCTGGATGGCTTTTGCTACACCGTGTTCTGTGTTAGGAGCTGTAATCCAATCAGCGGCTTCTTTTACCACTTCTTGCGCATTTCCCATCGCAATGCCTAATCCGGCTTCTTGGATCATAGCCATATCATTTAGGCTGTCGCCAAGTGACATGACATTGTCCATCGTACAGCCAATGCGTTCTGCTACCTTTGCAAGAGCTGCCGCTTTGTTAATGCCAGCTGCGTTGACTTCGATATTGGTTGGACTTGAATTTGTAATCTCTAGATGACCATTTGTTTTCAGTGTATTGAGCACTTCCTCACGAACGTCATCGTCATGAATTTCAAAGCCGAATTTCAGCCATTCGTGGTCATGAATTCGTTCTGGGAATTCACCTCTCCACACCTTCTCCACAGTGGAAGCCCAGTAATCGGTTTCATATCTATTTTTTAGATCCCACATCATTTGGACATGATCAGGATGCAATAGATCTCGTTCGATCAGTTGGAAGTTTGAATCCCAGATTTCACTTCCGTTTGCTGTCACAAGGTAAGAAGACAGTTTAAGCGGCTCAACCAGCTCTCGGCATGTCATCAGCGTCCGCCCTGTGCTAATCACCACATGGACCCCTTTTGCTTCAGCATCTTTAATGGCTTGTTTATTTTCCTCTGGAATGACGTGTTCACTGTTTAACAGCGTGCCATCCATATCAATGGCAATCAATCGGATGTCTTTCTTATCAGCTTGAATGGACAAATTGAGTACCCCACTTTGTATCATTTTTTGTAACTATCTTTATTTTAATATAAAGAGGGAGATGGCACAAAGGGACGAGTTTGATCCCATAGAAAAAAGACCTTGTTACAGGTCTCTTCGCATTGGCTTAGCGTTCACATGCAATCCCGTCTTTATCACGGTCAAGTCGCTTATTTTTTTGGTAAAGTGCTTTTGACACATACGGCTTGTACTTTGTTTTGCCGCCTTTGTTTTTCGTGTTTTTGCTTTTCGCTACGCCGCCTTTATAGACTTTGTTCAGCGCTTTGCAGTTTTTGTAGGACTTGACTGTTTTTGCATCTGCAGTGTGGGTGTCGACTTGTGTAACGCTTAGTAAAAGACCTAAGGACAAGACAGCCACCATGATTTTTTTCAACATGTAGAATCCCCCTATTTTTTCTATTTTTACATTTTTATCATATGTCACCACTTTTTGTTTTTCAAGACTATCGAGCTAAATATATTGATTTTTTTGGAATAAAACATGCTTTATATCCTATATGGTACACTGAGTGGGAAACCTTTCCGGTTTTGACACGTATATGGAGAGAGGAGTTTTTCACATGAAAATGAAATATACCATTCTATATGTAAACGATGTTGAGGCAAGTATTCATTTCTATCAACATGTACTTGGCTTTCCTATGAAACTTAGGGTTGAATCCTATGTTGAGTTTGACACGGGGGACGTGACATTATCGATTAACTCGCGTCAGGATGTCAAAGATGCACTTGGATTGCCTGTCCCTGAAGCAAATCAATCCTCGCAAACGTTTGAGATTGGATTTGTTGTGGATGATGTGGAACAAACCATTGCATCAATGAAGGAAAAAGGGGTTTCGATCATCAAAGAACCTGCAAAAAAACCATGGGGTCAAACCGTCGCTTATGTCGCTGATCCTGATGGTCATTTCATTGAAATATGTGATGCCGTCTCCTAATCCTGTTTAAAGGAGTGAACCAGTATGAGAAAAAAACATGCCTTTATCGCCGGTGTTTGTTCGATGATTGTGATTTGCAGTGCCGCTATTATTTTGCAGCACCATGAGTGGATAGGATGGGTCAGTGGTGGAATCTCTATTATCGGGATCATGATGTCTGGGCTTCTAATGGGGGCTTGGACAAGCGGAAATGAAACAAGAGCCGCCTATCATTCTGAAACGAAAGAACACCGCATGTGGCGTCTGGATACGGCCTTTCTCATGATGATCTTTGCACTTCCGCACATGGCAGTGTCGATCTTTTATTTTTTAATGTAAACACTTGTTAAAAGGAGTTCGTCATATGGCTGTTTTTATTTTATTCGTTGTATTTGGCTTCCCTATTCTTTCTGTGCTGATTGGCATTTTTGGCACAATGCTTTTGAAGAATGTTTGGATGCCGACTTTGATTGTCCTGTTAGCCAGCGTCATTCTCATGTACACATACATTGGCGGGGATGAATCCTTTCTCATTTGGGTCATCATCTACACCGTCTTTACGTTGATCGCTGCATGGATGACAAAGCGGTTTCGGTTCAAGTAAAAAAGAACAGTTTGCACTGTTCTTTTTTTGATCATATATCGGCGCACCATAGCTCAATTTCAATTTTCAGCTCAGGCCATCCTAAAGCTGATACATAAGCAACCGTCATTGATGGGTAAGCTGTTTTGAAGATCGTATCCCACTGAGGATATAGATGATCCCAGTCGATTTCTTCTGTTGCCCATATATTGACCTTGATGACATGCTCTTCATTCAATCCTTCTGATTCAAGGATTTTTTTGATATTTTCAAACGTATTGGTTACCTGGTCGTTTAAACTTGATGGTACCTGTCCATCGATATCTGTTCCGACTTGACCCGATGTAACAAATAATGCCGCGCCCTTTGGTACTCTTGTGATATGACTATAGCTGCCAACGGGCTTCGGCATACTTTCTGGGTTTTTTCTTGTGATTTTTTCCATATGATTTCCCTCACTCACTTTGATTTTTCTGCTAGATTTCTCTTCATGTAGACAGACTTCACCAATTTCTATCTATCCTAAAAGAAAACAGCAGTGGAGTATCCATAGCCACAAGGTAAGAACATCAATATTTTCTTTTTCATGACCGGAACACTCCCTTTTGATTGCGTGAGCAAGGTTTTGATTAACTATATAGTACCTGAAACGAGACGTTCAGTCAAAATGGTTTATAGACGATAGCGCGCAATATCGTGATTCAATCGTATGCTTAGTTCATTGAGTCTTTCTGCTGCTTTTGCCACATTAGAGATGGCTGTCACTTGTTCGTCTGTGGATGCGGTGATCTCTTCGATCGCAGCGGCATTTTCCTGAGAAATATGGGCTGCGCCTTGCATGGCTTTTGTGATGAGGTCGTTTTGCTCTAGTAATGCATTCAGCTCTTTTGCCATTGCGTCTGTTTCAACGATGGTTTGTGAAATCGACGTAGAGATGGCATTGAATTCATGTTCTGTTGCATGTACCGCGTCATCTAACTCAGCGAAACGATCCATTGTGTTTGACATCATGTCGGCTGTTGCCGTCGTTTCTTCTTTAATGCCTTGTACCATTTGCTGAATTTGCACTGCTGATTGTTTTGTCTGCTCTGCTAAATTCCGCACTTCACTCGCCACAACCGAGAAGCCCTTGCCGTGCTCTCCTGCGCGTGCTGCTTCTATGCTGGCATTCAGCGCAAGTAAATTCGTCTCATTTGAAATACTTTCAATCGTATCTGTAATTTTAGAGATATCCTGTACTTTTGTACTTAATTGCTCAATGCCTGCTCTAATGCCTTGAGATGCTTGAATGGATTGTTCATTTGATTGTTTTAATTGCTGAACAATTTGCTGACCCTGCTTCGATGATTGACTCGATTGGTCAGAGATCCGTTTAATTTGGTCACTTTGTTCTTTGACGTTCTCAATGGATTGATTGAACTGGGTCATTTGTTGATTCGCTACATCAAGGTCCGATGCCTGATGAAGTGTTCCAGTCGATATGTCACCAATCGCTCGGCCAATCTCTTCACTGCTGGCTGAGGTTTCTTCAGATATTGCTGATAAATCTGTGGCTGATTCGACGAGTTGACTGCTCGTTTCCTGTAGACCGCTTACAAGTGTCCGGAGTTCTCCTGACATATGATTAAAGCCTTTTGCCAGCTGTCCAATTTCATCTGTTGTCTCTTTTAAACTCGTGCGTTCAAGATTCCCCTCCGCAATTTCTTTTGAAGCAGCAGTGACTTGTTTGAGCAGTCTGACCTTTCTTCGAGCAGCTAAATAAAAGACGCCAAGACTGAGAAGAGCGACACCTGCTGTAATGAGCATGATATAGAGCTTCATCTGCTCTAATTCTTTATAAAATTCATCCTGAAAGACGGCAATGCCGATACTCCAATTCCAGGGCGTGAACTGGCTCATATAGGCAAGCTTTTGCTTTTCTTCCCCAGTGGCATCGTCCTTATCTAAATAGGTCACATAGTGTGCATCCTCGCCTTCTGATTTGGCTCCAGCGACCATTTTTTCACGATTGGTCGTGTTATCTGGAATGACGCCAATGTCATTGACAGGATGGACTTGAGAGGAATAATCTGCTCCATATGCGACAAGATAGCCTTTATTTTTATAGATAAAATCTGACTTTTGAAATTGGTACCCTTTCCCGTTGTCATTTTTTGGCCCGCTCAAGTAAATGCGGGCTTGTTCCTGTGCCTGATCGAGCGTCAGTTCTTTTTTCTCTACACGATCATTCAACTGTTCAAGTGTAGCCATTGCTCCGCTGACGATGTGCTTTAAATCTGCTTTCCCCGCATCAATTAAGACATGTTTCGCTAATAAATACCCCGTTGTCCCAACAAGTCCGCCGGTTAAGATCGTGATGACGATAATGGCAGACATTAATTGAAAAAAGACACTCCTTGACGCAAACATTTTCCTTTTCATATACAAATTCCCCCTTACTTCATATATCGACAAACGGGGTAAAGTATTAAAAAGTCATCAAAAAATCCCTTTCACTCGTTGGAAAGGGATTTTCTAATTATCGAGCTGTTTCTTTAAGAATGGCTTGATAGAGATCATCTGCTGGCGTGAGGCCACATACTTCTTCCAGCACACCTTCAATGCCTTTTTCTTTTCTTAATGCCTGCAAACGAACCGCTTCTTCGTCTTCGGCGAAGTCATAAGCGAGAGCTGCAGCAATGCCTTTGATTAAGTACACTGGCTGCTTGATCTTTTTCGCCGGACCGATTAAACGGTCATCTGCTCCTAGCTTTCTAAGAGGAGAGCGTGCAACGCGAGTGACTTCGTCGGAGATAAAAGCATTTTCGAATCGTTTGATGATTTTTTGAATATACGCATCATGTTCTTCTTTTTCAAAGCCATATGTGTCGATTAAATAACTGCCCGTTTCGTGCAGTGCGCCTTCAACCACCTTGCGAATCTCTGGTGTATCGACGGCTTCTTTAATCGTTTGAACGCCTTGCTGATACCCGACATAAGCCGCTAGTGCATGTCCTGTATTGACAGTAAAGAGCTTGCGCTCAATATACGGCGTCAAATCTTGTACAAAGGTCGCTCCGTCAATTTGAGGAACGTCCCCAATAAAGCCAGTCTCATCAATGACCCACTCGAAAAAAGGCTCGACTGATACTTTTAGAATGTCCTCATGGTGCTGAATCGGCACAATGCGGTCCACAGCAGCGTTTGGAAAACCAACTGTTTTTGATAACGCTTCTTGTTCCTCTTCTGTTAGATGAGAGAAAACGGCTTCTTTTAAATGAGAGCTGCCTCCAATCATATTTTCACATGCCACGATGTTGATGATATGGTCAGGCTTTTTCTGTTTCAATCCTTCAGCAATCGATGAAGCAATGATCTTCAAAACGGTTGGTCCAACAGCTGTTGTAATCAAATCGACTGATGCCACCGCCTCTGTTAATGCCGCTGGGTCTTGTGCAGAATTGATCGCTGTCACTGGACCGACTACTTCTTGCTTCTGACCTGGTGCTGCGAGTTCAACCGTGTATTCTCCTCTTGCATTCAGCTCGTTGATGACCGCTTCATTTACATCAGTGAAGACAAGCTCAAAGCCTGATGTTTTTAACAAAGAACCGATAAACCCTCTGCCAATATTCCCTGCTCCAAAATGAAGTGCCTTCATGTTAGTTCACCTCGTTAAAGATGGCGATCAATTCATCCTGATCCTTTGCATGGATGATGCGTTCTACATTTTCCTCTTCTGAACAGACAATCGCAATTTGAGAAAGAATATCGAGATGTTCGTTGTTTTTACCTGCGATGCCAAAGACGACTTTGGCGATATTTCCTTCGCCGTATTCAACGCCATCTGGAATTTGAATGATGGAAATCCCAGAATGAAGGACAGCTGCTTTCGCATCCTCTGTTCCATGAGGAATCGCAATCCCGTTGCCCATAAATGTAGACGAGATATTTTCTCTTTCAAACATTTTGTCAACATAATCACTTGTGACATAGCCATTTGCCACTAGGACTTCGCCTGCTTTTTTAATGGCTTCTTCTTTCGAGCCTGCTTGTTCGTTTAGAAAAATATTGTCTTTTGATAGTACTTGTTTCATGAATGATCACACCTTTTTTTAGAATGGAAAATCAGGAAAACAACCAAAACGGGGAGTTCAATGAAGAAAAATTGAACTCAACCCGTTTCACCATGTTATTTTTTCAATTTCTCAATCAGCTCATCGTATTTCGGGCTGTTTAAGAAATTATCAACTGAGATATGCACAGCGCCTGGCAATTTTGCCTTGGCTCTGTCTGTTAAATCTTTATGAGTGAAGACCACATCAGCATCATTTGGAATGTTGCTGATGGATGTGTTTGTCACATCAATATCAAGCTCTGCCTTTTTGACTTTATTCTTTAAGATGGATGCGCCCATTGCACTTGAGCCCATTCCTGCATCACAGGCAAAGATGATTTTGTTCACATCATCTGGATTGACATCACTTGGAGATGCTGCTTGCTCATTTGCTTCAGCGTCTTCTTTTTGTGCTGTAAGAGCAGAGGCGGCTGCGCTTTTCTTCCCTTTCATGTCCTGCATTTTTTCTGTTGCTGCTGTTAAGTCTTCGTCAACTGCTTTTGAAGCTTTTAAAATCACAGAAGCGACAAGGAATGAGACGACGGTAGCCACGACAACACCTGCTAGAACAGCAAGATGTCCGCCTTTTGGTGACATCAGCATGAGAGCGATAATACTTCCTGGTGACGGCACAGCCTTTAAGCCTGCATTTAACAGGGTAAAGGTCAGAACGCCGCTCGCTCCCCCTGCAATCACCGCCAAAATGAGCTTTGGTTTCATTAAGATGTACGGGAAGTAAATCTCATGAATTCCTCCTAAAAATTGAATGACAATCGCACCCGGTGCAGACTGCTTTGCATTCCCTCTTCCGAAGAACATGTATGCAAGTAGAACACCTAAACCTGGCCCTGGGTTTGTTTCAAGCAAGAACAGAACGGACTGCCCTGTCTTCGCCGCTTGCTCTACTCCTAAAGGACCTAAGATCCCTTGATTAATCGCATTGTTTAAGAACAAGACTTTCGCTGGTTCAATGAAAATACTTGCTAGCGGAAGCAAATGTGCATTCACAATGATATCTACACCTGCCGCAAGGGCTTTATTTAGACCAAGTACCACTGGTCCGATGGCGTAGAAGGCAATCGCGACAAGAATGGCACCTAAAATCCCTGCCGTAAAGTTATTCACAAGCATTTCAAAGCCCGATTTGATTCGATCTTTGAAGAGCTGATCAATTTTCTTAATCAAGTAACCGCCAAGTGGTCCCATGATCATGGCACCTAAAAACATTGGAATGTCCGAACCGACAATGACCCCAATCGTCGCAGTTGCACCGAGTACCCCGCCTCGATGGTCGTATACGAGTTTACCGCCTGTGTAACCAATTAAGAGCGGCAGTAAGTAGTTGATCATTGGGCCAACAAGTGAAGCTAATTGTTCATTTGGCAAATAGCCACTCGGAATGAATAAGGCCGTAATGAGTCCCCAAGCGATAAATGCTCCAATATTCGGCATAATCATGCCGCTTAAATAGCTTCCAAAGCGCTGTACTTTTACGCGGAATCCGCTTTTTTCCTGCATCTATGAAAACTCCTTTCTTCTTTCCCTTTATTTAGGGCTTTATAGGTCAAAAGATATAAGAACAAGTGTCAGTGAAGCCCTTAACCTTATCGTAAAACGCTTTCACTTCTCCTTCAATTGAAACTAAATGTCACTTTGTCACTTAGTGTGTGACAAAATTGAAATATGATGTGAATTCTCTGTCAGAGCATAGGACAAATAGAGTAAAAAAGTTGATGTGCCGTGGTTTTGACGCAAAATTCATTGGAATTTCACAACTTTCAAATCGTCACTTCTTGTTTCCTCTTCTTAAATCGAATAGGCTTATACATGATCAAACCTATTCAATCAAGAAATGTCTGCGCAGACATGACACAGAAAAAGTGAACCACCTTGCTGTTTGTTTCGTTTACCTTTTAGAGTGAGCGGCACAATAGGAGGAGCGGTTTTTTCTGTGACTCACAGTTTACTGCCGCTTTCTTTCTGATACATGAGACATTTTCATAGGTAGAAAGGCGGTTATACACTTGTTGAAACATAGTAAGTGGCTTCTGCTCCTTATCGTTACGTTTGCTTTTTTCATTCCAAAGGAAGCATTTGCCCATGCATACGTCGTCAGCTCGAATCCAGCAGCAAATGAAGAGCTGGAGAAGCAGCCTCCTTCGGTCTCTATCACATTTAGTGAAGGAATTGAAAGTGGATTTCATGCCATTAAGGTGCTAAATGCAAAAGGAGATCGTGTGGATCAAGGTGATACGGTCATCAAAGATCAAAAAATCATGGAAGCTGCTTTAAAAAAGGATTTACCAAAGGGAATTTACACCATTCAATGGAATGCTGTATCAGCAGACGGACACTCTGTCTCTGGCATGATCCCGTTTAGTATTGGCAAAGCGGATGGCGGTTTTGACCAATTAGATCAAGGTCAAACGAATGAATCCATCGATGTTGCCTCGACCATTGATAAAGCCTTTCTTTATACGTCGTTTAGCTTATTTCTCGGGACCATTTTGTTTGGACTGTTTTGGTTTAAAGCAGCCATTTCACCTGTATTAGCGAAACGAATGAAACGGCTTTTGACATTGTCACTGATCATGATGGGCGGTGCACTCGTGTTCCAGCTGCCGATTCAAACAAAATCAGCGGCAGACGTGTCTTTTTGGGGAGCATTTCAGCCAGCGCTTTTACAAGAAACCATTGCGTCGACTTCTGGCGGTAGTTTGTGGATGATGCTCATGGTGTCATTTGTTCTTCTGACCATTTGGAGCCTAGTTGCGATGAAAAAAGGGGATTTCACTTCTTTTCGGGTATGGTTGTTTCCACTGCTCCTATTCGCAGTACTTCTCTGGCTGAAGGCACAAATCGGACATCCAGCAGCAACGGATAATAAAATACTGACAACGTCACTTGATTTCATCCATCTCGTTTCTGCATCAATCTGGGTCGGTGGTTTAACAGCCATTGTGCTTTTATTGTTGAAGAAGCTGCCAAATGAAGATCAGCCGCTCATACGGAATACGTTAACAGCGTTTCACCCTTGGGCACTGCTTTCTGTTGGACTCATTGTGTTTTCAGGATTTGTAAATGCGATCTTTATTTTGCAATCGTTTGATGCTCTTTTCGAATCAGCATACGGACGAACCTTTTTAATCAAGCTTGGCTTATTTATCTTGATGGGCCTTCTTGGGCTTGTCCATTACTTGATGCTAAGATGGGAAAAGAAACAGAAACAAAACGTTTCGTTACGAGCTGAGTGGATCATCGGAATCGCTATCTTGTTATTAACAGCTGTATTCACCAATATTCCAAGCCCTCCTCCGCCTGCACCTGAGCCGTTCTTTGGCGCAAACCAGGTCGAGCATCGTGACATAGTGTCCATGAGCATTACCCCGAATGCCCCGGGGAAAAACACATTCGAGGTCGCATTTACGAAGAAGGATGGACAAACGATTACTGATATTCAATCTGTGTCAGCCAAGATCCATAAAGTCGCCTTATTCGGTGAAGAGAAACCGAGTGAATTTCAGCTCAAACGATTAAAAAATGGTCATTACTCTGCTGAAAACCTCTTGTTAAATGAAAAAGGTACTTGGAAAATTGACATCCATGCGTTAACTGGTTCTTTTGAAAATATTGATACCACATTTATTAGAAGAAACTAAAAGGAGTTCATACCATATGAAAAAATACGTTAAAGCTTTATTACCAATGCTTCTCGCTTCATTTTTATTGGCGATTCCTGTGAGTGCTCACGTCACAGTCAAACCTGATACGTCTGCGACAAATGCGTGGGAAACCTATACGTTAAAAGTTCCTTCTGAGAGTGACAGCCCAACGACTAAGGTTGTCTTGACAATACCTAAAGGCGTCGAATTCCAACAATATGAGCCAGTCTCTGGATGGAAAACGTCAACTGAAGAAAAAGATGGCAAGGTGACAAGAGTGACTTGGGAAGCAACCGGTAAAGGCGTGCTTGCCGGACAGTTCCAGCAATTCGTTTTTGTAGCGAAAAACCCTGAAAAAGCAGGGGAAGCTGCATGGGATGCGTATCAATATTATAAGGATGGAACGGTCGTTGAATGGACTGGCGATCAAGATGCTGATAAGCCGCATTCGATCACAAACATTGTCGCATCTAATACGGTAACGGATTCACATGGTCAAGAAAAACCAAAAGAAGAAAAGGCATCTGAAACAGCCTCCAATTCTTCTTCACCACTTGTGCTAGGGTTGTCCATTGCTGCTCTAGTCGTAGCACTGATTGCGCTTGTGCTTGCTTTTAGAAAGAAATAATTGATTCGTAAGCGATCGTTTTCACGGAAACGATCGCTTTGTTTCTTTCCACCTTGCCTGAACACGAGATGCAAGGCTTTGCCTGCAAGCTTGGACGATCAACCTCCATTTTCCCAACCTATTATTACCAATATAGGATTGAATAGGATGATGACGCATGCCATAATGAGACACATGACCACCTAGGAGGCTATAAGATGAACCATCTAATTATATTTGCTCATCCCCAGCAAAGCTTAAATCAAACCTTATTAGATCTTGTTGTCAGCACTCTTTTGAACAATGGTCATAAAGTGACTGTTCGTGATGTTTATGCTCTTGGTTTTTCACCAGAACTAAGCATCTTGGAAAAGGCTGCGATCAAACGGGGTGATCTCCCAATTGCCATTCAAACAGAGCAGAAGCTGATTCAGCAAGCAGATGTCCTAACGTTTATTTTCCCCATTTGGTGGACAGGCTTACCCGCTATGCTAAAGGGCTATGTAGAACGCGTTTTTTCTGAGGGCTTCGCTTATCAAATCAATGAGCATGGGGCTATTGAAAACCTGCTTCGGCACAAAAAAGGTGTCATTATCAACACGCACGATGCTCCAAGGACCTTTCTTGACTCTAACCGGATCGTTTCCGCTTCCCACCGAATGACATCAGATACAGAAGTCTTCAATTTTATTGGTGTTGAGCCTGTTGAACGACTTTTGTTCAGCAGCATGGAGCAGGCACCAGCAGATTACATCCACGACATTCTGAAGGAAACAAAAGAAACGGTGGAGCAGCTTTTTCCGCCGGCTGTTTAACATAAAAAAGACTGCCGAGATTCCTTATTCGGACAGTCTTTTTCACGTCTATTCGTCTAAACCAATGGATACATATTTGGTTTCTAAATAAGGTTCGATCCCTTCGATGCCGCCTTCACGGCCAATTCCGCTTTCTTTCATTCCTCCGAATGGTGCTTGAACAGCCGATGGGCCGCCATCATTCCAGCCAATAATCCCGTAATCAAGATTCTCTGAGATGTAGAGGCCGTTTCGATAATTTTCTGTAAAAAAATAAGCTGCAAGACCAAAAGGTGTATCGTTCGCTAATTCAATCGCTTCATCTAGCGTTTTGAACGTCGTAATCGGTGCCACTGGTCCAAAGGTTTCTTCATGCATGATGTTCATGGAAGGGTCCACATGTGTGAGAACCGTTGGCTGGACAAAATAATACGACTTGTCATCATCGAAATGCGTATCTCCGCCGACAAGGATTTTCGCCCCTTTATCGACTGCATCTTGAATTTGGCTGACAATTTTATCAAAGCCACGCTTGTTGATAATTGGGCCGATGGATGTGCCCTCTTCAAAGCCATTTCCCACTTTCAGCTTTTCGACCTCTTTGCTAAAGACTTGAGCAAATGCTTCATGAATGTCTTCATGCACAATTAAGCGGTTGGCACAGACACAGGTTTGTCCTGCATTACGGAATTTAGATGCCGCTGCTTGTTTGACAGCTAGTTCAAGGTTGGCATCTTTGTCTACGATGAGCGGGGCATGACCACCAAGCTCCATTGATACGTGCTTGACTGTACTTGCACTGTTTTTGATCAAATGCTTTCCGACTGGCGTTGAGCCTGTGAACGTGATTTTGCGAATCAATGGACTATCTGTGAATATTTCACCGACTTCTTTTCCATCTCCAACCACCCATTGCAGGGCATCCTCTGGAATTCCGGCTTCGTGGCCTAATTTCACAAGTTCAATAGCCGTCAGCGGCGTATCTTCGGCAGGCTTCACAATAAAGGTACAGCCCGCTGCAAGTGCTGGTGCTGCCTTTCTCGTGATCATGGCTGCTGGGAAATTCCACGGTGTAATAGCCGCAACAGGTCCAACTGGCTGCTTTGTGACAAAAAGGCGTTTGTTCGTCGTATGTGACGGAATGGTTCTGCCGTAGATTCGTTTGGCTTCCTCTGCGTACCATTCAATATATCCAGCCGCATAAACGATTTCGCCTAATGCTTCTTGATACGGCTTCCCGTTTTCTTCCGTGATGATTTTTGCGAGCCTTTCTTTATGTTCAATCATGAGATCAAACCACTTGCGAATGATATTGGCACGTTCATGCGCTGACGTTTTTGCCCATACTTTGAATGCTTGATGTGAGCGAGAAATGGCGTCTTCGATCTGTTCTTTTGTATGCTGAGCAACTGAAGCAATTTCTTCTCCTGTTGCAGGATTATACACTTTGAGTTCGTTTGTCATGCTCTACCGTCTCCTTCGTTCTTGGATTCATTACATATAGTATATACCCAATGAGTGCCCAACCTAAAAGCAATATCCATTCAGCTGGCCATGATAAGGAGGCCGGCATCCCTGGAAAATAAAATGAAAGAAAAAGGAGACTTAGCCCGATGGCTAAAGCGCCTGTCGTTCGCCAATATTTAATGCGGTACGGACGCTCAAGCTCTGGTTCTACTTTGCGAAGTCTCATAAAAGCAATGGACACAATTAAGTACCCGACGATGATCCCGACACCGCCCGCATTGACAATCCATACGAGAGCAGGGCGCCCTAATAATGGAGCGAAAAAGGCCAAAGCACCAAGAAATAAAATGGCATTTGTCGGCGTTTTATACTTTGGATGAATATACGCAAACCATTTGGAAATCATGCCTCTTTCCGCCATCGCGTATAGAATACGGCTTGCACCGATAATAAAAGCATTCCAGCTCGTCACAATCCCTGCTACACCGCCAATGACAAGCACTGTCCCAAATGCTTGATGACCGAGAAGCTGCACCATGGCATCTGCTGTCGCCAATGAAGAGGCTTCAAGCTGTCCTTTTGATAGCCCCGCAGCTACCCCAAAGACAATAAGTAGGTAAAATACGACCGCACTCACGATGGAGATAATTAAAATTCTCCCAATGATTTTCTTTGGCGCATTAATCTCTGCTGCTACTTGCGGAATCACATCAAAACCAACGAATAAAAAAGGAATCATGACTAACACGGCCATAAGCCCGCCAACCCCGCCTTGAAACATTGGCTCAAGGTTTGCAAAATCTCCATTAAAAGTCGCGCCGCCTAAAAGGAGAAAGCCTGTCAAAATAATCGCTACTGTGAACACAGACTGAAAAATGGCTGCGGGCTTTGCCCCAATGTAATTCAGTGCTGTTAAAAACAGTGCACCGCCAGAACCAATCAATACCCATGTGAAATAAACGTCCCATCCACCTATATTCCATAGGAAGCCAACATGCTGTGTTGGAATCACATAATCAATAACTGTCGGCAAGGCAACAGCCTCAAACGTAATGACGGACACATAACCAAACAATACGCCCCATGCTGAGACGAACGCTGATTTCATCCCAAATGCCCGCTGGACAAAGACGAGCCCTCCGCCTGTCTCTGGAATCGCAGACGAAAGCTCAGCATACGTCAGTCCAATAAAAATGACGAGAATACCGCCTATAACGAAGGCAATCACACTGCCTAAAAATCCAGCTGTTAAAATCCAATCTCCCGAAAGTACAACCCAGCCCCATCCAAGCATTGCACCAATGGATAAAAACAGTACGTCAGACTGCGACATGGTTTTTGCCATTTGTTGTTTTTGCATACAACCATCCCCCTTTGTTGTTTAGCGTGCTTTGAAGGCGTCCTCGATGATCCCTAGTCCTTCATGAAGCAGCTCATCTGTGATGACAAGTGGTGTTAAAAAGCGAATAATATTCCCATTAATCCCTGCCGTTAATAAGAGTAGTCCGTGCTTGTTTGCATAGGCTGCAATCGCTGCGGCTGTTTTCTTATCTGGTGTACGCGTTGTTTGATCTTCCACAATTTCAATGGCCGCCATTGCCCCTAATCGCCGGACTTCCCCGATGAATGAGTACTTACTTCTCCACTCATTCGCTTTGTCCTCAATGACTTGTCCGATGTGCTCAGATCGTTGATTCAGTTGTTCTGATTCAATAATATCAAGAACCGCTAGTGCTGCCACGCAGCCTAATGGACTTCCTGCATATGTTCCCCCTAGCTCCCCTGGATCTGCCGCATCAAGCAGTTCTTTTCTGCCGACGACACCGCTCAGCGGCAGGCCAGCTGCAAGAGATTTTGACACAGTGATTAAGTCAGGCACCACATCAAAGTGCTCAATCGCAAAATATTTCCCTGTTCTCGCAAAGCCTGTTTGGATCTCATCTGCTACAAAGACAATCCCGTGCTGCTGACAGAATGAAGCTACATGCTGAACAAAACGCTTCGATGGTACAATGAATCCGCCCTCCCCTTGGACTGGCTCCATGACCACACACGCAACGGTTTCTGGTGCAACGGCAGCGACGAAGAATTGATTGAATTGATCAATGATGTACTCATCGTAGGCTGCATCGCTTAACCCTTCTGGCTTCTGATAGTAATACGGGTATGGCGCTTGATACACCTCTGACGCAAATGGTCCGAACCCAAATTTATACGGCTTGACCTTACTCGTCATGCTCATCGTCATATTCGTTCTGCCGTGGAAGCCTCTTGTAAACGAGACAACGGCCTGTCTTTTCGTATATTTACGTGCAATTTTCACCGCATTTTCAACAGCTTCTGCACCTGAATTAAGGAAAATGGCTTTCTTGTCATGATCGCCTGGTGTAAGGCGGCATAGCTTTTCAGCTAATTCAATATACGATTCGTACATCATCACGTTGAATCCTGGGTGAATCAGACTGTCTGCCTGTGCTTTGACGGCTTCCACAACCTTTGGATGTGAATGCCCTACATTTAACGTACCGATAGCACCGGCAAAATCGATAAAACGTTTCCCATCGATATCGAACAGCTCGGCTCCCTTCCCTTTTGCTGCAAGATGACGGTTGCCATTACTCACGCCTCTTGCGACATATTGATCTCTTTTCCCCTGCCATTCCTCTGTTGAAAAACGGTTTGTTGTCGTTTGACTCATTGTCATCCATCTCCTTTATGTCTTTTTTATTATTCTGAATATTTTTTGGTATGATAGAAAGTACCAATATCATTTTTTTCATGGTACCAGAGAGGAAGGAATGACAAGATGCTGACAATTCAACTAGACCAAACAGGGGCAAACGGATTTATTTATCATCAAATTTACACGAAAATTAAAGGTGAAATTTTAAATCGAAATCTTCAGCCGCATGATCAATTACCTTCCAAACGAGAGTTAGCCGATACTTTAAATGTCAGCGTCAATTCAGTGAATGGCGCATATCAGCAGCTGCTTGCCGAGGGATATTTATATTCGGTTGAACGCAAAGGTTTTTTCGTGGAATCACTAGAAACGTTTCATGAATCAGGTCAGCTGAAATCCTCTACACTCCCAGCAGATTTAAAGGAAGAGCCGATTGCACGGGACGATTGGTATTCCTTTTCACATATCTCAGTCGATACCACTCATTTTCCCTTTAAAAGCTGGTTGAAAAGTGAACAAAAGGCGATCAGCCTCCACCAAGAAGCGTTTGGCGAGCTTCCGCATCCACAAGGTGTGTACGAGCTTCGGGAAACGATTGCCCGGTTAATCGGGCTGGCAAGAGGAGTCAAATGCTATCCAGAACAGCTCATTTTAAGTGCAGGCACGCAGTCACTTATCCATTCGTTATCAAGCATTCTTCCAGCCGATCAAGTATACGGGTTAGAAAACCCTGGCTATCGCCGGCTCTATCAAATGCTAAAAAACAATCATCACCGAATTGAAACGATAGGCATTGATCAAAAAGGAGTGCGGATGAGTGACATTCAGAAGAAAGAGCCGAATGTGTTGATCATTACCCCTTCACATCAATTCCCAACAGGGGTGATTATGCCAATTTCCCGGCGGATTCAGCTCTTAAACTGGGCAGCCGATGAGCATGACCGTTATATCATTGAGGATGATTATGACAGTGAATTCAAGTATGGGACTGACAGCATTCCAGCGCTGCAAAGTTTGGATCGATATGACAAAGTCATTTATATGGGGACCTTTTCAAAATCATTGCTGCCAGGCTTAAGGCTAAGCTACATGGTGCTCCCGCAGCATTTATTAAGACGCTATAAGGAAGAACAGCACTTTTTCATTCAAACGGCCAACCTTTTTACACAATACACCCTTCTTCATTTTATAAAGGATGGTGCGTATCAGCGGCATATTAAAAGAATGAATGGTTTATATGAGGAAAAGCGGAAGCAGCTCATTGAAGAGCTCGACACGGTTTTTGTTGACAATGTACGGATTATTGGGGAAAATGCTGGACTTCATTTTATCGCAGAGTTCCGCTCAAACCGCACGCAGCATGAGATTTTACAGCGTGCCAAAGAAAGAAAGCTGAAAATGTATGGGATGGACCGTTTTACCCTTGATGAGCAATTACCGGGGCATCAGGAAGGCTTTGTTCCACTCGTTCTTGGCTTCTCTCATATGCGGCCAGAGGATATTGAGCCAGCGGTAAAACGACTGTATGAGTCGATTTATGGGAAATAAAACAGCCAGCTGCTTTACTAGACAGCTGGCTTACCACCGCTCTTTATCTACGGCTAAAATGGATGACACGAGTCCAGGAAAAGCGGTCTCGATGTCTTCTTTTCTTAAAGAATAGTAGCGGTGTTTTCCGTCAATTCTCACTTTCACGATGCCTGCCTCCCTCAGCACTTTGAAGTGATGGGAAAGCGTAGATTTGGCAATGTTCATTTCATATGTGCCGCATGTCCTCTCCCCCGTTTCCACTAAACAGCGGACAATTTCTAAACGGACAGGATCGGCCAATGCGTGCAGCACAGAAATCAGTCTCATGTCTTTTTGGGTTGGATAGATTGGATTATTCATACGATAAATGTATCGTATTTTGTGCCAACATACAATTTTCTTACTCGCCTCATAAAGTAACGATACATCCTTCGCAAACGACTATGACCATATACAAGCTTTCTTGAAGGGAAGGACCTCATTTGACACGAAAGATATGGACTTACTTATGTATGATGTTACTCGCCATTTGCTTATGTGGATGCCAATCCGTCCGGTATGCCGAATCTAAACCACCTAGTGCAGAAGAGTTATTAGCTCTCGATGAACAGGCAGATTTATTTCAATGGGAAAAAACTGTCTATGAAGCAAATGTAGATTGGACCCATCAACTAACCGTCACTAAAGATCAGCAATTAGGTGTGATTCAGAAAACAGCTGCCAAACATTTTAATCACGGCACAGCTTCCCAGCTGAAAAAAGGGACAGCGATTTACTCTGTAAAGGAGCGAAAAGACCTTTTGATCGCTGAACTTAACGGACAGATCATCATATATGCCGCACATGCAGAAGGATAAAACACCTGTCATAAGATAGGTGTTTTTTAAGTTTCTTTTCTTGTCATAGGTCATTGGTTTTGTTATCATTGCAAAAGTGACCACTCGGTTTCCATTGTGACCATATGGTTTTGCCGATTCGGAAAGGACTTATGAAGATGAACGAAAAGCAAGAAGAGATTTTGCGAGTTTCAAAGAAATTATTCTCTCAAAAAGGCTATATGAGTGTCTCCATGCAGTCAATTGCCGATGCCTGTAAAATATCAAAAGCGTCTATTTATAAACTGTTTGATTCAAAGGAAGCTCTTCTATTAGAACTGATTAAATACAATCAGTGCAAAATGAGAGAGATTTCTCAGATCATTCATTCAGAAACAACGCTGTCCAAAAAGGAAAAATTCACAAAGAAGATCAAGCTTGAGCTTGAAGAGTTTAAAGAGAATCATAAGTTTTTGAATATGCTGTCCTTTGAAGCTTTTTCTAATCATTCTCCCATTGTCATTAAGCATTTACGTGAAACACGCACCATTATCATGCAGCGTCACAAAGACATTATTTTAAGCACATATGGTGAATCTGTCGCTCCTTATGTCTGGGATCTCGTGATTGTTCTCAATGGATTAATGAGAGAATTCATCTTAATGCTGGCGATTGAGCAAAAAAACATCCAGTTAGAAAATGCTGCCGAAATGATCATTGGTGTGATGGATCGTGTATCGAAAAAGCCTTGTTCCATTGAACCTGTGTTAACAGACGAGCTGATGAACTCTTATTTGCTATCCTCACAGGACGAATATGACGAAGAAAAACTTGTCAACTCGTACTTAACAAAGATCAAACAAGAGCTTCACTCACTCTCAAACGGAGAAGAAAAGGACGAGCTCCTCTCTGCGTATGAGCTGCTTAATCAGGAATTATCAAAGGACCAACCGAGAACCTTTTTAATCAGCTCACTGCTCGATTATTTAGGCAAAAACAGCGTTTTATCACAAAACGTGTCACAGCTGAAAAGCATCATTTTATAGATAAAGAAGGGATAACATGAACCAATCAACAACATCTTACAATCGACCTGTGATTGTTGGGATTTTCCTCGTTGGGGCATTCGTCGCGATTTTAAACCAAACGCTTCTTATTCCAGCGATCCCACATATCATGGAGGATTTCAATATTGATGTCAGCAAAGGACAATGGCTCACTACAGCCTTTATGCTGACAAACGGGATTCTCATCCCGATTACGGCTTTCTTAATTGAAAAATTTTCGAGCCGTTCTTTAGTTTTAACGGCACTTAGCATCTTTACAGCTGGTACAATTCTTGCTTCTTTTGCACCGAATTTCCCGGTGTTACTTGCAGCTCGTATCGTACAGGCAGCTGGTGCAGGGATTTTAATGCCGCTGATGCAAACGATCTTTTTAACCATTTTCCCGAAAGAAAAACGGGGTCAGGCAATGGGCATGGTCGGACTTGTCATTTCGTTCGCACCAGCTCTTGGACCAACACTTGGCGGATGGATTGTTGATGCCTTCAGCTGGAAGTTCTTGTTCTATATTGTTCTGCCAATCGGTATCATTGATCTTATTCTTGCTTTCTTCTTAATGAAAAATGTAACGCAACAAAGAGAGGCACGTATTGATGTTTTATCTGTCATCTTGTCGTCCTTCGGTTTCGGCGGGCTGCTTTACGGATTTTCTAGTGTTGGCACATATGGCTGGACGAGTGCCACTGTTCTCATTTCGCTGATTGTCGGCGCTGTGAGCTTGTTCTTCTTTATTCTACGCCAGTCGAATTTGACAAGACCGATGCTTGAATTTGGTGTCTTTAAGTTTGCGATCTTTAGCTTAACGACCTTCCTTGGGATGCTTGTCTTTGCTTTATTGATTGGGACAGAGACGATTCTGCCGCTCTATACGCAGAATGTGAGAGGATTGTCTGCTCTTGATACAGGGCTTATCTTACTGCCAGGTGCTCTCTTTATGGGACTCCTCTCACCAATTATTGGACGGATTTTTGATAAAGTCGGCGGAAAAGGGCTGGCATTAGGCGGGTTTACGATACTTACCGTGACGACCTTGCCATTTATGCTGCTCACCCTTGATTCATCCATCGCCCTCATTACGGTCGCTTACACACTGCGCTTAATTGGGGTTGGGATGATCATGATGCCGCTGACAACAGCAGGTATTAACTCTTTACCGCCTCATTTGATCCCGCATGGGACAGCGATGAATAACACGATGAGACAAGTGGGTGGTTCCATTGGGACGGCAGTGCTTGTCTCCATCATGAGCAGCTCTGCTGCAAATGCAGATTTGGCCAGTCCATTAAAATCAGCCGTTCACGGCATGAACACATCATTTATCGTGTCTGGTTTGATTGCGGTCCTTGGACTCGTCCTCTCCTTTTTCTTAAAGGAAAAACGAGAGAATAAAGTGATGAAACAGGAGCTATCTTCCTCCTCATCTTCTTCATAAGAATAAGAGTCGGCATATGGCCGGCTCTTTTTTCATATACTCACGCTATACCGTCCTCTCTGAAAATACATTTGTATTTCTAGTGAAGAAAAACCTTGATAATTTGAAGAAAAGAGTTGATAATAGGAACTATTCAATTTGTGAGAAAATTTTTACTATAGGAGATGTATGCATTGAAGGTCGTTAAATTTGGTGGCAGTTCACTTGCATCTGGCAAGCAGCTGCAAAAGGTATTTGACATTGTAACAGCAGATCCAGCTCGAAAAGCAGTCGTTGTTTCCGCACCAGGAAAACGGCATTCAACGGATACGAAGGTCACCGATCTATTAATTAGCTGTGGTGAGCAATATTTACGTTTAGGCGAAGCACATGACTTACAGGAAGCCGTCATCAAGCGGTATGCCTCGATTGCGGATGAACTCGGGTTAAGTCATAACGTGATTGACACCATCCGGCAAGATCTAGATACCCTCTTACAGGCAGATACGTCTCATCCTGAGCGATATCTTGATGCCATCAAAGCTAGCGGTGAAGACAATAACGCAAAACTCATTGCCGCCTATTTCCGCTATCAAGGTGTCGAAGCTCACTATGTGAATCCAAAGGAAGCTGGTTTATTTGTGAGCGATGAGCCTGGTCAAGCGCAAGTCCTTCCGGAGTCATATGATCATTTGTATAAATTAAGAGAGCGCTCTGGCATCATCATATTCCCTGGCTTTTTTGGCTTTAGTCTATCGGGAGACATTGTCACCTTTTCTCGCAGCGGCTCCGATATTACCGGTTCCATTTTGGCAAACGGTTTGAAGGCAGATGTGTATGAAAACTTTACAGATGTGGATGCTGTCTACGCTGTCAATCCAACGATCGTTCATGAGCCGAAGGAGATTACAGAGCTAACGTACCGGGAAATGCGCGAGCTGTCCTATGCTGGTTTTTCTGTGTTCCATGATGAAGCACTCATTCCGGCCTTCCGTGCAGGCATTCCAGTACAGATTAAGAACACCAATAATCCCTCGGCAAAAGGCACAAAAATTGTGAACCAGCGGGATCATACAAATGGACCCGTTGTCGGAATCGCTTCAGATAGCGGATTTTGCAGCATTTATATTAGCAAATATTTGATGAACCGAGAAGTCGGTTTTGGGCGTAAGGTGCTGCAAACGTTAGAGGAATATGGGCTTACGTATGAGCACGTCCCTTCTGGCATTGATGATATGAACATTATTTTAAGGCAGGATCAACTGGAGGAGCAGCATATTGAACAAGAGCTACTCGATCGCTTAAAGCTTGTGCTTGATGCAGATGAGGTCGTATTAGAGCCGAATCTCTCCCTCATTATGGTTGTAGGAGAAGCGATGCGTCACAATGTTGGCACCACAGCAAGAGCAGCAAAGGCGCTGTCAAAAGCGAAGGTCAATATTGAAATGATCAATCAAGGTTCTTCCGAGGTCAGCATGATGTTTGGCGTCAAAGCGGCTCAAGAAAAAGAAGCCGTTCAAGCGTTGTATGAGGAATTTTTCTCTATGTCTACTGTCCCTGTCTCTCTTTAATCAGCAGGCTGCCAGATCTCAGGATCGGCAGTCTTTTTTGTTCTCACCCGATTCACATATTAAAGTATATCTATTTCTCGTTTGATTTTGTATGATAGAGACAAATCAACTATTGTTCCGGCCTATGATCGGAGCTACAAGGAGTCCTAAAACAATGCCTCGTCAACAACTATTAAAACAGTTTCGCAATTTTCATGATGCTTCTACGAGTATTCTAAATATGATGAGTCAATTCACTGATGTGAATACACTGTTTATTGCTAAAAACGATCAAACCACCAATCAGATTGTCAAGGTGCTAAATCATGACGAGCAGCTTCTTGAAGAAGGAGAAGAAATTCCTTACGAGAAGACATTTTGCAAGCTGGCGGTTGATCATCAGGATACGCTTGTGATCCCTGATATATCATTGGATGATCGTTCTAAATACTTAGAAGTTACGAAACGTCTTCAAGGCGGATCATTCATCGGCGTGCCGATTGATTTTACAGATGGTACGAACTACGGAACGATTTGCGGGCTTGATCTAAGACCGCAGCAATTCACAGAAGAGCATGTGCATATGTTTGAAACGATGGCTTCTCTATTAAGCTACGTCCTCGAACTAGACCGTGCCAACCGGCAGATTCAGCAATTATCTGTACCGATCGTCCCAGTTGTTGACGGTGTCGCTGTGCTTCCTCTACTTGGTGATATCGAGGAGACACGTGCTCAGCATATATTAGAAACCATTTTACAGGAAAGCTACAGGCTGTCGCTCTCTCATTTGGTCATTGATGTATCGGGAACAAAACGCCTGAATGAACAGAGCATTCAATATCTGGTCAGCTATGCACAAACGCTGAGACTTTTAGGAATTTCGGCTGTTTTAACAGGGATTAAGCAAGACCTTGCTTTAAGTGCGATTCAATCGAATATTTCATTTAAAGACATCACCATTCGGAAAGACTTACCGCAGGCACTTGCTCATATTGGCTTGACGTTTACCAAAATGGATTAAGAAATGATATATACAAAAAGGGCTAAAATGATGTTTATTTTAGCCCTTTTTCTTCTTTTTAAATCATGCCAACTGCTGCAAATAAGAAGAATCGTTTCCGTCTTCAATAACTTGTAAAATCTTCTGTGCATGCGAATCGTCAGTGACACTGTTTAATTTTTGCATAATGTCTTCTTTCGATAATGCGTGGCCTGGTGCTCCCCGCGGAATATCGACTCGTTTGCTGATGATGGTGCCGTCAGATAAGGTAAGCTTCACAATCGTAAAGCGTCCTTTTGGGACAGCGTCTGGATGGGGTTCTATCGTTTGATCATATCCTCTGCTCACCCGCTTCATCCATGTGCGCATGTGTGATGGAATGATTTTTTTCGTAAAGTGATCCAGCGTTAGCGTCTGTCCAAACACGGCAAGTGCGATCACGTATTCGACACTGAATCGTCCTTCTTCTCCAGTTGAAGGTGTCCGCTCAATAAGTGCTGCATCTCCGCCAGGCGGGAATAGGACATCTACTTGTTTCACCTGCTCCGGTAAGAAAGTACGCTCATTCATTAATGCTAGGATCGCATCGGCTGCATGATGCGCAGCTGAACAGAACGGGTATACTTTGAACCACAGCCCCGGCGAGACAATTCGCCACGTTGTACCATATCCCTCTAGTAAACGACTTTCCGCGCGCTCCTGATCTCCATAGAGAGAAAAGAAACCAAGCGTACCATCAAGAACCGATTTATTCCCGCCAAAACCTGAACAAGCTAAGTCCATAGACCAGACAGCTGTTTTAGCCGCTAAGCCGGCTTGTAATGGTTTCATATCAGAGCCAAACTGCTTTCTCATTCCGGCTGATTGCGCTCCGGCAAAGCCGATTGCCTTCGCCAGCTCTTCCTGCGAGACTTGTTTTAAATACCCAATGGCACATACTGCTGCAATGGCTCCGAGGGTTCCAGTATTATGCCAGCCCCTTTCATAATGCGCCTTGCCGATGGATTCGCCAAGCCTTGCCATCACTTCAACACCTGTGATGTAGGCAGCTAAAAATCGATCGCCAAACCCTTTGCCGTCTGATAGCTGTGATAGCAATGCTGGAATGATAACCGCACTTGGGTGTCCTCTCACGTCTGAATGCACATCATCATAATCAAGGGCATGGATCAGGTAGCCGTTCAGCATCGCTGCTGATTGACGGCTGACCTTCTTCCCTTGTCCAATGACAGGAATTTGAGCGGCTCCGCCTTCTTGTTCCACCAGTGCCATGAGCTTTTGAATTCCTTCATCCTCTTTCGCAGCAAGCGCTGCTGCCGCAGCGTCTAACAGACCATTTCGAGCCATTTCTACCGCCCGCTGATCTTGAAGTGGATGAGCAGACAGTACAGCCTCTGCCAGTTGTTTTGTTAGTTCCATGATCGTGACTCCAATGCCCGAACAGCAAGCTCGGCAAAGAAGGCAGCGGCAACAGGGAGTGCGCCTTCATTTAATGTAAAGGCAGGGTGATGCCATTCCTCCGTACCGCTTGTCCCCATCCATACGAAAAAGCCTGGAATGTGTTCTTGATAAAGGGCAAAATCTTCTCCGCCCGGTGACTGCTCTGCCTGAACGACTGTGAGATCCAGCGCACCTGCCGCTTCTTCGACCACCTTTGTCAAACGATCGTCATTTAACACAGATGGCAAATACGGATGCCATCTCACTTCGCCTTTCGCCCCAAATCCTTCGGCAATCCCACTCACGATTTGTTTCATAAGCTCTGGAATCATCGCTCTCACTTCAGGCTCAAACGTCCGAACGGTTCCTTCCATCTCAACACGATCAGGAATCACATTCCATGATGTACCGCCTTGAATGCGTGTGATACTGACGACTGCATGATGCAATGAGCTGATGTGGCGGCTAACGATTTGCTGAAGAGCACTTGTGATCTGCCCGCTGATGGCAATCGGGTCCACCGTATGATTCGGAATACCTGCATGACCACCCGTTCCTTTAATATTGATTTCAAACCGGTCTACACTTGCCATCAACGCTTTTTCTCTAATGCCTATAGTGCCAACTGGCAGGTCAGGTTTGTTGTGCATACCAAAAATCGCATCCACTCCATCTAAAACGCCTGCCTCTATGACATGTTTCGCTCCTTGCGCGACTTCCTCAGCCGGCTGGAACAAAATGCGGACCGCTCCTTTGATCTCGTGTTTCCGTTCTTTTAATAAAAGAGCCGCTCCAAAGATAGAAGCTGTATGGAAATCATGTCCGCATGCATGCATTTTGCCCGGTACCTTTGAAGAAAATGGTTCGCCAGATGCTTCTTCAATCGGAAGTGCATCAATATCAGCTCTCAGGGCAATTGTTGGTCCCTCTTGTTCTCCTTTGATTTCACAGACAACACCTGTTTGAAGAGCTGGAAAATCGAGTACGGTGATCCCTTCCTCTTCTAACCAGCCGCGCAGTTTTTTAGTCGTTTCATGTTCTTCAAATGCCAGCTCTGGATGCTCATGAAGCGCTCGGCGAATGTTAATTAAACGTTTGTTTAATGCTTCATTTCCTATTGATTTCACTGATACTCACCCCTCTAAAGAGTAAAAAGCAGCTTATGCTTCTTCAGCCGCTGCTTCTTTTTGGATAAATCGTTTTGTCCGTTCATTCTTCGTTTCATCAAATAGCTCAGTTGGTGTGCCCTGTTCAATAATATGACCATCCGCCATGAAAATCACATGGTCTGCCACTTCTCTTGCAAACGCCATTTCATGTGTGACGATGATCATCGTTGTTTCTTGAATCGCAATGGATTTAATGACTTGAAGCACACCTGAGACAAGCTCTGGATCAAGTGCTGACGTTGGTTCATCGAGTAGAATCGCATGTGGATCAACCGCTAATGCGCGGGCAATCCCAATTCGCTGCTGCTGTCCGCCAGATAACGTGACTGGATAGCTGTCAGCCTTTTGCTCTAACCCTACCTGCTTCAGCAGCTTCATTCCAATCTCATTTGCCTGCTGCTTCGTCATTTTTTTCGTCACAAGCAGTGATTCTGTGATGTTTTGCAGTGCTGTCTTGTTTTTAAATAGATTATAGTTTTGAAACACCATGGCCGTTTGTTGACGCAGGTGATGGGCTTCTTTTCGTGTATATTTAGACGCATCGAGCTTCGCATCGCCAATTTCAATCGTGCCTTCATCTGGTATTTCTAATAAATTTAAGCAGCGCAGCAAGGTGGATTTACCGGAGCCAGAAGGTCCGATAATGGCCACAACCTGCCCTTTTTGCACGTCGAGATTGATTCCGTCTAAGACGACAAGTTCGCCGAATGATTTCTTCAAATTGCTGAGCTTGATCATGTCCACACCTCCTTAATTCCGGTAAGGTTTGCTGATTTTTCGTTCAAATAGGTCTTGAAGAAAGCTATAAATGATGGTCATCACCCAATACACAATCCCTACGGCTAAATAGGTTTCAAAGTATTTATAGTTCGCCGATGCAATCATCTTCCCTTGTGCAAACATTTCTGCCACACCAATCGTAAAGGCAAGAGATGTTTCTTTTAAAAGACCGATAAACGTATTCCCCGTCGCTGGAATCGCATTTCTTATTGCCTGCGGGAAAATAATTCTGACGTAAGATTGCCATCTTGTCATGCCGACAGATAGACATGCCTCTAGCTGCCCTTCATCTACAGAATTGAGGGCCGCTCTGAAAATTTCTGCTAAGTATGCTGAGTTTTTAATACTTAATCCGATAATGACCGCTGTTAGGGCATCCATTGAAGTCATCGCAGGGAATAGCTGCGGAAGACCAAAATAAATGAGAAAGAGCTGAACCAAGGTTGGAACCGCTCTGAAAAAAGAAATATACAGCTTGGCAAATTGGTATAAAACAGGTATCCGGTTTTTCGTAATGAGCGCGAATACCACACCAATGATAATGGCAAATACCATGGAGACAATCGCCATGAAGATCGTTATCGGCAAGTATTGGATCAATGTCGGAAAAACGGTCACCATATACTGCCAATCAATTTTGTTCATGTCTGCTCTTCACCGCCGCTGTCGTTATTTTTTAATTGGCACTGTGACATCGTCTTTGAAATACTTCTCAGACAATTTCTTAAGTGTCCCGTCTTCTCTTAATTCTTTGATCGCTTTGTTAAATTCTTCTCTTAGCTTGTCATGCTTTTTATCTTTGGCAAATGGGTAGCCTACTTCTTCATACACAATTGGGTTGCCAACGATTTTGAGTGGCAGACCTGTTTTTTCAATTTGAGCAAGTAATACACTGCGTCCGTTGACATAAGCATCTACGCGGCCATTTGCCACTTCATTTAAGACACCGTCTTGCGTTTCATATGTTTTAATATTGATTTTTTTGTCCGGATCTTTGCTTTCTAAGTTTTTGGCGTGGTTAGAGCCAAGAACCGCCGCCACTGTTTTTCCTTTTAAATCATCAAGACCTTTGATGTCGTTGTTGTCCTTTTTCACGATGATTTGTGTTCCTGCATAAGCGTACGTATCAGTGAAATTAAACGTTTGTTTACGCTCATCTGTGACTGCGACTTGGTTTGACACTGTATCCAGCTTACCAGATGTCAGCTGTCCCATGAGTCCGCTGAATTCACTCAGCTGCCAGTCTAGTTTGTAGCCTAGTTTTTTTGCGATGGCTTCAGTTACTTCGACATCGAAGCCAACAAGCTTGCCATTGTCTTTATAGGCAAACGGATAGCTTTGTCCTGTGGCACCTACCTTTAATACTTTTTCATCTTTGCCTTCACCCTGATTGCCCCCGCCGCAAGCTGCTAAAACTGCCAGCATTGCTGCAAATAGAACGACTAGCCACTTTTTGTTTTTCATGTTCGTATACCCTTCTTTCCTTTTATGGTTGTGTGATATCTGATCTTAGTTGTTTTTTAAAATAAACCGTGATGTGCCCCTTGCCTAAATCCTTTTCTCCTGCTCTGACGTAGCCTTTGCGCTCATACATGTCTATGAGCCACGGATGCTTATCAGCTGTACCAAGAGATACGTATGGCACCTTCAAGGTATCTCTTAACACTTCGGTTTCCACCCATTCCAGCAAGACAGAGCCTGTCCCTTTTTTGGCGGATGGTTCTGAGGCAAACCACCAAATATGAGGGACGCCGAACGGGCCTGGCTGTTCTCCCCAAGGCATACGGAGCGACAAGGTAGATAGAAGCTCTCCGTTTTCTTCCATCACATAGCAAAGATTCTTTTGTACATTTTTTTGAACGAGAGCGAAATCAGCATGTGCTGCTTGGAACTGGATGCCGAGCTCACGAATTGGCTCATAGGCTCTTGTTGTCAGTTCAAGCAGCGCCTCTATATCTGCCTCTGTTGCCAGACGAAACGTGTATCCCAACGTTAGTCACCTCACCCTTATGTCGTGTAACGATTTTTTGGCTGTGTTAATCCTAGATTTTCTCGTAAGGTTTGTCCTGTGTATTCTGTTTTGAATAAGCCTCTTTCCTGAAGGATTGGGACGACGCGGTCTACGAACATATCCAGCCCTTCTGGCAATAGCGGCGGCATGACGTTAAAGCCGTCCGCTGCTTCTTCATTGATCCATGTTTCCATCACATCTGCGAGCTGCTGCGGTGTACCAATGAAAATATTATGACCACGAGAGCCGGCGACCGATTGATAGAGCTGGCGAATGGTCAGGTGATCCTTTCTCGCCATATTCATCACGAGATCAAAACGGCTTTTTACCGCATTTGACGTGCTTGGATCAATTTCTGGAAGCGGACCGTCTAATGGATACTGGGAAAGATCAATACCACCTAAGTAGTTTTGCAAAATGCTCAGCCCAATCTCAGGAACAATCAGCTCCTGTAATTCTTCATATTTCGCTTTGGCTTCTTCCTCTGTATCAGCAATAATCGGGAAGATCCCCGGCATGATACTGACGTCCTCTCTAGCACGACCAGCAGCCTCTACTTTCTCCTTTAAGCTTTGATAAAATTCCTTCGCTTTTTCGAGATCGTTTTGTGCAGTGAAAATGAGTTCAGCTGTTTTCGCTGCAAGCTTTTGACCATCTTCGGATGATCCTGCTTGAATGATCACTGGCTGCCCTTGAGGCGTGCGTGATACGTTGAGAGGACCCCTTACTGAGAAGAACTCCCCTTTATGCTGAAGCTCATGAAGCTTACTAGATTCAAAGAATTCTCCCGTTTCCTTGTTTCTGACAAGGGCGTCTTCCTCCCAAGAATCCCAAAGACCTTTGACGACTTCAACGAACTCATCTGCTCGCTCGTATCGTTTATGGTGTGCTAAATGCTCTTCGCCGCTAAAGTTTTTCGCTGTTTCTTCAATAGAAGATGTGACCACATTCCATGCCGCTCTTCCGCCTGATAAATGATCAAGGGAGGCAAACTGTCTTGCAATATGGAAAGGTTCACTGTATGTAGTGGATGCTGTTGCTGCTAAACCAATTGATGAAGTAGACTCAGCAATGGACGAAAGCAGGGTAAGCGGTTCAAATCTCGTCAGTACATTCGGATGAGAGGTTTGATTAATGGATAAGCTGTCGGCTAAAAAGAGTAAATCTAGCTTTCCTTCCTCTGCTTTTTTCGCTAATTGTTTAAAATAATCCAGGTTCATGGCTGCATCTGATACGGCATTCGGATGTCTCCAAGAGGCAACATGATGTCCAGTTCCTGCGATGAATACGCCTAGCTTGAGCTTCCTTTTCGGCTGTGACACTTGTTCTTCATCCTTTCTATATCCTGCTGTATCAAACTGAAGTCCTCGTAAGATACATTTTTCTGATTGAATTAATCGGTTTTATCAATAAAAAAAGGGCAAATGTTGCGAAAAATGAAAAATAATTATTACTATATGCCCTTTTTACAGGATTGTCAACCGCCTTCTGAACCTCCAAAATTAGGGATTTCACCCGTTTATCACGGTGTATCGATTTCAATATTTCCAATGAGCCGATCTGTAGTATGTGTCATGAATTGGCTGCGTTCCAGCATGTTATGGGCGATCACGGAATGAGTGGAAGATATGGTGCGGACGGCAATCGCTTTTTGAGGAGATAAATTAATGATGTTATTCCGCAGCACACGGGCTGAGGCGGCTTGATCGATAAAGATCGCCGTCGGCTGTCCGATCGAACGATTTAAATAAAAGCGGTTATCTCCGATTTGTGGTGAACCGTTCTTAATATACATCACGACATATAAAGATGATTCTTCAAAGGAATTGTCTTTGATTTCTAATGGACCAGTCGTGCTGCTGTATACGGCGTAGTTTTGGTAGTGCTTAAAGCGATTTTGCCAAATGAAAGCCTTTGCATTTCCAGTGACACTGATCGTATACGAAGACCCTAGCTCTGGGTGTCCTTCTTGAATAAAGAGATTGCCGTTAACTCCAGCTTCTCCTTCCTGCACCCAGATCCCTCTGCTGAAATCTTTAAATTGATTGTGCTGGATCAGGATATTCGTTCCTCTCACCATCGCTCCATCAATCACCGAGTAAATCGTATTGTTTGAAAAGACGACGCTATCCGACTGATAGATACGCAGCGCTGCGCTTCTTTGCCCTATATTCGTCCCCGATTCAATATGATTTCCTTCTATTAGAATACGGTTCGCCATATAAACGGACAAAGCCGCATCTTCAAATAGACTGATCTTATTCCCTGTAATGTGAACACTATCGCCCCTCACATCAATCCCTTTTTCAAATCCCTCAATCATATTGCCAATAATGATCACATTGTTTTCCGTTTGACCAAAAGAGACTCCTAAGCTCGTAATCCCAGCTTTTGTGACGCCTCCTCCTACTGCACGGATCAAATTGTTGGCAATGATGGTTTCGGTGGCAAAGCCATAGGAGATACTGCTGTCTGTGTGATTGCCTTCAATGATGACACCATAGCCGTTGAAGTTATAAATGGAGCTTGCGGCACCACCTCTTACAATGTTGTTTCGAATTTGAATATTCAGTGGTTCCTCCATATTAACCGCATTTTCTCCGTAGCCTTCAATATCAATGCCCATTCTCGGCTCGACTCCGTCAACTCCTGCTCTCTCAAGCAGGCAGTCCTCCACAATGACTCCATCACAGCCTGTAATCGAGATATTGTTTCGTCTTGAATCTGTGATGTGGCAGCCAGAAATGTGAATAGATGAAGCAGGCGAGTACGATTCAGCTTGTGATAATAAACCGTGGGGACTGACAATGATGCCGTCTCCCGTACAATTCTTGATTTGTACACGATTCACTTCCACATCAGAGGCCCCTTCAATACATATCCCAAAGCCCCATTCATGGGTTTTTCGTTCAGGGGGAAGCGACTTGTACACATGCTCATGGCGATCCCCTTCGATACGCCCGCCCCGGATGGTCACATGCTGAACCTTTCCTATATAAAAGGCCGCATACCCCCACGAATCATTTGGCCTCACCTTAATTACGGCATCCGGCGCCATCTCAATGGTCATATGACTTGGCACACGTATACCCGCACCCCGGAAAGGAAAAAATTGATCACCTCTGTACACAGCATCGATGACATACGTGCCGCTCGGCAGCCAGACATGGGAATACCCCTGTGCTTTCGTCCATTCTAAGCATTCATTGAGCCTCGCTGTACAGTCCGTTTTCCCATCCGCCACTACACCAAAATCTTGAACATTGACAACAGGTTTTTTTAGATCAGATTCATTCAATTCCCCCAATCTAAACCCCTCCTTTTCACACATGTCCTCTTGTCATCCTATGCATATGTAAAAGGTTTGCTTGTACAATCCTTCAAATTTTAAATAAATTCTTCCAATATAACTTTCTGACCATTCTAACTTGAAAGAATTTTTCGTTTTTTGAGTCTTTACGCCTATTTAACTAACATTTTCCTGTTTTAGAATAGTTTTATATTGACACAAGAACTATACAAGAATATCATTTTTCTCATATCTCTTTTTTTAAGAAAGGATCTATGCCATGTCAACAATTGACCACGATAAAATTGTTAAAAGTGTTCCTCAAAAAGGTTTTTTTGGACATCCTAAAGGACTTTACACACTGTTTTTCACTGAATTTTGGGAGCGTTTCTCTTATTACGGCATGCGTGCACTGCTTATTTACTATATGTACACAGAGGTGACAAAGGGCGGTCTTGGTTTTGATCAGACGACAGCCAATTCGATCATGTCTGTCTACGGTGCGCTTGTCTATATGTCAGGCATTATTGGCGGATGGCTCGCCGACCGAGTATTCGGTTCATCCAGTACGGTCTTTTATGGCGGGGTTTTCATTATGCTTGGACATGTCATTTTGGCTTTGCCAAGCGGTGCAACAGCGCTCTTTATTAGTATGGGGCTGATTATTATTGGGACAGGTCTTCTGAAGCCGAATGTTTCAAACATTGTTGGCGACTTGTATTCCAAAACAGACCCACGCAGGGATTCTGGCTTTAGTATTTTCTACATGGGGATCAACATGGGCGGTTTTATTGCCCCATTAATTGTCGGAACACTCGGTCAAAAAGTGAACTTCCACCTCGGATTCTCACTTGCTGCCGTTGGGATGCTTGTTGGTCTGATTACATTTGTGATCACGAAAAAACCGAATCTTGGTCTTGCTGGTACTTATGTGACAAATCCGTTATCAGATACTGAACGCAAGAACTTCAAAATTTTCGGAACATTAATTGCCATTGTGCTCGCTGTTTTTGTCGTCATTGGCATTCAAACTGGCGCTCTTACGATTAATCTATTCACTTGGTTTGTCAGTGTCCTTGGTGTGCTCATTCCGATTGTGTATTTCATCGTCATGTATTTCAGTAAAAAGACGAGCCCAGTGGAGCAATCCAGGGTTCTCGCTTATATTCCATTGTTCCTTGCTGCGGTGATGTTCTGGGCGATTCAAGAACAAGGCTCAAACATTCTAGCCACATATGCAGATCAACGAACAAACTTGAATTTCCTTGGGATGACACTTGCCTCTTCGTGGTTTCAATCATTGAACCCAATCTTTATTGTGCTGCTGTCTCCTGTGTTTGCTTGGTTGTGGATTAGACTTGGAAAGAAACAGCCGTCTACCCCGATTAAGTTCTCACTTGGCCTTCTGTTTGCAGGATTATCCTTTATCATCATGATCATTCCTGCCTACATGTCTGGTCCGAATACACTTGTGAGTCCATTATGGCTCGTTCTGAGCTTCTTCCTCGTCGTGATCGGAGAGCTCTGCTTATCACCAGTTGGGCTGTCAGCGACAACAAAGCTTGCACCTGCTGCCTTCTCAGCGCAAACGATGAGCCTTTGGTTCCTTTCAAATGCGATGGCACAGGCGATCAATGCGCAAGTGGTCAAACTGTTTGATAAAGTGCCAGAAACCGTCTATTTCGGTATCATCGGATTGCTTGCCATCGTTTTATGCGGTGTGATGCTATTACTTACACCAGTGATTAAGAAAGCGATGAAAGGCGTTCATTAATAAAAAACTGGACATGAGTACATCATGTCCAGTTTTTTACTTTATTTATGATCAGTCTTCATTTAACCTAAAAAAATGTATTGCGTTTCTAAGTCATTGAATATCAATGACTATTTAACAAAAGAACTTAATCAATCTGTTAATAAAAGTAATATCTTACTGTATTATTAATTCGTTTTCATTGGTACTGTCTCTCATTTATTTCAATGTTAAAATAATTCACGGCATTGTTATAACAAATATCTTTGACTATTTTTCCTATAAATTCGTAATCCCTTGGAAGCTCTCCATTTTCTATCCAAGTCCCAAATAAATTACATAAAATTCTTCTGAAATATTCATGGCGAGGGAACGATAAAAAGCTTCTTGAGTCTGTAAGCATACCTACGAAAGTGCTAAGCAAACCTATATTAGATAATGTTTTCATTTGATCTAGCATGCCGTCTTTTTGATCATTAAACCACCACCCGGATCCAAATTGAATTTTTGCTCTGGTATCAGAAGACTGAAAATTCCCTATAGTAGAGGCCACAATAGCATTATGAACGGGATTTAAATTATAGATAATGGTTTTAGGTAAAAGGTTATCTTTGTCTAAGTCATTCAAAAAACCATTTAAATGTCTTGCTAGGTGGAAGTCAGACATAGAGTCGTACCCACTATCTTTTCCCGTTAACTTGAACATTCGTGTGTTATTATTCCTTAAAGCACCTATGTGTAATTGCATGGTCCAATGAAGAGAATGATATTTTTTACTCAGGTGAATAAGAGTGTTTGTTTTAAATTTATTTATATCCTCTTGGGATAGTGTTTTTCCTTGCAGCGCACGTACAAATATAGAAGACACTTCTTGTTCAGTAGCTGGTGAAAATGGAAATATTTCAAAACCATGATCAGAAATTCTGCATCCATTCGCGTGAAAATAATCAATTCGTGAATGTAATGAAGCGATAAAGTTTTCATATGTTAAAACAACGCCGTTGATTGACTCACCTAATTTTTCTATATAATTCACAAAATTTGATTGTTCAATATTTAAAGCATGATCCGGTCTAAATGTAGGTAGGACCCTAGTTGTAATTCCTACATCTTTACGTATGATTTGATGAATTTCTAAAGTATCAATTGGATCATCAGTCGTACATACAACTTTTACATTAAATTTTTCTAAAATTCCATTTGTGGACATGTTACTTTCATTTAATCTCTCATTACAGATATCCCAAATTTTATGTGCATTTTTTTCTGAGAACAACTCATTTATATTGAAATAACGACTTAATTCTAAATGTGACCAATGATAAAGAGGGTTTCCTATTGTATATGGAACAGTTTGGGCCCAAGCTAAGAATTTTTCCTTGTCACTTGCATTCCCCGTGATCAATCTTTCTTCTACGCCTAACCATCGCATAGCCCTCCATTTATAGTGATCTCCATTAAGCCAAATATCAGTCATATTTTCATATTTTTTGTTAATAGCAATGTCATCAGCCATTAAATGCGTATGAAAATCATAGATTGGCATATTTTTCGCGTAATCATGATAAAGAACTTTTGAACTTTCGTGATTAAGCATCATATCTTCGCTTAGGAATGTAGACAATATAGTCACCTCTATACTTATGTTTAGAAAATCTCAATTAAATGAAATAAGGTGGTATTAACAAAAATAACACCTCACTTTTTTAGATCTTACTTAATTCAAACTCCGTATTTACGTAGATTGCGTCTCGTTGTGCAATTAAGCATAGTTCTGCGGCTTTAAAAGTATGTTCTTGAGTCATAGCATTTTCAGTATCGTTTAAACAATCTAAAATAAGTTCACTAAAGTAAGGGAATCCTACTTCTCCATTTAGAGAAAAATGTTGCTCTGTATGTTGATTTACTAAGTATAAATGGTCTCCTATTTTATCCCTTGCTATGTCTACGTATTTGCGAATTTCAATATACCCATCTGTTCCAAGAATGAATGTGCGCCCATCCCCCCAAGTGCTAAGGCCATCAGGAGTCAGCCAGTCTACTCTAAAGTAGTTTGTAGCCCCATTATCAGCAATCAAAGTAGCATCGCCGAAGTCTTCCAATTCTGGATATTGATGATGTTTGTAATTGCCCACTTTACTATGTACAACTTTTGCATCTTTTGCGCCAGAATAGTAAAGGAATTGTTCAATTTGGTGACTACCAATATCACATAGAATACCTCCGTAATACTCCTTTTCAAAAAACCAGCTTGGTCTGCTTTCTACATTACTACGATGTGGGCCAGTTCCAAGAACTTGTACCACTTTTCCAATTGCTCCTTGTTCAATCAATTGACCAGCAAATACGGCACTCTCCACGTGCAAACGTTCACTATAATAAACAGCCCATTTAAGCCCCGTTTCAGCTGTTTTTTTACGAGCAAGCTCCAATTGTTCTAACGTTGTAAATGGTGATTTATCCGTAAAGTAATGCTTACCACGATCTAAAACACGCAGCCCTAAATCACAGCGTTTAGATGTAATGGTTGCGCCTGCCACGAGCCTTACATCTGGATCTTCGAGAATTTCTTTCTCACTTTTGGCTACCTGTACCTCCGGATATGCTTTACAAAATTCTTGTACTTTTTTCTGATCATGATCATAAACCCATTTTAATGTAGCCCCAGCCTCGGTTAATCCATTGCACATTGCATAGATGTGTCCATGATCAAGACCTATAGCTGCTATTACGAATTGTCCTTCTGTAACGACAGGGGCACTTTTTCCCTTAGGAGCATAATTCATTCCATCACTTTTCTGCATGATTGTTCCTCCTCTAGCTAGCTTCCAGTTTATTTTTAATAATTTAATAACGTTAGACTCATAGTTTCTCGTAATTTCCTCCAACGGTTATCGTATCGTCTGAAAAATTTTCTACACTGCTTTGTTTTTCATAAAAATGCTTAACGTTCGCGAGCATGCCTTCACGTGTGTAAAAAGGATCGTCTGCTAAAAGAGGAAGCTTCACATGAACACCTAGGTTTGCAGATTTATAGATGGCTGTAATCAGTTCTAGTGTATTTCTTCCTTCTGTTCCATCAATCAGAAGCTTCTGGTTACCCTTGATAGCCATTAAAAAATTATTTATTTGTCCTTTATGCCCTTCAAATAGTAATTCCGGATATTGATTAAAAGCTTCCTGAATACGATTTTCTAAATCCTCATCATTTTTCTCTTGAGGAAACCCATTTTCTTTAGCTATTTGAGCATTTACTTTCCACGGGACAGATACTCTAGCTTTTTCACCTTGAAAAATCAGTTGTTGTTCTTCTCCATGATGGACAACAGAACTGGTTACTTGTGCTAAGCTACCATTTCCATAGCGAAGTACAGCAATAGAAAGGTCTTCAACCTCTGCATTATCATGCAGGGTATTACTAGTTGCTGCAAAAATGTCAGTCGGCAATCCTAACATCCATTGCAACATATCAATATGATGGACAGCATGATTAAGTGTACAACCTCCACCTTCTTTTTCCCATGTACCGCGCCACCATAAATCATAATAACTATGACCACGCCACCAAAAAGAATCCACTTGAGTATGAGCGATTTTTCCAATTAGGTTTTGATCAAGGACATGTTTTAATCTCATAATGGGAGTCATAAACCTGTTTTGAGCAACAACGGATAAAAGCTTCTGGCTTTCAATAGATGCTTTTATCATTTCGTCACATTCTTTTAGAGAAGAAGCCATAGGTTTTTCTACTAAGACATGTTTGCCTGCTTTAAGAAAATCGATGGCAATGGTTGCGTGCATATAAGGAGGTGTACAAATGGAAACGGCATCAATAGTAGAATCATTCAATAACTCTTGGTAGTTAGCGACAACTCGTGCTTCTAGGTTATATTTTGTTGCTACAGACATTGCTTTTTCAGGATAAATATCAGCTAAAGCTACAATTTTACTGATTTCAGGCATTGCAAGATAAGCCTCAATATGGGCAGTTGCAATAGATCCAGTTCCTATAATTGCGATGTTGGACATATCAATCTTTCCCTTCTGCAAGAAGATAAATTTTCACTTCTAATAATGAGATAGCGCTTTCAAAAAACTTAATGATTCACCTAACTGATAGATCAGAGTACCGTTCGTTTTATTAATATTCTAGTTATACTAGTATGGTAGATCAAAAACATTATAACTCAATCTTTTTGAATTTTGTATAGTTTTTTGAATTTTCTTTTTAATATCCCGCACTCTTATGATTGATCATGGCTTACATAGTTGGAATCATCAAGAGTTATAAATACTCACAGCACGAATATTCAGAAAAATAAAATTAGTGTCTACCATTCTAATGCACTTGTATGGTAGTATGTTAGAGAAAGGAGATTAGAATAATGAATATCGATTTTAAAAACCAAAACCTCTCTACGAGGGAACAAGTTTACAATATGCTAAAAGATCAAATATTAAGCCTGAAGCTTCCACCTGGGACAATTATTTCTGAAAAAGAAATATCCGTTCAATTTAATGTTAGTCGAACTCCTGTAAGAGAAAGCTTTTTAAAATTATCTCAAGAAGGATTATTAAGTATCTATCCTCAACGAGGTACATTTGTTTCTTTAATTGATTTGAACCTTGTGGAGGAAGCACGGTTTATGCGAGAACATCTCGAGAAGGCAGTGATTAGACTAGCCTGCCAGGAACCTTCTGAAGAGTTGATTATTGATTTAGATATGAATTTAAGTATGCAAAAAATTTGCGTTAAGAAAAAAGACTATAAAAAAATGTTTGAATTAGATGAGGAGTTTCATAGAACTATTTTCAAACGGTGTAAAAAAGAAAAAACATGGTTAGTTATTCAACAGATGAATGTACACTTTAATAGGAGTCGCATGTTAAGACTAGTAACAGATTATAATTGGGATAATATTTTTTCTCAACATGTAAATATCTTCAAAGCTATACAAGATCAAGATGCTGATAAAGCTGAAAAAATCATGGAAGAGCATTTGAAAATTGCACTTGTTGATAAAGAATTATTGAAGAAAGAATATCCAAATTATTTTAAATAAAAATAGGTTGTTACTTATATTTTTAGGGGTGATGGTAGATGAGGATGACATTTAGATGGTTTGGAGAAGGAAACGACACTATAACACTGGAACAAATAAACCAGATTCCAGGAGTGGAAGGAATTGTTTGGGCACTGCATGATGTGCCCGTAGGAGAAGAGTGGCCAATAGAAAGAATTGTAGAAATGAAAAAATTAGCTGATAAACATAACCTTCATATTGAAGTGGTTGAAAGCGTGAATGTTCATGAAGACATTAAGCTCGGACTTCCAACTAGAGATCGATACATAGAAAATTATAAGAAAACAATTCAGAAGCTAGCAAAGGTGGGTGTTAAAGTCATATGTTATAACTTTATGCCTGTATTTGATTGGATCCGTACAGACTTAAATAAAACACTTTCTGATGGCTCTACAGCTCTATTTTATGAACATAGTCGAATTAAAGATATCGATCCGAAAGACTTAGTAAATAAAATTAGTGAGAACTCCAGTTTAACCATCCCAGGTTGGGAACCAGAGCGGTTAAATCACCTCCACCAACTTTTTGAAGCCTACAAAAATATAACAGAAAATGATTTATGGGCCAACTTGAAATATTTTTTAGATCAGGTTATTCCAATTGCAGAACTTCATGATATTAAAATGGCTATTCATCCTGACGATCCACCTTGGCCTGTCTTTGGTCTACCGCGAATAGTAACTAACCAAAAAAACATCAGAAAAATTTTACAACTAAATAGTAGCCCATATCATTGTATAACGCTCTGTACAGGATCTTTAGGAGCAAACTTAGAAAATGATTTAGTTTCTATGATTCACGAATTTATTGATAGGATACCATTTACTCATATAAGAAATGTACGTGTATATGATAACGGGGACTTTGTTGAAACATCGCATCGATCAAAAGATGGATCAGTAGATGTTTCAGCCATTATACATGCTTATTATGAAAGCGGATTCAAAGGTTATTGTAGACCCGATCATGGAAGACACATTTGGGGTGAACAATGTAGGCCTGGATATGGTCTTTATGATAGAGCACTTGGAATTATGTATTTGTGGGGAGCTTGGGATGCATTAAAAAATAAACATTCTGTACTAAAAGAAGCAAAGGAGGAAGCTACATGGTAAACATACAAGAAAATAAAAATTTAGCTGGTAAAGTAGCTGCCATAACAGGAGGAAGTGGAGTACTTTGCAGCGCCATGGCAAAGGAACTTGCTAGACATGGCGTGTCTGTGGCTATTTTAAATAGAACAGTCGAAAAGGGTGAAAAGGTAGCCGAAGAAATTAACCTTATGGGCGGGAAAGCGATTGCGATTAAATGTGATGTTCTGAATAAAGAGAGTGTTGAACAAGCCGAGAAGATTGTAACAGAGGAATTAGGCATGTGTACAATATTGATAAATGGAGCTGGTGGTAACCACTCCAGTGCAAATACAACCAACGAAATATTTCAAACAGAAGACCTTACTAATCCTAAGATAAGTACTTTTTTTCATTTAAGTACAGATAGTGTGCAAAATGTATTTGATTTAAATTTTATGGGGACTTTCATTCCTACACAAATTTTCACTAAAAATATGGTTCATCAAAAGGGAGCAGTTGTCATCAACATGTCATCTATGAGTGCCCCTTCTCCAATGACCAAAGTGCCTGCTTATAGCGCGGCAAAAGCAGCAATTGAAAATTTCACCAAATGGTTAGCTGTTCATATGGCTGAGGCAGGAATTAGAGTGAATGCTATTGCACCGGGCTTCTTTTTAACCTCACAAAATAAAAACCTTCTCTTAAATGAAGAAGGAGATTATACAGAGAGGTCTCATAAGATTATTTCGAACACACCAATGAGAAGGTTTGGTACGCCAGAAGATCTTTTTGGTACCCTATTATGGCTTGTTGATGATCATATGTCAGCATTTGTTACCGGAGTGACAATTCCTGTAGATGGAGGTTTTATGGCGTATTCAGGTGTTTAATATTTTTATTTTTTTCCTTGTCATACATCTTTATTTTATATATTTTTTTAAATTTATAAGTAGGCTTGGAAAGGAGAAATAAGAATGCAGACTGAGAACAGGAAACTAACACTCAAAAATTATATTGGTTATGGAACAATGGATTTATTTGGAGGGGGAGCATTCGCTATAATAGGCGCATGGATGTTATATTTTTTCATTACATACTGTGGTCTTACCCCTGTTGAAGCAGGATCTATTATTGCAATTGCTCGTATTATTGATGCTATAGCTAGCCCAATTATGGGCCATATCACTGACCATTTTGGTCGTACAAAACTTGGGAAAAAATTTGGAAGACGCAGGTTCTTTTTACTAGTTGGAAGCCCTTTGATGGTTATTTATTCGCTTCTTTGGATTTCTGATATGAATTACTGGTACTATTTAACGGTTTATATTTTGTTAGAATTCCTTGCAGCAATGGTATTAATTCCATTTGAAACACTTGGAGCTGAAATGACGAATGATTTTAATGCACGGACCAAGCTCTCAACAATAAGATTAATCTATTCAGGACTAGGAACATTTTTAGCTACCTTTATTCCAGGCAGATTATTCGAAATATTCGGAAAAGATTCACCTCAAGTTTTTCTTTACAATGGGATGATCTTCACCTTTATTTTTATGGCTGCATTATTAATTACACATAGAACAACATGGGAACGTAAAATAGAAGAAGACATGATAGAACCTTATGGTGTAGAAAAAGTACCTGCTATAGAATCCTTAAAAAAAATCATCATTGACTTAACATCTACTTTTAGAATTAGAAGTTTCCGTCAGCACATCACTATGTATATTTGTTCGTTTACTGCCATGGATATTTTAAACGCTGTCTTTGTCTACTTTATTGTGTTTTCTTTAAATAAAGATGCAGTGTTGGCAGCCGATTTATTATCTATTGGTTCATTACTTCAAATGTTATGTACAATATTGTTTGGTTGGCTCGTGATTAAAATAGGTCCTGCGCCATCTTTGAAAATATCTTATATTGCTATTATTACATGTATAAGCGGTTATATATTTTTATACTTCACACAACCAACTTATATGATTATAGCGCTATATGCTTTCTCTGTTATCTTAGGCATCGGAAAGAGTGGATTATATTATATACCATGGAATATTTACACTTTCATTCCTGATGTAGATGAAATGGTAACTCGTAAAAGAAGAGAAGGAATATTTGCAGGTATTATGACTTTTACACGCAAGAGTACTACAGCTTTAGCCACATTCTTGGTAGGAGTTATCTTACAGGAAAGTGGATTTGTTGCAAGCGCGACGACACAGTCTACTACAGCAATAAATGGGATTGTAGGTATTCTGTTTTTCGGAACTGTAGGGCTAGTCGGTATTAGTTTAGTTATTTCATTTAAATTTAAATTATCTAAGAAAACTCATTCCATTATGATTAATGAAATTAATAGGTTAAAGAATAATGGTTCAATGGAACAGGCTGATGATGAAACAAGAAGTGTTTTGAAAGCGCTAACAGGATGGGATTACGAGAACCTTTGGGGTAATAATAACGTAGGATATCAGAATAAGCTCCAAAATTTTGAACAACAAGATTTTAAACAGCAGGATATGAACTAACTTTTGTTGTTAGTTGAGAACTGCAGCTCAGTTAAATAGTACTTCTATTGATATGAGCAGTTCCAGAATCACTTCAAGAAAAAAACACCTTCAGATTTATATCAGAGGTGTTTTTAAATATCTTAAATTTAGTGTTTTTTGATTTTAAAACCGGATCTCGTCATCTCCATGAATTTGCAGCTTAAGCGGTTCACTTTTCGCTTGATGCTTTTTCACATAGCGGTGATAGACGACATACCCAATGATCATGAGAGGGACGCCGACATATAACCCGATGCGCTGCTCCTGATCAAAGGCAAGGCTGATCAACACAATGGTGTTGAGAGTAATTGCAATAATCGGCAGAACCGGATAGAGAGGGGTTTTAAATTTTAAGTTTTCCAGCTTTCCGCCTGCTTTAAGATATCTTCTGCGGAAAAGCATCTGTGATAATGTAATGGTGATCCAGCCAGTCTGGGCACTCATGCCGGCAATGGACACGATCCAGGCAAAAACTGTTTTCTCTGCAAAGAACCCGGATAATAGCGAAATCCCTGTAAACAGGAACGTGAGCAGTAAGGCATTCATCGGAATACCGCGCTGATTCACGCGTCTAAATGCTTTTCCTGCCATTCCTTCTTTCGATAAGGAATAGAGCATTCTCGTCGATGCGTACAAGCCAGAGTTGGCAACAGATAATAAAGCGATGATAATGACAAAGTTCATGATATCTGCCGCAAAAGGAATGCCCGTTCTCTCAAATACAGTAACAAACGGACTTTGCAGCACACTCGCTTCCTTCCAAGGCACCATACCCGCTAAGACAAAGATAGATAAGACGAAAAAGACGAGTGTACGCCAAACAGTCTGATGTATCGAACGAGGAACGGTTTTCTCAGGGTTTTCACTTTCTCCTGCCGCAATCCCGATCAGCTCTGTTCCTTGGAATGAAAAGTTCACGGTAATCATCGTGACCACAACGGCGAGCAATCCATTTGGAAACAGCCCATCACTCACAAAATGACTGAAGTAAGGGGCAGGTTCACCGCTCGTTGTTTCAATAAAACCAAACATCGCCGCTCCGCCTACACCTATAAAGAGTAAAATCGCAATGATCTTAATGGTTGAAAAGAAAAACTCCGACTCCCCGAACGCTTTCGCCGACCGGGCATTTAATAAGAAAAGACACAGTCCAAATATGAGACACCAAATCCACACATCCACTTGCGGGAGCCAGCGCCTCATCAGCTGTCCTGCTGATAAAAATTCAAGGGCGACCGTTGCTGCCCAGCCAAGCCAATAAATCCAGCCGACCGCAAAACCCGCTGCAGGGCTGACAAATTTCGTCGCATACGTATGAAACGACCCAGACACAGGAAGTGCGACCGACAGCTCTCCAAGACACAGCATGGTTAAATACATAATCAATCCGCCCACAATATAAGAAAGAACGGCTCCGACTGGTCCTGCTTGTCCAATCGTATAGCCCGTTCCTAAGAAAAAGCCTGTCCCAATGACACCGCCAAGTGAAATCATAAATAAATGACGGGAGGTCATCGCCCTTTTCAATTGCTCAGGCTGATTTTGTCCAACATCCACAATGATGCCCTCCTTCTTCTAAGATGATAACTTATCAAAACATGTCTCCATGTGATTCATTCCATTTTCAAAACAACCTACTAATTATACATCTTTTATAATAAATATGCTTCCTTCTATGGTCACTGTCTCAAAGTCTTTATTTTAGTAATGTTCGCACAAATAAAAAATGAAAGGCTTTGTAGACGAGAGAGGTTTGAAAGAAATGGGTTGCGGGCATAAAGTTGGTGAGATTCGCTCAAGCTAGTTTCAAATGCTTTACTTTTAGGTTGCTTCTCTGTAAGATCATATGTTGTAAATACCAACAAGAAAAGTGGGGAATAAAATGAAAAAAATGTTCTTTGCCATTATGTTAGGCGCTTGTGTTGCATTGATCACGGCATGTGGATCTGGTGCAAGCGACAACGCGAATAAACAATCTGGGTCTAAGGAATCAGGTGACCTTTGGAAATCCATTCAGGATAAAGGTGTTCTGACGATCGGAACAGAGGGTACTTATGCTCCTTTCACATTCCATGACAAAAAGACAGATAAATTAACTGGCTACGATGTAGAAGTCATCACAGAAGTAGCAAAACGTCTTGACTTAAAACCCGAATTCAAAGAAACACAATGGGACAGCATGTTTGCTGGACTGAATTCAAAACGTTTTGACGTGGTAGCGAACCAAGTTGGTAAAACTGGACGTGAAAATCAATACGAGTTCTCTGATAAATACACAACGTCTCAAGCCATTGTTGTGACAAAATCAGATAACAACGACATCAAGAAACTATCTGATGTAAAAGGCAAAAAAGCAGCACAATCATTAACAAGTAACTACAATAAACTAGCTACAGATGCTGGCGCTAAAATTGAAGGCGTTGAAGGTCTTGCACAATCAATTCAATTGATTCAGCAAGGACGTGCTGATCTGACGTTCAATGACAAGCTGGCTGTATTGAATTACTTGAAAACAAGCGGGAACAAAAACCTAAAAGTTGCATTTGAAACAGGAGATCCTCAAGAAACTTACTTTGCATTCAGAAAAGGCAGCGGCGAAGTCGTTGACAAAGTGAATGGCGCATTAAAAGAAATGAAAAAAGACGGTACACTTGCTAAGATTTCTAAGAAATGGTTTGGTGAAGATGTTACAAAGTAATACCCTAGGAGTCGTCATTCCTTGGGATCTTCTTCAGCAATCTTTTTGGCCAATGGTGATGCAGGGGATTTATTATACAATCCCCCTCGCCATCATTGCCTTTATTATTGGTATTTTTATCGCGCTTGTGACAGCTCTTGCTAGAATGTCTAAAATCAAAGCCCTCAGATGGCTTTTTTCCATCTATGTGTCGGCCGTTCGTGGAACGCCGCTTTTTGTGCAATTGTTTATTATTTTCTATTTCTTTCCGACATTTAATATCACACTGGATCCATATCCAAGTGCCATTATTGCTTTTTCATTAAACGTAGGTGCGTATGCGTCGGAAATTATCCGTGCATCCGTCCTATCTGTTCCTAAAGGACAATGGGAAGCTGGTTATTCAATCGGGATGACGCATCGTAAAACGCTCGTCCGCGTGATTTTACCGCAGGCTGTGCGTGTATCGATTCCACCTCTATCTAATTCATTCATTAGCTTGGTGAAGGATACATCTCTTGCCTCCCAAATCCTCGTAGCAGAGCTTTTCCGTAAATCTCAGGAAATTGCTGCGGCGAATTTGGATCAGATCTTGTTCATTTATATGGAGGCAGCCCTGATCTATTGGGTATTCTGCTTCATTCTATCGCTCGTTCAGCATCAAATTGAAAAACGACTTGATCGATATGTCGCAAGGTAAGGAGGGAACGACATGCTAACAGTCAAAGGTCTCAAAAAATCCTTTGGTGAAAATGAGATTTTAAAGTCAATAGATTTTACGATCAACAAAGGGCAGGTTGTCGCCATTCTTGGCCCATCAGGTTCAGGAAAAACAACGATGCTTCGCTGTTTAAATGCACTTGAAACACCAAATGGCGGCTCCTTTACCTTCGATGATTTCTCAATTGATTTTTCGAAAAAAAATAAATCAGCTGATCTGCTAAAGCTACGCCGGAAATCGGGAATGGTGTTTCAAGATTATCACCTGTTTCCGCATCGTACTGTTCTTGAGAATGTGATGGAAGGTCCTGTCCAAGTGCAGCGCCGTCCAAAGGAAACGGTTCGAAAAGAAGCCATTCAGCTCTTGCAAAAGGTAGGACTTGAGGATAAAAAAGATTTGTATCCATTCCAGCTCTCAGGCGGTCAAAAACAGCGTGTCGGGATTGCCCGTGCACTTGCCATTCAGCCAGAGCTCATGCTTTTTGATGAGCCCACCTCTGCACTTGACCCTGAGCTTGTCGGGGAAGTCTTAAAGGTCATGAAGGATTTAGCGAAAGAAGGCTGGACCATGGCAGTTGTCACACATGAAATCAAGTTTGCCCAAGAAGTGGCGGACGAAGTGATTTTTATTGATGGCGGCGTCATCGTCGAACAAGGTCCTCCAGAAGAAATCTTCAAACGACCGAAGGAAGAACGAACAAAACAATTCTTAAACCGGATTTTGAATCCAGTATGATGAAAAAAGGCTGTTCTCACGTGATGAGAACAGCCTTTTTTCATATTTCTTTTTGCAGGCGAAGCGCCAGTAAATCTTGCAAGAGCAATCTCGCTCCCTCTGGACTGATAACGACTCCACCCGATAGCACTTTGTTGGAGCCTGTTACTTCCCCTGTGACGATACAAGGTTTATCCTGCCAATACGGCTTCATGACAATTTGGTCTTCTTCTCGATAAATCTCCATAAAATCGCGCGGATGAATTTTCAACCGTTTTCTTATATCTGTCGGCAGAACAATTCTTCCGACGTTATCTATATATCTTACATAGTCTTGATTTAACAAATTGACCCCCTCCTGCATCTCTATAGATATAGGCGATTCCCTTTTTATCAAGGAATGAAGCGCTCTAATCGGTTAGGGAAAGGATAAGTTGCAGGCTGATCCAGTGGCTAAACACGCTTCCCATATATGATATATCTGTTTGGTGCAGGACCAATGAAAGAAAAAGGATAACATGTGGTGAGGATAAGTTCTTCCTTTTCCTGTTGCAATGTAATAATACTTTGATCATCTTTTTTCACAATCTTTGTTTTCTCAATTTCATAGGTAAATCGTCCATATGAAAGTTCAATGACGAGTTGATCCCCTTTCACCAGTTCTCCTGTTCGTCTAAACACAGTATCACGATGCCCAGATAAAACGATTTGTCCTTGTTCATTAGGTAAATAGCTTTCGTGATAATGACCAACGCCCTTTGCTAAATCCTCCGCTTCTGTTCCTTCTACAATTGGTAACTCAGCATTTAACTTTGGAATGTGCAAGAGCCCAATGGTTTCACCAGCCTTCGGGACAAAAGGGGAATCTGTTTGCCCCTTTTGCTGGATGGCTGCTTGTGCAGACTGGAAAGATTGATCTACTTGCCTTTGCCCATCAACGATCCTCATATATCCTATCATCACAAGACAAATACCTGCTGTGATCAATGTCGCTGAGATGATTTTTTGAACCATGGACGATTACCCGTTTCTTTTTCTTCTTTTCCATACAATAAGGGCAGCACCTATTAATACGAGTGCAAATCCTGCTAGTAAAAGGTTGTACATCGCTGTTGCAGTGTTCGGAAGATGATGACCAGGTGTATCCGTTTCTGAATGAGAAGGCTGTTCTGGATTCCCTGGCACCTCTGGCACATGCGGCGGTTCTACCGTTGTGGAGTTTTCAGGTTTGTCTGGTTCGTCAACATTCTCACCCTTCACAACTGCGATATTTTGAATGGTTTTACCTTCATATCCTTTAGCGATCTTCGCTTCAAAAGTAATCGTATGCCAGTCCGTATCTTTGATATCGCCAAATTGACCGGTTACTGTGCCTTTTGTGTAGTCTCCGTTGTCGTCATCTTTTGCATCTGTGACAGCTTGTCCATCTACTTTTAATGACCCTTCGACGTATTCAAGACCTTCTGGCAGTTGATCTGCGATGACTAGATCTTTTATGACACTGTCTTCTACACTATTTTTTGCTTTGATGGTATAAAGAAGGGTGTCGCCTACTTGAACTTGTTTTTCATCTTTATTCCCTTCTGCTTTTTGAGAAATCTTAGATGTTTTTTCTGATTCAAGCTTTGGATCCTTTGGATCAATTTTTGTTTCGGTTGTCGGTTCATCTGGCGGTGTGTTTTCGCCTGTTACTTTGGCTGTGTTTTGAATGCTTTTACCTGATTGGCCTTTAGCAACCTTCGCTTCAAAAGTAATCGTATGCCAGTCCGTGTCTTTGATATCGCCAAAGTGGCCAGTTACTGTGCCTTTTGTGTAGTCTCCGATGTCGTCATCTTTTGCATCTGTGACGGCTTGGTCATCTACTTTTAATGATCCTTCGACATATTCAAGACCTTCTGGCAGTTGATCTGCGATGACTAAATTTTTGACGATGCTGTCTTCTTCAAGATTCTTTGTTTTGATCGTATAAAGAAGGGTGTCGCCTACCTGTGGTGTCTTTTCATCTGTGTTTCCTTCTGCTTTTTTCTGAATGCTCGCTGCCTTTTCTGATGATAGTTTTGGTTCACGAGGGTAAATTTCTGTTTTCGTTGTTGGATCATCTGGCGGCGTGTTTTCACCTGTTACTTCGGCTGTGTTTTGAATGTCTTGACCCGCCTGTCCCTTTTCAACTGTCACTTCAAACGTCACAGTGTGCCAGTCCGTGTCCTTCACATCGCCAAAATAACCCGTGACCTTTCCATCTGTGTAGTCACCGCTATCGTCATCTTTCACATCTGTGACAGATTCTCCATCAATCTCAAGAGAACCAGCGACATACTCCAGCCCTTTTGGTAATTGATCTGAGATCACTAGATTTTCAACAAGACTATCTTCTATCGTGTTCTTTGTTTTAATTGTATAAAGAAGGGTGTCCCCTACTTCTGGGTGCTTCTCATCTGTGTTACCTTCTGCTTTTTTCTGCAGGACGGCTGATTTTTCTGATTCAAGCTTTGGGTCACGCGGATAGATTTCTGTTTTTGTTGTTGGATCGTCTGGTGGTGTATTTTCACCTGTGACACTCGCTGTATTTTGAATGTCTTGACCAGACTGTCCTTTTTCAACCGTGACCTCAAACGTCACGGTATGCCAATCGGTGTCCTTAATGTCACCGAATTGTCCTGATACGGTTCTGTTTGTGACATCCCCATTGTCTTGATCTTGCTCATCTGTCACCGCTTGTCCGTCTACCTCAAGTGAATTCGGCACATATGCTAATCCTTCCGGCAGTTCATCCGAAATCACTAAGTTTTTAACGAGACTGTCTTCCATCGTATTCTTTGTTTTAATCGTATAAAGAAGTGTGTCACCGACCTCTGGATGCTTCTCATCTGTATTACCATCTGCTTTTTTCTGCAAGACGGCTGATTTTTCAGAAGTCAGCTTCGGGTCACGAGGATAGATTTCTACATTCGTTGTCGGCTCGTCTGGCGGTGTGTTGCCGGTTGTGACACTCGCTGTATTTTGAATGTCTTTGCCTGCCTGACCTTTTTCAACTGTGACTTCAAATGTCACGGTATGCCATTTCGCATCTTTCACTTCACCGAACGTTCCAGTGACAGTTCCACCTGTCATATCACCGTTGTCGTCATCTTTTGTATCTGTGACTGGATTCCCATCTATCTGTAGAGAATTTGGTACATATGATAACCCTTGAGGTAACTTGTCAGAAATCACAAGATCTTCAATGAAGCTGTCTTCAACAGTGTTACGGGCTTGAATGGTATACAGCAAAGTGTCGCCTACTTCTGGATGCTTCTCATCTGTATTACCATCTGCTTTTTTCTGTAAGACCGCTGATTTTTCTGATTCAAGCTTCGGATCTCGAGGATAAATCTCTATGTTTGTAGTTGGATTGTCTGGCGGTGTGTTTTCCCCTTTGACATTGGCTGTATTTTGAATATCTTTGCCAGCTTGACCTTTTGCTACTTTCGCTTCAAATGTCACGGTGTGCCAATCGGTGTCTTTCACATCACCTATTTGACCTGTAACAGTACCGTTTGTAAAATCACCTTTGTCTTGGTCTTTTGCATCTGTGACGCTTACGCCATCTACCTTAAGTGAGCCTGGCACATAGGCTAAGCTGCTCGGAAGGTTATCTGATATGGTCAGATTTTTAAGAATACCGTATTGCACCGTATTTTTTGCTCTAATTGTATAAAGCAAAGTGTCGCCTACTTCTGGATTCTTTTCATCTGTGTTGCCTTCTGCTTTTTTCTGTAAGGCAACAGATTTTTCTGATTCAAGGTTAGGAGGATATGGATCAAATTCGGGCTTCACCCTTGAAGCTAAGTCGTAAGATAATGAATCACCTGCAGTGCCCATATATGTTGTACTTAATGTTTTCGCATCAAGTGTGAAAAGAGTAGAATGACCGATAGAGTCATCTTTTCCTGATTGTAATAGCATTTGTCCATTTGGCAAAAAGCTAATTCCTCGTACTCCTCCCTCAATAGGTTTACCATCTGCATTTGTGATTGGAATCACTCGAATTACTTCAGCTGTTTCAGGATTCATTTGCGCAATGGACCCACTGGTATTAGATGCGAACCAAAGATAGCCATCCTTATCGACTACAAGGTCTCCGCCAATGTCTCCGCCAATGCCAGGGCCAACGTCATAACCGGCAATTTTCTTGGCCGTTTTTTGACCAGTTGCTAAGTCGTACGTTGCAAGGTAGGGTTCTCCACCAACCGCATACGAATGAATATATTTACCGTTATAAACAACGGCATTTGGCGCTCTTCCGCCTAAAACACCTACACGCTCTGCTTGTCCAGTGGTCGCATTTATTTTATAAAGAACTGGCTCTCCACTTGCTGTCGTAGTTGCATACACAGTGTTTTCTTGATCATTCACAGCAACACCGTTCACTACAGTCGAATTAATTCCCTTCACCTGTACACTAGCCTTTACGTTTGTTGGATTTTGCCCATCAAGCTGATAAAGAACTAACTTCCCATTTCCAATCATGTAGGAATCTGCGTTATTGACAACCACCGTCCCAGCGGCTTTCGTAACAGGTGGTGAAACTGTTAATAAATTCCCAGCAATCAGCACCAATATAAGAAATAATTGACTCGTTCTTTTTAATATATTCATTTTTTGACATCCCCTTTTCCCTGCTTTAATCATAATGGTATGTACCAGTTCACCTCCCACACTTTGGTAAAGAATATCAGTAAGATTTCAAAAGCCTCAACAGGACTAAATGACTATTTTCGACAAAAATAGACATTTTGAACTAAATACCTCCCGATGATTGATTTGCTTATGTTTTTCCAATAAAATAACCTTTTTCCATCCCGAAATTCCTCATCTATCTATTTTCCAAACAGGTCTTATGATGTGAATTACATACAATCCTTTCTATTTAAAGATAAATATTCTTTAATTGGGTGATGCTTATTTTTTGTCAGTATATATTGAATTTTTTTCATTTTATCTTAAAAAAAGGGAATGATTGGTTCACTTTGTTAAAAAAAACAAGTCGAAAGTCTTGCTCTTGTTTTGACCTTTTACGATGCGAAAAATTCTTTTTATAAGTAAGCGATTACAATTGAGCAAAGCCATTTAAAGGGGCGTGGGAGTATGTTACGATTGAATTCGAGTGTTTAAGAAAGAAGGGAAAGCTTTTGAAGCGGGAACATCTTTTACGTTGGTTTTTTTATTTTGTTGGATTGATCGTACTAGCTTTTGGACTATCGCTGACAGTGAAAGGAAAGATTCTAGGCATTGGTCCTTGGGACGCTTTCCACTACGGACTGTTTCAGCACTTTGGACTCACGATTGGACAGTGGTCCATCATTATTGGTGCACTGATTGTGACACTAACATCTGTTTTCACGAAATCATTTCCAAAGATCGGCGCATTACTGAACATGGTGCTGATTGGTATGTTTATAGATTTCTTTAATGCGGTATTACCTGCACCACATGGGTATTTACCCGCTTTATATGTGTTTATTACGGGCGTTGTGGTTTCAGGTTATGGTGTTGGCGTTTATGTCTCAGCGAATCTTGGCGCCGGGCCAAGGGATTCATTAATGCTGCTCATCTCAGCGAAAACAGGATTGAACGTGCAGTGGGTGCGAAATGGCATTGAGCTAACAGTGCTTTTATTTGCATGGATGCTCGGCGGGCCGATTGGCGTTGGCACGATTCTGACGGCTATTTTCACAGGTCTCGTCCTTCGATTCTCCTTGCCGCAATCGACACGGCTTCTGCAGCTGCTTATTACAAAAACAGCAGAGAAACCTGTTCAAACGCTTATCCGATAAGAACAAGCCATTCTACAAAAAGAATGGCTTTTCTTGTGTCAAAATAAATAAACAGATTTTTTTTATATTCATAAGAGGAAATCAACCCAACCCTTCCACTTCCTGTCATTTTGAGCTTTCGCTGAAAAGGAGGTCTGTTTCCCTTTTGTACGGCGCTCTCCAATGGTACAATCAATGTAAAAAATTAGAGGTTCATTATGAAGATTTTCGCTATCCAATTACAGCATTTAGATGACATCCATGCACGAAAACAAATCGATCAATTGAAACCCTTTGTTTCAGCTGAAAAACGTGCTGCGGCCGAGCGCTTTCGTTTTTTAATCGACGCAAGAAGGACCTTGTTAGGTGAGGTGCTGGTTCGTCAGATGATCCATGATATGTACGATCTGCCTTTTGATGAGATCGTTTTTGAAACAGAGGGCAATGGCAAGCCTGTCGTCCGGCACATTCCTTCTTTTCATTTTAATCTTTCTCACTCTGGTGATTGGGTCGTATGCGCAATAGATGATGCACCTGTAGGTATTGATATTGAGGAGATCAAACCGATTGATCTAGCGATTGCTAAACGATTTTTTTCAGCAGATGAGTATGAGGATTTACTTTCACAACCGGCAGAACGGCAGGAAGCCTACTTCTTTCATTTATGGTCAATGAAGGAGGCCTTTATCAAGCTGACTGGAAAGGGATTATCTTATGGTCTTTCGTCCTTTACAGCCCGCCTGTCAGAGGATGGACAGGCGACGCTTGCATTACCTGATCATGAAGCGCCCTGCTTTGTTCAACCATACTCACTCGATCCTACCTACCAAATGGCGGTGTGTACACGAAAGCCTTCTGCGGCTGAACGTGTTGAGATACTCTCTTGTAGTGATGTACTGTCTCGTCTTTAATATCGCCCAATTTGCTGAAATGCTGTCTTTATCAAATCGACTCCACGTGTGATTTGCTCTTCTTTCACATGCCAAATGTTCAACTGAAGAATGGGGTCTTTTTGATAAGTCGACAGATAATGGCGGTCGATTGACTGAATGGAAACAGATGCCTTTTTCAGCTGCTGAATGAGCTGGTTCATCGGAATTGACCGATCGAAACGTACATGTGTATGAGTAGCTGGCTCCTCTTCTCCCAGTTGATAAGCGATTTGATCGCTTTTCAGGCATGTCACTAGTTGTTTGGATCGGTTGCGATAGGTCGCCCGCATTCTGTCTCGATGCCGTTCAAACATCCCGCTTTTTAAATATATTTCTAAGGCTGCCTGTGACAGCATGGAGCTGTCGATGTCAATGAGCCGTTTGTGTTCGCTAAAAGGTTTAATCAGTTCCTCAGGTAAGACGACCGCTCCTGTACGAAGTCCTGGAAAGATGATTTTGGAGAAGCTTTTTAAATAAATGACCTTCCCCGCCTGATCGTACGAATAGATCGGGTCTCTTTTTGCGTCGAATTCTAAATCGGCTATGTAATCATCTTCAACGATATAGACGTCATATGTCTCGGCAAGAGCTGCAATCGCTCTTTTCTCCTGCTTTGACAAGCTCGTTCCAAGCGGGTTTTGAAACCTTGGCATCGTATAGAAAAAACGAATCTCCTCTTCTCGAAAGATGCGCTCCAATTCCTGAAGGTCAATTCCCTTTTCCGTCCGCTGAACCCCCCGTACAGGCAGTTGATTTTTTTCTAAATATTGAAGGTATAGATGATAGCCTGGCTGTTCGACTAATATGGTCTGTTTGCCATTCGGAAAAGGGATGGTGCTTAAAATGGATAACGCCAGCTGAATACCAGAAGTCATAACGATCTGTTCTGGATTTGCAAACACTTGATAATCCATTAATCGCTTAGAAATGACTGGCAGCAGCGAGGGTAATCCGTTGGCTGTGCCGTATATAAACAAGTCATTTTGATACAAATCGATGGCTTGGTTGATGCAGTGCTGGAAATCAACATATGGAAACACGACGGGATCAGGTGCAGATGAAGCAAAATCAATCCATGTGCTATCCTGTTTCCCCGCTGACTGCTTTGTTTTCACGACATAATAGCCACTTCTTTCTACAGAATACAGCAGATGTTCACGTTCTAATGTGTCTAGTGCTTTGATGACAGTGCTTTTACTCACTGCATATTGAGCCGCCAAATGGCGAATGGAGGGGATCTTCATGCCAGCATTGTATTCACCAGACGTCATCTTCTCTTTTAAGCTGAGAACAAGCTGATCATATTTCCTCACACCACTTCCTCCTTGTACCGGTACAGATATCATGTTCTCTTATTGTACACTTTAGATGATCCGATTACGATAGAAGAACAGAACCGGTCAATTCATCCGAAGCATGCATGCTCGTATAAGGAGTCAAATTGTGGACATTTCAAAACAGAAAGCGTATGCTGCCGCGATAGGCTACGCCACGATCATTGGTTTTTCATTTTTGTTTGTCAAAATTGCATTAGAATCAGCAAACCCGATCGATTTATTGGCACACCGCTTTACAGTTTCTTTTGCAGCCGCACTATTGCTGTATCCATTTTTACGAAAGAAAATCCGCCTCTCCATTCAATGGCGAGATCTTCTCTACATCGTACCGTTTTCCTTGCTTTATCCTGTGTTGTTTTTTGCTTTTCAAGTATGGGGGCTGATGTATACCTCTTCGTCAGAGGCTGGTATTATTCAGGCAACGATTCCTATTCTGACAATGGTGCTTGCCGCGTGGTTTTTAAAGGAACGCGCGACATGGATCCAAGTGCTGTTTACCATTCTTTCTGTGTGCGGGGTGATGCTTCTCTTTGTCATGAAGGGAATTGATGTGAAGCATTCACACATGATCGGCTATGGACTGATATTGCTTTCTGCCTTATCATCCAGTGCATACAGTGTATTTGCCCGGGTGATTACACGGCGCTTCCATGTGATTGAACTCACCTTCGTGATGACATTCTTTGGATTTGTCTTCTTCAATGCCACTGCGCTCATCCGGCATTCAGTAAACGGGACAATGCCGCAATTTTTCAGCCCATTTACACAACCATCCTTTGTATGGTCAATGCTCTTTTTAGGCATTCTTTCATCACTTCTCACGGCATATTTATCAAACTATGCCCTTTCTCAGCTTGAAGCGGCAAAGGTCAGCATCTTTAACAATTTATCTGCGTTTATTACAGTTGCCGCTGGGGTTCTCATTTTACATGAAACAATCGATTGGTATCATCTCATCGGAGGTGTTCTGGTCATTGGCGGAGTGATTGGTGGGAATGTGGTGAAAAAGCGGAATTCATAAGAAAAAGCGGTCCCTTTAAGGAGGACCGCTTTCTTTTAAAGTTTCATTAATTGTTGTTTGCTTGCAACGTCAATCACATGTCTCATCTGTTCTGCGAAGGGCTCGAGGTGTGTGTTGATATACATGTGCCCTCCTTCGAAATTGGTGCGTTCGATGGTTTTTGCCCATGGCAGCCAGCCATTTGCATCTTTCATGCATTTTTCATCTTTTGTTCCATTGAATAAATAAACGGGTGTTTCGATGATGGATTGATCTTTGTGCTGGAAGGTTTCCAGCGCCTGATAGTCTGCACGTAAGGACGGCGTAAAGTAATCCATCATTGGTTTGTTCTCTAATAATTCCTTTGGAATCCCGCCCATTTCGGCAATATGCTGAACAAATGCTTCATTCGATAAATGGGTCAGGATCTGTCGTTTTGTTTGCGGCGGCTGAATAGCCGAGATCACGACTGCTGCAGGATCAATTCCTTCCTTTTCTAACAGCTGCGTCAGTCTATACACAACAAGTCCTCCCATGGAATGTCCGAACAGGATAAATGGGCGGTTCAAGTTACCCATGAGCCCTTCTTTGTATAGCTCAGCCAATCGGTCAATGCTCGTTTCGAGCGGCATGAGATTGGTTCCATGCCCTGGGGGCTCTGCTGCTGTTACTTCGGCAGTGCCTTTTAGCTGTTCAAAAAGCGGGCGGTACGAGGCGGAATAACCGCCTGCAAAAGGAAAACAAATAAGTTGAATAAGATCTGATTTTTTTTCAAAGGTTTTAAATAAATGATTCATACGTTCTTACCCCTTTATCATCGTTTGAAGAATTCGTGCCAGTTCATCCGCCTGCGGCCTTTTCATCATGGTGACATGGTCTCCTTTGATGTGATAATACGAGCACGGTCCTTTCGTATAAGCCTCCCAGTCTGAGAACTTCTTCTGGAAATCAATGGCGTGATCACTGCTTTGTACAATATAAAACGGCACACCGAATGGTTCTTTTTCTAATTCAATGGCTTGTGACATGATTGTATTGTGCGTTTGCATTTGCAAATATTTATCTAAATACTGATCATTCATAAATTGATGAACCACTTCATCCTTTTCTGCCTCTTTGAGTATTTTTTGCTTCACTTCTTGGAAGCTCAGCCCTTGTAATGCTTCTGGCTGAATGCCGACGAGATTCCCCATTCCAAGGACAAGCGCAAGCATTTTCACTTCTTCTTCGTTCATATCCGCATGGAGCGCCTGATCTGCCTCATCTCTTAACACAGGGACGGTATCTAAAATGATGAGTCCTTTCGGCGCTTTTCCTGCATGGCAGAGCCGCTGATTCATTCCGTAGGCAAGGTGCCCGCCCATTGAATGCCCTGCTAGATAGTCAACACCAGGTCGATAGAAGGTCTCAATGGCTTCAACAAATATGGACACAAGCTCTGTGTAATGGAGGAATTGCGGTTCTTCATCCTCATATAAGCCAGGAGACTGCAAGGCGTACACAGCGCCTTGATGTGTCATCAGCTTAGCCACATCGATATAGCCCATTACCGTTCCACCGGCAGGCGGTGCAAAGAAAATCCTCGGCTCGGCTGGAGCGCCTTTTTTCAGCTCAATCACGTAGTCCTTTGGAGACCTTTCTACGTGCTCCCCGGCCTCTGGCATTGCGTCCACATGTGCGGCTAGCTGAGCCGCCGCTGGATGCATGAAAATCCATTTTGGATCCACATGAATCCCCTGTTCTTTTAATTTGGCAACGGCTTGGATACTCATAATTGAATCGCCGCCTAAATCAAAAAATGAGTCATGTATGCCTACTTGTTTGACACCAAGCACGTCCTTGAAAGCTGTGACAATCAACTGCTGCGCTTCGGTGACTGGTTTGTCATCCCCTTGAGAAAGAGAGATCGTTTCTGCTGGGTCTGGCAGTGCTTTTTGATCAACCTTTCCGTTTGTTGTGACTGGCATTTCGTCCATTACAATAAAGTAACTTGGAATCATGTAGCCTGGCAGGCTTTCCTGTAAAAATGCTTTCCAGCCTGAAACAGGATTCTCTCCGTCTGTAACAAGGTAGGCCGCCAGCCGTTTTGAGCTGCCATACGTTTTGGCGATGACTGTACATTCTTTTATTTGTGGATGCTTGAGGAGAGCTGTCTCTATTTCTCCACATTCAATCCGGTAGCCTCTAATTTTCACGAGATTGTCTTTTCGGCCGAGATATTCAATGGTGCCATCTGAACGCCATGTACCTAGATCACCTGAACGATACAGCCTGTCTCCCCCTAGTTCAGGGAATGGATTGTCTATAAACCGTTCATGCGTCCGCTCTGGATCATGAAGGTAGCCTTTTGCCAGACCTGTGCCGCCGATATAAATTTCTCCTTTGACGCCTGCTGGCACTGGGTTGAGCGCATCATCTAGTATGACAACAGTTGAATTCGATATTGGGACACCAATCGGAACTGACCTTGCTCCCTCTGGCATGTGCATGACTTGATGTGTTGTGGCTAAGGTCGTGTTTTCTGTTGGGCCGTAAGCATTGATGAGTACACCCTCCATATGTGGCAGTGCCTTTCGTGCATGCTCACTGGACATCGCTTCTCCGCCAACGAGTAATGTGCGGTAGCCTGCTACACTTTTTGGATCGTGCTCCACCAGCCGATTGAATAAAGCGGTTGGCAGACAGTTGGCTGTCACTTGATGCACTTTGATCAGCCGTGATAATTCATCCATATTCAGTGCGGCATATTTCGGAATCAGAATGAGCTGACCGCCATTCAGCAGCATGCCCCACAACTCAAATGTAAAGGCATCAAAAGCATAGTTTGAGAGCTGAAGCATCTTATCATCTGGACCTAGTTTTATATAGTTTGTTTTTCGAACCAGACGGACAACTCCTGCATGGGGGAGCATGACGCCTTTTGGTGTACCTGTTGAGCCTGATGTGTAGTTGACATAGGCTAACTGGTCTTCTCCAATGATTGATTGTTCTCTTTGATACACTGCATCTGTTACTGGTAATGGCTTGTCCATCTCAATCTTTGTACCTGTAAAGTCTACTAGACGCTCTATTAAATGAGATTGAGTGATGATCACATCACTTTGCGTATCGCGAACAATGAGGCGGATTCGCGCATCTGGATATTCTGGTGACATTGGAACATATGCAGCACCAGATTTGACAATGCCTAGCACTGAGACAATCATGTCAAAGGAACGATCAAAAAGCATCGGTACAAGTGAACCTGGTCCAACTCCTTTTGATTGCAAGTAAGCAGCAAGCTGTGTTGCCTTCTCATCCAACTCTTGATACGTCATGTGCTCTTCCAAATAAGACAAGGCAATGCGGTGCGGATCACGCTGCACCTGTTCTTCAAACAGCTCTTGAATGGTGCGCTTTGGATATGGCGTAGCCGTTTGGTTTTTCCCTATGATCATCGCAGCCTGTTCCGCTTTGTCCATTAAGCAATAATCAGAAAATGTACGTTCAGGCTGAGCTGTCATACCATCTAGCAGATGAAGATAATAATTCATATAACGATGAATGGTCTCTTGATCAAATAAATCTGTATTGTATTCCACATGGATCGACAGCTGATCCCCCTGTTCAAATACATGTAAGGTGAGATCAAATTTAGACACTGTATGATGAACCATCACATGTTCACTTGTCAGCCCTTTGAGATTGACATGGAGCGAATCTGTTACATAACCCATGGCCACTTGGAAAATAGGCGATCGACTTAAATCTCTATCTAATGAAAGATCATCGACAAGCTTATCAAATGGATAACGCTGATGCTCGAAGGCTTTTAATGTCATCTCCTTCACGTTTTCCATGACATCAGCAAACGTATCTGCTGTGGAGATATCCTGTCTCAGCGCGAGTGTATTCACAAACATTCCAACAAGCTTCTCTGATTGCTTGGCACCTCGCCCTGCGATCGGCGAACCAATGATGATATCTGTCTGTCCTGACAGCTTGTGAAGCAGGACGTAGTACGCTGACAGCATCGTCATGAACAGCGTTGTGCCCTGCTGCTTGGACAAAGCCTGCAAACGGCGGATAAGCGTATCTTCCAAGACGATTTGCTCTGTAGCGCCGTTAAATGTTTGAACTGGCGGGCGAGGACGGTCAAACGGCAGCTCTAACACCGGAAGATCACCTTGTAAATGATCGAGCCAATAGGCTTGGTCTGCTTGATGATGCGTTACTTGCTCATTTTCCCAATGGACATAATCTGTCCATTCAATTTCTAGCGCTGGGAGCTGCGGTGCTTCATCTGCAAGCAGTCCGTCATATGCCACTTCTAATTCCTGAATGAGCAGACTGAGCGACCATGCATCTGAAATGATATGGTGCTGCGCGCAAAGAAGATAAAATTCTTCATTGCCCATATCCACAATCGTCCACTGCGCAAGAGGCCCTCTTTCTAAATCATAAATGCGGTTCGCTTCTTGCTGAATAAGCTGCTCGAGTCTTCTCGTTCTTGTTTTTTCATTAAATAATGAGAAGTTCGCAACAGTGACGGATGGCGGAAGGTCTTCACGTATCAGTTGAACCGGCTTGCCGCCAAGCGATTGAAAAGTTGCGCGTAGTGCTTCATGACGTTTCGTTAAGAGACCAATCGCTTTTGTTAACGCTTGAATGTGCAATTGTCCTGTCAGCTTCCAAGCACCTAATATATTGTAATGATGGCTCTTTTCTAATGTGGATAAGAACCAAATACGCTTCTGAGCATGTGACAGCTCATAGCTTGTTCGCTTTTCCAGCTTTGGAATATTGGCTTCCTGAACAGCCGGTGCCTCTTTGATGTCATCAACCGTTTGCGCCAAATGTGCCAGATGCTTGCTTTCAAATAATATTTTTAAAGGCGCCTTGATTGAAAACTCATGATTGATCCGAGAAATGGTTTGAGTCGCCTTTAATGAATGTCCGCCAAGGTCAAAGAATTGATCCTCTTTGTACACACGATCAACGTCTAAAATGTCCTCCCATATGGCAGCAAGCATTTGCTCTGTTTTCGTTTCTGGCAATTGTTTTTCAAGGGGTTGTCCATTTTTGTGATGATTCAGCTTAAGGGCTTCATGATCAATAGAGCCATCTAGTTTTTTCGGTATTTCCTGTACTTGCTGAATATCCCAGTCACCTTTTGTTCCGCCTGCGATATCTTCCACATGCACTTCTTTGCCAGGCTGAACTGTGTAAAAAAGCTTTTTCTCAAAAGTCGGTATTGGCGCTGGCTGAAGATACGCTGCGATTTCTGGATTGGCTCCATCTAGTCCGATAAATAGATGCGCTTCATTCAGCCGAGCACCTAGACATAATGAATGGAGACCTTGCTTCTTTCCAATCAATTGAAATCCCTTGCGGACGGTAAGGGCTGCGCCGGTATGCCCCTTAGACAAACCGAGATTATCCCACATACTAAAGTTTAAAGAGATCGCCCGTCTTCCTTCTTGAAAGGTGAGCGTGTGCGCAAGCCCATCTAAAAAGCTGTTGGCCGCAGAGTAAGCCCCGAATGTTGTACCGCCAAAAAAGCCATTTACTGATCCAAAAAAGACGAGTGGTACTGCCGGATCATGCTTGAAGGCTTCCTGCAGGACAAACGCTCCGTCTGCTTTCCCTGACAGTTCCTTTGTAAAATCCTCTTCTGACGTATGCGCCAATGTATACTTATCTGTATGCTGAAAATGCTCTGATACATTGCCAGCACCGGCTAAATGCAGCACACCCCGGATGGTTTGACCAAAATGTTTTTCTGCTTTGTAAATCGCCCGCTCCACGTCAGCTAAATCGGTCACATCCGCTTGTACATAGATAACGTCACCGAGACTTTTTAGCTGTAAGAACGCTTCTTTCTTTTCCAAGCTGTCTTCCAAAGAAGTCCTTCCAATCAATACAAGCTTTAGGCCAAATTGGAGCATCTGCTTAGATAGTTCAAACCCAATACCGCCGAGTCCTCCGGTCAGCAAATAAAGACCTTCATATTCTAAAAACCCTTCTGTTTGAGGTGCTTTCATCATATCGATTTTTTCCAGCTTTGGTACGAGCCTGCGCCCTTTTCGGTATGCCACCTCTGCTTTTATATGAATCGCCGACAGCTCATTAGCAATGTGCTTTGCATCCTGTTCCACTTGCTCCGCTTCAATATCAATATGGGACACCTCTGCTCCTTCCCATTCTTGCGGGATGGTTTTTAATAAACCAACGAGCGACGTTTTCTCCACATGGAGATCGTCTTCAGGGCTTACATATTGACCACCCTTTGTCACTACAACAAGCCGGACTGGCTCTTTGTTTTCTTGCCTCCATGCTTGATACAAGTACAAAATCGATTGATTGGACCTCGCATGCATTTCTGTGAACTGCGCAGGCTCAACAATGGCTTCTTTGTCTGTCACATTCCACAAATGGAGTATGCACCCTGTCTTTAATTCATCTGCTTCAAGTGCTGCAGCGAGCCTGACATAATCCCCCTTGATTCTCGGGTTCATCTGGTACATCCCTTTGGACAGACGCAAAAATTCATGTCCTTTTTTCACAGAAACATAGGGCTGATTTCTTTTTTCAAAATGGGCGTAAAGTGATTGGTAAAGCCCTTTTTCATCCTCGAAAACGAGTACATGATCAGCAGCAGGCTGAGACGGAACAATATGCTCCTTTGCCCAAGTGCGTTTGAAAAACCAATCTGGCAGTGTTTGTTCATTTTCAGAAGCAAGGTCCAGTGCCCTTTCAATGTCACGGAATATCCCTTCTTTTAGCGCCGCGCCTAACTGAGCACGTTGGATCTTTCCACTTTCTGTTTTCGGAAATTGGTCTTTTTTCACTGGAATGATGTGATCGGGCTCTATGCCAATTTTACGAATGATGGCCTCTCTAATCTGCTGAATCATCGTGATTTGTTCCTCTAGCGAATCCTTTTGTGTCACAAAGAAGACGGCAAGCGTGTCGTTGCTTGATTCGGGATTGTAGATGCCGTACGCAGCGGCAAAGGTGACTTCCACCCCGTCCACCTCTTCCACAACTGCTTCAATTTCGTAATTCAAATAGTTGGCTCCGTTGATGACGATGATATCCTTTTCCCGGCCTGTTAGAACAAGACGCCCTTCGTGGATAAATCCTAAATCCCCCGTGTGAAACCAGCCATTTTCCACAAATACCTCTTGATTGGCTTCCTCATTTTGATCATAGCCCATCATAATCGTCGGACTCTTCACCTGCAAGCGCCCGACCTGATCTTCTGGCAGCACATGATGATGCTCGTCTACAATCCGAATCCATACAGACGGAATCGGTGCACCGACTTCGGTAAACGTCATTTTGTGCGGATGATCTTGCGCCACGCATTGAATGTCACCTGTTAACGAAGTCTGATCAATCGTCAGCTGTCCATCCTGATCACCATGCCGCATGAATTTCTTTGATTGAACAATGGCTGAGGATGTTTCAGACATGCCGTACGCCGGCACCATCGCATGACGGCTTAATCCGTGCTGACCCATCATATGCATGAAGCGCTGCGTTACTTTTGGCACAACCGCTTCGGCTGCATTCATGATATAAGTCAGTGTGGAGAGATCCCAGCTCCCCTTGCGAATGTCGTCCTCATATTCATTCATCATCGCAAAAGCAAAATTCGGTGCCCATGTCCTTGTGACGCCGTATGTTTCTACCCAATCCAGCCATACCATCGGCCGCTCGATAAATTGATCGATGGATGGACTAATCTGCTGGCAGCCAAAGTAGACGTCATGCACATGAAACATGACAATGCCTCCTACATGATCAAGCGGCATCCAGTTAAGCGACATATCCTCATGCGTAAAGCCATTTGTCTGCTCAAAGGAGATGATTCGAGATAAAATACTTTGATGGTTGTGACGGATACACTTTGGCACACCCGTACTTCCTGAAGAGAGCAGCTGAAGCACAGGCTCATCTGGCTCTGGCTCATAATGCTGTTCATCAGGTTCACACGAGAGCAATGTTTCGATTGTTAAAATAGGTATGTCTTTTGCCTCAAATGACTCACGCAGCCCAGCAATGTCCTCAGCACTTGCTTCATTCGTCATAATAAACGGTTCATTTTGCAGCCGAAACACGCCTTTCAGCTTGTTCACAGCTTGATTCGTTTCATCATAAACAGGCGGTACAGAAACCGGAGTCGGAATGATACCACCGAGAATACAGCCCCAAAACGCAGTGATGAAATCTTGATGATCTTTCAATTGTAGTAACACTTGATCGCCGTTTGTCAGGCCTGCTTTCCTTAAACCAGACAGAACCCGTTCTGCGTTTGTGAGTAACTCAGGATAGGATTGGGTCAACGTGCGCCCGCCTTCTTTGATATAGGTCACCCCGCGGTCAGGTGACATAAAGGCTGATCGAATCAACACCTCTGTCAGTGTGACAGGTGTGCCTGGTTTTTTGATGACATCCCCGCCATACACAAGTGCAGGCGGCTTTTCATGAGCGGATGCTTGCTTTGTTTCGCCCTCTTCATCCTTCGAGATCGATTCGTTCCCTTGCGCACGCTGCCGATTAGGAAACAGATCATCTAAGTGATAAGGCGTTTGTTTTTCTGTCTGACTTTCAATGAGAGCAGCCGCTTCCTCTACTCCATCTATAGCTTTCGTACGATCTTCTATCTTTCTCAAACTCTCTTCATCAATGATGTCAATCGAAAGCAGTGCTTCTGTATCGACCGCTCCACTTTCTGTCCTTGGCAAGGAAGGCAATAAGACGAGAGCGGCTGGCACTTCATCAGGGTGAAGCGCGCCTGTCATCAGATCCTCTCTTGTTAGCGAAGGGTCCTTCGCCTGTGCAAATAGCACAAGCGAGAGGCTGCCTTCTTCATTTTTCTTCGGGATGAATGCACATTCCTTTAACGGAAAATGAAGCATCACGACCTGTTCTAATGCTTTGAGATCGATTCGTTTTCCGTTGATTCTGACGATATGATTTGCTGCATGTCCTTTTCTTCTACTCATTAACATCGTTCTTCTCCTCCTACACCCAATCCAAAATCTGAATCTTGTTTTTTTCAGTCCAAACGCCGACATCCCCTGTCGGATAGAGGTATTCGCCTGTTTGATGTTTGAATGGATGCGGAATTTTATGCGTCTCCATCCAATCGGCAAGCTCTCCGCAAAGTGCCTTGATATCCTTTGCACCGATAAAAATATCTCCAGGAAATCCTACCGGCATGAGCTGATGCTCTTCGCTCAGAACATAGATTTCCGTCTCACACGAAGGATCATGAATAACTGAATAGACCTCTTCTTGATCTGGGTACAGCACGCTGACTTGTGCGTTTTTCGCCCAATCGGTGATCATCCGCTCTTTTTCTTTATTTATCACGATCGTGAAGGAAGAGAGTGGTGTCTCCACTTGTTCTGTCATGGCTTCAAGTGTATGGACCAGCTGCTGCATCAGCGATTGTATTTGTTTTTCTTTATATTGATTGAAGCGGTATGTGACCCGAAGCTCCAGCGTATCTCCCGGGACAGCCACAAGGGTCAGGTCATAGTTGGTTTCTTCATGACTAGCTATGTCTAAGATCCGTACACCATACGGCTCTACAGATTCAATCGGGTAGTTTTCAAACACGACAATGCTGTTAAACAATGATTCTCCATTCGGAATTTGGGTCATCTGCTGAATATCTGGGAGTACGGTATACTCGAATTCTCGCATGTGAAAAACCGTTCCCTGCGTCTGTGCCAGCAGCTCGGCAATGGTCCTGTCTGGTGTGATCGGCAAACGAAGCGGCAAGGTGTTAATAAAGAGCCCTGTCATGCTTTCAACCTCTGGTAAGTCCGCCGGCCGGCCAGATACTGTGACACCGAACACGACATCCTCTGAGCCTGAATGAAGGTGCAAGAGCAGACCCCATGCCGCCTGAATCAGTGTGCTCATCGTGACCTTCTGTGTCCCTGTCATTTTCTCCAGCTTCTGCTGCATTTCAGGCGTCAGTTTGATACTAATTTGATCAATACCTGCTCCTTCATCCGAAGCTTGCTCTCCGTTTCCTGGAAGTGGTGTGGCTTCCTCTACTCCTGACATATAATGTTTCCAGAACTCTTGTGCCTTCTCTTGATCCTGCTTTTGCAACCACTCAATAAAATCTTTATATGGACGCACAGCAGGAAGGTTCATCTCTCGTTCATCCACAAGCGAGCGATACATTGAAAAGGATTCCTCAATCAAGCCGAACAGGCTCCAGCCATCAATTAAAATATGATGAAAGCTAAAAACAAACGTGCAAGTTTTCTCGTCACGATGGAACAAAGCGATACGAATGAGCGGTTCAGCCGAATTTTCCAAATCAAAATCCTTTGAACGATCGGATTGTAAATAACGCTCAATAGTTTTCTTCTGATCCATTTCACTCAGGTGGCGCACATCGTGCTGAGTGAGGTGAATGCTTCCTTCTGATTGAATCAATTGGACAGGCTCCTTTAGCCCCTCCCAAGCAAATCTTGTCCGTAAAATCGAATGACGTTCCACAAGCAGATTCCATGCTTTTTCATAGGCTTCACCGTCCGTTAAGCCTTCGAGTGTCATATGCACCTGACCAAAATACGCCTGTGATGCTTGATCTAACAGTGCATGAAACAGCATCCCTTGCTGCATCGGAGATAATGGATACACATCTACCACATTGTCTGGAAGCTCATCTATTTGCTTTTGCGTCAGCTGGACCATTGGAAAATCAGATGGCGTAAAGCCGCCTTTTGCCTCTACACAATGCGTCAAAATGCCCTCCATTTTTTCTTTAAATCGTTCAGGTAACTGACGCACCTCTTCCTCCTGAAGCAGTTCACGATTGATCATAAAATTCATCTGAAGCTGACCACTGACAACGTATCCGTACACATCGATCAAATGCTGTCTTTCTGCTTTTGGGTCATGTACATGTCCATTTCGTTCATCTGCTATATACAGATTTGCCTCACCATCTATTTGATCTAACTGTCCAAGGTAATTAAAGCTCACCTGCGGCGCTGCCGTTTTAAGTAAACGAGATGCTGTCATGTATTGAAGTAAGCCATAGCCGATCCCCTTTTGCGGCACAGCTCTTAAGGTTTCTTTGACATCTTTAATTTGTCTCTCAACATCGGTTTGAATAAAAGGAATAAAAATAGGATAAGAGCTTGTAAACCAGCCGACTGTCCGTGACAAATCCATCTGTTCAAATAAATCCTCGCGTCCATGCCCTTCTAACGTAATCAGTAGTGGCTTTCCAACAGCTTGCGCAAGTGCTGACAGGAGTAAATCGTTGACCTCTGTTCGGTACGCTTGTGATGCGTGCCTTAGTAAAATGTCTGTTTGATCCTTCGTCAATTGAATAGTCAGGATCTCTGCATGTTCTTCTATATTGAAAAGCGCAGGTGGTTGAAAAGGCGAACCTTCTTCCTCTTGATTCATGATCTTTTCCCAAAAAGGAACCTGCTCTTGTAATTGATCGGTTTGTGCATATTCATAGAGTGCCTCTGCCCACTGCTGATAGGAAGCGGTTTTCTTTGCAAGCGTGATCTCCTGCCCTGCCGCAGCCTGCTTCAACCCATTTAATACATCTTCCTGTATGATGCGCCACGATATTCCATCCATCACAAGATGGTGGGCTGCGATAAAGAGTTCAGACGTACAATCACTTGTCTGAAAAAGAATGGCTTTGATCACTTCTCCCCGCTCTAATGACAATGTTCCTTGACAAGCGCTTGTCTCCAAGCGAATTTGCTCTAGCGCTTCCTCGTGAGAAATATCCGTCAAATCAACGAAAGTGACACAAGGAATGATGCCAGGCGCGCGAACGGTTTGAATCCATGTACCGTCTGTTGCTTTTGTATAAATGGCTCTCAGCATATCGTGATGATCGACAAGCTTTGAAAGAACTTGTGTTAACTGCTCGGGTTGTATCGATTGCTTGAATTCAATATGCGCTGATAGATTCCAATAATCTTGGTTTGTCATCGATTGTTCAAGGAACCAAGATTGGATTGGAAGCAGACGAACATTTCCTGTAACAGGTGATTGATCATAGGACACAGATACATCTGCTTTTTTCATAGCGCGTGCCAGCTGTGAAATGGTCTGTTTTTCAAATACATCTCTCGGCTGTATGATGTAGCCTTCCTGTGCTAGGCGTGCCACCATTTGTATGACAATAATAGAATCTCCGCCAAGCTCAAAGTAGTTATCATGAACACCGATTGAAGGAGTGCCAAGAAGCTGAGTCCACACCTTTTCCAGCACCCGTTCTCCCTCACTGAGTGCCTGATCTGCTGGTTTGTCTGCTTCTTCCTGTCTCCACACTGGCGGCGGGAGATGCTTTTGATCTACCTTGCCGTTTGGCGTGAGCGGCAGTTCCTCGAGCTCTATGAATAGGCTCGGTACCATATAATCTGGCAGTCTATCTTTTAACTTGCGTCGAAGGTCTTGCTGAGTCCATGCACCTTTTTGGACAAAGTAACCGATCAGGCGCTTATGACCACTCTCGTGCTGATGCGGAATAACCGCACATTCTACGATGTCTTCAACACTCAGCATAGCGGCTTCAATTTCTCCGCATTCGACGCGATGTCCGCGTATTTTCACTTGATGATCCATTCTTCCAAGGCAGTCGATGATGCCATTTGGGAGCCAGCGGCCCATATCACCTGTTTTATATAAACGCTCTCCTTTATGGAAAGGATGCGGGATAAATGATTGCGATGTTTTTTCTTCATCTCCAAGGTAGCCGAGTGCCAGCCCTGTTCCGCCAACGTAGATTTCTCCAATGACACCCTGCGGAACCGGCTGCAGCTGGTCGTCTAATACATAGGCTTGTGAATAAGCAATTGGCTGACCGATAGGAACGGTCGTCTGCCCTTCGTCTAATGAACGAATGTGATGCACACAGGAGAACGTCGTATTCTCAGTTGGTCCATAGCCGTTTAAAAGCCCTTCCGGTAAATACGGTAGTGCCTTGCGAATATGAGCAGCTGAGAGCGCATCACCACCGACCAATAATGCATCGAATCCAGATAAAGCTTCTGGATGTTCCTCTGTCAATCGGTTGAACAGCGGCACCGTCAAAAATCCTGTTGTGATCTTGTATGATGTCAGTGTATCAGCCAGTGTATCCATTGATAAAATCGTATTTCGATCGGTCAGGATCAGTCTTCCCCCGTTTAGCAGGGCTCCCCATATTTCATACGTAAAGGCATCAAAGGAGAAGCTGGCAATTTGTAAAATACGTGTATGTTCATCAAGGGTGACATAATCTGTTTCACAGACAAGCCGGATGACTGCTTGATGCGGGATCAATACCCCTTTTGGCTGTCCAGTTGATCCTGAGGTGTAATTGATATAAGCGAGTCCATCAGGTTTTAAGGCAGCAGGTATGAGTTCTGCTTCTGATAAAAATTCTTCATATCCTTCATCAAGACAAATGAGTTCGGTTTGACTGATGGACACCTTTTTCAGCCATTTATTTTTTGTCAGTAACAGCTGAATACCTGTATCCCTCAGCATATAATCAATGCGGGCATCTGGATATTCAGGATCAATTGGCACATAGGCGCCTCCTGCTTTCACAATCGCCAGCACCCCAAGAATCATTTCAGGCGACCTGTCGATGAGCAGCCCTACTGGTTCATGCGGCGTCACACCTCGCTGCTGCAGAGAAGCCGCAAGCCGGTCGACTTTCTCTTGTAACACACGATACGTCCACTGCTCTTCCCCGAATTCGAGAGCGATGGCATCGGGTGACTTTCTCACCTGCGCTTCAAACCGTTCCGTGATGAGAAGCGGGCCTGCAGGCTGATCTGTTTTGCCGCTCCATTCATAGAGCAGCTGATGCTTCTCTTTTTCTGGCAGGTAATTCATTAGTCTAATCGGCTGTGCTGGATTTTCACAAATACGCTCAAGCAGCTGCTCGTAGTACCGAAGGAACCGGTCCATCGTATCGTCAGAAAATAAGTCCACATCATACTCCAGTTTTAATTGAAGACCCTCCGCTCCTTCAAAAACAAACAGGGATAGATCGAATTTGGCGGTATCGTTATCTTCAATGGCTAAAACAGATGTCGCCTCCCCCATCGGAGAAGCTTCTAGCGGCAGATTTTGCAAAACGAACATGACCTGAAACAGCGGCTGTTTGCCAGCCTCACGTACAATATTCAGCTCATCTACGACCATCTCAAACGGCACATCCTGATGCGCATAAGCGCCCATTGTTGTTTCTTTCACCCGTTCTAATAGGTCAGTGAAAGCAGGATTCCCGCTATGATCGATCCGAAGTGCCAGCGTATTGACGAAAAATCCGATGAGCTGCTCCATCTCCGTCCGATTTCTCCCAGCAATGACTGATCCAATCACAAACTCATCCTGTGAAGACAAACGGTGCAGCAAGGTAGAAAAGGCAGTCAGTAGCGTCATATAAAGGGTGCTGTGTGTTTTTTTAGAAAGAGCTGCCAGCTGCTCAGACAGCGACTTCGACAGGTGGTATTTTTTCGTTTTTCCCTTGTAGGATTGAACGGCTGGCCGCGGGTAGTCATACGGCAAAACCAAATCTTCTACAGGGACAGCAAATTGCTCCTTCCAATAGGAAACCTGCTTTTGGAGCGTCTCTCCAGTCAAATACTCCTTCTGCCATAGGGCGTAATCCGCATATTGTATTGGCAGCGGCGAAAGATCAGGCTCTCTCTTGTCAATCATCGCTGTATACCATTCAGACAGCTCTCTTGCGGCAATCCCAACCGACCAGCCATCTGACACAATGTGGTGAATGGACATCAGCAGCAAATGATCTGTTTCCGACAACCGAATCAGTTTTACCCGAAAGAGCGGATCATGCTCTAAGCGGAAAGCTGTGCTTGCCTCTCTTTTTGCCCACTCAGCCGCTTTTTGTCCTTTTTCTTCCTGTGACGTCAGATCTGATAGATCCACCACTTCAAGCTCTGGAAGGGTCATATGCTCATGGATGATCTGCACCGGTTCATCGCCGCTCATGGTAAAGGAAGTTCTAAGCGCCTCATGCCTTTGCACCATTTGCTGAAGACTGCGCTGAAGCACCTTCACATCTAAAGATCCATTCACCCGAAAGGAAATTGTATTATTGTAAAATGGCAGATCAGGCTGTAATTGATAGAGAAACCACTGTCTTTGCTGGGCATAGGACATCGGAATCTTCTGACCCTTTGCCATTTTCCGCACCTGTACCGCTTCATCCACTTTTGCATGCGAATCGATCCATGCCGCTAATTCCCCAAGTCTCGTATGCTCAAAAAGAACAGCGAGAGGCACATCAAACCCCATTTTTTGTCTCACCGCAGACAGCATTTGCGTTGCCTTGAGCGAATGACCCCCGAGTAGAAAGAAATGATCACCACAGCTGACATTTGAGACATCAAGCAGCTCGGACCAAATGCTTGCCAAAAGTTTCTCCGTCTCCGTTTGAGGCGCTCTGTCCTCGGCTTCCTGTCCACTTTCCTCAATGAGTGCTTTAAAATACGGTTCATCCGGCATGCCATCCTCTGATTCTTTCCAATATTCCTCAGGAAATAGATGGACGGAATATTCACCAGATATATGAGACTGCAAAGACGTATAAATGGACTGATACAGCCGTTCTTCAATGGCTTTTGTTTTGTCGGTTTTGAAAAAGACATACACGGCTTTCTCTGTTCGGCTCTTCGCATGAAGCATCTCTTGAATGTCCTGCTTCGACCGATCTAATCCCATATAAATGAGAGGTGCATCTGTCATCAAACATGCCAGCATCGTCTGCAAGCCCGCCCGCTTCGGAATCGGAAGATAGCCTCTTTCTTTTAACATGCCTTTGATCATCGAACCCTCGCTCATGCCGATCTCATCCCACATGCTAAAGCTAAAGCAGTAAGGCTTCACGGTAGATGTCAGCCTCTGATAATGAGCAAATTGTTCAACGAACTCATTGGCAGCGCAATAAGCGCCTACGGTCATCCCGCCCTTTAACGTTCGTGCTGATGAGCTAGAAAGAAACAAGACATTCTGCCGTTTAGAAGCTGCTTCATGAAGCGCAATCGTGCCATATACCTTTGCTTCGTACATCGCATGTAAGGACGCAGACGACATGTCCGCAAGCAGCTCTTCTTGAATGATGCCAGCGAAATGAATCACACCATGCAGCCTTTTTCCATGAGCCACCTCTTGTCTCGAGATAAGGGCTTCAAGGGCTTTTGCATCCGTCAAGTCCACTTCTTCATAATGAACAGTGCCGCCGCGTTTTTCCGCTTGTTTCTCAAGTGAGGTCAATACGTCTTGCTGCTCCGCACTTAAAGCCTCTCGTGCCTTTCTTCCAAGCAGCACAAGATGCGCGTGATAGGATGTTAGAAGATGTTCACTTAGCATCCGTCCTATTCCGCCAAGCCCGCCTGTCATCACGTAAAGCCCCGATGATTCAAATGGCGGTTTTTTCCTCTTTTGTTCCCTTTCCAGATGAAGCGGCGCTATAAGAGGAATATAACGAACACCTTCACGATAAGCAGCGACATGCTGACTTGTGCCATGGATGAGCTCTGTCATGATCGCCGATACATGAGAATGACCAACCGATTCTGTTAGAGAAAAATCAAGACATCGCACCTTGATAAACGGCCATTCATGCTGAACAGCTGTCATCAATCCCGCTGTTGTTGCTTTTTCCACATGATGTACTTTGTCTTCTGGCAAATTCATCGCATGAGCGGAGACAAAGGTCATCTCTACAGCTTCCTCATAGGCGGCGATCGCTTTTGTTACATACAATGCACTCATGCTGCCAGCTTTCTGTGCTTCCTTCGCTATTTCCGCCTGTAATGTGTCTTTCTTGTTTGTGTAGTTCCAAAGGTGAATGATTTGTTTCACCGAAACGCCATACGAACGGAGCGTCTCAAAGAGTTGTTCGTAGTCTGACGGCCGATTCGGGTGGATGATGAAGTGAGTGGGTGTGAGTTGTGTGAATGCTTGACCCGGTTCAACCGTGATATAGGTTTGTTCTTGGTTTGAGAGGAATTTCAATTGATCTGCCAGCCCTAACTCATCTGCAAAGATCACCATGTCCCCTTCTGTTTGCTTTTCCGTTTCATGAAGCGGAGCGGGTGTCCACTTCTTTTGATAACTCCAATCAGGCAAGGTGTGTTCATTTTCAAGTCTGATGTCCAGTTCCTTGATGATTTCGTCGAATTCCCCTTCCTGCCACCTTGTCTTGAGCTGTGCCCTTTCTATTTTTCCAGAGCTTGTTTTCGGAAAGGCATGCTTCTGGACAGGAATAATCCTTGATGCATAAAGACCCATTTTTGTCGCAATATGGGTTTTAATGTGCTGGCTAGCCCTCATGATATAAGCAGGCTCATACAGCTTCGGTGTAAAAAAGAGAATCAGTTCATCGGATGCAGATGCCTCCATCCGAACGGAGCAAGCTGCCACAAAGCTTGTTTCTACGCCGGGTACTTCCTCTGCCATGGCTTCAATTTCATAGTTGTGATAATTTTTCCCGTTGATGATGATCATGTCTTTTTCTCTACCGGTTAATGTCAGTCTTCCTTCATGCAGAAAACCTAAATCACCCGTGTGGAACCAGCCTTCTGTTTGAAAAACCTCTTGATTCGCTTCGTCATTCTTGTAATAGCCCTTCATTGTCGTCGGCCCTTTGATTTGCACGCTACCAATATGATCTTCGGGAAGAAGCTCATGCTCATGGTTGACGATACGAATCGTGATACCCGGAATCGGTTTCCCGAGCTCTGTAAAGCTGACGGTTCCAGTTTCGCGTGCCTCTGCTGGTCTTAGCTGCTCTGTCAGCGATGTTTCCTCAAAGGTCAGTACCCCGCTGTTTTCATCTCCCCGCTCAATCGCAAAAGAGAAGACAACGGCTGATGAGATTTCTGACATGCCGAAAGCTGGTCTGATGACGTCTCCTTTTAAGCCGTGCGGAGCGAGCAGGTGTAAAAACCGGTGAATCGTCTTCGGTACGACCGCTTCTGCCCCATTGATCATACAAGTCATAGCAGAAAGATCCCACGATCCCGAAGAGATTTCTTTCTCATAATCATTGATCATCGCAAATGCGAAGTTAGGTGCCCATGTCTTCGTTGCACGATAACGGTCCATCCAGTCAAGCCAGCGCAGCGGCTGAGCGATGAAGTCATCTGTTCTTGCTCGAATTTGCTCACAGCCTGTGTACACATTGACAAGATGGAACATGACAATGCCGCCAATATGATCTAATGGCATCCAGTCTAACGAGACATCCTCTTGTGTAAACCCATTGGCTGCCACTGTTCCTTTGACATTCGCCAGCACACTTCTATGAGAATGCTCTACGCATTTGGGCATCCCCGTACTTCCAGACGTTAAGATAAAAAAGACGGAATCATCGGGCGTGACTGGGTGTACTTCTAGATCTCTATCTAAAGTAAGCATTGGTTCAACGGCTGCCACACGTAATTGATCTGTATGCCACAGTAAAGCCAAGCCTTGCACCTCATCAATCAGCGAGTCATCCGTGAGAATGAGCGGGTGCTCCAGCAGGTCCCAAGCGTGATGAAGCTTCTTCACTGAGGCATTCATTTCCCGATAGGTCGGGGCTGCCGACACAAGTGTTGGGACAAATCCGCCTAACACACATGCCCAAAAAGCCGTGACCATCGCATGATTCGATGAAAATTGAAAGAACACAGGATCTCCTGGCTCAAGCCCTAGTGCCCTTAAACCCGTCAACACCCGCTCGGCATCCTCCTTTAACTGCGCGTAGGATTGCGTGAGCTCGTTTTCACTATTGATGATATAAGTCAGCCCATTTGTTGTTTTGGCTGCCTCAGTTAGAGCGTCCTGCAAGGTTTGAGCTCCTGCACGAACATCTATATCCCCTCCATAGGAAATGGCTGGGGGCATGTCCGCTAAAGCAGGTGAAGCCATTTGCGTTTGTATCCATTCAGCTGCGGCCTCCTGCTCCATGTGTTGGTCTAGAAATAAATGAGAGAGGTGATATGGCCGTGGTCGAATGGTTTTTTCACGAGAAAAAACAGCGAAGCGTTCGATTTCGTTGGTTTGTAAAATGGTTTTCTGTACATCTTGTAAAATCGTATCCATTGATTCATGTACATTCGATTGATTAATGGTTGATGGTTTCATATGAGTTCCTTCCCTTTTTTGTCAGGCAGGGCTGCCAATGTGCACCCCTGCCTCATCTAAAGTTCACAAGACTGTTTCTCTATTTTTATGATGGACTATTTCTTTAATTAGCTGTGCATTTCGGGCGGCACATTCTTTGTTTTTGAACATGTCGGCGTGCTGACCATAGCCTTGAAATTGTCGATAAGCGCCGGTCGTTGCAGTTTCCCAATGTTCCATCCATTCTGGTATCGCAATGTGCTCTTCGGATTGGATAAAGTCAATGTTTGCTTGTATCTCTCCTTGGTTCACCCCCTTAACAAAAGTTTCATAGTAAGCCCTCGTTTTTTGAGCAAGCGCGTCTTGAATGAGCTCCGCTTGGGCAAGTTCGCTTTGCTTCGACTGATGGACGATCGCTGCAATATCGTCATCAATGGATCGTCCTTCTAAATCACTTTCTCCTATTTTCTTATAGGAATCGATCATGATGACTTTTTCGACGGTCCGCCCTGCTTGTTCGAGCGATTGAACAAGCTCAAAGGCTAGGTAGCACCCGCCAGAGTAACCCATCAAAGTCAGCGGTCCTTCAGGCTGAAGGTGCTGGATATGCTGAACGTATTGCGTGATTCGGTGATCAGCTTCAATAAAGTCAAAGGCGATCAAACGAACACCGTCGAGCGTTTTTGCGGCTTCCTGATAGATAAAGCCATAGCCTGGTAATGGGGGTAGAGCAAAGACTGTTGGCGTTTGAGATTCATTGAATACAAGATAGCCGGCTGCTTCCTGATCCTGCTGTTGAATATAACGGCTGATTGCTTCAATGGTAGGCGTCTCAAACAGCAAGTGAATAGGCACCTGAACATCGAATTCCTTCGACATCTTGGATAAAAGCGACATCGCTTTTAATGAATGCCCGCCAAGCTCAAAGAAATGGTCATCTGTGCTGATATCTTCTCGTTCAAGCACTTCCCGCCACATCACAAGTAGCTTTTGTTCTACCTCATTTACCGGAAGCTTCACATGACGGTTTCCTTGAGGCAACGCTGGCTTTGGCAGCTGACGTTTATCAACCTTTCCATTTGGCGTAAGTGGTATTTTCTCAAGTCTGATCAGGTCATGAGGCTGCATGTAAGCCGGAAGTTTTTCCTTCAGCCCTGATTTGATCACATCCAGTTTATCCTTCCACTCCTCCTCACACGTCATATAGGCGAGCAGCCTTGTATGCTGCGTGTTATGCTGATCAGCTATAAGAGCCGCTTGTTTTACACCTGGATGCATGAGAAGGTGGGCTTCAATTTCTGACAGCTCAATTCGGTGACCGCGAATTTTCACCTGATCATCCACTCTGCCTGCATACTCAATCAAACCGTCCGTTCGAAAATAAGCCAAGTCTCCTGTACGATACAGCCTTTCTCCCGCAGCAAATGGATGCGCGATAAAGGCTTGTTTTGTCAGATCAGGACGATTCAAATACCCCTTCGCAAGCCCTTTGCCGCTCAGACAAAGCTCTCCGACCATTCCAATCGGCTGAAGCTGCCTGTGCTGACTCAATATATAAGCACCCGTCTGGTTGAGCGGCTTTCCGATTGGAATCGAACGCGCTTCCATCGGCAGGGCCTCATCGACTGGATAATAAGTGGCGAATACTGTTGATTCGGTTGGGCCGTAGACATTGATGAGTCTGCCTTTCCCCATGACAGCAAAGGCTTTCCTCACATGCTGTACCGATGCTCGCTCTCCTCCGAATAGCACCTTGCGCACACTACGCATCCAGTCGGTTTCTTCATCAACAAGGAGATTAAATAATGCCGTTGGAACAAACATGACAGAAATGTTTTCCCTTTTAATCAATCCCGTCAGCTCGCCCATGTTTAAAATGGTCTCTTTTTTCGGCAAGACAAGCTTCGCTCCGTTTAAAAGTGCGCCATACACATCAAATGTAAAGCCATCAAATACGCTGTTGGATAATGACAGCAGTGTATCTGTTTCTGAAATGGTTAAGTAGTTTGTATTTTTGACCACCCGGGCAATATTGGAATGGGTCGTCATGATGCCTTTTGGCTGACCTGTTGTACCAGACGTATACATGATGTAAGCCGTATCGTGTAAGGCTGCTTCAAGCGGCAGATTCTCTGAGCTCATCAGTGAAATTTCTTGATCATCTGCAAACAGATACTTTCCATCAAACGCAAGTCCCTTCACTTGACCGATAAAGGATGAGTGAGTCAGTAGATGCGTTGCCCCGCTGTCTTTAAGCATGTATTGAATGCGGCTTTCTGGATAATCGGGATCAATTGGCACATAGATTGCACCTGCTTTTAAGACAGCAAGTAGACTGACAATCAGTTCAGGCGTGCGGCCCGCTAAAATGGCGATGACCGTTTGATGCGTGACCCCATTTTTTTGCAAATGTCTTGCCAATCGGTTAGCTTGTTCATTCAGCTCCGCATATGTCATCGTGTGCTCACCTGCTGATAATGCGACCGCATTCGGCTGTTTGCGGACATTATGCTCAAACCATTTCGACAAATATAGCTGGTCATGCTCAAGCTCGGGCGCATTCCATTCCTCAAGAATCAGCTGCTTTTCCTGTTTCGTGACAAGTGTAAGTGTATGAACCGATTGATCAGGATGCTTGATCGCCTCGCTCATCAATAGAATCAGCTGCTCCTTTAACCGTTGAACAAATTGAGGATCAAATGCTTTTTTGTTAAAGGCCAGCTTCAATTGCAATTGTTCTCCTGGTGATGCCAGCAAATTGAGATCATAGTTCGATTTTTCATACACATTCATGTTTTCCACAGTAAATCCTAACCGCGCCTCTTGCTCGTCCTTCTTTGCGGCTGGGACATTTTCAAACACGACAATATGATCAATGAGTGGCTGATGACCTGTCTTTGCCTGAATATCATAAATCGGAATATATTGATGCGGCTCGGCTGCAAGAGACTGCTGCTGCGTTTCTGACAGAAGAGAACGGAATGTCATGTCATCTGTCAGCTGAATTCTTCTTGGGATGACATTGATGAACAAGCCAACCATTCTGTCAACACCAGCCAAATCTGCCGGACGTCCCGACACAACCGTGCCAAACAGCACATCATTTGACCGCTGATATCTGCTCAGCAGAATTGACCAGACCGATTGCAGCACACTGCTTAACGTTGCATTTTGCTGGAACGCTAACTCTGATAAAGCAGCTGTTTCTCCCTTGCTCATCGACCATTCCAATTCGCCTAATTCATGTTCATTCGTTTGCTTTCTCTGTTCTTTAAAGGTAGATTGTCCATCAAACCCGGCTAATGATTGCTGCCAATATTGAAGTGATGCTTGTTTATCTTGTTTTTCAAGCCATTGAATATATTCTTTGTACGGTTTAACCGGTTCCAGTTTGTAAGGGATGTCATGTAAAAGGGCATGATAAATCGCAAATAACTCCTGCACCACAAGCCCAAAGCACCAGCCATCAAGAAGGATATGATGATAGCTCCATATCCAGCGATAGCTGGCAGGGCCCGTTTGGAAAACTGTTGCCCGCATGAGAGCATCCTTCGAAAGGTCAAATCCTCTCAGGCGATCCTGTTGTTTAAATGTCTCAAGACGTACAAGCTGTTCGTCTTCAGAAAGATTCTGCATGTCCACCACATCAAGCGTAAAAGGACGTTTCTTCAGCACAACTTGGACAGGGCGCTTCACTTTTTCGTGGAGAAATACGGTACGAAAAATATCGTACCGCTCCACGATGACATTCATGCTTTTCTCAAGTAAGTCATGACGCAGTGTGCCCTTTACGTTCATATCCATTTGCTCTACATAAAAGCCCTTTTCTTGGTGATGGAGGGTATGAAACAGCATGCCTTCTTGCATCGGTGACAGATAATACATGTCTTGAACTTGATCCCTTTTAAATGAACTCATCTATTTCATCCTCCCTTCCCGTTTTTATGACTGATCTCATGTTGTTAGGTCAATTTCTCCTCAAGCATGTCAAATATATCGTCCATTTCATCCATTTCAAGGTCACCAGCAGAGAAATCACTTGGCGTAAATTCTCGTTCGTGCTGCGTTAAACAATGAGTCATGATGGATTGGATTTTTTCTTTTAGCAATGCCATGAACTGCTGTATCGTCTGTTCTTCATATTCATCTGTACAATAGGAACACGACAACATGAATCGATTGTGTTGAACAAGACCACTGAGATTCAGCTTATAGACAGCTTCTGAATCATGGCTTGCTTGTCGTCCCATATCATAGGCGGACGGTCCAAAGAGTTCAGTCGTCACTTCCTGATCAATCTGCCCCAGATAGTTCAAGCTGATTTCAGGCTGTACATGCTGTCCTGACGATTCGGTGGCTGTGAGGTATTTTAAAATCCCGTAGCCGATCCCTTTATTCGGGACACGCCGCAGCATCTCTTTCGTTCCTTTAATAGCCTCAGCTACGGTCTGATCCGGCTTTGCTTTCAGTACGACTGGATACATACTCGTAAACCAGCCAACCGTGCGGGAGACATCCAGCCCTGATAAAATATCCTCTCTTCCATGACCTTCAAGCTGCACATGTACATGGGATTCACCTGTCCACTCCTGAACGGCAAGACCGAGCGCACATAGAAGAATATCGTTCATTTCCGTTGTGTACGGTAGATGAATGTCGGTCAAAAGATGCTCGGTTTCAGACTCTGAAAGCTGCATCTGTACTGCTTTTGTTTGAGCCACTTTTCTTTTCGTTACTTCATGATCAACAGGTAAAGTGGTCATTGGCGTCCTGTCAATCTCATTCCAGTACTCACTTTGGCTTTTTAACGGCTTGGACTGTGCGTATCGTTCGATCGCCTCTGCCCATTCTTTAAAGGAGTGGGTTTTAGGCGGTAGGACGAGCGTTTGTCCTTGGGCTGCCTGTTGATAAAGAGACATAAAGTCCTCTAGTAAAATTCGGCATGAGACACCATCAATCACAAGATGGTGTGTCACGATAAGTAAGTGATCGCCATCTTTTGCACGGAAACAGATCACTTTCATGAGCGGACCTGTTTCGAGGTTCAGCTGACGCTGATACTCGTTGGCATAGGTGGAAATGGCTTTTTTCACGTCGTGCTCTTTAGAGACATCATGAGAAATAACCGCAATCGGTTCAGTGAGCTCCCGCTGATTGTATTGCAGGATGCCGCCATCCTCTTGCCTGTATACCATGCGCAGTGCATCATGATGTGAAAGTAATTTCTGCATCACTTGTTCTGCCATCAAAAGGTCAAATCCATTTGGCGCATGAAGCATCATCGAGAGATTCCAATGATGCTGGTCAGTGAATGTTCTTTCAAAGAACCAGCGTTGAATTGGAGTCAACATGACTTCCCCTTCAACCGATGATTGGTCGGCTGTCAGTTGATCAGCTTCTTCGATATATGGGCGCAGCTCGGCAATGGTTGGGTACTGGAATAATAGCTTCATATCAAGCTTCCAGCCCGCTTGTGTGAGCCTGCTTGCCATTTGAATGCCTTTAATCGAATCTCCGCCAAGGAAGAAGAAGTGATCGTGAATGCCGACTTGGCTCACGCCAAGCACGTCTTCCCAAATGCCGCATAGAAGCGTTTCGACTTCGTCTCTTGGCGCTTCGTATGCTGTTTGGCCCGCTTCCATATTTGGTGCTGGCAATGCTTTTAGATCGACTTTGCCATTTGCCGTCATTGGCAGTTGGTCTAGCTTGATGATCCATGAAGGGATCATATAGTCTGGCAACGTACGTGTTAGACTTTCTTTTAGGTCGGTCGTTTCTTCATCTGTGATGACGTAAGCGGCAAGGGCATCCTGTTCGCTGGCATCTTTGACCGTTGTCACGACTGCTTCTTTGACTGAATTCAGTTCAAGAAGCTGAGCTTCAATTTCTGACAGCTCAATCCGGAAGCCGCGGATGTTGACCTGATGATCTTTTCTGCCGAGATAAATCAGCTCGCCATCCTCTGTCCATTTCACTAAATCGCCTGTCACGTACATGCGCTCACCTAAATAAAATGGATCTGGGACAAATCGTTTGTTGGTTTCCTCTGGAAGATTCCAGTACCCTCTTGCCAGTCCTTTTCCTGCGATCACAAGCTCACCCGGTACGCCTGGCGGCGAGAGGTCATATAACGAACCCATAATGTAAAAACGGGTATTGGCAATCGCTGTTCCAATCGGAAGCGTGCCTTGATCTGGATCGATGATCCCGCTTGTCGCCACGACGGTGTTTTCTGTCGGACCGTAGTTATTAACGAGTTGATATGGAACAGGCTTTACCTGTTTCAGCTTGTCTCCTCCTGTTAGTAAGTAACGCAAGGAGTGATTGTCCATCGACATAAACTGCTCGCATAGCTGAGTTGGCAGGAATGCAATGGTGATATTTTCGTCATTGAAATACGCATTGAGCTTGATCATATCGAGACGAATCGCTTCATCAATGATGTGCAGCTCTGCGCCGGCGATCCATGTCGGGAACATTTCCCAAATGGAAGCGTCAAAGCCAAAGCCGGCATATTTGGCGGTTCGGTCCGCGTTTGTCACTTGGAAGGCATCATTGTGCCAGAACGCAAGATTGACAAGAGAATGGTGCTCAACCATGACACCCTTCGGCTGTCCTGTCGTTCCAGATGTGTAAATCATATAGGCGAGATCTGTTGGTTTGACATGAACCTGAATTTCTTGCGCTTCGCCTTCTAACGCATCCTCTATCAACAGGACATGACCTGCAAAGGAAGTTGGTGCAGTTAATCCTTTTTGCATGAGAAGCACCTCTGCCCCGCAGTCTTCCAGCATGTAGGCAATACGCTGATCCGGATAATCCGCATCAATTGGAACGAATGTCGCACCTGACTTCAGGACGCCAAGGACGGCTGCCGTCATGTCAAGGGACGGACGGGTGAGAATGCCGACGCGGTCTCCTCTTTTTATGCCGTTTGAGATGAGCCTTGAAGCGACTGTATTTGCCCGATTGTTCAGTTCCTCATACGTCCAGCTCGTTCCGCGGAAGGTCGCCGCTTTTTGATGAGGTGTCTGGTATGCCTTAGCCTCAATCAGTGCATGAACCGTTTGATCTGACGATACATGTAGCACAGGGCCTGACCATTCATTGATCAGCTCTTGTTTTTCCTCTTCATTTAAAATCGAAAGCGATGAAATTGGTTCATTTAGCTTCGCCAGCATCTCGTCTATGATTTGTTCATAATATCGACTCCAACGCTGAATGGTCTTCTTTTTAAACAGCGCCGTTGCATATTCAAAGCGTAAGCCCACTTTGTTCTTTTCTTCGAATATACCGAGCGTTACATCAAATTTTGCATGAACTGTCTCTTGCTGTTTTTGCGAAAGCTTGAGTCCATTTAGTTTCGGTAACGTCATATCACGGTCATCCGTTGTCAGCATGACACTAAACAATGGGTTGCGGCTAGTGTCTTTCGGAAGATCTAACTGTGCTACCAATTCCTCAAACGGAAATTCTTGATGTTCATAGGCTGATAGACTTCGATCTTTCATTTTTTCAAGCAATTGTGCTGTCGTTTCCTCGAGCTGCACTTCATGTCGAAGAGCCAGTGTATTCACAAACATGCCTGGAACCCGTTCGATTGAAGCATGTGTACGTCCTGCTGTGACAGCGCCTATAACGATATCTGTCTGCCCAGTTAATTTGGAAAGGAAAATAGCAAATGCCGTTTGCATGACCATGTTCATGCTTACACCTTTTTCAGCCATGAGTGCTTTAATGGTCTGCACCTTCTCAGGAGATAACCATCTATCGACTCGGTCTCCTTCAAATGACTGGACATGAGGGCGCGGAAAATCAAGTGGCAGTGCCAAATCTTCAGGTGGCTCTGCGTATTGCTCCAGCCAATATTGACGCTGTTTCTGGAGCAGCGCTTGCTGCTTTTCTTCCTGCTGCCACACCGCATAATCCTTGTAGTGCAGCTGAACTGGCGGTAACGTCTTTTTCTCATACAGCTCTGCCAATTCTTGAATGAGCAGACTGCGTGTGACACCATCTGCGATGATATGGTGCATATCCATCATGAACACATATTTTTCTTCAGAAAACTTCGCCACCTTTGCCCTCATTAATGGTGCTTGATGTAATGAGAATGGGGTGATGAATGCGTCTATGACAGGTTGCTCATGACCTTTCTCTACTTCAACAACCTCTAACGTAAACGGCACTCGGCGATACACTTTTTGAACGGGTACGCCGTCAATTTCTACAAAGGCTGTCCGCAATGATTCATGTCGTTCGATCAAGGCTTGCAGCGCTTCTTCTAGCTGCTTTACATCTAGACTGCCTTCCATCATCAATACGGCAGGCATATGGTAAGTCACTGCTTCTGGATGCAGCTGCTGCAACACATACATCCGCTTTTGAGCAGAAGAGACAGGATAGAAATCTTGCTTCTCCGCCGGCTGAATGGATGTCATGTCCGAGGAACCCACTTCTTCTAAATAAGCTGCCATAGCGCGTATCGTTGGCTTTTCAAAAAGGACTTTGAGCGGCACATGCTTGTTCAGCTTGGCTTGCATTTTTGAAATGAGCACCATGCCTTTGAGGGAATGACCTCCCAATTCAAAGAAGTGATCATGCACACCTATTTGTTCAACCGCAAGTACTTCTGACCAAATATCGCAAAGCGTCTGCTCAAGTGCCGTTTTTGGTGCTACATGCACCGCGCGATTCATATGCACCTCGTGCGGAAGCGGCAGAGACTTCGCATCTACCTTTCCGTTTTGCGTGAGCGGGATGTGGTCGACTTTGACAAAGTACGTTGGGATCATATAATCCGGCAGTGTCTCCGCAAGCTTTTCTCTAAACGTCAGTGTTCCAATCGGTTCAGGCGACGTGTAATAAAGTGCAAGCTCTGGTAAACGGGACATATGAAGTACTTTGACATACACCTCTTGAATGGATAATCGTGCACGTGCGGCATGTTCAATTTCCTGCTTCTCAATACGATAGCCGCGGATTTTCACCTGATCATCTATTCTTCCGAGAAATTCAATGTCTCCATTTGCCTGCTGTCTGACCAAATCTCCTGTACGATACATCCGCTCTTCAGAAAAATACGGATTTTCTAGAAAACGCTCTGCCGTTAATTCAGGCTGATTCAAATACCCTCTCGATACGCCTTCCCCTGATATATAAAGCTCTCCAGGTGCGCCATAAGGGACGAGGCGCTGCTGACGATTGAGTACGAGCGCTCTTGTATGAGCAATTGGCTGCCCGATCACAGAGCGATCCTTGAGTGTGCCTAGCTCTTGCTTTGTGATCAGCTTGGTCACAGTTCCAATGGTTGTCTCTGTCGGGCCGTAGTGGTTCATCACAGCCACACATGGATGCTGCTCCATAAATGTCTCAACGTCCTCAGAGACAATCGGTTCTCCTCCAAGTATGACAAGGCGTAAAGCGTTAAATGCATGATCCTTCGAATCTGCCATCATATGAAATAAGGATGGTGTCATTTTGATATAAGTCAGCTCTTGTTCATCAATTAAACGCATGAGTCGTACCGGGTCTGTATACACATCTTCACGAGGCACATACAGGGTTCCTCCTGCCTTTAAGACAGGGAAAATGCTTGTGTAACCAAGATCATATGCATAAGAAGAAAGAAGTGCCGTCCGATCGCATTCTTGCAATGTCACCTCATTTGTCAGCCAGTTAACGTAGTGTGATAGATTACGATGCGTGAGCTGAACACCCTTCGGTTTTCCTGTTGTCCCAGATGTGTATATCACATACGAAAGTTGATTGGCTGATGCTTCCGGTAAATCTAACATGCGGCTTTGAAGTACTGCTTTTTCAACCTGCACGACCTGAATCGACTTGTGATGTTGATAGGACCCTGCAAGAGACTCATTTGTTACGATCACTTGTGCACCTGAATCTTCTAACGTGTAATTGATACGTTCCGCAGGGAAGGCCGGATCAATTGGCACAAATGCACCTCCTGCTTTCATCACACCAAGCATTGAAACGATGACATAGACAGAGCGATCAAGAATCAGCGCTACAGTCTTTTCTTTCTCGACGCCACGTATCTTCAGTTCACTGCCAAGCGCATTTGACATGTCTTCCAGCTCGCCGTAAGTGAGCTTCCGTTGATCATCCATCACCGCAATGGCATCTGGTGTTTCCTTTGCCTGACGTGAAAATTGGACGTGGAAAGGCTCATGATGATTTGTTTGCACTTCGTCTTTTTTCTCCAACCGCTCTATTTGCTCATGCTGTTCAAGAATAGGGAGCAAGCCGATCTGTTCCTCCGGGTGTTGGACCGCTTCATGAATAATCGCAAGAAGATGCGTTCCGAATCTGCGGACCGTCTCTTCTTTAAATAACGCCGCTGCATAGTCAAAGCTCAGCTTTAATGCTCCCTCTCGTTCAAATGCTTCTAGAGACAAATCAAATTTGACTGAGTGATGCTGTATGGCATAAGGCGAAATGTGCAGGTCGCCGAGCTTTAGTGCGGGAACCTCCATGTTCTGCATGTTAAATGACACGCTAAAGAGCGGGCTTCGGGTTGTATCACGATCTAACGGAAGACGTGCAATTAACTCTTCAAGCGGATAGCTTTGATGAGCAAAAGCATCAACACTCGTTTCTTTTATTTCTTCAAGCAGCTGTAAAAATGTTTTCGTTTGCTCTGGTTTTCCGCGCATCGCAACGGTGTTGATAAACATCCCTGGCATGTCCTGTATATCAGGATGTGTCCGTCCTGCAACAGGGGAACCAACGATGATATCTTCCTGACCGCTATAGGTGGCAAGCAGCACCTGAAAAGCAGATAACAAGAACATGTACATGGTCGTATCTGTTTTCTGAAGCAGGTCATGAATCCGCTGAGTCGTCGCTTGATCACAGCCAAACATGAATCGTTCTCCTGAAAAATCACGTTCCGCTGGACGCGAATAATCCGTTGGCAGCTCTAATACTGGCAAGTCTCCTTCGAATTGCTTCAGCCAATAGGCTTCATGCTCCTTCTGTTTCTCCGTCTCTTCTTCACTTAACTGCCAGACAGCGTAATCTTTATAATGAATGGTTCTTTCTGCAAGAGCTTCGCCATCATAGGCCTTCGCCAAATCTTGTATGAACGTCTTCATGGAGCTGCCATCTGTAATGAGATGATGCGCTTCCAAGACGAGAAGATGACGGTTTTCACTGATCTTCAACAACTGGGCTCGTAATAAAGGCGTAGCAGTTAAATCAAATGGTGATTGATGTTCAGAAAGAAATGCCTCCGCCTCTTCTTCCTTGATGTCATGAACAGGAAGGTCAAATCCCGTCCATTCATTCACTCTTTGAACAATATCTTCTCCATTCATATGAAAACTCGTTCTTAGGATTTCGTGCGTTTGGATCAACTGATCGAACGCCGATTTGAGCCGCTGATATTCGAGTGTTCCTTCAAGCGTTAAGACGATTGGAATATGATAATTTGTGCTGTCTGGTTCAAGTGTCTGCAAAATGTATAAACGGCGCTGAGCTGGTGATACTGGATATTCGGCCGCTTGCTCTGCTGGTAAAATCGGATGCCCCATTTCTTCTTGACCATCCTGATCGATATATGCCGCTAATGAACGAATCGTCGGCTTCTCAAAAATCACTTGAATCGGCATTTCCTTTTGAAACACCTCTTGAATCTTCGCAGACATCATCATCGCTTTAAGAGAGTGCCCGCCAGCCATGAAGAAATGTTCATCTACTCCTACCGTTTTTCCAAGAAGCTCCTCCCAAATTTGAGCGAGTGCCTTTTCTGTCTCCGTCTCAGGCGGAATGATTTCCTTTTTCTCCTGATACGCTTCTTCCGGCTTTGGTAAAGCTTTTCGATCTACCTTGCCGTTCGATGTGAGCGTAAAAGCCTCCAGTTTCATCACATGGTGCGGCACCATATAAGCTGGCAGCTCTTGATTAAATAAATCTCGCACTTCTTCTTCTGTCATTGTCCCTGTGAAGTAAGCGGTGATTTCCTTTTCATCTGATGAAAACGAATGGACAAGCACAACCGCATCATCTATGCCCGCTTTTTGCTGAAGCACTGATTCAATTTCACCAAGCTCAATACGGAAGCCTCGAATTTTCACCTGATCATCTGTCCGGCCGAGGAATTCGATTTGGCCATCCGCGCCATACCGAGCCAAATCCCCTGTTCGATACAAACGGCCTGACGGCTTAAAAGGATCTGCCATGAATACTTGATTGGTCAAATCTGGACGATGGAGATATCCTCTTGCGACACCATCCCCGCCAACATACAGCTCTCCTGGCGCTCCAATTGGCTGCAATCGTTGATCACCATCTAAAATATAAGCCGACGAATGGTTAATCGGCTGGCCAATTGGAATTGGACCCGTTTCATCTCCTCTTACTTCGTAAATGGTCGAGATGGTTGTATTTTCTGTTGGACCATAGGCATTCAGCAAAACAAGTGCTGGATGATGCTGTTTCACAAGCTCCGCACTCTTCACATTGATCACGTCACCGCCTGTAATTAATGTGGTTAATCCTTTGAACATTTGTGGCCGCTGCTGAGCGAGCTGATTAAATAATCCAGTCGTTAAAAAGAGCGTCGTGATCTGATGTGTTTGGATAAATTGTTCAAATCGATGAATATCCAATAAAGTATCGCGGTCAACAGGATACAGCGTCGCCCCACCCAGCAGCGTGGTAAAGATTTCAAAGGTAATGGCGTCAAAGCTGACCGCTCCTGTATGCGCCATACGATCCGACTTATTCAAGCGTAATTTCTCCTGAGAACAAGCCAATCTCACAATGTGCTGATGCTCAATTTGAACCCCTTTTGGCTGTCCAGTTGATCCCGATGTATACATGATATACGCCAAGTGAGATGGAGACGTCCTGACTGATACATCCATGTGTGAGTGATGAGGCTTACTCGTCACATGTACAGCCTTGATCTGTTCATCAACTGGCGGCTGACTATCAGCATGAAGCAAAATGGATGCGCCACTGTCCTCAAGCATAAATCGGATTCTTTCCTCAGGCTGCGAAGGATCAATCGGCACATAAGCTGCCCCTGCGTGCAGAACTGCTAAAATGGCAATCACCGCATCAGCTGATCGGTTCATATACACTGCAACAGCATCTCCTGGCTGTACGCCTTTCTCAATAAGACTGCCAGCTAAACGACTGATTTCTTGTCCGAGCTCCTCGTACGTGAATGTTTGATCGCCTTCAACTAATGCCAGATGGTCAGGCTGCGCCTTCACACGTTCATTGAGCAGCTCAGGAATAGACAGATGCTTCGGATAATCTCGCTCCGTCTGATTCCACGCTTTGATCTGCTGCTTCTCCTCTTCCGTGATACACGTCACGTCCTGAAGGCGTACTTCAGGGTTTTGGATGATTTGCTTCATGAGATTGGTTAGATGTTTCGATATGTTTTCAATGATCTTTTCTTCAAAAGCTATGGCGTTGTATTTGATTTTCAATGTCCATGTTTCACCTGGATACACAAGGATATTTAGGTCAAAATTCGTTTGTTCAAATCCGTCCTTTACATCAATGGAAAAACCAAGACGTGCAGACATGGTGTCACCAGACAGCTCCTGATCTAAAGGATAGTTCTCAAACCCAACCAAATGATCAAAAAGCTGCCCTCCAGCAGCTGTCTTCTGCTGAATGTCATAAAGCGGCATAAAATCATAGTTTTCCGCTTCCAGTGCGTGCTGCTGAACCTTTTGAAACAGCTGTTTAAACGTCTGTTTCTGATCCAATGTCACTCGAACGGGTATCGTATTGATAAACAGCCCTGCCATGCGCTCAATTCCAGATACACTTGGAGGTCTGCCCGATACAACGGTGCCGAATGTGACGTCATCAGCTGCATGATAGGTGCTTAAAAGAACAGACCAGACAGCCTGAAACAGGTTCGGGGCTGTCACTTGGCATTGTCTTGCTACATTTTGAATGGCTTGTACCGTTTGAGCATCCCATGTAAACGTCCATTCCTGATGGTCGTATTGTCCGTTCGCTTCTTTTTGCTGCAGCAGCCCTTGATTCTGAACCGCTCCATCTAGACGCTCCTGCCAATAGCTTTCCGCTTCTTGTTTATTTTGCTTTCCAAGCCACTGGATATAATCTGCATAAGGCTTACCCTGTGAGCGATCCGGCGTTCGACCGTTCCGAAAAGATTCATAGTAATGAAACAGTTTTTTCATTAAAACACCCATGGACCAACCATCCATGATGATGTGATGGTTGCTCCAAATTAGATGCCAATTTGTTTCATTTAGTTGAAAAACAGCGACCTTCAATAACAGATCATTTGTTAAATGAAATCCTTGCTTTCTCACTTGTTTTTTATATTGATCCAATACCTTTTGCTGCTCTTGATGATTCAGATGTGATAGATCCTCTCGATACACATCGAGATGACGTTCAGCAAGTACAACCTGACGAGGCTTTTGTAATTGTTGATAAACAAAGGCTGTACGGAGAATGTCATATGTCCGTATGAGCTCATTGAGACTTTTTTCAAAAAGAGCGTGATCAAATTCTCCGCTTATTCCAAGCTCAAGCTGTGTGAAATAAGAGGAGGAATTAGGGTCTAGCATGGCATGATACAGCATGCCCTCCTGCATGGGTGTTAAAGGATATACCTTTTGAATCTTCTGCTTGCTCATATGTCCACCTCTTCGTTTGCTTAAAATATATCCATTAGCTTTTCAAGTTCATCCATCGTGAGATCTTCATCCCCTACATCACTAGGTGTCATCTGGGTTTCCTCCTGTGATACGCAATGTGAGATCAGCGCCTTCACATTCTTTTCAAGAAGGTCCTTGACTTGTTCCATCGTACGTTCTTCAAATTCAAGATGATGATAAGAAATCGTCACATGGAGCATGGCTTGTTCGACGAAACCAACAATATCAAGTGCATGAGGTTTCTCTGATTCAGGACTCAGCGATTGTCCTGGATGCCACGTTGAGCGGCTTAACTCGCCGCTGATCTGTTCATCAAACTGACCAAGATAGTTAAAGCTGATATCTGGCGCGAGCTCAAATGAGATATCGTCCTTCATCTTGTCAGGGGTTAAATATTTTAATATGCCATAGCCGACTCCCTTGTTCGGGATGTGCCTGAGTTCCTCTTTTAAATGCTTGATCTGATAAGAAAGATCGTCTGCATGCGACATATCCAGTAACACAGGATACATACTTGTAAACCAGCCAATCGTCCGTGATACATTGACCGCAGGGAGGATGTTCTCTCTTCCGTGTCCTTCAAGATGAATAAAGTGTCTGTCTTCACCAGTCCACTCTTTCATGGACAATCCGAGTGCTGTCAGCAAAATATCATTGATGTCTGTTTGATATGCTTCATGTACATCTGTCAGCAGACTGCGCGTTTCCTCCTCAGACAATGTAAAACGAATGGTCTGTGTATGAAGCATCCGCTGATCCTCCGTCACATGATCCTTTTGAAGCGGTGTAACAGAATGCGCAAGTACCTTTTTCCAATAAGCTCTTTCCGATAACAATTCATCTGACATCGCGTATTCCGTCAGCTTCTGGGCATATTCTTGGAAAGAGTGTGTTTTTTCAGGAAGTGTCAGGATTTCCCCGCGCTTCGACTGTTCATAAAGAGCCATAAAATCTTCAAGGAAAATACGCCATGACACACCATCGATGACAAGATGATGTACAGCGAGCAGTAAATGATCCCCTTGATCCGTTCGGAAAATGGCTGGCTTTACTAAAGGTCCTTCCGCTAGCGATATACTCGCCTGCACTTCATTTGCCAGGTTTTCTACCTGCTGGATTTGCTGCGACAGTTCCCCTTGTACTTCTACCACATCAACAGCCACCAAGTTTTCTTCGATTTTTCGATGACGCTGGATTACGCGTCCTTCTTCAAGCGGATACACCATTCGCAAGGCATCATGATGGATCATGAGCTGCTCCAACACTTGCTGAACGATGGTTTCATCCAAGCCATTTGGAGCTTGGAGCATAACTGATTGGTTCCAATGGTGCTGACTCGTAAAGTTTCGTTCGAAGAACCAGCGCTGAATCGGTGTGAAAATAACTTCTCCTTCGACAGGTGATTGGTCGGCTGACAGTTGATCAGCTTCTTCGATATATGGACGGAGCTCGGCAATGGTTGGGTACTGGAATAGTAGTTTCATATCGAGCTTCCAGCCTGCTTGTGTGAGTCTGCTTGCCATTTGAATGCCTTTAATCGAGTCTCCGCCAAGGAAGAAGAAGTGATCGTGAATGCCGACTTGGCTGACGCCAAGCACGTCTTCCCAAATGCCGCATAGTAGTGTTTCGACTTCGTCTCTTGGGGCTTCGTATGCTGTTTGGTTCGCTTCCATATTTGGTGCTGGCAATGCTTTCAGATCGACCTTGCCATTTGCCGTCATCGGCAGTTGGTCTAGCTTGATGATCCATGAAGGCACCATATAGTCTGGCAACGTTCGTTTTAGACTTTCTTTTAGGTCGGTCGTTTCTTCATCTGTGATGACGTAAGCGGCAAGGGCATCCTGTTCACTGGCATCTTTGACCGTTGTCACAACTGCTTCTTTGACTTCTGCCAGCGCAAGGAGCTGCGCCTCAATTTCTGACAGCTCAATTCGGAAGCCGCGGATGTTGACCTGATGATCTTTTCTGCCGAGATAAATCAGCTCGCCATCCTCTGTCCATTTCACTAAATCGCCTGTCAGGTACATGCGCTCACCTAAATAAAATGGATCTGGGACAAATCGTTTGTTGGTTTCCTCTGGAAGATTCCAGTACCCTCTTGCCAGTCCTTTTCCTGCGATCACAAGCTCACCCGGTACGCCTGGCGGCGAGAGGTCATATAACGAACCCATAATGTAAAAACGGGTATTGGCAATCGCTGTTCCGATCGGAAGCGTGCCTTGATCTGGATCGATGATCCCGCTTGTCGCCACGACGGTGTTTTCTGTCGGACCGTAGTTATTCACGAGTTTATACGGAACAGGCTTCACCTGTTTCAGCTTGTCGCCGCCTGTCAATAAGTAACGCAGAGAATGGTTCTCCATAGACATAAACTGCTCGCATAGCTGGGTCGGCAGGAACGCAATGGTGATATTTTCGTCATTGACATACGCATTGAGCTTGATCATATCGAGACGAATCGCTTCATCAATGATGTGCAGCTCTGCGCCGGCGATCCATGTCGGGAACATTTCCCAAATAGAGGCGTCAAAGCCAAAGCCGGCATATTTGGCGGTTCGGTCCGCGTTTGTCACTTGGAAGGCATCATTGTGCCAGAACGCAAGATTCACAAGAGAATGGTGCTCGACCATGACACCTTTCGGCTGTCCTGTCGTTCCAGACGTGTAAATCATATAGGCGAGATCTGTTGGTTTGACATGAACCTGAATTTCTTGTGCTTCGCCTTCTACGGCATCTTCTATATGCAGAACATGACCTGTGAATGAAGATGGTGCAGTCAGTCCTTTTTGCATGAGAAGCACCTCTGCCCCGCAGTCTTCCAGCATGTAGGCAATACGCTGATCCGGATAATCCGCATCAATTGGAACGAATGCCGCACCTGCCTTGAGAACGCCAAAGACGGCTGCCGTCATGTCAAGGGACGGACGGGTGAGAATACCGACGCGATCTCCTCGTTTTATGCCGTTTGATCTGAGTCTTAAAGCGACTCTATTTGCCCGATTGTTCAGCTCTTCATACGTCCAGCTCGTTCCGCAGAAGGTCGCCGCTTTTTGATGAGGTGTCTGGTATGCCTTAGCCTCAATCAGTGCATGAACCGTTTGATCTGACGGAACGTCTAGGACAGGACCTGACCATTCGTTGAGCATTTTTTGCTGCTGCTTCGGTGATAATAGCTGCATTTGATCTAGCGATTGATCTGGCGCTGATACCATTTGTTCCAATAAATGAAGGAAAAACTCCTTCCACTTTTCAATCGACGACTGTTGAAAGATAGAAGTATTAAAATCGAACACAAGCTCAATGTGATCAGCCGATTCGTTTCCAGTTAAGGTCAAATCAAATTTGGCGATATTCTCTTCGAATGGCTCCGGAACAATATGAAGTCCATCCATCGTTAAATCACGGATATCCGCATTTTCCATCGAGAACACCACATCAAAGATTGGATGACGGCTAGTGTCTCGAACCGCTTGTACTCGGTCTACCAATTCTTCAAATGGGTACAACTGATGCTCATTTGCCTCTAACACAAGCTGATGAACATTTGACGCAAATTCTGCGGCTGTCAGATGTCCTGCTGGCTTTGTTCTAAGTGCCAGCGTGTTCACAAACATACCAATGACAGATTGAATATCCGGATGAGTTCTGCCCACAATCGGCGAACCGATGATGATATCTTCTTGTCTTGATAGCTTGCTTAAAAGGGTACTGTAGCAAGTGAGCAGGACTGTATACGTCGTACTGTTGAGTGCTCTGACCAGCTCATCCAATTTCGCTTTAAGCGGCCCATTGATTGTAAATGAGACACGATCTCCTGCGAATGTTTGCACTTTTGGTCTTGGCAAATCTTCTGGGAGTGCCAGTACAGGCAGTTCTCCTTCTAATTGCTCCAGCCAAAACGCCTCTTCAGCTTCTATTTGTGCAGCAAACGTCTCGCTTTTTGACCAAACCGCATAATCCTTATATTGAACAGGTAATTCCTCTAGTTTGTCTCCTCGATACAAGGCTGAAAGCTCCTCAATTAAAATGCCTACAGATGCACCATCTGAAATGATATGATGCATATCAATCAGCAAATAATGGACATTTACGGAAGCAGAAACTAGACCTACTCTGAGTAGAGGCGCCTTTTCTATATTAAATGGACGGATAAAGTCATTCATCAATTCCTGTATGTCTCTTCCGTTCCCTTCGATTGTCTCAATGTCTACGGAGATGTTTGGTTCAATCCGTTGAACAGGTTCATTCTGAACAAAATCAAAGCTCGTTCGGAATGCTTCATGACGATGGACAAGCTGTTCAATCGCTTTTTTAAATCGTTTTTCATCAAAAGCACCTTCTAGCTTTAAAGCAGCCGGCATATGATAGCTTTGCTCCGCATCGGTCATTTTCTCCAATACAAACAGTCTTTTCTGAGCAGATGTCACTGGATAATAGGCCGCTTCTTCTGCGATCTCCACTCGCTTGATCTCCGTTTGATCCGCTTGATCAACCGCCAAGGCAAACGCCTCTAATGTTGGTGATTCAAATAAAGACTTCAAAGTGAGCTCCACATGCATCTCTTCATACAGCTTGTTCAGCATTTTCATGCCGCGTAGCGAATGGCCGCCGCATTCAAAGAAATGATCGTTCCTGCCGATTCGCGGCACTTCAAGAACTTCCTCCCAAATGCGCGCTACGTGATGCTCTGTTTCGGTTTGAGGAGGGAAATACTCATTTATCCCCTGCTCACTTAGGTCAGGCACCGGCAACGCTCGCCTATCTACCTTGCCGTTATTCGTCAACGGAAGCTCGTCTAATTGCATGAAGAATGACGGCATCATATACACAGGCAGTTCACGTCCTGCTTGCTCGCGCAAATCAGTTAATGAGACGGATCCTTCGGCTGTAAAATATGCACATAATGTGTCATTTGGGGCTGCAATGACGACGGCTTCCTTTAATTGCGGATGGCGCAGCAGCTGATGCTCAATTTCTCCAAGTTCAATACGCTGACCACGAATCTTCACTTGATGATCGATTCGTCCAATGAATTCAATCTCTCCATTTGACAGCCAGCGGGCAAGATCACCCGTTTTATACATGACCTCACCAGGGCGGAAAGGATTTTCCACGAATTTTTCACTTGTGAGTTTTGGCTGCCCATAATATCCTTTTACCAGTCCATCACCAGCGACACATAGCTCTCCTGCTACACCTGGCGGTTGCAGCTGTCCAAATTCATCTACAATATAAACAGCCGTTTGACTCACTGGCTTTCCGATTGGAATGGATAACGCCTGCTCCTCAATGTGATTCACTGGATAATACGTAGTGAAAATCGTACTTTCAGAAGGACCGTACATATGAACAAGCTTGCCTTCCCCTACCGTTTCAAGTGCAGTCATGACATGAGGTACGGAAGCACGTTCTCCGCCAAATAGAACTTTTCTGACGTTCTTTAGGCTGTCTTTTTTCATATCGATAAGTAAGTGAAAAAGAGCTGTCGTGATCATTAAAATACTGACTTTCTCCTTCTCAATCGCTCCAGAAAGCTCATTCATGTTTAAGATATGATCCTTTGGCAGAACAATCAGTTTCGCACCGTTTAATAAAGCACCAAACACATCGAACATAAAAGCATCAAATACATAGTTTGATAGGCTCATCACCGTGTCTTCATGATGAATGGCAAGATAATTTGATTGCTTCACTGTTCTCAAAATGTTCCGGTGTGTCACCATATTTCCTTTAGGTTTTCCAGTTGTACCAGATGTATAGGTCAAATTCGCCAAATCCTCTGGCAATACCCGAATGTCTATATTGCTGTCTGATTGCTGAACAATTCCACGATCTTCTGTTTCGATGATGGTTCCCTCGAAAGAAGCAAGCACCGAACGATGGCGCAGCACTTGATGTGTCAGTAAGAATTGCGCACCGCTGTCTGTTAAAAAGTGCTTCACGCGTTCATCAGGGAAATCAGGATCAATTGGTACATAGACGCCGCCCGCCTTAAGTACAGCTAGAACAGAGAGTACCATCTCATTAGACCGTTCAAAGAATAAGGCTGCTTTCATCCCTCTTTCAAACCCATGTTCACGTAAATAATGAGCCAGCTGATTCACACGGTCATTTAGTTCTTGGTAAGAAAGAATCACACCTTCACATTGGAGGGCAGACTTATGACCGTGCGCCTGCACCTGTGCTTCAAACTGCGTCACAATGGTTTCTTCTGACGGATAAGGCGTCGGTAACGGATTCCACAGATTCAGTTGAGCTTCTGCTTCTTGTTCAGACAGTAATCGATAAGATCGAATTGCCTCCTCCGGCGCTTGAACCATCTGCTTCAGCAAATACATATAATGATGAAGCATCTGCTCGGCTGTACTTCGTTTAAATAGCGCCGTACTGTAATCGAGGACAAAGGATAACCCTTGATCTGACTCCATCGCTTGCAGCGTTAAATCGAACTTTGCAATATGGAAATTGGTTTCTTCGATTTCAACTTGCATTTCTCCTATATGCTGGGCTGATTCATGATCTGGCATGAGTGTAAAAACGGTATCGAATAATGGATGACGGCTAAAATCCCTTGGCACATTCAGTTTTTCAAGCAGTCGTTCAAATGGATATTGCTGATGCTCAAATGCATGCATCGTCTTTTCCTTCACTTGCTCGATCAACTGCGACATGGTTCCATTCGGATCAACCTCGGACCGCAAAGCAAGTGTCTGGACAAACATGCCGATCATGTCATCCAAGTCTGCATGCACTCGCCCCGCCGCCGGTGTTCCAACCACGAATTCCTTTTGACCCGTGTACTTCGCAAGCAATGTATAGTAAGCAGAAAGCAGAACCGTATACAGTGTCGTATGGTGTTTTGCCGCTAGCTCCTGTAATTGCCGCTTTAACGTTTCATTGATTTCTTTGATCACACGATCCCCTGCAAACGACTGGACCGCTGGGCGCTGATAATCGGTCAGCAGCTGTAAAGCAGGAAGATCACCCGAAAATTCCTGCAGCCAGAATGCTTCTTCTTTTTGAAAATCTTGTTGTTCTTGCCAAACAGCATAGTCCTGATATTGAAGCTTCAATGGGTCTTTGACCGATCCCTCGTAAGCATCTGACAGCTCACGCAGCATCAAATCAATCGAAAGACCATCTGAAATCAGGTGATGCATATCGAAAAAGAGCAAGTGCTCCTGATCATGTAATGACTTCAAGCCAATGCGAAGAAGTGGTGCACACCCAAGGTCAAAAGGTCTGACAAATTGCTGCATATTTTCTTCCATCGTACCACCTGTTAGCTGCTCTATTTGAAAAGGCACGGATGGAGCTACCCGTTGACGCGGAACACCTTTCAACGTATGAAAAGACGTACGCAGCATATCATGACGTATGATGAGTTTTTCAAAGGCTTCCGTCAGCTTCTCTTGCTGCAGTGTTCCTTTTAACCTCACAACAGCTGGCATATGGTATGCAGTGCTTTGCTCTAATTGACTCACCATATAAACGCGCTGCTGTGGAGGTGACAATGGATAATGGTCTAAAGCAGGTGCTTTAGGTATCACCGTTTCAGAAGATGTTTCCGCTTGCTCAATGTAGTCAGCCAAAGCGGCAATGGTCTGCTGTTCAAATAAAACGGACAGCGGCACCTCCACCTGAAAATCTCGCTGCACATGTGTGAGTACAGTCATTGCTTTCAGCGAATGCCCCCCTCGTTCGAAGAAGGAATCATATATACCAATCTTCTCTTGACCAAGAATTTCTTCCCACAAACGCACAAGCTTCGTTTCGAGACTGTTTCTAGGCGCAGCATAAACAGCTTGAACGGCTTTATCTCCTTTTAGGGCAGCAAGTGCACGACGATCGACTTTGCCACTGACTGTGAGTGGAAATGCATCGAGCTCTTTGAAATAGAGCGGCATCATGTAAGCTGGTAGCTGATGTTTGATAGCGGCTTGAAGTATGTCAACTGACACATTTTCATGACGAGCTTGATAGTAAGCACTTAACGCCTTTTCCCCGTCCGCTTCTTCGACAACAAGTACGACAGCTTGATCCACTCCATCTACCTGCTCCATCACTGCTTCAATTTCGCCTGTTTCTATGCGGTAACCCCTTATTTTCACTTGATCATCCATTCTGCCAAGATAATCAATTGTGCCATCAGGAAGCCATCTGACTAGATCCCCTGTTCGATACATCCGCTCATCTGGAGAAAATGGATCTGCCGTAAATACTTTCTCCGTCAATTCAGGCTGATTCACATAGCCTCGTCCAACACCTATCCCTGCAACGTACAGTTCTCCAGCAGCCCCCTGTACCTGTAATTGATCATGGTCATTTAAAATGTAAAGACGGTGATGACCGAGCGGCTTTCCGATTGACACATAACGCTGCTGTTCAGAGGATTCGCGCAGCTCACTTAGTTCTAGGCGATGAACCGCCGCATCGACACACGTCTCAGTCGGACCATACACATTCCACAAAGTAAAATCAGGCTCACTCATCCGAACCGCTTCGATAAGAGAATATGCTGCTTTCGCAGGCAATGCTTCTCCCCCAACTAACATATGCCTCAAGGACAGCCCATCTAATTCCGTTGCAAGTAAAAGCTGCACATGCGCCGGTGTTCCGTCCGCTGCCTCAATTTGATGTTTTTTATAATAAGCCGCTAATTGAACACCATTTCTCGTTGTTTCTCGCGGGATGATATGAAGCGTATGCCCAAATAATAGCGCAGCAAAGATTTGTTTCACCGATGCATCAAAATGGAATGGTGCAAGAAGCGCCATTTGAAGCTCACTCGCCTCTTCATAAATCTCATGATGCAAGGCATGGACCAAATGATGCAGCTGAAGATGCTCAATCATGACGCCCTTCGGCTTTCCAGTCGTCCCCGATGTATAAATCATATAAGCCAAATCCTCTGGTACCGACTGATCTACAAGCTGAGGCAGCAGTTCATCATCTAATGCGATTTGCTGCTGCACGACCATTTTTTCCGAGAGGGCACGGTATGTTGAAACGAACGATTCCTCTGTTAACACAATGGAAGCACCAGAATCCTCCACAATATATTGAATACGCTCCTCAGGTAATGCCGGATCAATCGGTACATACGCCCCGCCAGCCTTTAATATGCCGAAGATCGACACCATAGCCTCTGCCTTCCGATCCATTAAGACAGCAACAGGCACATCACGCGAGACACCTTTCATTTGTAAAAAACGCGCCAGCTTTTCTGCCTTTTGAAACAGTTCTCCATAAGTAAATGCTCCATTTTCTGTTACAACAGCTGTTCGCTTTGCATACTTATTGGCTGTCTCATCAAACAGATGGTGAACCGGCTTTTCAGCTGGCTTTTCAAAAGGTTTTCTCTCAGATAATTGAAGCAGTTCCTTTTGTTCATCTGGTGGAAGTAAAGGGAGTTTCCCGATCAGCTGGTCAGGCTGGGAGACTGCCGCTTCTAGTATGATTAAGAATCGATCAAACATCTTACTGATTTCTTCTTCGGTGAATACATCTGTACGGTAGTCCAAATCAATGGTCAATGTATCAGTATCCCAGCGGTCCTTTACATGAATGGAAATATCATTCATTCCGCTCCCGCTAAAGATCGGTTCAGTAATGAAAGACAGATTCTCTTTTTTCTGCCACTGCATGACCTGGTATTCTAAAGAAATATCAAAAAGGCGTCCTGTAAACCCTTCTCTTTCTCGCAAATCATTCATGAGAAGATTGTAAGGGTACTTTTGGTGACGCAAGATCTTCATTTGATCCGCCATGACCTGTTTGACGAAATCAAGAAATGTTTGCGACCCCTGAACAGATGCACGCATCGGAATGGTGGAAACAAACATACCAATCATCTTTTTTTCTTTGGCATTCGTTCGGTTGCCCATAAAGGTTCCAAGGACAACATCCTCCATACCGCTAAAACGATGTAAATATACATAAACAGTGGACATAAACATCGAGAGCATACTGACTTTCTGCTCCTCACAAAACGCACGAAGTTTCTCCTTCAAAGAATCTGGAATATCCCCTGAAAATCGCTCCGCATGTAAACTCATCTCGTATCCCTTATGCGGTTTTAAAGAAGCGAAATCTGGAATATTGGCAAATTGCTCATTCCAAAAAGTTTGGTCTTTTTGAAATCGTTTAGAAGTTTCATAGCTTTGCTCACTCATGATGTGGTCAACGAAGGAAATCTCCTCAACCGGTGAGATGTCTACCCCCTGCAACATGTCCTGGTATAAGTCGATGATGCGATTTCCCATTAAGATAATGGAGATACCATCCGCCACAATATGATGTGCTTTACAAAACAGCCAGCACTCTTGATCACTGATTTGAAAGACCGTAAATTCAATCAAGGCGCTGTCAATCAACGGCATCGGCTCACGGATTTGTTCATTCGCCCAAGCCCTCACTTCTTCTTCACTCCAGCCCTTCTCCATGCGAATCGGCTTGTCTTCATAAGGCTTGATATATTGAACAGGCTCCTCCTGCTCATGTCGATACACCAGCCTCAACCGAAGGGAGTCAGTTTGGCGAATGTACGCTTGAAGCACGTCAACGACCAAAGATGGATCTAAACCTGATACCGATCTCAATCTGGCGAATCCACCCAAATTAGAAATACTTGTACCTGGATAAAATCTTTCCGTGTAGAATACTCGCTTTTGCGCATGTGTTAAGGGGTAATAAACTGTATTCATTTTCATCCTCCGCCTCTTCTATGTTTTCTCCACCAATGTGACAACCCTGCACCCTCTATATCAAAAGAACCAAGTCTATTTCATTAAAATAGACAGAATACGGAAAGAAGCCCACCCCGAATAAAACGGAGGGACTCCCATTTTGATTCGGTAACCTGGCGACCTTAGTAAAAAAGCAACATTTACCTTAGGACATGGCTTTGCGTCTCTACGTTTCCATAGATTTGCCTTTTTCTTCTTTTCTTTTTAAATATTTTCTATATTACGTCCACTTTATATGAAATTATTGTTTTTTTCACCGAAAAATGGGTGTAAAGATTCATGCGTTATGCCGAATGAATCACATAATAATTTACGATATTTACCGAAAATAACTAATAATAGTTGCGTTCAACCGAAAAGAATCGACTAAATACCGCAAAAATTTCATGTTTTCCCTTAAATTTTGCAAATATGACCGAAAATGTAGGATAGAGGTCTCCTTCCACCCTCCACAATTTCTTAAATCTTAAGAACTATATTCCCTAAAAAATTGAAAATATTTACCGTAAAAACAACACAAAAAGAGCTGCCATTTCAAATGACAGCTCCCTTGTTTCTTCATTATATTTACATCACCTTAGACAGGCCAATTGTTTTTTCAATAATGAGCAACGCAATGATAGAAATGATAATAAATATGACAGATATCGCATTGACACTCGGATCAAAGGTTTGCTCAATGTAATTAAACGTCCTGACGGGAATCGTAATCGTTTGGGGAGAGGAAACGAACAAACTGATCGATATTTCCCCAAATGACGTCACGGCAGAAAATACCCCACCTGCAATAATTCCTGGCTTTATCAAAGGCAGCGTCACTCGAAAGAATGTGCGAATGGGTCCTGCGCCAAGATTCATTGAAGCTAGCTCAAGCCGCGGATCCAAATTCGAGACACTGACACCTACTGTTCGAACCACATAGGGAAAGCCAATGATGACATGACCTATGACAAGCGCCCACAAAGATCCCGTAAACCCCATAGCCGTAAACAAATAGAGCATGGCAATCCCTAACACTACTTGAGGAATCATAAGAGGTGACAAAATGAAGGCTTGAATCGCCTCTTTTCCCTTAAAGGAAAGCCTTGCTAAAGCATACGAAGCCATCGTGCCTAAAAGAACCGTGAGAGGCGTTACGATGAATAGCAAAATCACACTGATACGCAGAGACTCCATCCATTCTGGATTCGACACGACCTCTTGAAACCAACGAACAGAGAACGAAGTCGGCGGAAATTCAGGAAAGGCATTTGGACTAAAAGCAGATAGGACAATGACAAGAACAGGTATGGTCAAAAAGAGATAAACCAATGACCCAGCAGTCCAAATCAGGATGGAAAGCAAGCGATCACCTAATGATTTTTTACGCATGCATCCTCGCCTCCCAGCGCTTCAATAGATAGCTTAATAAACTGACCACCACAAGCACACAAACCAATAACGTAAAGGACATCGCTGCAGCAAGAGGCAAGTTATACACCTGCATGACCTGCTGATAAATAGACAGCGGTAGCAGCGGCTGCATTCTTCCGCCGACTAAGAGCGGAGTGATATAGCTCCCAGCCGCCAGCGAAAAGACAATAATAGCCCCAGTCACCATCCCTGGAATGGTCAATGGAAAGGTCACATGAAAGAAGGTTCGAATTCGTCCAGCTCCTAGACTCATAGAAGCCGATCGTAAATGACGATCCATATCAGTTAAGCTCGTCGCAATAGGCAGCACTGCAAAAGGCAGCATGACCTGGACATAAGCAATAATCACCGCATTCATATTCCACAGCATAGAGAGCGGCTTCTCAATCACATGTAAATCTAATAACATGCCATTGATCAGACCATTTTGTGAAAGAAGGACAATCCATGCAAATGTCCGAATCACAACGCTTGTCAAAAGCGGCGAGACAAGTAAGATATAGAAAAATGCCCGCAGACGCGGATGAGGTGCCTTGACGAGCACGTATGCCGCAGGGTATGCCATCAATAAACAAATCACCGTTGTCTGTAAGGCTACCCACACTGTACTTCCAATCGCCTTCACATACGCATCTGTCGTGAACACATGAATATATTGAGAAAAGCTATACGTTTGTAATGTGTTCATCATTGAATCCACATCACGAAAACTGAGCACGAACATCATCACAAGCGGCGCTAGAAGAAATACAACAAGAAACAAACACGCCGGCAGCAGCATGAACCAATGAAATCGCTGATTCTTTTTCTTGATACGCATCACGTATGCACCTTCGAATCTAGGAAAACGATATCTTCAGGCTGCCAATTGATATGAATAGCTTCTCCAGCTTTCGGTAGCTCTGGAAATGCTGCATCAGAAGCATGAACAATCATTTCACCGCTATCGAGCCCCACCACCAAACGTAATGAGTGACCAATATAACTGACATCAGTCAGCACACCTGATACATGGTTGGACTGAATGTCTTCCCGCTCAGAAGATATGTTGATTCTTTCCGGACGGAGCATGAGTAAATGCTTCTCCTTCTTCTCTTGGTGTGCCGCTGCCTTTAATTGAACTTCCTGCCCGTTTGACTGGATTAAATGAGGAACGATAAATGCAGCTTTCGCTTCATCATAGACCGCCTCAAATAGGTTCACTTGTCCGATAAATTCAGCAACAAATCGATTGTTCGGCTGGCGGTACACCTCTAAAGGCGTCCCAATCTGCTGGATTTTCCCCTCTCCTAAAATCCCAACCCGATCAGAAAGACTTAATGCTTCCTCTTGATCATGGGTCACGAGAATGGTGGTAATTCCGACATTCCTTTGAATATTTCGAAGCTCTGTCTGCATATTTTTTCTTAGTTTTGCATCTAGGTTGCTGAGCGGTTCATCAAGAAGAAGAACAGATGGCTGAATCGCAAGCGCCCTTGCAATCGCTACCCGCTGCTGCTGTCCACCACTTAATTGATGCGGCATACGTTTCGCAAACGCTTCTAATTGCACAAGAGACAAACTCTCCATTACCTTCTCTTTAATTTCTGCCTTCTTTTTCTTTTGAACCTTTAACCCATACGCCACATTATCAAATACGGTCAGATGCGGAAAGAGTGCATAGCTTTGAAAAACCATACCCGTTTTTCTTTGATAAGGCGGTAAATTCGTCACATTCTGATCACCAATATAGACGACACCTTTTGTTGGCTCTAAAAAACCGCCAATGATGTTTAATAACGTTGATTTCCCGCAGCCACTAGGACCAAGAAGGGAGAAAAACTCCCCCTCATTCACCGTAAGACTGACATCGTTAAGAGCAATCTGCTCGCCGAAATGCTGGCTAATATGTTCTAAATGGATTCCACTCATACGATCACCTATTTTCCTCCGCCTAATACTTCGTTCCATCGATTTGTCCAATTGCCCAGCTCCGAAGTTGCTGTTTCGTAATCTACCCAAGTCAGCTTGCTATAATAATTCTCTCCAACCTTGACCTTCCCCTTAATCTTGTCACCGTATTTCACATCAGAATTCGACATGCCATAATAAGATACTGCCGAGAAAGCCTCTTGAGCTTCTTTTCCACTTAAATAGTTTAATAGTTTGTAAGCCGCTTCTTCATGCTGACTTCCCTTCGTTAAAGCCCAGCTCGCAACTGCTGCAACAGCGCCTTCTTTCGGATATGAGAAACCAATATTCATTCCTTCTTCTTCAAGTGCAAATGCTCGTCCATCCCAATATGGAACTGCTGCGACGTCACCACGTTCTAACAAGGTTTGAATAGACCCTGGATTGTCTGGAAAAGCAGCTACATGCCCTTTTAATTGCGAAAGGCTTTTAAAGGCTTTATCAATATCCTTAGGATTTGATTCTGTCCCCCCTTGAGCATGAACAAGCGCAGAGAAAAATTGCAGCCCGGCTGAATAAGTCGGGGATGAAATCGCTACCTTCCCTTTTAGCTGACTGCTCCATAGGTCTGTCCAGCTGTTTGGTTCCTGCTTTACGAGGTCTTTTCGATAAGCAATTCCAAGCTGACCCATACTAAAGCCTGCTGCATATTGTTTTCCATCAACAGTGAGCTTCTTTTGAACAGAACGGTAAAGTTTTTTGACATTCGGTGCTTGATCTTCATCGATAGGCGCAAGAACGTTTGCTGCAATGCCTCTTTGAATCGTATCAGGCTGTAAAATAAGCAGGTCATACGGTGGATTTTTACCATTTGACGCTTTTAATTTTGTAAACCATTCAGAATCCGCACCAGAGACGGTTTGGACTTTAATTCCCGTATCTTTTTCAAACTTTTCGAGGATCGGTTTGATATTCTTTTCCCAATCGCCTCCGTATACGCCAACGATTACAGTCTGCTGCTGTTTACCTTGATCCTGTCCATTCCCACCGCAAGCTGTCAGCAGTAGAATCATTGATAAAACACCTGCAAAAATAGTGATTAATCTTCTTTTCATGATTCATTTCCCCCTTTTTGTCCATCCATATGACGAAGTGCTTGAATAATATCTTTCTTTGTTAACGGCTCATTTCTATGACTGAAATATTGATGAACTGCATGTTTATAATGTGTACGTTCATTGGCTGGGTAGGAACGCAGCCGCACAGCAAGCTCGCTGCTAGCTTCATCCGTCCATACTCTCTCATAAGCTTCTCTGTGTTCTCCGACATCCCACATGGTATTAGCAGGATGATTGCCCTTTTCACGAAGCTGATTCGTTTGCTCCTCATCAATCTTCCATTCATTTTGGTCTACATACACTTTAACGCCATATTGCTGCAGCGCTCTTTCTTCACTTAATAAACCTGCTTCCACTTCATGAAGGACTTTTTCTTTCTCTCTTGCAAATGGATTTCCCCAGCCGCCTCCACTTGGTGATATCAATTGCACAATTTCGCCTTTTTCAAGACGTAGAACATCTATTTTCGGCTGGTCTTGTTTTTCACCTTTTGCTGTGACTAGCTTGACCTCACCGATAGCTCCCGCGCGGCCGCCCATTAGCCCCCAAGGCTGAAACTTCATCCGTTCCATCCCTCGTGCGGTCACCATGGATTCAGGCTTGATCATTTCAAATTCCAAACCAATCGCATGTCCGCCTCTGTTTTCTCCTGCTCCGCCTGTGTTTGGCAAAAGCTCATATCGGTGAACATGAATATCAATATGCTGTTCTAAACTCTCAATGGGTGTATTTTTCAAAAAGCCAGACGAATGATCAATACCATCTACTCCATCCGTTCCATTTTGAGCACCGCCGCCTCCGCCTAATGGTTCAACAACAGACATTTTCCTGCCACCTGTTTGATTATCAGGAACGGAGAGAACAACAATTGCAGATTGACCTGCACCTGCTGCCGGCACCGCTTCAGGTAACAGCTTACCAATGGCGCCTAGTACGACATTGTACAGCCTCATCGTAATTGAATGCCGAATACCAACAGAAGCCGGGTATTCTGGATGCACTAACGTCCCTTTAGGTGAAATCACTTCAATCGGATATGTGATTCCGCCATTAATCGGTATAAAGGGATCTTTACTAATAATGTAATTAATCAATCCTTGATATAGGAAGGAATGCTTCTGACCATTGGTGACAAGGTTAAAAGCTGTTTTCACTTGTGGGTCACACTCAGAAAAATCAAGTGTCAGCCGCTTTCCTTTCACCGTTAACTTGATTTTCAACCGGATCGGCACATCCGAGATCATATCATCATCTAAATAATCAGCGAATTCACTCGTTCCGTCCGGAATGGCTTCAATGACCTTTCCTGCACGAACCTCAGATTGTTTCAGGAGGTCCATCATTCCTTGTTTCACTTCATTTATTCCAAATTTCCCGATCATTTCTTTTAACCGAATTTCTGCTGTATTTACTGCAGCAATCATTGCATTGATATCCCCATCATTTAAATGACTGGCTCGGCTGTTGGCTCTTAAAAAAGTACGAACGACCTGATTCTCTTTTCCGCCTTCATAAATTTTCACTGGCGGTATTCTTAATCCTTCTTGATGAACATCTGTCGCTGTCGGTGAAATACTTGAGGGCACAAGTCCGCCCACATCACTTACATGAACAAAAGACCAAGCAAAGCTGACAATTTCACCATCTACGAAAATCGGCTTAATGATATGGACATCTGGCAGGTGAGTTGCTAAACCATCTGTCGTATAAGGGTCATTTGTGATGATAATATCTCCTGGCTGCATCGGTCCGCTCTCTTCAATCGCTTTTTTAAGACTCAGCCCTAAAAAGATCGTGACACCCACTGTCTTCGGATAAACAAAGAAATCTCCAGAAGGCGTGGCTAACGCTGTCGCAAAGTCAGCTGATTCTTTGACGAAAGTCGTAAAAGACGTCCGCTCAATGACATGTCCCATGCCAGATGCAATTGCATTAAAATAACTACGCATCATCTCAAGCTTTGCTGGATCAGTTCTCATGTAAAGCCGCCTCCCTTGAAATCACCAAGTTCCCTGATTGATCAATGCTGCCTGCCCAATTTGGCAGAATCAATGTTGTCGTATCATCCTGCTCAATGATGGCAGGTCCATTAATGACAGAGCCTACTGACAAAGTATCTCTGTAATAAATAGCTGCTTCATATTCTTTTTCTTCCATAAAGATTCGCCTAAATTCATGTGGCTTCAAAGATTGTCCGCTGCTTTCATGAACAGTTGTGAAAGGCAGCGGCGGCGTCTCGCCTATGACTCGAACTCGTAAATGAGTAAACTCGATGTTCGCCTGATCATCTCTATGACCATATTGACGCTGATGTAGTTTGTGAAAGGCTTCAATGAGTTGATGGATATCTTGTTCTTGCTTCAGCCATTCAGCTGATAATGGTAATTCAATCTCAAAGGCTTGTCCTTGATAACGTGCATCTGCCAATAATAGTATGGATGTCTGTTTAATATGCTGAATGTTCTGCTGGCTGAACCAATCAGTCGCTTTTCGAGAAAGCATCTCATAATCTTTTTTTAGTTGATCTATCGAGTAGTCTTTTAAACATATTTTCTTCGACAGTACCGCATCATGAATAAAGTCAGCGTTCAGGGCACCTAATGCACATAATGTTCCTGGACTTGGAGGAACGACCACGTTTTTCGCATGAATTTCTCGCGCAAGGAAATTCGCTACAACCGGTCCTGCTCCGCCAAACGCTAGTAAACTAAAATCTCTTGGGTCAAACCCTTGCTGCTCCATGACATTGCTTAATTCTGTGTACATATTGGCGACAGCTACTTGAATCAGCTGGTCAGCCGCTTCTTCTACCGTTTTGTTGAGCTGGTCAGCAATTGGCTGAAAGGCCTTTTCCGCCGCGGACAGCTGTAGTTGTAAATGTCCTCCGGCAAAACGCTCTTGATTGAGATAACCACATATGAGGAACGCGTCAGTTAAGGCGGCTTTCATTCCCTTTCCATACGAAGCTGGTCCCGGCTGTGAGCCAACTGATTCTGGTCCTGCTTTGAGAAGCCCGCCCTGATCAATCCATGCAACAGAACCCCCGCCTGCCCCTATTGAATACATCGCAACAGATGGAAGAATGATCGGAAAACCTGAAAGCTGATTTGACTGAGCCATCGTAGGCTGTCCATTTTGAATAATGGAGATATCTGCACTCGTCCCCCCCACATCAAACGTGATCAGATTGGATTCGTTTGCAGCGGCTGCAATTCTTGCCGCACCAATGACACCAGCTGCCGGACCAGAAAAAAGTGTTTTAACAGGTGAAGTTGCTGCACTTTCTGCATCCATTAAACCACCATTTGATTGTGTAATGTATGGAGAAATTGGTACACCTTCTTCTTTCAAACGGCTTTTCAATGTTTGTAAATACTGTTTCACCTTTGGTTGGATATACAAATTGACAACAGACATCACAGTACGCTCGTATTCTCTCATTTGGGGCCATAATTCAGATGAAGTAAGGACTTCTAATTGCGGATAATGGTGTTTGATATAGGCTTTTGCCTGTAATTCATGAACTGGATTTTGATAGCTATGTAAAAAAGAAATGACAATACCTGCTAGCCCTTTAGACATGACCTGCTGGACAGCCTGATCTAATTGCTGCAGATGGAGAGGTTTTTTGATCGTACCATCGTGTATCAACCTTTCAGAGATTGGATATACATGCTTTCGTGGTATCAATGGTTCTGGCAAACGAGAATTGAAGTCATAAGGAATGGGTAATCGTAAACGCTGTAGTGACAATATGTCTTGAAAGCCTTCCGTCACAAAAAGGGCCAAATCTGCTCCTTTTCTCTGCAATAATGTATTAAGACCGATTGTCATGCCATGTACGAGATATTGGATTTTAGCTAAATCAACACCTCTGTCTTTTAGAAGTTTTAGCCCATTGATAATTCCCTGAGCTGGGTCGTCAGTCACTGTGGGTGTTTTGAGTTCAGTTAGCGCCCCTGTTGCTTCATTCATCAGCGATAAGTCAGTAAATGTTCCGCCTATGTCTATGCCAAGCCGATAAGAGACATCCGCCATTTGTACTTCCCTCCTACAATGTAAATAGAACGATATTTTGATAAATTACGACATTTTTTGATATTTGACTCCATATTATTAAAGCATATCGGTCTAGTCAATTTTATTTTTTTAAAATTTCTGTGTGTTAAATTCTTGAAATTAGCCCAAAAAGCAGTGATAAAGCCATTTTGATAAAGCATAATCTTTTTATGAACTGAAAAATTAAAATTTTTATGAATTTTTACAAATGTGAAAAGCAAGAAAACGGATAAAAACCGTTTTTCGAACTTTAAAAGGCGTTTTTTCAAAACCAGGAGAAATTGGTAAGTAATTCTGCTATACTTCTGTTTACAAAATACGCAAACAAGAAAGAGAGCTAGCATCTATGAAACTTCTTAAAATCATTCTCTTGCTTTTACTGATCGTCGTTGGTGTAGCAACAGGCTATATTCAGCTGGAGCAAAGTAAACAAGAGACGACGAATTCATCTTATGACAAGACCATTCACTTCCCATCAGAACGTTACCCTGAAACCGCGAAGCACATAGAAGAGGCAATTGATGAAGGGCATTCATCCGTATGCACGATTGACCGTAAACATAGCGATGAACAAAGAGAACAATCACTTCATGGCATCCCAACAAAGCGCGGGTATGATCGGGACGAATGGCCGATGGCGATGTGTAAGGAAGGAGGAACAGGAGCTTCAGTCAAATATATTAGTCCTTCAGATAATAGAGGAGCCGGCTCATGGGTCGGTCATCAATTATCGGATGATCCTGACGGCACAAGAATACAATTTATCATCGATTAACGCCATTTCCCTTTTCTATCTAAAAAAATTTCCTCGTAACTGCATTCAGGTATTTCAAACATTTTTTTCATGCCGATAATCCTTAAGGAGGTTTATCCTACCTTATACCTAAAGGAGTCAAAAAGCATGAAGAAAAAGGGAAAACTGAGGCTTGGTGCCAAAATTTTGCTGATCTTTTTAAGTGTCATCATCATCTTTTCAGCAATTGTTGGTTATGTGGTGAATCGGGAAATGACAGAAAACATCAAGCACATGGCCACTGAAAAAGCAAAAGGTGATTTAAAGCTAGGCTATGCCTACCTAGATGAAAAAGTAGCAGGCTCGTGGCAGATAAAAGATGGAAAGCTTTACAAAGGGAATACCCAAATCAATGATCATGATACATTGGTCGACCATTTAGCAGAATACACCGATGATACCGTCACAATTTTCCAAGGAAATACCCGTGTCGCAACAAATGTCATGTTAAACGGAAAACGAGCTGTCGGTACACAAGTTTCACCAGAAGTGAAGGCCACTGTATTAGATAAAGGTGAAAACTATTACGGCACAGCAAATGTTGCAGGGAAAGACTACCAAACGGCTTATATGCCGATCAAAAATGATGCAGGCGAAACGATCGGTATTTTTTATACTGGCGCCAACCAAAGCATGATTTCACAAATGCTTCAGTCATTCTACATTCAATTTTTCATAGTTCTGTTGTTAAGCCTAATCGTTGCTGTGATCATTATTTCTATTTTCACAAAGCGGATTCAAACCCGTCTCAAGCGTATGGCTTCTGCCATTAAAAGTGCAGGTGAAGGAAATTTAACCATCAATGTGACAGATACAGCAGGCGACGAACTGTCTGATCTGGCTGATCATTTCAATAAAATGCGGGAAAAACTAAATCACACCATTCTTAATGTGATGAACACGTCTGAATTAGTGGCAACTTCATCTGAACAGCTGTCAGCTAGTGCAGAAGAAACAAGTGCAGCATCCGAAAAAATCACCCATAGTATTCAAGAAGTTGCTCAATCATCAGAAGAACAGTCAGCTCAAATGACAACAAGTGAGCACACGATGATTCAAGTATCTAACGAGTTGGCAAACATCACGGAAAATGCGGGGCAAATGGCTTCAAGAAGTCAATTTGCACAAGAAATCGCCCTAAAAGGTGTACAGAATATTGGGGAAGTAAACTCACAAATGACATCTATTGCAAAATCAATAGAGGAAAATGGGACAGCCATTCAAGCATTAGAAACACGTTCGGCTGAAATTGATCATATTTCCCATGTTATTACAGACATCGCTAACCAGACCAACCTGCTTGCTCTTAACGCAGCAATTGAAGCAGCACGAGCAGGCGAGCATGGGAAAGGATTTGCAGTTGTCGCAGACGAAGTAAGAAAGCTCGCTGAAGAATCTCAATCATCATCAAATATGATTTCCCATCTCATTTCTGAAATCCAAAAAGAGATGACTCATTCAACTAATGCGATTAAACGAGTAAGAGAGGAAGCGGCTCAAGGGACTGTACTTATTTCTCATACAGAAGAATCATTTATTGATATTCAGCAGTCAATGAGAGAAATGGCAGATGGTATCAAGCATTTATCTAGTGCATCACAAAAAATCGTAGCTTATACAAACGATGCGAAACGATCCTTTGCCACTATTACAGAAGGGGTTAAACTAACAAGTGAACATTCACAACAAGTAGCCGGTTTAACAGAAGAACAATTTGCCGCAATGGAAGAAGTAACTGCTTCATCAGAAGCTCTTGCCCATTTAGCAGGAGATTTAAAAGCAATGGTTTCACAATTTCACATCTAGATTCCTCATATAGAAGCGCAAGACGGCGACAATCGTCTTGCTGCCTAACATTCTCTTCAAGAATCACTCTTTCAACCATTCACATTCCAACGAAAATCTATGTATAAAGGAGTTTTTTAAATGAATAACTTAAACCAAGCCTATTCCCTATCTATCTCCTATCACCAAATCACCGTATACACCGGAAGCAAAACACCACCTGTGATTGACTGGTCAGATGATGACATTCTTCAAGGTTTCGCCATAGGAGATCACGGTGTATCCTTTGAAGGGGTCAACAACGGAAAAGCATCTGTTACCGTAACTTTAAATAGCAATATGCCCCCAGCTTCGGCTGATAGAACGGTCACAGTGCCTTTTACGCATGCAAGCGATCAAGTTTATATCACAAGCGTCATGGCTCAGGTGCTGTCTTTCCCTATTCCAAAGGGAGACTATCAGCTCACATGCTATACTTCACAGCAGGCTGATCAAGACCTTTATCATATGAATTTCCAAACGGTGTAGGTCACGACTGATCGTACAAATCAAGCCACTTTTCCGCAAAGTCTACCGATTCTCTCACCGGTAATAAATATGAACTGGCAAGCCCGATTTGACCGTGATGATGAGTGCCTCCCGATAGAAGAAAGTCACGGCCGATCTGCTCAAATAGTTCTTCTCTTGTGATAATATCTTGGTATTCTTTCCATACCCTCCATCCATTTTCTAAGATGGGAGCTCCTCTTGTCATGAGGTCTTGCTGAGGGATGCGATATTCAGCCAGATGGAAAGCTGTCAGACTTTCAAAAGACGTACCAATCAGCAGCACCTGAGCCTGAACATCATACATGCGGGCTAGAGGCGAATGTTCTCCTAATCCAAAAGAAAGTGCGTGGTGTTTCAGAAGCTCATGTTTCTTTTTCCCCCAGGCCGTGAATGAAAAATGAGGATGATTGCTTCTCGCCACGCCCGGGTATTTCCAAAACGTTTCCGCTACCTTTCCCATTGCTGTTGGCATCGAGTAAGCTGGATCAAATGCAGGCATCGTGTCTTTGATTGATTTCCACCATGAAAAAGGAACAGGCGGATCGATCCAATCAGCGGGCTCAGAAAGCTCTAACGTTTGTGCCGGCATGATTAGTGTCCCCTCTTCTGTTAAGGTTTCCATCAATGCTTGTATGAGGGCGACAGCGCCTCCGTTTACCCATCCAATAGATGATAAAGATGAGTGAACACATAAAATCATGCCTTTTTTCACACCAAGTTGAACCAAGTCTGCTTTGATTTTTTCCTTTGTCACCGGTTCAGCTTGATTTTGGATTAATTTTTTCATCGTTTCCTTATCCTCCTGCGTCTCTTTTCTTACTGCTGAATGAGACGCTTAACCGCAATAGACAGTTTATAATTTGCGTAATTTGTCAGCTCCGTTAAAAACAGATCCAGTTCATCATGACTGGAGAAATGACCTTCAGCCATATAACAGCCCTCACCACTTATTTTAAATAAATTCTTGATCTCTTCCTGTCGGTCGAGAAAGGACAGAAGCGGTTCGTGATGATGACTGCGGGTATAGAGCTGCATAAATGTTTGAATGGTCTTTTGCGTCCGCCAGTCAATCGAAATGGTATATGCTTCAATCACACCCTCTTCTTCAAGCTTTAACACACGATTTGCAACAGCTTGACCCGTTAAATGAACTTTTTCACCTAGCGCTTTCATAGTTAATCGGCTGTTTTTTGAGAGCTCTTTTAATATATCCAAATCGGTTTGGTCTAACATTGGCTCACCTCTTTCAAAAATCAAGTCCTTCTGATGAAAGACTTTCATTACCCTCTGTCACATGGAACTCTTTTAATATACTGTAAACTTAAGCAGAAAAAAAGGAGGCCTTTTCATGAAAATCACACTCATTCGGAATGCTACTTTCTACCTTGAATATGGTCAGGCAACTTTCTTCATTGATCCCTTTTTAGCAGCAAAAGGAACATATCCACCGTTTCCTCATACAGCCAATCAACATTTGAACAATCCTATTGTTGATTTGCCTGTAAACATTGACATAGACAACATGCTACACCCAGATGCTGTCTTACTCACTCATTTGCACGTGGATCACTTTGATGACGAGGCGAAACAAAAATTAGACCAAGACCAACCCATTTATACGCAATCGGATAATGACAAAAAAGAAGTTGAAGAGGCTGGTTTCCAGCATGTCACATGCATTGAAGATGAAATAGACATTTATGGTGTTCATATTCAGCGGACAGGTGGACAGCATGGGACAGGAGAAATTGCAAAGCGGATGGGACAGGTCAGCGGTTTTGTTTTCTCTCACCCTGATGAACCTACCCTTTACATTGCAGGTGATACCATTTGGTGTGATGAGCCGAAGGAGGTTATCAATACTTGCAAGCCAGATGTCATTGTGGTCAATAGCGGAGCTGCTCAATTTTTAGAAGGCGATCCGATTACGATGACGAAGGAAGACATTTTAGACGTTCACCGTTCTCACCCAACTGCACAAATTGTCGCTACTCACCTTGAGGCAGTGAATCATTGCTTACTAACAAGAGCCTCTTTACAAGCTTACATTCAGGAGCATCAAGCAGCACAAGCCATTTTTGTCCCTAACGATGGTGAAAGTCTCTCCTTCTGAATAGATTGATAAACAATAAAAAACCGGCACCTCGCTGCCGGTTTCATCCTTATGGTCGATGGTGCTGTGGTTTTTTCAGCAATGGCACAAATCCGTTGTTTTTCAAATGATTGTAATGCTCATCCATCCGTTTCGTAATATGTGTACCTTGTTCCTTTGTTAACACACCATATTGGACGTACTTCTCAATCACTTCTTTTCGTTTAGAAAGAATTTGCTGCTCAAGCGTTTCAATTTGTTTTTGTTGTTCTGTCGTTAGTTTTACTTGATGCGTTACTGGCCGCTTTTCCATTTGGGGTGTTTCTCCATGAGCTGTTTCCATATAAAAACCAGACAACAGCATCACCGATAATATGATCAAGCCACTTATTCTTTTCATCATTTTCTTCCCTCCTTTATTCGCATTTATTTTGTGCGCACTTTCCTTTTTTATACATATTTCATCACACAAATTGCACATAATATTCTTACTTTTTCGCTTTTCTTCTGAAAACGTTGTCCTAACAGAAAAAGCGTGCTATGTTTTGTTTTGTATAAAAAATAGAGGAGGATTCTTAAATGAGTCGTTTTTATCATAGAAAATCGATCTGGGTAATGCTTGTTGTGTCTGCTTTCATACTTGTCTTGTCTGCTTGCAGTCAATCAGGCTCTTCTCAGTCTGGAGATTCAAAGTGGGATGAGATTCAAAAGAAAGGGAAAATCGTGGTTGCTACTTCAGGCACCCTTTATCCAACGTCATATCATGATACAGCTAATGGCAAGGATCAATTGACTGGTTATGAAGTGGAAGTGGTCAAAGAAGCATTTAAACGCCTTGATGTGAAAGTAGAATTTAAAGAAATGGGCTATGATGGCATGCTGAGCGCCATTAATTCTGGTCAAGTGGATGCCGCTGCAAATGACATTGACATCACAGATGACAGAAAAGATAAGTTCGCCTTTTCAACTCCTTATAAATATTCTTATGGCACTGCGATCGTAAGAAAAGATGATTTGTCTGGCATTAAAACGTTAAAAGATTTAAAAGGAAAGAAAGCAGCTGGTGCTGCCACAACGATTTACATGGATGTCGCTCGCAAGTACGGTGCGAAGGAAGTCATTTATGATAATGCGACAAACGAGCAATACTTAAAGGATGTCGCTAACGGTCGTACAGATGTCATTCTAAATGATTATTACTTGCAGACACTAGCTCTAGCTGCATTCCCGAAATTAAATATTACGATTCACCCTGACTTAAAATACATGCCAAACGAACAAGGTTTTGTGATGAAGAAAGACAACACAGAGCTTCAAAAAGAATTAAATCGTGTCTTAAAAGAAATGAAAAAAGACGGAACCATGAAAAAGATTTCCGAAAAATTCTTTAATCATGCAGACGTCTCAAAGAAAATAGATGCTGATGTCGAAGATGTCGACATTTCTAAATAAGGAGCCGCAAGCGTGGGAGATATTCATTTAGAATATATATTTAATCCTGCACTGGCAAAGGCGTCATTTCCATTTGTCATGAAAGGCATCTGGCTGACGCTGCTCATTTCCTTTGTGAGCATGTTTTTTGGCACCATTCTCGGCTTTTTTATTGCGCTTGCCAGAATGGCGAATACGTGGATGCTTTGGCTGCCTGCACGGCTGTATATCTCATTCATGCGTGGCGTGCCCATTCTGGTAATTTTGTTTATTCTTTATTTTGGATTTCCTTATATCGGCATTGAGTTTACAGCGGTCACTGCTGCCATTATTGGATTCAGCTTCAATAGCGCTGCCTATATTGCAGAAATCAATCGGGCGGCCCTCTCATCTGTTCCAAGTGGACAGGTGGAAGCTGCCAAATCACTAGGTCTCAGCTATTGGCAAACGATGCGCGGTGTCATTTTGCCTCAATCCGTCCGCATCGCACTGCCGCCATTGACCAATGTCATGCTCGATTTAATCAAAGCCTCCTCACTGGCTGCGATGATTACTGTACCCGAGCTTTTCCAGCAAGCAAAGATCGTAGGTGGGCGCGAATTCGATTATATGACCATGTATATTTTGGTCGCCCTCATTTACTGGGGCATTTGCAGCGTAGTCTCATTGCTTCAGGACTTTTTAGAAAAACACTATGCAAAATATCTGTAACAAAAAAGAGCAGATCCAATCGACCTGCTCTTTTTTAGATTCAGCTTTAATGTATGAGCCATAACCACGCATATAACCCCAATAAAGTAAGGATCAAGGTTGGGATGGTCAGGATGATTCCGGCTTTCATGTATGCACCCCAAGAGATATGGACGCCTTTTTTCTTAAGAACATGAAGCCACAGTAATGTCGCCAATGAGCCGATGGGGGTCATTTTCGGACCAAGGTTGGAGCCGATGACATTGGCATAAATCAATCCGTCTCTCATGACGCCTGCTGTATCTGTATGACCGATTGCTATCGCATCAATCAATACGGTAGGCAGATTGTTCATGACAGAGGACAGCACTGCGGCAAGCACGCCCATAAACATCGTTCCCGCAAGCAAGCCATGCGATGCTCCTTGTTCGATCCATGCCGCCAATATTTCTGTGAGACCGACATTCTTCAGTCCATATACGACGACATACATGCCGATTGAGAAAAAGACAATGGACCACGGTGCTTCTTTTACGACACGTTTTGTCGCCACTTGCGGACTTCTTCTTGCCAGCCACAAGAAGACAAGGGCAATACCGCCCACAATGATGGAGACCGGAACCCCAATGAGTTCCCCTGCAAAATAACCGACAAGCAGACAGCCAAGCACATACCAAGACAAGCGGAACATGCGGATATCCCGGATCACTGATGCCGGTTCCTTCGCCTGTGATACATCGTATGTTTTTGGGATAAGCTTTCGGTAAAACACATAAAGCACTAACATGCTTGCTCCAAGTGACACAAGGTTTGGCACGAACATGTTTGCTGTATATTCTAGAAACCCAATATGAAAATAGTCGGCTGATACGATATTGACCAAGTTACTAATGACAAATGGCAAGGATGTTGTATCTGCAATAAAGCCGCTCGCCATCACAAAAGGCAGGATCATCCGCTCATCCAGCTTTAACGCTCTCACTACAGACAAGACGATCGGGGTCAAAATCAGTGCCGCTCCATCGTTCGCAAAAAAAGCAGCCACGACAGCGCCGAGCAATGTTAAATAAATAAACATGCGGACACCGTTCCCTTTTGCGGCTTTTGCCATATGCAGTGCAGCCCATTCGAAAAAGCCGATTTCATCTAAAATTAACGAAATAATAATGATGCCAATAAACGCAAATGTTGCGTTCCATACTATTTGCGTCACTTCCCACACATCGCCCAGATGAACGACACCAAAGGCAAGTGCAAGAATGGCGCCTCCACATGCTGACCATCCAATGGTTAAACGTCCTGGCTGCCAAATGACAAGGACGAGGGTCAGGATGAAAATCAAAATGGCCAAGGTGACTGCTCCCAAAGGTGGCCCCCCTTTCATAAAATCCTTATCTATCATACAACGAAACACGGCCGTTGTATGCCATTTTCACATGAAAACCCGCAGGTGATCCCGGGCACCTGCGGATTCGATGACTATTGATCTTTTTTCATCAGCATTAATTCAATAAATAACTCACATCGCTGGCTGAAGTGACTTAAATCGATTGAGGTCATATCAAAGATTTGTTTCATTCGATAATTTAATGTATTTTGATGAATAAACAACTGCTCCGCGGCTGGCTTTAGCTTGCAGTTATTCAATAAGTAGACTTCAAGCGTTTTTAAAAATGAGGTTTGGCTGTCACGGTCTTTTTCTTTCAAACGTAATAAATCTGGATTGAAGTCATTTTTCTTTTTTTGATGACTGTAAATTGAGTCTAAGAACCGGAAAACCCCCAGATTCTCGTAATCATATGGAATCAGCTCTTGTCCCCCCACAATTTTCACAGCCTTCACGACCTCTATCGCTTCAAATCGACTTGTGCTCATTTTCATGACATCTCGATATTCTCTTCCCATTCCAATATACAATGGAGAAGGATGGGCATGCGCTTTCGATTGCAGGTGAGCGATGACGTCAGCCGCAGTCGCTTTCGGTGAGTGCCGGTCTGACAAGCTGCCCAATATCACGACAATGTCGGCTTGAACGGAGTATACGTGATTCACCTTGTCTTCTAGCTGCAAATACGTCCGAATGACGTCCTTTACATCTTCTGCCGTCTCACTTTTGTTATCGGCAGCGTGTACGACCATGACAGTAAATACCGCTGGCAGCGGGATGCTTAAATTCTCAGCCTCCCACTTCAGTTCTTCTTCTGTATAAAAATGATCATCCATGACCTTTTTGAAAAATTCTTCAATCTTGCCTTCCTTTTTCTCCAGCTGTTTCTTATTCTTATAAATCACTTTTCCCACTTGAAAGGAAGCTTCATGCAAAAATTGCAGCTCCTCCTGCGTGAGAGAATCCTCAATGTCCTGCACCCAAATAAAGCCTACAACCTCTTGTTTGTGCTTGGCGCTCACAGCCACCCGCCGATTAAACCCGAGCTCGTCATGACCGCTCACATAAAAAGGCTTTGACTCCTTGTGAAGCCGCTCGATGACCCCTGTTTTCTTTAACCAATCGACTACAGACCCCGGACATTCCTTTGAGAAAATCGTTTGCTGATTGACTGGGTCAAACTGCTGAATGCTGTAAGAATTATAAGCAAGGAGCTGACACTCTGTGCTTTCTAAAATGACTGGTTTTTTTAAATACCCGCTAATAAATGCAATTAACTTATCGACATCAAAAAATGTATGAAGCTTTTCTAATATCTCTTCCATCCCGATTGCTCCCTGATTAAGTAATACATTTATCATACTTCTTTCCGGACAGATTTGCATAGAAACAAGTCGTAGACAAGCAAAAAAAGCATGAACCCGTGTGTACAGGTTCATGCTTTTCCAACTTAAAACATTTCACTAATCGTTTTTGCCTGCATGTGTAGAGCTAGGTAATCTGGACCACCTGCTTTTGAATCGGTTCCTGACATTTTGAATCCGCCGAATGGGTGGTATCCCACGATGGCTCCTGTGCAGTTACGGTTAAAGTAGAGGTTTCCTACGTGGAACTCCTGCTTCGCACGGTTGATGTGATCACGATTATTGGTAATGACAGCACCTGTCAAACCATATTCCGTGTTGTTGGCTACTTCAAGTGCCTCATCAAAGCTAGACACTTTCGAGAAGGCCAAGACAGGTCCAAAGATTTCTTCTTGCATCAAGCGAGATGTTGGCTCAAGATCCGCAAAAATGGTTGGATGAATGAAATATCCTTCCGAATTATCACTCGTTCCGCCAGTGACTAAGCGGCCTTCCTGTTTGCCAACCTCGATATAATCCGTGATCTTGTCAAAGGACGCTTGATCAATGACAGGCCCCATGTAGACATCCGCAGAAAGAGGGTTCGCTGTTGTTTTCGTTTCTGTGATTTCCTTCACTCGCTCGATCACTTGGTCATACAGCTTCTCGTGGACGACTGCCCGAGATCCAGCTGAACATTTCTGACCTGAAAAACCGAAGGCTGATGTGAAAATGGCATTAGCCGCTAATTCGACGTCTGCATCCTCATCTACAACCACTGTATCTTTACCGCCCATTTCAGCAATGACACGCTTTAAATGCTGCTGACCTGGCTGTACTTTTGCCGCACGTTCAAAGATACGTGTCCCTACTTCTCTTGAGCCAGTGAATGTAATCAGGCTTGTTTTCGGGTGATCGACTAAGTAATCTCCAACTTCAGCTCCGCTTCCTGGTACAAAGTTCACCACACCCTTTGGAAGACCTGCTTGCTCAAGCTCTTCCACAAAACGTGCGGCAATGACAGGAGTTGCACTTGCAGGTTTTAAGACAACTGTGTTCCCTGTAACGATTGGTGCTACTGTTGTTCCTGCCATAATGGCAAACAAGAAGTTCCACGGCGGAATGACGAGCGTCACGCCAGTTGGTGTGTATACGTATTGATTGTGTTCCCCTTCGCGGCTGTTCACTGGTTTGCCTTTCGCCAGCTCCAGCATTTGACGAGCATAATATTCAAGGAAGTCGATCGCTTCTGCTGTATCTGCGTCCGCCTCGTTCCAAGGCTTACCTGCTTCTTTGACAAGAAGGGCTGAATACTCATGCTTTTTACGGCGAATGCTTGCCGCAGCACGGAATATGACGCTGGCTCTTTCTTCTGGAGACGTATAGCGCCAAGTTTCAAATGCTTTGGCCGCAGCCTGAACCGCTTGTTCTGCCTCTTCTTTCCCGGCCTTTGATACGGTTCCAACAACTTCATCCTTTTTCGCTGGATTGATCGAGACAATTTGGTCTTTCGTTTCGATTCTTTCGCCATTAATCACGAGCGGATAGGTTTGACCCAGTGATTCTGTTACCTTTGCTAATGCTTGTTCAAACGCTTTACGGTTTTCTTCCTGGCTAAAATCCGTGAATGGTTCATGTTTGTAAGGTGTTGTCATCTTTGTCACGCTCCCGTTTCAAATTATTTTTTCGTCATTCCTTTTAAAGCAAAGGCAATGTTTGCCGGCCGTTCTGCAAGACGTCTCATGTAGTAGCCATACCACTCTCGTCCATACGGGGTATAGACCCTCATTTGATAGCCTTCCTTCACAAGTGCCTGCTGCGTTTCTGATCTCATGCCATACAGCATTTGAAATTCGAACTGACTTGTCGGTATATTGTGTTTTTTTACAATATTTTTCGTGAACTCGATCATTTGATCGTCATGTGTCGCAATGGCTGTATAGTTCCCTGTAAGTAATTGCTTTTCGATCAGTTTCTTGTAATTCTGATCAACGTCTTTTTTGTTCGGATACGCCACTTCGGCGGATTCCTTATAGGCACCCTTTACAAGTCGTAAAAATGGTTGCAGCTCATTGAGGTCATCAAGATCCTTTTCTGTTCTGTACAAATACGCCTGCAGGACCGTACTAACATACTCATATTGAGATTTCATCTCTTTAAAAATGTCCAGCGTTTTTTGACAGCGCTGTTCATCCTCCATATCGATTGTCACCATGATACGGTGTTTTTCTGCCGTATCTAAAATACGTTTCATATTGCGATACACAAGGTCATCGTCAATATCCAGGCCGAGTGATGTCATTTTGAGTGACACGTGGGAATTGAGTCCCGCCTCAGCAATCCGCTGAATGGTTTGAATACACTCATCCGTCCGCTCATTTGCAATCTCTGCCTTTGTGACAAACTCACCAAGGTGATCGACTGTTACAGCCATTCCTTGATCATTTAATCGTTTAATGACAGAGATAGCGCTCTCAAAATCTTTCCCACCGATGATTTTCTTAGATGCAACAGCACTTCCCCAATTACGAGCAATATGGTTCAAGAGACTGCTTTTTGACAAAAACAAGAAGAAATTTCTTGTGACCGACTCCATAAAGGGCACCTCCCACTCTTTGTAAGCTATGTCTTTATTGTAAGGCTCATAAGCTGTCCGCTACAATATTTGAAGATGACAAAAATTCTGACTTTTTTTGTGGTTTTATCACAATAAGAGATAAAAAAGAGCCTGCCGCTATCCGGCTGGCTCTTCCCTCCTACACCCACACCTCATCAAGGGTAGACTGCAGCAGCTCATTTAATTCTTGCATCAGATTGTCTTTCGGTTGATTGTAGCTTTTCACCAATTCATCAAAACGCGCCAGCTCTTGATCAATAAATGGATGGACATGAGCGAGACGGTTCTCTACATCCATTTCTTCTCCGTCCATTTTACGTTTGAGCAGTTCGTGAATTTCTGCTAAAAGCGGGCCTTCCTCCACTAGCTCTTTGAGCAATTCATGAAAGTCCATTGGTGGAACTGTCCGGTAACGCTCAATCCACTGACAGGCAAGCAGCGGACGAAGCACATAGAAATACTTCTTGATTCGCACCTGCTCTCCTCGTAAATGCCGACTCTCATTCCGCTTTGCCATATTGAGGTAATGATACATCAAAGCCGCAGGGTAAAACGCTCGATCTTTTAATTCTCTTAGCTGCTTTGCCAAAGAGAAAGATTCAGCATAAATGATATCAGAAGACAGCCATTCCATAATGGACGGATTTGATTTATTGAATAAGCGAAGTGCCTTTCTAAGCTCCCAGCCGCTGATGTCAAGCATGTCATCAATCGGTCGTTCAATGACATCACGATGCTCTTCCATTGCCCAATACCATTCTTTCCGGGGAACATATAAAAAACGAACATCATAATCACTATCAGTCGAGGGAAATCCCCATGCCCTGCTGCCTGATTCGACGGCAAGGCAAATCTTTACGTCATACGTTTTTTCAATGATTTTCAGCTCTTCCTTAATTCTCTCTCTCAAGCGTCCATCAACTCTTTCTATAGAATTCTGCATGACTTCTTCACGTTTTGGGAAAATACGAATAAGACATATATGAAAAAGGAGTTGGATCTAATGTCTATATCTCGCATTATGAAATGGATCACTGGGATTTTTGAAGCCTGCCTTGCCATCCCTGTGATCGGAGGTCTATTCGTTATCAGTAATGGCTATACACCGCTCATGGTCATGCTTATTCTGCATATTATCACACTCGTCTTATCGAAGCGAGACCAGGGACCAATGATTGGAAGCATCATCGGAATTGTCACATCCTGTCTTGCCTGGATTCCGATTCTCGGATTCATTCTTCATATCATCACTGCCCTTGCCCTCATTATCACCGCGTTAGTGCCTGATGAAAAAACGAGACAGAATACGAGCTATTAAAAAAGAGGCCCTCCTAGAGAGTGGCCTCTTTTCTTTTAATTCGTTAAATGCTTTTGTAAGAAGGCAAGCTTCTCTGTTTGAAAAGCCGGGATGTACTCGTGTCCAAAATAGCGGTACACCTTTAAATCTTTATCTGTTTCTAAATGGTTGTATACCGCAAACACAGTAGATGGGGGGGGTGATTTGGTCGATCAAACCGATTGCCATCAACGTGGGCTGTTTCACCCATCCGGCTAAATTGATCAAATCAAAATAGCTTAACGTCTCAAATACCTTTTCTTCCGCTTCTGGATCACTGTTTCTGCGAAAGTATGAATTGATTTCTAAATAAGGATGTTCCAATGCCATATCCACTGCACGCTCGAAATTTGATAAGTACGGATAATCTGCCACGACGACCTTCGGAATGTCTGAAAGTGCTGCAGCTGCAACCGCTAGTGCACCACCCTGGCTGCCGCCCACCACGCCGATTCGGTGTTCATCCACTTCTGGGAAGGACTGAATCACGTCGAGCGCTCGAACCGCATCTAAATAAACACCCCGATAATAGTAGGTCTCTTTCGATAAAATACCTTTTGTCATCCACCCCAAAGCCTGCGCGCCTGGTGTCACTGTCTTATCTTCACTGCCGCCTTGACCGCGGACGAGCATACCAAATGTCGCATAGCCATGCAGTGCCCAATTGACGATGTCATGAATGTCGCCGTCATAGCTTGCATTATAGCCATGAAAACGAACGAGTGCTGGATGCGGACCTGTTTGATCTGGTACCGCATACCAGCCTTCAATTTGAGATTGACCAAAGCTTTGAAACGTCAGGCGGTACACCTTAACGCCCTTTACTGGATAATCATAAGGTTCAAGTGCTGGCTCTGCCTCCACTTGGTTCAGTTCTTCAAGCGACGCCTTCCAAAAGTCTGAGAAATCAGGACGTGCTGTTTTCTTCGGTTTATACTTTTTTAGCTCATCTAACGGTAAATCAAACAATTGCATATCCTACTATCCCCCTTTGTTTTATTAGTTGTGTGTATCATATCACTGTTTTCTTGACGAAGAAAGACATTTTCACTACAAAAGACAAAACCTTCTGACATTTCTATTGGCAAAGAAGATTGAAACCTTTATGATAAAGAAACTGGCTTGAAAACTAGAGATTCTTAGACAAAACAAATCAACAAATCCATTCATGGATTTCACATTCGTAATCATCGAATAAAGGAGGAACCTGTATGAAAATCGCCCTTGTCCAGATGGACGTACAAATTGGAGAACCTGATGTGAACTTTCAAAAAGCAGAAGCATTTTTAGAAGAAGCGATCCGCGAGCAGCCTGATCTGATCATTTTACCCGAAATGTGGAATACTGGTTACGCTCTTGAAAAAGCCGATCAGCTGGCAGATGTAAACGGTGAACGAACAAAACAGCTTTTCTCTTCCTTTGCCCGTAAGCACCAAGTCGTTCTCATTGCAGGAAGTGTATTGAACAAGCGCACAGAAGATGAGAGGATCACCAACACGATGTATGGATTTAACCGCCAAGGTGAGCTTTTAGTCGATTATGACAAAATTCATTTGTTCCGCTTAATGGATGAGCACAACTATTTAACTGCTGGTGATCAGCTTGGTTTATTTGACTATGATGAGGATGTGAAGATCGGCGCGATGATCTGCTATGACCTCCGCTTCCCGCAGCTTTCCAGAACGCTTGTCAATAAAGGGGCGAAGGTGCTTATCAATACGGCGCAATGGCCGTCAGCAAGAGTAGATCATTGGCGCAGCTTGCTTATCGCAAGAGCGATTGAAAATCAGTCATTTATGATTGCTGTTAACAGAACAGGCACAAGCAGAGACACTGAATTCCCTGGACACTCCATGGTGATTGATCCACTTGGCCGTATTCTGCTTGAAACAAGTCATGAGGAAGACATTTATTATGCGGAAATTGACCTTCAGCTAGTGGATGAAGTGAGACAGCAGATTCCTGTGATGACAGATCAGCGTCTGGACATCTATTAGAAAGCAGGGTGCTCCCCTGCTTTTTTCATTTAATTAAACGTTTGTTTAAGCTTTCCCTTGATTCTGGTAAAGGTCCATTAGGGCTTGAGCGGCTTTCGTTAAATACCTTTCTTCCACATATGCAAACACAAGAGTGCGGTTTGGGCATGAATCAATTTTCAAATAAGTGACTTCGTTCCTGTCCTCTTGTGCCACCATTTTCGGCACAACTGTCACACCTAGTCCATTTTTGACCAATGCCTGCGCTGTTTGAATATGACTTGTTTCAAAGGTAATTTTCGGCTGAAAACCATGTTGAAGACATAGTTCCGTGACCACTTGCCGAAAGCCGTATCCCTCTTTCAGCATAATGAATGCTGCGTCTTCCAGAAGGCGAAACGGAACAGCCCCTTTCTGATTTGCTTGATTGATGATATCGTTCAATTCCGCCTGTAACCAAGGTTGAGCAGATGGCGGTACTGCAAGAAGAAGCGGCTCTGTCAGCATGTGTTTCGTTTTCAATGATTCATGCTCGACCGGCATAGATAAAATAGCCAAATCCAGCTGACCAGCCAATAGAAGTTTTTCTAGCTCACGAGGTGATTCTTCTATTAGTTGAACGTGAACATGGGGATACGTTTGACAAAAGGTTTTTAATAAACCAGGCAAGACATATCCCCCTGTGACAGCTGGCGCTCCAATGTTCAGCTCTTTCCCCACCTCATAAGCTGCTTCTCCCATTTCACGCAGCAAATCATCTCTTTCCTTCAAAATGTTCTCAGCCCTTTTAATGAACCGACTCCCTTGAGGGGTGGGTGTGACTTGTCCATACTTTCGAATAAATAGGGGGGTGTCTAATTCCTCTTCCAGTTTCTTTATTTGTTGGCTTAAAGAAGGCTGTGCAATGTGAAGCTGGTCCGCTGCTTTTGTAAAACTTTTCTGCCGGTACACTTCCATGACATATTCCATCATTCGTATATCCACTTACATCACCTCATAGGTTTTAACTATTCATGTCATATCTTTTATGTCTTAGACAAATAACAAAAGGAATTTTACGATAAAGAGACAACAAAAGGGGGAGAAGAAATGAATCCATATGCTAAAGCTGAAAACCAATTCTCACAAAATGCCGAGAACTATCGAGATTCACCTATATTTTCAGCCGGAGAAGAGCTGGAATGGATGAAAGCGACAGCAAATGCGAAGGGTCATGAGCATTTACTTGATATCGGCTGCGGAGCAGGGCATACCGTTTTTTCCTTTTCAGACATTATTTCTAAAGGGATCGGCATTGATGTCACGCAAAAAATGATCGAGGTTGCAGCAGCACTTGCAAAAGAACGCCAGCTGGAACATATTACTTTTGAACGGGCAGCCGCAGAAGCATTGCCATTCGCTGATGAATCATTTGATATCGTGACGTGCCGGTTTGCCGCTCACCACTTTCCAAACCTTCCCGCAGCCATGTCCGAAATCAGCCGGGTCTTAAAAAAGGCGGCGCATTTCTACTCGTCGACCATTATGCACCTGAGAATGCGGCACAGGATTCATTCATTAATCACTTAAATAGACTTAGAGATCCTTCTCATGTGCGAGAAAGCTCATTATCAGAATGGGAAGAGCTTTTCGCTGCCAACAAACTGACTCAAAAAGAGGTTCGTTACTGGGATCTGCAAATTGATTATCAGGACTGGATCACACGTGGACGCACACCAGAAAATGTCCAACAGGAGATCGTTTCCCATCTTCAAGCCGCAGACCCTGATACAAAGCAGCTATTTCAGCTTCAATTCGATGCACAGCAGCAGCCTATTTCCTTCTGCTTAAAAGCTGCACTCATTCAAGGAATCAAGAATTAAACTGATAGAAAAAGTCTACCTTCGTCGGTAGACTTTTTTATTTCGAATATACATCTTCACTGTCTCACAGGTATTGCTTTTCATGTTCGTGACACGTCCCTCCTCACAACAAGGAGTGCTACATCGTGTTTCTATTATAAGATAAAAGAACGGAGATAGGTTAGGCATTTTAAAAATTGTACGTAGATCCTCTGAATAAAAAAAGAACCTACCCTCTTTGGAATAAGTTCTTCACTGCGTGCGTCAATCACGGTGCAATATCCTCTAATACTTTCTCACGCGTTTCGATCATTTTAAAAGCAAGAATTGCTCCCACTACAGTCACACTTGCGAAAAGAATAAAAATAGTTGAAACACCGCTCACCTCTAAAATAAAGCCTATCATAATAGGAGCAATCGCTGAGGCCAGCCTAAGCCAAGCAGTAGCAAATGCCGTTCCAATCACCCTCATACGTGTTGGATAAATTTCAGGTGTATATAAATAGAGAAGAACTGTAATTGTCCCCATCATTCCGTAAGCAGCGGACCCTAAATAGATCACACTTTCTGGAGAACTCGCTCCGCTGATCCATAAAGCCGTTAATAAAGCACCTGTTACGATAAATGCAATGGTTGCCCAGCGCTTTCGTCCTACTTTATCAATTAAAAATGCACAAGCGAATACCCCTATGGTCTGTAAAATATTTGTGAGAGAGGCTGCCCTTAATGAATCTCCAACTGGCAAATTGTAAACCGTATTATAAAGACTTGGTAACCAGTTATTTAAACCATTCGATACAAAGTAGGCAGAAAACCATAGTCCCCATACGATCAAGGTTCTTTTACGGTAAAAAGTTGAAAAAAGCTCTTTCCAATCGCCCTTTTCAGTACTATTATATACTTGTTTTACAGGCATTCGTTTGTCAGTACTAGCTTCAATTTCTTCAATAATTCTTTCGGCCTCATCTAATCTGCCTTTCGAAATAAGCCATCTCGGAGATTCACGTAACATAAAAAAGAATACAAAGACGATTAGACCTCCAATGCCTCCAATTAAAAACATCCACTTCCACCCAAAGCTAGGTACAACAAATGCGCCGATTTGAGCTGAGATCATTAACCCTAAAGGAAAAATCATCTCATAAAGCATAAAAAATCTGCCTCTCCCTTGAGCCCGGGATAGCTCATTGATATATGAGGCTGCTACCGGCACCTCTCCTCCTACCCCAATTCCTTGTATAAAACGAAAAATAAACAGTGCCATAAAATTACCTGAAAACACACATGCAATACTCATGACGGACATGAGGAGTATAGTCCACTTTGCACTAAAAACACGGCCACGCCTTTCTGCTAACCATCCAAAGAAAATGGCACCAATCGCTTGTCCTATATAACCAGACCCAATAAGAAGACCAATTTGAGCAGGTGATAAACTCCACATGCCGATTAGAACTGGGAGAACAAACGCTAAAGACAGAGCATCAAAAGCATCAAAAAAGGTGGCAGATCCCATAATGATACGAGGCTTTAAATGCCATCTAGAAAAAGGTACACTTTCCATTCTCGTCAATAGTTGTGAAGCTCTATCAACAACTTGCCCATCATGAGAATTTGAATTTCCGCTGACTTCTAACGTCATGATATCTCCTCCTTATTAGAGGAAATGATGCAAAAGTACATGCCGAAGAGCGCTAAAGAAGTCGCTTACATTTTAAATCAAGAGACATTCTAGAGCGTTCATACGAGTTTTCAGCATCTATCATTTCTTTTTTGGCGTTCCCGTGGTGCCCCGATCTATGTAGTACATAGGGAAGATATGTTCCATCGCCTCTAACTGTTCTCCTTCTAATACCTGTGTTAATAAAGAAACAGCTTTTCTCCCCATTCCAACTAAATCTACATGAACTGAAGATAAAGAAGGGGTTAGAAAACTTGCAATGGGCACATCATCGGCACCAACGACTGACAAGTCATGAGGTATGGACACATTTGCGTGATCTGCAGCTTTCATGACCCCCATCGCCAAAAAATCTGAAGAGCAAACAACTCCAGTCATGTGCTGGTTTCCTTGGAGAAATTGAGAAACCACTTCTACTACTTTTCCCCCATCAAATTCATCTAACTCAAACACAAGTTCTTTGTTCATTGTTAACCCTAAATTTTTAAGTGTGCGCTCATATCCCTTGTAGTACCTCACACTATGCATCGAACTCATTGGACCATTGACCAGCCCAATGGTTCGATGACCTTTCTCAAATAAGGCCGTTACGGATTGACACACACCTTCTTCATCATCTGGCCTGACACATGGGAAAGGAGAATCCTCTAAGTAACTTCCAACAACAATAATGGGAATAGCTAAACTTTTTAACCAATCCATACTCAATTCTTCATTTCTTGGAGAAAATAAAATGGCACCATCTACAGCCTGTGTTTCAAGTAATCGCTGCTGCTGTATAGATGTAAATGACATCAACATATTGAATTCAGTTTCATCTAATTCCTTCGCAATACCATCTAAAATCGTCGAAAAAAATGGATTATTCAAAATATATGAACCACGCGGAACCACGACAGCTATATTGCCAGTCTTTCTTTTAACGAGCCCTCTAGCTCCTAAATTAGGGCGATAGCCTAACTCATCAATCACTTGTTTGATTCTTTCAGCCGTTTGAGCACCTACTCCTGGTTTACCACTTAATACTCTGGAAACAGAGGCGATAGACACTCCAGCTTTCAATGCGACATCTTTAATACTTACTGACACATTTCATACCTCCGGGAGTCTGTTGTTTTATACACTATTATAACCTGACTCACCTTCATCATGAAATCAATGGTCTGTTATCTACCGACGTTTTCCTTAAGCAAACCAACACTTTGAAGGCCCTGGCGAATTTCTTCTTTTTCCTCATCAGTTAAAGGTAATACCGGCTTCCTAGCAAGCGAGCTACTGATCAAACCTCGCTGATACATCGCTTCCTTCATGCGCAGATGAGAAGTAGATGAAGGTTCATCCATTTTATACACAGCATGCTTTAATTCAAAGATTCTATCGTAAACTTTATTAGCCGCTACAAGGTCTTTTTCTTCCACACATTTCACAAGTTCAGCGATCAAATCTGGCACGAAACAGCCGAAACCTACAAGTGCTCCATCAATGCCTTGAACCAATGTTGGCAATAAATATTCATCATGACATGTGAGTAACGATACATCTGGTGCATGTTTTTTCAATGCCCGTACATCGACCTCGTATTGTGCCATGTCTCTTTGACCAATTTTAAACGAAACAACATTCTCAATTTCCGACATTTCTAGTAATTGACTGGTTGTATATGAGGTTTTTGTCCATGTTGGATATTGATGGACAATGATTGAAATATCAATCGCTTCTGCAACATCTTTAAAGAATTGGACAGGTGATTCAGGCTGCATACCGAATCTTAGCCATGAATGTGGCGGCATGAGAAGTATACCTTCACCACCAGCTTCTTCAACGGCTTTTGCATGCTGGATCGCTTCAATTGTCCCTTCTGCAGAAACCCCAGAAATGACAGGTACTTCCCCTTTTAATTCGTCGGCTGCAATGCGCACTGCTTCAGCTCGTTCATGTGGCAGTAAAGTCATAATCTCGCCAGTATGTCCATTGACAACGATCCCGTTAATCCCTTTGTGATCCGCCACCCAACGGACAAGCTTACGAAAAGCAGGTTCATCAATTGAATAGTCATCTTTAAAAGGAATTAAGACAGCCGGGAATACACCGCTCCATTTTTCTTTATTTTTCATAAACAAATTCCTCCCCATTCGTTATAGTAAACGTTTACGGTAAGCGTTTACGTAAACTATCATAGAATGATATTGCCGGAGGTGTCAACATTATTTTTTTAAAATTATAATAATTCAAAAAACTATTGTTGAATTTTAGATACTATTTTATTTTTGCAAAAAAGAAAATAAGGGATATATTTTGTTTACCATATACCTCTTTTTCCAAACGGCAACATACCAAAAAAAGGATAAATAAATTTTTATGGTCAAAACATCAAAAGGTTTTCTATCACGCTGAAAAGAAAGAAGACAAAGGGCTAAAATAAAGATCATTTTAGCCCTTTGTCAACAATCTGAGTCTACCCTAAACGGTAGACTTTTTTTATTTCGAATATAAATCCCAGCCAAGCTTGAGTGTGTCCACAATATAATTGGCGACTTCCTCAGCCTCTAAATGATCTGTTTCCACCCTGGAGTTATGAAGAGAATAAATCTCCCGGCGTTCTTCAAACAACTCTTTCATTTCATCAAGCGTCCGGTTGTGAAGAACAGGGCGGTTTTCAATTAAAATATCAAGCCGCTGCTTCCAATTCTCCCAAGATAGGTCAAGGAAAAGAACCGTACAATGCTTCAAGCAGGCACGTTTGATTTCTTCCTGTTTGAATGCACCGCCTCCAAGTGAGACGATCTTGAGTTGTGTATGTTCGCATAAATCGACGATATAATCCTTTTCAGCCTGTCTGAAGAATGCTTCTCCTTTTTGCTGAAACATCTCTGGAATCGTCATGTTGTATTTTTTCTCAATCTCCTGATCGACATCAATAAAATCTCGATATAGCTTTTTGGCAACTAGCTGACCAATGGTTGTTTTCCCAACACCCATAAAGCCAATGAGAACAATATTCCGCTGTCTTACAGGGATTTCTCTATTGATTTTCATGATCGTGACACGTCCTCCTTACGACAAGGAATGCTACATAATGTTTCTATTATATGATAAATGGAGCGCGAAAAGATAGGCAATCTTAAAAATTGTGTTTGACGACGTAGCCGAGCTGTTCAGAAAGCCTCTGTGCCTGTTCTTTCACTTTTTGCTGCAGCTGGGGAATGACTTCTTCAGTAAACCGTTGGGTTGGACCAGATATGGATAAACAAGCCTTCACTTCCCCATGAATGTTAAAGACTGGTGCCGCTACTGCCGCAGATCCTACCTCTCGTTCATCGATGCTGCAAGAAGTATACGTGTCAAGAATATGTTTACATTCCTTTTGCCAGTCATCTCTCATCACATGATCAGCCTCAGACGCTAATACTTTTTGTTGAAATTCTTCACTTTGAAATGCCAATAATACCTTTCCGCCTGCACCTGCGTATAACGGCAGCTTCTCACCAACCTTGACAAGATGTCGAATCGATTGCAGCCCTTCCGCCTGTTCAATACAAACCCTGCTTGTTGCATCCAGTACATACAGGTTGACGGTTTCTTTTGTTTCATCACGAAGTGCGTACATGAGTGGTTTAGCCAGTTCTCTCAATTTAATGGACTTTCCTGCAATGTATCCAAGGAGATAAAGTCTTTGACCCAATCGGTATTTCATTGTGTCTTGATTCTTTTCCACAAAATGATTCATTTCAAGTGCCTTGAGCAGTCTCGTTGTAGTAGACATTGCTAAATTCATCTCTTTTGAAATATCCGTTAGCGTCAGCTCTTGACGTTCTTCACTAAAACAATAAAGAATATCCAAAGCGCGCTGAACTGTGCGCAGTCCTGATTCTTCTTTTGACTTCTTATCAGCCATGTTCAGTTTCTCCTTTTCCCCTTTGATTTCTTATCGACATAAACGATCGATTTTGCTATAATCCATTTTAAACGTTCCACTAAAAGAAAACAAATTCCACCAGTCGGAATAAAAACGATTGGAGAGGTTTGATGGAGGAGATATTTGAATGTACTTGCTCGTTTTTACACTTCTTATTAGCCTATATATTGTTCATCAACTATTTCCCGCTCCCATACTCTCCTATTTTGTTGGTCTGCTGGCCGCTACTTCGCTCATCATTTCTTTTAAGAAAGCAAGTGGCCTTTATTTGAAAACAGGTGGTATGTTTCTCATGATTGGCTTGTTCTTATTCTTCTTATCCGACGAGCCATTGCACACTTTTTTTCTTCACTTTCATTCCATGCTAGGCTTGCTTTCTCTATTTTTCATGCTGCCTTTTATTCATTCTCTCATACATGTTGGACATTTCGATACACAATTAAATAAACTGCTCACACTGCATACAACGAGCACAAACCAGCTTTATCGCAAGAGTTCATTTGTCACTCATATTCTTGGCATGTTTTTAAATATCGCAACGATCCCCTTACTATATACATCGCTCAAACCGTCGCTGGATTCTCTAAAAGAACAAGTGAAACAACATCTTTATACACGCAACCTTTTAAGGTCATATGCATTATGTTTAAGCTGGAGTCCTGTTGAAGTGCTCGTAAGCGTCACCATTGATGCAACCGAACTCAAATATTATCAAATCGCACCCGTTACTTTTGGTTTAATGGTCATCGTGCTGGCGACAGATTGGATGCTCTTTTCTCGTCAAAGCAAACGACACCCAAACATCATTCAGTCCACAGAAACAAACTCCAATCCTCGTCGAATTAAGCGAAAAACCCTTCAGCTTGCTTTCATGCTGCTGAGTTTTATGACAGCCGTCTCACTTGTCGATGCATGGATTGGGAAAGGCTATTTATTCGCTGTTGTGCTAACCATTATTCCATTTGCTCTATTATTCTCTTCTGTCATCAAAAAAAGAAAACAATATATAGCCGTCTCTGTCCCTCATTGGAAAGAAAAAACCCGTCAGCTCTCTAACTATATGTGTCTATTTTTAAGTGCTGGCTTCTTTGTCGATATGCTGCTTGCCACCAACAGTATGCAGCCGATTCAAGCATTTATTGTCAGTATATCAGACGATGCCATTTTGGTTTATTGTGTCATTGGGTTATATTTTCTGATCACCGCTCTTTGCGGTTTTCACCCGCTCGTCTCGCTTGCTTTGTTAGTCAGCATGATGGCACCTGTCATCCAAGAACTTCCTGCTCTTCCCATTGCCATCATGCTTATCGTTGCTGGAACATCAACTGTCATGTTTAGTCCTTTTAATGTTTCTGTCTCCCTGTTAGCTGATTTGATGAAGGTCAACCCTTACCGTATCACTCGCTGGAATATATGGTTTGCTAGCTTTTATATCAGCATGGGTATCGCATGTGCAACGATCATCACTATTATCTTTTATTCATAAAAAAGAGAACTCAACTTGGTTTGAGTTCTCTTTTGCTTTCTCACTCTGGTTTTAATTGAATACGTTCAATTTTCCCTACGATAAAAATGTACGACAATGCCCCGCCTAATGCGACTAAACTGACGAATAAAATCCCTCCGTTGTAAGAACCTGTCGCCGACACGATGAATCCGATAATAAGCGGAGTGATGATCCCAGCTAAATTAGCAAAAAAGTTAAATACACCGCCAGCCAGCCCAACCATTTCCCTTGGTGCCACTTCAGACAGCAACGTCCAAGAGATATTAGACAGTCCTTGTGCAAATGAAGCGATGGATAAAATGGTCAGCACAAGCGGAATATTCGTTGTAAAGTTCGCTAAAACAATCGTACTCGTCAGAAGCAAGCCAACTACTACCGGCAGCTTCCTCGCTACATTAACGGATACGCCCTTTTTAAGCAGCCAATCAGACACATAACCTCCAAACAATACCCCAAAGAATGCAGCAATATAAGGAAGAGAAGCCGCAAAACCCACCTTAAGAAATGCCATATTTTTCGCCTCTGCTAAATAGGTCGGAAACCATGTTAAAAAGAAAAAAAGTGTAGATGCTACAGAGAATTGGCCAATATAGAGCCCAATCAATTTACGGTATTTTAGAAGGGCGGCAAAGTCTGCCCATTTCAGCTTCCCCTGTGATGCTACTGTCAGTCCATCGCCTTGCCGAATCAATTCTAACTCCTCTTCATTCATCTTCGGATGCTCTTTCGGTTCGTGATAATACTTGTACCAAAAGAAAGCAAATATGATACCGAGCGCACCTGCCGTAATAAAGACGGTTCTCCAATCGAAAGTCGTCATGATCCAAAAAAGAAGAGGTGTCGCAAATGCAAGACCCACATACTCTCCAGCAGTATAAACACCTGTCGCAAAAGCCCGTTCCCGTCTTGGAAACCATGTGGTGACAATGCGGTTATTCGCAGGAAATGCGGGAGATTCTGTAATTCCAATAAACAAACGACAGCCGAATAAAAAAGCAAAGCTGTTCGCAAACGCCTGCAGGCCTGTGAAAATAGACCAGGTAATGAGTGATATCCCATACGTTACCTTTGAGCCAAATTTATCGAGAATAAAACCGCCTGGTATTTGCATCGCTGTATATGTCCAGCTAAATGCTGAAAAAATGAGGCCTAATAAGGCAGGATTTAATTGCAATGAAGATTGAATAGCAGGTGCAACAATGGATACACTGGCTCGATCAATATAATTAATGGCGGTAATAAAAAACAACAGAATCAATATGCCAAAACGGGCTTTCGTTGGCTTCATATAAGCGGGCCGCAATTCATTCCCCTTCAGTTCTGAATGCACTTTCATAACCATCCTCCTTTGTTTCCGCAGCGTGCGATTCGGTTGAGCGTCTTAAATAACCCCTTTTTCTTCCAATTGTTTACACTCTTCTTCTGTTAAACCAAGCATATTTGTTAAAATCTCATAATTATGTTCGCCTAAATCAGGTGCAATGTGCCGGATACTTCCGGGTGTTTTTTCAAATTTCGGAATGATCCCGGGCACCTTTACTTTTCCAAGACGGGGGTGATGTACCTCGACGATATTCTCTCGTGCTTTAAATTGCGGATGCTCAAAAATATCCTGAATACTTAAAATTGGGCTCACAGGAACGCCATGAGTATCTAGAATTTCTAATACGTCATCCCTTGTTTTCGACGCGATCCATTGAGAGACGATCGCATCCATCTCTTTGTTATGCTTCAGCCTAGATGCATTGACCGCGAATTTTTCATTCTCTAATAAATCTAAGCGATTCATCGCCTCTGCCAATCGATTGAAGGTCGAATCCGTACTCGTCACAAGAACCAAATAATGCCCATCCTTTGTCACATAGGTGCCGGCAGGGCTTGAATGACCGCTTAACCCCGGTGAACGCTCACGCACCTTCCCAAGCTTGTCATATTCTGCAACCAAAAATTCTAACATACGAAACACAGATTCATAGAGGGCCAAATCCACCATTTGCCCAGTTCCTTCTGAATGTGTATCTCTGTAATACATCGCTGTCACAGTAGCAAACGCCACATATATGCCTGCAATATAATCTGTTAAAGAAAAGGAAGGACTGACTGGATGCCGGTCTGGAAACCCTTGAATATATGTAAATCCGCTAAACGCCGTCGCAGGTGTTCCAAATCCGGCCTTGTCCTTAAACGGACCCGTTTGTCCATAACCCGATACACGAATCATAATTAATTGAGGGTTGATTTCTTTTAATACGTCGTACCCCACGCCCCATTTTTCGAGAGTTCCAGGGCGAAAATTTTCAATCAACACATCGACCTGACCTGCAAGCTTTTTAAAAATGTCTTTTGCTTCGTCTTTGTGGAGATCCAGTGTTAGAGATTTCTTATTCCGTGAGAGACCTGACCATCTAAGTGGTTCACCTTCTGCAAAAGGGCCAACATGCCGCAGCGTATCGCCTTTACCAGGAATCTCGACTTTGATGACCTCTGCACCAAAATCCCCTAGAAGCACCGCGCCATAGGGGGCAGCGATCATCGTAGAGACGTCTAATATTTTCATTCCTTCGAGCGGTGTATTCATATTCATTGCTTGACTCCCTTTCATTCAAGTGATGAAGGGCTAAATAACTTTCTATTTTAGCCCTTGTCATCTTTCTGATTGACCCGGAAGACCCTGATGATTCAAAAGGAGGGCTTACCGGAGCAGTTTGTTAATCCTTCGGAAGCTGCCCTTGCGGTGTGTAAAGCCAAATCAGCCATAAAGGTTCATCTCCTGTATTTACATGCTGGTGCGAGACACCGTCTGGAATGAACATGAAATCATTTTGTTTAAAGGACTGCCTTTCTCCATCACAAATGACTTCGCCAGATCCTTTAATCACATAATCAAATTCCTCTGAACCTGGGTGATTGTGCACTGAACTTGCTTCTCCCGGTTCAAAAATGGTGAGACCTGCCATCATATGCTCGGACCCAACAGTATCTGGTGTAATGGTTTGAAATACCTTTCGAATCATTTGCTCCTCTGGATGATCTAAACCTAACCATAATGGGTTCCCATCTTGAAACGGATTCAATACTTTAATTTTCATTGTTACTTCCTCCTCGTTATGTTTAATTCACGCTGACATGTGAGCGCTTTGAATTTGGTGAATAAATATCATTAATATTCCAATGTCCATCCGTAGGGACAGGATCATTTTTCATTGCTACATCGATGACGCAAGGCTCTTGAGATGCAATTGCTTCAGCTAAAGCTTCTTTGAATTCAGAAGCAGAGGTGATTTTAATCCCCTTCATCCCATAACCTCTTGCAATGGCAGCAAAATCCGGAGAATAGCTTTCTCCACCTTTTCTGAAAACAGTACCGTACGTCGTTTCATAGTGCGCCATTTGCAAGCCAGCTATTGTTCCAAACGCACTGTTATTCATCACAATCCACACAACAGGAATGTTCTCTTCAACGGCTGTTGCGAGAACGGATGGATTTTGACCGAATCCGCCGTCCCCAACGAGTGACACAACGACACGGTCAGGCTGGGCAATCTTTGCCCCAAGTGCGGCAGGTGCTCCAAATCCCATCGTTGCAAAGCCGCCTGGTGTTAGAATGGTCCCTGGCGTGAGCACAGGAAATTGCTGTCCGACCCCATTTTTATTCCAGCCAACATCCGTTGTAATAAAGGCATCTGGCGGTAATACTTCTCGCACTTCCTGCAAAATACGCTGCGGCTTCATTGGGAAGGATTCATCTTGAATGTTCGTCAGGTTGCTCGCCTGAAACTCCTTACGATATGCCGCAATTTCCTTTTTCAATTCAGGTCGATTCAGCCCTTCTGGCAGTCTTTCTCTCGCCACTCGATTGAGTACAGTCAAGGCCTGCTTCAGATCAGCTACTGCTCCAATGTCAACAGGATAGTTACGTCCAATTTCATTCGGATCAATGTCAATATGAATGAGCTTGGTTGATGGGAAACGGAACGTATATTCTGATTCCCACGAACTCGCATCAGCTTCAGCAAAACGGGTGCCTAAAGCCAATATATAGTCCGCCGCTTTGCACTGATCATTGATAAATTTTGTCCCCCAAAATCCTGTCATTCCAAGGGTCATTGGGTGATCATCTGGCATGGCTCCTTTCCCCATCAAAGAATGGGCGACAGGGATACTTAGATGATCAGAGAATGCCTTTAATTCTTCAGCTGCGTCAGCTAGTAAAATGCCTCCCCCTACATATAAAAGCGGCCTTTCTGCCTGCAGCAATCGATCTAATATCCGATTGGCCGTTTGATCATCAATTGAAGGCTTTTCAATGGTCTGTGTATGATGGTTGATTTGTTCAAACAAGGACACATCTAGGTCTTTTGAGAACACATCCATTGGAACAGATATCAGCACTGGGCCAGGACGGCCGCTTTCAGCTAACTGAAATGCTTTTGATAAAATCTCTGGAAATAATTCTGGAATATCGACTCGCCATGCTCTTTTCACAAACGGCCGGTAAATTTCGTATTGAGAGGCATCGGAATGAAGATTGATCTCTTGATGTGGGTGCTTTCCGTAGTAATGACTCGGGACATCTCCTGCAATGACAACCATTGGAATGGAATCAAGTGCTGCATTCGCTACCCCTGTTGCCGCATTGGTGAGTCCAGGACCTAGATGACTGAGAACAACAGCTGTCTGTTTCTTTGCTCGCGCATAACCATCTGCTGCATGTGCCGCTATCTGTTCATGTCTGACATTTACAAATTGAATCGAGCTTTTTTCAAGCGCTGATAAAAAAGCAATATTCGTATGACCGCAGAGACCAAAAATATGCTCGACTCCCCGATTCTCTAAATACTGAATAACCTGTGTAGAAATATTCTTCTTCATGTTTCTCTCCTCTCACGGTGCAGCTATGAATCTGCTACTCACTTATTCTTTTAAAAACAATAGATAGAACGCTGTTCAAATCCTGTATTGCCACTTGCCCGGGAGCTGAGCTTTCTTTCCCTACAGCAAAGGTCATGACAGATCCAAAAAGTCCACCAACCATTCTTGTAAAAGCCCCATATTCTCCCATTGCCATCGAAATAACGGGAATCGACAGCTGCTTGTTCGCATGGCTGGTCGCAAAGAGCAGTGTTAATGCATCCTCATAGGAATGCGGCATCACTGCAATCTTTGCGATGTCGGCGCCGACTGATTCTGCATTGACGAAGAGCTGCACGAGACGATCCAACTCAGGGGTACGCTGGAAATCGTGATACGACACAATTAAGGTGACCCCATTACTTTTAGCCGCCTGACTGACTTGCTGTAAATGTGTCACATCATGCATCAATTCATAATCAACGGCGTCCACAAGCTGTGTGGAACAAAGCTCGACAAGCAGAGAAACCTTCTCATTTTCTGAGAGTGATATACTTTCGCCGCCCTCCTTTTCAGAGCGGATGGTGAATAAAAATGGTATGCCCTTTGCCTTTTCTACCATTCCCTTAAGGGTTTCTATGACTTGTTCCTTGTCATGAAGGTGATGAAAAAAATCCGCCCGCCACTCTATCACATCAGGCTTCTTCTCAGTTAATACCTCGACCTCATGAAACAATTCTTCCTTTGTTTGCCCGATGAGCGGCGTACAAATCATTGGCTGACCGCCTGTCTGCACACTTTTTACCTTTTGCTGAAATGCATTCACATCCAAACGCCCCTTTCACAGACCCTGTGGAAGCACGATCATTTTGGTTTCGGTCATCTCCTCAATAGCGAAACGCGGACCTTCTCTTCCAAGACCACTTCGCTTAATTCCTCCATAAGGCCAATGATCCAGTCTAAAATTTGATGTCCCATTGATGACAACACCGCCAGTTTCAAGCTCTTTTGCTGCGTGTAACGCAACATCCAGCTGATTCGTAAAGATCCCTGCCTGCAAACCATATCGACTATCATTTGCTTCTTTAATTGCCTTCTCCAGCTCCGCATAAGGGAGAATGCTGACAACTGGGCCGAATACTTCCTCACAGACGACCTTGGCCTGTTTCGGAGGGTTCAGCAAAATAGCCGGTGTGATGCTCGCCCCATTTCTTTTTCCCCCACATAAAAGCTGTGCCCCCATACTCTCTGCCTCTTGTATCCATGTCTCAACACGCTGCGCGGCCTGTGCATCGACCATACAGCCGATATCACTCTCACTGGACAGCGGATCTCCAACGACAAGCTGCTCTACTTTTTGTTTTAATACCTCAGTAAACGACGGCATTATTTCCTGGTGGACATAAATTCTTTGAACAGAAATACAGCTTTGACCAGAATTACTAAAGCCTGTCTTGGCACAAAGGGATGCGGCTTGTTCAATATCAGCATCGTGATGAACAATCGTCGCGCCATTCCCTCCGAGTTCGAGCAATACTTTTTTTAATCCCGCAGAGGTTGTAATATGCTCTCCTCCGGCAGCCCCACCGGTAAAAGAGATGAGATTCGTTCTTTCATCAGTGACTAACTGTTTCCCAGCCTCGACCCCGCCAATCACAAGCTGCAAACTTGCCTCAGGGAACCCTGCTTCGAGAAGGAGTTTGACAAACGCTGTAGCAACAGCTGATGTTTGCGGTGCAGGCTTCAAAATAATGACATTCCCTCCCGCAAAAGCTGGACCAACTTTGTGACAAATTAAGTTGAGCGGTGCATTAAAAGGAGTAATCGCCAGCACAACTCCGACTGGTATTTTAAATGTCATGGCCATTGCTCCCTGCCCACGCGATGATACATTGCCTGGAATGGTCTCACCTACTAATCGATTCGCTTCTTCCGCCGACTGCGCTAGCGTCTCGATTGATCGTGAGACTTCATCTCTTGTATTTTTAAGCGGTTTGCCTAATTCTAACGAAATCAGTTTTGCGAAATGGTCTTTTTGTTCTTCAAGCAAGGTGGCTGCTTTCGTTAGAAGCTTTGAGCGTTCGATTGCCGATATTCCCGCTATTTGTTTTTTAGCATGCTGCGCAATAGAAAGTGCCTGTTCTATGTCTTGTGATGAGGCGAGATATGATGTACCGATCCTTTCTCCTGAGTAAGGATTGATGATATCTGTTTTCACACGATCGGTATCCATCCACTCGCCGTTTATATATGATAACGCTTTCAAACTGCTCAAATTTTCTCTCCCTCCTTCAAGTGCCGCGTTCCATGTCCTGCATAACGAACCAATCTTTCTTCGTTTGGACAAGGTCCCTTCACGAGGGCTCCCTTTGTCAGCTCCTCATATGCATGCGCCACGATGCCCATTCCTCTGGATAAGGAAAAAATGCCTTTTGCTGCTTCTGCTGGAATGTTTAATTCACATTGGATTGCAGCAGATACACCGTCTATATTCATCGTGATTTTCTTCCCTTTCAGGTGTTCAAGCTCATGTCTAATCGCTTCGGCTAACCGTAAATATATCCCACTGATAAGACCTTGCTGGACATATGTGTGACTTAGCTCATATAGACGTCTAACCCTCGGATCATCATCATGAAGCTGATGGCCGATCCCCGGGATTTTTTCCTTGCGAGTTAACCATGTGTGACATACTTGCTTGGCCGCAAACTGTATATCCTTTTGATCATCGTAGATCGCTTTGGCTTCGTATAACATACGCATGGCCTTCTCTCCGGCTCCGCCATGAATATCACCTAATAAATTCACCCCTGTTGCAACAGAGGAATTAAACGAAATGCCGCAAGTCACCGCCATTCTGGCTGCTGCAATAGATGGCGCTCTTGGTCCATGGTCCGCACCTGCGACAAGAACACTTTCAAAAAGAGCTGCTTTTGAATCATCCAATAATTCACCAACAAGCAGTAAATAAAGCATTTGTGGATACGACAGTTCGCCAATTAGTTCTTCAATCGGATAACCTCGAAGTTCAATTGAATTTTTTTGAATATGACTAATCTCAGTTTCCCACCAAGCGCCTCCCTCTTTGTAGATTTCCAGTGCACTTCGATTTTTCATTGTGTCAATCATTCCTTTAGCTTCTTATTTGGAGGTGAACCACCCCTTTATTCCATTCAGTGGAATCTAATTTCACTTTTCGGAATGTGGTTTCATTGTAAGCGCATTCTTTTTCTTCGTCAATCATTTTTTCTGAAAATACTGTAAATAGTATTGAAATTAAGTGAATCGAACTAATTATGCTTGCTTTTTTTGATCAAAAAAATCTTCATTTAGTTAAATGTACTTAAGTATATCGTTCTACTAATTTAATGATTTTTTGGTTATTTTGTCAAACTCACTTGAAATTCGACATAAAAAAACCTCTCCATCTTCTGGAGAGGTCTCAGTATGATGTGAAATTGAAGTTTCCGACTGATAAGTATTCAGAAACAGCACGAGACATAAAAAATGCTATAAAAAAGGGCGCTTCTGCCGTCTGCACGATTGATAAAGAAGGTGCCGATAAAAATAGAGAAGAATCATTGAAAAACATACCAACAAAAAGGGGATATGATCGAGATGAATTCCCTATGGCTATGTGTGAAGAAGGCGGTGCAGGAGCCGATATAGAATAAATATCTCCTTCAGACAATCGAGGTGCGGGATCTTGGGTGTCCCATCAACTAAATGAATACGAAGATGGAACGGCCGTACTGTTTGTTGTTGATTAGGGTTATGCAACTTTGAATTAGATCGCAGCTTATTCAAAAAATCCCTATCCAATTGGAAGGGATTTTTTCTGAGTGTCTGTTAGTACATTGGTGTTGTTCCAGAAGAATTTCCAAATAGACAGACCCAAAAGGTCTGCCATTCTTCATGTACCTAATCGAATAGCCAACTCCATAGCAGTCTCGGTATGATTCAGATATGAACCACCAACCAACATCATGATCGCAAGACCAGCTAAAACAAAGCTTTTTCTAATGTTCATACAAACAGTCGCCCCTTCGAATTTGTTTTTGAGCGTACACCATTTGCTGATACAAATATACAGATTCCTCCATACGCTCACATTTAGTATAAAATTCTGCGGACTCTAATGCCAGTTCTTCTACATATGGATAACCCCTAATGTTATCAAATCGTTTCAAAATATCCTTGAGATCATCAAGATTAAGTGGCTTTATATATAGGTTTACAAGAAAATCGTACAAAGATTCGAATAATTGATCAGGGTTTGATTTTAGATAATCTATGCCACGCTGCAAATATTCCTTGGCCAATTCATCGTTACCCAATTTAAAATGGATCAGAGCCTGCTGATAAAGGATTGCTCGTATGTGAGAATGACGTTTCAAATAAATTTCAGCTTCCTCCAAATGATCTAATGCCAACTGATATTTTTCCAAACTAGAATAACAGTGACCCAAGTTCATCAAACTTATACCAATCATTAATTCATCCTTAATCGCATGTGATTTTTCTAATGCTTTGTCTAAATGCGGGAGAGACTTTTCAGAACTGTTAAGATCAATATAATTTCCTGAAACAACAAAACGAGACTGAATTTCTCGGACAAGATAAGTCGGGTGCGCCTTATATGTATCAAGGGCTAGCATGATGTAATACATAGACATTTGAGTTTGCTTCATGTGATAGAAAATCTCTGCCATCTTGAAGTAAAACTCTGCTCTTTCAACTTCATCCGCCACTCGATCCAACCGTTTTTCTGCCTGTCGATAAAAAGTAATCGCAGTAATGTAATCACCTTGCGAAAACTCATACATCCCTTTGAAAAAATTAAAATAGTATTCCAGGATTCCAGTAAGCTTCCGCCCTTGCCCTTCAACTGATCGCAGGTACTCCGCTTTGTTTAATTTCCGAGCTCCTAGATTCATGTATTCAAGCATTTGTTCGTGGCGGAATTCCATAAGCTGAAAATAAAGAACAGCTTGCTCATCTTCCTCCATGATGTCTAAATCCCTTCTGATCTCACTCCGAAGCATTTCCGCATCTGTTACATTCAGCCTCTTGATATTCTGATACCATTCATTAATCTTCTGACCGATTTTCGCTGAAGATACAGCTGCCATTTATTCATCCCCCTCAATTTTTGCCGTTTTATGTTAAATCCTAGCACATGAAATACGTCCAAAACCCATTTTAGTTCCAATTTTTAAAATTTTCGGTATCTCGCAAACAGATTTTCAAACTGATTTCAGTAGCCAAAACGAAAAAACACATTTAAAGCCCTTATAAGCGTTTTTGACACACCACCCCTACTTTTAATACCTAAACAAAAAAAGCGATCAGAATCAAATCTGAGCGATCTCAACTGAAATTTTTAAGTAAACCTCTATGTGAGTGTTAAAATCTCTTGATTTCCGTCAAGCGCCTTTCAAGAAGCAGCCTAGCTCTTTCTTTTTCGTTTTCGTTCCTCATTAGCTGTGATTAAAAACAAAACTGAAACACCTAGAATGAGTAATCCTATCTCAAACAGGTTTATTCCTACTTCTACCATCACATGATTCACCTCCGCAGTGACTGGATTTTATCACAAAAAAATCCGTCAAAATGAAGCACTGAAAAATAAAAAAAATGCTTGCGGACACCGCAAGCAAAATGGAATTTTTCAACAAAAACATAATATTAAGAAACAAAAAAACAGGCTCTCCAGCCTGTTCATTAGCGATAATTGACAATCTAATTCTTCTCTATTCGAAATTTCTCCTCCCAATTAAAAGAACCTTAATTGCGGATACCGCAACTGAAAAATAAAATTCCCACCATATTACCAATTATAAAGAAATAAATGGTAGCATTGGAATATATCAAAGAAAGTGAGTGATTTTTATAAGCCCATGTCTCTTATGACTCTTTATGCAACCATTTTTTAGACTCTCTTATGATCCCCCAAAATAGGAACCTGTACAGAACTACAAGCAAGAAAAAAGTATAAACAAACTCAAAGGGAGAGAATGGTTCATAATCAATTATGTATGCATTAATAAACACTATTACCAAAGAAAACAATTCCATCAAAGAATCTATAAATCTGTTTTCTTTGAACACGTCCCTTGTCTTTTTGAAATTAAAGATGTCTTTAATTTCCCCACTGGAAAGTCCTTTGATTAAAGCTAAACCTATCAAGTACACACCAAAAGACATCTCAAAGGAAAAACTCAACATCTGTGTGATTACACAATAAATCAAAGTGAATAAGAATAAATACATTTTATTACTCTCCTTAACCTCTAAGTATTCCACCCCAATAGAAGGAAATATCATGTATGCGTTACCCCAAAAAACAAATAGGAGTGGTACGTATGTTTAAAAAATTTCTAGTAGTGTTATGTGTGCTTACTATTACATTTGGTTTCTCTTCTCCAATGATTAGTCATGCCAGTCAAGGTAATAATGAGACCCCCCCAGTCAGTGTAGATAAAAAACAATTGGAATTAGCAGAGAAACTATCTAATTACTTCGAATTAGATAAGGATGGAAATATTCATTTTACAGCTGATAAAGAAACCCTTATGGAAATGGGAATTTCAGAACACGACAGTCTACTAATGACTTCAATGAAATCAGAAGAATTTAGCTTTGAAGAGAATGAGAAAAAAGGTGACATGCAGACATTAGGTTTTGTAGGTTTACACCTCAAATTAGGACCGAAAGTTAGAAGCATGAATGCCATAGTAGCAGGTGGATTTGCAGCCGGATATATCGGTTGGTACACAAGTCGAATTGCTGCTGCTGGACCATGGGGTGCTGGAGCCGCTGCGGCTATTACTGCTGGAACTTCTGGTGCTGTTGCATGGGCAGTTAAAAACAAATATAAGAAAGTTGATGTAGGCGTAAATATTATGTTTGTTGATTTAGCATATACTGTAAAAATACCTTAAAAATTACTGTTAAGCAACAATAAATAAAAAAGCAGGCTCTTACTGGAGCCTGCTTTTTTATTTTCAACGTAATTATGATGGATGAAATTTAATGAAAAAGGCCTCCCACAGACTTAGCCTAGCTTGGCTAGGTCTGTGGCAATCTTTTTCATGTTCTGGCACGCAGCTGTGAGAAGAACTTGCACACTCACATTCTGTTTTCCCCTCAACCAACAGTAGCGAAGCCCATGCAGTTGTTTTGAATCTGCAAAGCTTCGCTCTATTTTTTCTTTTCTCTTTTTATATAACTTTTTTCCAGATATAGACAGACGATTTTGTCTAATCTTTTCTTTTTGTTCCTCCCATACATGTCTTGAGATCACTTTTTGATGATTTTTCGATCTTGTACAGCTTTCAAGGAAAGGACAAGAAACGCATTTTTTAGGGTCTGATTTATAGTACCTATAACCTTTTCGGTCAGTTGTCGTATATGATAGCTTTTCACCATTTGGGCATATGTAATGATCATGTTCAAAATGATACTGGAATTTCCTCTTGTTCGATGAAAGCATCTATGTGCGATGACACCAAAAATGCGGCGATCGGATAAATCCTTTACAGATTGATGTTGTCAAATAACCAGAATCAATGGCAACCGCTTCTACTTGAAAATCAAATCGGGTGATTTGGTGATCCAATCGATCAAGATACGGAACGGATACCTTACAGGTATGCGATAAATATCATTTTAAACAAAATAAGTTGATCAAGAGAAGGACGACCTTTATTCTCACTATAATAAGGTTTGACTTTGTCTATGATAAATGAAAAATCAATGTACTGATCAATTTTACGAAGCAGGTGATCCTCTTCGACCAGTTGATCTAGTAATACAAATTCGGCTTCGTGCTGAGAAGAATTTCTAGTGTGGAACATAAGAAAAAACACCTCCTTTAGTGGACTTATCTCTATTATAAAATTTGGAGATGGAAACTTTAAGGAAAAAAATAAAGCTGTCGAGATTTTCTCGACAGCCTGAAACCTCCCCTTCACTGGAGAGGCCTCTTTCTTATTTCCACCAGTCATCAAACATGGAAGCGGGTACTTGGCGTTTATGCTCTGATTGAACATAGCGCTTTTCAATTGCTTCTGCTGCTTGTTCTGACACGGACTTACCTTCTAAGTAATCATCAATTTCATTGTACGTAATGCCTAGTTCTGTTTCATCCGTTTGCTGAGGTTTGTCATCAAGCAAATCAGCTGTCGGTTTCTTTAAGTATAGGCGCTCTGGTGCTTGCAGCGCTTCTAGCAGTGTCCGGCCTTGGCGTTTCGTCAGACCTGTGAGCGGGAGAACGTCTGCACCGCCGTCACCATATTTCGTGAAAAACCCAGTGACTGCTTCGGCTGCATGATCTGTACCAATGACAAGTAATCCTTCTTCTCCTCCAACAGCATATTGCGCGATCATTCGCATGCGTGCTTTGACATTCCCTTTATTAAAATCAGACAACGGTCCGCCTGTGTCTTTTTGATATTGTTCACTGAATGCCGTCACGGCAGGCGCAATATCATATTTCCACGACTTGTCCGGCTGAATAAATGATAAAGCGAGCTGGGCATCATCTTCATCCTGCTGCACGCCATGCGGGAGACGCACCGCAATAAAGACTACCTCTTCCTTTCCTTCTTGACGCAGTTCAGATGCAGCGAGCTGTGCAAGACGGCCAGCGAGCGTTGAATCCTGTCCGCCGCTAATGCCGAGAACGAATCCTTTCGCGCCGGTTTTTTTCAAGTAGTCCTTTAAAAATCCAACCCGTTTTTCAATCTCCTGCTTCGGGTCAATTGAGGGCTGCACATGCAACTCTTGGCTGATCTTTTTTTGCAAACTCATACACTTTTCCTCCTAAGCATCCTCTACATGAAGAGAACAGGTTTTACTCTGAATTCATTGATTTGACAACGTTTTTTGAATCTTCATTATACCATGTTTTCAAGAAGAACATTTTGTAAGACGTTCCCCTATTTCATCAATGATCAAACATTCACAAATGAAAAAGACCCTGTCTATAAGGACTGGCCTTTTTTTCAATCAATTTCTACCCGTATAGATGTACAGCTTGCGCCATTACACTTCCCAATATCAGCAGGGCATGCGGATACGGCCACAATGAGATCCATTTCAGCTCGCAGACGAATGTAATCACCGGGAAGAGATTTTGGCAGCTCCACAGACAGCTTTCCTTTTTCATCAATGACTGTATTCATAAAGGCATTAAAAGGATAGTACATATCCTCCTTCGGAATCCCAAATGGTTCAAAGGCAGTCCTTAAATTATCGTAGCATGTATGCATGACCTCTAAATGCGTCCGTCCGTATAAAAGCTGGTACATTTCTTGCCGGCAGGCGGGCATATATAAATCATGGCACTCGACTGTATCTTCAATGACCGTAAACATCGGTTTGTATAAATTAGAATAGAGCTTATCGCCTTTTTTCACTTTGGACGAAAATAGGCTGTCCATTGTCGCGCCTTGGTCAAATTTTTCATAAAAATCCTTTTCGTGATAGGCCATGACATCTGCTACTTGCTGGCCTTCAACATCAACCACCCGCATACATTGGCCTTTTCCTAAACGAAAGCCCAGTCTGCCCTTTGGTAAAATGACATATTCTCCGTTCATCACATACACTCCTTTCCTTGACAGTATGCCCAAAACGTCCTCTTGATCATGTATAAAAAAAAGAGGCGGTCACAAGCTAATGTCATTGAAACAGAAAGGTGTTGCGCATGCATTGAAAGAAGAACAAACTTTATCTTGGTGGCAGCTTTCTCTCATCGGAGTCGGCTGTACGATTGGCACTGGTTTCTTCCTTGGTTCCAGCATTGCCATTACAAAGTCCGGTTTTTCCGTCTGCATTTCTTTTTTACTTGCTGCGGTTGGAACCTATCTCGTCTTTAAACATTTGGCTGCGATGACAGCCGATAATCCTGATAAAGGGTCATTTTGTTCCTATGCTCGTAAAGCATATGGACGCTGGGCAGGGTTTAGCAATGGCTGGGTGTATTGGTTCGCAGAAATGCTGATTACAGGAAGTCAGTTAACAGCGATTTCTCTTTTTACCCGCCACTGGTTTCCATCTGTGCCGCTCTGGGTGTTTTCTGCAATTTATTCCGCTCTTGCCCTGCTCGTGATTATCATAGGGCTCTCTTCTTTTCAAAAGACAGAAAATGTCCTTGCGGTACTGAAGACAGCGGCGATTTTTCTATTTATGATCCTTGCTGTGCTTGTGTTATTCGGGATTCTGACAGATCATAAACCAACCCTTCACCTCCCAAACAAAGATCACGAATGGATGCCGCTCGGTCCGCTTGGTCTTTGGAATGGATTGATTTACGCGTTTTATGCATTTGGGGGAATTGAAGTCATGGGGCTGATGGCGGTTCATTTAAAGGACCCGAAGGATGCAGCAAAGTCTGGACGCGTCATGCTGATCATTCTAGCGGTCATCTATATCGTCTCAATTGGACTTGCTCTCTTGCTTGTCCCAGTGACAGCCTTTAATGAGAACAGCAGTCCCTTTATTACATCATTAGAGCCATTTCATTTATCGATCTTTCTTCATATCTTTAATGGCATTTTCATTATTGCCGGCTTTTCGACATTGGTTGCCTCTCTCTATGCAGTCACGACGCTGCTTGGCACGATGTCAGAGCATCAAGATGCACCTGCTTGTTTTAAACAAAAAGACCCATCTCATGTCAGATGGTCTTCGATTATCTTAACTGCTGCTGGATTAATTGTCTCGATTTTGCTTGCGCTCTTTTTGTCCAAACACATCTACGAGCACCTCACAACAGCAGCCGGCCTTACCCTTCTGTACACGTGGGTCTTCATTCTGTTCTCAAGTAAAAAGCTATCAAAGCCATCCACTCGCCAAACGTGCGAAATGTTTCTTGCACTTCTCCTGATTGGAGCCGCCATTTCAGGCACTTTAACAGAGGCAAGCGGACGACCTGGCTTTTTTATCAGCCTTGGGATCATTGCAGTGATTGCCATCATGGTGCTATTTATGAGGAAAAAGTGGAAGCAGCAGGATCAGACCGCATCATAATTTCATCATGTTTCTTAATGCAGTAAAAGGACATTTGGCGGAGGCTGGTTTCTCCGCCTCTTCATCTGGGAGAAAGTATTGCTTCCATTCATGATTGGTCGGATCACCGTACCATTTTAATGATGGATGAACGCCGACCTCATCATACGCTTTGAGCCGCTTGCGAACGAGCTGGCTCATTTTTTGACCAAACTTAGTCGATCCATTCAATTTCTCAAACACCCATCTAGGCTGAAATGCCATTAAGACATAAGGAAAGTGGCGGCTTTTTCTGAGCTTATGAGCCGGTGTGGAGCATAAAATAAAATACGCTTCCCCGTGAAAGCAATACTCCCACTCATGATGATGAGCATCTAGCGGAATATCCTCAGGCCATGGCACTTCATCTTTCTGGTGCAGTCGTTGAAGCAATGACCAAAACTGCTGCTCAAGCTCTTCAAGCGAACTTTCCTTTAAATCCTGCGGTGTTTCAAAAAAGCATATAAATGAAGCATATTGACCCGTTTCTTTCGCACAGCTTTGATATTCTCTCAGCAGCTGCGCTAATTCCTCAACAGCTTCCTCTTTTCTCGGATCACCCACAAACCCATAGCGTAAATGATCGAGAAAAAATCCCTGTCTTCCTGGGACACAAGGGAATGTATCTGCCTCATCTCCTACCATCTCTCCAAATAGCGTAAAAGCATCCTGCTTCCATTCTTCTAGTGATCGTAGATTTTGATCAAGGCAACTTTTTGCATACAACTGGGCCATTTCCTTCCACCTCGTTTTAGCGTCTTCTCCATAGCCTATGAGAAAAAAAGGCTGTGGTGACTGTCCCTAAGCGACTTTCCTTGCGCATTCCAGAGGTGGATGTTCTCATTCAAATTCAGCATGTATGTGAGTCTTTCACTCCATGCTGCTTCTTTTAATAGAGCGCTTTTGTATCTTCCCTATGATCGGTTCTTCATCAAAAAGACAGAATCGAGCACCCAATAAATGAGGGCTGAGCAAAAGCTAAACAGATAGACTTTGTAGCTAATGAACACAACCAGTCCATAATCAATCCATAACGCTAACGCAGAGCAAATCACCCACGCCGCAAGAAAATATACAAGTAAGTCACGGCCTCGAAACCTTCTAGGATGCCTGTGTAAAACAAGCTGAATCGGTGCAGCAAACACTACATAAGCGATTAAAATCAGCAGACTTGTCATCTCCACATAACCAAAGCCTGATTCAGTCGGGATAAATAGCATGGTATATACGAATGTTGCTGTGATGACTGATAAGATCAGCATGCACAAATAGTTGAATACTGGAAGAAAAATACGCATGGCAAAGCTCCTTGAATCCATTTTATATCTCACCATTATTCAAGAATGTGTTATGTCTGTAAATCCTTACAAAAAAAGCAGACTAACATGAGTCTGCTTTTCTACCCAATCAACGCCATGATCCCTTGATACCCGAAATAAGCGCCGAAACCAAGTAAAGATAAGCCTGCAAGCACGGATAAGCCATGTAAGACACGTTCACTTAAATAGCGCCTAAACGAACTAGCAAGCAGCGCCATGCTGAAATCCCAGATCAACATGCCGATAAAAATAGCCAAGCTGTACATCAGCATTTGAGATGCCCCATACTTTTCGATCGTATTGGCCAAAATACTGCCGTAGATACCAAGCCAAAATAAAATACTGAGCGGATTGGAAAGAGAAATGAAAAACCCCGTCATAAATGACTGACCCATCGAAGTGTTTCCAACATCCTTTTTCGGGCTCTCCTGCAAATTGATTTTACGTAGGCTCTCAATGCCGGTATAGGTCAAAACAAAAAAGCCGAATAGCCACAAAAAAGTTTTCACAAGAGGTGCGGTCAAAAGCTGGGCGACACCAAAATAGATGAGGAGCATATAGACAATATCCGCAGCCATTGCCCCCACACCAAAAATCCACGCGTGCCAAAATCCACTTTTAATCCCTCTGTCGATTTGAGCTGCATTGACTGGCCCAACAGGCGCTGAAAGTGACAACCCTAAAAAGATATAACCAAAAAACACCGCCACATAGACGTCCTCCTTTTGATGCTGACTTGTACATATTATTCAAACGTTCTATGGTTTAGTACAAGTCCGTTGTCATCTTTTCAGGCGGACTCAAGGGAGCATCGGGTATTGCTTATCGATCGGCTTTCAGCGCCGATTGTTGCGGCAGGACCGTTTCCTTTTTCGTAGCACGTTTCATTTGAATCGCAGCTGCAAACAGAAGAACAGCTAAGAAGGCGAAAACAAAGACGGCACTTGCTGCTCCTGCCCATTCAAGACTAAAGCCGATCAAGAAGGACAAGCAGGCTCCGCCTAAACTTGCGGCTGCAATAAAGTAACTCGTCGCCTCGTCGATCGCATTTTCAATCATTAATGCAGATGCAGTCAGTGCGATTGGGAACATACCAGCTGCACACAGACCGATGAAAAAGATGAGAAGCAGCTGCGCGGCGATGTGGGTTGTCAGGGCAAATACAACGAGCAGCAGAATCATGAGTGCTGCGCTTAGCTTTAAAAAACGCAGCGGGTGCAACTTATCAGCTTTTCTCGCAATGACAGTTCTGCCAATGACGATCGCTGTCCAAAAGGTAGAGACTGCAAAGAGACCCCAATTGTCTCCTCCCTTCTCCAGCATGATCGACGGCAAAAAGTTCGCAAAGTTCGTTTCAATCCCTGCGTAGAAAAAGGCAAAGCAAATCATGATCACCACAATGATTCGATTGTTTCGATCAACAAGTAAGGACGGTTTTCTTACCCCATTGGAAGGAGCAGTCATCTGTCCACTAGGCAATTTGTTCATGAAGGTAAGCCAGAGCATAAGGAAGAATGTCAGTGCACCGACTTGAAATAAAAACACATAGTGCCACGTCTGTTCATTGACAGTTAGTAAAATCACAAGTGGAAATAACAGTGCTCCTAACCCAAAGAAGACCTCCATGATGCTGATTCGCTTCGCACTGTTTGCCATCGAAATCACATACGCTCCGGCTGTTGTCTCAAGACTGCCTGCCCCGCTCCCAAGAAAAAAACCTGCCAGCACAAGTGTTGACCAGCCAGGAACCAAAAGCCCAAGCAGAAGTGACCCGATCATCAGCAAAAGACCCATGGTCAGAACAGCGCCGTAGCCTTTTTTCCTCACAAGGATGGGGGATAACAGAACCCCTGTCAAAAAACCAATAAACTGAAAAAAGATTAAAGAAGATAATTCCCCAGGACCCTTATCGTAACTAGACAGTAAATAAGGAGTTAAGCTGCCAAAAAACACATGAATGGTCCCAATAAAAAAATAAAAGACACAGCCAAAATAAAATACTTTTTTCATCTTTTCACTTCCTCTAAAAAGGAGCGGAGTTTTAACATCCTCCGCTCCACCTCTTTAATATGCCTGGGCAGACTCGACAGCCTCTTCCCTCTCGAAGCACGTATTAAGCGCAGCTTGCGCGCGATACCCGTCTACAAAATCAGCGACTTTCATATGAGATGGATATGGATTTGTATTCACCCAGTGCATCAGCTGATCACGGAACGTATCAGACCATCCGTAAAATTCGTTTGGCGGATCTGTCAGCAAGGTTTGCGGCATTTGATGACGCTCCACACACAAGCCATCACTGATCTCGTATTCGTTTTTCATGTTCGTATGGTATTTGAATACCTTGTCATGACCAACGACTTCAACACTAAATCCGCATTCCTCAGGCTGCGTGCTTTTGGATGTGACCAAGTGAAAGAACACTTGATTCTCCATCTGACCGAAAATTTCGGTATGATCATCCACCTGCACCTTTTTCTCTTCTTTTTCCTTTACATGTGTCAGCATCTTCGTATTAAGTGATTCTTTCTTCATGTCACTGCCAAATAAGTACCACAGCATATCAATTAAATGAATACCAAGATCTCCTAATGCGCCGCTCGTGCGCAGACTCTCACCGCTGTCTCTCCATGAAAATGTCTTTCTTCTGAGGGCACTGTTTTTCTTAAAATGAGTCCTGACAGTCAAAATGCGGCCTAATTCACCATTGGCAATCAAGTTCTTCAAAATATTCACAAAGGATAAGTAACGATAGTTAAAGCCCATACTGGCTTGAACCTGGAACTGTTTGGCTGTCTCCACCATTTCCTCCGCTTCCTTCAGCGACACAGCCATCGGCTTTTCACATAAAATGGGCTGTCCTGCTCTTAGTGCCTGAAGGGCATGGTCTTTGTGACAAAAATTAGGGGAGGCAATGATCAACCCATCAGATGCATCTGCTAAAGTTTCGATACTTGAATACACGCGTCCGCCATACTGTTTAATGAATCCCTGTGCAACTGATTCATGTAAATCATAGACACCGGATAACTCTGCACCTTTGATCGTTGATAATGCTCTTGCATGTGCTTTTGCAATATTCCCTGCTCCAACAATTCCAATTTTCTTCATGAATGTGCCTCCTCATGTTTATACATCACTGTTTTCAGTGTTTCATAGATTCCTTTTGCATACCCATGATGACAAATTTGATGATGGTGCCGCTTGGCTTCGGCCGTCGCATTTTGGACGAGAAAACCATGCGTGACGGATTGAAGCATCCGCAAATCGTTCCCACTATCTCCAAAGGCAAAGCCTTGATCTTTCGATAAATCATATTGGTTCAGCATAAAGCGGACAATTTCATCCTTCCCTGTGCCGACTGGTAAAAAATCGACATCATAGCAGTCAGCAGGGTCTCCTGCGAGCGGATTGCATTTGTTGATGTTGACCGCCACCCCACGCTCTTTGGCAAGTGTTTGGATGAATGATAGATGATGAAGATCTGTCCGTTCATCCTGCTCCTGATAATAGAAATTCTTCTTATACCCTGAGCTGCCCAGCTGCGTTTGCGGTCTGAGATGAATTCCCTTTTCACGTATGGTTTCGAGGATGTCTTCAATTTTTTCATCTGAGAAGCCCTGTGCATCCAGCCGCTTCATCCACTCCGCATCTGGCTGTCCAAAACGAGCATCCGATGTATACACAATCTCAGTCCCTAAGTTCGACGCAATAAAATGCGGGAATTGATAAAAACCGCCTGTTTCCATTTTACTTGTGACAGAATCGAGGCTACTTCCCGTGACCCAGCCAAGCATGAGCTGTCCTGCTTCACTCTTTTCTGCCACAAAGGCTTCCAGCCGCTTGACATCCTCTCTCTGCTCATCGGTCATTTTGTGAGAATAATAGGTTTCATCAAAGTCACAGAAGACGATCCACTTCGGATTATCCGGCTGATTCAGCAGCTTTTTATTGAATGGAAGACTTGATAACATGATGAACCCCCTCGATGACCTTCTCCTGATCTTGCAGCGGCATGCCTGGATACAGCGGCAAGTGAAGTAATTCCTGTGCTGCTTTTTCCGTTTGTGGAAGTGTCGTTTGTTTATACTTTTGAGAAACAAGATTTGTTTGATGCTGATGCGATAGAATCGGGTAATAAACATCTGTTTCTATGCCCATTTTCAGCAATTTTGCTGCAAGCTCATCTCGCTCTCCCTTCATCACTCTAATCGGGAACAGATGCCAGACGTGGTCATCCGTTAGCTTCGGAAGCTTCAAGTATCCTTCTTCCTCAAGCGTTTGTAGCTGGTCAATGTATCGCTTTGCTAAGTAGAAACGTTTAAAGTTTTGTAATCCTAAATACTTCATACGTTCGAGTCCGATCGCTGCCTGCAAATTATCAATTTTCGAATTAAAGCCATAGTCACTGCGTTTGACATTTTTCTTTCCTACTTCAAAGCCGTGATAGCTGATCTCCATGCATTTTTCCGCTAAGGCTTCATCATTTGTCGCGATGGCTCCGGCCTTGCCGCAGACACCAAGATTTTTGTATGGATTAAAGCTGAGAACAAGCCCATCTCCATATGCTCCAAGGCCAGTGCTCCCGATCGCCTGACAGCCATCTTCAATGATTTTTAGCCCATGCTTTTTTGCAATCGCCGAAATGGCCTTCATATCCGCTTGTTTTCCATATAAATGAACCGGAAGAATGCATGCCGTTTGATCTGTGATATGCTTCTCTATTTCACTCGGTGCCAAGCAGTAAGTATCTGGATCAATATCGGCATAGACTGGAACAGCACCAATCGCAAGCACTGCATTTTCTGTTGCAGCAAAGCTATTCGCTGGCAAAATGACCTCATCTCCTGGAGTGACACCTGCTGATATAAGGCTGATCATTAGGGCATCTGTTCCACTTGACGTGGCAATGACATATTTCTTCCCTAAGTACTCAGCGAGCTGCTTTTCAAACGCCGGGATATATGGCCCTGAAGTAAAACGGCCAGAACTCAATACTTCTTTCAGCACCTGCATAATATCATCGATTTCATCCTCTGAAATCAGTTTATCAACTGGCAGAAACGGTATCTTTTTTTCCTTATTTTGTTTATAATGGAAGAGAATTTTTTCCAATCCTGTGTGCCCTATATCTTGCTCGAGGAACGTCACCAGCTTTTCATTTGCTAGGTGCTTCTCAACTGAATCAGACTTTACTTGAACACCTTGATTGATCATATCCAGCAAAGGAAGATAATCCTTGCTTTTACCTGATATCTTCGTCAATATTTGCATTCCATTCCCTCCAATTAATCAATTCCATTTGTTAATATTTAACTTGTTTCACATTGTAAATGATGTTATCGATTTCAGAACAATAACTTTGTGTAAAGGATTTGTTAATATGTGTACAATTTATGAAATTGCCAAACGCTGCGGGGTTTCAACCACCACCGTTTCCAGAGTGCTGAATCATCATCCATATGTGTCAGAGGAAAAGCGCCAGCTCATTTTACAGGTGATGAAAGAAATGGAATATACACCGAGTTCAGCGGCTCGCACCCTTCGTTCACATCAGACAAAAACCATTGCTGTGTCTGTCCCGGCTGTGGACCATCCTTTTTTTGCACAATTCATTAAAGGAATTTCAAAAGAAGCACTGGATCAAGGCTATAAAGCCATCGTGCTTCAGACGTTTTATCAGGAATCATTAGAGCTTGAAGGGCTTCAATTATTAAAAAGAAGAGAAGTAGATGGGGTCATATTAGGGGCATTAGAAAATCCGTGGGAAAAGATCGAGCCATTTTTAACGAACGGCCCTATTGTCATGGCGAATGAATATCATCAAACAGCAGACATCCCGATTATTGGATACGATGAGCGGGAAGCTGCCTATAAAGCAGTTGACTACTTGATTCAGTCGGGGCGGAAATCGATCGGGTTTTGCTTTGATACAGAAAGCAGTGAAGCACAGAAACAAAGGAAACAGGGCTATCTCGATGCTCTTTCTGCACACGGCTTGCCGCTGCATGACGATTGGCTGTTCGGCGAGGCCTTCACCATTGAAGACGGTTTTCGCTTAATGGATGTCATTCATGACATGAAGAATGCACCTGATGCCATATTCACCGGTAATGATCAAGTCGCAGCAGGGCTCATTAAACAGGCCATTTCTTACGGTTATCAAATTCCTAAGGATCTAGCGGTGATCGGCTATGACAATCAAGACATTTGCGAGGTGACAGCTCCAACGATCACCACAATCGACATCCCGATCGTAGAGCTTGGCCAGCGGTCTGTGCAGCAAATAATCGAGATCCTGCAAGACCAAAAACCATTACAGCGTGAACATATCCAGCTGCCTACCCGGCTCGTGACAAGGGAATCGACATAAACAAAAAAGACTAAGAGCTGTCTCAGTCTTTTTTGGTGACAAAGGGCTAAAATGATCTTTATTTTAGCCCTTTGTTTTCCTTTTTTCAGCGTGATAGAAAACCTTTGCAGTCTAGGAAGGACGAGCAACGGAGCGGAGCGAATTTGACATTCGTGAGCACCGGAGCACAGGCCTGACAAAGAATGCGAAGGTTTGTCTACACGCTGTGACTGAGAGCTGTCTCAGTCTTTTTTTAAACCTATATAAATTGAGCAAGAATGAATGTCCATACACACACTATGCCGAGCAGGATGAAGCTGTACTTCACAGTCTTTTGGAAGAGCTCAGATTCTTTACCTGTTTCTCCAACTGCTGCTGTAGCAATGGCGATAGATTGTGGAGAAATTAATTTCGCCATGACCCCGCCTGTTGTATTTGCTCCGATTAACAAACCTGCTTGAGAGCCGATTTGAGAAGCAGTAACTGCTTGAAGGTTACCGAATAAGGCGTTGTTACTCACGACAGATCCTGTAATAAACACCCCGATCCAGCCAAGCACTGGGCTGACAAGCGGGAACAAATCGCCTGTTTTGGCAAGTGCAAGCCCAATGGCTGAACTTAGTCCAGCGAAGTTCGCCAAGTTGGCAAAGCCCATGACAAAACAAATAGTGAGAACTGGTACCCAAAGCTCTTTCACTGATGCTTTTAAGCAGGCAGCGCCTTCTGTTAATGTAATATGTCTGCTAAACAAACCTGTCAGCATCACCGCAATCAGAATGGCAGTACCCGTTGCACTGATCACATCAATTTTAAAGATCGCATCAATAGGTGTTGCTGTTTGTGCAATTGGTGGTAATTTTACAATTTGCTGATGCAAAAATGGCATTTTTACTAAAATGGTTGTCCAGTTGAACGGGCCTCCTACAGCAAACAATGCTTTAAATGCTGGCAGACTCCATACCGTAATCACGGCAGTTAAAATATAGAATGGAGACCATGCTTTCAGCACTTCAACGCCGCGATACGTTTGTTTCTGTTCAATGTCTGGTGCCCCTTCTTCACGATAAATATGTTTCGGCTGCCATTTTCGAAGAAATAAAGCCAAAATCCCCATACTTGCTAAAGCTGAAATAATATTGGCAAGCTCAGGACCCATTGTCACCATTGTGACAGCTTGCAAAATGGCATAGCTTCCACTCACAACAAGCAAGGCAGGGAGCGTTTCTTTAATCCCTTTGAATCCGTCCACAATGAGAATGAGTAGGAACGGAATACAGAATGAAATAAACGGAATCGTAAACACAAGGGTTTGAGATAATGCAAGCGGCGTCATATTGCCCATTTGCGCCCCTGTAATGACTGGGATACCCACAGCACCAAATGCGCCAGACGCAGCATTGGCAATTAAGCAGAGCATCGCAGCTTTCAGCGGTTTAAACCCAAGCTCTGTTAAGAGAGCGGCACTAATCGCAATCGGTACACCAAACCCAGCGGCTCCCTCTAAAAATGCGTTAAAACTAAAACCAATTAATAAGAGCTGAAGACGTTGATCTTGAGAGATTCCTGCAATACTAGAACGAATAACATCGAATTTACCAGATTTCACAGCAATTTTATAGAGCCACACCGCCATGATGACGATATATCCAATCGGCCACAGCCCATTAGATATACCGAGCAGCACAGCAGATAATGCCTTTTCAATTGGCATGTGAAAGAAGAAAACCGCTGTTACAAAGCTGACGATTAAGGTAAAACAAGCGGCTAAAACACCTTTTAACTTAAATACGGTTAATGCAAGTAGGAAAAACAAAATTGGAAGCATTGCTACCAATGCACTCACGAACTCATTACCAAACGGATTATATATTTGCTGCCACATAGTGATTCATCCTTTTCTGCTCAGATAGGTTGCTTTTGATTAAAAATGAGGAGCCAAAATCTCTTTTAACACATTCACACTGTGCGCGAATTGTTCTTTTTCTGTATCATTCAGTGCAAGCTCTATCACTTCTGTTGCGCCATTTCGATTCACAAGGGCAGGTACACCAATGTAGACATCTTCTGCTCCGTACTCTCCATCTAAGTAAGTGCTGACAGTCAAAATACTGTTTTCATTGTGCAGAATCGCTCTTGTTATGCGGGCCAAACTCATCGCTACGCCGTAGTAAGTAGCGCCTTTTTTCTCAATGATTTGATAAGCGGCATGACGGACATTTTCCATCATCTCATCTAAATCTTCTTGTTTGTATTGATCATTTTTCTTCATTAATTCTGTAATCGGTACACTTCCGATATTCGCATGACTCCAAACAGCAAGCTCTGTATCCCCATGCTCTCCAATGATGTACGCATGCACATTGTGTGCCGCTGCGTCAAAGTACTCACTAAGCATGTATCTAAATCTTGCAGTATCAAGTGTAGTTCCACTGCCGATCACTCGTTCTTTTGGCAGTCCACTGAATTTCCAAGTCGCATATGTTAAAATATCAACAGGGTTTGTGGCGACTAAGAAAATACCATCGAATCCACTTTTCATCACATTGTCTACAATGCCTTTAAATATATTTAAGTTTTTTTCAACAAGGTCAAGTCTCGTTTCACCTGGCTTTTGGTTCGCTCCAGCACAGATACACACAATGTCCGCATCCTTACAATCCTCATAATCTCCATACCATGTGTTCACCGGATGCGGAGCAAATGCTTTCCCGTGGTTTAAATCCATGACGTCACCCATTGCTTTATCTTGATTCAAATCGATGACAACCAATTCATCTGTGATCACTTGATTTATTAATGTAAAGGCATAACTGCTACCTACAAAACCTGCTCCAATAAGTGCTACTTTGTTTACTTTTTCGTTTGTCATTTATCTCATCCTCCTGAGTAAAACTAGGTTGTTTTTCGTATGTGAAGTATTTCACATTCTTATTGTGCAACACTTCACAAACTTTTTCAAGGGGGTTTCTGAAAAAAAATATGTAGCGAATTTGTGAACACTCTTATTGTGCTTTCAAAGCGCTGTCTCCATGCATATTTCCACAAGAAAAAAGCTGCCAAGCCATTGTCAGCAGCTTTATACATGTTAATAAGGTCCCCAATTGATCATCACGCCGATGCAAATAAAGACAAGGCCAATGACAAACCAAATGAGCGCAAGCGGCACCATAAAACGAAGCCACTTCACATAAGGAATACCACTTGCAGCAAGCACAGCCATGAGCACACCTGACGTCGGATTGATACAGTTAACCACCCCTTCGCCAAGCATCACCGCTTCTACAGCGACCTGTCTTGTGATGCCCATTAAGTCAGCCAGCGGCGCAAGAATTGGAATAAAGACAACCGCTTCTCCTGATCCTGATGAAATCAAAAAGTGAAGAAGTGCACTCGCAATATACATCCCGATCGCACCAGCAATTGGACTAAATCCTGTCAGCATACTCGCCAAGCCATTAACCACAGTATCAAGCAGCTTACCGTTTTCCAAAATGACAGAAATGCAGCGTGCCATCCCAACAATGAGTGCGCCGTAAACAAGACTTTGACAGCCGATGATAAACGTTTTCGCAATATCATTGGCTGCTAATCCGCCAAGCAATCCAGCAGCAATGGCCATGAAAATGAAGACTCCTGCCATTTCCTTATCGGTCCAGCCAAGCTGAAGCGCGCCATATAAGAAGCCCCCAAGAGACAATCCACACACTGCTAAAATCAGCTTATGCCTGCCCGTAAATGCAGGCTTGTCCACAGATTCTGCATCAGATCCGCCAAGTCCCTTCGCAGGAAACCATTCATCTCCAAGAAGACTTCCCTTCTCTTTATTCTTTAGGCGTCTTGTATATAAATAGATGTACACAATACTAGATATAAGAAAACAAAGATAAATAATGACACGCAGGCCAATGCCAGAAAAAATCGGCAGCTCTGCAATCGTCTGAGATAACCCCAGTGGAGATGGAGACAATATGGTTGCGTTAAACCCGGCATAACAGCCGATATAAATGACCGCAGCTCCTGCCACAGCATCCCATTTCAAGGATCTTGCCACAATGATCCCGATTGGAATAAATCCTATAACAGAGTTCACGACAATTCCGGTCGTTCCAAGCACTGAAAATAATCCTCCAACAATGCAAATAAACAACAATTGCTTTGTTTGAAATCTGCTGATGACATGGTGAATCATTCCGTTAATGGCACCTGTTTTCTCCAAAATGGCTATGGTTCCACCAGTAAATAGAATGAGAAAAATAATAGAAGAAGACCCTACCATCCCTTCCTGAATGGCTGTAAAAAAGCCCACTGGACTTACGGGTGATTGATCAATGCGGTGATAGCTGCCAGGAACAGCTGTTGTAATTTCCCCTGACGTCTTTCGGTCAAATTCACCTGCTGGCACAAAATACGTTGCAACGGTACAAATGAGCGCAATGATAAATAAGAGAACATACGCATCCGGCATTTGAAGTTTTCTTTTTTGTTTCTCTGGTGGTAATACTGCTGCTGTTTTCATGTGTCAAAACCCCTTTGTCCCGATTGGAATTTCACTTAATTTTCTGAATAATCAAATGATGTGTTATATTATAAACACTGATGATATTTAAGATCAATATTATTTCACTAAAAGAATATTTTGACAGATTTTCTGTCAGCAAGGAGGCTATTCATGACAACTTTGACAAACGACATGCAGCAAACAATGAAAGACATCTTTGATCACCTTCACGCCCACCCTGAAATCAGCTGGGAAGAAACGAATACGACGGCTTATCTTGAGGACTTATTAAAGAAAATGGGCTGTCAAACTCGAACATTTGACGACTGTACAGGAGTGATCGGTGAAATGGGAGAAGGTTCACCAGTGGTCGCTGTGAGAGCCGATATTGATGCACTTTGGCAGGAAGTAGATGGTGAGTTTCAAGCCAATCATTCATGTGGTCACGATGCACACATGACAATGGCTCTCGGCACCTTCATGGCATTAAAAGAAAAGGAGCTCCCAAACGGCACCATCCGGTTCATTTTTCAGCCTGCTGAGGAAAAAGGCGGCGGTGCGCTGAAAATGATTGAAAAAGGTGTGCTAGCAGACGTTGATTACTTATACGGAGTACATGTGCGCCCAATTCAAGAAACATTAAACGGACGCTGCGCACCTGCGATCTTGCATGGATCGAGTAATCATTACATCGGCACAATTATTGGTGAGGAAGCCCACGGTGCACGCCCGCATCTAGGGGTCAACGTCATTGAAGTGGCTTCTACCCTCGTTCAAAGACTCGCGCATATTCATGTCGACCCAAGAGTTGCACATTCTGTGAAAATGACCAACCTACATGCTGGCGGAGGCAGTTCAAACATCATCCCTGGCAAAGCTTCTTTTACATTAGATGTCAGAGCACAAACAAATGAAGTGATGGATGAACTAGAAAAAGAAATTGAAAGAGCCGTACATGCTGTAGCGGATGCCTTTGGTGCTTCCATTACCCTTTCAACAGATCATCGTCTGCCTGCCGCCACCTTAAATGAGGAAGCCGTTCAGATGATGTCTCAAGCCATTGAAAAGGTTTTAGGCAAAGAGCAGCTCGATCCTCCGCTTGTAACGACAGGTGGAGAGGATTTTCACTTTTATGCAGCAAAGCTTCCGCATATCAAATCGACGATGCTTGGTTTAGGCTGTGATCTAAAGCCCGGTCTACATCATCCATATATGACATTCGACCGCTCTGCTATTTTTACCGGCATTGAGATTTTGACTGAAGCTGTTTATCAAACCCTTCAGCAGCATTCATCATAAAATCAAAAAACCACCCGTTTTTTCTTTAAACGGGTGGTCTGATTGTTTTACGCATTCAAATCTGTCATGGCTGGGACGTTGATTTCTTTTACACAGGATACCCTTGATAAATGAATCACACATCTCGCAAGCTCTACTATATCCTGTACAGGAATTCTCGTTTCATCATATAGAGCGATGGCTTTTTCGGCACCATCTTCATATGGTACCTCTGCCGCCAGCTCTCCTGGATTAATACAGGTGACAGATATTTTATCTTTTCTCACATGCTCTCTTAGTGCATTCACAATTCCGCGCAGGCCAAATTTAGATGCAACAAAAGAAACTTGCGGTAGGTTTGTATGATCAAGTCCCGCCGTTGAACCAACCACAATGATTTTTCCATTCTTCGATTTTCTGACGTTTGGAAGCAGTGCTTGGATGTATGTAATCGTAGACGTGACGTTCACATTGATTAAATGAGCGATATCCTCTGGCTGATCGTGATCAAATGAATAATCATCTTCAAAGCCTCGTTTTTCCCATAAGCCGACGTTATAGATCAGGACATCAATGGTTTTGTCCCCCAATGCTTCGATCATGTATGGGATATGAGATTGGCTTGATAAATCAATTTTCAGCCAAATTCTATGTACACCGTCATCTAATTTCAAACTGCTCGGTTCACTTCGAGACACAATCCAAACTGTATCTCCGCTTGAAGGAAGACCTTTAACAAAAGCATCCCCTAATCCTTGACTTGCACCGAATATGATATAGTTTTTACTCATAGCTCCTCCTTCTACGTCTCATGAGCTTTCAGTCAGACAGTAGCTCATCTGTAAGCGTTTTATACCTCTATCATATAGGTTCTAAGATTTGGCTGCCTCTTTTATGCCTGTCTTTACTTTCGGTTACTTGATTTCCTTTAATTCCACTGGTAATGCGCGTTCCTCTATAAAGCATTGAACCATATCCATAAACAGTTCTTTCTTCTCAAACGTAAATGTATGTCCAATAGCGGGAACGACGACACCTGCTGCCTGCGGATGTGAATTCGTTATTTTCTTTGCTGACCGTTTCATGATGCCTTTTTCCTTTTCCCCCACTGTGACAAGAATTCGTGCCTTCGCTTGTTGAAACGTGTCTGGGAGCTTGTAATGGAGATTTTCTTGAAACATCGTCAGAAGGGTTTTCTTCTGCAAATTCTTCGAATCCGCCACATAGTGATTGAGTACATCGTTTGGAAGCCCCATTTTTTCAGCTTGGAGCTCGATAAACCAATCTTTCTTTAATAATGGATACGTAAGAGGTAAAAGAGGTCTCACCATCAAGTAAAGCCATGGCAGCGGCATTACAAGAGCGCTATTGATGACGGCTATGTCTACGATGTCAGGCTCTTTTGATAACACCTCAACGGCAACCTGTGCACCTAGAGAGAAGCCAACGAGTATTACTTTATGTCCGTGCGCATGCTGCTTGATCCATGAGATGACTTCAAGAGCACTTTCTCGCATGGAAAAGGACTGTTCATCTGCTCTAGTCCCGTGACCAATGAGATCAGGCGTATAGCATTCATACGCTTCTTTGAATGTTTTTATCTGCTCCTGCCACATCCAGCTACTTACTCCTCCGCCATGCAGGAAAATCATGATTGGCTTAACCATCATCGACAACTCGTCCACCTTCCTTATATATAAGAAAAAAGCAGCCGCTTTTTGAGCAGACTGCTTTTTCATATGCTCCCTTCTATTATAAGGGAACCTCATCATAATTGGCTATTTTTTCAAATCCTCAATCGAGTTGACGTTCTTCATATATGTCGGAACAACTAGACCCATGCGAAGACCTTTCATACTTGTGCCTAGATCATCATATTTCCCTTTAAATTTCGCTGCATACGTTTTATGCGTATTTGGCAGCCAAGCAGATAACGAGGCATCCGCACTTCCAGTTGCAATTGCTGTCCACATTGGACCTGCTTCCACCTGAGTCAAGGTCACTTTAAATCCGAGCTCACGCAGTACTTCTGCAGCAACATTGGTACTTGCAATCTCACTATCCCACGCAACGTAGGCAAGATTGACTTTGTCACCATTCGACTTTTTCACGCCTTTTGTCCATTTCGCTACTTGGTCTTTATGTTTCTTCACATATTTAACGGCGGCATCCTTTGGATTGATACCATCTTGGATATCCATCATGACTTCGCCCATGTCATCTTGAGACCATTTAAACTGACCAAGCATTTTGGCTGCATCCGGCTGATCCTTTGCAAACCCTTTACGTGAAATCGTATGAATCTCTTCCGCTTCACCGTAAGATTTCTTTGGGTCCTCTAAATATTTTAAATCATATCGAGAAAACATCCAGTGTGGATTCCAGCCAGTGATGATGATTGGCTTTTTACGGTCGTAAGATTTCTTGAGCGTTGCAGTCATGGCTGCACTTGATGCAGACACAACCGTCCAATCCTCTAAGCCGTAATCCTTTTTCGCTTGATCCGTTAGCGCCATAATCCCTGAACCAGGATCAATACCGATAATGGTTTTATTCACCTGCTGTGCTGCACTCGCATTTGAGTCCGACTTTGCGCCACAAGCGGCTAGTAAAAAGACAAGCAGGGCGGTCATCCCAATGTAGAGAGACTTTTTCCACATTAAGCATTCCCCCTGGTTTTTTTCGTTTTAATGTTTTGTGTAATACGGTCAAGTGTAATCGCCACAATGACAATGGCAATACCTGCTTCAAATCCAATTCCTGTTTTCAGCTGCGTTACCGCACTATATACTTCTGAACCAAGTCCTGGTGCACCTACCATTGCCGCAATGACGACCATTGATAGAGCAAGCATGATACTTTGGTTAATACCAGCTAGGATGGTTTTTGTTGCAAGTGGAAGCTGAACTTTGAACAAACGCTGGAATGTCGTTGAACCAAATGCTTCTGTTGCTTCAATTAAATCAGCTGGTACTTGTTTAATACCGAGAATCGTCATACGAATCGTTGGCGGCATAGAGAAAATAACCGACGCCACAACTCCAGGCACAACGCCAATGTTAAAGAAGAAGATGGCTGGTAATAGATAAACGAATGCAGGCATTGTCTGCATTAAATCTAAAATCGGTGTCACAATTTTACGCACAGTTTCCTTCTGTGATGCCCAAATACCGATCGGAACCCCGATTACGATGGAAATGACCACAGCTGTCAAAACGAGCGCAAGGGTTTGAAGCATTGGATGCCAGTAGCCTAAATAGTCAATCAGCAAGAATCCAATAAGTGTGAAAAGAGCAATTCCTCTTGTACTGATCCACCAAGCAATGCCGGCAAAAATAAGGGTTAAAATAATGGATGGAATCACACCAAGTACTGCCACAATTCCATTTACTGTACCTGCTAATCCATTTGTGATGCCATCAAAGAAACCGCCAAACGTTAATGTTAACCAGTCAACAAATTGATCGATGTAATCCGCGAACGGAATTCTAGGTAAATCACTCATACTAAACATCTTATTCTACCTCCTGTGCAGAAGGCTCTTGTGTTTTAATTTCCTCAAGCTTGTTAGAAGACATGTTGATATACTCATCATTACCTGATAACGCACCAATTAATGCACCTCTGACCACAATACCCTTCATTCTGTTTTTCTCATCGACAACGGCAATTGGAATGTTTGCCGCATCAGACACTGCATCAAAGATTTCTGTCAAATACGTAGATTCCAATACTGTCGTGAATTCTTTATCAAGAACAGTTTCAAGCGATGCTCCCATTTCTGCAGCCTTTTTTGCCGCTTGTGCAGAAATAACACCTAATAAATGCTTTTTCTTATCAACTGCATAGATTGACGAAATTCCAAGGTTTTTCATGAGCGTGAGCGCAACACGTGCCCCTTTGTCGAGCTGGACTGTTTCTGCACGTTTCATAATATGACCAGCGGTTAATACTTTAGAAAGGTCGACATCTTCAACGAAACGTTCAACATATTCATTCGATGGGTTCATCAAAATTTCTTCTGGTGTTCCGATTTGGACGATATTCCCGTCCTTCATGAGCACAATGCGGTCGCCAATCCGAAGCGCCTCATCTAAATCATGGGTAATGAAAATGATCGTTTTTCCTACAGATGTGTGAAGCTCAAGCAATTCATCCTGCATGTCTTTACGAATTAATGGATCGAGTGCGCTGAATGCTTCATCCATTAATAAGATGTCAGGGTCATTTGCTAATGCACGTGCCAATCCAACACGCTGCTGCATCCCACCACTTAATTGGTTTGGATATTGCTCTTCAAAGCCTTCAAGTCCAACAAGCTTTAAAGATTCAAGCGCTTTTGAGTGGCGCTCTTCTTTGTCTACACCTTGTAATTCAAGACCATACTCTGTGTTCTCAAGAATGGTGCGGTGCGGGAACAATGCGAAGTTTTGGAAGACCATGCTGATCTTTTTCCGTCTGACTTCACGCAATTGATCCTTTGACATATTTGTTATCATATCCCCATCAATATATATTTCGCCGGAGGTTGGTTCGATTAACCTATTTAGCAGCCGCACAAGTGTGGACTTTCCGCTCCCTGATAGCCCCATGATGACAAATATCTCGCCGTCATACACATCAAAATTTGCTCGATTGACACCAACTGTTGCGCCGGTCTCTTTTAGGATCTCTCTTTTTGTTTTTCCTTTTTCAAGCATTTGAGTTGCTTTTTTAGCATTTTTACCGAAAATTTTAGATACATTATTTATCTTGATTTTGATATTTCTCTCTTCAGAATTCATATTTTCCCTCCAAATTAGCATCTTTATAACCGTAACATAAGCGTTATGATGCGAACAATCTTTAGAATTCGCTTATTTCCGCACAATATGTATGAATTCCATATAAGAGGTCTGGTGATTAGAGTTTATACGCCGTATTACTCGTAAATCCTATAGAATGCTTCATAAACAACATATTTTACGGGGTATTTCCTCTCATCAGACAATATTTTACTTGAAATTCCTAATTGTGCTAAAAAATAACTCAAATCCTCACCATAGCGAACTTTTTCGAACATGGGTGAACCATTCCCCTGAACAGGATTTACCCGAAAATGGTCACATAGAAACCTTTTTCATTCAAATTTTAATTAAAATATTAATAAACTGCCTGCAACTTTAGTTACAGACAGCTTATTTTTTAGGACTCTAGTGCAGCTCGCTTAATATTATCTTGCAATTCAAGCATACGCTTTGTTCCATCTTCGCGTAATCGTTTGTTTTCTTCTTCGATCTGTTTTGTCTCTTTCATCCCTTGTACAATCGTATTAAAGGAAGATTCGATCGTTTCAATGTCGATACTTGGACGTCCAGACAATTTGGCAATCTCTACACTTTGGCTTGAGATGTTTTCAGCATTTCGTTTCAGCATTTCATTTGTTCTTCTATCCAGCTCACTCATTGAATCAGCCACAAGCTTTTGTCTCTTCGCTGTCACAGCTTGAATGATGCCATTTTTAAAGATCGGAATCGTGATAATGAACGCTGAGTTGATTTTACCGATTAGTTTCGTATTCCCACGCTGCAGCAAACGAATTTGCGGTGCTGTTTGAAGAGCCACCATCCGTGCCATATCAAGGTCATATACACGCTCTTCCAACGCTTGAATGCCGTTACGAAGTGTATCAAGCTCCATTTGTGCGAGCTGGTTTCCACTAGCTGCTTTTTCTTCATAAGAAGGAACCAATTGCTTTAATTCCTCGATTTTCATTTGACCTGCAACGACATACTTTTCAAGCTCCATATAGTATTGAATGTTATGCTCATACATTTCTTCAAGCGTCACAGTCGATTTGGTCATTTCGTCTTTATATTTACTGATCTCTACATTAATTTTTTCAATCTCTGCACCGAGCGTTTGATATTTACTGAAAATCTTTTCAATCATGCTGCCGCCGCGCTTAAAGATTTTTGACAGTAAACCACCCTTTGGCTCGTCAAAATCATTTTTATCAAAACGATCCATAATTTTTCCAAGCTGCGTCAGCATCGTTCCTGAGTCAGTGACACTAGTTGAACGCATCATCGAAAGAATACGATCAGAGAACTTAGAGATTTCAACGGCCGGCTGTTTTCCGTATTCAAGCAGCTCCAGCTGATTTTTCGCATCGATCTGTCTCGCAATATTTTGCACTTCTGGTTCATTTCGAAGCTGAACGCGAATATCGTCTGCCTTCTCAATGGAGATTTCCTCTTTATCAATTGAAATGATGTCATTTCCGTTTGTATTTGTCATAAGCTTTGATCTCCTTATCGGTTTTTAATGGATTGAAATAATTTTCTAACGATGGACGGCTCTTTAAACTCCTGGTTCATAACCATCTCATCAAGCCAATGGGTATCAAATAATTGGTCATCTATATACCGCTCAATACACTGGTATCCCGCCGGATGATACACGAAGAGATCCACACCCATTTCATTTAGAAAAATCAGGGCAGCCGCATCAGAACGAGTCAGCTCACCATTATATTCCGTATGATATAAAATCACTTTCGGTACGGTTTGTGCATAATCAAAGGTTTGAATGAGTTCAATGAGCTCCTGGCCGATATGCAGTACCTGTTTGAATAAATAAATACGGACATCTAATTCAGTCTCATTGCCTTCTTTTAATAGCTTCGGATGCTGACAGATTCGAGATATCGCCTCTGCTATCGCACGCTGCGTCCCCTCATATAGATGAGAAAACTGCCACACGTTGCTTTTCATTAATAATTCAGGATCAATCTCTCCAGCAGACGAAAGGGCATGCTGATAATGAAATTGATAATTCGAAGACACTTCTTTCGTAAAAGGAAAATGGCGAATGGTCTTCGTCTCTTTCCATTCCATTAACGTGTGGATACGATCCCAGTATTCACGCTTGTCTCGTGTGACTCCCATCATTTTCGCAAAGAGATTCGGAATCTGTATCGTGTCGCGGTCTGCTTGAAAATTAGGGCGGATAAAGGAACGTTCCTTTGCAATTAAAAACAGCTCATCATACGTTGTCTTCAGCGTAATAGAATGAGGAGTATGATCTCTGAATTGCCAAGGCTTATACAGCATTGAATCTTCCGTGTGGAGCACCTCTTCAAGCTCTCTTGTCGAGCGGTACGCCACCGTTGACTTCCTCTCAGGCTTTTCAGTAGGGAACGGTTCCAGCTTTGAAGTCCCCGGATACTGATCAATAAAAGTCAGCTTTTCTTCTGGATCTAGTTCGCGGAACGAATCCTCGCCCTCTGGATGAAATAGCACAACATCACAGCCAATCAGCATGACATAGTAAAGAAAATAAAGCTGACTTTTATTCGCCTCTCCATACCAAATGACAGCCGGCATTTTTTCTTCTATATTGACTTCCTTCAGCCATGGACCTAGATGATTATTTGAAAACTTCACTACATCCAGGAGTACCCGGCGGAAATCGGGATGCTGAAATCCCCCTTCATGCAGCTGTTTGAAATGCTCAAACACCTTGATCAATGAAAGGCGGATATGCCGGTTCATCACAGGGTTTGGATGGCGTACAATCAGCTGTTCACCATCTAAGAAAGCCACAAAGCGATTCACAGATAATCCCTTTTCTTCTTGGTTAATCAAATGAATGCGTTGAAGCGCTTGAAAATGCTCCGGCTCAATATGACGATTGAGCGTTTCACTTAAAATGTGAACGCCATCTGTTTCATATAATTCATGTAAATAAATAAAATAATCGGTTGCATCATGCGGAGTTCCAAGGACCCGGGCGGCGAGACGCGGCAAGGACAATGTATGCTCGTCCTTTACATAACCGTCTCTTTCAGGGAGCGGCTTTTTCAGCACGTTTTTCCAGGCTTCCTGCTCCGCCCGTGTTTGGTTAACATTGATTTCTTTATAACTCACGCCGCTCCTTCCTTTCTCCTATATTTTCTCGAAAGCTACTACTATCATATCATTCACCCTTCTACTTCTGCTATCGAATCGAAGGCTTTTTTGCGGTCGTCATCTGGTTCATGACACAAGCGGTGATTTCATCTGCTGCTGCCATGCCAGATGCTGCTGTCGGCTCAAGCAATGGATCAAAGTCGAGCACTTCTCCATGCCTTGGGGCAAAGCCCATATCTGCCTGACGAATGAGACCTGCATCTAAGAGGGAATCACCCGCACCATATACATATTCAAGCTCCAGCCGCTCCTTTAGAAAAGCAACAGCATCCCACTTATTGAGCGGTGCCGGAATAAAATAAAGCTTCCGCCCTTGTAGAGACACCTGCCAGCCTCTTTCCTCGCCCCACTGCTTCAATTCAGCAAGTGGAATGCGAGAAAGATACTCATCTTTCATAATCAAATAAAGAAATCTTCCCTCTGCTGTCCGGGTACGCTTCACCCATGCTGCAACTGGCAGTTCGGAGATGGCTCTTAGCATCTGTCTGACTGACATACACAATTTGAGCCTCTCATCAACAATGACCTGCCAATCCTCAAGCGGCTTGCCATGATGAAGGATACAGCCCCCATTTGTCGTGATAGCATACTCCGGTTTGAGCTCTTGCTGAAAGAAGGTGATCCGTTCATACTGAGCGGTCGTTCTTGTCGTCACTGGAATGAACCAGCCCAATTGATGAATCGTCTGCAAAGACTTCTTCGTTTCAACCGACATATAGGAAAGCGGACGTTCATCCAGCATCTCAACTAAAGCATAATCTCCTTCATACACATACTGATCCAGCACTCGATGTGAGTAAATCAGTGTCCGGTCTAAATCGCTGGCAAACGCACTTGTCTTCATGACGTCTGCTCCAGCGGACGAATGAGTCCACAGCACGTATAGGACATATTGGCATATTCAATGACAGGAACGCCTCTGTCCTCTGCCAAAAGCAAAATATGCTTTAGCTTCTCCTGAGACCCAGGCTGTATCAAGATTTTCCAAGGGATTCTTCTCAGCAGCACACGGGTCGTCTCACCAACACCCGGCTTAATCAAATGGGTATTTTCAATTTGAAACTCCTGACCGATCGCTTCAATGGACGCCATTCCCCGCCAATCCGCAGGCATTCCTTGCGTGAGGATGGTCTCTGCTTTCTCTCCTACATTTGGTTCGAGGCTAGAAAATGCTTCTTCAATTGTATCCACATACAGATTGGACACATCCTCATCAAGCAGCTCTTCATAATATTTTGCCCCATGGAAATCATCGGCATTGATCCAGCGGTTGTTTAGTACCGTACGACTAACAAGTCCAGATACAGTCGAATTCAGGCAAGCACTTGGAATGAGAAAGTCCTCTCTCGTTCCGTAGACATGTGTACAATAGCCAGGATCAGCGAGTACAGCTAGTTCACTAGAAAGACGGATACCGTACTTTCTTTCAAAATCAATCACCGCTTTTTGGAGCTCTCTCGAAATCGCACCTTTTCCGGTCCATCCATCAATAAAGGCAATCTCATAGCCCGGATGTTCCTTGAGCATATAATGTAGCGCATTCTCATCTATTCCTCGATCACGAATAATCGAGATGCTGTAATGAGGCAGTTCAAGACCATATGTCTTTCGAATATATCGTTTGATGAGTACCCCGATCGGCGTTCCCGCTCTAGCCAAACTGCAAAGCACCGTTTGGAAGCCTCGCTTTTTCACAATCTGTTCTGCTACAACAGCTACCGCTTCTGCTACCTTCTCCTTACTTTCTTTCAGAGATTCATAGAATAAATCCATATAAGATTCCGTTGGTTTATATTCAATCGGCAGCATTTCTGAATAATGCGCACCACTCTGAATCGAACGCTCCCGCTCCTCTGTACTTTTTTCCATCTCAATGGATGATAAATCTTTGAGTAAGAAGGTTACATCCTGCTCTGGATAGCTTCCCATCTTTGTATACACATTAGCCATTCACCTTCACCTCGTCTGATAAAGTCACAATATGCACATGCTTCACATGCCGCTCGGCAAATAAATGAACAAGCGGAAGCAATACCTCCTGAGAGACCTTTTTCTCAAAGAAGAGAAATACATCATCGTATTGACCTTTTGGTATGTTGTACACGTAGTGCTGAATTCGAGCATCCTCTGGACTCACAAAGGTGAACCCATTTTGAACAGCGTATCCATCCTTTTCAACGGGATGAATTGGGCTTCTCGTCGTTGAATGAAAGAGAACACCTTCTCCCATATGTGCAGCCACTCTCATCGGCACATACATCAGCTCACCAGTTCCTAAACAAAGTGTCTGCTTTCCTTTGCGTTCCTTCTTCAGTTTCAGTCCAGCCTCTGCAGCTGCTTGGTCGATGACTGCCGTATCTGCTGCGTTTAAACCAAAACGACCCGTTTCATGTATATATGGCGAATGACCAGCCGAATTGGTTGCATGAGAACGTGCATATGGCTCTTGCTGAAAGAAAGATTGAAGGGAGTGAACAGAGAGACTTGGCAGATCCTTTTGCTCAGCTATCTCATACGAATAAGCTGGTTCATCCAGCGTTTTGCCTCGAAAAACCATTTGCCCTTTTAATAAAGACAATGAGGTGATGTGAATACCAAGCTCCTTTTCAAGCTCACACATGGCTTTCTCGTGCTCCTCTGTCCGCCAGTCTAAAATAGAAAGAATCGTGTAAGAATGCCGTGGGTGCTTTGCATGAAGGTCCTGAATGATATTGATATTCGTACGACCTGTCGTGACTTCATCATCTACTAGCACGATGGGACGGTTTGTGCGAAGTAATGCTTCGTCTGCATAACAAAGCTGATCCGTTGCATGCGAATGCTCTTCTTCAAATACCAATGAAGGATCAAGATCCAGCAGCTGTTCACGTGTCGTATGAATGTAAGATGCTCCTTCTAATACGTCATACACACCGTGACCAAGAGCTGTGGCTGTTTCTGCAAAGCCGATCACGATCGGCTGTTTTCCTATTAAAAGCTTCTCTTTTTTGAGCGCTTCGTAGGCTTTAGTTAATACCGTGTGGTCATCCGTCTTGAGTGCTTCTACTAAAAGCTCTTGATATGGAGACGTCTTGCCTGTTTGCTCTTTGGCATACGCCATGGCTAAAAGACCCGAGACAAGGAGCGGTTTTACTGGATGAACAGGAATGTGCTTACCGAGCACCTTACTAACGAATAAAAAGGCTCTTTTTTTGTTCACCCTTGCAGCCATGTCAAAAAGATGCTCTTTTTCTAGCTGAAGCGCACCTTCTTTGAGAACAAGTTCAACTTCCATATGTTCCAAGATGCTCAGCGTATGCGGCTTCTGCTTCTGTGAGTATGTCGATATAGCTTCTATTTTCATGAAACACCCCGTAAATATCTGACTTCATTAAAATGTGCTCTGCCCATCTGTAATGGGGCTTCGTTTCATTCATTTTATTAGAGAAGGTACTCTTCATTACGCCAACTGTGCCGTCTGCATGTTCCAGAATGCTTATTGCATCCATATACTCTTCCTTCGTTACAACATACATGCTTTGAACCGGCTTGAGATGTGTTGGATGAATGACCGTCTTTCCATGAATGCCGTTAGCCACATCGAGTTTTGTCTCCTTGAGTAAACCTTGTACGTCATCAAATTCAGATGAAGACGATTCACCACTCTTATGAGAAAGTGCCCGGATGAATGGCTTTTGTTCCTTTCGTGCAGGGCCAAAATGCTCCCACACAGCACCTGATACCACAAAGGAACGGCCAAAATAATTGATGATATCTGTGATCAGATCAGCAATTAAATTAATTTCATAAATGGTCGTGTCACGATCACGGCGAATCCCGTACAAACCGCAAAGATCTGTTGCCCCAATGCGAATATTCAAAATATATTCCTCGTCATTCAGCAAGATCTGCTTTAACTCTGACAACACCGTATATCTTGTTTCTTTTTCTAGTAAATCAGGTGTTTCCAAAATGGGCATCCCATAAAGTGTTGTCTGCGTTTGGGACGATGCCTGTTTCAGACTGTCCAAATAATCCTTCGCATTATGAACCGAGTACTTCGGGAACACAAAACCGGTAAGTAATTGAAGAGAGGAACCGAGCAAGTCTGCCATTTTGAGCAGCTGTTTCGGCGAACGAACGCGAATAAATATAAGAGGCAAATGTTCAGCCGTTTCAGGCGCATGCGTGACTTTCTCTTTGAGACTGGCCAGTTGTGCCACTAGATTCTGTTCAGCCATGTCCACTTCTTGATCACCGATGGCATCCTCCAAGCAAAATACAACAGAGCAAAGCGCTTCATATTTCTGCGACAGCAGCATATCTGCTATATCTTGTCTTGTCGCAGGCATATACAAAGTAGCACCTAATGCATGCGCAAGTACATGCCTCGGTGTCAGTGAATGCATCGCCCCCGGCCGCTTGAAAAAAAGATCGTGCTGCCTCGCCTCTGATAAAAAACGAAAATACCGCATGCTGTGCCACCTCCTGTTGTTTAGAGAAAATCAATAACCTGATGATTCAAAAAAGATGGAGCCGCTAGTCAACTCCATTCCTTTTTGATCGTCCTATTCTATTCTTCTTTTGAAGCCGCAGCTTCGTTTGTCACATCTTGATGTTTCTTCTTATTGATTTTATGAACAATAAACGTTCCGATAAACGCTAGAATAATAATCGCAAAGAATGCAAGATGCGGAATTTCAATATGTGCAGCACTTAAGCCCATTTTGATGGCAATAATCCCGATGAGAATAAACGCGGTATTCTCAAGCTCTGGGATACGGTCAATGAGGACAAGGAATAACTGTGCCACTGTACGCATCATGAGAATGCCAAGCATTCCGCCTAATAGAAGAATCCATACTTCCTCAGATACAGCGAATGCCGCAAGAATACTGTCCACCGAGAAGGCAAGGTCCATAATTTCCACAGAAATAACGGTTGCCCAGAACACGCCAAATACGCGAATCATCCAGCCTTCTTTTTTCAATTCCTTCGCTTCGTCATCGCCGTCACCTAACCAGAAATGCTTAATGACAAGCCATGCTAAATATGCAGCTCCGAGAACCTTAATCCACCAGAACTTAATAAGCAGCATCCCCACGCCAATGAATAGAAAACGGAAGAAATAAGCGCCAATTAATCCGTAGGTTAATGCCTTTTTACGCTGCTTTTCTGGTAAATGTTTCACCATGACAGCTAATACAAGTGCGTTATCTGCTGATAACAATCCTTCAAGCACAACAAGGGTCCCAATGAGCCCCCAAGAGACAGGGTTTGTTAATACCTCTGCCCACATATGTTTCAAAATGTCCAACTGGTTTTCCTCCTATAAGTGTAGAAGCATCAGCAGGCTTTCGCCTGCTGTTATTCTTGATCGCTGTTTCTTTCTCACTTTGGAAAAGGCCCTCATATGAGTCATTGGCAGCGCCTCTTGAATTTTGTTTCTCTCGTTTATACTTCTAACCCATAATTTTGACAAAGAGCTGCAAGTCCGCCAGAGAATCCGCTTCCGATCGCGTTAAACTTCCAATCGCTTTCGTGTCGGTACAATTCACACACTACGACAGCCGTTTCAATTGAGAAGTCTTCCCCTAAATCAAAGCGAATCAATTCTTCCCCGCCCTCTTCATTTACAACACGAACAAATGCATTTGAGACTTGTCCAAAATTCTGGCTGCGCGTCTCTGCATCATGAATCGTCACTGTAATTCCGATACGATCAATGTTAGCAGGAATTTTTGAGAAATCAACGAGAATTTGCTCGTCATCTCCATCTCCTTCACCCGTCCGGTTATCACCTGTATGAGTGACACTGCCGCTTGGGTGCTGAAGGTTATTATAGAAAACAAAATCTGTGTCTTGCTGACAACGATTGTTTGCATCCACTAAGAATGCCGAAGCGTCCAAATCAAATTCGGCTCCGCCAGAATATTTATTCGTATCCCAGCCAAGACCGATCATCACTTTCGTCAGTCCTGGGTTGGTTTTTGTTAAATCGACACGTTGTCCTTTTGAAAGCTGAATCGCCATATTCGTATCTCTCCTGTCTCCTGAAAATATGAAAACGGGTCGTTACCCGATATCTAAACCGAAGTCTGTTGCAATGCGGGCAAGTCCGCCTTGATAGCCCGATCCAACAGCCGAGAATTTCCATTCTCCGCCATGACGGTATAATTCACCTACAATAATCGCTGTTTCAATTGAAAAGTCCTCCGCCAAATCATAGCGAATGAGCTCTTCATTTGATGCTGCATTTAAAATGCGCACATATGCGTTCGTGACTTGTCCGAAATTTTGACTGCGCGCTTCTGCATCATGAATCGTGATGACAAATGAAATCTTCTCAATACTCGCTGGTACAGCTGATAAGTCGATGTTGACCTGCTCGTCATCTCCGTCGCCTTCACCAGTGCGGTTATCGCCTGTATGAACGACACTGCCGCCACCGCCAGTTGTTTGATTGTAAAAGACAAAATCAGATGGTGAGCTTGCCTTACCTGCCGCATCTAAAAGAAATACACTTGCGTCTAGATCAAAGTCTTGTCCGCCGTCATACTTATTGACATCCCAGCCAAGACCAACGACCACTTTTGTTAAACCTGGATTTGTTTTTGTTAAATCAATTTTTTGACCTTTCGCTAAAGAAATTCCCACTAGGAACCTCTCCCTTCTAATTAAATGTAGTTTCTCGTAATATCGGCAAGCTTCGCATCATTTGTACCGTCCCCAACAGCCGCAAACTTCCACTCATTCTCATGACGATAAAGCTCTCCGACGATTAATGATGTTTTCCCTTCATACTCATCTTTTAAATTATACTTCACTAATTCTTGATTGTTTGAACGATCAACGATGCGAATGTACGCATTTTGAATCATACCAAAGTGTTGATTTCTTCTTAGTGCATCATAGATGTTCACAACAAACACCAATTTATTCACATTGCCCGGCACCTTGCTCAAGTTGACGAGGACTTGTTCATCATCTCCGTCTCCTTCACCAGTCAGGTTGTCGCCTGTATGCTCGACACTGCCGCATTTGCTTTTCAAGTTGCCAAAATAAATCAAATCTTTATTTTCCGTAAACTTATCATTTTTCAGCATGAGCACTGAAGCATCACAATCAATATCAGCGCCGCCTCCGCCGCCAAACAGCTTTCCTAAAAATCCGCCGCCTTGTGATACAGGGTCCCAGCCAAGTCCAACTAGAATATTCGTTAGTCCTGCCTTCCCTTTTGTTAAATCAATACGTTGACCTTTTTCTAATGTAATCGCCAAATCAATCACTCCTCCAGCATAATAAAAATCTATTTATTAAGCGATGGACCCTATTAAAATCATCATACATGAAAATTCGACAAAATTCATGAAATGACATTGGAGCCTCTTACTCTTTTTTCTATTTACTAGTATATACGATCTACGTTCAAGATAGGTTTCAAACAGATGATATTTTTTTAACGAAAGATCCATGTTGAAAATGGTTCATGTCGTAAATGAAGTGTTTCATGTGAAACATTGTCGAAAATTCTCGTCCACAGCTCTTGCTGATAAATAGCGTATTGAAGTGGTTTCATATGTTGATATAGAAAAGATAAAGCATGAGATCAAAGGATAAACCCTTTCGTTTCCTTCCATCCGTGGATTTCTTTATACTTATATCCAACGTATTATCGAAAGGATGTTGATGATGCCATCACTTCACATATTAGATCAAGTCGCTATTCCTAAAGGTCAGACAGCGCAAGAGACATTGATTCACACAACGCAGCTGGCTCAGCTTGCGGAAACGCTTGGATATGAGCGTTATTGGTTTGCTGAACACCACAGCACAAGAGGGCTCGCTAGTACAGCACCTGAAATATTAATGGCACATATTGCCGCTCATACATCGACCTTACGTACCGGGTCTGGCGGCATTTTACTTCCGCAGTACAGCCCCTTTAAAGTAGCAGAGGTCACCCGGCAGCTTGAGGCTCTGTATCCTGGACGAATTGAAATCGGTGTCGGTAAATCTCCGGGCGGGATTGAAAGGACGAGACTGGCTTTGACAGACGGCGTGCATAAAGACCTGTCTCAGTTTGACCGCCAGCTGAAGGATCTTCTATTTTACTTATCAGACAGCCTTCCTTCTGGGCACCCGCATGCAGGAGTCAAGGCTTCTCCGCTTGTTGATGCTCATCCGCCGGTTTGGCTGCTTGGTCTAGGAGAAAATAGCGCCATGCAGGCAGCGGAACTTGGGATCAACTATATTTTTGGTCACTTTATCCACCCTGCACGCGGCAAACAAGCATTTGAGACGTATCGGTCTCACTTTTCTCCATCTGTCTTTTCCACCCAGCCGCACGCTATGTTTGCCGTGTTTGTCATTTGTAGTGAAACCGATGAAGAGGCCGAACGGATCGCCAGCAGTACAGATTTATGGCTGCTGCGTGTTGAAAAAGGACTAGACAGCCGCGTACCTTCTATAGAAGAAGCCAGTACCTATCACTACACCTCGCAGGAAAAGAAAAAAGTGTTACTAAACCGCCAGCGGATGATCGTCGGCTCAAAGGCAACGGTGAAAGAGCAATTACTTATATTGATGGAACGCTATCAAACGGATGACATCATGATTCTAAACAATTCATTTGATCCGATCGAAAAACAGCGCTCCTTCAAACGAATCGCCGATTTATTTTGAAGCCAAAGGGCTGAAATGGGAAATGTAACATCAAGATGTCAAAATCCTTCCGCCTGTCATCTGATCGCAAATGTGTCTTCTAATCGTTAGCGAACTGTAAACGCATAAGGGGTGTACCTTTTATATAGTAGAGGTACATATAAAAGAACCGTTTACGACGCTAGAAGGAAGGAGATGACAGGCCATGAATAAGAGACTCGAATGGGTCGATGCGGCTAAAGGGATCGGTATTCTACTCGTGGTCATGGCGCATGTGCCCATTCCAGATTCGTTCAAGCAATTCATTTACTCTTTTCATATGCCGCTTTTCTTTTTACTATCCGGCATGATGTTTCGATCATCCTCACGCCCTGCTCTGTCATTTATTCAGAAGAAAGCCAAGAGCTTACTCTTGCCCTATCTCTATTTCTCCATTATTACGTATGTTTTTTGGTTCACCGTTACTCGTTTTTTTGCCTTTAAGGGACAAACGGATATTGACCCTTTCGTTCCGTTTACAGGTATTTTTATATCCAATGCAGATGAAGCTAGACTCACGCATAACCCAGCCATCTGGTTTTTAACGACACTCTTTTTAGTGGAAATGATCTTTTTCTTTATGCACCGTCTGACAAAAGGGAAACCTGCTGTCTTGATCTTACTGACCGTCCTTTTCGGAGGTGCTGGATATGCCTCAACCTTGCTTTTAGACCAAAGTCTGCCGTGGAATGCCAATGTCGCCTTGACGGCTGTTGTGTTTTATTCAATCGGATTTTTGGCAAAGCAATGGTTTGTGGAATTAAAAACAGACCCAACCCTTCTTCTATGTACAGGCCTGCTTGTACTGACGGCTTACATGCAAAGCTTTAATTCGCGTGTCGATATGCGCGTGAACGACTATGGTGATCTCTTTCTTTTCTATGCATGTGCACTGCTCGGTTCAGCTGCCGTGATTTATTTAAGCTTTAAATTCAAAACGTCCCCTATTTTGACGTATCTCGGACGAAATTCCATTGTTATTCTTGTCTTGCAATTTGCCGGCATCGATATCATGAAAGCATTTGTTTATTATGGGCTTGGCATCAATATTGCAGATACAGCGCAGCTCTCTTGGACTCTCTTTTACACGATCGGAACATTGCTGCTTATGGTGCCATGTATCTCCTTCCTAAGCAAATACCCGATACTACTCGGCAAACCAGCCAAAGCCGCACACCGCTACGAACAAAAAACATCCGCCGGCTAATTGGGCGGATGTTTTTTTGGATTAATCATTGATTTGAGAAGGGTAAAGCGTCATTCCTCCATCTACAAATAAAGTGGTGCCTGTGATATACGAAGCTTCCTTAGATACGAGGAATGCAGCAGCGGACCCAATCTCCTTCGGTTCACCAAATGCTCTCATCGGAATCTTTTCAAGCTGCTTTTGTTTTTTCTGTTCATCCTGCAAATCATCATTCGATTCGGTCGCCATTGTACCTGGTGCAATTGCATTGATCCGAATCCCTGCTTCTGCATAATCAAGAGCCAGCGTTTTTGTCATCATGTTCATTCCGCCTTTGGAAGTGGAATAGTGAACATTGAACGGGCGCGGTATTTCCTGATGGACACTGGATATATTTAAAATAGACCCTTTGATGTCATGCTCCATCATATAGGCAATTGCGGCCTTTGCCCCTAAAAAGGCGCCTGTGATATTGACATCAATGACTTTTTGCCATTGCTTGAGCGTCATCTCATGCGGCATCGCTTCTTCACCATTAAAGCCTGAATTATTGACGAACACATCGACTGTTCCGAAATGCTCCAGTGCTGTATCCATGATGGATTGAATTCCTTCCTCTTTGGAGACATCTGCGTGTACTTTCACCGCCCTACCTCCGCGCTGCTGAATGGCTTGGACCGTTTCTTCAGCACCCTCTTCATCACCTTTATAGTTCACAACCACATTCATCTGCTCTTGTCCAAATCGTAATGCGATGGCTTGTCCGATTCCTTTTGAAGAACCTGTGACAATGGCTGTTTTCCCTTTTAAATCTTGATACATCTTTATTTCCTCCTATCACGTGCTTCATCTTGTTGATACACAATGGTTACCCATTTTGAAAAAAAGAAAAACACAATCCTCTGCAATCGTTGACTAAGAGGATTGTGCTGTTCATCAAGCTAAAAGGTGTTATAGACATTTTCACAAGTTTCAGCGGTTGGCTGATAAAAGCAATGAGACTTATACCTTGCCACAAACGGCTGATTGTACCATGTCGGTGGACAATTACCAGGCGGCTTAAAATACCAAAGGCTGAATTTTGCTGGCCAAAATCGTTCTCCGTTAATATTCCTCCGTGCAAGTGTTTTTTCTGTTTCTCGTGCTCGTTGATAAAAATAACCATGCGTGACTGCTTCAAATGCATGCTCCTGATAAATCATTTGTGGAATCGTACGCAGCCCTTTAAAGTCAGAGCAGTTGGCACGCAACCGGTTGATGCCCACATTTCCTACAAGCAGCATCCCTTGCTTCCCTTCACCTTCTGCCTCCGCTCTCAGCAGTCTGGCCATGAGGTCAATATCAGAGCTTGTCGCTCTTACCACTGCCATACATCCACCTCCATTCGTTTCTCTTTTATTTTATGTAGGGTTTCTGTGTAGATGACTGCCATTTTGAAGGGAAAAGACACATTCCGTGTCGAGAGCCTGTCTAAACACCTCAACATTTTGCTGGACATGTGTCTCTCTGCCAACAACACACAAACCTAGTGATCATGCACATTACAGGAAAAAATATTCATTACTATAGACTCACTTACAAGTCATAAAAATCCTTCTAATTGCGACACCAGCATCAAAAACAGTCATTTGAACCTATTCAACAATCCGACTCAAAACCTTAAAATATAAAATATTGAGTTTTTACAGGAGACATCAAATCATATTTTACAAGTTTCTCCTTTCAACTTAGTGTCATTTTTACTACTTGAAGCTGTGCGACCTTAGAAACGCACTGAAGTATTGACAGTACTTTCGCTTCATTCTACAGTAAAAAACATACAGTATTTTTCTTTTTGTGCAAAAAGAATGATATGAACTAAAGCTTTTCAATGAAATTCATCATAAACCCGAGGAGGAAAACACGTCATGTTTAAAAAGAAATTATCCCTGTTTCTTCTGATCTTATGTGTCACTGTTGTCGCTGCTGCTTGTAGTGGTGGAAAAGAAAAGTCAGCTGCAAAGGAAAAAGATACAAAATCTCTTGATGCAGCAGAGGTAAAGGTAGAAAGTGCTGAGTACACATTACCACCTCAATACGATACATCTGTACAGGATGATCAGTATGTACTAAAAGTGAACGTATCTGTAAAAAATATCAGCAAAGAGCCTCTAAATGTTGACAAAAGCAACTTTACGCTTTATCAAGATGACTCACAGGTGTCTACGATCTCTCCAGATGACTACAATGAAGTATTATCTTCAAGCTCTCTAAATGCAGACAAAGTATCAAAAGGCGGTCTTTTCTTTGTTGTTGATAAAGACAAAGACTATCAGCTTGTGTACAATGAGCCAGGTAGTGGTTCTAAAAAAGATGACAAAACACTAGAATTCGATATTAAAGGTAAAGACTTAATGAAAAAAGCAGATACACTTCAAGCATCTGCAAAAGCTCTTTCTTCTTATATTGATGTGATGATTTTCGGTAAGAATAACGACGAGTTCGAAAAACTAACAGGTGATAACAAATCAACTGTAGTCAACCAATTTGATAAATCATTCAAACAAGGCTACATCACGTCATCAGGTATTTCTTCTAGCTCAGCGAAGGACGAAAACCTTGATAAGCTTCTAAAAGCTGTGAAAGAAACATTAGCTGAAAAATCAAAAGTATCAACAAAAACAAAAGCGATCAGTGGTGATAAAGCTGTTGTGACTGTAACTCTTACACCAATTGATGCAAGCCCGCTTGTCGATCGTTTAAAAGAAAAAGCGACTGAGTTCTACAGCAAAAACCGTTCAGCTTCTTACGATGAAGCTCAAAAATACCTACTCTCGATCTACCCAGAAGAGTTCAAAAAATTAGGACCATCATCTTCTGAAGAAACAGTAGAAGTCAACATGAAGAAAAATGACATCGACCAATGGAAACTTGATTTGAACGATTACAAAACAAGCTCATTGGTTGAAAAGTTCATCAAGAACTAAGGAAAAACCCCCGATGCCGGGGGTTTTTTGTTAACGTTTTTCGTTTGATCCTATATTTAATTCCGAATTACAGCACAGAAAGCAAGATACGGTCTATTATGAAGAATTTTCTTTTACAGCTTCATACTCTTTTATCACCTCAACCGGATCAACCGAATCCTCCTCTTGTCCGTATTCCTCTACATAAGGATCCATTAATTTCTCAAACTTTTGTTCGTCGTCTACTAAAGCAACATACGTTTCATATCCTTCAAAATCAGATGGATATAAATGTGCAACGGAACTACCCGTTTCTAATGCCTCATCTATCGCTTTTCTTAATTCCAATAACCCTTTCCTGTTTCCCAAAATAAAAGCTTCAAAATGGTGTGTTTGTTGAGCATATATATTACATAGCTCTAGCACATCATCGTCTTCTGTTTGATAAGACATAAACGAATCACCTCTTTAAATAAATTAGGATAATAATGTAAGTTCCCCCTTCCATTATGCCATTCCTTTCACCCGATCGTGAATCTCTTTTATATAAATCTCTGGATATAAAAAACTTGCAGATAAAATCTACAAGTTTTTACTTTCTTTATTTTGCAAGCATCCATTTTTCTTTCATAAACAAGCTTCTCACGATGACAAACAAGATGACGACTGCGAGGGCTGAGGAGCCGAGTGTCAGAGTGACGGCCATCGGATCAATGATTCCAAACATCAATTGCTTACAGAGCGCATGAATATTGAGGAATGGGACAGCAAAGTAATACGTATCTAGCTGCGTAGCACCTGCTCTCATGGTAAAGAACATTGGGATCACACCTAATGTAATGATCATGGACATGTACGATTGCGCTTCTTTCACTGAGCTTGAAACGACACTGAGTAGCAGTTCAATCATCGATACCATGAAGGAGAAGATGATGAGCGCCGCAAACATGACACCGATAATACTCCACATTTGATCACCAAAGTTCAGTGCTTGTTTTAGCTTTTCTGTAAAGAGCAGCGTGGATAAAAGCAGCATGCCGATCGCCACAATTCCACTTAAAATCCCGAACATGGAGACAGCCAGCCATTTTCCGATGAGAATTTGGAGTCTGCTGGCAGGTGTCAGGAACAACGCTTCAATGGATTTTCGGTCTTTTTCACCCGCTACAATATCAAGAGCAGCTGGCAAAGCACCTGAGATGACGGAGGTCACCAAAATCATCGGAAGGAGAATCGACAAAAGCATAGAGGTCATGCCATTTTCTCCTTCATCGCCCTCTTCTACATCAACAGCCTGCACCTGAAATGGATGAACAACAGACGTATTGATTTGATCAGCGGCTAAACGCTTTTCTACGACTTGGTTTTGATACTGCTCCAGTAAGGATTGCAGCATTTGAACCGTTATCACCGAATCATCATCTGTTGTGTACCCATGAATTTTAATCGCAAATGATTGTTGATGCTGAAGCATGTCGTCTGCCTCTTTCGGCATTTCCAGATAAGCATTCGCCTTTCCATCTTTGACAGCTTGCTGCGGGTCATCAAATGTTTCAAGTGTGAGGTTTTTAACCTCTTTGATCATTTGATTCATTTCAGTTGGAAGCTTTTCATTCACTGCGACCGTATAGGTTTCATCTCCTGGATCTGCAATCATGCTTTCATAAAAGAACACCAGTCCAAGCATCGTCAAAAGAGGAATCAGCACTGTTAAGAGTAGCGTTTTTCGGTCTCTTAGCGCATCTGTCATTTCTTTTAAGAATACGGTTTTCCACATTATGAAATCCCCCTAGCGAGCTTCGACATAAAGATATAGTTCAAGTCATCACTTTGTTCCTGTGTATATAATTCTGGAAGTGTCCCTTTATACACAAGCTCTCCTTGATGAATCATCATGACACTGTCACAAAGCTGGCTGACTTCTTCCATGATGTGGCTTGAAAAAAGGATGGTTTTATTTTGCTGCTTGAGCTGATGAATAAAGTCTCTGAAAATATTACTTGATGTAATATCCAAGCCTGTTGTCGGCTCATCAAATAAAATAATGTCAGGATCATGAATCAAGGTTCTGGCAATCGCCACCTTTTGTTTCATTCCTCTTGAGAATCCTTTCACCTTTCGATCCATATATTGTCTCATCCCAAAACGCTTTGCCAAATCCTCTATTCTTGCTTTGATTTCATGCTGATCTAAGCCATACAATTTGCCAAAGTATTCAAGGTTTTCTCGTGCCGTCAAACGATCGTAAAGCCCTGTCTCACCGCCAAACAAGACACCAATTCGCTTTTTCACTTCCGTTGATTCTTTCACCGTATCAAAGCCTGCGACAGTGACTGATCCGTGCGTAGGTTCTAACAATGTGGCTACGGCGCGTAATAACGTGGTTTTCCCTGCACCATTTTCTCCTAGGATGCCAACGACTTCCCCTTCCTTCACGGAGAACGTCATATGTTTCATCGCTTTCACGACTTTTTTCTTATCTTTAAACCAGCAGCTGCAATCGCTGAGAGTAATCATGTGGTTCGCCCCTTTCAACTTTCTAAGTCTATGATAGAAAAAATAACGCTTCCCTGACATAAAAATGTCGCGAAACGTCCTTTTTCTGTCTTGAAATGATCTATTTTAAAAAACAAATGATAAAATAGACAAATAATACGATGAGTCATAGGTGATTTTTATGATAAAAGTAGGTCTCGTTGACGATTACCGAGTAGATTTAGAAAAACTGCATGCCATTGTAGGCAGAATGGAGACTGTGGAGATTGTCTTTGTCACGCAGTCAGCAGAGGATGCTTACGAGAAGGTCAAAAAAGGAGATATTGATCTGTTGTTCGCAGACATTGAAATGCCCGGAATGTCCGGTTATGAATTAGCGGATCTCATTCACTCTCATGCACTGAATGTCGATGTTGTCTTTATGACAGGAAACAGCGGATATGCGGTCCATGCGTTTGATTTAAATGTTCACGATTATATTATGAAGCCCTACCAAGCCGATCGAATTGCCAAATCCTTAGAACGCTACATGTCCACCAAGCAGGAGAAAAGCATTCATGGACGGCTTCTCATTAAACAGCAGTCAGATATTCATGTGCTGCAAAAGAAGGATGTCATTTTTGTTGAGCGAACAGGCAGGTCAACCACCATTGTCACAACAACAGGAGATATCCAAACATATCAGACATTAAACGAGTTAAAGGGCGATCTAGCTGAAAAAGATTTTATCCGCTCCCACCGATCGTTTATCATCAATATTCATTACATTAAGAACTTCTCGGCGTATGCCAAAAATTCATTTATCGTGTCTTTTGAAGGTACAGATAAAAAAGCCATGATAACCAAGCAGCAATTAGAATACTTTAAGAAATACTATTTTTAAGGAGAACGAACGTGAACGCTTTCTATCTTGGATTCCGCATGTATGCTCTCATATGGCTAGGTCTTGCGTTTCATGCAGCTGCTGAAGCTATTCTGCCGCTATCATCAGGAGTGCTGTGGCTCCTCACTTTTTGTGTGATTTGTCTTTATACATTTTTCATATACAAAAGGTTTTTGCCTCAGGTGAGTGGTTATGTGATGTTGGGCGCTTTTGTGCTCTTTACCTGTGCAGGTCTTTCCCTTTTTCTGACGCAAGGAAATGGATTGAGCTCTCTTTTAGTTTTGATCATCATCATGACAACAGATATCCTTTCATTGAAGATGATGCAGACGGAGAAACGATTAAACGGGCGGCTTCAAGAGCTGATCAATGCAGAATCAAGAACCAATGAATTGCTGCTTGAGCTGCGCAGTAAACATCATGAAACAGCTAGACATTTAAATGCCTTTTCCGCGTCGAACGACGAGCACGAGATCAAGGATTTGATTCAGCAATACGTAAAACATTTCCCTTGGATGAAAGGAGAAAATGCCTATTTGGCCTCAACCCTGCATTCCTTTTTCCAACGGGCTGAAAAAGAGGACATCGACCTTTCTCTAGACCTTCAAGCGCCTTTTTCATCGCTTCCCTTTTCTAAGGCGGATCAGGTTAGTTTCACTGGAAACTTACTTGATAATGCCCTAGACGCAGCGATTGAAGCGAAGCAAGCCGGGAAAGAGGGCAGCATCTCGATTACGACCTCTATTCGGAGCGGGCTCTTTTTAATCCATTGTGAGAACAGCACAAAAGGAATGGAAAAACACGTGTTAGACCATTTGTTTAAAAACTTTGGCCGCTCGACAAAAGGCGGGGATCATCAAGGAATGGGCACGTATATCATTCATCAGCTTGTTGAAAAGGCAGACGGTACTCTTGATTTCACTTACCGTTCTCCACATTTGCGGCTTGTCATCAAAATCCCTCTCACGATGTCATAAAAAAAAGGTGCAGCCAAGCACCTTTTTTGATTAAGAGAAAATGTGGTCAATTTGATTGATTTCCTCTTTTGTTAATTGAACTTCGTTTGTTTTTAGGTTTTGCTGAACTTGCTCAGCTCGTTTTGCACCTGGAATAATGGCGTCGATGCCGTCCTGTGCTAAAAGCCAAGCGAGTGCAACGTGTGCCGTTTCGGCGTTCTTTGATTGTGCAATTGCCTTCAGCTTGTCTACTTTTTCGAGGTTTTGAAGGAACGCCTCGCCTTGGAAAAGCGGATCTTTTGCTCGAATATCATCAAATGTGGCATCCTTCGTAAATTTACCAGTCAACAAACCTGACGCCAACGGGAAATACGGAATAAAGGAAATACGATGCTCGACGCAGTATGGGAGAAGATCCTGCTCTGCCTCACGTTTCAGCAAAGAATACTCCGACTGAAGCACATCTAAGTAGCCATCTCGATTAAAGGCTTGAAGCTGTTCAAAATCAAGATTTGATGCACCAATGGCCCTGATTTTCCCTTCATCCTTCAATTCCTTTAATGTGCCTGCTACTTCTTCCAGCGGTGTCCGGCCGTCCGGGAAATGCATATAGTATAAATCAATATAATCTGTTTGCAGTCGTTTCAGGCTATTTTCGACCTGCTCTCTTAAAAAGTCTCGGCTGTTATCCAATTCAATTTGTCCGTTTACTTCTTTATGAGCCCCCTTTGTCGCAAGGACAAGGTTTTCTCTACCGCCTCTTTTGGCAATAATCTCACCAATCAATTCCTCTGAACGGCCCAGTCCATAAATAAAAGCAGAATCTAAGAAATTGACACCTTGATCAAGAGCTGTCTCCACAAGCTCTCGTCCGGCATCTTCACTCAGGTTCGGGAACAAATTATGTCCACCTACCGCGTTCGTACCAAGCCCTATCGGATTCACCTGTAAATTAGTTCGTCCAAGCGTTACCTTTTTCAAAAGCTCATCTCCCTTATCTGCTTAATCATCCTTATTTTCCCACGAACCCTTTCCAACATTCAAGTATCCTGCTCTCTGAAGCAGCAACACCCTCACTTCAAGATTTTTACGTAAAAAACATTTAAAACCGATCATAAATCTACAAATCAATTCTTATTAACCGGTATATTAGACTTACGAATTTCCTTTTATTATTGGCTTTTGTGTAAATTTCTTTCAAAGATAGGGACTAAAACCTATTCCTCATCATGATTGAATTTCGATAGAATGAAAAGTGCAAATCGTCATAAGGAGATTTTCCCCTGCAACACCCGAATATACCATCCTATCTGTTTCTTTTTTCATAGTCAGATAGCGGGAATGAAATGACGAAAGAAAAGCAAAGGAGCATCAACTGTGAATCTTAAAAAAATAAGTGCACTCCTCATGATTTCGTTCGTGATGATCATCTCTGCAGCTTGCCAGAGCTCAGCAAAATCAAGCAACACTGATCAAAAATCAACAAAAACAGCAGAGGTAAAAGTCGATAGCTACGAATATACGTTACCAGAAGACTCAACAACTACGCTAAGAGACAATGAATTGGTGCTAAAAATCAACCTGACGATTACAAACAAAGGTGACAAAGCTCTATCATTATATAGCTCTGACTTCTCCCTTTATCAGGACGATGCCAAAGTATCTGATTTAAAATTTTACGGCAGTAAAGACCGTCTTGACCTTGGTTCATTGAACAAAGGAAAATCACAATCAGGTGCTCTTTATTTCCTAGTAGACAAAGGGAAAAAATATCAGTTCGTGTACCAAGACAGCATCAAGAAAAACAGTGATTCGATCGAAATCGACCTAGATGGAAACAAAATACTGGATACAGCGAAAAAGCTGGATAACCCTGCAAAAGCGCTATCCGCTTATACGGATATCATTGTATTTGACAAAAAGAACGATCAATTTGCAGATTTAACAGGTGACAACCAATCCGATGTCGTGAATAAATACCACGACATGTTCGTAAAAGACTTCAAAAGAAGCGCTGGGATGTACGGCAATGAAGTAAGTGACCGTGATATCCTGTCTATGTACAAACGGATTCAAGACACCATGAAGGATAAAACCAAAGTAGAAACAAGTGTAAAAACCATCTCTAATGACGAGGCGAAGGTTGTCGCTCAAGTAACAGGCATTGATGCTTCTAACTTAAAAGACAAGCTGGACAAGCAAAGAGACGAGTTTTACAACGGCAAGATCCGCTCTAAAGAAGAATTGTATAAGAAAAGCTTAAACTTGTACGCATCTGAATTCGAAAAGCTTCCTCCAGTCTCCAGCCCGGCTGAATACGAAGTGAAAATGAAACGTAATGGGGATGGTCAGTGGAAAATTGACCTTAACGATTACAATACATCGCAGTACATGAGCGGTTTTATTAAAACAAGATAATCATGAACTAAAAAAGACGCTGGCCCAATGAAGGTGCCGCGTCTTTTCTGATGCTATACAGTCGCCTCTTGCTCTTCTTTCACCGCTTTTTCAATATCTTTAAAACGGCTCGATACAGTAGACGCACTAATGCCATACTTTTTCGCTATTTGCGCTTGAGAAAGCGGGGCATCGCTTGCAAGTGAGTGAATGTAATATTCGATTCCCGCAGCAAATGATGCTGCTTTACGGATCACAGGTGATTTCTGATCACAATAGGCTTTCCACACAGTTAAAGCGCCATCAGTCAAGCTTTGGTCCCCGTGTTCCTTCATTCCGTCTTCAATCAGCTTAGCTGTTTCCAGTTGAACGTCATTTGCCCAGTCCATGCGATCTGCTGTTAGACCTGTATCGCCTTCTGTTTCAGCAGATGTTTCTGATTCTTCTACTTCTTGCTTTGCAAACATGCACTTCAACACGTCAGGGAATGATTCTCTCATAAATGTGCTGCGCGTTCCTCCATTTGCCTCATATGCTTCAACAAGCTGACGTACTTGAAGAAGAAGCGTATCTGTAAACTCTTTCGCAAACATCGTATATTGAATGAAAAACTCTGCTTTTTCTTCAAATTGAACAGGGAATCCAAGCACGAGACTTCCCTTTTCAGGCAGCACTGTTTGATCCGGTTTTACATCTACTTCAACCTTTTCAGCTGTCACCATATTCTCAAAGTAAAGAGACTCGTCCGTTTTTTCATTTAATAAAAGCAAAGATGGCTCCATGTCTGTCCATGATTGAACCACTTGTTTTGTTTTCGGACGGGTAATATCCTCCGCTTTCTTTGTCAGGAATTCTTGGAAGATGGTTTCTTTCTGATCCGTTAATGGACGGAAGAAGATGCCCCATACACTCAAATGAAAGACTGAGATTTGTTGCGTTTCTTTATCCATATCTGCAAGAAAAGAAAACTCATTAATGAATTGATTGATGGCTCTCTGATGTTTAGAGAATGCGTAATTCATTAAATCCTTTTGAACTTGTACAGCTTCCTTAAACACAAGCTCAGACGTTTGTTCTCCGCCTGACTTTTGACCACAGCAATGTTTATATTTTTTTCCGCTTCCGCATGGGCAGAGCGCATTTCGTTTAATTTTTCCCAAAATAAAACCTCCGACATTCTAGTCTAACTTCACTATTTTAACAAACGATTGCACAAGAGAGTTTTATTTTCAAGAAAAAAGAAAAATCAGAATGATCAGTTAAATAATAAAGATACTTGAAGATCACGACAGATCATAGGAATAGCGGTCTTTTTCTGTTTATTTTCTCCAATCATTCCAATAGATTTTCTTCAGCTCATTCCCTCAAATAGCTGCTTTGCTTCAAAATAAAAGATTTGAACAAACTTCTTCGTATTGACTCTGCCCGTTGATCCTGTGGATGAAGAGGTCTTCTGCATTTCTTTCATTCTTTGGCTGACATCGGTAAAGTCAAAAAACTTCGACGCATAGTGCTCAAACTTAGGATTCGAGAAATCTGTTAATCCTAGTGAAGCAAAATGATTCAAGGAATGATGAATAGCGCGTCTAATCCGCTGCTCTGCCGCTTTCACTTCCCTCATCACTTCTACATCGGTCGCCCCATGATCCAGCTTCCTCTCCGCTGTTTTGATAAAGAGCTGCTTTAGCGGCGGGAAATTGACCTCATGAGAATTGGCTGACTGTGTTTCATATAAGTAGATCAGGATCTCTAGTAAATCCTTAGATCCGCTCTCTCCAACAATTCCTAGTTCGGATAAGAGAAATTCCCCCGCCTCTTTCATCGTCCTTTTCTTCAACCCAGCACCCGTTGTGCTATGAGAAGTCACTGGCTCTAACGGCAGCACATGGCGAAGGGAAGCTTGAATATCGTAAATCGATTTCTCCAGCTTGATCCGCTCTATGACTTTTCGAATCACACTGACGATCTCAATTCGATTGACAGGTTTATGAATATAATATTCGATCCCTAATTCATAGGCTTCTGCCATCATCTCTTTCGCCTCTACTTGGGAAATCATCATGATTTTACCTTTGAATTCAGGGTGAATATGACGAATCGTTTGAATGCCATCTCTAGCAGGCATTAAAAGGTCTATCAGAAGGATGTCTATTTTTTTTAGGTTCAATGAATGTGCTTCTAATCCCACTCCGTCATCGGCTTCATCCACGACCTCTCCCAAATCTTCATCTTCTATGATTTGACCTAAAATCGAGCGTATTGCACGATCATCATCTGCAATGAAAAATCGCATACACTCACCCTCTCTGTATTAAATTTTGTATAGGAAGGAGTAGCTGAAAAGCCGTTCCCTTTGTTTCTCTTTGTTCGATTTTAATTGTACCGCCAAGCTCTTTAACCAGCTCTTTCACATAGGATAAGCCAATCCCAGTTGATGGTGTTCCATATGCATCAAATTTAGAAGTATAGCCTGGATCAAATACTATTTCTCTCATTTTTTCAGGAATCCCCGGGCCATCATCTTCAATCCGAATCTCTATTTTATCATGACTTCCTTTCAATACGAGTGAGATCATTCCGTCATCCTTTATGGCTTCAACCGCATTTGCCATTAAATTATTAATGAGCGATAAGAAAATGAACACATGATAATCATGCAAATGAATGCCTCTTATATCAGATGTAAAGGAGATGTTTTTCCCTAGAGAGAGCGCATACTTTTCTTGAATGCGAAGGACAATTTGAACGAGCTCTTCCGCCTTCATATAGTCTTGCATATTTTCCTTAGAAATCAGCTTCGAAAGCCCAGCATAAATACGTTGATTGTCCTTTTTCACCTCATGGATTTCTCCTGCGAGCTTCAACAGCTCCTGACTCACTTTCTTCCCTGCTTCGTGTTCATGCAAGAGACGGTAAAGCCTGTATGATTCTTGCGTAATATGCTCTGTATGTTTTAACGTTTTCTTTAAATGAACCGTTTCTTCATATAAATTTGAAATGACCATCATCATATGCTCATTTTGTTTCATGATCTGCTTCTCTCTTGATTGTGCCTCATACAGCTTCATCATATTAAAAAAGCTGATTACGACAAAGCTGTGAGCAAACGCAATGAGAAACATATCACTCAGCTTTGATAGCGTCATCGTCGTATCAAACACTAAAAATTGTACAAACAGCTCAACAAAATCAGCCACTAATTCAATCATGAGACCAATGATCCCAATAAAAATAGAACGCTGTTTAAAACGTCCCGTACGGACGGCAAAGAACAAGAAAGCATATGTAAAATAAAAAAAGAAACTTGGGAATTGCTGATAAAATGATGTAGCGAGATCAGCATGATGCTGCATCAGATCTAAACCTACTCGAAAAAGCACAATGGCTGCGCCTGTTAAAAACCCGGGCAAGAACGGTCTAGATTTCCTTAAGAGTAATAAACAAAAGAAAAACGCAGGTGCCCCAAAGCTGATCCGGAACGTTTCATTCACAGGATAAAACTTCAGTTCTCCTGCAAGCGGCACAATAACCACCATAAAAATTAATATGAATGCGTCTTTTTTAACAAGCTGGTTTAAACTCAAATGACTGACATCCCTTCCCCTTTTTGCATAGCCACAGTATACAAGGAGACTCTTTTCTTCACAACGTACAAAAAAATAATTTTTACGGCTCCTTCTTTCCTCAAAATCCTTTTTTATGACTATTCACCGAGGCGCCATGGTGACCTTTCAGCTATTCAGCATTTTGGTGATTGTCTACAATAATGGGAATTGTTTAGACAATGATCGACAAACCGATTTTTATTTGTAAGTTTTTCTGTAGATTTTCGTCAGATTGTGTAGTTTCCAAGATAAATTGAATGAACAATTTTAGTGAAACTCTATGTAAGCGTTTTCTGAATTTTCACTAAAAACCCTTTTTGTTTTTTCGCCGCCAAAGCCTTCATTTCAACATATATTTAGGTGTAAAGGAGTGGTACAAGCAGCGCATGACAAGTTCTTTGAAGATGTGTAACATGTTTTCGTGCCTATTTGATCGCATTTTTTGTCATCCGCCAATTCAATAGGGTACTTTTTGATTTTTGATTGGAGGAATCGTATGAAAACAGCAATTTCTAATAATACACAACACGCATGCCAGTCTTCTGTTAATCAATGGGCAGAAGAAATACGTCCGTATTACAAAAACGGACAGAATGCTGGCTACATTCCAGCACTCGGAAAAGTGAATTCCTCTCAACTTGGTATCAGCGTGATAGGCCCAGACGGATCATCTGTACGATATGGTGATTGGGACGTTCCCTTTACCCTGCAAAGTATCTCAAAAGTCATCAGCTTTATAGCTGCCTGTTTAGGAAGAGGCGTACCATACGTCTTGGACCGGGTAGATGTAGAGCCAACTGGTGATGCATTTAATTCCATCTACCGTCTTGAGATGCATAAACCAGGGAAGCCCTTTAATCCAATGATTAATGCTGGAGCTATTACCGTATCCTCCATCCTTCCCGGAAAGACTTCTACAGAAAAGCTAGCATATATTTTCGATTTAATCGAAAACTTAATAGGTAAGCGTCCCTCTGTTAATGAAGAGGTTTATCAATCAGAATGGGCAACTGCGCACCGCAACCGTGCTCTTGCTTATTACTTAAAAGAAACCAATTACTTAGAATCAGATGTCGAGGACACATTAGAAGTGTACTTAAAGCAATGTTCCATCGAGGTTACAACAGAGGACATCGCCTTGATTGGGCTGATTATATCAAGTGATGGCTATCATCCCTTTAAACAGGTCCAAGTCATTCCAAAGGATATCGCAAGACTAACAAAGGCATTGATGCTGACATGCGGCATGTATAATGCGTCTGGTAATTTTGCTGCTTTCGTAGGCGTTCCAGCCAAAAGTGGTGTGTCTGGAGGAATTATGGCTTGCGTTCCGCCAAGCGCAAGAAGAGAATTCCCATTTCAAACAGGCTGCGGAATCGGCATTTATGGTCCCGCCATTGACGATTGCGGAAATAGTATTACCGGTGTCATGATGCTGAAAAAGCTCGCAAAAGAGTGGGATCTCAGTATTTTTTAAAATGAACAGTCATGAATTCGAAGAGGTGATGTTATGAACGAAAAAGCTTTGCTATCTTATTTAACACATACAAATGATTTTATTTGGACTTATATTGTCATTGCTCTGTTACTTGGAGTTGGTGTCTACTTCACATATAGAACACGCTTCCTGCAAGTGAGAATGATTAAAGAAATGGTGCGTGTCCTGAAAGAAGGAAGAAAAGAAAAAGAAGGGATATCACCGTTCCAAGCATTTGCCATCAGTATGGCGGCACGTGTAGGAACAGGGAATATTACAGGGATTGCCATCGCCATTGCAATTGGTGGACCTGGCGCAATCTTCTGGATGTGGATCGTAGCCATTATCGGTTCTGCCTCAAGCTTTGTTGAAAGTACATTAGCCCAAGTGTATAAAGTGAAAGATAAAACAGGATTCCGCGGTGGACCTGCTTATTACATGGAAAAAGGGTTAAACAAGCGCTGGATGGGAATTTTATTTGCGATTCTGATTACAATTTCTTTTGGAATCGTCTTTAATGCGGTGCAATCAAATACAATTACTGTCGCTTTTGAAAACTCCTTTGGATTAGACCGTTTAACAGTCGGTATTGTGATGGCTGTTATTTTTGCAGCAATTATTTTCAAGGGAATCCAAGCCATTGCAAAAGCTTCTGAATACATTGTCGTTGTGCTGGCTCTAGCCTATATCGGAATTGCATTCTTTGTTATTGTGACAAATATCACTGAACTTCCTGGTGTCATCAGTACGATTGTGAAACACGCCTTCGGGTTTGAACAGTTTGCTGGTGGAACATTAGGCGGCGCATTATTACAAGGGATTAAACGCGGTCTTTTCTCGAATGAGGCTGGTATGGGTAGTGCACCTAACGCAGCAGCAACAGCTGTGACAAGTCACCCTGTAAAACAAGGATTAATTCAGGCGTTTGGCGTGTTAACAGATACATTAATTATTTGTACAAGCACAGCCTTCCTTGTCCTGTTCTCTGATGCATACAAAACAACGAACCTGCAAGGAATTGAATTAACACAGGCTTCACTCAGTCAGCGCATTGGACCATGGGCCTCTGGATTCCTTGCTATCATGATTTTCCTATTCGCCTTTAGTACATTAATCGGTAACTATTACTACGGCGAAACGAACATTGAATTCCTTGGAGCCAACAAAGTTTGGCTTAACATTTATCGAATTGCCGTTATTGGAATGGTTCTTTTCGGTGCAGTTGCTACTGTTCCTCTCGTGTGGGGTCTAGCCGATCTCTTCATGGGACTCATGGTCATCGTCAACCTCATCGCCATCACCATGCTGTCTAAGGTCGCCTTTGCAGCATTGAAGGATTATACGAGACAGAAAAAAGAAGGCAAGGATCCTGTCTTTTATAAAAATGTCGTTCCAAACAATGAGAAAATTGAATGCTGGGACGACGAACCTGCTTCGTTGAAAAAGAATCGAATCGGTTAAATCAAAAAAGCTCTGGTCCTCTTGGGACTGACCCCATAAGATGAGACAAATAAAAAACACCTTCAAGTTTGAAAACGGATCGTTGTGATCCGAAAAAACATGGAGGTGTTTTTTCTATGGGGACAAGAGTGAGTTTCCCCCTCTGATCAGAGCTTCTTTCTTTAGTTCAAAAATTCGAGTATGAGTTTGTTCACCACTTCTGGTTTTTCATGATTGATCCAATGAGAAGCATCATCAACAAAAATTAGTTGTCCATTTGGGCAAATCTTCATCGTTTCCTTCGCCAGCTTTCTGCTTAAAAACTTGTCCTCCATCCCCCAGATCATGCGAACAGGTACTAAAATGCGCTTTGATATCGGCTTTTCAAAGCCGCCCTTTTTGATGGCGCGGTACCAATTCAGCATTGAGGTCATGGCACCTGGCTGCGTCCAAGCCAGCTTATAGCTTGATACATCTTCCTTCGTGAACAAATGGGGTCTTGCAGTCAGCCCAATGGCTTCATCCAGCTTTTGAAAGTGATTTTCCTGAAGAGCTGCCTCTGGCACATTCGGAAGCTGAAAGAATGCGATATAGGAGCTCTTCTTCCACTGCGGGGGATAAAATGGAAGAACCTTCATCATCACCCGCGGATGCGGCATGTTGACAATGATTAGTTTCTCTACATATTGAGAACGTGTGGATGCCAAATGCCAAGCAACTGCTCCGCCCCAATCATGACCACCCACAATCGCCTTTTGATTCGGACTAAGCGTCTTAATCAGCCCTACAATATCATCTCTCAGTTGATCTAATACATAGGATTCGATTCCTTCTGGCTTATCACTTAGATGGTAGCCCCTTTGATCAGGAACGACGACACGATAGCCTGCCTCGGCTAGGGGCATAATTTGGTTCTTCCAGCCGTACCAGAACTCAGGAAATCCATGCAGCAGTATAAGCAGCGGGCCATCCTCAGGTCCAGCTATTGCTGTGTGAAGTGTTACACCATTTGTTTGGATTGATTGAAATTCAATTTGCTCCATCCCTTTGCCACCTTTCTCCTTGTTCTTTATTCTTCCAACATAGCATATTTCCCATTTTTCAGAAAATAAAAGCACTCCCAAAAAAACCTTCACGAAGGTGAAGGGCCAGATTGTTGACAAAGGGCTAAAATGATCTTGATTTTAGCCTTTTGTCTTCTTTTCAGCGTGATAGAAAACCTTTGCAGTCTAGAAAGGACGAGTACTGGCGCGGAGCGAATTTGTCATTCGTGAGCACCAGCACGCAGGACTGACACCGAATGCGAGGGTTTGTCTACACGCTGAACCTTCACGAAGGTGAAGGTCTTGGTTTATTTCATATAATTCAGCACCCAGATCAACCCATTTTTGCGGTCCTGTACTTGCCCGTGAAGGGCGCCAAAGAACGTATCCTGTAATTCGACCAGTACATCTCCATCAGCTTCTAGCGCTTCATATACAGCCTTTAGTTCTTCTTCATTGTCAAACTGCATAATCAATCTGAGATTCTCGGGCTTTGGTGTGCGGTCAAACGTATCTGAAAAGTGAAGCAGCGATTCTCCAAGGTGCAGTTCTGCATGCAGCACACGGTCTTGATGTTCATTTAAAATATGAATATCACCGCCAAAAATCCCTTGATAATATTGAAGAGATTCCTTCACATCGTCTACCACAATATAAGGACTAACACTAATCATACCCCTCATCCTCCTCTTGTTCCGTCCATCTTCTCTTTTATAGCTTATCCCAAATCGTATGAAAAAAGGCACAAATCGTCAACGGATTTGCACCTTTTTCTCATGAAGATTTCGCTAATTCACTATGTTTGTTTGAATACGCTGCGTACATGAAAACACCGATTAACAGCCAAACACCAAAGTAAAGCCACGTCCGGCCTGGTAAGTTGAACATAAGGAACAAGCAGCAGCCCATTGAAATAATCGGCAAGACCGGCACAAATGGAACCCGGAATCCCCTCTCAAGCTGCTGATGTGTCTTTCTCAAAATGAGGACAGATAAACTCACCATTGCAAACGTCAATAAAGCACCGATATTCGCTAAATTGGACAAGTCCTTTAAATCAATAAACCCTGAAATAACAGCTGTCATGCCGCCAATCATCCATATGCTTGCAACAGGCGTATCGCTTTTGTTTGTTTTCGAAAACACTTTCGGCAAAAGACCATCTCGTCCCATTGCATAGGCAATTCGAGTTGCTGCATAATTATTGGCGAAAATCACAGCCATCAATCCAATGACCGCACCGACAGAAATAATACCGGCTACACTATTTTGATGTACACTTTGCAAGACATAGGACATCGCCTCTGTGACATTCAGTTTTGTATAGTGCACCATACCTGTCATAATCAAACAAACGACAATGTAAATGATCGTGCAAATGAGTAATGAGCCAATAATGCCAATTGGCAGGTTCCGCTGTGGATTTTTCACCTCTTCTGCAGAAGCAGAAATCGCATCAAATCCTAAGAAGGCAAAAAACACAGCAGCAGCACCAGCAATGACGCCTTCTGCACCAAACGGCATGAACGGCTGCCAATTGGATGGCTGTACATAAAACCCGCCTACTACAATGAAAAGAACAATAATACCGAGTTTCACAAACACCATGATATTATTGAATTTTTTACTTTCCTTCGTTCCTCTAGATAAGATCCACGCAATCAGTAAGGCAATGATAATGGCTGGCAGATTCATATATCCGCCTTGTTCAGGTCCCGCTAAAAATTGATGGGGAATCGAAATTCCAAACCCCTCAAGCAAGCTGTTGAAATAGCTCGACCAGCCACTGGCGACAGCTGAAGCAGTCAGCATATAAACGGACAATAACGTCCATCCCATTAGATGCCCGACAAGCTCACCCATCGTTGTATATGAATAAATGTACGCACTGCCGAATACAGGCAGTGCTGAAGCCATTTCTGCATAGCAAAGTGCTGCCAAACTGCACACAATCGCTGCGATGGCAAAGGAAAAAATGACAGCCGGCCCTGCATCCTTAGCCGCTGTAATTCCGGTTAACACCATGACCCCCGTGCCGATCACTGCCCCTATACCAAGGAGCGTGAGATCGAGCCCGCCTAGCGTTTTCTTTACCTTTTGCTGCCTGCTCTGTTCTAACAAATCGTGAATGTGTTTCTTACGTAGAATATGTCGCAAACCCTTTCCCTCCAAAACGTTAGAAAAACAAAAAATCATTCAAATTTCATTATAGCAGAATAGGTACTACGCATTCACAACCAATTCACGTAAATCTTTCTTCATGATTTTACCAAGCTTGTTTTTTGGCAGCTCCTGTGTGAAATGAATGGAGGGCACTTTGTAATCTGCCAAACGTTCCTGGCAATAGTTCACCACATCTTCTTCGCAAAAATCGACAGAATCGTCTTTTACGATATACGCACTTGGCACTTCACCATATAATTCGTCTGGCACCCCAATGACAGCTGATTCAATCACACCTGGAATTTGATCAATGACCTCTTCTACTTGGTCAGGGTAGATATTATCCCCACCGTACAGAATCACATCTTTGTATCTCCCTGTGATGAAAAGAAAACCGTCTTCATCTAGATAGCCTGCATCTCCCATATGGAACCAGCCATCTTTCAGCACCTTCTCTGTAGCGTCAGGCTGATGATAGTAGCCTAGAAAATAGAATGGGCTTCTCATAACGACTTCGCCAATTTCTCCAGCTGGCAATGTCTCCTCTGTCTCAGGGTGCATGATTTTCACTTCTACATCCGGATCCACTTTACCTGCAGAGCCCATTTTATCCTCGCCCATCGCTGGATGCCACGCACTCACAACCCATGCTTCGGTACTTCCATAGCCATGCATCATCTGAATGCCTACTTCTTTGTAATCTTTAATTAAGCGTACCGGCACCTTCGTACCGCCAGAAATCGCAATTTCAAAAGATGAAAGATCGTACGAACCGCGTTTCATTTCTTCTAGCATGTACGTGTAAGCTGATGGGAAAGCCATCATGAACGTAATTCTTTCTTTCTCAATCGTTTCTAAAATGCGCTTCGGTGTTGCATCATGTAAGAAGACAAGCGTATATCCTTCAATCGCAGCTGCGATTAGATGATTAATCGAACTCATATGATACAGAGGGTGACTCGCCAAGTACCGTTTTCCTTTCAGATCGAATCCTCGATTCCCATGTCTTGTTAAAAATTGATAGATTCGTCCATGTCCGACCATACAGCCCTTTGGATTTCCCGTTGTCCCAGAGGTGAATAAAATCATCGCTAGATCCTCTTCTGATACCTCTTCAGCAAGGTTACTTCCATCATTTGAAGCCAACATGTCTTCAAACAGCTGTGTTGTTTTCGCATTGACACCGGATTCCACCATCAGGCAATTTTCTAAAGACACATTCACTGCCGCAATGATGTCACGGAATTCACGGTCAAAAAATAAAGCCTTTGGCTCTGCTTTTTTCAAAATACCTTCCAGCTCAAAAGAAGTAAGCTGCCAGCTAAGCGGAACTGCGACTGCACCTGCTTTAATGGCTGCCAGCATAATCGTTGAAAAGTGATGATGGTTTTGACAAATAAAGCAAACACGGTCCCCTTTTCGAATCCCCTTTTGATGTAAGTAATGAGCGAGCTGGTCAATACGCTTTGCATATTCTTCAAATGTATAAGACACACCCCCGCCAGTTACCGCTTCAATTTGTGAAGAGCGTTCCATTCTGTCGTTAAGTAATGCCTGTAATGTATTCAATATCTTCATCTCCAAACGTTTGATTTACAATAGCCAATTTCCAGTGAATGGGTTGGCAGATTTTATCTCATTCACATTCTAAAATAAAACCAGCTGAAAGTAAAATCATTTCAATTTGGAATTGTTCTTTATATTAATTGATAATATAGGTAATTTTATAGCCGTCTTCCATTTTGGTTTAAATGATGATAACTATTATGATAAGATAGACCTAGTAATTGATCGGAAAATGCGAATGCAATAGGAAAAGAGGTATGGAGAATGCAACATTTCGAGCTAGAGGCAAGTTTATTAGACCATGCGCTGACAAAGTATTTAAAGGCGACGAAACAAATAGATGAAGAGAACATCCCGAAAAACGTCACGAATGTGAAAGGGTTTATTTTACGCATCATTTATCGTCATCAATCATGTACTGTGAAAAATATTCTGCAGGAAGTTTCATTATCTCCCTCTGCAACAACAACCGCTCTCAATCACTTAGAAGATGAAGGGCTGATTATCCGCTCTCGAAATAATAATGACCGCCGTACTGTATGGATTGAACTCTCTGAATCAGGTGAACAAATTGCAAAACAAATGATCGACAACCGCCAGCTGCTTGTCAATCAGCTGTTCGACAACCTTTCAGAAGAAGATAAAAAAACATTTTTTGAATTAATCGAAAAAATGATGGACGAGCACACATTAAAGGCTTAGGGATAAACCTAAGCCTTCTTTTTTATGGCTTTAAGATGACCTTTATACAATCATCCTTCTTATCATTAAATATGTGATATGCATGAGCGGCATCATCTAACGGCAATTGGTGTGTGATGATCGCTTTAGGATCAATTTCACCGGTTGTCACTTTTTGATAGAGCTTTGACATGTAGCCTCTCGCCGGGGCCTGCCCCATTTTCAGGGTGACGTTTCTTGCGAAAAAGGCACCTAATGGGAACATATTATATAGGCCTCCGTACACACCCGTCATCTGCACCGTTCCACATTTACGGACGGCTTTTGTGGCAATTTGAATCGGTCCAATTGTTCCGCCTTGCAGCTTGAGCTTCTGCTCAATTTTTTCAAGCGGCGACTTCTTCCCGTCCATTCCGACACAATCGATCACAACGTCCGCTCCGCCCTTGGTGAGCTCCTTCAATGTTTCTCCCATGTCGGGATCTTCTGTAAAATCAAATACTTCTACGCCACTCATCCGCTTTGCATGTCGCAGACGGTAATCAATATAATCGACCGCAATCACACGTTCTGCCCCTTTTTGCCATGCAAATTGCTGTGCCATTAACCCAACAGGTCCACAGCCTAACACAATGACCGTATCACCTTTTTTCACACCGGCGTGCTCCACGCTCCAATAAGCAGTTGGAAGAACATCCGATAAGAACAGCAATTGTTCATCCTCCAGCTCACAATCATCTGGGATCTTAAACGGAGTGTAGTTCCCAAAAGGCACGCGTAAATATTCTGCCTGTCCTCCAGGGTAGTTCCCATATTTCTCACTATATCCAAAAAGTCCACCCGAATCGTAGTGCGGGTTTGAGTTGTCGCATTGGCTTTCTAAGTGGTGATGACAATATTGGCATTGACCACATGCAACGGTAAATGGAATAACGACACGGTCTCCCTTTTTTACTGCCGTGACATCCGGGCCAACTTCCTCCACAATCCCCATTGGCTCATGCCCAATCACGTAGCCGATTGGAAGCGGGAAATTCCCCTGATACAAATGTAAATCAGATCCACAAATTGCTGTTGATGTCATTCGGATGATCACATCTTCCCGATCTTGAATAGATGGCGCATCTACTTTCTTCACTGCAATGCTATTTTTCCCCTGATAAGTAACAGCTCTCACATGCATTTCCTCCTTTAGCGAAAATCATCTGTACATAGCTTCACCTTGAATGGATGGTTCATGCATCAGATCAGGATTATTAAAAAACAAAAAAGCCCGTCGATCGGTTCGACAGGCGCTTATTCAACCATGTGTAACGCGTTACATATTTATCCTTTTTCGATAAAGACCAAATCATATTGAGAGGAAGTCTCTCGATCAATCATTAAGTTCCCTTCTTGAATAAAATAAGGACATATACTCGGGCTTTGTGATTCTTCAAATTGCTCATACAACTGCTCAATCTTTCCAGGGAGCAGTAAAAGCAAAAATTTATTAGAATGGGACACGAATTTATAAGAGTGAATTGTATCCGGCGGTATATAGGCAAAGTCACCCGGCATCAGGCATATATCCTCTCCGTTCAATTGAAGATTCATTTTTCCCTCAACGCAATAGAGTGCTTCTGTATGTACTTGATGATAATGCGGAGGAAAATACTTTCCCTTCGCGCCTTCAATCACAAAATGACTGAACCCGCCTCCAGTTGTTTCTGTTGTTGCGATCAGCTCATGAAGCTGACCATCAATAATGTATTGCTTCCCTTCACCAGCCTCTAATACGTAGGGCTGCACCGCCTGAGGGAGCTGACTATGAAATAAAACGGAGGGCTTAGTTGTATTTGACAGCTGCCGGATACCATGCATCAATATGAGATCGCTTTCTTTTTCAGCTTGTTCAAAGCTGTCTGCATCGAAAGCATGATCGGTCATCGGCCATTCGTTCCGCTGAAGCCTTTTCCCAATTTGCTGATAGACATCTGTCATTTGTCCGCCCAACGTATATGAAATAAATCTTGTTTTGTGACTATGCATTCTGTAGCCATGGATCGTTTTGGGTGGGATATGAATATAATCGAAGGCTGTGACCATATATTTTTTACCGTCCAAGATCACTTCAAGCTTTCCTTCCAGCACAAAAATGGTTTCAAATAAGTGCTCATGACAGTGAAGTGGAAAATAAGCTCCTTTCCCACCTGTGATTAAGACAAGCTCAAACAGCTGATTCGTTTGATTTACTTCTGCCAGCACATGAACAAGCTGATTTTCCAGCCCATACAGTTTCCCTGAACCAGACACGGTATAAAAAGAGGTTCCTTCGGATTGCTTGATCGATTGCGGTTGCTCCGACATCCCATCACTCCTCATGACTAATTGACTATCTTTATTATATAGACCAATTGATATAATAGATAGACAATATGCGAGAGATTTTACTCTTCTCGCATAAATAAGTGTCTAAGGTAACATTTCACATGTTCTAACGGGGTCGTTTGTTTGAGTGCGGTGGTCATCGATAGACCCCCAATCACCATTGAATGAAGGAGAGAAGCCAGCTCATCCGCTTTGTTTTCTTCATATCCGCTGTTCATGAGCTTTTCTTTCACAAGCTTTTGCCAGCGGATCATTTCTTGTTTACATGCAGTATGAAGCTGCGTATGTTCTGGCTTGGATTCTGCCGCCAGCAAGACAATCGGAATGCCTCTTTCATTTTCTTGCTCCGTAAATCCCCGGATGATGTTTGTCATAAAGCGGTCGATGGCGATATAAGGATCATCCGAATAGGCAAAGCTTTCTTCAATTCGATTGATGACCTTTTGACTAATATATTCAACGGCTGCTATGGCTAGCTCTTCTTTTCCGTTTGGAAAATAATAATAAAGAGATCCTTTAGGCGTGCCGCTCTCTCTAATGATTTGATTCAATCCTGTCGCATGATACCCCTGTTTGCGTAAAAGAAGTGCGGCCGTTTGAATAATTCTATCCTTCGTACTCACGTGTGACACTCCTTTCCCTCCATAGACCAATGTCGTTTCAACGTATGAGTTGATTTGTTCCTTTCCAAATCGAGGATGTCTCCATCTCTGCTGCAAGCCGAAGCAGCCAATCCTCTTTCCCCTTAGGTGCTGTGACCTGTACCCCTAAAGGCATGCCCGCCTTAGTGAGATGAACAGGAACGCTCATAGAAGGCTGACCCGTTAAGTTGGCAAGCTGTGTAAATGGTGTGTAGGTCAGACTCTTTAAGAACATGTCATAAATGAGATCCTGCTGCGCTTGCATTGAGAGAGATGACACACGTAAAAGTTCTGTGATTTCTTCTTTCGAATGCATCAACTCACCAACCTTAGGAGCTGAATAGGCAGTCGCTGGTGTCACAAAGAGATCATAGGTTTGATGAAATGACGCCATTTGTGCAGCCGCCATATCCCATGCATCAAGACTTTCTGTGTAAGCAGCAGCGGTTACATTCTTGCCAGCCTCTGCCAACACCCATGCCACGATGTCTGTTTCCTCCGGATTGACTGGACGTCCTAATGAACGATTCAAGGACGTGAATAGTGCAGACATTTCTCCGCTGTTCATGACGTAGTATTGCTGCATCAGATGAATCCCATCGATTGCAGGCCCTGCTTCTTCTACTTGGTGCCCTTGATCACTCAGCCATTTCACTGTTTGCTGCACCGCCTGCTTCGCTTCCTCACTGACCTTCGTACCAACTGGAGATTCTACACTGTAAGCAATTCGCATAGAAGATGTACGTTTCACTAGATCTTCTTGATAGCTGCCGTCGTATAATGGCGTTTGGAAAGCCGCTTCAGGCTGAATGACTTGAAGCAGATCAAGAAGGGCTGCACTGTCCCGCACTGTTTTTGTAAGTGTAAAGTCAATGGATGCCCCTTGCCACTGCCTTCCTGCGCCTGGTCCTACCGGCGTTCTTCCTCTTGTTGGTTTGAGACCGAACAAACCTGTAAAGGATGCTGGAATCCGAATGGACCCTCCACCATCACTTGCTCCACCAGCAGGTACGATGCCGCTCGCAACAGCTGCTGCCGTCCCGCCGCTTGAACCGCCAGGAGAATAGTCAGGATGCCAAGGGTTCCTCGTTGGACCATGTAAAGCAGGTTCTGTTACATTTCTTAATCCGAATTCTGGTGTGTTTGTATGTCCCATCATGAGAAATCCAGCCTGCTTCAATCGCTGGACAAAGTGGGAGTCCGTTTTTGCCTTTACATCCTTTAATAATGCAGCTCCTGCTGTCAGCGGTTCATTTTCCAGCCCTTGCGATATATTTTTCAGTACAAATGGAACGCCCGCAAACGGCTGACTCGTATGTAATGTCTTGATTTCTTTTAATACTTGATCTTGTCTTGTCTGAATCAACGCATTTAGTTCAGGATTGACCTCATTCAATCTAGCAAATGCAGCTTGTACAAGCTCGTCTGGCGTTACCTGCTTATTCCGTACAAGTGCCGCCAAGCCAATCGCATCATACGTCATATACTCTTTTACGTTCATCAGCATATCCTACTTTCTCTTATTATGTTCTCTCTATTGTCTACTAGATTTGTATGAATTTCAATTTCAGGTTACTTGTAAAAAAAACTTTCTGACAAACAATATGATTCTTCTAACCATCCTTCTCATTTCTCCGATATAATAGAAAAAAAAAAGACGGAGGTCATCGTATGCAAGGGGCTATCGCCTTGAAAAAGAAAATATTCGTAGTCATCGCGTTTCTTCTTGCGTTGACAACTGCCTTGCCTTACCAATCGCAGGCAGCTGCACCGCCAAAAGAAACAGATGTCATCATCGTCTATAAAAACCAAAAAGGAAAGCAAACAGCGATTGAAGAAAGTGAAAAAGTGAACGCACAGTACATACATCTTCCCGCTGTCGCTGTGACAGCAGATGAACAAGCGGTCACGTCACTCAAAAAAGATCCCAACATCGCGTATGTCTCAAAAAACATAAAGGTCAAACTCGCTTCTTCTACGATGAAAAAAACCGCTGCCTCTACGAATCAGGATGCATTGGTTCAAAAATCTTACAACCTGCAAAAGCTGAATGTAAAGCAAGCGATAAAAGAAGGCGTCACGGGGAAAAATGTGAAGGTAGCCGTTTTGGATACTGGTATTTCTCCACATGAGGATTTAAAGATATCCGGCGGTAAATCATTCGTGAACTACACTTCCTCCTATAAAGATGATGAAGGACACGGCACACATGTCGCAGGAACGATTGGTGCCCTCAATAACGATTACGGCACAGTCGGCGTCGCTTCTGGCGCGAAGCTGTATGCCGTGAAAGTGTTAGATAAAAAGGGAGAAGGCGACTTGTACAGTCTGCTTCGAGGAATCGATTGGGCCATTAGCAACAAGATGGATATTATGAATTTAAGTCTAGGTTTTGAAGACAATATCCCTATTTTGCGTTCAGCAGTGGATGAAGCATACAAAAGAGGACTGCTTGTGGTCGCTGCAAGCGGGAATGATGGGAAGAAGAATCATATCAGCTATCCTGCCGCCTACAATAGCGTCATTGCCGTTTCTGCAACGACGGACAAAGACAAACTCGCTTCTATCTCAAATACAGGGAAAGGTATTGAATTTTCTGCCCCTGGTCAGAACGTCATCAGCACTTATTTAAAAAATGAATATTGGTATGCAACAGGTACATCACAAGCCGCACCGCATGTCACAGGCATGCTGGCACTGTTGAAGCAGCTTCATCCGAAGAAAACAAATGTTCAGCTTCGCACCTTATTGCGCAGCTATACAGTGGATCTTGGCGCAAAAGGAAAAGATCCACAATTCGGCTATGGCCGCGTGCAATATATACCACAATCAAGCTTTTTGAAGGCTGCGACTAGCGCTGTCAAAACAGCCGAAACATCTAAAAAGCAGGCAGATGTCAATCAAGCCAAAACGAAAATTGGCCGACTCACTGCAAGTAAACAAAAAACAGCACTCACTGAACGGGTGAAAAAGGTACAAGGAACCATTGATATCCGCTTGGCACGTGCAAAGGTTCAAACAGCCGAAAAAAGCAAAACACAAGGCGCCATTAAAAGCGCACAAGCGGCCATCAAAAAGTTAAACAAAGGCAAAGAAAAAACAAGCCTGCAAAATCGGCTCGACAAAGTCAAAAAACAGGTCGCCTATCAAAAGAAAGTGACAGACGCCAAACAAAAGGTCAAAAAGGCGGAAACCAAACGAACTAAGAAAACAAAAGCAGTAGCGCAAACCGCTGTCAAACAGCTAAAAGCTTCTAAAACGAAAACCAGTTTACAAAAACGATTAAACCGTATCAAGGTGTAACAGAAAAAACGATTCCTCGCTGAAAGGAATCGTTTTTTTCTATTTTAACAGCGGTGCAAACAAGCTGTGATGATATTTTCCATCAACATCTGCCCTCACTTGATCAAGTATGTTTTCTAACGAAGCCATCACACTCTCTAATGCTCGGTGCACTGAACCTTGTTCAAAATCCACTAAACTCTCTGGCAACTCATCTTCATCCAATACAAAAAAATCATCATTCGGAAGAACGAGAAGATCAACAATGAGGTCTTCAAACATGACCAGCTGGCCGTTGAACGATGTATTCCCCACAATATTAAAATAAGAACCTAGTTCCTTCCCTTGATCATCTCTCCAGAAATACATATTGTAAGGACGATCCTTCCAATAATAAGCGGTCGTATAGCTCCCTTTTGGAATCGTCAGAGCACCATCACCTGCCCTCATCGTAAACGTGTCTTCAATCTTGTGAAACAGCACAGCCTGCTGTCCCTGTGCGTCTAACAGCTGACAAGTATGTTCCACAATCTTCTGATCGTATTTGATTTTTCTCTCGATTACTTCATCCCACCGATCCGCATGTAGCGAAAACACCATGTCACAACTCCCTCTTGCATCTAGATTCTCTCTTTCCAGTATACACCGATTTTTTTTGAAAAAATAAAGGGTTGCTGCATTCACATATGGAAGACTTATTGATGAGGTGAAATAAATGAACGGAATCACGATTCTTGAAAACCTTACACAGCTTGGACAAATCATCCTCATTTTTTGCGGCTTTGCCCTATATAGGCGGCTGGTGAAAACGAAGAGAACGAAGGCTATCTCCTTATGAGCGCATGTTAAAATTCTTTGTTATGTTCGGTTTAATCTCGTGGGGGATATCATATTGGGCGCTTATACTGTGGGCGTAAATAAAAAAAGAAGAGCTGTCCATCGAGGACGTGCTCTTCCTTTTATTATGCGTGATGTGATGAACCAGCTGGTTGTTCTTTCTGGATGACATATTGATAGCTTTTAACATGCGTCCCATTTTGATTCACAAATTCTTTATCTAGTGCACGCTCAAAGCCCATTCTTTCATAAAGACGAATGGCAGCCTGCATTTTATCAGAGGTATGAAGGTACAGAACATTTTCGCCCCATGATTGCGTGAGCTCAATACTTTTACGTAACAATGACTCTGCAATTCCTTTTCCTCTGACATCGGGATCTACTCCTAAAAACCGGACGATGGCTGAAGTAATGCCCATTTCGGGTTTGTCATACGCTTGCGCTGATGACCGGAACATTTGAAGCGTCCCTACGACCTGACCTTCAAGCTCCGCCACAAGCATCAGCTCCATGTTTGGATTATCTACAGCTGCTGCAAGCGCAGCAGAATAATTTTGCCAGCCTTCCTCTGTAAATTGAGGCTCATACTGTGAATAGGATTTGATTAGTACGTGTCTAATGGCCTCATGATCTTCTTTGACTGCTTGACGAATGATCAGCTCTTGCTGCTCCATGTCAGCACCTCCTGTTGTTTAATTGCCAGATATACGTATCATGCAAATACTGCATGTCGATGACCTTGTTCTTTTCTCTACTCATTCAATGTAAAGAGTCTCCTTCGAAAGATCAATTATTTTGCACGGAATCCTCTTTGAAAATTTCCATTGAAAAGGGACGCTCGATTCATTATGCTGTTTTGAGGAAGTATACGAGGAGTGTAATGTCATATGAGTTCTTTATCTTATCCCCAAGAATCGAAAAAAAACCGATTTCTCCTTGCTGCATTGCTTGGTTCTTTAACCGCCCTTGCACCGCTTGCAATGGATATGTATTTACCTGCATTGCCTCATATTGCACGAGATTTTGAAGCAAGCACTGCTTTGTCCCAATTAAGTCTGATGGCTTGTCTGATTGGACTCGCGCTTGGACAACTGATTGCAGGTCCTATTAGTGATACGATCGGCAGAAGAAAACCGCTGATGATCGGCTTAATCATTTTTATCGCCGCCTCTCTTTTATGTACGGTGGTCTCGTCGATTTGGATGTTCATCCTCTTAAGATTGATTCAAGGACTCGCTGGTTCAGCAGGCATTGTCATTGCACGAGCCATTGTGCGAGATCATTATGAAGGCTCAGAAATGACGAAATTCTTTGCACTGCTCATGTTGGTCAACGGGGTTGCTCCGGCAGCGGCACCTATTGTGGGCGGACAGATGTTACGCTTTACCACATGGCAGGGTGTATTTATTCTCTTAGGCATCCTCGGGGCCTTGATGCTGCTGAGATCTATTTTTTCACTTCAAGAAAGTTTACCTGCGGAGCGCAGACAGACAGGAGGCTTTCAACAGATTGTTGGTGCCATGAAAATTTTAGCGAGTGATCGTCTCTTTGTTGGGTATGCCCTCTCCCAAGGTCTTGTATTCGCAGCGATGTTTGCTTATATTTCTGGCTCACCGTTTGTGCTCCAGGAGCTTTTTCACCTTTCTCCACAAGGATTCAGTGCTGCCTTTGCGGTGAATAGTCTCGGGATCATCACGGCTGGACAAGTATTTGCCCGCGTCGCTGCTAAAATCGGCGAAGAGAAGGTTCTTCGCATTGGATTGCTGATAGCTGCCTTAGGCGGCGTCACCTTATTTTTGATGATCTCCATAGATGCAGGATTGTATGGCATTCTCATTCCGCTCTTTTTTGTGGTCTCAAGCGTTGGAATTGTCGGCACCTCTGCCCCGTCTCTTGCGATGCAGCATCACGGCGCACATGCAGGAAGTGCAGCCGCACTCATCGGTGTGGCACAAATGCTGCTAGGCGCCTGCATGACACCTCTTGTCGGACTAGCCGGAAGCCAAACAGCCTTTCCAATGGGTCTGATTATTATGCTTTGTGAACTAGGTGCACTTTGCTGTTATTTCTTCTTTGTAGCCAGAGCAAAAAAACCCGCATAAGCGGGTTTTTCAGATTGTTGACAAAGGGCTAAAATGATCTTTATTTTAGCCCTTTGTCTTCTTTTCAGCGTGATAGAAAACCTTTGAAGTCTAGGAAGGACGAGTACTGGCGCGGAGCGAATTTGACATTCGTGAGCACCAGCACGCAGGACTGACACCGAATGCGAGGGTTTGTCTACACGCTGAACCCGCATAAGCGGGTTTTTCATTTATGGCTTGCTCCAATTGATAGTGCGGAACACATTGTTCTGGTCATTGTTGTGATATGCATCTAGGTCAAAGCCCGATAGTCCAAAACCAATTGCCATGACAATTCCTCCGGCAACGGTGAAGATGATCCCCCATTTGATGCATTGCTTTTTTAAATCATTCACATTCATATTCTCACGACCTTCTTTTTAAACATTCCCATGAATGCCTTAGTGGTTTGAATAGTCATTTGAACTAATAGCTTTGTCAAATACACCGTGGCCATGCCGCATAATAATCCGACACCTAATAGAAGAATACCAACGCCAATCTGCGTCACCACCACATGCAAACCGTCCTGAAAGATAAATGGAGAACCAATGATGCTCCAAAAACCTCCGAGCAGACCAACTAGCGTCATTGTACCTGTCACGAGCGGAATGCACCAAATCACCATATACACAGAAAGAATCAGCAGGAAGACTGTTGCTAGAATACTACCCCATAACGGAAAGCCTAAAATGAGGATGGAGAGCCTTGTGGCTTTTTCTCCAAACGTCGGCACCTGAACGGTTTTGATTCCTTGTTCCTTCAAAATCCCTTCAGCGATGATGGCAGGCTGCCCGACTTGATCGACCGCTTCCTGTTCACTGTATCCATCTTCCTGATAATCCTCGATCATTTCATCGTAATACTCGATGAACCGATCACTTTCTTTTTCGCCTAGACGATGCAGGTGCTTCTCTAAGCTGGCTAAAAATTCTTTTTTATTCATTGCCCTGTCCTCCAGAAATAAAGTCGTAAATCGCCATCACTTGATCCCATTCCGCTAAAAACTGCGCCATATGCTCACGGCCGCTTTTTGTCATCCGGTAGTATTTTCTTAATCGACTATTATGTTCCTGGGAATAGGTCTCCACATAATTGTTTTGCTCTAATCGCTTTAATATCGGATATAATGTCGATTCTGAAATCTCAATACAATGGGACATATCTTTAATCATTTGATAACCATAGGAATCGCCTTTCTTTAATACCGCCAGTACACAGAATTCCAGTAAACCTTTTTTTAATTGTGCATTCATGATTACAACTCCTAACCATTTATACTATACATTACATAGTATCATGTGACAAGAGGTATAAATATAAAAAAAAAGACCCTTTTGGGGTCCTTTCGTTTTTATATATTCACAAATCCTTCTCCGAACACATCACGCACGTCATGGACAACAACGAATGCGTCTCGATCAATTTTCTTAATGATTTTCTTTAGACGCATAAGCTCTTGTTTTTGAATGACTGCATAGAGAATTTCCTTCGATTCCTTTGAATAATGACCGCGTCCGTTTAAAATCGTCACGCCTCGATCCAAGGTGTGATTGATTTCTTCGGCAATATCATCTTTGCATGAAGAAATGATCGTCACTGCCTTTTTCGTGTTAAGCCCTTCTATCACGAAGTCCATCACCTTTGTCGCCACGTACAGCATCACAATCGTGAACATTAATTTTTCCGCACCAATAATAAAGTAGGAAGCAAATACGACGATCAGATCAAAGAACAAGATGGCGTAGCTCACGTTCCAGTCTAAATACTTGTTGGCAATTCTTCCGAGTATGGCAGAACCCGCCGTTGTACCGCCTGCTCTTAGCACAAGACCAATCCCAATTCCGATAATGATTCCTGCGAAAATGGCCCCAATGATCAATTCGTGAACATTCACGACCCATGTTGTGGTCAGGTGTAAAAATAGGGAGTTACTTGCGACGGCAACCACAGTATAAATCGTCGTCTTCTTGTCCAAATATTTATACCCCACAAGCAGCAGAATGGCATTAAACACTAGGTTCGTCAGCCATGGTGCAATTTCAAACAAATAATAGAAAATGATGGACAGCCCCGTTACACCGCCTTCACCAAATTCAAGCGGAATGACAAACATGTTCACTGCGGCGGCAAATAAAAAAGAACCAATTAGAATCATTGCGATATCTTTTACACATTTTTTCAATTTCTTCTTTCCTCCTTTTTTAAGCATATAAAAAACCCTCTTTCTGCACGAAAGAAGACAGTCGTTGAACAAAAAAAATCAAAGGACAGCGCCTTTTGACGAAGCTTTCTGAAATGAACCTTTCCATAATATATATCTCTTTTTAGAGACTGTCAATGACTTGGTTTTCTATTATTTTGACTGCATGTTTATGCATGGAAACCCGCATGTTTTCAGGGTTTTTCCGCGGTCACATGCTTTTTCCTCTCCTTGACAAAAACACTTTAGTCATTTAAACTACTGCCTCATATCATATCCATCATTTCCGACTAAAAAGGAGGGTGTTCCATTCGATGAATCCTATTCAAAGCCGTTTACAAGCTCACGCACCTTTAATTTTAGACGGTGCACTTGCAACAGAGCTTGAACGAAAGGGCTGCAATTTAAACGACAGTTTATGGTCAGCCAAAATACTGATTGAACAGCCAGAATTGATTCAGCAAGTACACTTGGATTACTTCAAAGCCGGAGCTGACTGTGCCACAACAGCGAGCTACCAAACAACGATTGATGGCTTCGCTGAAAAAGGCTATTCAAAAGAAGAAGCCATTGAACTAATGAAACGATCTGTCACTTTAGCAAAAGAGGCACGCGATCTTTTTTGGCAGGATGAAGCGCGTCGTAAAGGGCGGACAAAACCATTTGTTGCAGGATCTGTGGGGCCATTCGGCGCTTATTTATCTGATGGTTCAGAATATAAAGGGAATTATGGACTCACAGAGCAGACACTCATTGATTTTCATAGACCAAGGATTCAGGCATTAGTAGAAGCTGGTGCAGATATTCTTGCGTGTGAAACGATCCCTTGTCTCATTGAAGCAACGGCCATTGCAAAGCTGCTGCAAGATGAATTCAATGGTGTATCTGCTTGGATTACATTCAGCGCGAAGGACGACCTTCATATTAGTGAAGGAGATTTGCTCAGAGAATGTGTACAAGCACTGGAACCTTATGAACAGATCGCTGCTGTGGGTGTAAACTGTACGCCGCCGCAATTTATCTCTTCTCTCATTCAAGAGATGAAAAAGGGGACGAGCAAACCGATTGTCGTGTATCCAAACTCAGGGGAATTATATGATCCTGAAGAAAAGGTATGGAGCGGAGATACGCTTCAGCATACATTTGGTGAATGTGCGCATCAATGGTATCAAGACGGCGCGCATATCATCGGCGGCTGCTGCCGGACGACCCCAGAAGATATCACGGACATCTTAAAACTTACCACAGCATAGCACCATGAATCATCACACATACTTCTAAGCAAAAGGGCGGGAAGACATGGAACAAGCAAAAGATCAGTCACAACAATATCAACGAAAAATGACGAGCCGCCACCTGTTCATGCTTTCTCTAGGCGGCGTCATTGGAACAGGGCTCTTTTTAAGCTCTGGGTATACCATCAATCAAGCAGGACCCGCGGGGACGATCCTTGCCTATCTTGTCGGGGCATTAATTGTGTACCTCGTGATGCTCTGTTTAGGTGAGCTGTCTGTGGCAATGCCGGTTACAGGGGCCTTTCATACGTATGCAACAAAATATATTGGACCCGGCACAGGCTACACAGTCGCTTGGCTCTACTGGCTGACATGGACAGTCGCGCTCGGATCGGAATTTACAGCGGCAGGGCTTTTAATGCAGCGGTGGTTCCCGGACACATCGGTTTGGATGTGGAGCGGTGTCTTTGCTCTTCTTATCTTTTTACTCAATGCTTTTACAGTGAAGTTTTTTGCAGAATCAGAGTTTTGGTTTTCCAGCATTAAAGTAATGGCTATTATTCTCTTTATTATTCTTGGCGGAGCTGCGATGTTTGGCTTGATTCCGTTAAAAGGCGGTGAGGCCGCTCCGTTCCTTTCTAACTTCACCGGGGAAGGCGGTCTTTTCCCAAACGGCTTTTTACCGATTTTAATGACGATGCTTGCCGTCAATTTCGCTTTTTCAGGTACGGAGTTAATTGGGATTGCTGCGGGTGAAAGCGTCAATCCTGACGAGACCATTCCAAGAGCGATTCGCACAACCGTACTGCGTCTTGTCTTGTTTTTCGTTGGAACGATCGTGGTCTTAGCCGGCTTGATCCCAGTGGAAGAAGCTGGGGTGATCAAAAGTCCATTTGTTGTGGTGTTTGATCGCATCGGGATTCCATATGCCGCAGATTTCATGAATTTTGTCATTTTGACAGCGATCTTATCTGCCGCAAACTCTGGACTATACGCGTCATCCCGTATGCTCTGGTCACTTTCTGAGGAACGGACACTGCCTAAGAAACTGGCGAAGCTGACATCTAAAGGAATTCCTTTGAACGCACTGATTTTAAGTATGATCGGTGGGATTCTTTCTTTGTTCTCAAGTGTCATCGCACCAGAAACGGTATACCTTGTCCTTGTTTCGATCTCTGGACTGGCCGTTGTGATCGTGTGGATGGGGATTGCTGCCTCACAATTTATGTTTCGGAAACGTTTTTTACAGGAAGGCGGACAGCTCCATGATCTTTCCTTTCGAACTCCGCTCTATCCAGTGGTTCCGATTGCTGCCTTCTTCCTGTGTCTTGCCTCTGTGATTGGCATTGCCTTTGATCCAAATCAGCGGATTGCCCTTATCTGCGGCATTCCTTTCATCGCGCTCTGCTATGCTGCCTATTATGTGACAGCTTTGATTCAGAAAAAACGTGAAGAACCTGGTGTATAACGCCAGGTTTTTTTCTATCAAAAACAATTTGACAAAAAAGGATATCGCTAGTAAAAGAAGCACACTTTGGTATATGATAGGAATCTATGATTTTCAGGATGAATCAAGGGAGTTGTCACTAATATGGAAATGACCATTACAAGAGCATTAAGTGAACTGAAAATGTTAGATAAGAGAATCAACCGAACCGTTGATGAAGCCGTACTTGGTGGATTGATGATCGGGAAACATATACAGCACGGGTTTCAACATCAAGAAGACATCGAAAAGAAGGCGAAGGCTGATGACCAATCGATTCAAGCATTAATCAAACGCCGGAATGCCATCAAATCAGCCATCGTTGTGTCGAATGCGACGACAACGATTGATGTTGCGGGTGTCAGCATGACGGTGGCAGAAGCGATTGAACGGAAGACGTCGATAGAATACGATATTCGTTATTTACGGAAATTGAAAAAGGTGTACACAGAGCTAGTAGACAAAGCAGAACAAACCAATGAAGATGTGAAGAAGAGGCTCGACCAGCATTTAGAAACCCTATTTGGAAAAGACGGAAAAACACAAGCGGCTGCCAACCAAGAGATCGTCAAGTCGTTCCTCGCTGAAAATGAGGCGACGATCATCGATCCGCTTCGTCTTCGAGTGAAGATTGAAAAGCTTTCGACCGAGATTGAGGATTTTCAAATGGAAGTTGATTTTTCCTTGTCAGAAAGCAATACACTAACGAAAATACAGATCGATTAATCAATTTTGTTAGTGAGCCGAAAATCGATAGAACTAAACACCTCCGAGGGAAAGGTCATTCCCTCCTCATCTGATCATCTCTGGATGATCCTTGATAAAAGCTCAAAGCTGAAGGTTCAAGGATCAACGTTCAAGTGTAAAAGTTCTTATCCATCAAAGCTCAAAACTAAAAGGTAAACGCTCGATCGAATCTGGGAGTCACGGCTCATGAGTGTTTGTTTATCGACTCTTTCGGTTGCCGCCCAGCAGGTTTGCTAACAAAAAAAGGATGTCACATGATGACATCCTTTTTTCTATGAAAAAAACGACAAGGCTTCAGCCAAGTCGCTTCTTCCAGCAGATTAGTAACGGGATGTATATGCCAAATGGTACACACTTGTGACATTTGAAGATAGCTTGATGTCGTTTGAAGTGAACGTCACTGGAACGATATCGTAGTAATGTGTAGACCAGCCTGCATTATTGTATGTTTGGTAGCCTGCACCTGCAGGAACTTGAAACGTCAGTGAAAATTGTCCATTTACGTCTGTTGTGCCTGTCGCTGTTTGAGCATATGATTTAATTGCTGCTTCAAAATAAAGCTGAATCGGCTGATTAGGCATGAGATTTCCACTTGTATCTTTTAGTGTTCCTTTAAACGTAGCTGGATAATAAGAACCCACGCGATATTTACTGCCATAGCCGTAATTCACTAATCCACTATCGGCTGCGGTGACACTTGTTACTTGAACGGAAGCTGGTACTGCCCCTGTTTCCTCTGCATGTGCAAAGGTTGGGAATACGAGAAGCAATGATAGAAAGAAAGCAAACATGATTTTTTTCATCGATAAATCCTCCTTTTTTTTCCTGCTATATTACTATCGACATTAATTGGTATTTTTCCAGTAACAAGCAAAAAAACTTCCCTTTTTTAGAAAGGGAAGTTCCAGATTGTTGACAAAGGACTAAAATGATCTTCATTTTAGCCCTTTGTCTTCTTTTCAGCGTGATAGAAAACCTTTGCAGTCTAGGAAGGGCGAGCACAGGAGCGGAGCGAATTTGACATTCGTGAGCACCGGAGCACAGTCCTGACAAAGAATGCGAGGGTTTGTCTACACGCTGAAACTTCCCTTCTTTAGAAAGGGAAGCTCTCCTCTTACTTTTTCACAACAACAACCTTCACCGCTTTGCTTTCTCTTTTTCTCACATCAGAAGCGGTCACATACAAGACTGTTTTGGCTTTTTGCGGTTTTATTTGGGCAGTAAATGCGCCCTTGTTATTTGTTTTTACCGTTTTGATGACTTTCTTTGATTTATTTTTCACTTTAATGGTCAATCCTGCACCCGCAGTCCCTTTGACCGTTTTACTTTTAACCGTTACTTTGCCCACTTTCGGCTTAGCTGGTGCTTTGCCTTTTTTGACGACTGTTTTGAGCGTTGTAGCGGCCTTTCCTTTTGAAATCTTAATGTGAAGGACTTTGTTTTTGTTCTGATGCTTGATCTTCACGCTAAAGGTTCCATTTTTGCCTGCTGTGCCTTTTCCAAGCAGTGTTTTGCCTCTATACACAGAAATAGCAGCGCCAGCCTTTGCTTTACCTGTCACCTTTTGATGCTGATCCTCCACTTTGCTCACAGATGCGTTCAGTTCGACAGCACTTAAAGCAGCAAATGCATTCAGTCTGCCATGTCCTGTCATCCAATCGATCCCTGGAATTTTCGGATCGACAATTGGCTCATCGTTTTCATCATAGAAAACGTCATCTGTTCCATCAACAGAAGTAAAGGAAATATTATCGGCTGTGCTTTGCAAGATATTCCTTACTTGATTCGGCTTCAAGGTTGGATTTTTAGAAAGAAGTAATCCTGCTGCCGCGGCCACATATGGTGTCGCCATTGATGTCCCGCTCAGGTATGAGACATTCCCATCGGGCATTAAGCTTGGAATATCAGATCCTGGTGCAGACATGCTCAGTCCTTTACCAAAGCTTGAGAATTCAGCGGCAATATCCATACGGTTGCTTGCGCCAATGGCCATTGCGTATTTTGATGTCGCAGGATAGCCCATTTCTGGAACGCCATCATTTCCACTCGCCACAACCACTAGTACATTTCTTTGAGCCGCGTAGTTCATTGCATATTCAATTACCCGGCTGTAGTAGCCACCAAGGCTCATGTTGATGACCTTTGCGCCTTTATCTACTGCATGCTTAATTCCAAGTGCAATATGCTCTGTATCTCCAAAGCCATAGGCATCCAGCACCTTCACAGGAATGATGCCCGTATGTTGGTTAAGACCTGCCATCGAGTAATGATTATCGGCTTTTGCGGCAATGATGCCCGCCACATGCGTACCGTGTCCATTGTCATCAATCGCATCTTTGTTTCTTCCAATGAGATTCGCACCTAAGTCCGTACGAACAGTCCCGCTTAAATCAGTCAAACGGCTGTCTACACCTGTATCCACAACTGCAATTAATGTTTGCTTCATTTTGCTTGTGCCAATCAGTGTATTCATTTGTTCAAATTTGACGTCAGCGCCTTTTTTCCCGCTGTTTTGCGCACTGTTTTTCAGCGGCCACTGATAACCATACTGCGCGTCGCTGCTTAGCGCGCGATAGGTTTGAACAGGCTCCGCAAATTCAACATTCGGCATGCTGGACAGCTTTCTTGCAGTGCTTTTGATGACAGCTTTGCCTGCTTTTAAAGTCTTTCCAGCTGATTCTTGCCCTGCTGGCACATCATAGACATACATTCCTTTAAATAAAGGACTGACTGACTGTGATGTCACACGGTTTTCTTGGATGCCATAGCTTTTCATCTTCTTTTTCGCAGATTGAAGTGTTTGGCCATCCTTTAATTTAAAAATGATCTTATTCGTTTTAACCTTCTCTTCTTTTACAAGCTTTTGTTTCTCTAATACATAACCAACTGATTTTCCTTCAAGCTGATTGATGCCAATTTTTTGACTGACGGCTTCTAATTCCTTTTTTAAATAAGCCGGACTTGCTTCTTTGAGCATATCAAAAAGGGACCTGATCGCCTGTTGTTCTTTTTCTGTTACGATATGACCACTAAATGCACCATTTTTCTCTACGTCATTTAGCAGTGACTTTAATGTAAGCAGATGATTGTATACCTTTTGCTGCTCATTTTTTTGTTTGATGAGCTTCGATTTGAGAAATGGCTTTGTTTTTTGGAGCACACGGCTCAGCTTCTGACCATTTGGTGTTTCATTAAAACGTTTATCTTCGATTGTACGAATCGATTGGAGAATTTCTCGCCCGTACTTTCTCTCAATAATAATGATACCAGGCTCATCGTCTTCAGGGAAAACGGGTTCAGAGGGCGGAAGGTTAGCTCCTTTATACCCGATTGTATAAGCCGCATCCTCTTCCTCATCACGGCTGTCTTCCTCCGACCCTAAATAGAGCACTTTGACAAAGTAAGGACCTGACCATGCATGCGGGAAGTCGATCTCTGTCTCTCCACTTGCAGTGTCCACACGATATCTCGAATAAGTGTCATCCTTCATCGCTCTGTCTTTACTTGGATAGACCGATACGGATAATACTTGTTTACTTTTCACAGAAATTTTCATATGTGTATGTTTTGCCACCTCTTGTGCTGATGGCGTGATTTGGTACCATGACTCTTCCATTTCATTCTGTAATGTCCCTGAGATGACTTCACCATTTTTTAACCCAATGGCTTCATTGACATTTGTTCCTTTACTGGCAGCTGCTGCCTCGTATCCAGGTAATGCCGCCATACAGAGAATGATGGCCATGAGTACGATCACACATGATTTGACCTGCTTTTTGAACATGAAAAGACCCCCTTATCTTTTGTAATACCTTGGAAGAATATCACAGAAATGCATTTAGTAGAATCTGTTTTTTACATAATTAAACTCGTTTTAAGCTAGGATTTGAGATATACAGACAGCAAGACGAATAGCTTCATAAACTTTTTGCCATTTCAAACGGAAAATGATGCTATTTAACCATGTCGAAAAGTACATTACAATCAACTTGTAAGCGCTTAACAAACAAGAGAGAAGGGATCAGCTTGTTCCAAAAAGATCATGTTTTCACACAAGTAGACGGACGATCAAAGAATGAGATTTTACAATACATTGCCGAGAAAGCTGAAGACCTTCAGATTACAAACGATCAGGCGGGGTTATTATCAGATTTGTTGACTCGCGAAGACGAAGTCTCAACAGGACTTCAGCAAGGCTTCGCCATTCCTCATACAAAAAGCTCCGCTGTTCAAACGGCTTCACTTCTTTTTTTAGAGTTAGAACAACCGATTGAATGGGGAAGCTTTGACGATTTGCCCACAAGCTATTTATTTACACTGCTCGTTCCATTAGAAGAAGCAAATGTCACACACCTGAAATTACTGTCAGGCATTGCGACAAGCCTCATGGAACCTGCTTTCATCGAAAAGATTCAACCAGGTCAAACCGCTGACTATTATTACGAAGTCATTGAACAACAATTGAAAGAGGGGATTACACAATGAAAATTGTCGGTGTCACTTCATGTCCAGCAGGGTTAGCTCATACACCAATGGCAGCAAAGGCGTTAGAGAATGCGGGTAAACAGCTCGGTCACGAGATCAAAATCGAGCAGCAAGGAATTATGGGACAGGTGAATGGCATTACACCAGAGGAAGCAAGACAGGCAGACCTTTGTATCATTGCCTCCAATCAGCATATCAACGATGCGGAACGTTTTTCAGGCATTCCCACAGTACGTGTCGAGATCGGACGCGCCTTAAAAAATGCCGAGCAAATCATCACAAAAGCTGTAGCACTTGTTGAAAAGAAAAAATCTGAATCTCAATAAACGTGAGCAATGCCATATAGAAAGGAGCAAAGCAAAATGAAAGCAAAATTAAAAGTCATTGAAGGCCATCTCATGACCGGTATTTCTTATATTCTTCCTGTAATCATTGGTGCCTCCCTTATCGTTGGTTTGGCGAAACTAGTCGGATTAGGGTTTGGTGTTTCAGATTTAAACGCCTATAAAGATGCTGGCGGCATACTGCACGGCGCCTATTTAATGGAGCAGGTTGGTTGGACAGGGATTGGCTTAATGAACGTCCTGCTCGCTGGATTTATCGCCTATTCGATTGCGGATAAATCAGGGCTTTCGGCCGGTTTCATCGGTGGTGCCCTTGCCAGCTCAACGAATGCTGGATTTATCGGTGCCGTTATTGCAGGCTTCTTCGCAGGATATGTCGCTCTTTTTGTGAAACGAAAAATTCAAATTAAAGGCTCCGCAGCCGGACTTGTTCCTCTGCTCATCTTACCGCTCATTACCGTTGGCTTAACTGGACTTCTCATGTCCGTTCTGCTGGGCGGGCCATTAGGTGCTTTGAACACAGCATTAATTGAATGGATCAAAGGTATGGTCGCTGACGGGACAAGCACACTCGCACTCGCTCTCATTCTAGGTGCGATGATTGGCTTTGACCTTGGCGGACCAGTGAATAAATCTGCTTGGATGGCAGGTAACGCGCTCTTCCTATCAGGCGTCTACCTCCCTGCCATTCTCGTCAATATTGCGATTGTCATTCCGCCGCTTGGATACGGGCTTGCGACATTGATTCGAAAACGCAATTTCTCTCCAACCTTTAGAGAAGCAGGACGTGGCGGCCTTGTCATGGGCATTATCGGTATTACGGAAGGGGCGATCCCTTTTACTCTCGTCAATCCATTGAAATTGATTCCGCTCAATGTTGTCGCATGTGCTGCTGGAAGCGGGGTTGCTGCATTATTAGGTGTCCATGACATCATGCCGCCAATTGGCGGGCTATACGGCTTCTTCTCAGTCGGAAACTGGTGGGCTTATTTAATTGGAGCTCTCACTGGCGCACTCGTCATCGGTATTGGCGCCAACCTGCTTGTCAATTTCTCTGAGAAAAAAGAACCAAAAACGCCGGAACATGATCAGAAGCAGAAAGAAGAAGACGATTTTGACCTTGTACTAGAAGGATAATTTGAACAAAGAAAGGTGTCGTTACTCAATGACTGTTAATGTACATGTGATTCCACATACTCACTGGGACCGGGAATGGTATTTCACCACCTCCCGCTCCCGTATCTACTTAATGAAAAGCGTAATGGACATTTTAGACACTCTTGAAACAGATGAAAGGTTCCATTACTTCATGCTCGATGCCCAAGCATCCTTACTGGATGATTACCTCAAATGGCGTCCAGAGGATGAGAATCGAATCAAAAAGCTCGTCACAGCCAAACGTCTCATCATCGGCCCGTGGTATACCCAAACCGACCAGCTCGTCATTTCAGGTGAATCCATTGTACGGAACCTGCAATATGGAATTGAACGCTGTCAGCAGTTCGGTCATGTGATGAAAGTCGGTTATGTCCCTGATTCCTTTGGTCAATCCGCACAAATGCCTCAAATTTACCGCGGCTTCGGCATTGTGGATACAGCTTTTTGGCGCGGCGTTTCAGACCATATGACGAATCACACTGAATTCAATTGGCAAGGGGCTGACGGCAGTGAAGTCTTTGCGGTGAACCTGCCATTTGGCTACTACTACGGTGGAAATATTCCCGAAAAAGATGAGGACTTACAAGCCTTTTTATCTGAAAAAATCGGTGCGCTGCAAGCAAAGGCAACCACAAAGAATGTCTATTTCCCAAATGGCTTTGACCAGGCACCGATCCGCAAAAACCTGCCTGACTTATTAGAAAAAGCCAATGAACTGGACGAGCACCACTATCAAATCAGCAGTTTAGAAGATTACATTGCAGCAGTGAAAAAAGAGCGGACGTCTTTTGAAACTTTAAAAGGAGAGCTCATTCATGCGAAGCATATGCGAATTCACAAATCTATTTTTTCAACACGGGCTGATTTAAAAATCTTAAACAATCAAATTGAAAACTATCTCGTCAATGTGATGGAGCCTATCCTCACGATCAGCTATTCACTCGGACACGACTATCCGCATGATACGGTTCGTGATATTTGGTACCTCATGTTTGAAAATGCAGCGCATGACAGCATTGGCGGCTGTAATAGTGATACGACGAATCAAGATGTCTTCTTCCGCTACAAGCAGGCAAAGGAAATTGCTGAGAACCTTGTGGACTTACACATGCGCCTCATCGCCATTCGACTGCAAACAGAGCAAGAAATCACGTTTACTTTATTTAATACACTGCCTTCAAAGCGTTCTGAAGTTATTGAAGTTGAAACCTTTATCACAGAACGTCCTTTTACACTAAAAGATGCCAATGGAAAAACGCTTCACTACACAGTGAAAAACAAAACCGATGTCACAGATTATGTGTTGGCACAGCAAATTTCTCTTAACCCAAGTAAAGATGTGTACATGCCAAAACAAGTATGGAAAGCTGTTCTGCTGATTGAAGCCGCCGACTTACCGTCCGTTGGTTATACACAAGTCAGCATGGTTTTCGATGAATCAAGCGAATCTGCATGGGAACAAACAGAAGAACATGCGATTGAAAATACGTATTACCGCATTGCGGCAAATGACAACGGATCGCTGGAGATCACAGATAAACAAACAGGCCGGACATTCTCTGAGCAAATGATCTTTGAAGACAATGGAGACGATGGGGATTCCTACAACTATTCCCCGCCGCGTGAGGATCTGTATGTGTCATCCAAGGATCTTTCATCAGCAGACATCACAGTGTCTAAAAGCGGCCTGCAAGAAGAGCTCACCGTCCAGCTTACTCTTACTGTCCCATATGACTTAGAAGAGCGCTCTCAGCAATCAGTCACGACTTCACTCCCGATTACAGTGAAGGTAGCATTAAATAAAGATGAGCCTGTCATCCGTTTTCATGTCGATGTCGACAATCATGCGTTAGACCATCGTCTGCGTGTCCTCTTTGATACAGGCATCGCATCAAAGGTATCACTGAGCGATCAGCAGTTTGGAACCATCGAACGCCCGACAGAGCTCACGCAAGAGCTTGAATGGTGGAGCAATGAGCATTGGGAAGAAAAACCGATCACCATTGAACCGATGCAATCCTTTACTGCACTTCGTGATGAAGCATATGGTGTCGCTCTATTGACGGACTGCGTGAGAGAATACCAGATCACAGGAGAAAGCTACACAACGATTGCGTATACGCTTTTCCGCTGTTTCGGAAAAATGGGTAAAGAAAATCTTCTTTACCGTCCAGGACGCGCATCTGGTGAAAAAATTGTTGAGACACCTGACGCTCAGCTACAAGGTGCACTGTCGTTCTCATTTGGCATGCACTATAGCAAGAATGCTGTCAGCGAGGGACACTTAGCGCAGCTTGCCAAGCGGTATACAACCCCAGTTCAATGCTACGAACGGGCAGACTTTTTAAACGGTCGTTTAATTTTCTCTTTCCGAGATGAAAAAGAAGACTTACAATCTACTTATAGCCTGCTTGACATTGAGACAGACGGAGCCATTCTAAGCGCTCTGAAAAAAGAAGAGCATGGAACAGGCATTGTCATCCGTCTCTTCAATCCATTTTTAACGCGTCAAACAGCCGCTTCAATCAATAGTTCACCTCTACAGCACGGAGAAACAGCGAATTTAGGCGAAACACCTGAAGGACATATACTCAAAGCACAACATGGATCATTACACATTGAACCGCTCACACCTTGTCAGGTACAAACCTACATTGTAAAGAAAAAATGAACATGTAGGGGCGGGGTCCATTTGGATTCCGCCCCTCTTTAATGGAGGGCATTGATCATGCGAATTGGAGGCATTGAAGCAGGCGGAACAAAATTTGTCTGCGGCTACGGAACAACAGATGGAACGATTGAACACACGACTTCCTTTGCAACAGGTAATCCAGATGAAACATGCCGGCAAGTAATCGATTACTTTACAAAGCATCCTGTCGATGCCATTGGCATTGGGGCATTCGGGCCTGTCGATGTAAAAGAACAAAGCCCAAGCTATGGGACGATTTTAGAGACACCCAAAACAGCCTGGCGCCAATTCCCTTTCCTTTCTACTTTAAAACAAGCCCTTGGACTCCCGATGAAGCTTGATACAGATGTGAACTGTGCAGCACTCGGGGAAGCCCGCTTTTCGGTTGAAGCAGAAAAGCCTGCTTCTTTGGTCTATATCACTGTTGGAACCGGAATAGGCGGCGGTGCCTATATTGAACACCGCCTCATTCACGGGTTGCTGCATCCAGAAATGGGTCATATCACAGTGCAGCGGCACCCTCATGATTCCTACGGTGGCTGCTGCCCTATACACCATGACTGTTTAGAGGGACTGGCATCAGGACCTGCCATAGAAGGGCGCTATCATACACTGGCACAAATGCTGCCAGAGGATCATCCTGCCTGGTCACTTCATGCCTACTATCTCGGACAGATGACCGCCAATTTATTACTCACCCTTTCGCCAGAGCGCATCATTCTCGGTGGAGGTGTGATGAAACAGCCCGCTATGCTGCCGCTCATTCTTGATGAAACAGAAAAGCGGCTTCATGGGTATTTACAACTGCCAAAGCCTTTAAATGAAATTATCACCAAGCCATCCTTTGATGGATTATCAGGTTTAATGGGCGCCATCGCTCTTGGTACTGATGCCTTACAGGCGCAAGGAGCCGCGCAATGATGATGACGGCAGATCCTCGAACCTATCAGCTGATTCAGCAGCTATTTGAAACGAAGGGGTTCGTGAAGCTGGAGGAGCTCACTGCCTCTTTTCGCTTATCTGACCGCTCCATCCGTCATTTAATCAAAGAAGCAAATGAGCAATTAAAGGAAGCTGGAGCCAAGATTAAAACGATCCGCGGAAAGGGATACACCCTATTAACGAGTGACCAAGATGCCTTCCTGCTTTGGCTTCATCAACAAAAGCTTCCTGCCCGCTCTCTCGTCCCCGTCATGCCAGAAGAGCGTGTACGATTTATCATGAGGAAGCTATTGCTTCAACAGGATTACTTAAAAATTGACCAGCTGGCTGAAGAACTGTTCATCAGCCGCATGACGGTCAGCAGTGATTTGAAAAAAGGACGAGAGCTGTTAGCCCGTTACGGTATGACCCTTGTGTCAAAGCCTGGATTTGGCTTAAAAATTGAGGGAGACGAATTGCAAAAAAGAACATGCTATGCAGACTTACTCCTTGAAGAAGAGCCTGCACTTTCTCATATCACCGAGCGGGAGCAGCTCCATTTTCCCGATATTTCTCTTGAAACCATTCGATCTATTGTCCTGACGAACCTGCATCAAGAGTCATTGCTCATTAAAGACATTGCCTTAAAAAACTTAGTCATTCACTTAGCAATTGCGATTCAGCAAACACGAAAAAACCAGCGGATACCCGCCAGTACCACTCGTACACAACGATCACCCGTCTTGATGAGAATTGCCCAAAAGATCATACAGCAGGTGAGTGACACCTTTCATGTCACCTTATCAGAGGATGAAACAGATTACTTAGTCATGCATCTATTGGCAAATCAAACGTGGAAAGAAGCCGCCCAGCATCAGACGACAGTGGAAGTTCAGCAGGCGGTTGCGGTCTTTCTACAGCACATTGAGAAAATGAGCGGTCACCACTTTGCAGATGACAACATCTTGCAGCAAGACTTGATGCTTCATATGAAACCATTATTAAATCGAATCCAATATGGCGTATCCTTACAAAATCCGTTGTTGCATGAAATCAAAACGTCCTATCCATACCCGTTTGATTTGGCTGTCAGCGGGCTGAATGCTTTACAGCTGGTGCGGACGCCAAATGAAGATGAAGCGGCATATGTTGCCCTGCATATCGCTGCTTCATTTGAAAGAAGTCAGCTCGATACCTCGCAAAAAAAGAAAGCGATAATTGTGTGCGGGTCTGGATTAGGGACGGCAAGACTACTTGAAATTAAATTGAAGACAGCCTTTCAGCACGAACTGGACATCGTCGAGCTGTATTCCTATCAGGATTATCTCATGAGCACCACCCTTCCCTGTGACGTCATCATTACAACCGTCCCGCTTGCATCAAAGGGAAAACCAGTGATACAGGTCAGCGCCTTTTTTGAAAAACATGATGTACAGCGGGTGAATGAGGTCATTCATTTATTAAATGGACACGGGACTCCCTCGCAAGAACTGATGGCGTTTTTTCAAGAACGATTAACCTTATTGAACGCTGACCTATCCAGTAAGGACGAGGTATTAGACACACTATGCAGCCGTTTAGAAACGTATCAGCTAGTATCGTCATCTTTTCGGTCCTCGGTGCTTGAGCGGGAGCAAATGTCGTCTACCTACCTTGGAAAAGGGATTGCCATGCCGCACCCGCTCATCACAAATGAAGGCACATCCTGCGTAGCCATCGCACACTTAAAACAGCCGATTGACTGGCAGGGAAACCAAGTATCACTTGTCTTTTTATTAGCCATTCATAAGGATGACGCAGCCTGCATGAATCAATTCTTTGAACAAGCCGTTGATTTACTGGATAATCCAAACCGCATTCACTCTCTGAATCAATCAAAAACATTCGATGAGCTGATGAATGCGTTGTTTCAATAAGATCAAACAAAAGGCCGCCCAGCTGTTGATGAGGCGGCCTTCGTGTGATTGAGAATCATCAATCGTATATGACATTTTTCCCTTCTTCACTTAATTTCTTTAAAGAGCTCAGCATATGATCGATTTCTTCATCGGAATGTCTTTGCCACGAACCTAATTCTGCGACGATTTTCAAAGGGGATTTTGACCGATAAGAACGTGTTGGGTTACCCGGAAATTTTTTATCAGTCAAATTCGGATCATTTTCAAACTCGCCTAACGGTTCTACAAGATAAATTCTCTCTTTCGCATCAGATCTTGCTAATTCAGCACCCCATTTGGCTGCGTTTAATGTTCCGGTGAAATAGATATGGTTTGATTTTTGATCCTGATAATTCGATAAATACTGCGGTTCAAGCAGATCTCCAATCTTCAATTCCGCTTTCGTCCCATGAAAAAATGGGCCAGGGTCTAAAACTTGTTGCTTCTCGTTCATACAGCCACACCCCTTATCGTTTTTGACTTGCGTATAACAGTATACGGCCTGATCTAGGCGGAAAACAGTCTATAAATGAGATTGAATTCGGGGTATGATGATAGTAGAGAGTAAGATGTGATTTGTTCTAAAAAAACGGAAACTTCTCATTAACACCAACAATCACAAAAACGAGAATCCCTTCCACAGCTGATAGAGTCACAATCACGCCATGGTTCATTGGGTTTTCCCTCGCAATCATTTTCTGACCTATATAATTCAAAGCGTAAAAAATGAAAAACAATAAGAAAAACAGAAAAAGAATCGTCATCATTTAAACAACCCCTCCCTTACAATGGATATATAACCATTTTTTACAATATACAATCAGACTATCATTCTAGAACAATTCGAACAATATAATCTTGCCAATAGAGTGAACGAAAAAAAGCCAACCATCCGCATAAGGTGATTGGCTTTTTTATTTGTTACTCCCCGATGTTCTCTCCATTTTGCTGAATTAATGTTTCATACCAGTAAGAGCTCTTTTTACGAATTCTCTTCAGGTCTTTTAGGTCAAATTCATCGCGGTTGACATAGATGAATCCGTAGCGCTTGGAGCACCCTTGGTGTGTGCTGATTAAATCGATAGCAGACCACGGGCAGTATCCGAAGACCTCGACGCCGTCTGTAATCGCCCATTTGATTTGTTCGATATGTTTTTCTAAATAGTCAATTCGATAATCATCTTGAATCGATCCATCTTCTTCTAATTTGTCGAAAGCACCCAATCCGTTTTCCGTGATAATAAGAGGCAGCTGATAACGGTCGTAAATCTCACGCATCGTTGATCGGAAGCCGACAGGGTCAATCTCCCAGCCAAACGCATTTTTACTTAAGAACGGGTTGTTGCCGCCTTTGTAAACGCCATCTTCACCTGATTTCAAATGCTGATCTCCGCCGCGTGCAAATTCGTCGTTGCCATCTCCTTTACTCGCTTCAACCGTTTGAGAGGTGTAGTAGTTAAAGGCAATGAAGTCCGGCTTCGCGCTTTTCAAAATATCCATATCTCCCTCTTCGATGACAGGAAGAATGTCTTTTTCTTTCATGTACGCCCAAGCAAGGTTGTTATAACGGCCGAAGACTGCCATATCAAGATAAAGCCAGTTGCGGATCGCATTGTAATTCGCCGCAGCAAGCACATCTTCAGGCTTTGGAGAAGCCGGATAAATGAGCGCGATGTTTGGCGCTGGTCCAATTTTCGCTTCAGGCAACATTTGATGACAAAGCGTCATGGCTTTTGCCTGAGCGACGAGCATATGATGGTTCTGCTGATACAGTTCTTTTTTCGGATTTTCTAAATTTGCATCAAGTGTACCGAGCGCTGATCCATGTAAGATCATCATGTTTTGTTCATTAATGGTCAGCCAATATTTCACCTTCTGACCATACTCCTGAAATAGAACCTTTGCATACCGTTCAAACGCATCTACTGTCACACGATTTGACCAACCGCCTTTTACTTGAAGTGCATGAGGCAGATCAAAATGATACATCGTCACGATTGGTTCAATATCATAGCGGCGCAGTTCATCGATGAGAGAATGATAGAATTCAATCCCCTTTTGATTGATCTCCCCATCTCCATTTGGAATGATCCGTGTCCATGCAATAGAGAAGCGATAAGCCTTCAAACCCATTTCTGCAAACATCTTCACATCCTCTTTATAGCGGTGATAGTGATCGCTTGCGACTTTAAAATCTGTTGTTCCTTCAGGGTAACTTGCTCTCATATCAATGACAGATGGCCCTTTGCCATCTTCGTTCCACGCACCTTCTACTTGATAGGCGGATGTAGATCCGCCCCAAAAAAAGTCCTTTGGAAATGGTGCTAGTGTTGAATATCTCATGATTTCTTCCTCCTCTTGATTAAACGAGATGTAAAAATGATTGTCCTGGTGTGATTTGTTTTTCTTCTGTTTCTATGATATCGCTAAACTCACCTGAATTGGTAATAATCACTGGTGTTGTGACGGACAGACCGGAAGCTTGGATGGCTTCAATATCAAACTCCGCAAGCAATTCGCCCTCAGTAATGGTTTGCCCCTGTACGACCTTCGGGGTAAAATGCTGACCGCCTAATTGTACGGTATCAAGTCCAATGTGAATGAGCACTTCTGCTCCGCTTTCAGAAGTAAGACCGTACGCATGACCTGTTGGGAACACCGTTGTCACGACTCCTGATACTGGTGCAAACAGCTTGCCTTCTGATGGAATGATGGCTGCGCCCTTTCCTAGTGCACCAGATGAGAATGCCTTATCCTGTACTTCCTCCAGCTTGATTACCTCACCCTTTAAAGGACTTTTCACATGAGCTGCTTTGACCCCATGTTCGTTTTCCATTGTTGGTGCGGCAACCGGTGCTGGGGTTTCATCTTCATCTACTGGATCCTTAAATCCAATCAAATAAGTCAAGACGATGGATAGAACAAATGAGACCGAGATTCCGATGATGAACCCTGTAAACCCTTGTCCGTAGAAAATCGGAAGTGTCAGTAAACTTGGAAGCCCTGACGCAATCGCAATACTTTGTGAATAACCAATGATCGCACCGCCGACTCCAGCAGAGATAACGGCTGCAATAAATGGTTTTTTCAAACGAAGCGTGACCCCGTATACAGCTGGCTCTGTGATCCCAAACACGGCAGAAACCGCTGTCGATCCAGCCAATGATTTCAGCTTTTTATTCTTTGTTTTCAGCATAACACCGATGGAAGCACCGGCTTGTGAAAATACAGCTGGCGCAGTCGCCGGCTTGATATGATCTTTTCCATGGACGGCAATATTATTTAAAATCACTGGCACTAGACCCCAGTGGATACCGAAGATCACAAGAACCTGCCATGCCATCGCAATTAAAGCACCTGCAAGTGTAGGACTAAAGGAGAATACTTTCAGCAAGACAGCGGCAATGCCGTTCCCTGCATACACACCAAATGGTCCGAATACAATGAGTGTCAACGGAACAACCGTGACAAGTAAAATCAGTGGAGTAATAAAGTTTTTGACACTTTCATGAATGACTTTGTTAAAGAAACGTTCGATATATCCCATGACAAACACTGCCAAAATGATTGGAATAACCGTTGATGTATAAGACATTAAGACGACTGGAATACCGAAGAAGGTCACATCTCCGCCGCCTTTTGACAATTCTTGAATGGTTGGGTAAATGAGTGCACCAGCAATCGTCACAGCCACAAATGGATTCGCTTTAAACTTCCTCGCCGAAGTGAATGCGAGCAGTAATGGCAGGAAGTAGAACAAGCTGTCAGACGCAGCAAATAAAATTTGATACGACGTATCTTCAGGTGATAACCATTTTGCATTGATACAGATACCTAGTAGACCTTTTAAAATACCAGCACCTGCCATGACACCGAGAAGTGGTGTAAAAATACCAGAGACAATATCGACGAATTTTCCGAAAAGGCTTGTGCTCTCTCCACCTGATTTTGCAGATGAAGAAGTGGAATCCTCTAATAAATTTGTAAACTCCCCAATCTCTCGATAAACCTCTGGTACGGTATTGCCAATGACTACTTGAAATTGGCCGCCGCTTTCCATGACAGTTACAACGCCATTTAATTTTTCAATGGCTGCTTTGTCTGCTTTTGATCGGTCATTTAATGTGAAGCGAAGTCTAGTGGCGCAATGGACCAGTGAATGAACGTTTTTCTCTGTGCCAATGTGTTTGATAATGTCTTCTGCTAATTGACGATAACTCATACAAAAACCCCCTTTTTTTCAAAAAAATACGTTTTTGGGCAAAATAAAAACCTAAACGGGCACCAAAAATAGTCGCAACTTGCTATTGCGCTTTTTCAGTGAACGTTTAGGTTTTGCCTGCCGAACAGTCACAATCCTCTAAGACGATCATTGTGAAACCGTATTCTTTTATGTTTATGAGCAAATAGTACCACTCAGCTTTTCTCATGTCAACGCTTTCTTTTAAAAACTACCTTTATTTTTCTCGTTTGATCAATCGATTCAAATGAATGGATAGATACAGCATCTCCTCTGATGTGAGATCTCGGTGATAGGTTTGATAGACGTATTCTGCGATTTTCTTTGCACATTCGTATGCCTTCGGATATTTTACCTTGATCAGCTGATACAAATCCTGATCTTCGCTGACAAGCATTGTTTCGTTTATCAGACGCTGGACGAAAAAGCGTAAATGTGTGAGAAAACGATAAAAGTTGAGTGAGTCTTCATCAAATTCCATATTGAGATGATATTTCACAATGGTGAGGATGGCGTTTACTTCTTTTGTAATATTGACCGTTGTATTCATGTCCTCATTGAGCTCTGCATTAATGATATGCATGGCAATAAAGCCTGCTTCATCCTCAGGCAGTTCAATATGAAGACGCTCTCTAATCATCTCAAGACAGTCCTTTGCCACAAGAAATTCATCTTTGTATAAGCGTTTAATCTCCCAAATGAGCGAATTCTCAATGAGATGATTTTTCTTCAATCGTTCGATGGCGTAATGAATATGGTCTGCGAGTGATACATGCAGACTTTCGTTTAATCTTCGGTTCAGCTTTGTATGTGCATATTGAATCATTTCTTCGGTTACCTTGACCACATCATACGGAACCTCCAGAAGCAGCATTTTCATTCGCTCATGAACGGAATGATCCTCTAGGCGGAAAACTTTATCGATTAACGATTCGTCTACCGGGTCCCCGGGTCGCCGCTGGAACGCGATACCTCTGCCCATGACGACGATTTCTTTTCCTTGTTCATCTATCACACTAATGACATTATTGTTTAGAACTTTTTGTATCTGCAACCCCAAACACCTCCGTCTATGAACCACAATCTTCACTCAAAATATGCTCTCATCTTAACACAACTGTCAAATCACTTGGTGTTTTTATCTGACTTTTGCAATAGATTTCACCATAATTCTCCCCCGTCATAGCTGGTCTGATCCTTCAATTGCCTGCATACAATACTCCGAGGAGGTGACCTTCAGTGAAGGCTTTTTTCTGGTCTGCATCATTTTTATTCGTGCTTCTATTCACACTCGTTTTTCTAGGGATCGTGTTTTTGCTTAGTGGACAAGGCATGAATCTGCTTTGGAAGTATGTGCTCATCTCATTTGTCACAGCAGCCGTTTTGCGCGGTGTCACCACTTGGCTAAGGCAGCACGTGATGCAACATTTATCAAAATAAAACGGCTGCCCATGATATTCAGGCAGCCGTTTCTTTATTCTTTGGATGATGCGGCTTCTTGCGAAGAAGTACGCAGCTCATCATTAATTTTTTTCGCATCCTCTAGAAATTCTGTTTCAAATCCACTTTTGAGTGCCCACATATAAAATAGCAAAGAAACCACTGTAATAAGAGCCATATCCCAGCCATAATGAATGACGTTATAGCCGCCGAATTTGTCACTGCCAAGGCAGGAAATCGTCATCATCACAAGTAAGTACACGACCATCCAAGCACCCGCCTTGAAGTTGCGGCCGAAGCCTTTCCACTTCGCTTTTGCTTGATAGTAAAAATAGATCGGAAGACCGATGAGAATAATGAACAGCACCTGACCTGTTAACGGCCATCTCGCCCAATACAGCGTCAATGACGCAAAGACAAAGCCGAGAGGAGCAATAATGCTGAGTCCTTTTATTCGAAGGGGACGATATAAATCTGTCCCTGTCTTTCTCAGTGTCATGACAGTCACTGGGCCTGTCAAATAAGAAATAAGTGTTGCAACAGAAATGATTTCCGCAAGTACACCCCAGCCTCTAAATAAAAACAGAAAGATAAACGATACGGCTAAGTTAAAAAACATCGCTGGACGAGGCACGCCATAAATAGGATGCAGACGACCAAGTACACTTGGCATATACTTATTTTTTTCCATTCCATAAATCATGCGAGACGTCGTCGCCGTATACGTAATGCCTGTACCAGAAGGTGATACAAACGCATCTGCATATAAAATCAGAACCAGCCAGTTAATCCCAAGCGCAATGGCAAGGTCAGCAAATGGCGAGTTAAAATTCAAATGTCCCCATCCATTCACAATCATGGACGGATCGACAGCACCGATAAAGGCGATTTGTAAAAGAACATAAATCACAGTCGCAATCAAAATGGATCCAACAATAGCAATCGGAATTGATCGGCCTGGATTTTTCGCCTCACCCGCCATATTAATCGGGCTTTGGAAGCCATTGAAGGCAAACACAATTCCTGATGTCGCAACAGCTGTCAGCACACTCGCCCAGCCGTTAGGGGCAATACTTGTTCCCGAAGTAAAATTCTCACTATGAAAACCTACGAATAAGAGCGCACCAATTGTTAATCCTGGAATGACAATTTTAAACACGGTAATGAATGTATTGGCTTTTGAAAATAACCCTACTGTCCAATAATTGAGCAGAAAGTAAATCACAAGAAGCACACTGGCGACCATGAGCCCTTCTGTCGTCAACACCCCTTTTGTGACCAAATGGCTTGTCCACTTTGCCCATTCCCAAGGCCACGAACTCATATACTGGACAGAAGCCACCGCCTCAACCGGAATGACGGAGACAATGGCGATCCAGTTTGCCCAAGCGGCAATAAACCCGATAAAAGAGCCGTGTGAATATTGCGTATATTTCACCATTCCCCCTGCCTCTGGAAACATCGATCCGAGTTCACTATAAGACAAAGCGATAAATAAAATCACAACCATCCCAATCAACCAGGATAAAATAGCCGCAGGGCCGGCAATTTGAGCGGCACGCCAAGCACCGAATAGCCATCCTGAACCAATGATTGAGCCAAGACCTACCATCATTAAAGCGAAAGTTCCCATTCTACGATGTAAATGATTCATGTTCATAACACCTTTCGATTAAATTACAAAGCATGTGCCCAAGTAAGCACCTTTCTTTCATTGCAGCTCACTTTTCATTCAATTGACAAATATTTCTTCAACTAAATATTTACCTTTGTTCATTTTTTCGCCTGTTTTATTATCTCTCAATTCTCCATTTTCTGAAATAGTCGAACATGCTTATTTCTTAAGAAAGCGCTTTTTCAATGATGCAATCTATTAGACTGAATAACTACCTTTACCCTTATTTTGAAAAAAACAAAACAAAAAAGAAAGAGGAAATGAATCCCTCTTCCTTCTGAGCCCTATCATGAATAGAAAAAAAGGATAAAGGGGGTTCCCTCTATCCTTGTGAGATCGCTTGTTCTTGTTCAATCACAGCTAGTCTTTCTTGCACTTCTTCTTCAGACAGGTTGTGCTGTTTCACATAAAGGTTACGTTCACTTGTACGACATTCATGGCTGCAGCTGCGCATATATTTATGCTCGCTTTCTTCTGTTGCAATCATTTTGCGGTTACATGCAGGATTTGCACAGTTCACATAACGCTCGCAAGGCTCACCAGTGAAGAAATCTTTTCCGACAACCACATGCTCTGTTTGATTCACGGGCACTGTTAAACGAGTATCAAACACATAGCATTGACCATCCCAAAGCTTCCCTTGAACTTCTGGATCTTTTCCATACGTGACTATTCCGCCGTCAAGCTGAGAGACATCTTCAAAGCCTTCACGCTTTAACCAGCCTGAGAATTTCTCACAGCGTACGCCGCCTGTGCAATACGTCAGGATTTTTTTCCCTTCAAGAATCTCTTTATTGTCACGAATCCACTCCGGTAATTCGCGGAATGTCTCAATATCAGGACGAACTGCCCCTCTAAAGTGGCCGACATCAAACTCGTAATCATTACGTGCATCTATCACAACGGTATCAGGTGATTGCATTTGCTCGTAAAATTCAACCGGGCTAAGATGCTTACCTGTTAATTCTAACGGGTTCACATCATCTTCAAGGCTCAGATTCACTAGTTCATTTCGATGGCGGACGTGCATTTTTTTAAACGCATGACCGTCTGCTTCGTCAATTTTGATCGGCATAGACGCAAAGCGCGGATCTTCCTTTAATGCTTGCATGTACTTGTCCGTTTGCTCAATGGTACCAGAAACCGTTCCGTTTATGCCTTCTGCTGAGATAAGGATACGACCTAACAAACCAAGCTCCTTACAGAATGCTAGATGCTCTGCTGTAAACGTCTCTGGGTCCTCGATGGGGACATATTGATAGTAAAGTAAGACACGATATTGTTTTTCCATATATATAAACACCTCTTAAATTTAATGAGAACATACCGTTCTTTATCATACAGGAAATACATACCTAAAGGCAATGACAGCGGCTCAATTCCATAAAACGGAAGGGTCTTTCTTCTCATATTTGACAGAACTTTCAGTAAAATGAGATGATTTATGAAATATGATGTTGTAAAGGAGCAGAACGCAATGATCCAGCCAGAAGATATCGTCAGAAGCGGTCCAAACCAATTTATTTCTCAAAAAGGCATTTATCATGAACTCGATTCACTTGTTTCTCCATCCTTCCAGTCGCCCGCTGTCGTGACGGGATATGATTCATTTCATGCTTTTTCACAGTACACAAAACTTCCGCCATATTGGCCTGTTGTTCAGCACAAAGGATACAGTTCACCCAATGCCATCACTCGAATCGCGGAAGAACTGCAAGAGGCAGATGTGATAATCGGGATCGGAGGCGGCACGATTTTAGACACCGCCAAGTCAGTAGCAGAGGCTCTTCAAATTGAAGTGATCATGGTTCCAACCATCCCGGGGACATGTGCTGCATCTACACCTCTTAGCGTCATTTACGATGAAAAGGGGAATTTCATGAGAGTCGATTACCATAAGCGGTCCAGCTACCTCACCCTCATTGATCATACATTTTTGCTCTCGTCTCCTCTTTCCTACCTTCAAAGTGGGATTGGAGATACGCTGGCCAAATGGTATGAAGCGGAAGCCATTATTCGAAATGCAAAGGATTCCTTGCCGCTCATGGTGCATGCAGCACTAAAACAGGCGGTATACGTGAGGGATATTCTTGTTTCCCATAGCGAAGAAGCTGTCCACAGCTTGCAAACGGGTCAGCTTTCGCAAGCATTTGCAGATGTAACGGATACCATTATTACATTAGCTGGCACGGTCGGCGGCTACGGAGGACGCTACGGAAGAATGGCAGGAGCCCACGCCATCCATAACGGATTGACGTTTATTGAGGAAACGCACCATATGTTACATGGTCAAAAAGTGGCCTATGGCATTCTTGTTCAGCTTGCCGCAGAAAATCGAATGAGCGAAGTAGAAGAATTACTTGAGCTTTATGAAACACTCGGATTACCTAGAAATATGCGTGAGCTTGGCATCACAGCTCAGCTGGAAGAAGCCGCAGAAACAGTGGCAAGCCATGCTGCACGTATAGACGAAACCTTTTGCTTGATTGGAGACTATTCCAAAGAGCAAATTGTCGATGCCATTCAAGTCATTGAAAACGTATCAGCCTCATAAAATCGTTCAATAAGAAAAGCACAGGCATCCCACCTGTGCTTTCCTTTCGATTAAAAATCAAAGTTATCTGGATCTGGACCTGTGCGCTCATCTTCATTAAGCTGATCGATGACGCCCATGTCATGTGCGGACAGTTCGAAATCGAAGACTTGTGTGTTTTCGATGATTCGACTCTTCGTCACAGATTTTGGAATGGTGATAATACCATGCTGCAAGTCCCAGCGAAGAATGACTTGAGCCACAGATTTGTCATGTTTTTTCGCAATATCCTGAAGAACAGGATGGTTCAGCAGCTTCCCGCTGCCTAATGGTGACCACGCTTCTACATGAATCCCTTTCTCCTTGCAGTAGTCTCGTAAAGGCTCCTGCGTCAGCTTTGGATGCAGCTCGATTTGATTAACCATTGGCACAACTTCTGCTTCTTCTAATAGATCATCTAAATGGTGCTGATGGAAGTTACACACACCGATGGCTCGAACACGTCCATCCTTATACAGCTTCTCTAGTGCTTTCCAAGTTTCTTTATATTTACCTTCAACCGGCCAATGAATTAAATAAAGGTCTAATACATCTAGCCCAAGCTTGTTCATACTTGTTTCAAAGGCTTCAAGTGTTGCTTCATAGCCTTGATCACGATTCCACACCTTTGTCGTAATAAACAGATCATCGCGAGAGATGCCTGATTGCTGAATGGCTTTGCCTACCCCTTCTTCATTTTGATAGGCAGCTGCTGTATCAATGCTGCGGTAGCCCGCTTCAAGAGCGTCTGTGACTGCATTTACAGCCTCATCCCCATCTTTTACTTGCCATACACCGAAGCCTAGCTTCGGCATTTTTACTCCGTTTGCTAATGTGACTGTATCTGTTAATCCACTCATCAAACAAACCTCCGCTTCATTTTTGCTTACCAAGCACTATACCCGAATTTTCGATTGATCATGCATGAATTTTCGCTAGTGTTATTTGATATATTGTCCTATATCGACTTGATTGGCGTCAACGATTTGGTATTCGCTTGTTTGATCTTTCTTTTTAGAAAAATCATATGTCTCTAAATATGCCTGATCATAGAATGTCAGACCGTATGTTTCCTTCTTATTCTCATACACCCTGATCCAATAAGACTCTTTTGTGGCTTTTGTGGCTTCATTGGTTTTCTTTACTGTCACATCTGAAAGTTCCTTCAACAGCTTTTGAATGTCTTCTTTCTTGTCTAAAACAACACGTTTATGATCATGCTCAATTTGAATCGAAGTCACCTTATTTTGATCAATCGAGACCACATCATTAAATGAGTACGTTTTGGCATTGATCATAAAATATATACCAATTCCTATTAAAATGACTACAACTAAACCAATGATCCACTTTTTCAACCTAACTCCTCCTTCTATTCGCACCACCTATTGAAACAACGAAATCCAATCCTCCTCTTCAGAGAACACTTGAATCCCGTGCTGTTTCAGCAAAGCGGACGTCACACCATCTCCCGCTTTTGTCTTACCATTAAACTCTCCCTGGTAAATCATTCGGCTCCCGCATGAAGGGCTATACTCTTTTAGCACAACCGCTGTTGCTTTCAGAGACTGAACCTGTTCCAGCGCCGTTTTCGCACCTTTGACATACATCTCTGTGACATCAGTTCCATGCACATTTACAACAGCAGCCTGTCCCCGTAATACATCATGTCCATCTCCGCCAATGATTTCTGCGGGAGGTCTAGGCGTAGAGAAGCCGCCAAGCAGTTCAGGACAAACTGTCACAGCCTTTCCTTCCTGCACAAGCTCTTCGATTCGCTGATCTAATCGATGGCTACCATTATACCGGACCTTCAACCCAGCAAGACAAGCGCTGACCACTATCATGAATGTTCCTCACTATTTTTTCTGACTTTAAAATAAATACATAATGGCAAAAAACATATCGTGTTCACCAAAAAGGGCAGAGCACAATACAAAGCAGTAGCCCAAATCGGTTCTCCAGCTCCTGCAATACCAAAAAAATAAACAAATAATATCAAGCTGACAAACAATCCCACGAATGGCATTATGAATACGTACTTTTTAAAATTTTCCATCATTTCTTTCCCCAAAGAAGCTCCCTCCCTTTTAACATGATCACGAATAACGTCAATATATGTTAATTTTACCATATAAAAAACCGAAATCATCTCATTTTCTACGATGGTTTCGGTTTTTTTAATCTATATTTTTTCTTTCCATGCCTTCAAAAAGCGCTCAATCACTTGTAATTCATCTTCATGAAACTGCTGGAGAAATTCTAAGTAGGACGCGACAGCTTTCTCATGTAATTCATCATGCAGCGCCGCCAATTGCGTGCCTTTCTCTGTCAATGAATAGTAGACAGATTTTTTATCCCCTTGCCGGTGGCAATAGTCCACCATGCCTTTATCGATTAGTTTTTTCACAGCTTTTGTAATAGCGGGCTTTGATAGTTTCAGTTGTTGAGAAAGAAATGTATTATTTGATTCGTTTGGATTGGCTTGAATCATCGATAAAATGTGAAGCTGTGTGAGTGTCCAATCTTGCTTGAGTGTATCAGTCGTGGTAATCAGTGGATCTGTTGGATCATTCCTTCTCTTTTCTCTATGAATAATCAGATCTTGAATCGCTTTTAATACAATCTGCTCTTTAGTCTCCATCTGAACCTCCACTCTTAACTGGTTAATAAAATGGTACTAATAATTAAGATAGGAGTCAAAAGAAATGTCAGTGCGATAAAAATAATAGGTCATAAGACCCGAAAATGGTATATGTACTTTTCTACTAGATGATCTATGATGTCACAGCTTCTCTTTCTTTTATTTGCTATAATTCATAGGGGATGACATCCAATTTTTGATGAAAAAGGTGAGCTAATGAAAACCGAACAACACATCGCCATTCGCCAATTAGAAGAAAAGATCCACCTGTTTTCTTCAGCTGTGAACGGAACCTTCCTCGCAACGGACGATTTCGTACTATCCAATACTCACATATCGACAGACACATTCAATTTGCTATTACCGACATCAGCGCAAATTAAAGATCCGCAAAAAGTGAAAGCAACCATCGAATACTTGCAGTCACAGAAACTATTATTTAGCACATGGGTGGATCACCGCTTGCTTCATCCTGATTGGACTGATTTACTAAAGAAATATCAGCTTGAAGAGGTTGAACGCAATACCATCATGATGCTTGAACAGACAGAAGGCATTGACCCAGCTACATCTTCACCACTTACAATCAAAGAAGTACTTGATGACCAGACACTGCTTGATTACAAAAATATCTTTATCGAGCTATTCAAAGAGTCACCGGAGGCTATCGCCTTAGAGAACTATTTCCAGCGTTTTTCGCTTGAAGCTATACAATCACGCGCTCGCATGTTCGTCGGATATGCAGACCACAAACCGGTCACAACAGGCTTATTACTCGAAGCAACCGATAGCTACGGTATTTATGATGTCATCACAAAGGCAGATCACCGCGGAAAGGGACTTGGCAGTGACATGTTTCATTATCTTCTAACCCAGACAGACAACAAACAGAAGCGCGTCCTGTTACAAGCATCGGCGGACGGCAAAAATATTTACCAACGTGCCGGCTTTCAACCAATCGGCGAAATGGTTGTTTTTGAATAGAGTAAAATAGAACATAAAAAAAGCTGCCTATCATGAGGCAGCTATTCAGCACGATGCTGACGATCCATATAAAGTGGTGGTCTCTTCAACGAAATCACCGCACAGCTAAAGGCAATCAGTACAAACACTGCACCGAACTTCGCCAGATCAACAGATGAACCGGTCATCGTAAATAGGACACCGCCAACCGCTGATCCAATTGAGATACCGATTTGCAAAGCCGATGTATTTAAGCTTTGCTGAATATCAGACGTCACAGGATCTGTTTGAATCAAATAGCTCTGCAAGGCAGGCGTCAATGCCCAGCTAAGAGCTCCCCATAGGACAACCATGATCATAAAGAGGACAAACACACCCGCTGTATAAGGAATGATAAACAACACAACCGCAAACGCAATTGTCACCAGCAAAATGGCTTTCCCTGAACCCAGCTTGTCACTAAGCCAACCGCCTAACCCATTCCCGCCAATAGATGCAAGCCCGAAGACCAAATAACAAATACTAATCCAGAACGGGGTCATATGCAGAACTTCCATTAGAAACGGAGTGAAATAAGAATAAAGCATATAATGACCTGCAAGCATAAACAAACTGATCAAGTGTGCACTAAAAATTTTCGGATGCCCTAAAGCACGAATTTGCTCTCTAAGAGGTGTCACTTTTTCAACAGGCATTTTCTCTAATAGGAAATAAATTAGCACCATCGATATCGCTGATAAAATACTGATTCCTAAAAACATCACTCTCCAGCCAAAGCTCTCTGTAATAAAAATACCGATCGGTACACCGAGAACAAGTGAAGAACTAATCCCAATAAAAATCAGACCTAATGCCTTCGCACGATGCGCTGGCTCCACCAACTTAGCAGTGATCGTCAATGATAACACCACCACTAGCGCTGTACTCATTGCGATCAATACCCTAGAGATCATGACAAGGGCAAAGGTCGAACTAAAATATGTGAATACATTCCCTATTGTAAACACCAATAACGCGATTAAATAAAGACGCTTTCGTTCAATTTTAGCTGTGGCAGTCAGCAGCACAGGTGCTGAAATGGCATACACAATGGCAAATACGGTGATAAGCTGCCCAGCTGTCGCAAGCGATACATTCAAATCCTCTGCAAGGCTTGGCAAAATGCCTCCGACCACAAGCTCAACTAATCCAACCGCAAAAGTAGAAACGGCTAATAAATATACTCTCCAGTTCATGTCTAACATCCCTTCTCTATATCATCGCTTTCACTTTTGATACAGGGTGAAGACAAACAAAAAAACCCTGATTACAAAAAAGGAAAGCACGCTTTTGTAATCAGGATTTATCGGATCCTGGTAGAAACCCTCAAACCATATTATTGAGGTTATACAAGTCTATTTTTTCTTCAAATATAGTAGCATATGCTTACATAACTGGCAAGCTATAAAAATAGGAAATGACTGCAAATTCACGATCAAACAAAACACTCAGAACAGCATGAAAAGAAACCCCAGTACAACTTGCTTTCTCCTGCATTTACAGGTAAACTGATGAAAAATCAACGAACATTGATCAACGTAGATCTGGAATAGTAGCTTGAATTGACCTTTAACAGAGAGGGAACGGTGCTGAGAAGTTCCTACTGACATCTTCAAGTGAACCTGCCGATTTAGTTCTGTTTCATACAGCGGTTCATACCGTTATCATGATCGAGTGTAAAGCTGTGCTTTAAATTAGGGTGGTACCACCAGGAATGGTCCCTAACTTAAAGCACAGCTTTTTTGTTTTTTAAAAGGAGGAATATGCAATGTCAAAGAAACAATTTGTTGAAAAAATCACAAGCATGGAAGACGATTTTGCCCAGTGGTATACAGATGTTGTCACAAAGGCACGCCTCGTCGATTATTCAAGCGTCAGAGGCAGTATGATCATTCAGCCATACGGCTTTAAAATCTGGGAGAATATTCGCGACGAACTTGACCGCCAAATCAAAGAAACAGGGCATGAGAATGTGTATATGCCGCTCTTTATCCCAGAAAGTCTGCTGCAGCAGGAAAAAGACCATATCGAAGGCTTCGCTCCTGAAGTGGCGTGGGTCACACATGGCGGTGAATCCGAATTACAGGAAAGGCTCTGCGTCAGACCAACCTCTGAAGTACTGTTCGCTGAGCATTACAAAAATATCATTCATTCCTACCGTGATTTACCGAAGCTTTATAACCAATGGGCGAATGTCGTCCGCTGGGAAAAGACCACACGTCCATTTCTTAGAACGCTTGAATTCCTATGGCAGGAAGGACACACATGTCATGAGACTGAGCAAGAAGCGATTGAGGAGACAGAAAGAATGCTTCACATCTACGCTTCTCTTTGCGAAGAGCTCCTTGCCATTCCTGTCATTAAAGGGAGAAAAACAGAGAAGGAAAAATTCGCTGGTGCCCGCTTCACCTATACAGTTGAAAGCCTGATGCATGATGGAAAAGCGCTGCAAACAGCCACTTCTCACTTCTTCGGCAACGGCTTTGCCAAAGCATTTGGCATTGAATTCTTAAACCGCGAAGGAAAGCTAGAGCATGTCCAGCAAACCTCTTGGGGCTTCACCACAAGAATCATCGGTGCCATGATCATGGTGCACGGCGATGACAGAGGACTCGTCCTTCCGCCAAACATTGCGCCAACCCAAGTGCGGATCGTGCCAATCGCCTCTCATAAAGAAGGTGTACTCGATCATGCCTACGAGTTGAAAGAACGACTCACCCGCATCGCACGTGCTGACATTGATGCAAGCGATAAACAGCCAGGCTGGAAATTCAACGAATGTGAAATGCAGGGCATTCCTCTACGTGTCGAAGTGGGACCAAAGGACATCGAAAAAGGACAGGTGATGCTCGCAAGACGAGACACTGGTGAAAAGCAAGCTGTCACATTAGATGCACTTGAACAAACCATCACATCCACGCTTGAAGATATTCAACGGACGATGTACGAAAAGGCGAAAGAACGATTACATGAAAAAACATCCCACGCCCACACAATCGCAGACATCGAGCAAATCCTTGCGGAAGAAAACAGATTGATCAAAGCAATGTGGTGCGGTGAAGAAGCCTGTGAGAACGACATTAAAGAAAGAACAGGGGCGACCTCACGCTGTATCCCATTTGAACAGGAATCTGTCTCTGATACATGTGTCTGCTGCGGAAAGCCAGCATCTGATATGGTTTTCTGGGCAAAAGCTTATTGAGAATAGAAACGAAAGAGAAGCATCCCTCACGATGCTCAGGCTGTCGAGAAAATCTCGACAGCTTTATTTTTTCCCTTAAAGTTTCCATTCCCCCGTTTTATAATAGAGAAAAGCATACTAAAGGAAGGTGTTTTTTCTCATGTTCCACACTAGAAATTCTTCTCAGCACGAAGCCGAATTTGTATTGCTAGATCAACTGGTCGAAGAGGATCACCTGCTTCGTAAAATTGATCAGTACATTGATTTTTCATTTATCGTAGATAAAGTAAAACCGTATTATAGCGAGAATAAAGGTCGTCCTTCTCTTTATCCACTTATTTTGTTCAAAATGATGTTTATCGGATACCTGTACGGTATCCGTTCTGAAAGACAACTTGAAAAAGAAATTTACTATAACATGGCGTATAGATGGTTTTTAGGTTTAAACATCAATGACCCCGTTCCACATCACTCGACCATTAGTTGGAATCGTCGTACTCGATTTAAAGATACAACGATTTTTCAAGATATTTTTGACGAGATTGTGCTTCAAGCCATCAATCACGATATGGTTGGAGGGCGCGTCCTTTTTACTGATTCAACCCATCTTAAAGCGAATGCAAATAAACATAAATATACAAGAAAAACGATCGAACAAGATACTCAGAACTATATGAAAGAATTAGATGTTGAATCACTCATTTTCCTCTTAAAGTAGGCTTGATTTTGCGGTATACCGAAAATTTACATATAGAGCGCATATGTTCGATTTTAGAATAGTTAGACATGTTAAAATATTGTATATAAATGGTTTTATAGGAATTTGAAGGGGGAATATATATGGGTGCTTCTATCACTTATGACGAAGTGGCGATCAAACTGAATGAATGGTATTCAACCATCAAAAAAGATCAAATAACTGATGCAGAATTTTTAAAAGCAGATGTTCAACGACTCTTTGACAGTATGGAAGAAAATCAAACCGTATTATTATATTTTAGTCTGCTGGATTTTCGACATGACTTAATGCTAAGTTACCTCAAACCTAAGTTATCTAGCCGAGAATTAGATGAATATATGGTTCAGATCAATGAGCAGAAACATAAGATTGATCAATCACTTCATGAAGACAAAGATCAAATTGAAAAGATGTTAGATTTTTATTTTTGGTTTTTTAAAGGAATGCACGAATTTAGGAAAAAGCAATTTGACGAGGCGATCAGTTCTTATAAATCTGCTGAAAAAGTTCTCCTGGATATTGAAGACCCTACTGAAAAGGCTGAATTTTACTACAAATTATCAGAAGTGTACTACCACATAGATCAGTATCAAATTTCTGTCATGTATGCACATAAAGCATTGAGTCTATTTACAGAGCAACCATTAATGCAAGAAAAAATAGCCTGGTGTTATTCAGTCATCGCTGGAAATTATCTGTCTAAACTACAATACGCTGATGCACTTACTTACTTTGAAAAATCCCATTCTTTTGCACAGCAGACGAAAAACGAATACCTTATATCCTCTACGATCTTTAACTTAGGCAAGTGTTATTTCCACTTAGAAAAATATACAGATGCCCTGTCCCACTTTGATACTTCTTGTGAACTTTTTGAAAAGAATGAAACATCACATGTTCCAAAAGCCTATTTTAACAAGCTATACACCCTCTTGAAATTAGGACAGGTTGTTCCAGCAGCCGAAACATATGAGAAAGGAGTCTCGGCAGCCCAACAACTGAATGACAAAATTTATGAAGAAGAAATGAAATTTTTATATTGCCTTTATTTTCAATCTAAGACACCAAATGCGATCACAGAGTTAAAACGTTGTCTTGACAATATACAAAGCAAAAATCTTTACGAAGATGTGTACCAACTAGCTTTTGAAGCTGCGCGATACTATAATAAAAGTAGGCAGTTGGAAATTGCTGTCGTTTTTTATGAAAGAGCACTTGAAGCAAAGTCGTTAATTCAAGGAGGGGAATTGTTAAATGTTGAAGAGTAGAATTTTTGTTCCCATCATGCTTGTAACTGTAGCATTAGCGTTACCAATTTTTCATTCTGCTGCTGTCTCACATGAAGTGGCTGACAAAGTGATTACATCGAGTGTAGGGAAAGAAGCTGGAAATACATTATAAGATCAAAGAAACGGTTCTGTGACATCCATTGTCATAGAACCGTTTTTTTAACTAACTGCTTTTGTAAACAACTTAAATCAGTGGTACGATATTGAAAAACATATAATTATTCATTAGGGTTCTTCTTTCAAGGGGGCAAGACAAATGTCTTTCTGGCTACTGCAACCATCCTTACAGTTATTATACTAGGTGTTTCTTTAATCTTTTAAAAAAAGAAGTCATCTTTCCAGTATGGATTTCCATCAGTTTTAATGCTGGTAAGTATCATCTTATTGCTCATAAGCTTTTTTGTGGGAGGATGGGAAGGTTTAGGGTTAGGAGCGATCAGCGTTTCTTTGTTAGTTTCATCAGTTATCACTTTAATTATTACAAGCATTTTGAGTTATTTTAGTGGTATGAAACAAAAATAAAGCTTATGTTTGTGGACATAAGCTTGTTGATTATGCTTTTTTATAGCGAATATACATGTCTCGAATAATTTTTGTAATTACAGAGGTGCACATGCATAAAAAAGTCACCACCCCTACCCAATACATATTTGACATGTCAAACCCAGTATAGGCAAATATAAAAATGGTTGAAGTTATAAATGTGATAGTTAAAACCACATAAACCTTCTTAAAGATTACATAGCCAATAATCCCCCAAGCTAAATACAATAATGGCAATGTGAATAACACAAGCCTCATGGGTTCAAGATAATGTAAGTTAATTTACTCCACACTCCTCGTCAGTTATTTTACAACTTCCAAGCTTGTCATTTCCCAATCCCTATCAGATTTTAGGGATATCTCTTTAGAGTCTTTGCTTTCAATATTATATTCAATAATTCTGCCAATAACTCCATCCTTATCTCTATCAAACATTCTTACCAATGCATAAATCTTGCCGTCTAAAATCTTGACCTCTTCTAAACGTTCGTCATCTGATTTAAAATTAAGTGGAATTTTTTCAGACGATATCTCTTTGAAGTCTCTGTTAAACATTTTAACTTCTCCTTCATGGGATATTATCGTGATTTTATCTTTATCTACATGAGTCTTGTAGATAGTGAATCCCTTATCCATTACAATTTCTCTTTTCGTATCGAGAGTTTTTTTGTCAAGTATGATTAGAATAGAGTTTTTCTTACTATCAACATCGTCATTCAGAGCAATCATTAATTCTTTATCGTTTAAATTATTTAATGATTCATTGTTTTCAGGATAGAAAACAGAGTCAACGTCTAGTGTCTTTCTTTTATCCTTATGACTTTTTGGGTCTATAGAGGATAATATGATATTTTCATCATTGTTCAAAATGGCATATATTTTTTTATTGTCAAATATAGCTGTCCTCAATTCTCCGTTGAATTTGAGTTGCTCTTTACTTTCACTGTCTTCTTCCCAATAAACTAACTCTCCTGCTAATCCATCTTCTACATAGCCAACGTTTACATCATGTAAAACATAGCCATTCGAATAGTTAATAAAAAATGCTCCCTCGTCTTCTGTAGATTTTGAAAGTGATTTTGTTTGTAGATGTTTTACCTTTCCATTATTCTTATCTATCGATACATGATAATTAGACCTATTAGATGAGAAGTACATATTATTATCACTCTGAGTAGACGAAGTGAATCCCACGCAGTCTTTTAATGACACGCTTGATAGCTTACTCCCTGTATCGTTATAGTTTACTATCTCGCATCCCCTATCCATCATCTTTGAATGAATTACAGCAAATTTACTATCTTTCATATTGCTCAATTCTCCCTTAGAAGGGTCTCCCACAACCTCTTCTTTCTTTGAACATGCTGTACATATTAATGCTATGGCACAAGCTGATAAAAGCAACTTAAAGTATTTCATTCAATCATCTCCTTTTAATTTTAAACAAGCAAAGCAATCGGGGAGAATCCCCGACTGCTTATTAACTTACTTTTTATGATGAAAGACCTTCGTGTTGTTAGAGTTAACTAATTCCATCGGCGACACGACTGAATCTTTTTTATTATGGTCAATATCATGACCTTGATTTTTCCAAGCTCTCCAAGCTAATTGAGAGCAATAGAACTTTTTTGTAGTTTTCTTGTCAAAGAAGTTCAAATTGTATGGCTTCTTCTCTTTAGCTTGTTTCTCGGCATATTTAGCCGCATTAATATATTTCGTGTTATTAGACTTCTTCACCCAAAGCCCATAAACCTTCTTTCTAGCAGCCCATGTATTATTGTATTTTCTGACTCCATGCTGTTTAATTGGACTCCAAAGCTTATGCCAAGATTCTACTGTCTGTTTTTTTTCTTGAGAGACAATTGCGGCATGTCCCAAGCCAATTGCAGAACTGCCTGAATTTAAGTCATAACTAACCAACACATCTCCCTTAGTTCCTAATGCCTTGGACTTTGCATTAACATTCATCTTATCTTTCTCTTCATTGTACTTAGGTAGATACTCATCGATCACTCCATCTTTAATGTATTGATCGATATCTTTCTGCGACTCTTCGAATATAGCTTCTGCTTTTGCTTCCGTAGATACAGAGTCATACTCCTTTTTGCTCATCTCATAAAGCTCATTAATCTGTTCAGAGGTCATTCCCTCTGCTTTCATTTCTTCTATTTCTTGCTTGGCTCTTTCATTGTTCATAGAAGGGTATACCTCTTTCGCTTGCGCATTTCCCTCCAATCCAAACCCAGTGAATAATACAGATGCTGACAACAAGGATGTGACAATAACGTTTCGTTTTTTCATATTATTACCTCCAATTCCTTTTTTAGCGTGGTCCACATTTACCATAATAATGGTTAATATGGATCATGTAAACATTACTAGAATTTTAAGGATATTTTAATATCTGATCAATTGACATGTTAAATTTGAGTGAATTTTTACATTAAAAAAGAGACTACTCGTAATAGTCTCCCTTTGAACATAAAGGACGCTTTTTCTTGTCTTGATACCGAAATGTATGAGAAATTAAACATATATCCATTAATCACTGTGATTTCATTGACGATTACATAATTTGAAAAGTAAGAGGTGAATAATTATAACTTTACAAAAAATAACTTTTCTTAAAGATAAAGTGACGTCCTATAATGAATATCCTTTTTGTGTTCCGGTAATAAAAAATTTAGATGAAATCAAAATCACAAACAATGTAACATTTTTTGTTGGTGAAAACGGATCAGGAAAGTCAACTTTACTAGAGTCTATTGCAGATAGTTGTGGTTTTAATATAAATGGTGGTGGCAGAAATAATTTGTATACTAATAATATAGATGAGACTACACTAGGTTCCTATTTGCGTTTATCTTGGCAACCTAAATTAACAAACGGTTTCTTTTTAAGAGCTGAATCTTTCTATAACTTCGCTGCATATTTAGATACTTTAAATCAAGAAAGCGGTGAAGATGTTTATGCTCCTTACGGAGGTACACCACTGCATAAGCAGTCTCATGGAGAATCCTTTTTATCTTTGTTTAATAATCGTTTTAACGGAAAAAGTGCTCTTTATTTACTTGATGAACCAGAATCTCCACTTTCTCCAGCAAGGCAGTTAGGATTATTGAAGATTATTCATGACCTTTCTACAAAGAGTAACTCTCAATTTATAATAGCTACCCACTCTCCAATTTTGTTAGGATATCCGGAAGCAACCATTTTAAATTTTGATGGAAAGAAAATAGAGGAAATACGCTATGAAATGACTGAGCATTATCAAATTACCAAATATTTTTTAGAAAACCGTACAGCTATGTTAGACCATTTGTTAAATGAAGATTGAATTTTTCAATTATTGCTTTAATTATTACCAGCCTTTTAAGAAATAAACCCCATTCTTAAAATGAGAATGGGGTTTATTTCTATTATACTCGCACTGATGTTGCAGGCTGTTCATCCCTTTTATCTACTCGATCCAGCATCTTGATGACTCGCTTGTAATAGCGCCCCGTTTCCTCTAGCTCTTCCCTTGAAACGTCAATTACTAGGACAGGTTTCTTTTTGTCTTGAGATTCAACCAAGACAATGTCACCTTGTTGTATCTGTCCTCTTAGTCTTTTGGGAATATGCCACTTGAAAGGCCTTGGTTTAACCTTCAATTCACCGTTCCTTCTCCAACAATGGAACGCTGTAATTGTATTTTTTTCATTGGTCATGTACACACACTCCCTCTGCGCTTTTACACTAAGGATAATAGAAATTCACACGCGAAACAAACAAGAATTACGCAAGTAGTTATAAATTTCAATTAATGTTACTATGTTGCAAATGTTAGTCGACATTAAATGATTGCCCAATTGAGCTTTAGGAGGGATTTGTTATTTGTGGGCATTGAGATTCTCATTGTGATCTGTATTTCAAGTTCCACGATCGAAAAGAGATTACAAAACATTGAGAAACAAAACGACATCATCATAGAACTTTTAAAAGCAAATGAGCAATAGAAAATATTCAAAATAAAAAAGCAGGCTAGCTCTCCCTGCTTCTTTTTCGTTCCTCATTTGCTTTAATTAACATTAAAGCGGATACCCCTAGAATGAGTAGTCCTATTTCATACAGATTGATTACTACCTCTACAAACAAATGATTCACCTCATTTCTTTTTCTTTGTGTTACCTATTGTTGCAAAGTCATATTCTACATACGCTTTGGCTTGATTCAAAGTTTCATAACCCTAATCAACAACAAACAATACGGCCGTTCCATCTTCGTATTCACTTAGTTGATGAGATACCCAAGATCCCGCACCTCGATTATCTGCTGGAGATATGTATTCTATATCGGCTCCTGCGCCGCCTTCTTCACACATTGCCATAGGGAACTCGTCTCGGTCATATCCTCTTTTTGTTGGTATGTTTTTCAGTGATTCTTCTCTATTTTCATCGGCACCTTCTCTATCAATCGTGCAGACATCTGAAGCTCCCTTCTTTATAGCATTTTTTATGTGTCGTGCTGTTTCTGGATACTTATCAGCCGGAAACTTCAATTTCACATCATACTGAGCATCCTTCACGGTGCTTCTTTTTTGTTAAAAAGACCCAAACACCCATTGACCTCACCAGCACGATCCCCTATAATTCATATTAATATAGTCGGTTTTTAAGACTTTAACTGGAGTGGTGATATATGAAGCGCTGGCCCTCACTGTTTGCCGAACGCTGCCCTAAATGTAAAACAGCATTAGAAGTCTCTAAGTCCAATGCCCTGCAAGGCAAAGTCGTAAAAACATGCCCCAACCTTCATTATCAAAAAGAGTTTCACCCAGCCCTTGAAACATATATCGAGCACGATGACGTCAAATAAAAAAGACCAACACGTTTGCTGGTCCTTTCTTTATAATAAATCCAGCCAAATTTTGACCGCTGTCGCTGTAATCATCACAGCAAGTGCCCATTGCAAGTAGACGGCATTGATTTTCTGACCGACCTTAGCACCAATCGGAGCGGCTATTAAACTTGCCAGCATCAGCACAACCGCAGGAAGAAGCATGACTTGACCCGTCAATATCTTTCCAGTCGATGCGCCAATCGCAGATAGAAACGTAATCGCTAGTGAAGACGCAATCGTCATCCGGACAGGAATTTTTAAAATAGACAGCATCACCGGTACTAATATAAATGCTCCGCCCGCGCCTAGCACCCCGGAAACACTGCCAATCACAAAGGCTATACCTGCCGCAAGTCCTTTATGAAAAGTGACTTCTCCCTCTGCATCTGCACGCTGTCCCTTTTTTGGAATTAGCATAAGAATCACAGCCACAATCGCAAGCAAGCCATAGACGAGATTCATCCCATTCTCTGGCATAAAGTGAGAGACATAACTGCCTAATAAGCTGCCCGCCAATATACTGATCCCCATATATATAATCAAAGTCCGATGTAAAAATCCGCTTTTACGATAGGCCAATACCCCACCTAGCGTCGAAAAAAGCACTTGAATGGCGCCAATCCCTGATACCTCGTGTGCCGATAGTGCCATCACACCGACCAGTGGCGGGATATAAAGCAGCATAGGATAGTTGATCACAGATCCCCCGATCCCCACCATTCCTGATAAGAAGGAACCAATACATCCGATGATAAAAAGTGTAATCAAAAACGCAAAATCCACGCTGGTCTCCTCCTTTGCAAAAGGAAAAGGGGATCTTCAGCAGATACCCCTACATCCTTTAGGACCCTTTTCTCACCCAGAACTTCAGCACATCTCCTTCATCCGTCTGCGTGATCAATTCATGTCCGCTTGACTTCGCCCATGCTGCTAAGTCAGCTTTAGCCCCTTTATCTGTTGCATGTATTTCTAACACTTGACCCTCCGTCAAGTCATTCATTTTTTTCTTCGTCCGAATAATCGGCATTGGGCATGCAAGCCCTGTGACGTCTAATATTTGATCTGATGTCATTTGATTGTTCCTCTCTTCTTATTTTATTGGACATTACCGAATCGCACAACGGTTTGGACCAATTTCCATTTCACGCTGCGCTTCATCATCTGGACTCAGCTTCCCCATATTGGTTTGACGAATGTCTTGATAGGCGTTTGGCAGTGCAGGCAGATTCTTCGTGACCATTTGTCTAAATACGTCATCATCTTCAATATTCAGTCCATGATTTTCTTCAAATAGAACGCCTAGCTCCTTCCAAACGCTTCCGTCTTCATTGACTTCATCCATGATCATGAAATGCGCTGGCAAAACAATGAATTCTTTCGAAAGTGCTCTATATCGGTCATAGAGTGTTTCTCTCAAATCACCTACCCAGTCCTCCGCCATTCCAGCGAGGTCAGGTCTTCCAATCGAATCAACGAACAAAATATCACCTGAAAGAAGATATTGATGATCCACGATAAAGGATGTTGACCCAATCGTATGCCCCGGTGAGTAAAGGGGATGAATGTCAATGGTAGCCGCTCCTATCGTGATGCGCTGCCCTTCTTCAAGTCGGTGATACTCAAAGATCACTTCTTCTGCATCTTTTGGCGGCAGCCAGTAGTTGGCACCAGTCTGTTCAGCCAGTTTTTTCCCGCCAGAAATATGATCTGCATGAAGATGAGTATCCAACACTTGCGTTATAGAGACATGATGCTTTTTAGCAAAACGAATATAAACATCCGTCATTCTAGCTGCATCTACAATTGCGGCTTCTCCATTCGACATGATCATATAAGACAGACATCCCTTGCCCATTCGCACAAATTGATACAGCCCTCCACCGCCGCTTAAATCACCGATCTTCACTGGCTCTAGATGCTCACTCCACGCCTTCATGCCGCCTTCTAAATAATGGACCGTTCTACCCGCCTCTGACAGCATCTCCGCGACCATGATAGAGGAGCCTTCCTTGGCACAAACCACCAACACTTCACGATCATGAGGAATGTCATGCAAAATGCCCTCTACTCCTTCAAGGAGATCAAAATAAGGCACATTCATATGAACGATTGCTTCCCCTTCGATCTTCCAATCCTGAACATCCGTTTGATTTCGCACATCTAGCAAAAAGAGCGGTTCCTTGCTCACGATCTTTTTTGTTAACTGCTCTGCGTTCATCGCTGTTACCGTCATGTTTCATTCAGCTCCTTTTTTCAATCGCTCCTGTCCAGCTATTCATGCCTGGCACGATATTCATCAATTGATGAAATCCTTTTTCTTTTAACTTTTGCGCAGCTAATTCACTTCTTCTGCCTGAATGACAGATCAGGTAAATGTCCGTCTCTCGGCTCAATTCCTCTGCACGTTGTTCAACCTCACCAAGAGGAATATGAACAGCTCCTGGAATATGCCCCGCCTCGTATTCATCAAGCTCTCGCACATCTAAAATAAACAAAGATGGATCTTCTTTTACTTTCTGTTGAAAAGTCTCCAAAGACATTTCCGAAATCATGGACTTCCCTTCTTTCTCTTGTTCTCCGCCCTTACGAATCAAATGATGAAGCACCTGACCTTCTACTGTTGTTCCTAAAAATTCGTGACCGGCACTTTTTGACCATGCCGCTAGATCCGCTGCTGATCCTTTATCGGTAGCTTGCACTTCCAGTACGTCTCCTGGTAAAAGCTCATTCATTTGTTTTTTTGTTTTCACAATCGGCATCGGGCATGCCAATCCTTTTGCATCTAAAATGACAGTTGGTTGCTGCATGTCTTATCCTCCTTCATATAGGGATGGGGGTATATTTTATTGCGCATTTAATGCCAAGTATTCATGCCACCCTTGATGTTTGTAATCTGAGTAAATCCTTGCTTCTTCAATATTTTCGCCGCCTGCATACTTCTCATCCCGCTTTGACATATCACATAGACCTCTTCATTTTTCTCAAGCTGAGAAGCTCGTTTCTTCAAATGAGACAACGGGATGTTTTGAAAGCCTTTGATATGATTTGTTTGAAATTCACTGGGAGAGCGCACATCAATGAGCTGTTGACCTTTGCTTTTCAGCTTCTTTTTCATATGAGCTGCATCCATTTGCTTCACACCTCGAACCGGCAGAAAGCGGCTCACGAGTAATCCAATTACGATGATGAGTAAAATCGTCTGCACCATCCTGCTTCACCTCACTAGATAAATAAATTCACACGTCCGATTTCAGCCTCTGCTAAATATGCCGCTACACCGGCATATTGAATGTCATCTAATAGTTCTTTCTCCTGTAATCCTAAAAGATCCATCGTCATTGTACATGCCACGAGGTTAATATCCTGCTCCTTTGCCATCTCAATGAGCTGCGGCAAGGTCATGGCGTTGTGCTTTTTGATCACATGCTTGATCATTTTCGGCCCCATTCCTGCAAAGTTCATCTTGGACAGCCCCATACGATCAGCCCCGCGCGGCATCATTTTGCCGAACATTTTTTCTAAAAATCCTTTTTTCATCGGTACCATCTCATCCTTACGTAAGGCGTTCAGCCCCCAAAACGTATGGAAAATGGTCACCTCATGATCATAGGCTGCTGCACCATTGGCAATAATGTAAGCTGCCATCGCTTTATCATAATCTCCACTAAATAACACAATCGTCGTGCGTTTTTTCTGTTCTTCCATTCTGCTCCTCCTTCAACAATTACCTATGGGGGTATATAGAAAATAAAAAATATATACATATACCGGTAAGGGTATATTACATCAAGTAAAAAAATCCGTCAACCTCCAAAGGCTGAGGAATTTCTTACCGGCTTTTCACCAATAGCTCAACTGCCTCTTTCACAAGACCCTCCGTATCCTTGCCTTGTTCAAGACTTTCACGAACACATTGCTCAAGATTTGTACTCACAATCACACCCATTGCCCGATCAATGGCATTACGTGATGCAGACAGCTGCGTGACCACCTCGCGGCAATCCTTGCCTTGCTCCATCATCGCAAGAACCCCTTTAATCTGCCCTTCAATCCGGCGAAGACGATTCTTCATCTGCTGATTATATTCCATGAATAAGCACTCCTTTCTATTCTTTCTATGACAGATAGTATACCCTAAGAGGTATTTAGTCAAACGACTTGCCCTTTTCTTTTGTAGAAAACGAATGTGAAAAGAATTGCACATTCCACCATTTATTGATAAAAAGTAAATAATCAACGAACAAGAAATCATTGAAGAAAAGAGGGCAACCCATGACTTTACAGCATTATATTGGATCAAACAAAGAACTGCCGCTTGGGACCATTGGTCAAAATCCTACCTATAAACCACTCTCTGAACTCAATATCAAATTGTTTGATAAAATACAAAAAAAGCACAAAACCTATCAAAAAGAAGATCCTTTGATAGAAGTATTTGAAACAGAAGAGGATTTCGAAGGCATTCACATTGATTATCTAGATCCTGTCTATGAAGCGGTAAGAAACAAATTCACGCATCCTTTTGTTTATGAATTAGAAATCATTCATTCTCTTCGTGCACTTTTTCAATTCATTGAAAAAGTGCTGTCAACAGGAGAAACCATCGAAATCTATTCTTGTCTAGATGAACTCGAAACGAAAGAAAAGGATGATCAATTGGATGTAGAAATTGACCTATGCAAAAAACGGTTTGGGAAACATATCGTTTTTAAAGACATTGATGAACTGATCGCTATGTTTGAATTAGAACACCTACAATATGTGTTAGTGAAGAAATAGAGGAGAATTGACAAGTTACATCAAAATGCTGTGTTATTAGAGATTGTAGAAACGTAACCTTGGTTAAGCAAAGATCAATTGAAGTTATTAATAGAAAAGCGAATATAAATGTAACAGGTAGTTGAAGGAACCAAAATCCCCTCAATTACCTCTTTGCAGATCATCGTAAACTTTTTCAAAAATCTCTATTGGTATTGAATTCTTCGTTGTTTTATCATTACGGTAATTAACCACTATATCAATATGATGTTGCTTTTTTCAAATTCAATAATTGAATTCTCCCATCTATCTCTAACGGAAATAACACAATTACCGTTTTTCTTTTCCTTTTTCTGATAAACATAATCCATTTCATCTCTCCGTTCTCATTATTTTGTATTAGATAAGCGAATAGATGTCGCGTCTCAATTAGAGATACCCAAGAAACATGAATATAAAGAAACTAAATGTCGTGAGCAAGTTTAAAAACGTATAAAGATAATTTCTACCATAAATACTTAATATAATACCAACTGGACCTAAGACATAATTCATTAACCATATTCCGCTTCCATATCCAAATATCCAATTAGGGACCCAAAGTAGAACACCTATTACAAAGCATAGTAATGATAAATGGCTCATTGTTTTTTTAGACATCAGAACTCCCCACATTCTAAAATAGCAACCTATATTTTAACAAAATGATACACTCAAATTCTGACTTAGTCTCTACCCCTTAAGAAATTTAAGATGAAATTAAACTAATGATGAAAAAGCAGGTGACCCATGCCAAACAACCAAACACCCAACCCACTCATCACTGAAAAATCGCCATACCTCCTTCAGCACGCCCACAACCCAGTTCACTGGTACCCGTGGGGGCAAGAAGCCTTTGACAAAGCCAAGCGTGAAAATAAGCCAGTGCTTGTCAGCATCGGTTATGCCACTTGTCACTGGTGCCATGTCATGGCACACGAAAGCTTTGAAGATCAACAAGTCGCTGACATCTTAAATGAGCATTTCATTTCAATCAAAGTCGATCGTGAGGAGCGTCCAGATATCGACTCGATGTATATGTCTGTTTGTCAGATGATGACGGGGCAAGGCGGCTGGCCGCTCAATGTGTTTGTCACGCCTGATCAAAAGCCTTTTTATGCGGGGACGTATTTTCCAAAGAGAAGTGCTTACGGGCGTCCTGGCTTCATCGAGGCACTGACACAGTTGCGGGACGCATATCACAACGACCGCGATCATATCGAATCATTGGCAGAGAAGGCGACAAATAATCTACGAATCAAAGCAGCAGGGCAGACAGAAAGTACGCTCACTCAAGAGGCGATCCACAAAGCCTATTATCAGCTCATGAGCAGCTTTGATACGCTGCACGGCGGATTCGGCTCCGCGCCAAAATTTCCTGCACCTCATATGCTTTCATTCTTGATGCGCTATTACGAATGGACTGGGCAGGAAAATGCGCTATATGCAGTCATGAAAACGTTAGATGGAATGGCAAATGGCGGTATATACGACCATGTCGGTTCAGGTTTTTCTCGTTATTCAACAGACGAAAAATGGCTTGTGCCTCATTTTGAAAAAATGCTGTATGATAACGCCTTGCTGATGGAAGCTTACACAGAAGCGTATCAGCTCACTCAACAACCTGAATACGAAAAGCTTGTCCACCGCCTGATCCACTTTATCAAGCGAGATATGATGAATCCGGGCGGCTCCTTTTATTCAGCGATAGATGCAGATTCTGAAGGGAAAGAAGGACAATATTACGTTTGGTCAAAAGATGAGATCATGACTCATTTAGGCGAGGACCTCGGCGCATTATTCTGCGCTATCTATCACATCACAGAAGAGGGGAACTTTGAAGGGGCGAACATCCCTCATACCATTTCCACCTCTTTTGATGACATCAAAGCCTCTTTTTCGATTGATGACCATGCGCTTCAGTCTAAGCTGCAAGAGGCTCGGCACATTTTACAATCTGTCAGACAGCAGCGACCCGCACCGCTTGTCGATGACAAGGTACTCACATCATGGAATGCACTGATGATCTCATCTCTCGCCAAAGCAGGAAGGGTATTTGGTGCAGAGGAAGCCATCCGTATGGCGAAACAGGCGATGTCTTTTCTAGAAACACACCTCGTCCAACATGATCGTCTCATGGTCCGATATAGAGAAGGTGACGTAAAGCACCTAGGCTTTATCGAGGATTATGCTCATATGCTAAAAGCGTATATGTCTTTATACGAAGCGACCTTTGAATTAGCATGGCTGGAAAAAGCGACAGCCATTGCCAAGAACATGTTTGAGCTGTTTTGGGACAAGGAAAAAGGGGGCTTTTTCTTCTCAGGATCAGATGCGGAAGCGCTCATCGTTCGAGAAAAAGAAGTGTACGACGGCGCCATGCCTTCTGGTAACAGCACCGCACTCAAGCAGCTTCTCATGCTAAGCAGACTGACCGGACGTCAGGATTGGCTGGACACATTAGAGCAGATGTTCAAAGCCTTTTATGTCGATGTCTCTTCCTATCCAAGCGGGCACACAGCGTTTCTGCAAGGGCTCCTCGCTCAATATGCAACGAAAAGAGAAATCATCATTCTCGGAAAAAACGGCGACCCTCAAAAAGAACAGCTTTTACAGGCGCTTCAAAAACGCTTCATGCCATTTGATATCATATTGACTGCCGAAACAGGGGAGGAATTAGCAAAACTCGCGCCCTTTACAAAAAATTACAAAACGATCGATGGCAAAACCACCGTGTATATTTGTGAAAACTACAGCTGCCGCCAGCCAATCACCAATATCGACGAAGCGATGGAACAATTATTCCACGATTGAGTCTGTCACAAGATGACTATGAGAAGACAAAATGAGGACAAACAGATAAAAAACATGTCAATCCGCTAACAAATTGTCTGTACGGTTTTATTTTTCCTAAAAAACGGTTAGAATGCGCACTAGATGTTCTCATACCGAAGGGAGAGAAAATGATGAAAAAGGTATCATACACACTCATCGCTTGTTTGTTATCTGTTGGGCTTGCAGCCTGCTCGTCAAACGATGCCAAACAAGATAAGCAAAACGATTCAGCCAAAAGCAAGGAGACAACACAGGCTGACCAAAAAGAACAGCAAAAGCAAATGGAAGAGATGCAAAAGAAATTAGACGCACAAAAAATCGATGATCAAAAGGTCGTTGCGACCGTCAACCAAGACAAAATCACAGGTAATGAATATAATAGCGCTTTATCGACTATTCAAGGACAGCTTCAGCAATCTGGTCAGGATCCAACATCTAAAGAAGGCGCAAAAGCAGTCAAGAAACAAACCATTGATGCGCTCGTAGGTCAAGAGCTCATTCTGCAAGATGCTGAGAAGAAGGGCATCAAAGCCTCTGACAAGCAGGTAGATAAACAGCTAAAAGAAGAAAAGAAACAATTCAAAGACAACGCTCAATTTGAAGAAGCCCTTAAGAAAAGCGGACTCACCATGGATCAGCTGAAAAGTGACATTGCCGACAGCATCAAATACAGCCAGTATGTCGACAAAGAAATCAAATCAGTGTCCGTCTCTGAAAAGGACGTTAAAGCGTACTATGATAAATACGCTGATGAAATGAAAAAACAAAAGCAAAAAGCACCAGAGTACAAAGAGGTTAAATCACAAATTAAAAAACAGCTAGAATCTCAAGAAAAGCAGAAAGAAGTACAAAAAGAAATTGAAAAACTAAAGAAATCTGCGAAAATTAATGTGTCTCTGTAACAGCTAAGAAAAAATCCGCCATTGTGCGGATTTTTTTCGTTACTTGATGAACTGTTTTTCCAAAATTATGACAAAAGCCTCATCATAAACGTCTCTTCCATCCGATATGATGGGAGTACAAAAGAAAGCGTTATCAATTCTTTTGTCTCTTAAAAAGTACAAGATCAAACGCTGATCTCGTACTTTTGCTTCAGTCAATCGGACAACGACAAGAGGAGGATCTTTATGTTCAAATGGTTTAAACCCGCTCCGCATATCGACAGGCTCGATGATGCCAAAACAGACGAGACGTATAAGCGGCTACGGCTGCAAGTCTTTTTAGGCATCTTTATCGGGTATGCGGGCTACTATTTGCTGCGGAAAAATTTCGCTTTTGCTATTCCGTATCTACAGGAAGAAGGGTTCACGAAAAGTGAATTAGGCTTTGTACTCGCAGCTGTCTCCATCGCTTATGGCTTTAGTAAATTCATCATGGGGATGATCTCAGACCGCTGTAACCCAAGATACTTTTTAGCCACTGGACTCTTTCTATCAGCCCTTATCAATATCCTATTTGTCTCATTTCCATGGGTGACGTCAAGTGTATGGATCATGTTCTTATTCATGTTTTTAAACGGCTGGTTCCAAGGCATGGGGTGGCCGCCATGCGGACGGACGATGGCGCATTGGTTTTCGGTTAGTGAACGCGGAACGAAAATGTCCATATGGAACGTCGCTCACAATATCGGCGGGGGAATTCTTGCACCGCTCATCACCTTAGGGATTGTGCTGTTTGCGACGTGGAAAAGCATCTTTTTCTTCCCTGCCATCATTGCCATTATCGTCTCCTTCGTGATCATTATTCTCGTCCGGGATACCCCGCAATCCGCTGGTCTTCCGCCAATCGAGGAATATCGTAATGACTATCCGGCACAGCAGTATGAAGATCAAGAAAAAGAATTAACAGTGAAAGAGATTTTATTTAAGTATGTACTCAACAATAAATTCCTTTGGTATATCGCCATTGCCAACGTCTTTGTATACTTCGTCCGTTACGGTGTCGTGGACTGGGCGCCGACCTACTTAACAGAAGCAAAGGGCTTTTCACCAGAGCATTCACGCTGGTCATATTTTCTTTATGAATATGCAGGCATTCCAGGCACATTATTGTGCGGCTGGATTAGTGACCGATTCTTTAGAAGCCGCCGTGCACCCGCAGGCGTCCTCTTTATGGCTGGGGTGTTAATTGCGGTGCTTGTTTACTGGTTAAACCCTGCTGGCAATCCAATGGTCGATAACATTGCCCTCATCAGCATCGGCTTTTTAATTTACGGACCTGTCATGCTCATTGGACTTCAAGCCATTGACCTCGCTCCTAAAAAAGCGGCTGGCACTGCGGCTGGACTCACAGGCTTCTTCGGTTATATTGGCGGCTCTGCCTTCGCCAATGCGATGATGGGCGTCGTCGTGGATCATTACGACTGGACAGGAGGCTTCATTTTATTGGTTGGTTCTTGTGTGCTTGCAATTGTCTTCCTAGCGATGACTTGGAATACAGGGAAGCGCGTAGAGCAAGCTTAATGAAAATCACATAAAAGATTCATATCCGCCCAACATGCCCTTTACATCTATTTCTTATGATGGAGGCAGTTACCGTAAAAGGAGGATAAAATATGAAGAAAAGTAGATTACTTGCTTTCTTGTTGCTCTCTTTTGCTTTACTGTCTATTGCGTGGGTGCCGACCACCGTATCAGCACATGAACATCTTTTATCTCCAGATCGTATTCTAACCGTTGCACATCGCGGAGCATCAGGGTATGCACCAGAGCATACCCTGGCTTCTTACAAACTCGCCACAAAGATGAATGCGGATTACCTCGAACTCGACCTTCAAATGACAAAGGATGGACATCTCATCGTCATGCACGATGAAACCGTTGACCGCACCACAAACGGAACGGGCTGGATCAAAGACCTCACACTTGCCGAAATCAAACAGCTTGATGCTGGTACTTGGTTTAATGAAGTCAATCCCGACAGACAAAACGCCAACTATATCGGACAGCGAGTCCTCACATTAGATGAAGTGCTGCGCTATTTCGGTAAACGAGAAAATTATTATATTGAAACAAAAAAACCAGACATCTATCCGCAAATGGAAGAAAAACTATTGGCGACCCTAAAAAAACATCATCTTCTCGGGAAACACACAAGAAAAGGGCAGGTCATTATCCAATCCTTTAGTCAAGACAGCCTGCTAAAACTACAGAAATTAGATCCACGCCTTCCAAAAGTACAGCTATTAGACAGAACACAAATGACGTCCATCACAGATGATCAGCTCGATTTCATCAAATCTTATGCAGTGGGTGTCGGACCGAATTTTAGAGCATTGACACTTGAAAACGTACAGCAGGTCAGAAGCCACGGACTCCTCCTCCACCCATATACGGTCAACAACGAAGCAGATATGACCCGTCTACTGCAATACGGCGTCACCGGTCTTTTCACCAACTTTCCAGATGTCTTTAACCGTGTAAGAGCTTCACTCTAAACAAAAAAAGGCCTTGCGGTCCATCCCGCAAGGCCTTTGATTATTTTACCGTTTGATCAGAAGAAGCTGTTTCGATCGGCTTCCGTTTCCCGATCCCAAAGACATAAAAGCTAAGCGCTACTACAATCAAGAACCCAATTGCCACAATTAGAGAAATACGCGTATCCTGATTAATGAGCATAAATACAAGCACCATCAATAAGAAACCGATTGTAAGATAATTAGAAAACGGCGCTAGCGGCATTTTGAATGGATGCTGATCAAGCGCAGATCCCTTCGCCTTTCTAAAGCCGATATGACTAATCAAAATCACAAACCATGGCACCATACCAGGAAGTACACTCGCACTATACACATAGACGAAAATGTTTGGTGGCGCAACATAATTGAGGACAACTCCTACCGCTAGACCAATCAGCACAGCGAATGTCCCAAAATACGGCACACCATTCTTTGAAATTTTGGTGAAGAAAGCAGGCGCCTGTCCATTCACACCTAATGTATAAAGCATACGTCCCGCACTGAAAATCCCACTATTACAGCCGGACATCGCTGCTGTAATGACGACAAAGTTAATAATACCAGCGGCTGCTGTAATCCCAATTTTCGCAAACGTCGCCACAAATGGACTGCCAAGGGTATTCAGCTGATCCCAAGGATACACTGTCACAATGACAAAGATCGCACCGATATAGAAAATCAAAATACGCCAGATGATACTTTTGATGGCATTGGTCAGCGTCTTTTCTGGATTTTGTGCTTCACCTGCTGTAATCCCAATCAGCTCTACACCCTGATAGGCAGCAATGACGAGCGACAATGCAAACAAGAATCCGCTAAATCCACCTGTAAAGAACCCGCCGTGCGCCCACAGATTAGACAAGCCAATAGGCGTCCCGCCATTTCCAAATCCAAAGAAAATAATGCCTAGACCTGCAATGATCATTAAAATAATCGTCACAATCTTGATCATTGCAAACCAAAATTCGAACTCACCGAACGATTTAACCGAAATCAAGTTGGCCGCTCCCAAAATAATCATCGCAATTAATCCTGGAATCCACGCTGGCAGCTCTGGAAACCAATATTTCATATAAGCGCCTACGGCAATAATTTCCGACATCCCGACAATGACCCACTGGAACCAGTTACTCCAAGCTGTCATATACCCCGCAAGCGGATGAATATATTGATGACCAAATGTAGCAAATGAACCTGTACTCGGTTCAACGTATAACATTTCTCCCATCGCACGCATAATAAAAAAGATAAAGATACCACATACTGCGTACGCGAGAAGAACCGATGGACCTGTCCATTGAATGGCCTTGGCTGACCCCATAAATAAGCCAACACCAATCGTGCCGCCAAGTGCGATCATTTGAATATGGCGGGCACTTAACCCTCTCTTTAATTCCTTTTGAGCCACTTTTCTTCCCCCTCATCAACAAACAACATAAAAAATAAAAATCAGAATGTTCATTCTAATTGAGAAACATCAATCTTTCGACGAAATTGCCTCTCCATCACGGCACGTAATATTTCTTCCTTCGATTTAAAATGATGATAAATAGCCCCTTTAGACATGTTCAATTCTTGGATGATATCCTGCAAACTCGTCTTTTCAAATCCTTTTTCCTGAAACAGCTTCGTCGACACATCTAAAATTTGCTTGATTGTCTTTTCTGGATATTTATTTCTGGCCAAATAAAACGCCCCCTTTTACATACCGACCGTTGGTATGTATATTTGTATTTTTCATTATAAACTGTTCTTAAAGATTTGTATAGAATAAAAAAAAAGACCGCTCACACGGTCTCTTCAAGTACAAATTGTAAATTTTTCAACACTAGAAAATGAAAATATTGTTCGATAAACTTGGGTAACTAGATGATGCGGGGAAGGTATATTACTAACGGTGACTCTCGATGTTAGATAAAAATTCTCTAAAATCAGCTGCGATTTCCTTCGATTTCGTATGATGCAAATAATGGCCGCCTTTGAAAGTAACTACTTTTCCGCGATCTACATTTTTCAGTAGATCTTCATGCATTGGTTTCCAGCTTGGTGTTTCTTCCTCCGTTTGATCCGCTAGATAGAAAACAACGGGGAGATTCTTAGGCAAATGTAATCGTTGAGCGTTTTTAAAATTGTTTCTAAAGTTTTCTGCCTCACTAGCTTGGCTTTCATTCAAGAAATTTTGAAAGGTCAGCATTTTGATCTGATCTTTCGTTTGATCATCCACTTTAGGCATCAACAGTTGATCTGGATTCATTTTCACTATCAATCTGTAAAAGCCGGATTGATGAAGCAGCTGTAAGCTGGAGACTGGCAATTCATCTGCATCCTCCTGCTTAGGAACACTGCTGTCAATTCCAACAAACGCTTGGACTTCTTTTTCATATTGATTCACATATTCTAATCCATAAATGCCAGAGATCGAATGACCCATCAACGTATACTTTTTAATGTTAAGCTTCTGCAAACATTCATGAATCTCATCTACAATGTTTTGACTTGTCCGTACTTTATCTGTATCGTCACTTAAACCATATCCAAATGGTTCAATCACTACGACTCTATAATAAGGTGATAATTCATCTACTAGAGGCTTGAAATCTAGCACTGGTGAAGCAGTTCCATAGCCTGGGAGAAGTACAATCGTTTCTTTCCCATCGCCTTGAATGAGCACATTCATTTGCTTCCCATCCACCAAGACCTTTTGCCCATAAGCTTCTATTTTCCCCTTCTCCCGTTCATTACTAATGAGGTTTACAAAATAAACAGTAGCTAGAAAAACAACCATGACCGTGATAATGGTGCCTATGGAGATCAGCATGATTCTCAATATTTTTTTCATTGGTTTTCTCTTCCCTTCATGATGAAGAACTCTAGCCTACATCCCTCGATGAAAATTAATATTTTCTTTCACAATAGATGATGCCGATTGTATTTGCGCAAACACTTGATACATACATAAAAGTAATCGCTATATAAAACCATTCTGTTGGAGATGAAAATTGATGGACTAAAGATTGAATGATAACAACTAATAGATAAGCTAAAGCAACACCTACAATAGAAAAACTTCCTGCTTTCGCTAGAATAAATTGACCTCGTTCATCATGTTTATATTCACGGTTTTTCTTAAATTGAAAGGCCGTGCTTAAAATAGAAAGGATAATCAAAGAATAAAGAATGATCGTCGTCATCATTGTGGTTCCTCCTTGTCGACCTCTTGAAATACGTCATACAAATCAACTTCAAATGTCCTAGCAATTTGAAAGGCTAATTTTAAAGACAAAGAATATTTACCATTTTCAATCGCTGCCACAGTTTGACGAGTCACACCTAACTTCTCTGCCAAATCCTTTTGTGTCCAGTCTCTTTCTGCCCGTAATACCTTAATTCGATTTTTAATCTCCATTTGAAATCCCTTTCTTAAAGGATGATTTATTTAACAATATGTTAAAAATTATTAACATTATGTTAATTAATAATAACCTCTTTTCTTCTGTATGTCAATTTCACCAGATGCAAAAAAATAAGAATCATCCATTTTGAAAGTCTTACCTCAAAATGAATGATTCTCTAAAAATGATGTGATCATCTGAATTAGAACACTTTCCTCTGGTAAATCGCAGTAGAAAGTCCCCAAGACAGCAAGTAGATGAGCATAATCAGCACAGTTGATCCCGTATATAAAATAGGGATCGATAAATTCATCATAAAATCAGTGACCCCACTGAATTGCTCTGCTAAATAGAGAACAACTGGCGGTCCCATAGCAGATAATAGGATAAAGCCAATGAGCACTGCCGTTGTGATATAACCAGGCTTTAAGATATAAAACAATGGAAACGTACACGCCGCGAACAATAAAAACAACCCGCTGCCAAGAGCAATATCCGTCATCGAAAACAGCTTCCCAAAACTAAATAAAGCAACACTTGTCAGCCCGATCGCAATGACCATATAAAAAACGGCACCAAGATAACGAGATGCAATAATTTCATTCCGTGTATAAGGCAAAGAATTTAATAGAATATTCGTTTCTGCCTTCTCATCATAAGCGTATGTGTTAAATGGAATGAAGACACTAGCGACTAGAAACGTCAATACTGGATGGACATCCATGAAAATAAAAAATAAGATAAACGGAATAAAAATAAGTAACTGCTTCTTTTGCAAAATCACATCACGCTTAATTAAATGATACATGCGCAACCCCGCCTTTCAAATAAAACATGATATCCTCAAGCGACGCCGGTTCAATCACAACAGCATCCCCAAAAATAAGTTTCACCTCATCAATCCGATCTGTTAATGCTTCAAATCCGGCTGCCGTACGCTGAATATGGATAAACGCCTTTTCTGTGTCTCGATCCAATAAATCCAGGCTCCCCTTCACCAGCGCATAATTCTCCGCCACCTCATGAATCGACTGTTGAAAGACCAATCTTCCATTTTGTATAAACGCAATATAATCCGCAATGCGATCTAAATCAGTCGTCATATGCGTCGAGAAAAAGATCGTTCGATTTCCATCAATCATCAATTCTTGTAACGTGCCGAGCAGCTCTCTTCTAAAGACCGGATCCAACCCAGCAGTTGGTTCATCCATGATAATCAGCTCGGCATGATGCGACAGCGCAATCGCAAGTGACGCCTTCATCTGCATCCCTTTTGAAAATGTTTTGATCGCTTTATTCAACGGCAGACCAAACTGTTCAATATATTGATAAAAAAGCTGGTCATCCCAGCGTTTATAGGCAGGTGCCACAATTCGTTTAATGTCCTTTAAATTCAATCCTGGGAAAAAAACGTTAGCATCGTAAACAAAGCCGATTCGTTCCTTAATCTCTTTTTCATGGGTGCGGTAATCTAATCCGAAGATTTTAATCTCACCCGAATCTGGTTTTAATAAATTCATAATCATTTTAATCGTAGTCGACTTACCAGCGCCATTTTCTCCAATAAACCCTGTAACAAAGCCTTTTTTGACCTGTAAATCAAGATTCTGAACAGAAAAGTCCTTGAATCGTTTTGATACTCCTTTGAATTCAATCACGTGCTCCACTCATCTCACTCCTCATACAAGAACTTTAATAACTGCTGCAATTCATCAAAAGATAAGCCTAATTCCTTGCCGTTTGTAACAACTGCTCCAAGCTGTTCCTCAATCACCTTCAATTTCTTCTCTCTCATGACCTCTAGGTTTTGCTCGGCAACAAATGATCCCTTACCGACAATCGAATAAATAAATCCTGCCTTCTCTAACTCTTCATATGCCCGCTTTGTTGTGATGACGCTGATTTGCAAATCCTTCGCCAGCTTTCGAATAGACGGTAGTGCCGCGCCTTCCGCCAGCTCACCCGTTAAAATCATCGATTTAATTTGATTCGTAATTTGCTCATAGATGGGCTCCTTAGAGTGGTTTGAAATCGTAATTTGCATATAAAAACCTCTTTTTTTCTGTACTAGTGTTTGGAACGAAATATTGTATATACACTATATATACATTATATACACATTGAAAGAATAATCAACCATTTTTTGATTGCAACTCAACTAAAAAACCGCACAGCTTTTCAGCTATGCGGCCTTCCCCAACAAAATTTTTCTCCAATACACCCATTTTCCCATCATCCACTCCACCGGACCTCTTCTCCATTTTTTCAAATAGAGATAGCTGATGAACAGCTGTGCTGTATACAGTCCGACAGCGAGCAGCAGTCCAAACATTGATCCCATTTGTCCAAATAGACCAAGTCCATAAGAATAGAAAATCGTTGTACAAATGATCGACTGCGCCAAATAATTTGAAAGGGACAAACGGCCAAGCCCTGCAAGCAGACGTTTCAACCCTTGAGCAGCCTTTGAATAGTAAAAAACAATAAAGGCTTGAATATAACCGATCGTCAGAACATAGGCACCTAACGTCATCACCATTTCACTCCAAGGAGCATCAATGAACGTCGCACATTTTAAGGCGAGCCCGATGATAATCATCCCAACCCAGCCTTTACGATAAGCCATGCCTCGATCTACTTCTGTCAAATGACCTTTTTTCCCAATAGCCATGCCAAGCAGTGCAAATGGACCCACCATGATCGTACCGAATAGAAAACCTAGGATTGGCATCAGCGTAATGGTCACGATCGCCATAATAATGGTCACAATCATCATATCGTCTTCAATCGTAATCCGGCTCAATAAAATATCACCGTATGCACCCTTCGCATACACATCAGTTAACAAATCATCATTTCCATAAACAAAGGTCATCAGATATGGCAAAACCACCAATGACAATGCACCTAACACACCCGACCAAATCAGCATTGTTTTGATCCGGCTGCTCATAAACATCATCAAGAAAAGCATACAAGCTCCATAATAAAGAAGAATGTCACCATTCCAAATAAAGATGTAATGCAGCATTCCAAGCACAATCAGACCAAAACCTCGGCGGACGACAATGGCATTCGTATTGAGTCCCTTAGCTTTCGTAGATTCAATCAGCTTGATAAAAGAATATCCAAACAAAAAGGAGAAAATCGGATAAAACGACCCCTGGAACAAAATTTCCGTTACATAAACGCCAAATTCCTGCCCCCAAAAACTCGAATCAAACATTTTCTCAAAATCATAATCATATTGAAAAATAAGCATATTCACGATCAAAATACCTAATAAACTAAAACCACGCAAACTATCAATTAACTCAACCCTAGACCCCTTCAACACGACAGCTCCTTCGGAAAATATAAAAGCATATTTATCCTACCACACTTTTAAAAAATTGGTCTCTACACCCATGTAAAAACATACGTTTTAAGGTAAATTTAATAAAAAAACCTAGAATATACATTCTAGGTTTCATACGAATGAATTGATGAATGATGACTTTCTTCTTTCCGCGTCACACGTTTCAAATAAAACAAAATCCCCAATCCCCAAAAAATCAACGTCAGCTCCCAGTCTGCAGAAATCGAAAACCATTTCAATATCATTAAAATCACAAAACCGCTCCAATCCCTGCGAAAAAAATGGCGTTTCTTTTTAATTCTTTGTTTGATTGAAACAACACTCTATCCTCCCTGATACTTGCTAACTAATTGAATGTTTTTTACGATGACATGTAAATGTAATGAGATCGCTCGATATCCACCCTGATATTACCATATAAAGAATATCAAGTTAAAGATAATTTATTCAACAAGAACCCTTAAAATTTCACAAAACAAAAAAAGATTGAGCATCAATCACCCAATCTTTTACCTATTAAATCTCCTGACACGCCCAAGTATCCACCTCTACCTTAAGAGCAGGTGAAGCCAATGCCACCACATAAATCATCGTCATACAAGGCAGATGATCACCTAAAAACTGCCCCATGATTCGTTTTCTGCTCTCCGCATCGAACTCTCCTACGAGATAAAATACTAGTTTCGTGATGTCCTCTACCGCCATGTCTGCCGCTTCTACGTTTCGTTTCACATTTTCTAATGCTAATTCGAGCTGCTCCAACGAACTCTCTGGGATGGTTCCATCAGCCTCCATCCCCACTTGACCTGATAGGGTTAACCACCGCTGTGGTCCTGTTGTTTCTATTTGATGAGTGTAGGGTGCAACTGGCGGGTGAATGGCCTCCGGATTACGTGATGTTTTCATTGATAAAAACTCCTTTTCTGAAAATACAGTCAATTTTTATCATCATATCAAACTTTCAACGGTATTCAGATTTTTATGCTCATAGTAAACCTGAAGAAACAATCGCAACCGCCTGCTATAATTCTTGTTTTCTAAAAAGAAACCATCCGATGAGAAAAAAGAAACTGATCAATACCGATACACCTAGCAAGCTTGTAAGCGCCTGATCCGAATAAGTCCCTCTATGAATCATCTCCTCGGCCGCACTTGTCACGCCTTTAGGCGCAAACTTCCCTAATGTATCCTCATAAAATGAAGGAACGGTAAATAGAATAAGGTTGATCAAAAGCGATACACCGCCAGCTGTGACGGAACGCGTAAAGAATGCCGAAGCACAAATGGTCGATACCACAATCAGCAATAAATTGGGGTAATAAAGAAGCGTTCCTTTTACCACATTGACCCAATCCAGATGCCCAAATTGGATGTCCACATAATAAACGGAGGCAAGCACCGCAACCACCAAACTAAACAAGGTCAAACAAGCATAGGCGCATATTTTCGAGACATAGTAACTCAATCGACTGATCGGTTTCACCATAATCATCGCCGTCACCCCAGAGGCACGCTCTCCTGCGATCGTCCCCATCACGATCATAATGAGAATAAAAACGCCAAGCGAATCGAACTTACTCAATGCACTCGCTAAAGCCTCACCAGCGCTAGGCTCTGGTATATAAAATGTGGACCCTTCAGGTAGATTCGCTGATTTCGACAAAAGATCCGGCAGCATTTTAAGCGTAATAGGCTGTGTGATCATTAAAATCGTAAAAATAATCGGCACAAATAACATTTTATAACTAGTGAATAACTCCCTAAATTCCTTTTTAAACATCATCACGCCGTCACAACCTTCATGAAAATATCTTCAAGCGTCAGCTTAGATAGTCGATAATGGAGGAGAACACCGCCAGCTTCAGTGATGAGACGAGGCAGCTCCTTCAATGCCATTTGTTGATCGTTGACTCGCACCTGATAAGCGTCTCCTGTTTCAATGCATTCCTCCACCCAATCCCGCTCCTTTAACAAAGCCACTAGTTTCGTATTCTGTTGTTCTAATTGAAATTCAATCACTGGCTGGATATAGTCTTCTTTGATCTGTTTCATCGAAGAGGACATCTCAATTTTTCCACTGTTGATCATGATAATATGATCCGCCACTCGTTCAATGTCGTCTAAAATATGGGTCGACATAAAGATCAACATCTCATGCTTTAGACGCTCAATCAAAGTCAGGACATCTTTCCTTCCCATTGGATCAAGTGCAGACACAGGCTCATCCAAGATCAGAACCTTCGGGCTGTTGATAAGTGCCTGCGCAATGGCAAGCCTTTGCTTCATCCCTCCGCTATAGCTGCCAATGGCACGATCCTTCGCCTCATATATCCGGCAAAGCTTCAACAGCTCCTCTGTTTTGGATCGAATGATGTTTTTCTCTAATTGAAATAACCCGCCAACCCAATGCATCCACTCCTGCCCCGTCATATCCTGATAAAATGCAGGCTGCTGCGGACAACAGCCAATCACATGACTAATGTCATCCATGTCTTTTGTCACATCCAAACCCGCCACCTTCACGACGCCAGACGTAGGACGAGCAAGCCCCGTCAAAATCCGAATCGTCGTTGTCTTCCCCGCACCATTGGCTCCTAAAAAGCCGACACATCCAACCTCCCCAACAGAAAACGAGACATTTTTTAAAACTTCATTCGGGCCATACGATTTCGTCAGCTCATGACACTCCAGCATATTCAAGCAAATCCCCCCTACTAAGATTGTTTACGACCAAAAATGAAATACGCAATAGGACCGGCACTCGCCACAAACACAATCACCAAAGCCCAAACCCACTTCACTTCTCCCCTGATTCTCGACGGATCTCTTTTCAGCAAATCAAACAAACCAATCACCATTAAAATCGCTTGCAGCAAAATGAGAGGTAAAATCATCTTCATATCCATCCACACCACTCCCTTTTCAAACACCAATTTGTTTTGATATCACTTCTTTTGACGACATGGAGAGAGAATTCGTTCAAATGGATTTTATTTTTATTGGTCGAATGGTCTATAAATATAAAAAAAAGCCCAGTGAAGGTTGTTCACTGGGCTTGCTTGTGATATTCAAGAAGAATCCCGCAAAATCTTTTCTATCGTCTTTCCTTTTGCTAACTCATCAATCAGCTTATCTAGATATCGAATGTTTTTCATAGTTTCTTCCTCAATGTCCTCTACTCGAACACCACAGATGACTCCTTTGATTAAATTGCGGGAAGGATGAAGCTCAGGAGCCTCAGAAAAAAAGTTTCAACGTCTGTCTGTTTGTCCACCTGTTCCTCAAGCTCTTCTGGACTGTAGCCTGTTAACCAACAAATAATCGTATCGACTTCAGCTTTCGTTTTTCCCTTTCTCTCTGCCTTTGCGATATAGAGAGGATATACTTTTGCAAAACTCATTGTGTAAATTTTATGTTTGGTCATGTGCTCTTCTCTCTTTCTTTTTTAAATATTCAAGCTGTATTGCCTTCTCTAGGTGCCGCTCTCTTAGTATGCCTATTCCCTTTTTATTACCTGCATCTTTTTTGAAAGATCTATATTTATGAAATTGAACGAAACAGAATCCTAGAAATACACAAATCGGTCCTTCGACCGTGGCAGGACCACCAATCAACAAATAAGAACTTATAAACAATGCGATATAAACAATCAAGAAAAAAATAATTCCCCTTTTCTCCTTTTTTAAATATTCACTCATAATGATTCCGCTCCCTTAAACATGTACGATCTTATCGAATCTATCTTTCATTTTATTTAGTTCTTTAGACACAAAAATACCCCTTTAGACAATTATATCTAAAGGGGTATAAAAAATCCGATTTTATTTAAACCTACTCCACCGTCACACTCTTCGCAAGGTTACGTGGTTTATCCACATCACACCCGCGGTGAAGTGCTGCGTAGTAAGCGATTAGCTGTAATGGAACAACAGATGCAAGTGGTGCAAGTGCTGGATGTACAGCTGGAAGGACGAAACGGTCGCCTTCGTCTTCTAAGCCTTTTAGTGAGATGACACATGGGTTTGCGCCGCGTGCAACGACTTCTTTGACGTTACCGCGAATGCTGAGGTTCACGTGCTCTTGCGTTGCAAGGGCAATGACCGGTGTGCCTTCTTCAATTAAAGCAATGGTGCCGTGTTTGAGTTCTCCGCCAGCAAAGCCTTCTGCTTGGATGTAAGAGATCTCTTTTAGTTTTAGTGAACCTTCAAGGCACACATAGTAGTCAAGTCCTCTTCCGATAAAGAATGCGTTACGTGTCACTGTGAAGAAGTCACGAGCGATTTGTTCCATTTCATCCTTTTGATCGACAAGGGCTTCCATTGCGTTTGCTACAATTCCAAGCTCTTTCACAAGGTCGAAGTCAAGAGATTGACCATTTAATTCAGCTGCAACAGATGCAAGAATCGCAAGAACAGCGATTTGCGCTGTGTAAGCTTTTGTTGAAGCCACTGCGATTTCAGGTCCTGCATGAAGAAGCAATGTGAAGTCCGCTTCACGAGAAAGCGTAGATCCTGGTACGTTTGTGATCGTTAATGCTTTATGACCAAGCTCTTTGACTTGAACAAGTACAGCACGGCTGTCCGCAGTCTCCCCAGATTGAGAAAGGAAGATGAACAACGGTTTTTTCGATAGAAGCGGCATGTTGTAAGAGAATTCACTTGCTACATGGACTTCTACAGGTACTTTCGCCCAGTCTTCAATGTATTGTTTACCGACAAGTCCTGCATGGTAGCTCGTTCCACAAGCCACAATGTAAATGCGGTCTGCTTCTGCTACTGCGCTTGCGATATCGCCAGCGACTGACAGCTTGCCGTTTTCGTCTTGATATTCTTGGATGATTTTGCGCATAACAAGCGGCTGCTCATCCGTTTCTTTTAACATGTAGTGAGGATATGTGCCTTTCTCGATGTCGCTTGCGTCTAGCTCAGCGATATAAGAAGGACGTGTCATGATATCACCGTCAAGGTTTTTGATGATCACCTCGTCTTTTGTGACAATGACCATTTCTTTATCCATTAATTCCGCATATTCGTTTGTTACTTGAAGCATCGCCATTGCGTCAGAAGCTACAACGTTGAAATCTTCTCCGAAACCAACCAATAATGGGCTTTTGTTTTTCGCCACATAGATTGTTTCTTTGTTTTCGTTATCGAAAAGGGCAATTGCGTAAGAGCCTTTTAGTTGAAGAAGCGTTTGACGGAAAGCTTCCTCTGTATCAAGACCTCTGCTTACAAATTGTTCGATGACTTGAACAACAACCTCTGTATCTGTGTCGCTTTTTAGTGTGACGTCTTGTAAATATTCACGTGTCAATTGTACATAGTTCTCGATGACACCGTTATGAACAAGCGTAAAACGGCCAGAAGCACTTTGATGCGGATGCGCGTTTAGATGGCTTGGTACACCGTGTGTTGCCCAGCGTGTATGTCCGATTCCAGCTGAAGATGCTACGTTTGCATCAACAACTTCACGAAGCTCAGCGATACGTCCTTTTTCTTTGAACACGTGCACGCCTTCTTCGTTTGCCACAGCGATACCTGCTGAGTCATACCCGCGGTACTCAAGCTTTTCTAAACCCTTTAATAAGATTTCCTTCGCATCATTCTGACCAATATAACCTACGATTCCACACATAAATATTCTTCCTCCCGTTCATGTGAAAGGGACAAAGAAAGCCTACTAAAATAGAAGGGACATTTCTTCGTCCCTCTCTACATGTTTAATTTGGGAGATCATGTGTATTCCCTTTGTACAAAGAGTCACCTCTTTGCTTTAAAGAAACACTTACGGCTGTGATCTCTTTTTTGATCAGCCGGGAGGCATCCGCCGAAAATTCGATAACCTCCATCCTCGTCAACTAAGCATCTTTCGTCCGATCGCTTAGTTCGGGCGCTATAATTATAAGAGAGTTTCTGAACATCTACCCTGCCTTTCCTGATAGAATAAAAAATCCAGTAACACAAGGATGATTGTACTATAAGGTCTGACCTCCGTCAATCACAATTTAGCCGGTGATCCCTTTCAAGAAAGTGAGACCTCCTTACACTATATGCGATGAGGCTTGTCACGTTCTACCTTTGATGTGCTCTCCTATGTATGAAGACACAGTAAATTGCCCTCGCCTATAAGATTCGTACAAAACCATCCATTTATGACGTTTATTCGAAAAAAAGCAAACCGCTGCTAGCGATTTGCTTTGATATCTATTACTCAATACCCATTTCTTCCTTCACAACAGCCGTAATTCGAGTCACATAATCATCACATAGCTCTTTTGTTTTCGCCTCTGCCATGACACGTACAAGCGGCTCTGTTCCAGATGGACGAACAAGAATACGGCCGTCACCGTTCATCTCTTTTTCAACCTCTTGAATCACTGCTTTTACCTTTTCATTTTCTTCTACTTTATATTTATCAGACACTTTCACATTCACTAGAAGCTGCGGGAATTTCTCCATTTCAGCCGCAAGCTCTGACAATGTTTTTCCTGTAGCTTTGAGTGTGTTGACAAGCATGATTGCAGAAAGCATGCCATCACCTGTCGTATTGTAATCAAGGAAAATCAAGTGGCCTGATTGCTCACCGCCGACATTATACCCATCCTTTTTCATCGCTTCAACCACATAGCGGTCACCAACAGCGGTTTGGATGCTCTTAATGCCTTGTTTCTCGAGCGCTTTATAGAAACCTAGGTTACTCATGACCGTAGAGACGACCGTGTCATCCTTTAATCGACCTTCGCCCTTCAAATAACGTGCACATATGTACATAATTTGATCGCCGTCTACAATATCACCTTTTTCATCGACAGCAATCAGACGGTCACCGTCACCATCAAACGCAAGACCAATATCTGCACCCTTCTCCTTCATAAAAGCAGAAAGCGCCTCTGGATGAGTTGAGCCTACACCATCATTGATATTCAATCCGTTTGGTGATGTTCCCATTGTGGACACATCCGCATCTAAATCCGCAAATAAATGTGTCGCTAGAGAAGAGGTTGCACCGTGTGCACAGTCAAGCGCCACGTGAATACCTGTGAAATCCTCGTCTGCTGTCTGCTTCAAGAATTGCAAGTATTTCTGACCGCCTTCAAAGTAGTCATTTACTGTTCCAAGATCCGCTCCAACTGGGCGTGGCAATTGATCGACCGGCTGATCCATCAGCTGCTCAATTTCATTCTCCTGTTCATCAGACAGCTTAAAGCCGTCACCGCCGAAGAATTTAATTCCGTTATCTTGAACTGGATTGTGAGAAGCAGAGATCATGACACCCGCTTCTGCGTCCATTGCTTTCGTTAAATAAGACACTCCAGGTGTTGAGATCACACCCAGACGCATTACTTCAGCCCCAATTGAAAGTAAGCCTGCAACGAGCGCTCCTTCTAACATATGACCGGATACACGTGTGTCTCGCCCAACGAGTACCTTTGGACGTTCTTTATCCTTCGTGAGCACATAGCCGCCAAATCTCCCAATTTTAAATGCGAGCTCTGGCGTTAATTCGCTATTCGCCACACCCCTTACACCATCAGTTCCAAAGTACTTGCCCATGTTTCAATCGCTCCTTTTTTACCATTCAAGAGGCCGCTTCGTCCTCTTTTTTATCTTCTTTGATCCGCTGTCTTTGACTTGATTCTTTCTTCGCTTTATCTTGCGTGGATTCTTCTTTGCTCTTCTCTTCCTGATCATCGTCATCAGAAGATGGCTTCTTCTGATCATTTGTAGACGCTGGCTGATCTTCTGTTTCAGTAGAAGTCAATTTCACTTTGACCTTTGATCTCGATAATGTCCACGTCACATTTTGAGGACCGTTCACTTGAATTGTGACCTCATGTGTTCCTTCGTTCAAGTCCCCGACATTGATATAGGCTTCAACATCTGAAGCCTTTAGTTTATCAATCGCACTCTTTGATCCCTTTGCTGTTAACGTAAGCCGTCCAGAAGATGGGCTCACAAAATCAGAGGTGAGATCTTTGCTTAGACCTACGACAGAGATTGGTACATTATCGATCTTTTTTTCTTGAGCTGTAGCAACCTTCACTTTGATCTTCACCGTTTCGGGCGATACCTTTTTCACACCATCTGGCAGGGGAATGTCGGCATCAATCTCCGTATCATCTTTGATTTTGCTTAGGTCCAGCTTGACGCCATCAATAAAATCAAGCGAATCCAGCACTTTTTGAGAGCCGTACACTGTGACCTCACTCGGGCTTGTCTCAATACTTGAGATACTGATCCCATCCGGCAAACTGCCAGTCCGCTCTATTTTAAACGGAACCTTTTTGCTTGGACTTGAGATGGGAACTGTAATATTCACAACAGACGGACTCAATTCGACTGGCAGCTCATTCCCGCTGCTATCATACACAGTGAGCTTCGCTTCCTTTTCAATTTGCTGATCGACATCCTCTAGGTTCACAAATGCTTTAATGACAGAAATTTTGTCGATCACGTCTTTTGAACCTGTGACTGTGACTTTTTTCGGATTCACAATAGGCTGTTCAGGTGAATAGCCGTCTTTGATTTTATTTTGATTATAAAATTCGGTTTCAACAGGAAATTCTGCTGTTGTTTTTTCTTGTATCGTCACCGTCGTCACAGATGGATTGATCGATAGCGTGAGTCCTTTTGATACATCTCTTGCCTTCAGCTCCACTTTATGAGTACCTGTGGATAAATTCTGCATATCTGCATATATTTCGAAGTTCTTTGTTTGTCTTGCTGTTTTCACAGCACTCGTTGACCCTTTAATCGTCACATTGACTGTTTGCGGCACACCAGTGACGACATACTTCTCGTCATCATAATACGCTTTAACAGGAATATCGGTTAAGGTCGCTTCATCTGTCGTCGATGTTGGGAAAAAGGATTCACCGATTTTTTTCGGCGTGGGCGCTTGCGCTGAATTGACTGCACCATACAGCAATAAAGCGAAGACCAATGCAAAAAGCTTTACGGCCCAGCGATTATTCAAAATCTTATCCATTTTTCTTGCCCCTCCAATACCATTTGGTCGAGGAAGCATCTTTGCTGTTCTTACTAAATTCAGCAATCAGCATTTCTTCAAGCGCTTCTTCTGTCAATTCTCGGTGGAGATCACCATTTCTCGCGACAGAAATGCCGCCTGTCTCCTCAGAAACGATGACGGTCAAGCTGTCTGTCACTTCGCTAATTCCGACTGCCGCCCGGTGACGCGTCCCTAGTTCCTTAGAGATAAAAGGACTTTCTGACAGCGGTAAATAACAAGCGGCAGCTGCAATCTCATCACGCTTCATAATGACAGCACCGTCATGAAGTGGTGTATTTGGAATGAAAATATTAATGAGCAGCTCTGAACTCACCTTTGCATTCAAAGGAATTCCAGTCTCTATGTAATCATTCATCCCAGTATCACGCTCAATTGTCAGCAGCGCGCCGATTCTGCGTTTTGCCATATAGTTAATTGCTTTTGTAATTGCCTCGATCGTTTTCTGCTGCTGTTCCTCTACAGGTGTCCCGCTTCTTGAGAAGAAACGGCCGCGCCCAAGCTGCTCAAGCGCTCTCCTTAGCTCTGGCTGAAAAATAATAATGATCGCAAGGAATCCCCACGTAATCGCTTGATCCATCAGCCATTGAAGTGTGTTAAGACCGAGATACGCACTTCCCATCCTGACGAGAACAATGACCACAATTCCCTTTAAAAGCTGAACCGCTTTTGTTCCGCGGATGACCATCATTAATTTATATATCACATACCAAACAACGAGAATATCAACAGCATTACCGAGGTACTGCAAAATAGGAATATCCCCTAAAGCCATTTCCTCGTCCTCCAGAATTTTCAGTTATTCTTCGTTTGATGCATTTTTGATAAAAAAAGAGCCTATGTGTAAATACATAGCGTGGCTATTATATCACATTTTGTTTCAGCAAGGAAAACAGTTGCCATATATGGCTGGCCTGCTAGCTCGCATACATTCTGACCTATAATATAGAAAAAGAGCAGTCCCTAAAGAGACTGCTCTCGACCCGTATAATTACTTTTGCTCCTCTGGTCCAATGACCCGCATCACATTTTGTACTGTAGATTTCATTTTGTACCAAATCCAATCAAACACTTCATTAATTTCATTAATTTGACCAGTGACTTGTCCGGCAGAAGCAGTCAGCTGTTCCCCATTGACGACGGTGACATTTCCATCAACCTTGCCTTCTACAATCAGCTTGCCATTTTTGACAGTGACATCACCTTTTACGGTTTCCCCTTTAGGTACGGTCACTGTATCATTTACAACGACGAGATTCGGCTGCTTCGACACACTGAAATTATGATCCGTATTCCAGCTTGTAAACAGACTGCCTCCCATCAAAATGAGAAAGAGGGCAGCGGCCACCATCAGCGGATGAGCTTTGATCCATCTTTGAACCGACACACGCTTTTTTTCCTTTGGAAGACCTGCCATCACCTTTGCAGTGAAATCAGTCGGTGCTTCTATATGAGATGTACTCTGCACAAGCGCGATGGATTTCTCAATTTGTTGAAAATGAGTACGGCACTCCTCACACGATTGCAGATGGCTTTTTAATTCTTTTTCGTCTTGGGGCTCAATGTCCCCGTCTAAATACTGATGCATAAGCAGGACGATTTTTTCCTGACAGCTCATCAAAATCACCTCACTCAAAGGTCTCTCAACTGTTTCCGGAGAGCCTCTCTACCCCTGTGTATTCTCGTTTTCACCGTACCAACAGGTATATTTAAAATCTCACTAATTTCTTTTAACGAGAGTTCATCAATATACTTTAATACGATGACCGAACGATATTTATCGGGTAATCTTAGAATTTTTTGCTGAATGGTACTCGATAATTCAAGAGACACCACCTCTTCCTCTGGCAAAATGCCATCAGCAGCAATTTGAGAATACATATTCAATCCTTCTGTTCCTGCCACCTCTGCATCTAAATAATAATCCGGCTTTTTTTTGCGAATACGATCGATGGTCAGGTTGGTTGCAATGCGGTACAGCCACGTAGAAAACTTACGATTCACATCAAAGCTTTCAATATTCACATAGGCACGAATAAACGCCTCCTGTGCAATATCCTCTGCTTCGTGTGCATTCCCAAGCATACGGTAGCACAGCTGATAAATTTTGTCTTTATACAGGTCTACGATGTCTGCAAATGCGTTCTGGTCGCCTTTTTTCAATTGCTTAATTCTCTTTTTAATCATTGTGTCCATAGTATATTCAACCTCTGCCTTCACCGGTCTTTATGTATACGAACCTCTTTCCAAAAGGTTTCATTCTCCTCTAAAAAATAGTGTAACAAATTTTTGACAGCGTGTTACGTATATCCACCAGTAAAAACCTTAATATATCCTTAAATTTATCCAAAACAAAAAAGAACGGGAACAAGTCCCGCTCTACAATAGCTTTTCGCCCATTAATGATCCAATCAACGCAACAGCTGCCTCGGCTGTTTTATTTTTTTCATCCAAAACCGGATTCACCTCAACAAATTCAGCTGAAGTCAAAATACCCGCTTCCTCTAAAAGCTCCATGGCTAGATGACTCTCACGGTAACTGATGCCGCCTGCCACAGGAGTTCCTACACCTGGACACTCAGCTGGATCTAATCCATCTAAATCAAGCGACAGGTGGACACCATCCGTTCTTTCCTTTAAATAAGAAATGGCTTCCTCCATCACCCTTGTCATCCCTAAACGATCTATTTCATGCATCGTATACACTTTAACGCCTTTCTCTCTAATTAATGCCCGCTCTCCTTCATCTAAGGATCGAGCACCAATTAAAACAACATTCTCAGGCTTCAATTTTGGAGAATAACCACCAATGTTCGTCAAATCAGCATGCCCAAGGCCAAGACTGACTGCAAGCGGCATACCATGTATATTTCCAGAAGGAGAGGTTTCCTCTGTATTTAAATCACCGTGAGCATCATACCAAATGACACCTAAGTTTTCATAATGCTTGGATACACCAGCAAGTGTGCCAATGGCAATGCTGTGATCACCGCCTAAAATGAGCGGGAATGAACCTGATTGCACAATACTGTCAACCTTCTCAGCCAGCAGCTGATTCGCACCAGCATTCTCCGTTAAATTTTTTAGCTTTTCACTTGTATATAAACCTTTTTCATCATCTCTTTGTTCAACCGGAATATCTCCGAGATCCTCCACATCAAATGAAAGCGATTCCAATTTTTCTTTTACGCCTGCACACCGAATCGCACTCGGTCCCATGTCGACGCCCCTTCTCATTTGACCCAAATCCATTGGAACGCCGACAAGCGTGACTTTCTTTTGATCTCCCATATGTACATCCCCTTTCTGTTCATGCTTATATTTTACTTTCTTGATGCCTCCTGACTCAACTCAACAATATTTTGAATAGTTATACATTCTGCCTACTCACATAAAAAAAAGACACCTTTTTGAAAAAGGTGTCTTAACTGGGCTAGCTGGATTCGAACCAACGCATGACGGAGTCAAAGTCCGTTGCCTTACCGCTTGGCTATAGCCCAAAAATGGTGGAGGGGGGCGGATTCGAACCGCCGAACCCGGAGGGAGCGGATTTACAGTCCGCCGCGTTTAGCCACTTCGCTACCCCTCCACATATGGAATTGATAAAGTAAAAACAGTGCCGGCAAGAGGACTTGAACCCCCAACCTACTGATTACAAGTCAGTTGCTCTACCAGTTGAGCTACACCGGCATATGGTGGAGGATGACGGGCTCGAACCGCCGACCCTCTGCTTGTAAGGCAGATGCTCTCCCAGCTGAGCTAATCCTCCACATTATGGTGACCCGTACGGGATTCGAACCCGTGTTACCGCCGTGAAAGGGCGGTGTCTTAACCGCTTGACCAACGGGCCAATTTGTCAAGTTTGACTGTTTCCTTGAAGCTGACAAAAGTTATTATATACAGGTTGTCCCCCTTTTGTAAAGGGGATTTTTATTTTTTTTATTTTCTAACTATTTACCTTCAAATAGCACTACTTTTTAATTGAAATATAATTTCAATATTTAAATATAATGTTGAAATTTCATATCATACTGAATATACTGAAAATGAAGAAATAAGGAGGAATGTCGCATGCAGCCATCTCAATTGCGTTCTTTGACAACAGAATCAAGAAATCCTAACACAATGGGAATATCACAAGCAGATCCACTCGAAATGCTCCAAATGATTAATGAAGAAGATATGAAGGTCGCTCAAGCAGTCAACCGTGTCCTACCACATGTCAAAACAGCAAGTGACTTCGCCTATGAATCCATCTCAAATGGGGGCAGACTCGTTTATTTAGGAGCCGGGACAAGCGGCAGACTTGGCGTGATGGATGCTGTCGAATGTCCCCCTACCTATAGCGTCTCACCTGATGTGATTGTCGGCATCATGGCAGGCGGAGACGCTGCTTTTTCACATGCTGCCGAAGATGTGGAAGACAGTGAAGAAGCGGGCAAACAGGATTTAGTACACATTCACCTGACATCAAAAGATACAGTCGTCGGTATCGCCGCCAGCGGTAGGACACCCTACATCATCGGCGCTTTAAACTACGCTAAATCCATCGGCGCAAAAACAGTAGCCCTCAGCTGTAATGAACAAGCAAAAATTAGCGAACTGGCAGACTGCGCCATTGAAGTCATTGTAGGACCTGAAGCCATCACCGGGTCAACACGAATGAAAGCCGCATCCGCTCATAAAATGATTTTAAATATGCTTTCCACCTCTGTCATGATCAGACAAGGAAAAGTATATGAAAACCTGATGGTTGATGTAAAAGTCAGCAATCATAAATTAAAAGAACGCGCCATCACCATCATTCAACATGTGACAAACGCTCCCTACGAACAAGCCGTGAAAACGCTTGAAGCGGCAGACTTAGAAGTCAAAACTGCCATCGTCATGCTCCAAACAAACACAGACAAAAAAACAGCAGGAAACTCGATTCAATCGATTAAGGACACCGCTTCTATTTTAAATGCAGAGGCATTAGAAGAGGCTGTTCAATTACTGCTGCATGCAAACCAAATCCATTTTATCGGCGTCGGTGCATCTGGCATCGTCGCAGCGGATGCCCAGCAGAAATTTCTCAGAATCAATTATGCAGCGACTGCCTTCACTGACATGCACATCGCATCAACGGTCATCGCAAATGCAGGAAAGAATGACATCGTGTTCGGTATATCCTTTTCAGGAGAAACGTTAGACATCATTCAAGCCCTTCAGCTCGCAAAAGACAATGGAGTGAAAACCATTGCATTGACACATCCAGGTCAAACAAGCGTTTCTGCCTTATGTGACGTTCACCTATCGACGTCCGGTTCCAATGAAGCACCTTTTCGCAGTGCAGCCACTTCCTCTAGAATGGCACAGCTCTACTTAATTGATGTCTTGTTCCTCAGCTTAGCTTCCCATCAATATGAAGAGACAGCGCAATATATTGACAAAACAAGACATGCCATCCGCTCCATGAAACGAAAATCAAAGGGGGATTCAACATGAGTCATCAAACGAAATATCAGCAGTTGGCGAAAGACATTCTTTCTCTCTGTGGTGGTTCTGAAAACATCTCTTCCCATACACATTGTATGACGCGTCTCCGAATTACACCGATTGACAATGAACAAGTTCAGATCAATGAAATCAAAGAACTCGATGGCGTCATTGGAGTCGTTGAGGCAGAAACGCTACAAATTATCTTAGGTACTGGTGTTGTCAACCAAGTATCAAGTGCATTTGAACAACTGCTAAATGCCTCTGGCTCGTATGATTTAAACAACGAAGCACAGAAAAACAAGCAAGCCATTTCACAAAAAACCGCACACCGTTCAAGCTGTTCTTGCGACGAATTGCCAGCATTTTTATACCTATCATTCCAGCACTCGTTGCATCAGGTCTTATTACAGGGATTACAAAAGCAATCGTGCAAGCGGGCTGGCTTGATGGAAAGTCTCAAGCAGCGATCATTTTAACCGTTATTGGTTCAGGCTTGTTCGCTTATCTCGGTATATTAGTTGGAACAAATGCCGCAAAGGAGTTCGGAGGCTCTCCTGCATTAGGCGCATTAGCTGGTATCCTCATTATTAATCCAGCCTCCGCAGATATTATGTTATTTGGCACAAATATTCTACCAGGCAGAGGCGGGCTTATTGGTGTTCTTCTAGCTGCCATCTTTATGGCGCTTGTGGAAACAAGAATCAGACGATTCGTCCCGCAATCACTTGATATCATCGTCACACCAACCATCACACTACTCATTACAGGCATTTTTACGTACGTTGTCTTCATGCCAGTCGGCGGATTTATATCGGATGCCATTACCTCAGGATTAACTTATCTATTAAATATGGGCGGAATCTTCGCTGGATTTATTCTTGGTGCAACCTTCCTTCCACTTGTTGTAACAGGACTTCACCAAGGACTGACACCGATTCATATGGAACTCATCAATTCCATAGGAGATGACCCGCTTTTGCCGATTCTCGCTATGGGCGGTGCAGGACAGGTAGGTGCGGCATTCGCCATTTATATGAAGACAAAAAAGAAAAAACTCAAAAGAGCCATCGCGGGTGGACTTCCTTCAGGGATGCTTGGCATTGGTGAACCACTCATTTTTGGTGTGACACTCCCGCTGGGACGACCATTTCTCACCGCTTGTCTTGGCGCTGGAATCGGCGGTGCATTTCAAGCCTACTTCCAAATTGCAACGAAGGCGATTGGTGTATCAGGTCTCCCATTAACCTTTATTGTTCACACACATCAAATGCTTCTTTACTTAATCGGACTCTTTATTGCTTATGTCGCTGGATTTATTTTCACATACTTATTTGGTTTTCATGATGATATGGCTGTTGAATTTGAGGAAAATAAGCAATAGGAGGTCTAACTCTTGAAGAAATACTTTCTCTTAATAACAAGTCTGCTCATGCTCCTTGGATTACCAGCACAAACATTTGCAACTAGCTCCCATCCTGTATCGTCTTTGTCTAAAACAGCACCTGAAGAATATCCCGTCTTAAAAAAGGCAAAACGACCGGAACAAGTTAGTTTTTCTTCTAGGCAGCTTAGGAAGGTTGATCACATGATTCAAAACGATATCAAAGCAGGATTTCCAGGAGCCGCACTCATCATTATCAAAGACGGAAAAATCGTCCATCAAAAAGCCTATGGCTACAGGCAAAAATACGAAGGCACAACCGAACTCAAATCCTATAAGAAAATGAAAAAGAATACACTGTTCGACTTAGCATCCAACACCAAAATGTATGCGACGAACTATGCCCTGCAAAAGCTTGTCTACGAGAAAAAACTGGATGTGAACGAAAAAATACAAGCCATCCTGCCAGATTTTAAAGATGAACCAAATGCAAAGGTAACCGGCAAAGACCAGCTCCATGTAAAAGATCTTCTGACCCATTCTGCCGGACTCCCTTCCAGTGTCTTATTTTATAGCAAAGAAGCAGCCGGCACCTTTTATTCTCAAGATAGAAAGACAACGATGAAATGGCTGCCGAAGGTGCCTCTGCAATACAAACCAGGCACCCAGCACATTTATAGTGACATTGATTACATGCTGTTAGGCATGATCATTGAGAAAAAAACAGGTATGCCTCTTGATCAATATGTAGAGTCGACAATCTATCGGCCGCTAGGTCTCAAACACACAATGTTCAATCCACTGCAAAAAGGATTTAAACCGAAGCATTTTGCAGCAACCGAACGTTTAGGTAATTCGCGAGATGGTGTCATTGATTTTGAAAACATTCGCAGATACACCCTGCTAGGCGAAGTCCACGATGAAAAAGCATATTACTCAATGGCAGGTATCTCTGGTCATGCTGGACTTTTCTCTAACATATCAGACATGGCCGTGCTGCTCCAGCTCATGCTGAACAAAGGAGGCTATGGAAAAACAACCATCTTTGATCAAGCTTCTATCGATCTCTTTACAGCCTCTTCTGATACAAACCCAACATACGGGCTAGGCTGGCGAAAAAACGGTCATACTGACATGGAATGGATGTTTGGAAAATATGCAAGTAACGAAGCCTATGGACATACTGGCTGGACCGGAACGATGACATTGATTGATCCAAAACATAATTTAGGTATCGTCTTGCTGACAAATAAGAAACATTCGCCTGTCGTTTCACCTGAAACCAACCCAAATCAATTTGAAGGTGACCTTTTCCCAACTGGCACTTATGGAAGCATCATGACCGCAATCTACGAATCTTTTAAGTAAAAGGAGGAATTCGATGTTAAAAGCACTTTTCCCCGCTGCTTTGGTTTTAGCTCTGCTAACCTCTTCCATTCCAACGGAAAAGGTTAGCTCTGCCCCTCTTTCAACCGCCAAACAAATGGTACAAAACATGTCTTTGGATGAAAAGATAGGTCAAATGCTTATGCCAGACTTTCGTAATTGGCAAACAAAAGATGAATCCGCACCTACAGGCTTAACAAAGATGAATAAAGAAGTATCCCATCTTGTAGAAAAATATCATCTAGGCGGTGTCATCTTATTTGCGGAGAATGTCGTTGATACGAAACAAACCGTCAAACTCACCCATGAATTTCAAAAAGCATCACCAAAGATTCCATTACTCATTTCAATTGATCAAGAAGGTGGAATCGTCACAAGATTACAAAAGGGAACACATTTCCCAGGAAATATGTCGATTGGTGCCTCTAGAAGCAAGAAAAATGCATACGACACAGGTAAAATCATCGGCAAAGAATTAAACGTACTAGGGATCAATACAAACTTCTCTCCTGTGCTAGATGTGAATAATAACCCAAACAACCCCGTCATTGGTGTCCGTTCCTTTAGCTCTGATCCTGCTCTTGTCACTAGGCTTGGCCTTCAAACCATGAAGGGACTTCAAAAGGAGAAGACTATTTCGACACTCAAGCATTTCCCAGGACATGGTGATACAGCTGTCGATAGTCACTACGGCTTGCCGCTCGTAGAACATGACCTAGATCGTCTTAAAAAGGTGGAGCTGTATCCGTTTCAACAAGCGATCAACGCTGGTGCGGATATGGTCATGACCGCTCATGTTCAATTTCCTGCCATTGATGATACAACATATAAAAGCAAAAAAGATGGCGAGGACATCATGGTTCCAGCTACCTTATCGAAAAAAGTCATCACACACTTATTAAAAGAAGAGATGGGCTTTCAAGGAGTTGTCGTAACAGACGCCCTAAATATGAAAGCGATTGCAGATAACTTCGGACAGGAAGAAGCCGTAGTGATGGCCATTAAGGCTGGCGTCGACATCGCCCTCATGCCAGCACCAGTCACCTCTCTTAAAACTGAGAAAAACCTTGAGAATGTGTTCAATGCTGTAAAACAGGCAATTGTAAAGAAAGAAATTCCGATGTCTCAAATCAACGAATCTGTTGAAAAAATTCTTGAATTGAAGATCAAACGAGGCATCATTTCTTCCAAAAAACCTATCACCCTTGAGAAAAAAATCAAAAAAGCCACTCAAGTCGTTGGGAAAAAATCGCACCGGAAAGCAGAACAAAAAATGGCGCGTGAAGGGATCACCCTGCTTAAAAACAACGATAAGACCCTACCCTTCAAGCCTAAAAAGAATGATAAAATCTTGGTCATGGCACCTTACGAAGATCAAACAAAAGCCATGTCTGTCACAATTGATTCTCTGATCAAACAAAAAAAGATCAAACCTGTACGTATCCAATCATTTGCTTTTGCAGATAAGACTTTCAACAAAGAAACAGCCAGACTCATACAAGATGCTGACTATGTGATTACCGGCTCATACGTTGTCCAAAATGACCCAGCTGTGAATGATGGTGTGATTGATGACAATGTACAGGACCCGAAAAAATGGGCTACTGCTTTCCCGCGTGCTGTCATGAAAGAAGCTGCAGCACAAAAGAAAAAAATGGTCATCATGAGCCTAAGAAACCCTTACGATGCTGCAAATTTTGAGGAGGCGGATGCCTTACTAGCTGTTTACGGTTTTAAGGGCTACTCAAACGGACAATTCAACCAGCCAAATATTCCTGCTGGGTTAGAAGTCATATTTGGCACTGCATCACCTAAAGGCAAACTGCCTGTAGATATCCCATCTGTCACTCATCCAAATCAAACCCTGTATCCATTCGGCTATGGACTCAACTTGAAAGGGAAACAGATCAAATAGGAGGGATTCTCTTGAAAAAAACAGCAAGCTTCATACTCGCAAGCATTTTCATTATGAGCACATTGACCGCCGCCTCCCCCGCAAACCAAGAACGAACAGATACAAAAGGGAAAAAAGCAGCAGTCAAAACAGGGATTGAAACACTACTCTCAGGCAACCTTTCATGGTTAAAAGGGAAAAGGGTCGGCCTCATTACGAACCCAACTGGTATTGATGCAAATATGAAAAGCAGTGTCGATCTCCTATTTGAGCATCCAAATATTAAGCTTACTGCTCTATATGGACCTGAACATGGTGTGCGCGGCGATGCACAAGCAGGAGAAGGCGTCGAATCCTATACCGATGAAAAAACAGGTCTTCCTGTTTACTCCCTCTATGGAAAAACAAGAAAACCAACGCCTGACATGCTCAAAAATGTAGATGTCTTGCTGTTTGATATCCAAGATGTTGGCACTCGTTATTACACCTATATTTACACGATGGCCTATGCGATGGAGGCCGCTAAAGAAAACAACATTCCCTTTGTTGTCCTAGACCGTCCAAACCCTATTGGCGGACTAAAAGTAGAAGGCCCTGTCCTAGAACCTGAGCACGCTTCATTTGTAGGGCTCTATCCAATACCATTAAGACATGGGATGACCACTGGTGAACTAGCAACATTTTTTAACAAAGAGTTTCATATCAATGCTGATGTCACAGTCATCAAAATGAAAAATTGGAAGCGTTCCATGACGTTTGATGACACGAAGCTGCCGTTCGTCCTTCCTTCACCTAACATGCCAACAGTGGATAGTACCTTTGTATATCCCGCCACAGGATTAATTGAAGGCACAAATGTCTCTGAAGGCAGAGGAACAACAAAACCGTTCGAGCTCATTGGCGCTCCGTATATCAATAGCAATGAGCTAGCAGATCATCTAAATCAATTAAAACTAAAGGGTGTGAAATTTAGACCCGTATCATTCACCCCCACTTTTTCTAAACATGCAGGGAAGCTATCACACGGTGTGCAGCTATACGTCACAGACCGCTCTTCATTCGAAGCGGTAAAAACAGGGTTATCCATCATCAAAGCCATACATGATTTATATCCAAAAGACTTTGAGTTCCTTCAAACAGGCAGCTTTGATAAACTCATCGGGAATGGTTGGATCAAAGAAGAAATCAATCAAGGTACTTCTGTCAAACACATCATGAAACGCTATCATCACGACCTCAAATCGTTCGAAAAGAAACGGAAGAAATATCTCATCTATTAATTCGCAAAAAGACCTCCATCCTATGAGATGGAGGTCTTTTCATGATAAAGATTTAGTCACAGCAGGTGCCTTCAGCTCAAATCGATTGAGTAAAAAACCAAACAAGGCAGCAAGTACTTGCTGAAACAGCATGCCAATCACAACAGGGACAGCAACAGCAGGCGGGAAAAAGCTAATAGCAAGCACAGCCCCAGCACTAATATTTCTCATGCCGCCCGTATACACAATGGCCACAATTTCCCCTTGAGTACATTTCATCACCTTTCCAATCAACCACGCAAAAGCATACCCACTCATCGCAATGAAAAAGACAGTCGCTGCTTTGCTAAAAAATGCAGCATCCAGTTCACGCAAATATGGGGCGACAACAGAACTGTTAATCGATACGACAACAAACAAGCCTAATTTTGAAAAAGGAGCCAGGGTCTGACTCATTGTTTTCGTCACCGATGGCTTTGCATACTGACGAACGAGCATCCCTAAAATAGAGGGCAGCACCACCATACCAAACAGCCCTTTCATGATCGCAACCATGTCCATATGGACCTGTGTACCGACGAAGAGTGACAAGCTTACTGGCACAATCAATGGCGAAAGCAATGTATCAATTAAAATGATAGATAACGTTAAACCGACATTCCCTTTATACATCGCCGCCCATATTAAACTAGACACACCTGTTGGAATCACCATCGCAAGAGTCAAACCGGTGATCGTCATAGAATCGCCCGCAAATATCAAATGCCCCGCTGACCAAGCATAAAGAGGCATCAGCACATGCAAAATCATAAACGATAAAATTAAAGGCAATGGATGCATCACCGTATGCTTTAAAGCTGAAAAAGTAGATGACAAGCTCCCTGAAAATGTCATAATGGCAAATACCCAAGGCACTATAAACGTAAAATCTTTTAAATAGGCTGCCAATAAAACACCAAGTAGCACACTAATAGGCGTAATAAGCGGCATCATCCGGCCGAGCACTTGGTTCAAACGCACAAGCATGCCGGCCACCTCCATCCTTCACTTTCTACCCTTTCTATTGTAACAAACAGAAAAAACTTATGAAGAACCATTCACCTGTTTCACAAGATTTCGACTTTGTATATCCATTCCAACTACGTCTACTTGTACGCCAGCTGCTTGAAACTTTCCCTTTACACGTTCTATCGCTGGAGATCTTTCCCTGATGAACACTTGGATGAAGCGTCTTTTAGAACGATCAATAAAATGAAACATCGAACTGAATAAAGACAAACAAAAAAACCCCTATATAAAGGGGCGGAAGGTGCATTGACTGAAACTCACTCAATCCTTCAACGTGTACGTGAACTAGTGGTTCAAGCTGGAAACACTGGTACGCAGGATAAAGAGTCTGACCTTCAATCTATCCTGAATCCTTCTCTCAAAATCCTTTTTCTTTTCTCTGTTACTTTATCGAGTGTTTTTAGGGCATGTGAAAAAGTGTTGTTTCCACACGGTTTTACACTAATCATGTTTCTCTTCTTACATCGATGTCTTTAATAGCTTGATTCGCTACAATCCCATTAGCATCTTTAACTCCCAATGCATCTGTACTCATTTTATCAATATGAACTGAAATTTGTTGAGTTGCGTTAGCACCGATTTGGAACACTAAAGCATTACCACTTGCTGGGACTGCACTTCAAAAGAAGAACAATGAAAGTTGCAAATGCAAAAGAATTGCAGCTTCACGCATTTTCAAACGATGAAAAATAAACATCAAAAAGCCCCTGTTCTCTATGGTCAGGGGCTTTACTTTTTTCATTTTTTCAATGCTTTTTGAAGAGCTGCTTTTGTCTTCGATCCGTTCCATCTCTTATGTGGCACAACCTTGGCCAATGGAATGCCTTGCTCTGTCATCAGCTGAACGAATTAGCATTATGCGTTCTCAACTACCTTTTCAAATTTAAATACATGGTGGGAGCGATTCGCAAAAAGGCACGATATAAGAAAATTCATTTGCATGATATGCATCATACTCATGCTGCTATGCTAATAAATCAAATCGGCAAAATACCTGGGTTTAATATCAAATCTGTCTCTCAGCGTTTAGGTCATGCGGAAGCTATAACAAACTTATTGCAAATTCGATAATTGGCCCCTAATTTGTCCTCAAGCAATTAAAAAAGGACATAAAAAAAAGCCTTCTCATCATCGAGAAACCTTGTCAGATTAACATTTAGAGGAAAGCTTCCAAGCGGGCTCGAACCGCTGACCTCTTCCTTACCATGGAAGTGCTCTACCTACTGAGCTATGGAAGCATGGCTCCGCAGGTAGGACTCGAACCTACGACCGATCGGTTAACAGCCGATAGCTCTACCACTGAGCTACTGCGGAATGATAAAGTAACTTCTTCCATTGGAAGGATATAAACAAAAAGCTTGGCGGCGTCCTACTCTCACAGGGGGAGACCCCCAACTACCATCGGCGCTGAAGAGCTTAACTTCCGTGTTCGGTATGGGAACGGGTGTGACCTCTTCGCTATCGCCACCAAACCTGATGGAGAGAATGTTCTCTCAAAACTAGATAACAATGTTCAAACTTCACATTAGAATATAGGTTAAGTCCTCGATCTATTAGTATCTGTCAGCTCCACGTGTCACCACGCTTCCACCTCAGACCTATCAACCTGATCATCTTTCAGGGATCTTACTTCCTTGCGGAATGGGAAATCTCATCTTGAGGGGGGCTTCATGCTTAGATGCTTTCAGCACTTATCCCGTCCGCACATAGCTACCCAGCGATGCCCTTGGCAGAACAACTGGTACACCAGCGGTGCGTCCATCCCGGTCCTCTCGTACTAAGGACAGCTCCTCTCAAATTTCCTGCGCCCGCGACGGATAGGGACCGAACTGTCTCACGACGTTCTGAACCCAGCTCGCGTACCGCTTTAATGGGCGAACAGCCCAACCCTTGGGACCGACTACAGCCCCAGGATGCGATGAGCCGACATCGAGGTGCCAAACCTCCCCGTCGATGTGGACTCTTGGGGGAGATAAGCCTGTTATCCCCGGGGTAGCTTTTATCCGTTGAGCGATGGCCCTTCCATGCGGAACCACCGGATCACTAAGCCCGACTTTCGTCCCTGCTCGACTTGTAGGTCTCGCAGTCAAGCTCCCTTGTGCCTTTACACTCTGCGAATGATTTCCAACCATTCTGAGGGAACCTTTGGGCGCCTCCGTTACATTTTAGGAGGCGACCGCCCCAGTCAAACTGCCCACCTGACACTGTCTCCCTGCCCGATAAGGGCAGCGGGTTAGAAGGTCAATACAGCCAGGGTAGTATCCCACCGATGCCTCCACCGAAGCTAGCGCTCCGGTTTCCAAGGCTCCTACCTATCCTGTACAAGCTGTACCAACATTCAATATCAGGCTGCAGTAAAGCTCCACGGGGTCTTTCCGTCCTGTCGCGGGTAACCTGCATCTTCACAGGTACTATAATTTCACCGAGTCTCTCGTTGAGACAGTGCCCAGATCGTTGCGCCTTTCGTGCGGGTCGGAACTTACCCGACAAGGAATTTCGCTACCTTAGGACCGTTATAGTTACGGCCGCCGTTTACTGGGGCTTCAATTCGCACCTTCGCTTACGCTAAGCGCTCCTCTTAACCTTCCAGCACCGGGCAGGCGTCAGCCCCTATACTTCGCCTTACGGCTTCGCAGAGACCTGTGTTTTTGCTAAACAGTCGCCTGGGCCTATTCACTGCGGCTTCTCGGGGCTTTAACACCCTAAGAAGCACCCCTTCTCCCGAAGTTACGGGGTCATTTTGCCGAGTTCCTTAACGAGAGTTCTCTCGATCACCTTAGGATTCTCTCCTCGCCTACCTGTGTCGGTTTGCGGTACGGGCACCTCTCACCTCGCTAGAGGCTTTTCTTGGCAGTGTGGAATCAGGAACTTCGCTACTAAATTTCGCTCGCCATCACAGCTCAGCCTTCACGGGAAACGGATTTGCCTATTTCCCAGCCTAACTGCTTGGACGCGGATATCCAATACCGCGCTTACCCTATCCTCCTGCGTCCCCCCATTGCTCAAATGGTGAGGAGGTGGTACAGGAATATCAACCTGTTGTCCATCGCCTACGCCTTTCGGCCTCGGCTTAGGTCCCGACTAACCCTGAGCGGACGAGCCTTCCTCAGGAAACCTTAGGCATTCGGTGGACGGGATTCTCACCCGTCTTTCGCTACTCATACCGGCATTCTCACTTCTAAGCGCTCCACCAGTCCTTCCGGTCTGACTTCACAGCACTTAGAACGCTCTCCTACCACTGTTCGTAAGAACAGTCCGCAGCTTCGGTGATACGTTTAGCCCCGGTACATTTTCGGCGCAGAGTCACTCGACCAGTGAGCTATTACGCACTCTTTAAATGGTGGCTGCTTCTAAGCCAACATCCTGGTTGTCTAAGCAACTCCACATCCTTTTCCACTTAACGTATACTTTGGGACCTTAGCTGGCGGTCTGGGCTGTTTCCCTTTCGACTACGGATCTTATCACTCGCAGTCTGACTCCCAAGGATAAGTCATCGGCATTCGGAGTTTGACTGAATTCGGTAACCCGGTAGGGGCCCCTAGTCCAATCAGTGCTCTACCTCCGAGACTCTTACCTTGAGGCTAGCCCTAAAGCTATTTCGGAGAGAACCAGCTATCTCCAGGTTCGATTGGCATTTCACCCCTACCCACACCTCATCCCCGCACTTTTCAACGTGCGTGGGTTCGGGCCTCCATTCAGTGTTACCTGAACTTCACCCTGGACATGGGTAGATCACCTGGTTTCGGGTCTACGACCACGTACTCATGCGCCCTATTCAGACTCGCTTTCGCTGCGGCTCCGCATCTTCTGCTTAACCTTGCACGGGATCGTAACTCGCCGGTTCATTCTACAAAAGGCACGCCATCACCCTTTAACGGGCTCTGACTACTTGTAGGCACACGGTTTCAGGATCTATTTCACTCCCCTTCCGGGGTGCTTTTCACCTTTCCCTCACGGTACTGGTTCACTATCGGTCACTAGGGAGTATTTAGCCTTGGGAGATGGTCCTCCCGGATTCCGACGGAATTTCACGTGTTCCGCCGTACTCAGGATCCACTCTGGAGAGAACAACATTTCAGTTACAGGGCTGTTACCTTCTTTGGCGGGCCTTTCCAGACCTCTTCGCTTATATCGTTCCTTTGTAACTCCGTATAGAGTGTCCTACAACCCCAAGAGGCAAGCCTCTTGGTTTGGGCTGATCCCGTTTCGCTCGCCGCTACTCAGGGAATCGCATTTGCTTTCTCTTCCTCCGGGTACTTAGATGTTTCAGTTCCCCGGGTATGCCTTCTCATACTCTATGTATTCAAGTATGGATACTACTCCATTACGAGCAGTGGGTTTCCCCATTCGGAAATCTCCGGATCAAAGCTTGCTTACAGCTCCCCGAAGCATATCGGTGTTCGTCCCGTCCTTCATCGGCTCCTAGTGCCAAGGCATCCACCGTGCGCCCTTTCTAACTTAACCATTTCTTACTTTAGAAAGAATCACTATGTGTGATGAACTTTGCATTGCATTCAATGTGAATGTATTACTTATTGTTATCTAGTTTTCAAAGAACAATCCTGTCTCGCTAGAGACATGTCTTGAAGGAATGATCCTTCAAAACTAAACAAGACGAAAACGCACGCTGCTCCATATATCCTTAGAAAGGAGGTGATCCAGCCGCACCTTCCGATACGGCTACCTTGTTACGACTTCACCCCAATCATCTGCCCCACCTTCGGCGGCTGGCTCCATAAAGGTTACCTCACCGACTTCGGGTGTTGCAAACTCTCGTGGTGTGACGGGCGGTGTGTACAAGGCCCGGGAACGTATTCACCGCGGCATGCTGATCCGCGATTACTAGCGATTCCAGCTTCACGCAGTCGAGTTGCAGACTGCGATCCGAACTGAGAACAGATTTATGGGATTGGCTAAACCTTGCGGTCTCGCAGCCCTTTGTTCTGTCCATTGTAGCACGTGTGTAGCCCAGGTCATAAGGGGCATGATGATTTGACGTCATCCCCACCTTCCTCCGGTTTGTCACCGGCAGTCACCTTAGAGTGCCCAACTAAATGCTGGCAACTAAGATCAAGGGTTGCGCTCGTTGCGGGACTTAACCCAACATCTCACGACACGAGCTGACGACAACCATGCACCACCTGTCACTCTGTCCCCGAAGGGAAAGCCCTATCTCTAGGGTTGTCAGAGGATGTCAAGACCTGGTAAGGTTCTTCGCGTTGCTTCGAATTAAACCACATGCTCCACCGCTTGTGCGGGCCCCCGTCAATTCCTTTGAGTTTCAGTCTTGCGACCGTACTCCCCAGGCGGAGTGCTTAATGCGTTAGCTGCAGCACTAAGGGGCGGAAACCCCCTAACACTTAGCACTCATCGTTTACGGCGTGGACTACCAGGGTATCTAATCCTGTTCGCTCCCCACGCTTTCGCTCCTCAGCGTCAGTTACAGACCAGAGAGTCGCCTTCGCCACTGGTGTTCCTCCACATCTCTACGCATTTCACCGCTACACGTGGAATTCCACTCTCCTCTTCTGCACTCAAGTTTCCCAGTTTCCAATGACCCTCCCCGGTTGAGCCGGGGGCTTTCACATCAGACTTAAGAAACCGCCTGCGAGCCCTTTACGCCCAATAATTCCGGACAACGCTTGCCACCTACGTATTACCGCGGCTGCTGGCACGTAGTTAGCCGTGGCTTTCTGGTTAGGTACCGTCAAGGTGCGAGCAGTTACTCTCGCACTTGTTCTTCCCTAACAACAGAGCTTTACGATCCGAAAACCTTCATCACTCACGCGGCGTTGCTCCGTCAGACTTTCGTCCATTGCGGAAGATTCCCTACTGCTGCCTCCCGTAGGAGTCTGGGCCGTGTCTCAGTCCCAGTGTGGCCGATCACCCTCTCAGGTCGGCTACGCATCGTCGCCTTGGTGAGCCATTACCCCACCAACTAGCTAATGCGCCGCGGGTCCATCTGCAAGTGACAGCCGAAACCGTCTTTCATCCTTGAACCATGCGGTTCAAGGAACTATCCGGTATTAGCTCCGGTTTCCCGGAGTTATCCCAGTCTTACAGGCAGGTTACCCACGTGTTACTCACCCGTCCGCCGCTAACATCCGGGAGCAAGCTCCCTTCTGTCCGCTCGACTTGCATGTATTAGGCACGCCGCCAGCGTTCGTCCTGAGCCAGGATCAAACTCTCCGAAAAAGTACAAAACCGAAGTTTTGTTTTTCGTCAGTGTTTGACTGACTACCTATGATGCTTCATAGGATTTTTTTATAAAAACTCGAATTAACAGGTACGTTTTGTCTTGTTTAGTTTTCAAAGATCATCTTCGCCGTTCTTAGCGGCTTTAATAATATAACATTTCGCTTCATCTTATGTCAATAACTTTTTTCAAGTTTATTTCCCGAAGCGTTTTGTGTTTGTCACTGTGTGTCAGCGACGATTAATAATATATCACGAAAACTTTCTATTGGTCAACGCCTTTTCAAAACTTTTTTTGAAATAGTTTTATTGTGCATCTCAAACCCTTGTCCTGCATACAATCAAGTAACAATCTTGGACAAGGCAGGAGTGTTTGAATTGAGTCGATTATATGTGTTGCCTATTACACGGCTGAAGCAAGTTGTCATTATTCTTGTAGCAGCCCTTGCAGCTGCAACCTTTTTTTATGTACAAAAGGCACCGCCGCTGTCGGTATTTAAAACAGAACACGGACCCCGAGCCATTTATAAAGGCGAGACTTCCTCAAAACATGTCTCCCTTACTTTTAATATCGGCTGGGGAGATGAGAAGGCAGTTCCTATTTTAAATGTCCTTCGAGAGTACGATATAAAGAACGCTACTTTCTTTCTGTCTGCTTCTTGGGCTGAGCGTCATCCTGATATCGTCAAACAAATTAGAGAGGACGGTCACCAAATCGGCAGCCTTGGCTATGCTTATAAAAATTATAGCCAGCTTGAAGATAGTGAAATCAAGCAAGATCTTGTCCGGGCACAAAATTCATTTCAAAAGCTTGGACTAGATGACATTCAACTATTAAGACCGCCAACTGGGCAATTTAACGAAAAAGCTTTAAAAATTGCCACACAGTACGGTTATACCGTTGTCCATTACAGCGTCAATTCACAGGATTGGCTGAATCCAGGCGTCGATCAGATTGTGCAGAATGTAAATGATCGAATGAAAAGCGGAGACATTGTTCTCCTCCATGCCTCAGATTCAGCAACCCAAACCGCTCAAGCCTTACCAGCTATTTTGAAACAAATCAAAGAAAAGAATTTAAAGAATGTGACGGTTGGCGAACTGATCTCCAATACCAAAACAAGGTCATCGGAAGTTAAGTAGCTTTTGCCTTTGAAAACCGCGGCATAGCTAATAACTGAAACGCATTACAGCCTAATAGCGGGAATAGCATTAAATACAGCCAGTCCTCTTCATTAACTCTGAGCGCCGGGAACCATTCTAGCGACGTGATGACGACCATGAGAAACATTGCGGAAACAAATGTTTTCTTAGAGGACTGCTGCTGTTTAAAGTACGCCACGATCAATGCGAACACACCGATAAAGACAGGCAGCCATAGGTATGGAAGAAATGATTCATTCTCCCCGAAAAACAAAAATCGCAAGTAAGCTAAATCAAACAGCACAAAGATCACCAGAAACAGCTGAATGGTATTCCATAAAGAATGTGACCGGAATATCTCTAGCGCAAACCGGTGCACCGTCAAAAAGACAACAAACCCCATCTGACTAATGACACTAAAAATCATCCCCACACCAATGAACCAAAATAACACAGATGCGATTTCTAGTATTTCAAACGATATAAAAAGCTTCTGATATTTCCCCCACTCCAGCGCAAAGCCTACCACGCTTGTAATGACCGCTCCAACAGCTAGCACAGAGAAGAAGAAACGAACTAAATCCCGACTTTTCATTGAATTGACCCAACCCCTATTTTTGTTATGTATAAATTCACGTGAAACATTCATATTAAAAGTAAGACATGTAACGAAAGGAGCCACAGTATGTCAAAAGGCATCTTGCGTATAATGAGCTGTTTTCTCCTTTTATCTCTAACAGCTTGTGCTCCCAAAACCCAATCCTCATCTAATATGGACTATGACGAAACAAAGAAAATGGTCGTCGATATATTGAAGACAGATGACGGTAAAAAGGCCATTCAACAGTTATTAAATGACGAGGCAATGAATGAAGCTTTGGTAATGGATGAACAAACTGTGAAAAAAACGATAGAGAAAACACTGACTTCTGATAAAGGCAAAGAGTTCTGGAAGAAGGTCTTTGAGGATTCTAAATTTGCCGAGACTTTCGCAAAATCCATGCAGCAACAGCATGAAAAGATGTTAAAACAGTTAATGAAGGACCCTGACTATCAGCAATTGATGATGGATATTCTCAAGGATCCTGAAATGGAAAAGAAATACGGTGAACTGGTGAAAAGCAAAGAGTTCAGAAAGCATTTAGAAAAAGTTATTACGGAAACATTAAGCAGTCCTCTTTATAAGAAGAAATTCGAAGATGAGCTTAAAAAAGCAGCATCTGAAAGCAGTGATTCCGGATCAAAAGGCAGCGAAGAAAGCGGCAGTTAAACATCACCCGAGTGGACATACATCCACTCGGGCTTTCATTATGCTTTTACTGCTAATTGTTCAATGACTTTATTCGCAATGTGTTGATACACTTCTCCTGTCGGATGACTCGCATCATAGACGGATGGAGCAAAATCCTCTTCATTCCAATCAGGCTGTCTTAAAGGAATTTGGCCAAGGACCGATACACGCAGTTCTTCTGCCAGCTTGTCCCCGCCCCCTTTTCCAAAGACATGTTCTTTCTCACCTGTTTTTTTGCTTTCATAATAGCTCATATTCTCAACGACCCCTAGCACTTCGTGATCTGTTTGCAGTGCCATTGCGCCTGCTCTAGCAGCAACGAAGGCAGCTGTAGGGTGCGGTGTTGTGACAATGATTTCTTTACAGCTTGGAAGCATTGTATGAATATCAAGCGCCACATCTCCCGTTCCAGGCGGAAGGTCTAATAGTAAGTAATCTAATTCTCCCCACTCGACTTCGTGGAAGAAGTTATTTAGCATTTTACCAAGCATCGGTCCTCTCCAAATGACCGGTGCATTTTCTTCAACAAAAAAGCCCATTGAAATCACTTTGACACCAAAGCGTTCCACAGGAATAATTTTTTCCCCTTTAACCGTTGGTCTGACGGTGATTCCCATCATATCCGGTACACTAAAGCCATAAATATCTGCATCAATCAGTCCGACTTTTTTCCCTAGACGAGCCAGCGCTACAGCAAGGTTAACAGACACGGTGGATTTCCCAACGCCGCCCTTTCCGCTCGCTATCGCTAAGAACTCAGGCGGATTTTTAGAATTGAGCAGGTTTTCTTCCTCATCTTGTGAAGGCATAAACCTTTCAAGTGTTTCCTGAGGCAGTTCTTCAAAACGAAGTCCTACTGTGTTAGCACCCTCTGCTTTCAAGGCTTGTACGATGTCTTGCTGCAGCTTCATCTGCTCAGCAGTACCCGTTTTGGCAATGGCCACCTTTAAGCTCACATGTTCTTTTTCAGGCTTTAGGCTGATTTCCTTGATGGCATCCAGCTCACCAAGCGGTATATGAAGGAAAGGTTCGTCCATCTTCCCAACTAGTTTTCTCACATCATCTTGTCCGATCATAGCAGAACCTCACCCTTTATTGAATTCGTTTACAATCCAAGTATATCATACATATCCTTACAATGTCTGTCCTGTTTGCCTGCGTTCAAAAGGAAAAAGCCCCTTATTCAGGCGGCTCTTTTTGCTCTGTTAAATATCTTAAAATGCCTTTATAAATGGAGGCGGCTATTTGATCTTGATATTTAGGTGTTGCCAGCTGACCGGCCTCTTTCGGATTGGAGAGAAACCCAATCTCCACAAGAGCTCCTGGCTTTGTCACATTTTGCATTAAATAAATGCCATTGATCCGCTTCGCCTTTCGATCTGTGTTTTCAAGATTATTGCGTAATTCATCTTGTATGAACTTCGCTGCCTTTTCATTCTCTTCATACTTTCCGTAAAAAAACGTCTGCGCGCCGCTCCATTTGTTCGATGGGATCGCATTTAAATGAATACTTAAATAGAGATCCGCTTCAGACTCATTGATGACTTTTACGCGGTTTCTTAAATCCTCCGCTTTCTTCCGGGCATATCCCCTTGTATTCTTTGATGATAAATCAGAATCATCCTCGCGGGTCATGAGAACAAGCGCTCCCTGCTCCTGCAAATAGTCACGTATCTTCATGGATACATCCAGTGCAATCTCTTTTTCAAGCAGCTCTCCTCCTACAGCCCCGCCATCTGGACCGCCATGACCCGGATCTAAATAGATGATCTTGCCGCTCAGAGGCAAGTTCCACGATTTCCACGAATCATCATTTAGAAATTGAAACCTGAATAAGAATAAGAGGACAATAAACCCGATTAAAAACCCTGTCCATTTCAGCTTTCTTTTCATCCCTGTCCCTCCCATACACCATTATTTTATAGATATGGGACAAGGACTGGAAATATGCTTAATGCAGCCGAAGCTTATGCCTTTTTTCTGATTCTCGAAAGCCTTCCTGCCACCACGTGCTTAAAAAATCCTTCGCAAATGGATACAGACACGACATCTTCCGCTCCATTCGGAACATATTCCCCCACGATTGCAAACACCCTGCTAGCTCCTCAACCAGCTCATCTTCTTCATGAACTGACCGCTTCTTTATATCATCGAACGATTCACCGTACTTGCTCGACTCACCGTATCTCCCACCTGCTAAAAAAGCTTCAATGGCGAAATCGATGCAGCCATCACTCATAATCCCAGCTGGATCGTCTGCAAATGGGAACAGCTTCTTCGTGAATTTCTCGGAAGCGACCGTCACCTGTTGAAGAGACAATGTACGCAACAGTTTCTTTTCAAGCGTGACATCTCGTTTTGTTTTCAATTGATAAAATGAAAGAACCTCTGCCATGGACTGAACTCCTTTTTTCTTTGTATTGTTCGTTGGTTTGAACAAAACATGCAGTTCAGTAAATGGAAATCAATGAGCTAATGGATTGGAAAATTGTGATAAGATGAACACTTATATATAGAAAGAATGGAAAAGGGGCAAAATTCATGAAGAAGTGGATGTATATCCTACTGCTACTAACAGTCGTCTTATCTGGATGCAGCAGTCACGCGACCGAGCAGAAGAGCGACATAAAAGGAATAGAAGACATATCATTAAAACAGCTTTCTAAGCACAAAAATTCTTATATTGGAGACAACGGAGCAATTGGCGCTATTTTATCAGATCTTCCAGGTAACGTGATTCGTGAGTATGAAATCGTAGATGAAAAAGAGCTAAAAGTGACATATGGCGTGAAAGAAAATGCCAATGATACAGAAGAACAATTTGATACATTTTGGTTTGACAAGAAGGATACCATTGAAAAAAACTACTTATATAACGCATTGGCACTTTTTATTCTTATCGATAATGCTGAGCAAGTGACACTCAAGATGAACTCTAACGACAAACAATCCGTCACGTTTAAAAGACAAGAGCTAGAAAAAAAGCTGCCTCACTCATTTAAAGAGTATCAAGACGATGCAGCGCTTTGGCAAAAGGAACTGGTTGATGGAGTTGTGAAGTCAAAAGAGAAACGCCAAGATGTATACAAAGTGTTTCCCATGAAGAAATAATAAAACAGAGGGGTATCTCCCTCTGTTTTTTTGATGATTATTTAGTAAAAGCTTGAATCAATCTTTGTCGAAAGTGTTGATCCACTGCTGCAGTAAGCATAAATTCATTGAATACTCCCTCAATCCAATGAGAATTGTTCGCTTTAGGATCATTGATAAAAAGAGAGACGGATATAGAGGATGTATCTGTGCTTCGATATAAAGCAGCTGTGAAAACAAACAATGTTGCTCCGCTTTTATACCAAAGATATTGATCTGTTTCCGCCTTGAATGTTTCTCCCAGCACAATTTGGCTAAAAAGACGCTTTTCTTCTGTTGTTAACAGCTCATCCTGTAGACGTTTCATAAAATGTGCATATTGATTAGTTGTAGACCTTGTCATTTTTTGCGTCAGTAATGATTGAATACGCAAGCTTAACAAGTCTTTTTTCATCAATTTTTCTTCTAACGCCTTTTTATGCTCTAGGTCATTTTTCATGATATTAAAAATCTCAATCATCAGAAATTTGTATTGTCCATCAGTTACATCGCTCATTTGCTTGAATGCATCCCGCTCATGATCAGATATATAGGCTGGCCACAACAGCTTGGGTGTCAGTGGCATGACTTCACCATGTTCTGTAAGGTCCGCTTGTTTCATTCGATCATTGATCTTATCTAAGCCGAGGCGTTCAATCAAATAATCAGTACAAGCATTCGAACTGACTTGCATCATCCCTTTGGCAACATCTAATAAAGTTGCATGCTCAGAAAAATCGTTGACCTCCAGCCAGTATGTGTGAGCACCGCCATCTGTTCTATCAATATAAAACCGCTCTATGTCCGCCAATGCCACTTTTTCACCTAGCTTGATGTCACCGCTAGAGACGGTTTTAACAAAATGAAATAAAACCATTAATTTCACCGTACTTGCAAGTGGTGTTTTTTGATCACCATTCCAATCTAATATCACATCTTCATTTTCAATAATTGTCACTGATACGTCCTTTTTGTTTTTCGTGACAAATGTCAAAAGATCTTCCTTTGTTTTATTCAAATGTTTCTCCTTTCCCAACCACTATAGATTCTCATCTTCAATATAACAAATATTTGAAATAAAGGCACAAAAAACAAAGGATTGTGAATACCTTTGCTTCTTTGTGTGTTTATTGACGATGAACTTGCAGCTTCATCCCATCATGCGTAGCTTCAAAGCCCAACTTTTCGTAAAAACGGCGTGCATCTGGTCTCTGTTTGTCTGTTGTTAGCTGAACCATATGACACCCGCGGTCGATGGCGCGTTGAATCGCCCATTTTATGAGCAGCGTGCCAATTCCTTTCCCTCTATGAGACGAGGCTGTACGAACTCCTTCTATTGAAGCTCTCCATCCTCCTTGATGTGTAAGAAATGGCGTCATGGTCAATTGGAGAACACCTACAGCTTCTTCCTGATCACACGCAACAATGAGTTCAATATTTGGATCAGCATCTATTGAATGAAAGGCTTCGATATAGCTTTCTAACAATGGTTGCGTGTAACGCTCTCTTTTTTGACCTAACATATCATCCGCGAGCATAAAGACGATTTTATCGAGATCATCCAGCTTGGCTTCTCTGAACGTCAGTTGACTGAACCCCATTGAACACACCTCCTATGAAATTATTGACCAAAATACCATTGATGCGCGTTCTTATATAAGATGTGATCAGCTGCTTTTTCATCAAAGAGCCGTTGAATCAACTCAACATCACCGTATTCAAATGGACGCTTTGCTCTTGTGGATGGAAGGTCTGTACCAAACATCAGTGCATCAGGATTCGTTTGATAAATTGATGTCAACGCATGTTCAACGTTTAAATCGACACGTCCAAAACCTGTTGCTTTTACCCGAACTCCTTTTTCAACCAGCTTGAGCAAATGCGGCAAACCTTCTTCCGATAAGCCTAAATGATCAATCGAAACGGCCGGCAGCTGTTCAAGCGTAGATGAAATTGCAGGGAGATGCTTAGCGTCTATGTAGAGCTCACTATGCCATCCCGCCAGCTCATACACCCTTCTCGCAAAATAATCGAGCTTCGAAATATCCTCCGAACCGCCCCGCTTCACATTAAAACGTAAAGCCTTCACCCCATGTTGATCCAAATGAACAATCTCATCATCAGTTGCCGTAAAAGGTAATTGAGTCACGCCGCAAAAATCTGGCCCCATTTCATCTAGCGCTTTCAACAAATAGCCTTGATCAAAGCCTTGAAATGACCCTGAGACGATTGCTCCACCTAAAATCCCTAGATCAGCCGTCTCTCTCTTATAATCATTCACCACATAACTAGGGGGTGTATACCCTTGGTTTTCTTGAATGGGAAAATCAAAATCAATGATATGAAAATGTGCATCAAAGATCCTCATGCTTGGCGCCCCTCTTCTGCTTATTTGATCTGATTATATCAATAGCGAAAGCCAAGGGATATTTGGAATGACGAATTACTTCATATCATGAAAACTTATCAAGTTTCCCATTCCTCTCGTAAGATGGCATAGTAAAACTCATCCCACCACTCTTTTCCTTGTGGGATACATTTTTTAAAATATCCCTCTCTTCTCATCCCCATTTTCTCCATCACTCTCCACGATGGCACATTTTCAGGCTGACAAGTGGCAATAATCCGATGTAAATTCATTGTGTGAAAGCCAAGATGTAGTACAGCATAGGCTGCTTCAGATGCATAGCCTTTGTTTTGATATACAGGATTGAAGACCCAGCCAATTTCATACGTGTGATCACCAAAGTAAGGATGAAATGCGATATGCCCGATGCATGTATGATCTTCTTTTAATAGGACACCGACATACTTAGCATCTTCATGACGATTATTTTTGACAAATTCCTTCGCATCTTCTTTAGAAAATACATCTTCCGGAATATACTTCATCACTACCGGATCAGATGTATATGCATAGACATCCTGCCAATCATCATCAGCAAATGGTCGAATGAGACATCTTTCTGTCGTTAGATTCATAGGACAACCTCCATCTTTTTTAACAGAAAACTTCTATACTCATATTTTATACGTATTCAAGAGGAAGAGACCAGTCATGATCTATCCACATAAAAAGCACAAAAAAAAGCACCAGCACGAAGCTGATGCTTTTTTTATAAGGTTTGTTTGTAACAAACCTTTGTAAAACGTCCATACAATATAAAATTGATTAACGTTTTGAGAACTGAGGTGCGCGACGTGCGCCTTTAAGACCGTATTTCTTACGCTCTTTCATACGAGGGTCACGAGTAAGAAGTCCAGCACGTTTAAGTGATGTACGGTACTCAGGATCTACTTCTAGAAGAGCACGAGAGATACCGTGACGAATTGCTCCAGCTTGACCAGAGAATCCACCACCGTGAACAGTTACAAGAACATCGTAGCTGTTAGCTGTTTCTGTGATGTTCAAAGGCTGTTTCACGTCTTCGATTAAAGCAGCGAATGGAATGTATTCAGTAATTTCACGATTATTAACGACGATACGGCCTTCACCTGGAACTAAGCGAACGCGCGCTACAGAACTTTTACGACGACCTGTACCGTAATATTGAACCTGTGCCAAATTGTTAACCTCCCTTATAATTAACCGCGAAGTTCGTAAACTTCAGGTTGTTGTGCTTGATGTGGATGCTCAGAACCACGGTACACATTTAATTTTTTGAACATTTGACGGCCTAATGGACCCTTTGGAAGCATACCTTTGATAGCAAGCTCCAACATTTTTTCAGGGTAGTTTGTACGCATCTCAAGAGCAGTTCTTTGTTTCAAACCACCTGGGTGCATTGTGTGACGGTAGTAAATTTTGTCCGTCAATTTCTTACCTGTTAATTCGATTTTCTCAGCATTGATGATGATGACGTGATCACCTGTATCAACGTGTGGTGTATAAGTTGGTTTGTGCTTACCGCGCAAAAGTGATGCTACTTCAGTAGAAAGACGACCTAGAGTCTTGCCTGCCGCATCAACAACTAGCCATTTGCGCTCAATTGTGCTTGCGTTCGCCATTGGTGTTGTACGCATGAGTTTCCCTCCTAAATAAATCAATGATTTTTCCTTGAATCAAATGCTACGTTCTATTTCAAAACACAAGATAAGTCTTCCGGGGCTTATTTGTGGGGTTGAAATACATACCATATGATATCTTATAACTTTCTGCTTCCTGTGTCAAGAACATGTTACACCTGGTTTAGTTGTCATAGAAAACTTCCCATAAATACAGTCCGTGACTAGGCGCAGTCTTGCCTGCCGCTTCGCGATTTCGGGCGGCAAGCATGGCTTTTATCTCCTCAGGGTGAAATTTACCAGATCCGATTTCAAGTAACGTTCCAGCGATAATTCGCACCATGTTGTATAAAAACCCATTTCCTCTCACACGCATTTCAAGCCCATCTGAGACGTTTTTCCACTCGAGGGTGTAAATCTCCCTCACCTTGTCCTGGACCTCTGTATTGGCCGCACAAAAGCTTGTGAAGTCGTGTGTGCCAATGAGGTGCCCAGCAGCTTCTCTCATTTTGTCTGCATCCAGCCGGTAAGGAAAGTGGCAGGCATACTGTCTCGTGAACACATTTTGGTGCGTTTCCGTTGAGACCTTATAACGGTACTCCTTCGAAACGACACTAAAACGTGCATGAAACGACTCATCCACTTCCTCAGCCTTTAGAACCCGGATGTCATCCGGCAGGAGACTGTTGAGGGCAAAAGGCCATCTTTCCATCGGAATCGAGAGCGGCGTGTCGAAATGGATGACCTGCCCCTTCGCATGGACGCCACTGTCCGTCCGGCCAGAAGCCACAATCGGAATCAGTTCATCCTGTTTATGCATTCTTGCAAGAGCAGACTCGATCTCCGTCTGAACAGTCCGCTGCCCAGGCTGCACCTGATAGCCTTTAAAATGTGTCCCATCGTAGGATACGGTACATTTGACCTTCATCTAGGAATCACCTAATTTCTCAGAAATACAAGGAGTGCTGTTAACAGGATGAATAGGAGCAGTGTGAACGTGTCTTTCATGCCCCAGACAAGTTGACGGTATTTCGTCCGCCCTTCTCCTCCGCGGTAGCCTCTCGCTTCCATAGCGGTCGCCAGTTCCTCTGCACGCTTAAACGCACTGACGAAAAGCGGGACAAGTAAAGGAACGATGGCTTTCATGCGATCTTTAAGAGGTCCGCTTGTAAAATCAACACCTCTTGCCATTTGCGCCTTCATGATTTTGTCCGTCTCTTCTAGTAAAGTTGGAATGAACCGAAGAGAGATGGACATCATGAGAGCAAGCTCATGAACGGGCAGTTTGATTTTACGGAATGGGTGAAGCAGCTTTTCCATACCGTCTGTCACTTCTATAGGCGTTGTGGTTAACGTCAGAAGTGTCGTCATCATGATGAGATAGACAAAACGGAGAGAAATGAAAATCCCCTGCTTTAGACCTTCTTCATAAATATTTAAAAAACCAAAGTGAAATAGCAAGGCGCCATCCTTTGTCATGAAGATATGCAGTATGAAGGTAAACAGGACAATCCATAGGATCGGCTTCATTCCTTTGAGAATAAAGTATAGCGGCACCTGAGAAACCATCACCACAAGGAGGGTAAAGACACCTAAAAGCCCGTAAGTGATGTAATTATTAGCAAAAAAGACAATAAAGACAAAAAAGAAAATTGATAACAGCTTTGTCCTTGGATCAAGACGATGGACAAAGGATGAACCTGGCACATATTTGCCGATAATCATACTATCCATCATGATGTCGTGTCCTCCTGATAAAGAGCTGTTAAGGCTTCTGCCATTTCATCCATGGTCAGAAGCGGCCTTGGAAACGTAATTCCTAGCTTTTTTTCTACAGTCTGCTGGAATTTAATCGTTTCTGGGAGGTCGAGACCAAACGAAGACATGTCTGTACGATTGGCAAACAATTCTCTCGGCGTACCTGTCGCCTTCACCGTTCCTTTATGCATCACAATCATTTGATCCGCATAATGAGCTGCATCCTCCATACTGTGTGTAACCAGAATCGTGGTGAGGTTTGCCTTTTGATGAAGCTCATAGAACATGTCCATGATTTCCTTACGTCCGCGTGGATCTAATCCTGCAGTCGGCTCATCCAGCACAAGCACTTCTGGCTCCATCGCTAGAACACCTGCAATCGCCACACGTCTCATTTGACCGCCGCTTAGTTCAAAGGGAGATCGAGATAATAAGGATTCAGGAAGACCAACTAGCTTCAGCATTTCCTTCGCCTTTGCTTCTGCCTTCTCCTGAGGAACACCGAAATTCATCGGACCAAAGCAGATATCCTTAAGGATCGTTTCTTCAAAGAGCTGATGCTCAGGAAACTGAAACACGATGCCTACTTTTTTCCGAAGTGACTTTAAATCCTTCTGCTTTTTATTGGCTTGTAAGATGGTATCCCCAAGCGCAATGCTCCCCTTCGTTGGTTTGAGCAAGCCATTTAAATGCTGCAGCAACGTGGACTTGCCAGAGCCCGTATGACCAATGACAGCGACATAGCTGCCCTCTTGGATGGAAGCATTGACATCATACAAAGCGAGACGCTCAAACGGCGTTTTCATTTGATAACGATGCTCTAATTCTTTGATCGTAATGTCCATAGCTCTTTCACCAATCCTTCTTGTGTCAAATGGGCATTTGCAAGCGGTACACCTTGCTGCTTCAATTGTTTGCTCAGCCGATAGGAGAATGGCAGATCAAGTCCAATTTGAACTAGCTGTTCGTCTAGTTCAAATACTTCCTCTGGTGTTCCCTCGGCAAATTTTTTCCCGCCATTCATGACAATGACCCGGTCTGCCTTGGCAGCCTCGTCTAAATCATGTGTGATGGAAATGACTGTGACCGTTCCTTGTTCCTTCAGTAGTCTAACAGTCTCTAACACTTCTTCACGCCCAACCGGATCAAGCATCGATGTTGCTTCATCCAAGATCATGATGTCAGGGCTTGCGGCAAGTACACCTGCAATGGCGACTCTCTGCTTTTGCCCGCCTGATAGATGGTGCGGCTCTTGATCAAGAAACTCCTGCATATTGACCTGTTTGACAGCCCAATCTACACGTTCTATCATCAATTCCCGCTCAACCCCGTTATTTTCTAAACCAAAAGCCACATCATCACGAACCGTTGAGCCAACGAATTGATTATCTGGGTTTTGAAAGACCATTCCGACCTTTTTGCGAATATCCCAGACACTCTCTTCTTTCAGCTCAATCTCTCCAACCTTGACCGTTCCAGCATCCGGTAAAATGAGCCCATTCAGTACACGGGCAAGTGTGGATTTACCGGAACCGTTATGACCAACAATGGCGAGCCATTCATTTTGATTCACATGCAATGACACCTGATCTAAAGCGGGCTTGTCTGCATCCTTGTGATAACGAAATACAATGTCCTTTACATCAATTAATGTCTTCCCCATGTCTACCGGACCTCCTCTCAGCTCAACCTCTTCTTTGCTTATTGCTAAAAAGCCGTAGTATCTAAAAAAGGGCATAGATCCAGTTATGAACTGTCCCGCCCTTTCTTAGATACACGCTATGTGATTAAACTAATTCAATGACAGCCATTGGTGCGCCATCGCCGCGACGAGGTCCAAGCTTCATGATACGAGTGTATCCACCTTGGCGATCTTCGTAGCGAGTTGCAACGTCAGCGAATAATTTTTGAAGTGCATCTTGGTTTGTTTCAGCGTTAGCTACTTCATTACGAATGTAAGCTGCAGCTTGACGGCGAGCATGAAGATCTCCGCGTTTGCCAAGAGTGATCATTTTTTCAACTACAGAGCGAAGTTCTTTCGCACGTGTTTCAGTTGTTTCGATGCGTTCGTTGATGATCAAATCAGTCGTTAGGTCACGAAGCATTGCTTTACGTTGTGCACTAGTGCGTCCTAGCTTTCTGTATGCCATGTGATGTCCCCTCCTTAGTTAGAGAATGCTGTATGAATAAAAAACACACGAAAATCCTAGTTCACAATGAAACTAGTCAATCGTCTTTACGAAGACCCAGTCCAAGTTCTTCTAGTTTCGCTTTCACTTCTTCAAGAGATTTACGTCCAAGGTTACGAACTTTCATCATATCCTCTTCTGTCTTGTTAGCAAGCTCTTGAACAGTATTAATACCCGCACGCTTCAAACAGTTGTAAGAACGAACAGAAAGATCAAGCTCTTCAATTGTCATTTCAAGCACTTTTTCTTTTTGGTCTTCTTCTTTCTCAACCATAATCTCAGCATGCTGAGCTTCGTCAGTTAACCCAACGAAAATATTCAGGTGTTCAGTTAAAATCTTAGAACCTAGAGCGATCGCTTCTTTCGGTCCTGTGCTTCCATCAGTCCATACATCTAGTGTTAATTTATCATAGTTTGTGATTTGCCCAACACGGGTGTTCTCCACTTGATAAGTCACACGAGAGACAGGTGTATAGATTGAGTCGATCGGAATCACACCGATTGGCTGATCGTCTCTTTTGTTTGCATCAGCAGGATTATACCCGCGACCTCTTTGTGCAGTTAAGCGAACACGGAAGCTCGCATTCTTGCCAAGAGTTGCGATGTGGAGATCTGGATTTAAGATTTCAATATCGCTGTCGTGTGTAATATCAGCAGCTGTTACAGTACCTTCATCTTGTACATCAATTTCAAGCGTCTTCTCTTCTTCAGAGTAGATTTTGAGTGCAAGCTTTTTAATGTTTAAGATAATCGTTGTAACATCTTCAACCACGCCTTCGATCGTTGAGAATTCGTGTAAGACACCATCTATCTGGATCGATGTTACAGCTGCACCAGGAAGTGAGGATAAAAGGATACGACGAAGGGAGTTCCCTAAAGTGGTACCATATCCACGCTCAAGTGGCTCTACGACAAACTTGCCATACTTGGCATCGTCGCTGATTTCAACCGTTTCGATTTTTGGTTTTTCAATTTCGATCATCTAATAAAACCCTCCTTCAAAACGTCGAAACCTCGAATAGAATCATATGAGATTCCATCCGAAATTCCTCATTGTTTAGTCCCGTATGTGCTCAGGCAACGAGTCGTGTATTCGTCTCATAAATAACTGTATCATAACCCATTATTGACAGGGACACAAAATCTATACAAACAAATTACACGCGGCGACGTTTTGGTGGACGGCATCCGTTATGAGGAACTGGAGTTACGTCTCTGATTGCAGTAACTTCAAGACCTGCAGCTTGAAGTGCACGAATTGCAGCTTCACGACCAGAACCAGGACCTTTAACAGTTACTTCAAGTGTTTTAAGACCATGTTCGATAGAACCTTTAGCAGCAGTTTCAGCAGCCATTTGTGCAGCGAAAGGAGTAGATTTACGAGAACCTCTGAATCCTAATGCACCAGCACTTGACCAAGAAATTGCGTTTCCATGAACATCAGTAATCGTTACAATCGTGTTGTTGAAAGTGGAACGAATATGAGCGATTCCAGCTTCAATATTCTTTTTCACGCGACGTTTACGCGTATTTTGTTTACGAGCAGCAGCCATTCTTTAACTACCTCCTTTACTTATTTTTTCTTGTTAGCTACAGTACGACGCGGACCTTTACGAGTACGCGCGTTGTTTTTTGTGTTTTGTCCACGAACAGGAAGTCCTCTACGATGACGGATTCCGCGGTAGCTTCCGATTTCAATTAGACGCTTAATGTTAAGTGAAACTTCACGACGAAGGTCACCTTCTACTTTAAGTTTGTCAATGATATCACGGATTTTACCAAGTTCGTCTTCAGTTAGATCGCGAACGCGAGTGTCTTCAGAAACACCTGCTTCTTTAAGGACTTGTTGCGCAGTCGTACGACCAATTCCAAAAACATATGTTAAAGAAATGACAACACGTTTATCACGTGGAATATCTACACCAGCAATACGAGCCATGATTTGGGCACCTCCTTGTTATTAGCCTTGTTTTTGTTTATGTTTTGGGTTTTCACAGATCACCATTACTTTTCCTTTTCTGCGAATAACTTTACATTTTTCACAGATAGGTTTAACAGATGGTCTCACTTTCATGTGTTTCCAACCTCCTTCTTCCGGAGTTGCTTTATTTGTAACGGTACGTAATTCTACCACGAGTTAAGTCATATGGAGATAATTCTACCGTAACTTTGTCTCCAGGTAAAATGCGAATGAAGTGCATACGGATTTTTCCTGATACATGAGCCAAAACTGTATGACCATTCTCTAGTTCAACTTTGAACATTGCATTTGGCAAAGTTTCTGCTACAGTACCTTCCACTTCAATTACATCGTCTTTCGCCATTCAAGTGTTCTCCCTTCTTCAAATCAGTAACTTGCTCTCTGACAAATGTCCAAATGAGTTCATCTCAATTGTCCATCTATCACCCGACCTGTTTTGAATATACTGTTCTGAACTTCCGGAGATACGCAACCATAAAAGGTTATATGATTGATATTTTTTCTTAGGAGAATGAAATTTACGCTTTTCTCCGTCTGCGATTAGTACATGGCAGCCACCGAACATGCCGATGACACCTGTATACTGATCTTGTTCTTTCCTTTGGACTATACAGACAACCTGCCCGATTTGGGCCTGAAAGGCTTCAGTGAAGACCTAAATCTTAGTCAGTATATCAAAACCTGTATCTGTAATCGCAATCGTATGCTCAAAGTGAGCACACTTTTTCCCATCAACCGTTACAACCGTCCAGTTATCAGCCAATGTTTTCACATATCGGCTGCCTGCGTTCACCATCGGTTCGATGGCCAACACCATTCCAGGTTTTAGCCGCGGGCCTTTGTTGGGCGGACCATAATGAGGAATTTGAGGGTCCTCATGAAGATCCTGTCCGACCCCATGTCCAACATATTCTCTAACAACTGAGAAATTCTCGTTTTCTACATACGTTTGTATGGCATGGGAAATGTTCGACAGACGTTCGCCTGGCTTTGCTTCCTGTAAGCCTTTATATAGAGATTCCTCTGTGACTTCCAGTAGTTTGCGGTCTTCATCACTGATTACCCCAACTGGATAAGTCCAAGCAGAGTCACCATGATAGCCATTTAACTTTGCGCCAATATCGATACTAATGATGTCACCATCACGTAAAACCCGTTTACCAGGAATACCGTGAACGAGTTCTTCATTCACCGAAACGCAAATGCTCCCGCGAAAACCATTATACCCTTTAAAAGATGGGATTGCACCCTGCTTTGTAATAAAACGTTCGGCAATTTGATCCAATTCTTTTGTCGAAATACCTGGTTTTATGTGTTTCTTCAGCTCTTCATGAGTCAGTGCGACAATGCGTCCAGCTTCTCTCATAATCTCAAGCTCGCGAGGAGTTTTACAGATAATCATTTATTTAATCCCCCAAGCAGGTCCTTGATATCTGCATATACATCGTTAATGTGTTTTGCACCATCAATGTTTGCAAGATATCCTTTTTCTGAATAGAAGTTCAGTAAAGGTTCAGTCTGCTTTAAGTTTACTTCAAGTCTAGTCGAAACGGTTTCTGCATTATCATCTGCACGTTGATAAAGCTCGCTTCCACACTTATCGCAAACATTTTCTTTCGCAGGTGGATTGAATACTAAATGATAGGTTGCTCCGCAATTTTTGCAAATTCTTCGGCCAGTCAGACGCTTCATCAATGCATCTTTATCGACTTTAATATTAATGACATAATCAATCGTTCTGCCAAGGTCCTTTAGAATGTCTTCTAAAGCTTCAGCCTGAGCGACTGTTCGCGGAAATCCGTCCAGAAGAAAACCTTGTTCACAATCATTTTTGCCAAGTCTTTCTCTAACAATACCAATTGTGACCTCATCAGGAACAAGCTCTCCTTTATCGATAAAGGATTTTGCTTCGAGCCCAAGTTGTGTCTCCTCTTTCATAGCAGCGCGGAACATATCTCCTGTTGAGATATGAGGGATCCCATAATCATCAACAATTCGTTCTGCCTGAGTGCCTTTACCAGCACCCGGAAGCCCCATTAAGACTAAGTTCATTTCGGATTTCCCCTTCCTTACTTAGAGAGGTTGGGCAGGAGCCCAGCCCTCTGTTTTATTTCATAAATCCACGGTAGTTTCGTTTCACTAATTGGCTTTCAAGCTGTTTCATTGTTTCAAGTGCAACACCTACAACAATGAGAAGACTTGTGCCGCCAATTTGTGCAGCGGAAGGTAATCCAGCGAATTGAATGAAAAAGATAGGAAGTATTGAAATCACGGCTAAGAAAATGGCGCCCACAAACGTGAGTCGGTACAAAATGCTCGTAATTCTATCTTGAGTCATTTTCCCTGGACGAACTCCCGGGATATAGCCACCCTGCTTTTGCAGATTTTCAGCCATTTGTTCAGGATTCACTTGGACAAAGGCATAAAAATATGTGAAAGCAACAATCAGTGCTACATAAATCGTCATACCGATTGGCTTAGTATAGTCAAAGTTGTTGGTTATCCAAGTTGTCACATTATTGGTTCCGAAGAACGATGCGACCGTCTGCGGAGTAATAATGAAAGAAACGGCAAAGATGACTGGAATCACCCCTGCTGGATTCACTTTCAATGGAAGGTGCGTTGCTTGACTAGCAGACATTTGTGCACGGCCAGTTCCTTTTGAATATTGAATCGCAATCTTTCTCACTGCCATTTGAATGTAAATAACACCAATAACAATGACAAGAATAGCAATGACAATAAGGGCAATTTTCAGGATTTGCATGAACAACTGTCCATCTCCACCTACAAACTGCTGAGCGTACACTTGTTTTAATGTTTGAGGGATACCTGCGATGATCCCGGCAAAGATAATAATCGAAATACCGTTACCAACACCGTGAGCAGTAATCTGCTCTCCCAGCCACATTAAAAATGCTGTTCCCGCAGTGAGTACGACCGCAATTAAGAGGTACGTTGAAACACCTGGGTTTTCAATCAGCATGCCTCCTGCCATATTGTTGAATCCATATGACATTCCTAACGCCTGGATAAAACCTAGAACAATTGTAAAATACCTTGTGAATTGTGCTAATTTTCGGCGGCCAACCTCTCCTTGCTTTGACCACTCAGTGAACTTCGGAACAACATCCATCTGCAAGAGCTGAATGATGATCGAAGCGGTGATATACGGCATAATCCCCATTGCAAGAATGGAGAATTGGAAAAGTGCCCCGCCCCCAAACGTGTTGAGGATCCCGAAAACACTCATTTGATCCTGTGCCTGGAGAACTTCGGCGTTCACATTAGGCACAGGGATGAAAGCACCTATACGAAAGACGATTAACATTAAAAGAGTGAATATAATCTTATTCCGTATATCTTTCACGCGCATAAAATTGGAGATTGTCTTAAACAAGTTAGATCACCTCGGCTGTACCGCCAGCAGCTTCAATAGCTTCTTTCGCAGAAGCAGAGAATTTATTGGCTTTTACAGTTAATTTTTTTTCTAATTTACCGTTGCCAAGAATTTTTACTCCTGCTTTTAACTTGCTTATTGCACCAGTCTCTAGAAGAAGTTCAGGAGTTACTTCCGTTCCTTCGTCAAAACTGTTTAATCTGTCTAAGTTGATTACCGCGTAATCTTTACGGTTGATGTTTGTAAAACCACGTTTTGGAAGACGTTGGAATAAAGGCATCTGACCACCTTCGAAACCAGGGCGTACACCGCCGCCAGAACGAGCGTTTTGACCTTTATGACCTTTACCAGAAGTTTTACCGTTACCTGATCCAATACCACGACCAACACGGTTGCGTACTTTACGTGAACCTTCTGAAGGCTTCAATTCATGAAGTTTCATTTGGGCACCTCCTTATCGATTAAAAATGTTTTATTGTTCTTTAACAGAAACTAAATGAGACACCTTGTTAATCATGCCGCGGATCGCTGCATTGTCTTCATGTACGACTGTTTGGTTTGTTTTCTTAAGACCAAGAGTACGAACAGTGACACGCTGATCTTCTGGGCGACCGATTACACTGCGTTTGAGGGTAATTTCTAATTTATTTGCCATTAATGTTCCCTCCTTATCCTAACAGGTCTTCTACAGATTTTCCACGAAGCTTCGCAACGTCTTCAGCACGTTTAAGTTCACTTAAACCCTGAAGTGTTGCGCGGATCATGTTGATCGGTGTATTAGAACCTAGAGATTTAGAAAGGATATCAGCTAGACCAGCAAGCTCAAGAACCGCACGCACTGGGCCTCCAGCGATAACTCCTGTACCTTCTGAAGCAGGCTTCAATAGAACGTTTCCTGCACCGAATCGACCGATGATTTCATGTGGAATTGTAGTTCCAACCATTGGTACTTCAATTAAATTCTTTTTCGCATCTTCAACAGCTTTGCGGATCGCTTCTGGTACTTCTTGTGCTTTACCAGTACCGAAACCTACATGACCGTTTTTGTCACCGACAACAACTAAAGCTGCAAAACGGAAACGACGTCCACCTTTAACAACTTTCGCTACGCGGTTAACCGTAACTAAGCGTTCTTCTAACTCTAATTTGCTTTGGTCAATACGACTCATTCGGATGTGTCCCTCCTTCTTTTATTAAAATTTAAGTCCAGCCTCACGAGCAGCTTCAGCTAGAGCTTTTACACGTCCATGATATAAGTATCCTCCGCGGTCAAATACCACGTTAGAGATTCCTTTTTCAACAGCACGTTTTGCAACAAGTTCGCCAACTTTAGTAGCAGCTGCAGCGTCAGAACTATTCTCGATCTTTAACTCTTTATCAAGAGTAGAAGCACTTACAAGTGTTACACCGTTAACATCATCAATTACTTGAGCGTAGATGTTCTTGTTAGAACGGAAAACGTTAAGGCGAGGTCTTTCAGCAGTACCTGAAAGTTTCGCACGAACACGAGCGTGTCTTTTAAGACGAGTAGCGTTTTTGCTAGTTTTCGTAATCATCCGAGTCACTCCTTTCTTCACATTAAGCGATCTTACTTACCAGTTTTTCCTTCTTTACGGCGAACGAATTCACCTTCGTAACGAATTCCTTTACCTTTGTAAGGCTCTGGAGAACGGACAGCGCGGATGTTAGAAGCTAGAGCTCCCACACGCTCTTTATCGATACCTTTAATGACTACTTTCGTTTGAGATGGAACTTCGACTTCAACTCCAGCCTCAGGAACGATTTCAACTGGATGAGAGTATCCAACGTTAAGAACAAGTTTGTTTCCAGATTTAGCTGCACGGTAACCGACACCGATAAGTTCTAAACCTCTTTCGAAACCTTTAGATACACCTTCAACCATGTTTGCAATTAAGCTACGTGTTGTACCATGTAATGCACGGTGTTCTTTATGATCAGACGGACGGCTTACAGTTAAGACGCTGTCCTCAATTTTAATTTCCATATCAGGGTGAAATGTACGAGTTAGTTCACCTTTTGGTCCCTTTACTGTCACTGTGTTATCGTTGTTTGTCACAGTAACTCCTGAAGGGATCTCGATTAGTTTTTTACCTATACGAGACATACCAAGCACCTCCATTCATCTTAAACTTTTTTTACCATACGTAAGCAAGTACTTCTCCACCAGCTTGTTTAGCACGGGCTTCTTTGTCCGATAAAACACCTTGTGATGTAGAAATAATTGCGATTCCAAGTCCGTTAAGTACACGTGGTACTTCATTTGATTTCGCATATACACGTAAACCAGGTTTACTGATTCTTTTTAGACCAGTGATAACACGTTCGTTGTTTTGGCCATATTTAAGGAACATACGGATAATTCCTTGTTTGCTGTCTTCTACATATTCAACGTCACGGATAAAACCTTCACGCTTTAAGATTTCAGCAATTTCTCTTTTGATTTTTGAAGCCGGTACTTCTAGCTTCTCATGACGTACCATGTTCGCATTGCGAATACGAGTCAGCAAATCTGCAATCGGATCTGTCATAACCATTATTTAATAACCTCCTTCCCATTTATGGGGATTACCAGCTGGCTTTTTTAACGCCAGGAATTTGTCCTTTATATGCAAGTTCGCGGAAACAAATACGGCAAAGTTTAAACTTGCGAATTACTGAATGTGGACGTCCACAACGTTCGCAGCGCGTATACTCTTGAACTTTAAACTTTTGTTTGCGTTGTTGTTTCGCAATCATAGACTTTTTAGCCACGATTTCGCCTCCCTTTCATTGATTATTTCTGGAACGGCATACCTACTTGAGTTAATAACTCACGTGCTTCTTCGTCCGTATTGGCAGTCGTAACGATAACGATATCCATACCGCGGACTTTTGTTACTTTATCGTAATCAATTTCTGGGAAGATTAACTGTTCTTTAATACCAAGCGTGTAGTTTCCACGACCGTCGAAAGATTTCTTAGAAATCCCGCGGAAGTCACGTACACGTGGTAAAGATACAGAAATAAGTTTATCAAGGAAATCGTACATGCGCTCTCCGCGAAGTGTTACTTTCGCACCGATTGGCATTCCTTCACGTAGACGGAATCCAGCAATAGACTTCTTCGCACGAGTAACGACAGGTTTTTGACCAGCGATAAACGTTAATTCTTCAACAGCAGTATCGATTGCTTTAGCGTTTTGAACGGCGTCACCAACACCCATGTTGATCACGATTTTTTCGATTTTTGGCACTTGCATTACTGATTTGTATTCAAACTTAGAAACTAATGCAGGTGTAATTTCTTTTACATACTTTTCTTTAAGGCGGTTCATGAGAAAGACCTCCCTTCCTTATTTACTATTTATCTAGAACTTGCCCAGATTTTTTCGCTACACGGACTTTCTTTCCGTCCTCAACTTTATACCCAACACGTGTCACTTCACCCGTTTTAGGATCAAGCGGCATTACGTTTGATACGTGGATCGGCGCTTCTTGTTCAGAAATTCCGCCCTGAGGGTTAGCTTGGGTTGGTTTAGAGTGTTTTTTCACAAGGTTAATACCTTCTACTAAAACACGGTCATTCTTAGGGAAAGCAGCAAGGATGACTCCTTGTTTACCTTTATCTTTACCAGAGATAACCACTACTTTATCGCCCTTTTTAACATGCATTTAATCGCACCTCCTTGAGTCGCGGATTGTATTCATTAAAGTACTTCTGGTGCTAGAGAAACAATTTTCATATAGTTGTTTTCACGAAGTTCACGTGCTACTGGTCCGAAGATACGAGTTCCACGTGGGCTCTTGTCGTCACGGATAATGACACATGCATTTTCATCGAAGCTGATGTAAGATCCATCGTTTCTGCGAGCTCCGCTCTTTGTACGAACGATAACTGCTTTCACAACTTCACCTTTTTTGACAACGCCTCCTGGTGTTGCTTGTTTAACCGTACAAACAATGACATCACCGATGTTAGCCGTCTTACGTCCAGAGCCACCAAGAACTTTAATCGTTAGTACTTCGCGTGCGCCAGAGTTGTCAGCTACTTTTAAACGAGTCTCCTGTTGAATCATTAATGTTACCTCCTTTCGGAAAAAGAAATCCGAACTTTATTAGATAATAACGGCTTCTTCGACAACTTCAACTAGACGAAAGCGTTTAGTCGCAGATAAAGGACGAGTTTCCATGACCTTTACGATGTCTCCGATTTTTGCTTGGTTGTTTTCATCATGTGCTTTGAACTTTTTAGAGTATCTTACACGTTTGCCATAAAGTGAATGCTTTTTGTATGTTTCAACTACAACAGTGATGGTTTTATCCATTTTGTCAGAAACAACACGACCTTGATACACTTTACGTTGGTTACGTTCGCTCATGTTTGCGGGGCCTCCCCTCTAATTATTATTTATTAGCAGCGATTTCTCTTTGACGAATCACAGTTTTCATGCGTGCGATTGATTTACGCACTTCACGAATGCGAGCAGTGTTTTCAAGCTGCCCAGTCGCTAATTGGAAACGAAGATTGAAAAGTTCTTCTTTAAGAGACTTTACTTTTTGTTCAATTTCAGCAGTGGTAAGGTCACGAATTTCATTAGCTTTCATTTGATTCACCACCAATTTCTTCACGTTTTACGAACTTCGTTTTAATTGGCAATTTGTGAGATGCAAGACGAAGAGCTTCACGAGCAACTTCTTCAGACACACCAGAAATTTCAAATAAAACTTTGCCTGGTTTTACTACAGCCACCCATCCTTCTGGAGCACCTTTACCGGAACCCATGCGGACCTCTAGAGGTTTAGCTGTGTATGGCTTAGAAGGGAAAATTTTAATCCAAACTTTACCGCCACGTTTCATGTAACGAGTCATAGCAATACGAGCAGCTTCGATTTGACGGTTCGTGATCCAAGAAGCTTCTTGAGCTTGGATACCGTACTCACCGAAATGTACTTCAGTACCACCTTTTGCACGTCCACGCATTTTTCCACGATGTTCTCTGCGATACTTCACGCGTTTTGGCAATAACATATTATTTTCCTCCTTCCGCAGTATTCTTCTTAGTTGGAAGGACTTCTCCACGATAGATCCATACTTTTACGCCAAGCTTACCATAAGTAGTGTCAGCTTCAGCAGTAGCATAGTCGATGTCAGCACGAAGTGTGTGCAACGGAACAGTACCTTCACTGTAATATTCAGAACGAGCAATATCTGCACCGCCAAGACGACCAGAAACCATTGTTTTGATTCCTTGTGCTCCAGCACGCATTGTGCGTTGGATTGTTTGTTTTTGTGCACGACGGAATGAAATACGATTTTCAAGTTGACGAGCAATGTTTTCAGCAACTAGCTGAGCATCAAGATCTGCTCTTTTGATTTCAAGGATGTTGATGTGTACACGTTTGCCAGTTAGGCTGTTAAGAGCTTTACGAAGTGCTTCAACTTCAGATCCGCCTTTACCAATTACCATACCTGGTTTAGCCGTGTGGATTGTGATATTTACGCGGTTTGCAGCACGTTCGATTTCTACTTTAGAAACAGACGCGTCAGACAAACGCTTGCTGATGAATTCACGGATTTTCAAGTCTTCATGTAAGAAGTCAGCGTAATCTTTTCCTGCGAACCATTTAGATTCCCAATCACGAATGACGCCAATACGAAGACCTACTGGATTTACCTTTTGACCCACGGATTATCCCTCCTTCTTTTCTGATACAACGATTGTAATGTGGCTAGTACGTTTGTTAATTGCGCTCGCACGACCCATAGCACGTGGACGGAATCTCTTAAGTGTTGGACCTTCGTCAACGAATGCTTGAGTAATCACTAGGCTGTTAGCGTCCAACTCGTAGTTGTGCTCAGCGTTTGCGATAGCAGATTTTAATACTTTTTCAATAATTGGTGAAGCAGCCTTAGGTGTAAGGTTTAAGATAGAAACTGCTTCTCCTACTTGCTTACCTCGGATCAGGTCCATTACTAGACGTGCTTTACGAGGAGCAATACGGACTGTTCTTGCGACAGCTTTAGCTTGCATTTAAAAGCCTCCTCTCATTAGCGTCTTGTTTTTTTATCGTCACTAGCATGACCTTTGTAAGTACGGCTTGGTGCGAATTCGCCCAATTTGTGACCTACCATATCTTCAGAAATGAAAACAGGTACATGTTTGCGTCCGTCATAGACAGCGATTGTGTGACCGATGAATTGTGGGAAAATTGTAGAACGACGAGACCAAGTTTTTACGACTTGCTTTTTGTCAGTTTCATTCAATTTCTCGACTTTAGCCATCAAATGATCATCAACAAATGGTCCTTTTTTTAAGCTGCGAGCCATTGTGGAACCTCCCTTCGTGATTGAACTACGGTCCTAAATGAACCGTAGACAACCCCGTTACTTGTTTTTACGACGACGTACAATGAATTTATCAGACTTGTTGGTTTTCTTACGAGTCTTGAATCCAAGAGTCGGTTTGCCCCAAGGAGACATTGGTGATTTACGTCCGATTGGAGCACGTCCTTCACCACCACCGTGTGGGTGATCGTTAGGGTTCATTACAGAACCACGAACTGTTGGGCGTACGCCTTTCCAGCGTGAACGTCCAGCTTTACCGATGTTAATTAATTCGTGTTGCTCGTTTCCAACTTGACCGATAGTCGCACGGCAAGCAGAAAGAATCATACGAACTTCTCCTGAGTTCAAACGTACAAGAACGTATTTACCTTCTTTACCAAGAACTTGAGCAGAAGTACCAGCAGAACGAACTAATTGTCCACCTTTACCTGGTTTTAATTCAATGTTATGCACAACTGTACCAACTGGGATGTTGATAAGTGGAAGAGCATTACCTGGTTTGATGTCAGATTCTGGTCCAGAAGTAACTTCAGTACCAACTTGGATTCCTTTCGGAGCAAGAATGTAACGTTTCTCACCATCTGCATAGTTTACAAGAGCGATGTTCGCTGAACGGTTTGGATCATACTCGATTGTAGCAACGCGTCCAGGTATACCGTCTTTATCACGTTTAAAGTCGATGATACGGTATTGACGTTTATGACCGCCACCTTGATGACGAACAGTCATTCTACCTTGGTTGTTACGTCCGCCTTTTCTGTGAAGCGGCGCAAGCAACGATTTTTCTGGTTTGTCAGTCGTGATTTCAGCAAAATCTGAAGTAGTCATGCCACGACGACCATTACTGGTTGGTTTATACTTTTTAATCGCCATTTTGAATTTCCCTCCTTCTTTTTAAGATTTACGCTTCAAAAATTTCGATTTCTTTGCTGTCAGCTGTTAATTTCACGATCGCTTTTCTGCGACGGCTAGTCATACCAGTGTAGCGTCCAACGCGTTTAGATTTCCCTTTGTAATTTTGAACGTTGACTTTCTCAACTTTCACTCCAAAGATTTCTTCAACAGCGTCTTTCACTTCTGTTTTGTTAGCTCTGACATCAACTTCGAACGTGTACTTCTTCTCTGTCATTAGATCAGCAGAACGTTCAGTAATGATAGGGCGCTTTAGAACATCACGAGGATCTTTCATTATGCAAGTCCCTCCTCTACTTTTTCAACCGCTGCTTTAGTGATCAGAAGTTTCTCGTGGTTGACAACGTCAAGAACGTTGATACCGTTAGCTTCAACAACTGTTACTCCAGGGATGTTACGAGCAGATAAAGCAACTGTTTCGTTTGCATCCGCAGTGACGATCAACGCTTTCTTCTCGACAGATAATCCTTTAAGGATGCCTGCGAATTCTTTCGTTTTCACTGCATCAAGAGTCAGATCTTCAAGAACGATGATGTTGTTGTCGATTACTTTAGAAGACAATACTGACTTGATAGCCAAGCGGCGAACTTTTTTAGGTAATTTATAAGAATAGCTGCGTGGTGTTGGACCGAATACGATACCGCCTCCGCGCCATTGTGGTGAACGGATAGAACCTTGACGAGCACGACCAGTACCCTTCTGTCTCCAAGGCTTACGACCTCCGCCACGTACTTCAGAACGAGTTTTTACTTTGTGAGTTCCTTGACGTAAGGAAGCTCTTTGCATAAGAATAGCATCGAATACTACGCTTTCGTTTGGCTCGATTCCAAACACAGAAGCGTTTAATTCGATTTCACCGTTAGTAGAACCGTTTTGGTTAAATAATGCTACTTTTGGCATGACTTGTTTCCTCCTTTCCTAAGAGAGTTATTTAGATTTAACTGCACTCTTTACAGTTACTAGAGATTTTTTAGCTCCTGGTACATTTCCTTTGATCAATAGAAGATTACGTTCTGCATCAACTTTAACGATCTCAAGGTTTTGGACAGTGATTTGCTCTCCGCCCATACGACCTGGAAGAAGTTTACCTTTGAATACTCGGTTTGGATCAACAGGTCCCATTGAACCAGGACGACGGTGGTAACGTGAACCGTGAGTCATTGGTCCGCGTGATTGTCCGTGGCGCTTGATAGCCCCTTGGAATCCTTTACCTTTTGATGTTCCTGTTACATCTACGATATCTCCATTTGCGAAAATATCAACTTTGACTTCCTGACCAACTTCATACGCATCTAACTCCGCACCGCGTAATTCTTTTACGAAGCGCTTAGGAGCAGTTTCCGCTTTAGCAACGTGGCCCTTCTCTGGTTTGTTAGAAAGCTTTTCACGTTTGTCGTCAAAACCGATTTGGATTGCTTCATAGCCATCCGTGTCAGCAGTCTTCTTTTGAAGAACAACGTTAGCAGCAGCCTCAACAACAGTTACAGGGATAAGATCACCGTTTTCTGCGAATACTTGCGTCATACCAATTTTTCTACCTAAGATTCCTTTGGTCATTAGTCACACCTCCTATAATATGTGTTTTCTATTTGAATTAAAGTTTGATTTCGATATCTACACCAGATGGTAAATCTAAACGCATAAGTGCATCAACTGTTTGTGGAGTTGGATTCACGATGTCGATTAGACGTTTGTGAGTACGCATCTCAAATTGCTCACGAGAATCTTTGTACTTATGCACCGCACGAAGGATTGTGTAAACTGATTTTTCAGTTGGAAGCGGGATTGGACCAGATACACTAGCACCAGAACGCTTAGCCGTTTCAACAATCTTCTCAGCAGATTGATCAAGAATTCTATGATCATATGCTTTTAAACGAATACGAATTTTTTGTTTTGCCATTATTTTCCCTCCTTTTCGCCTACTTACGTTAGACAGTTCTCCGTGAGAAAAACCTGATCACCTTGCCATGGCAAAGCGGCCGGGTGTGTCAGCAACCTCTCACTTCATCGCAGTCAAAGACCAACATGCACTATTGTACCAAATTGGCCTGCGTGTTGCAATAATAAATCGGATAAATTTATGATTTGCACACTTTTCATATTATACAGGGGTTGAGCCTATAAATCAAGCTTTCCCTGAAGATGATGTACAGCCGTCTTTTTTATGGTACGAATAAATTCTTCTGGTTCTTCTAGATGCGGGGAATGTGCAGATTCTTTAAAGGTGAACCATTCTTTGACTGGTGCTGTTAATTGCTCAACATAAGGTTTTGATACAGCAACTGGTGTAATCATGTCATATTCACCAATGATAAAGTAACAAGGTATTAATATAGTAGAAACTCGGTATTCAATGCTCTCATTCATCAATTCATTCCATAGCATGTCCTGACTAAGCTTCTGTCCTTTAAGGAAATTCCACTTATCTTTGAGCTGATATTCCTTACTAAAAAGAAATCCGCGTAGCATTTGAATCAGCGGCTTCCACCTATGTGTGAGACCTACGCTTCCGAGCTCTTTATATAGAGAGAACAGAGCATGAGCTGATATTCGTTTCCACGGAGGAGGCGTCAGTAATCGCAGGCAACAAGTAAACAACCGATTTCGTTCGCATTTCTCTAAAAGAAGCTTGTATGACACAATATCTTCTTTTATTACATCTACTACCTGACTAATTCCATAATAAGCGTGATATAGATCTGGGCGCTTATGTACTGCTTGTATGGCGATTAATGACCCCCATGAATATCCGGCGATGTACAATTTTGATTGACCTAGATATGAAAGGACTTTCTCTGTCAGTTCAATCGTATCTTCAATAAATTGCTGAATGGTCATAGAAGTATTGGGGAGGTTCTTTTGATAGGAAAGTCCCGCACCTCGCTGATCCCAATGAACAACTGTAAAATCTTGATTAAGTTCCTCATGAAACGAATCGATATAACTGATTTGAGCGGAGCCGGGCCCACCGTGTAAAAATAAAAGAACAGGCTTCGCTTCACTTGCGTGATCTTCTTTGATCATAATCCATTGGTCAACCCCGCCGATTAACCATTTCTTCAAATATGTCTTCGCCATTCCAGTGATCCTCTCGGTTCCATTTAGATTCTATAGCTTATAGTAGCCGTTCTGATCTGGAAAAGCAAAAAAAGAGACCCTTTTGCAAGGAGTCTCTTTTATATGTTTATTACTTAATGATATTTGAAACGACGCCAGAACCTACAGTACGTCCACCCTCACGGATAGAGAAACGAGTTCCTTCTTCGATAGCGATAGTAGAGATAAGTTCAACTTCCATCTCAGTGTTATCGCCAGGCATAACCATTTCAGTACCTTCTGGAAGATGTACGATACCAGTTACGTCAGTTGTACGGAAGTAGAACTGCGGACGGTAGTTAGCGAAGAATGGAGTATGACGTCCACCCTCTTCTTTAGAAAGTACATAAACTTCAGCTTTGAAACGGCTATGTGGAGTGATTGTACCTGGTTTAGCAAGTACTTGACCACGTTGGATATCTTCACGAGATACACCACGAAGTAGTGCACCGATGTTGTCACCAGCTTCAGCATAGTCAAGAAGTTTACGGAACATTTCAACACCTGTAACAGTTGTTTTACCATTGTCTTCTTGAAGACCGATGATTTCAACTTCGTCACCGACTTTAACTTGTCCACGCTCAACACGACCAGTAGCAACAGTTCCACGACCAGTGATTGAGAATACATCCTCAACTGGCATCATGAATGGCTTCTCAATGTCACGTTCTGGAGTTGGGATGTACTCATCAACCGCATCCATAAGTTCAAAGATTTTTGCTTCGTAATCAGCATCTCCTTCAAGAGCTTTAAGAGCAGAACCTTTGATAACTGGAACATCATCACCAGGGAAGTCATAGTCAGAAAGAAGGTCACGAACTTCCATTTCAACAAGTTCAAGTAACTCTTCATCGTCAACCATGTCACATTTGTTAAGGAATACTACGATGTATGGTACACCTACGTTACGAGAAAGTAGGATGTGCTCACGTGTTTGTGGCATTGGACCATCAGCAGCAGATACTACTAAGATCGCGCCGTCCATTTGAGCAGCACCAGTGATCATGTTTTTAACGTAGTCAGCGTGTCCTGGGCAGTCTACGTGTGCATAGTGACGAGTGTCTGTTTCATACTCGACGTGTGAAGTTGAGATTGTGATTCCACGCTCGCGCTCTTCTGGAGCACCATCGATTTGGTCATATCCCATAGCTGATCCTTTACCAGACTTCTTATGAAGAACTGTTGAGATAGCAGCAGTTAGAGTTGTTTTACCATGGTCAACGTGTCCAATTGTACCAATGTTAGCATGCGATTTGGAACGGTCGAATTTTTCTTTAGCCATTCTAAAAATCCTCCTTAAAGGTTCATTGTATTTGGTATAGAGTGATAGAAAGTGAAGAGTTACCTCTCACTTTCTGATCTTCAATAGTAGTTATACTTTAGTTTAAAGGCAAAATCAATTATTCACCTTTATTTTTTTTGATGATTTCTTCACTAATGCTCTTAGGCACTTCTTCGTAGTGATCCATGTGCATAGTGAAAGTACCGCGTCCTTGTGTGTTAGAACGGAGTGAAGTTGCATATCCGAACATTTCAGAAAGTGGAACCATTGCGCGAACAACTTGAGCGTTACCGCGAGCTTCCATACCTTCTACACGTCCACGACGAGATGTGATATCACCCATGATGTCTCCCATGTATTCTTCAGGGATAACGACTTCTACTTTCATCATTGGCTCAAGTAGAACTGGGTTACATTTGCTGACAGCATTTTTCAACGCCATAGATGCAGCAATTTTAAACGCCATTTCGTTAGAGTCAACATCGTGGTATGATCCATCAAATAATTTAGCTTTGATGTCGATTAATGGGAATCCAGCTAATACACCATTTTCAAGTGAATCTTCAAGACCTGCTTGAATAGCTGGAATGTATTCACGAGGAACAACCCCACCGACGATTGCATTTTGGAATTCGAAGCCTGCGCCTTCTTCGTTTGGTTCGAATTCGATCCAAACGTGTCCGAACTGACCACGTCCACCAGACTGACGTACGAATTTACCTTCAACTTTTGCACCAGAACGGAATGTTTCACGGTACGCAACTTGAGGAGCACCTACGTTAGCTTCAACCTTGAACTCACGCTTCATACGGTCAACAATGATATCAAGGTGAAGCTCACCCATACCAGAGATGATCGTTTGACCAGTTTCAGGGTTTGTTTGTGTACGGAATGTTGGATCCTCTTCAGCTAGTTTAGCTAAAGCGATACCCATTTTATCTTGATCAGCTTTTGATTTAGGCTCGATTGCTACATCGATAACTGGCTCTGGGAATTCCATAGACTCAAGGATAACAGTATCTTTCTCGTCACAAAGAGTGTCACCAGTAGATGTATCTTTAAGACCAACAGCTGCTGCGATATCTCCTGCATATACAGTAGAGATTTCTTCACGGCTGTTTGCGTGCATTTGAAGGATACGTCCAACACGCTCACGCTTGTTCTTAGAAGAGTTCTTCACGTATGAACCTGAAGCAAGTGTTCCAGAGTATACGCGGAAGAAAGTTAGTTTCCCAACATAAGGGTCAGTCATAACTTTAAATGCAAGAGCTGCGAATGGTGCATCATCAGTAGACTCACGAACAACCTCTTCATTTGAATCTGGCAGGATACCTTTGATTGCAGCAACATCAGTTGGTGCAGGAAGGTAATCAAGCACAGCATCAAGTACAAGCTGAACACCTTTGTTTTTGAAAGCAGATCCAACAAGAACTGGGTAGAATTCAACATTCAACGTTCCTTTACGGATTGCAGCTTTCAATTCAGGAATTGTAATTTCTTCACCCTCAAGGTATTTTTCCATAAGCTCTTCATCAAGCTCAGCGACAGCTTCAATAAGGCTGTTGCGAAGCTCTTCAGCTTTGTCTTTATACTCAGCAGGGATTTCTTGTGCATCAGAGCGAGTTCCAAGGTCATCTTCGTAGAAGTATGCTACGTTATCTACAAGGTCGATGATTCCTTCGAATTGATCTTCAGCGCCGATCGGCAATTGAATTGCATGAGCGTTCGCTTGAAGACGATCTCTTAATGTGCCTACAGAGTAAAGGAAGTCCGCACCGGTTTTATCCATTTTGTTAACGAATACGATACGAGGTACTCCGTAAGTTGTTGCTTGGCGCCAAACTGTTTCAGTTTGTGGCTCTACACCTGATTGTGCATCAAGAACTGCTACCGCACCATCAAGTACACGTAAAGAACGTTCAACTTCAACAGTGAAGTCTACGTGTCCTGGTGTATCGATGATGTTTACACGGTAACCTTTCCATTGTGCTGTAGTAGCAGCAGAAGTGATTGTAATACCACGTTCTTGCTCCTGCTCCATCCAGTCCATTTGGGAAGCTCCTTCGTGAGTTTCACCAATTTTATGGATACGACCAGTGTAGTATAAGATACGCTCAGTCGTTGTCGTTTTACCAGCATCGATGTGAGCCATGATACCAATATTACGAGTTTTGTCTAAGGAGAACTCTCTTGCCATTGGGTAATTTCTCCTTCCTTATTAGGGAATAGTTTTTTTAGTTTGGTATAAATCCTACCAGCGGTAGTGAGCGAATGCTTTGTTCGCTTCTGCCATTTTGTGTGTATCTTCACGTTTCTTAACAGCAGCACCAGTGTTGTTAGCTGCATCAAGGATTTCGTTAGCAAGACGCTCTTCCATCGTTTTTTCTCCACGAAGACGAGCGTAGTTTACTAACCAGCGAAGACCTAAAGTAGTACGACGGTCTGGGCGAACTTCTACAGGAACTTGGTAGTTAGCTCCACCTACACGACGTGCTTTAACTTCAAGAACTGGCATGATGTTTTTCAAGGCTTGTTCGAAAACCTCCATCGCTTCATTACCAGTACGTTCTTTGATGATATCAAATGACTTGTAGAGAATTGTTTGTGACTTTCCTCTTTTACCGTCGATCATCATTTTGTTGATCAAACGAGATACAAGTTTAGAATTGTAAATTGGATCTGGCAATACGTCTCTTTTTGCTACAGGACCTTTACGTGGCATCTGATAGCCTCCCTTCTCATTTAAAAGGATTTCTATCTGTCTCTCATCTCAATATCATTGTCAGTTGCCTGACTCCACTGATCTGATATCAACTTCTAAAAACCCTTATGTTTGTTTGTATTATTTACTTTGTTTAGGGCGTTTTGTTCCGTATTTAGAACGTCCTTGCATACGACCGTCAACTCCGGCAGTATCAAGCGCACCACGAACGATGTGGTAACGTACACCCGGTAAGTCTTTTACACGTCCGCCACGGATAAGTACTACACTGTGCTCTTGTAGATTATGTCCGATACCAGGAATGTAAGCTGTTACCTCAATCAGGTTAGACAAACGTACACGAGCATATTTACGTAGTGCTGAGTTTGGTTTTTTCGGTGTCATTGTGCCGACACGAGTACAAACCCCGCGCTTCTGTGGAGATGTTACGTTAGTGTGCTCTTTTTTGAAACTGTTGTATCCTTTGTTAAGTGCAGGAGACTTTGAGTTTTCAACTTTACTCACGCGTCCTTTGCGTATTAGCTGATTAATTGTAGGCATGTTGTTATTCCTCCCTTCGTTGCTTTTTTTATAACCCACATACCCAGGTGGTTCATTAAAAGGCAAAAAACAATGCTTTTGCATTTACACATGCAAAAACAAAACAAGTACGCTATAACATAATGGCAACAGCTGCTGCCCCAACTTCAATTCCGCAGGCTTTGCCGAGCTTTTTCATGGAATCTACCACTAAAATGTCTACACCCTTCTCTTGCGCTAGTTTTGTTACACTAGCTGTTAAAGCAGGATCAGCATCTTTCGCTACGACGATTTCCTTTACTGAATCTCGTTTCAGAGCTTTTACTGTTTGCTTCGTACCAATAATAATGGATTGAGCCTGTGATACTTTATCATAAGACATCGAATATCCTCCAAAGTAACAGGTTTTATTTTGAGCACCTTGGTTATATTATCATCATGGCAGAAGGATGTCAATATCATATGACAGATTATCTTGACATCCTTCACCATTTTTTGATGATTTTATAGGAATCTCACGAGAAAGATTACTCTACAGGCACCATATCGTCAGACGGTTGCACTTGTGAAACCGGCTTAACTTTACGGTAGTTTGGCATTCCTGTTCCAGCTGGAACAAGTTTACCGATGATAACATTCTCTTTCAAGCCAAGCAGTTCATCACGTTTTCCTTTGATCGCCGCATCTGTTAGGACACGAGTCGTTTCTTGGAAGGATGCTGCAGACAAGAATGAGTCTGTTTCAAGCGATGCTTTTGTAATACCAAGAAGAACTGGGCGGCCTGTTGCAGGGCGCTTGCCTTCGAATAGTACTTTTTTGTTCGCTTCAGTGAATTGATGTACATCAAGAAGTGTGCCTGGTAATACATCTGTATCCCCTGCATCAGCGACACGCACTTTACGAAGCATTTGGCGAACCATTACCTCAACGTGCTTATCTCCGATTTCTACCCCTTGCATACGGTATACTTTTTGTACTTCATGAAGCAGATATTCTTGAACAGCTGTCATGTCAGTCACTTTAAGAAGTTCTTTCGGATCGATCGAACCTTCTGTCAGTACTTGACCACGAGTAACTTTGTCACCTTCAACAACTTTCAGACGTGCATTGTAAGGAGCTGTGTAAGAGCGAGTTTCAACGTCGCCTTGAACCACAATTTCCTGCTGCTTGTCACGAACATCGTTAATTTCAGCAACGACACCATCAATTTCAGAAATCGTCGCTTGCCCTTTCGGATTACGCGCTTCAAATAGCTCTTGGATACGAGGTAAACCTTGTGTGATATCGTCTCCTGCTACCCCACCGGTGTGGAACGTACGCATTGTAAGCTGTGTTCCTGGCTCACCGATTGATTGAGCAGCGATGATTCCAACTGCTTCACCGACTTCAACGTCAGTACCAGTTGCAAGGTTACGGCCGTAGCATCGTTTACATACACCATGAGGCGTGTTACATGTAAATGCAGAACGGATCCATACTTCCTCAATTCCTGCTTCAACTACTTCAAGTGCTTTATCTTCATCAATTAGTTCGTTTTCGCCAACAATGACTTCGCCCGTTTCAGGATGAACAATTGGTTTTCTTGCAAAACGTCCAATTAGACGTTCTTCAAGTTTCTCAATAATTTCATTTCCTTCTCTAATGGACTTTGCCAAGATACCACGGTCTGTACCGCAATCTGTTTCACGGATGATAACATCCTGTGCAACGTCGACGAGACGACGCGTGAGGTAACCTGAGTCAGCTGTTTTAAGGGCTGTATCGGCAAGACCTTTACGCGCTCCGTGAGTGGAAATAAAGTATTCCAATACGGTTAAACCTTCACGGAAACTAGATTTGATCGGAAGTTCAATGATACGTCCAGCCGGGTTGGCCATCAGACCACGCATACCAGCCAGCTGAGTGAAGTTAGATGCGTTACCACGCGCCCCAGAGTCACTCATCATGTAGATTGGGTTGACTTCATCAAGGGACTTCATCAGTTTACCTTGGATGACATCTTTAGAAGAACTCCAGATCGAAATGACTCTCTCGTAACGCTCTTCTTCAGTAATCAAACCACGTCTGAATTGCTTCATGACGTTATCTACTTTTGCTTGCGCTTCTTCGAGGATCTTCTGTTTATCATCTAATACGACGATATCAGACACCCCAACCGTAATACCCGCTTTAGTAGAGTATTTGAAACCAAGATTTTTCATGCGGTCAAGCATTTTAGATGTCTCAGTGATATGGAATCTCTTAAAGATTTCCGCAATGATTTTACCTAAAATACCTTTTTTGAACGGCGCATTGATTTCTTGTTTCTCAATCGCAACTTTGACATCTTCACCTTTTTCAAGGAAGAAGCGGTCAGGCGTTTTTTCTTCAATATTGCTCTTTGTCGGCTCATTCATGTAAGGGAATGATTCCGGTAAGATTTCGTTAAAGATTAGTTTTCCAACTGTTGTAATCAACAATTTAGAACGCTGTTCATCAGTGAATGTCACATTCTTCAACGAGTTAGCTGCAACAGCTACACGTGTATGAAGATGCACATACCCATTTTGATAAGCTAGAAGGGCTTCGTTCGTATCTTTGAAGATCATACCTTCTCCGATAGCACCTTTACGCTCAAGTGTAAGGTAGTAGTTACCAAGCACCATATCCTGAGATGGCGTAACAACAGGTTTTCCATCTTTCGGGTTCAAAATGTTTTGAGCAGCAAGCATTAAGATACGAGCTTCAGCTTGAGCCTCAGCAGATAATGGTACGTGAACCGCCATTTGGTCACCGTCAAAGTCAGCGTTGTAGGCTGTACATACAAGTGGATGCAGACGAATTGCGCGTCCTTCCACAAGTGTAGGTTCAAACGCTTGAATACCAAGTCTGTGAAGAGTCGGTGCACGGTTTAGTAAGACTGGATGCTCACGAATCACTGATTCTAAAACATCCCATACTTCCGGCTGCACGCGCTCAATTTTACGCTTCGCACTCTTGATGTTGTGAGCTAAACCTTTTTCAACAAGCTCCTTCATCACGAATGGTTTGAATAATTCAAGAGCCATTTCTTTCGGAAGTCCACACTGATACATTTTCAAATGTGGTCCTACGACGATAACGGAACGTCCAGAATAGTCAACACGTTTACCAAGCAAGTTTTGACGGAAACGTCCTTGTTTCCCTTTCAGCATATGAGAAAGAGATTTCAATGGTCTGTTTCCTGGTCCTGTTACTGGTCGGCCTCTACGTCCATTATCAATCAAGGCATCGACAGCTTCTTGAAGCATACGCTTCTCGTTCTGAACGATGATGCTTGGCGCGCCAAGATCTAATAAACGTTTCAGACGATTGTTACGGTTGATGACACGACGATAAAGGTCGTTTAAGTCAGAAGTAGCAAAACGTCCACCATCAAGCTGAACCATTGGACGTAATTCTGGCGGAATAACCGGAAGTACATCAAGAATCATCCATGATGGTTTGTTTCCTGAGTTACGGAAGGCTTCTAGCACTTCAAGGCGTTTAATCGCACGAGTACGACGCTGTCCTTGAGCAGTTTTCAGCTCTTCTTTCAGTGCATCTACTTCTTTTACAAGATCGATATCTTGAAGAAGTTTATTGATTGCTTCTGCACCCATAGCTGCTTGGAATGTATTACCGTATTTATCTAAATAAGCACGGAATTCCTTCTCAGAAAGAAGTTGTTTTTTCTCAAGCGGTGTGTTGCCAGGATCTGTCACGACGTATGAAGCGAAGTAAATCACTTCTTCTAACGCACGTGGTGACATATCAAGAACAAGACCCATACGGCTTGGGATACCTTTGAAATACCAAATGTGGGAAACTGGGGCAGCCAGTTCGATATGCCCCATTCTCTCACGACGGACTTTTGCCCGTGTTACTTCTACACCACAACGGTCACATACAACACCCTTATAACGAACGCGTTTATACTTTCCACAATGACATTCCCAGTCTTTTTGTGGTCCGAAGATACGTTCACAAAAGAGACCATCTTTTTCAGGTTTCAGTGTACGATAGTTAATCGTTTCAGGCTTTTTCACTTCACCAAAAGACCAAGAACGGATTTTATCAGGTGATGCGAGACCGATGTTCATATACTCAAAATTGTTCACATCTAGCAAGGGGCCTACCTCCCTTTTAATCTTCGGGTTATACCCTAGTCACTTGCTCTAATCGTTTCTGCTATTCTTTTGTGACTGCGTCACGTTCAAGATCGACAGGTGCGAGATCTGCAGCATCTTCGTCATTAGATAACGCTAATCCGTCTGCTTTCTTCGTTTCCTCATCGTCTTCTAAATCTCTCATTTCTATCTCTTCTTCATCGCCAGATAGGATTTTGACATCCATACCTAAACTTTGAAGTTCTTTAATTAACACTTTGAATGATTCAGGGACACCTGGTTCAGGGACGTTATCCCCTTTGACGATGGCTTCGTATGTTTTCACACGACCCACAACGTCATCCGATTTAACTGTTAAGATCTCTTGAAGTGTGTATGCTGCACCGTAAGCTTCAAGTGCCCATACTTCCATCTCTCCGAAACGCTGACCACCAAACTGTGCTTTACCGCCAAGTGGCTGCTGCGTAACAAGTGAGTATGGTCCAGTTGAACGAGCGTGAAGTTTGTCGTCAACCATGTGAGCCAGTTTGATCATGTACATGATTCCGACTGATACACGGTTATCGAATGGTTCACCAGTTCGACCGTCATAAAGGACTGTTTTCGCATCACGGGACATACCTGCTTCTTCAAGCGTTTCCCAAACATCTTCCTCACGCGCACCATCAAATACTGGTGACGCAATGTGGATGCCAAGGTAACGTGCAGCCATACCCATATGAAGCTCAAGTACCTGACCGATGTTCATACGAGATGGTACCCCTAGAGGGTTTAACATGATATCAATCGGTGTTCCATCTGGAAGATACGGCATATCTTCTTCTGGAAGGATTTTAGAGATAACCCCTTTGTTACCATGTCGTCCAGCCATTTTGTCACCTTCAGAAATTTTACGCTTCTGAACGATGTATACGCGGACTAATTGGTTAACACCTGGAGGTAATTCATCTCCATCTTCACGGTTAAAGACTTTGACATCGTGGATAATTCCGCCGCCGCCGTGTGGAACACGTAGAGATGTATCACGTACTTCACGAGCCTTTTCACCGAAGATTGCATGTAATAGACGTTCTTCAGCTGTTAGTTCTGTTACACCTTTAGGCGTTACTTTCCCTACAAGAAGGTCTCCGTCTTTTACTTCTGCACCGATACGGATGATTCCACGCTCGTCAAGGTTGCGTAAAGCATCTTCCCCAACGTTTGGAATATCACGAGTGATTTCTTCCGGTCCAAGCTTTGTATCACGAGCTTCTGATTCATATTCTTCAATATGAATAGACGTGTAGACGTCATCTTTTACAAGGCGCTCACTCATGATGATCGCATCCTCGTAGTTATAACCGTCCCAAGTCATGAAGCCGACCATGACGTTACGTCCTAGAGCCAATTCACCTTTTTCCATTGAAGGACCGTCTGCAAGGATTTCTCCTTTTACGACTTCATCTCCAACACTTACGATTGGACGCTGGTTGTAGCAAGTCCCTTGGTTAGAGCGGACAAATTTCAGCAAGCTGTATTTGTCTAGGTTTCCTTTGACTTGTTGTCCGTCGACATCTTCATAGCGGCGAACCCAAATATTTTTAGCTTCAACACGTTCTACAACACCTGGGTAACGGCAGATGACAGCAGCACCAGAGTCTTTACCTGATACATACTCCATACCTGTACCAACAATCGGTGATTCCGGCTGCATCAAAGGCACAGCCTGACGTTGCATGTTTGCTCCCATTAGAGCACGGTTAGAGTCATCGTTTTCTAGGAATGGGATACATGCTGTCGCTGCAGAAACAACCTGCTTTGGCGAAACGTCCATGTAGTCAACGCGGTTTCGAGGAACAACGGTGTTTTCTCCTCTGAAACGAGCAATGATATTATCATCGATAAACGAACCATCTTCACCTAATATAGCGTTCGCTTGTGCTACTACGTAGTTATCCTCTTCATCCGCAGTTAAGTAATCGATTCTTGGTGTCACTTTACCTGTTTCAGGATCAACCCGGCGGTAAGGTGTTTCAATAAAGCCGAAACGATTCACTTTTGCAAATGAAGATAGAGAGTTGATCAAACCAATGTTTGGACCCTCTGGTGTTTCAATCGGACACATACGACCATAGTGAGAGTAGTGAACGTCACGAACTTCCATTCCTGCACGCTCACGTGTCAAACCACCAGGCCCAAGCGCTGACAGACGACGTTTGTGCGTCAATTCAGCAAGCGGGTTTGTTTGATCCATGAACTGAGAAAGCTGAGAGCTACCAAAGAACTCTTTGATAGAAGCGATCACAGGACGGATGTTGATCAGTTGCTGAGGTGTGATCGTGTTTGTGTCTTGAATCGACATTCTTTCACGAACAACACGCTCCATTCTGCTTAAACCAATACGGAATTGGTTTTGCAGAAGCTCACCTACAGAACGCAGGCGACGGTTACCAAGGTGATCGATATCATCTGTGTCACCTACACCATGAAGAAGGTTGAAGAAGTAACTGATCGATGCAATGATGTCAGAAGGCGTGATGTTTTTCACAGCTTCCTCTACGTATGCATTACCGATCACGTTGATCACTTGCTCGCCTTCTTGATCAGACGGTGCATAAATCTTAATAGATTGAAGTTCTACTTCATCTTCTACTACGCCACCATTTGGATAAAGCTTTCTAAATCCGATGCCGTTTTCTAAGTATGGAAGAACTTTATCAAGAACTCTTCTGTCTAAAATTTGACCTTTTTCTGCTAGAATTTCACCTGTTTCAGGGTCAACTAACGTTTCAGCCAATTTTTGATTGAACAGTCTATTTTTAATATGAAGCTTTTTATTAATCTTGTAGCGTCCAACATTTGCTAGGTCATATCTCTTCGGATCGAAGAAGCGAGAGTCTAGCAGGCTTTTCGCATTTTCAACAGTTGGCGGCTCTCCAGGACGGAGGCGCTCGTAGATTTCGAGAAGTGCTTTATCCGCATTCTCTGTATTGTCTTTTTCCAGCGTGTTGCGTAAGTATTCATTCTCGCCAATGAGGTCAAGAATCTCTTGATCAGAGCTGAAGCCGAGAGCACGCAAAAGAACCGTAACCGGCAACTTACGTGTGCGATCGATGCGTACATAGACTACATCCTTCGCATCAGTTTCGTATTCTAACCATGCGCCACGGTTTGGAATGACAGTCGCAGTAAAACCTTTTTTACCGTTTTTGTCTACTTTACCACTGAAATATACACTTGGAGAACGTACTAACTGAGAAACGATTACACGTTCCGCACCGTTAATGATAAAAGTACCTGTGTCTGTCATGATTGGGAAATCACCCATGAACACATCTTGGTCTTTTACTTCTCCAGTTTCTTTGTTAATTAAACGAACTTTTACTCTTAGTGGAGCAGAGTAAGTTACATCACGTTCTTTTGATTCTGCTACAGGATACTTAGGATCCCCTAGGCTGTAATCAATGAATTCAAGAGAAAGGTTACCAGTAAAATCCTCAATTGGGGATATATCTTGAAACATCTCTCTAAGACCCTCATCAAGAAACCACTGATAAGAAGAGGTTTGAATTTCAATGAGATTTGGTAATTCTAACACTTCGCTTATGCGTGCGTAGCTTCTGCGCTGGCGGTGTCGTCCATACTGAACTAGTTGACCTGTCAACTGATTCACCCCTCAAATCATGCGTATTATATGTGTAAAAAGTATTTCAGCCTTTCAAATGTCAGTAAAGAAATACTTTTACAAGACAAAAGAAAAAAGGGTTTCTAAAATAAGAAAACCACATCCAAAAACAAATACCGATTTTATTAGTTTTCCCAAATATGCATAATTTATACAAAACAGTTGTTTTTTAAGCCTATTAAGCAAAATATACACATTGGCATTTTATAATGTTAACACAGCTAGGAAACTGCGTCAAACTTTTTTAGCTTTGATAATATAGTAGCCCTTTTTTTTCAATACAACTTCGACTTCTCCAAAGAGCTGTTCTAATTTCTCAATCGCAGATGGTCCGCCCTGCTTTTTCTGAATAACCACCCACAACTCACCTTCCGGCAATAAATGATCAGCACTTTTTTCAAAGATCGCATGTACAACTTTCTTCCCTGCCCGTATTGGGGGATTGGTCAGTATAGAGGCAAAAGCAGCTGATGAATGAACATTCGAGAACAAATCACTTTGATAGATGCGGACATTATCAACGCGATTATGTTTAGCGTTTTCCTTTGAAAGTTCGACTGCTCTTTCGTTCACATCAATCATATGAATGGTGCGGCTCGTCATTTCGTTTGCTAACGATAAGCCAATCGGTCCATAACCGCAACCGACATCTAAGATATCGCCATCCACATCAGGTTCTTCAAAAGCTTCAATTAAAAGCCTTGAACCAAAGTCGACTTCTTTCTTAGAAAACACTCCACTGTCACTTGTAAAAGTAAAGGTACGGTTTCTCAAGGTGAAGTCCCATGTCTGTTTATTGCTTTTCACTGATGGCTTTTCCGTATAATAGTGGTCACTCATGGTGAATGGACCTCCTCTGGATTCAATCGTTTCAGGAGAATAGAAAAGAAAAAGCCCGCCAGTAAAAGCGAGCTTTCCCAAAAGATTAGGCGAAGATTACTTAACTTCTACAGAAGCGCCAACTTCTTCAAGCTTAGCTTTAAGTTCTTCAGCTTCTTCTTTAGCAATACCTTCTTTAAGTGGTTTTGGAGTGTTGTCAACAAGTTCTTTAGCTTCTTTCAAGCCAAGACCAGTGATTTCACGAACCACTTTGATAACTTTGATTTTTTGGTCTCCAGCACCAGCAAGTACTAGATCAAAATCAGTTTTCTCTTCAGCAGCGGCACCACCAGCTGCAGCTACAGCTACAGGAGCAGCAGCAGTTACGCCAAATTCTTCTTCGATTGCTTTTACTAAGTCGTTTAACTCAAGTACAGTTGCTTCTTTAACTGAAGCAATGATTTCTTCGATATTTAAAGCCATTTGTAATTCCTCCATTTTAAGTTTTTTACGTTAAGTACGCATTAAGCGCCTTGTTCTTCTTTTTGATCTGCAACTGCTTTAGTAGCAAGAGCAAGGTTACGAACTGGAGCTTGAAGAACGCTAAGCAACATAGATAGTAAGCCTTCGCGAGACGGAAGTTCCGCAAGAGCCTTCACTTCTTCTACAGTCGCTACGTTTCCTTCGATGACACCAGCTTTGATTTCTAAAGCTTCGTGGCTTTTCGCAAATTCGTTGATGATTTTCGCAGGTGCGATAACATCTTCGTTACTGAATGCGATAGCGTTTGGACCTGTTAAGAAATCGTTTAAACCTGTTAGTTCAACTTGTTCAACTGCACGGCGAGTCAAAGTGTTTTTGTAAACTTTGAATTCTACGCCAGCGTCACGAAGCTGTTTACGAAGTTCAGTCACTTCAGAAACTGAAAGACCGCGGTAATCTACAATTACAGTAGACATACTGTCTTTAAATTTAGAAGTAATTTCATCAACGACAACTTTTTTTGTATCGATTGCATTGCTCATGGTTACACCTCCTGTACATTGTTTGTGTAACACTTATACCGATCAGGCCATCACGTTCCTAACGAACGGTTCTCCATATAAAAAGCCTCCATTAAGACATGGAGGCTGTATATACAAGCATACGTTAACGTAAGACTGTGACATATACACCTCGGCGGGTTAATTAAGCCATAAGGCCCCTGCTGTCTACGGTATAAATGGACATATTCTATTTTACAACATTTTGATATTATCAAAATGATTGTGATAAGTCAAGATTTATTTTGCAGAGAAAGAAGATGGATCCACTTTCACACCAGGGCCCATAGTAGATGTAACAGAAACGTTTTTCACGTATACACCTTTAGCCGCTGCAGGTTTTGCTTTAAGGATTGTGTCATAGATTGTTGCAAAGTTCTCAACAAGCTTTTCGTCCTCGAAAGAAACCTTTCCGATTGGCGCGTGGATGTTACCAGCTTTATCAACGCGGTATTCTACTTTACCAGCTTTGATTTCATTGATTGCTTTTTCTACTTCAAATGTAACAGTTCCTGTTTTAGGGTTTGGCATAAGACCTTTTGGTCCAAGTACACGACCGATCTTACCAACTTCACCCATCATGTCAGGTGTTGCAACGATTACATCGAAATCGAACCAGCCTTGTTGGATTTTAGTGATGTAATCAGAATCTCCAACGTAGTCTGCTCCAGCAGCTTCTGCTTCTTTTGCTTTTTCGCCTTTAGCGAACACAAGAACGCGTTGAGTTTTACCAGTTCCGTTAGGAAGTACAACTGCACCGCGGATTTGTTGGTCGTTTTTACGAGGGTCTACGCCCAAACGAAAAGCAACTTCTACAGTCGCATCAAATTTCGCTGTATTTGCTTTTTTTGTAAGAGAAACAGCTTCAGCTACATCATACGCTTTAGTACGTTCGATTAGCTTAGCAGCTTCTACATACTTTTTACCTTTTTTAGCCATTATAAAAATCCTCCTTATGTGGTTTTAGCGGAATAACCTCCCACGAATAAGGGTTGCGAACTTGTCAAAACCAAACTCGCAACCCAACAAGACAATAAATTAATCTTCGATGACAATACCCATACTGCGTGCAGTACCTTCAACCATGCGCATAGCTGATTCAACGCTAGCAGCGTTTAAGTCAGGCATTTTTGTTTCCGCGATTTCGCGTACTTTATCACGCTTAACAGTTGCCACTTTATTACGGTTAGGTTCACCAGAACCAGACTCAATACCAGCTGCTTTTTTAAGTAAAACTGCAGCAGGTGGAGTTTTAGTAATAAATGTAAATGAACGGTCTTCAAAAACCGAAATTTCAACAGGAATGATAAGACCAGCTTGGTCAGCTGTACGAGCATTAAACTCCTTACAGAATCCCATGATATTAACACCGGCTTGACCTAGTGCAGGTCCAACTGGTGGAGCTGGGTTAGCTTTTCCAGCAGGAATTTGCAATTTAACAACTTTAACTACTTTTTTAGCCACGAGACACACCTCCTTAAAGTCCGTGATGTGGTAATAGGGGAATCCCCCTCCCACTCAACAACTTCATTCTTTATATGAATGACGAAATAACTAGCTAGCGATCTTGAGCGAACTCAAGACGTACCTTTGCTATATTACCACTTCTATACACTCATTTCAAGCTCTTTTGAATTACAATTTATCGATCTGCGTGAACTCAAGTTCCACGGGTGTTTCTCTACCAAACATATTAACGAATACTTTGACTTTGCTTTTATCGTAATCAATCTCTTCGATAGAGCCTGTGAAGTTCGCAAATGGTCCGTCGATGACCTTGACTGTTTCTTTCAATTCAAAGTCGATTTCTGTTTTGCGTTCTTCAAGACCCATTCTCTTCAGAATGGTTTCAGCTTCGCCTGGCAAAAGCGCTGTCGGCTTTGAGCCTGATCCAGCTGATCCAACGAATCCTGTGACACCTGGTGTATTACGAACAACATACCAAGAGTCGTCAGTCATCACGATTTCCACTAGGACATAGCCAGGGAATACTTTCTTTTTGACAACTTTTTTCTTACCATTTTTAATATCTGTTTCTTCTTCTTCTGGTACAACAACGCGGAAGATCTTATCTTGCATGCCCATTGATTCAACACGCTTTTCCAAGTTCGCTTTTACTTTGTTTTCATAGCCAGAGTACGTATGCACAACATACCAATTCTTTTCCATTTCGTTCAGGACTATTTAGTCCTTCCCTCCCCACATTTCGTAATGTCTATTTGACGAATCTCGAGTACCGGTAAATATTTTCAAGCAATTGAAAAAACCCGTAAAACGGGTTTTTTGGCAAGTCATATTATGATCTATTATAGCACGTTCAGCAGACCATTATTCAAGTATTAATGAATTAATTCGATTAATTGTGAGATTCCTATATCAAGAAAAGAGAAAAAGATTGCAAAGAATACGACTGTTAAAATAACAGTGATTGTGTAACGAATCATTTCGTTTTTCTTTGGCCAGCTGACCTTCTTCATTTCTTTCCCGACACTTTTTAAGAAACTGATAATACGCATTGTAAAAGACCTCCACAGATTAAAGAACGCAAATCTTACTTCGTTTCTAAATGTGTTTTATGTGAATTACAAGTCTTGCAATATTTCTTAACTTCTAATCTTTCAGCTGCTGAAGCATCACTTTTCATTGTCGTATAATTGCGGCTTCCGCAGTCTTTACAGGCTAGAGTAATCTTTTTCCTCATATTTACACCTATTTTCTCGACATCATTTCCTTAGTACCTTATCACAGTGTCGAAAAAGCTGTCAATATAGGTTTGATTAGAGACTAATCTCGCGAAGCTCTAAATATTTCTCTAATTTTCTCTTTACTCTTTGGAGTGCGTTATCAATTGATTTCACATGACGGTTTAAATCTTCAGAAATCTCTTGATAGGATCTGCCATCAAGGTAAAGCACAAGAACCTTTCTTTCCAGCTCGCTTAGTAGTTCACCCATCTTCATTTCGATATCATCAAATTCTTCTTTGCTAATGATTAAATCTTCTGGGTTAAGCGCTTTAGCACCGGAAATGACGTCCAATAATGTTCTGTCTGATTCTTCATCATATATTGGCTTATCTAATGATACATAGGAATTTAACGGGATATGTTTTTGGCGAGTAGCTGTTTTAATTGCGGTGATAATTTGGCGGGTAATACATAATTCTGCAAAAGCCTTAAATGAAGTAAGCTTGTCCTCTCTGAAATCGCGGATAGACTTATAAAGTCCGATCATCCCCTCTTGGACAATGTCCTCTCGATCCGCTCCAATCAAGAAATAAGATCTTGCTTTTGCACGTACAAAATTGCGGTATTTCGTTATTAAGTAATCTAGCGCATCACTATCTCCGACATGAACCCTTTCAATGACTTGTTCATCTTCCAACTGGCAAAATTGCTCTCTGATGGATTTATCCTTGCTGTTGTTTAGATTCACTTCGATCCCCCCGACCGCACCTAGATAGAAATATTATACATTAATGGTTGAAATATCGTCAAGCTATTCTAGATTCCCACGCCGCCATTTTTCAAACGTTTTCAATACATCTTCTGACAATTCAATCTTGGATGCTGGTTTATCAGAAGTAATCTTTTTGACTCTCGTTTCAATCTTTCGTTCGATCACTTCAATCTCTCTTAAAAGCTCTCGAGCCGACTTTCGAAGAGCTCCTTGTCCAAAGATTGCCCATTGTTCTGTAAAGTCTGAGGTCGCCACATGAATCTGCGTCCGAATATTATTCAAATCCTGGGCAAGCTTTTCAATCCGCTCATCAGCTGTTTCATTCTCTCTCGTAAAGATGACCTCTACTCGGTGATTGATCCGCTTTTTTTCGATTCCTTTGACCATATGGGCATCGAATACAACAATGACTCGATACCCTGTGTATGCTTGATATTCTGCTAAATTTTGAATCAGTATGTCTCTGGCTTCTTCAAAGCTGTTTTCCTTTAAGTGCTGCAGCCGTGGCCAAGCACCTATCATGTTGTATCCATCGACTAAGAGGATGTCCATCTCTATTCTCCTAACGGATAACGTTTTCGATACACTTCATACATCAATAGACTAGCGGCAACTGACGCGTTTAACGAAGTGACCTTTCCGGCCATAGGCAGCTTAATCAGAAAATCACACTTTTCTTTGATCAATCGGCCAATCCCTTTTCCTTCACTGCCAATCACGAGAGCAAGCGGCATCGTGCCATCAAATTGTCTGTAATCCTGTTTGGCAGACGCATCTGTTCCCGCAACCCAGATTCCTCTTTCTTTCATCTCATCAAGAGCTCTTGAAAGGTTGGTGACTTTGGCAACAGGAATATGTTCAATCGCCCCAGTGGATGCTTTGGCAACGGTTGTCGTTAAGCCGACCGCTCTCCTTTTCGGAATCACAATCCCATGTGCACCTACAGCATCTGCTGTACGCATAATGGAACCTAAATTATGCGGGTCTTCAATTTCATCTAAGATAAGAAAAAATGGCTGTTCATTCCGCTGTTCAGCGATTTGATATAGATCGTCCAATTCTGCATATTCATATGCTGCTACTTGTGCAACGATTCCCTGGTGCTGACCTGTTACCATTTGATCAAGCTTTTTCCTCGGAACATACTGAATGGTGATATTTTGTTTTTTTGCGAGTTCAATGACCTGCTGGGCTTGTCCTTTTACAGTGTTTTCTGCCATCCAGAGCTTGTATAACTCCCGATCTGACTTCAGTGTTTCAATCACTGCATTTTTCCCAATCACATAATCATGTTGCTGACTCATTTGTCTTCCTCCCTGACGTTCCGATTTCAATCGCCTGACTAATCAGCTCTTCTAAGCGCTCGTCCTGCTTTTCAATAAATAAATAACCCATGAGCGCTTCAAACGCCGTACTATAACGATACGTTTGAACGTCTGTGTTTTTAGGCACTGTGCCTGATTTTGCATTTCTTCCTCTTTTCAGCACCGCTTCTTCTGCTTCAGTGAAAAAGCCTTGCTGCTGTAGCGTAAATAAAATAGCTGCCTGAGATTTAGCTGAAACAATTTTGCTTGCTCGTTTGTGCAGCTCATTTGGTTTTGTCGCCCCCGTTTGGAGGAGGTGATGCCTCACATAGACTTCAAAAATGGCATCACCCATGTAAGCAAGCGCAAGTCCGTTTAACTGTTTACCATCTTTCAGCTTTTCAAAATTCAACATGACCTATTCTCCTCTTTTCCAGCGAGTACCTTGAGGAGTGTCCTCCAATACAATATTCATGCTCTTTAACTGGTCACGAATTTGATCAGATAGCGCAAAATCACGATTTCTTCTAGCCTCATTGCGTTTTTCAATTAACGCTTCTACTTCTTCATCGAGCGTATGCTTTTCTTCTAAAGAGAATCCAAGAACAGACGTGATTTCTTGGAACAAGCCGATAAATGCCTTGATCACTTCCTCCGAAGTATGATCATTTTCCATATAATAATTCGCCTGTTTCGCAAGTTCGAATAAAACAGAGATCGCATTTGCCGTATTGAAGTCATCATTCATTTCAGAAATAAATGTCGCTCGCTGCTCTTCAACCTTCGCCAGCCATTCAGCATTGTCTTCTGTGATATTCGTGCTGCTCTCGAGGCGATGATGTAAATTGGCATACGACGTTTTAAGCCGGTTAAACGCACTCTTTGTACTCTCTAGCAAATCCATTGAATAGTTAATTGGATGACGGTAGTGAACCGACAACATAAAGAAGCGAAGCACGTCAGGATCCTGTTCTTTCACAATGTCATGCACAAGCACAAAGTTGCCTAGTGATTTTGACATTTTTTCATTCTCAATATTAATATATCCGTTATGCATCCAATACTTTGCAAAAGGTTTGCCTGTCAAAGCCTCAGATTGAGCGATTTCATTTTCATGGTGAGGGAAGGTTAAATCCTGTCCGCCTGCATGAATATCGATTGTATCACCTAAATATTTTTTAACCATGGCCGAGCATTCGATGTGCCAGCCTGGTCGTCCTTCGCCCCACGGGCTATCCCATGAGATTTCTTGATCCTTTGCAGCCTTCCATAAAGCAAAGTCCAGCGCATCTCGTTTCTTCTCACCTACACGAATACGGGCACCTGTCTTCAGTTCATCAATCGACTGGTGAGAAAGCTTTCCGTAGCCTTCAAATGAGCGTGTGCTGTAATACACGTCACCATCCGCTTCATAGGCGTAGCCCTTTTCAATCAATGTCGCAATAAATGCAATGATATCATCCATATTTTCCGTCACTCGCGGGTGAAGGTCAGCTTTTTTGCAGCCTAGTGCACTGACGTCTTCAAAGTAGGCTTGAATAAAGCGGTCAGCAATCGTCGGGACATCTTCCCCGAGTTCATTGGCTGCTTTGATGAGCTTATCATCCACATCTGTAAAGTTTGAGACAAAGTTCACATCATAGCCGCTGTATTCTAAATACTTACGTACAGTGTCATAAACAATAGCAGGCCTTGCATTCCCGATATGAATGTAGTTATAAACGGTTGGTCCGCACACATACATTTTGACCTTTCCTGGCTCAAGCGGGACGAATTCTTCCTTCTTACGTGTCAATGTATTATAAATATTGATTGTCATGATTGTTCTTCCTTTCTGCTCAATGAAGCCAGCTCACCTTTTAGCTTTTCCATTTCTCGTTCCAATTCTTTGAAACGATCGGAAATTGGATCTGGCAAATCTTGATGATTGAGATCACGATTGATTTTCTTACCATTTTGAACGACGACTCGCCCAGGTATACCGACAACGGTGGAATGGTCGGGTACGTCCTTTAACACGACCGACCCCGCCCCAATCTTGGCTCCTTTTCCGACTGTAATGGAACCAAGCACCTTTGCACCTGTCGCAATGAGCGCATCGTCTAAAATGGTCGGGTGCCGCTTTCCCTTTTCTTTCCCTGTTCCCCCTAATGTCACGCCTTGGAAAACAGTGACGTTGTCTCCAATTTCACATGTTTCCCCAATCACCACTCCCATACCGTGGTCAATGAAGAAGCGCCTGCCAATGGTTGCCGCAGGGTGAATTTCAACCCCTGTGAAAAACCGGCTGACCTGAGAAATGATCCGCGCAAGAAAGTACAGCTTCCGCTTATAAAATGCATGCGCGATACGATGAGCCCAAATCGCATGAAGCCCTGAATAGGTTAGCACTACTTCAATATAGCTTCTAGCAGCAGGATCTTGATCAAACACAGTATCAATATCTTCTTTCAGCATTTTGAAAAACACATGCTCCCCCCGTTCTTCCCCATCAATCTCTCTTCGGACTTGCTCTCTTTTTTGGACAAATAAAAAACGCCTCTGCCATATGACAGAGACGTTTTGAAAACGCGGTTCCACTCTGTTTAGAAAGCCCTCATTTCGCAGCCTTCTCAACTTAATCCCATAACGGAGGGTACCGCCCTTGCATACTAACGTACTCGTGTTCCTCAAGGGTCTTGAGGGTGCATTTCCAACGTCTGCCCATAAGTCTCTTTCAGCCGGTGAAGACTCTTTCTGTGATGGACGAAAACATTGTACTTCTCCCTCGCAACGATTTCCTTATATTTGTTTAATGCGGTTTAATACCGTTTCTTTACCTAGTAGTTCAATACTTTGCGGAAGTTCTGGGCCATGCGTTTGTCCTGTGACAGCCACACGAATTGGCATGAATAGTTTCTTGCCTTTATGCCCTGTTTCTTTTTGTACTGCTTTAATAGCAGCCTTGATTTCATCAGGTGTGAAAGATTCAAGTCGTTCAAGCTGACCAGCAAAAGATGCCATGACTTCTGGTACTTGCTCCTCTGCTAGAACTTCCTTTGCCTCTTGATTATACTCAATTTGCTCCTTAAAGAACAACTCTGTTAACTCAACAATTTCTGCTCCATAGCTTAATTGTTCATGATACAGAGCAATCAGCTTGCGTACCCACGTGTTTTCTTCGTCTGACAGCTGCTCGCTTACCTTGCCTGCCTTTTGAAGATGCGGAAGCGTTAACGCAACAACCTGATCAAGATCAAGTGCCTTCACGTATTGGTTATTCACCCATTTTAGTTTATGCATATCGAATAGAGCTGGTGACTTAGAAAGTCGGTTTACATCGAAAATGTCGATGAATTGCTCTTTTGTAAACAGTTCTTCTTCGCCCACTGGAGACCATCCAAGTAGTGCAATGAAGTTGAATAGGGCTTCTGGTAAATAGCCCAAGTTTTTATATTGCTCGATGAATTGAATAATGGATTCATCACGCTTGCTTAATTTCTTGCGGTTCTCGTTCACAATCAGCGTCATATGTCCGAATAGCGGAACATCCCAGCCGAATGCATTGAAGATCATGATTTGTTTAGGCGTATTCGAAATGTGATCCTCTCCACGGAGAATGTGAGTCATTTTCATCAAATAATCATCCACTGCTACAGCGAAGTTATAAGTTGGCGTACCATCTTTCTTCACAATGACAAAGTCACCGATGCCGTCTGTCTCAAATGAAATATCGCCTTTGACCATGTCGTCAAATTTGATAATTTCTCCTTTTGGCACTCGGAAGCGGATGCTTGGCTCTCTTCCTTCAGCAATCAGCTTGTCCTCTTCTTCTTTTGATAAATGACTGCATTTACCAGAATATCGAGGCATTTCACTGCGGGCGATTTGTGCTTCACGCTCTTCCTCTAGCTCTTCAGCCGTACAATAGCACTTATACGCCAAGTCCTTCTCTAGCAGCTCATCATAATACTTTTTATAAATATCATTACGCTCTGATTGTCTGTAAGGGCCGTAGCCGCCATCTTTATCAATGCTCTCATCCCAATCAATACCGAGCCATTGCAGGTGGCGAAGCTGGCTTTCTTCTCCGCCCTCTACATTACGCTTTTGATCCGTATCTTCGATTCGAATAATAAATTTGCCGCCTTGACTGCGTGCGAACAAATAGTTGAAAAGAGCCGTTCTAGCATTCCCAATATGTAAATGACCAGTTGGACTCGGTGCATAACGAACACGCACTTCATTTCCCATGAGTTTAACTTCCTTTCATCTGCATCATGTTGTCTGACACCAATTTTTTATAAACGTATTTTATCATCAAATCCCATTCTCATCAAAATGAGTTTTACTTTTTCTGAAGAAGCACAGTTGCCTGAGAGGCAATTCCTTCGCCTCTTCCTGTAAATCCGAGTTTCTCTGTCGTTGTTGCTTTCACATTCACCTGTGTGACATCTGCCTCAAGCGCTTCTGCAATCTTCTCACACATCGGTTGAATGTAAGGTGCCATTTTGGGCTTTTGCGCCATGATGGTGCAATCAATATTCACAAGTGTGTAGCCTTTTTCCTTTACTAGTGCCCACACATGTTGCAGTAATTTAAAAGAATCCGCATCCTTAAACTCAGGATCTGTGTCTGGGAAATGTCTGCCGATATCTCCTTCAGCAATCGCACCTAGGCAGGCATCTGCCACTGTGTGAAGCAGTACATCAGCGTCTGAATGCCCAAGCAGCCCCTTTTCATAAGGGATGGTGACCCCGCCAATAATCAAAGGTCTTCCCTCTGTTAATTGATGTACATCAAAGCCTTGTCCTATTCTCAACATGATCTAGTACCCTCTTTCCGCATCCATAATTGCCTTGGCAACCAATAAATCATCCGGTGTCGTCAGCTTAATATTGGTGTAATCTCCTTGGACAATATACACATTTTCACCATGTAATTGCTCCACTAGACTGGCGTCGTCTGTTCCAAGGAAACCGGTCCGCTCTGCATATTCATGCGCCTCTTTTAAAATAGAATGACGAAAAGCTTGTGGGGTCTGGACTGCCCACAAGCTCTGACGTTCAATGGTTTGTTCCACTTTGCCTTCTTGAACGCGTTTGATTGTGTCTTTCACTGGTACCGCTACAACTGCGGAGCCTTTTTCAATCGCTGCTTTAACGAGCAAGTCAATCTGTGTATGCTTAATAAAAGGCCTTGCCCCATCATGAACAAGCACGATGTCCGCATCTTTCACAGCCTTTAATCCTTCGTATACACTTTGCTGACGTTCTTCACCGCCAGTGACAAGTGAAACAGGCGTTTGAAAAGCGTGTACCTTGAGTAGCCTTTCAAAGTCTTGACGCTCCTCCTCATTGATCGCTAGGATCATGCGTTTGCATTGAGCATGAGCGTCAAACACCTTTAGTGTATGAATAATGACCGGCATTCTTTTCAGCTCAATAAAAAGCTTATTGCGGCCGGCCTTCATTCGTTTCCCCTGCCCCGCAGCCGGAATAACTACTTCATAATACATGTTCGTTCTCCCTTTAGAGCGCCTTCTCCAGAAGTTTTGGCTTCGCAAAAATCATTCTTCCAGCAGCAGTCTGCAGCACACTTGTGACGAGCACATCGATGTCTTTTCCAATGTAATTGCGTCCTTCTTCGACCACAATCATCGTACCGTCATCTAAGTAAGCAACACCTTGGTTATGCTCTTTCCCATCTTTAATGACCTGTACCTTCATTTCTTCCCCAGGCAGCACAACCGGTTTCACCGCATTGGCTAGATCATTGATGTTTAACACTGCTACTTTTTGAAGTTCGCATACTTTATTTAAATTAAAATCATTTGTCACAACAACACCTGAAGTTAATTTAGCGAGCTTCACAAGCTTGCTATCAACCTCTTGAATGTCTTCAAAGTCACCTTCGTAAATTTCAACTTTGATATCTAATTCTTTTTGAATACGATTTAAAATATCAAGACCTCTTCGGCCTCTATTTCTCTTTAATACATCAGAAGAGTCTGCAATATGCTGTAATTCCTCGAGCACAAATTGAGGAATGACCATGACGCCTTCTAAGAATCCAGTTTGACAAATATCTGCGATTCTTCCATCAATGATAACACTTGTGTCTAAAATTTTCAGCTTTTTATCTTCTATTTCAGGTTCATCATCGGCTGCTCCTTTTTTCTTGGTGACCTTTGCAGATCGGGAGAACAGCCCCATCATTTCATCCTTCTTCTTAAAGCCTACCTGAAATCCAAGGTATCCTAAAAAGAAAGCCAGGAAAATCGGAATAATGGTACCAAAAATATGATATGGGATATTGTTTAGCGGGATCACGTTTACAATAAGATATGCTAGAATAAGTCCAAATACTAATCCGAAACTTCCAGAAATAAGATCAGGAAGAGGCGCTTTTAATAGAGAATCCTCGATCCATTTCACCCAATTAACCACATAGCCTGTGCACCATTTGCCGATGATAAAGAACACAGCGGCTCCTATTAGTGCTGAAGAGTAAGCATTTGTTATGAAAGGTATGTCCTTTACATTTAACAGCAGAAATAACTCTGGAATGATAAAAATCCCTACAACTGCACCAAAAATGATAAAAAACGCCTGAACGATTCTTTTTAACATACCTTCACCTCCTTTATTTTTCATCTGTCAATCCACCCTCACCTGACATTGATATATGTTTAAGTTTCCTATCATGATCAATAGAAAACAAAAGCATCATTAATATACCCATATTCATCCATTTTTAACCGTGTTTAAGAAAAATTTCTCTTCTTACAGCTGCCGGTCGATATAATGTTTTTCTTGCAGCCTTTTTAATCCTTTTTTTATCTTTTTCGCTCTTACTTCTCCAATTCCTTCTACTTCATCCAAATCTTGTACATCCGCTTCCATAATTCGATCTAACACACCGAACGCTTCAACCACGTTTTCGACGATTGGCATAGGCAGTCTAGGGATTTTGTGAAGCAGTCTGTAACCTCTTGTGTACACATATTCGTCAATATTTGTAGAAACTGGATAGCCAAGTAACTTGTACAGAATGGAATCATCTAAAAGCTCAAAGCTCGACATATCTTGGAGCTGCTTAAGCAGAACATATGGATCTTTAATCTTTTCTTTCACGTAATCTTTAATAAATAAAGCCGCTTCCTGCTCCATATCTGTAATCAGTTCATTGACTTGCAGACGGATCAAATGCCCTTCTGTTCCGAGCTCTTTGATATACATATTGATTTCATTTTTGATTCTGAGCACCATCTCGTAACGATGGAGCACGGATAATACATCACCAAAGGTCACAAGCTCTTCAAATTCTAGGGCACTTAGCGTAGAAATGGCGTGATCTAAAATGGTTTTATATTTCTCAAGTGTTTGTATCGCTTGGTTGGCCTTCGTTAAAATAAAGCCAATATCTTTCAGCGTATAACGACGATTCCCTTGGTATAAGGTAATGACGTTCCTCCGTTCAGATATCGCAATGATTAAGCAGCCTGTCTGCTTCGCTACACGTTCAGCTGTACGGTGCCTCATGCCTGTTTCCGATGAATGGATCGTTGCATCTGGCATGAGCTGTGTATTCGCATACAAGATCTTTTGACCAGAATCGCTTAAAATAATGGCCCCGTCCATCTTAGCCAATTCATATAAATGTGCTGGGGAGAAGGCAGAGTTAATATGAAACCCTCCATCTACAACACTCTTTACTTTGTCGTTATAACCAACAACAATAAGCCCGCCAGTATTTGCCCTCAGGACATTTTCAATCCCAGCCCGAAGAGGTGTCCCTGGTGCCACAAACTGTACGATATCTAAGAGATCGAGTTCTTTCGCTCCTTTTTTCTCTTTTTCCATTTCTATGATCCCCCTAGTGAAATTCGAAGTGCCTCCGCTACATTTTCTACACCGACTAACTCAATCCCTCTCGGCTTTTTCCATCCATCTATATTCGCCTGAGGAATAAACATTCGCTTAAATCCAAGTTTCGCAGCTTCCTGCACACGCTGTTCAATTCTTGATACTCTTCTGACTTCTCCCGTCAGACCGACCTCTCCTATAAAACAATCCGCTTGATGCGGCGCTGCGTCTTTAAAGCTTGATGCAATACTGACCGCAATGGCCAAGTCAATCGCCGGTTCGTCAAGCTTCACACCGCCTGCGACCTTTAAATACGCATCTTGGTTTTGCAGCAGCAGTCCGACACGTTTTTCTAAAACCGCCATGAGCAGTGACACTCGATTATGATCAAGACCAGTGGCCATTCTGCGCGGATTCCCAAAGCTTGTCGGTGAAATTAATGCTTGTATCTCGACAAGAACAGGTCTTGTTCCTTCCATTGAGGCAACAACACACGAACCAGATACACCTGCCGAACGTTCTTCTAAGAAAATTTCGGATGGGTTTAATACTTCCGTGAGCCCTTCCTCTCTCATTTCAAAAATCCCTAGTTCATTCGTCGAACCAAATCGATTTTTCACCGCACGCAAGATACGAAACGTATGATGACGCTCGCCCTCAAAATAAAGAACCGTGTCCACCATATGCTCTAAAAGGCGTGGACCTGCGATCGAGCCTTCTTTGGTCACGTGACCAACGATAAATATTGGAATCCCATTTGTCTTGGCAATTTTCATCAGCTGTGCTGTACATTCTCTCACTTGAGATACAGACCCAGGAGCTGACGTAATATCGCTTTGATAAACGGTTTGAATCGAATCCACCACGACAAAAGCGGGTTTCATCTCTTGTATAGCAGACGTTATATACTCCATATCGGTTTCAGCCAAAACATGTAAAGAGGTGCTTTTTATGCCAAGGCGGTCCGCTCTTAGCTTCGTTTGTTTAATGGACTCCTCACCAGATATGTATAATACATTCTGATTTTTGTCTGAGAGCTGTGCTGATACTTGTAATAATAATGTGGACTTCCCAATCCCAGGATCTCCGCCAATGAGAACAAGAGAGCCTTTGACAATTCCACTTCCTAATACTCGGTTAAATTCTTCTAAATTCGTTTTGATTCGGGGTTCATCAGATGTTTCAATTGCAGATATAGGTGAAGGTTTTTGAATGGTTTGAACAGAATGATTAAAAGCACTTCGACGGTTTGCCGGCTCTTTGCGAACGACCTCTTCTGTCATACTGTTCCACGTGCCGCAGCCTGGACATTTCCCCATCCATTTGGCTGACTCATAACCGCACGATTGGCATATAAATTTTGATTTTGTCTTAGCCATAGATTGAAGAATACAACTCCTTATACTGGTCAGAAATAAGTAAAGGGAGGCATACACCTGACTGGTATGCCTCACACTTTTTTCTTACTATATTAGTTCGTAGCAGCCGTCGTTTTTACGACAATTTCTCCATCTTCCACATCTAATACGATTTGTTGACCTTTTTCAATATTGCCCTTCAGAAGCTCCTCAGAAAGTCGATCCTCCACATGCTTTTGAATCGCTCTTCTTAACGGACGCGCACCGTACTCAAGATCTACACCTTCGTCGGCAATCTTCGCTTTTGCTGCTTCTGTCAATTCGATTGAAAGGTCTTGTTCTTTTAATCGTTTCGTCAATTGATCAGACATGAGAGACACGATCTCTTTTAGATGTTTCTTTTCAAGTGAATGGAAGACAATGATTTCATCAATACGGTTGATGAATTCTGGTCTAAACGCACGTTTCAACTCGCCCATCACTTTGCCTTTCATATCCTTGTAATTTTGACCTTCATCCTGCACGTTAAAGCCAACATATTTATTTCGCTTCAGTTCACTAGCTCCAACGTTGGATGTCATGATTAAAATCGTGTTTCTAAAGTCAACAGTACGCCCTTTAGAATCAGTCAGACGACCATCCTCTAACACTTGCAGTAAGATGTTGAATACATCTGGATGCGCCTTTTCAATCTCATCTAAAAGCACAACAGAATAAGGTTTTCTTCTCACTTTTTCAGTCAGTTGTCCGCCTTCTTCATAGCCAACATAGCCTGGAGGTGACCCAACAAGTCTAGATGTAGAGTGTTTCTCCATGTATTCAGACATATCGATACGGATCATCGCTTCTTCATCACCGAAAATAGACTCTGCGAGTGCTCTTGCAAGCTCCGTTTTACCAACTCCTGTTGGGCCTAAGAAGATAAATGAGCCGATTGGACGTTTTGGATCTTTTAAGCCAGCACGCGCACGTCTCACAGCTTTTGCTACAGCGACAACCGCTTCATCCTGCCCAATTACACGAGAATGGAGTAATTGTTCCATATTCAGAAGCTTATCGGTTTCGGTTTGGGCAATTTTTGAAACAGGCACTCCCGTCCAGCTAGAGACAACCATTGCGATATCATCCACTGATACCTCTGAATTCTCCTGACCTTGCTTTTCTTTCCAAGATTTCTTTGTGACTTCTACTTTTTCACGCAAACGCTGCTCTGTATCGCGAAGAGAAGCTGCTTTTTCAAATTCCTGACTTTGAACAGCCGCATCCTTTTCCTTGCGTACTTCATCTAGCTTTTGCTCTAGTTCTTTTAGGTTAGGCGGTGTTGTGAAAGAACGTAAGCGGACTTTCGACCCTGCCTCATCAATTAAATCAATCGCCTTATCTGGAAGGAAACGATCAGATATATAACGGTCAGATAACTTCACCGCCGCCTCAATCGCTTCATCTGTAATGGACACACGGTGATGTGCCTCATAACGATCTCTAAGTCCTCTTAAAATTTGAATACTTTCATCAACAGATGGCTGATCTACTTGAATTGGCTGGAAACGTCGTTCAAGCGCAGCATCCTTTTCAATATATTTACGGTACTCATCTAACGTTGTCGCCCCAATACATTGAAGCTCTCCACGTGCTAAGGATGGTTTGAGAATATTAGATGCGTCAATCGCACCCTCTGCTCCACCAGCACCAATCAATGTATGAAGCTCATCAATGAAGAGAATGATATTTCCTGCCTGACGAATTTCGTCCATGACTTTTTTCAAGCGATCCTCAAATTCACCACGATATTTCGTTCCCGCTACAACAGTTCCCATATCAAGCGTCATCACTCGTTTATCGCGCAGGATTTCAGGCACTTCATTATGAATAATTTGCTGTGCCAGACCTTCAGCAATGGCTGTTTTACCAACACCAGGCTCACCAATCAGCACAGGGTTATTCTTTGTTCTTCTGCTTAGAACCTCGATGACACGCTGAATTTCTTTGCTTCGTCCAATGACAGGGTCCAGACTGTCTTCTTTCGCAATAGCTGTTAAATCTCTTGCCAAGCTATCTAATGTTGGTGTATTTGCATTGCTGTTAGAGCCAGCGGCAGATGCACCTGTTTCATTGCTGCCAAGCAGCTGCAGGACTTGCTGACGTGCTTTATTTAAGCTCACTCCGAGGTTATTTAACACGCGGGCAGCTACACCCTCTCCCTCGCGAATAAGACCTAATAGAATATGTTCTGTCCCTACATAGGAATGACCTAGCTTTCTTGCTTCATCCATTGAAAGCTCAGTGACCTTCTTCGCTCTAGGCGTATAATGAGGAATAGCTTGAGACACCTCTTGCCCTCTTCCAATCAAGCTTTCGACTTCTTTTTGGATTTTATCTGAAACAAGGCCCAGTGCTTCTAACGCTTTTGCGGCGATGCCCTCACCCTCACGAACTAGACCAAGTAAAATGTGTTCAGTACCAATGTTCTTATGGCCTAGGCGAATGGCTTCTTCTTGTGCAAGTGCTAATACCTTTTGAGCTCTTTCAGTGAATCTTCCAAACATCATATCGTTTCATCCTCCTGTCCATTCCTATGCATTTCTAAACGCAGCCTTTCTCTAATAATCGCTGCTCGTTTTATATCTCGTTCATTTGGCTCCAGAGCTCCTCCTGAATATTGTTGAAGAAAGCCAGGCTGTGTCAAAATCATGAGTTCATTCAGTATATTACTTGAAAGCCCCTTAATGATACCTAAATCAATTCCAAGGCGCACATCTGACAAACACTTTGCTGTTTCCTTTGATTCAATCATACGACAATTGGACAAAATCCCTAACGAACGGTACACTCTGTCCTCAAGTTCAATTTTAGATGTTTGATATAACGCTTTTCGTGCAGATCGCTCTTGTTCAATGAGCTGAGCGGTCACACTATTTAAATCATCTACAATGTCTTCTTCTGATTGACCAAGTGTCATTTGATTTGAAATTTGAAAGATGTTCCCTATTGCTTCGCTGCCTTCACCATAAATTCCTCTGACTACAAGACCTAATTGATTAATCGCCGGAATAATCCGATTCATTTGTCTTGTGAGGGCTAAAGCTGGTAAATGCATCATGACCGAAGCCCTAATACCTGTACCTACATTGGTTGGACAGCTCGTTAAGTATCCTCGCTTTTCAGAAAACGCATAATCCACTTGCTCTTCAATCCAGTCATCTATCTGGTTAGCCGCTTTCAGTGCATTGGCTAGTTGGAATCCTGGAAATAAGCATTGGATCCGAATATGGTCTTCTTCATTCAGCATCACACTGATTTCTTCATTTTCAGAAAGCAAACAACCGCCAAATCTTGATTCTGCTAAGTTTGGGCTAATCAAATGCTTTTCAACAAGTACCCTCTTTGCTAAAGGCTGTGTTTCATTCATTCGAATTAGAACAAAGTTTCCGATGTCCTTCACTTCCTGGCTAGCAAACTTTTGCTCGAATTGCTGGAGAACAGCTTCAGCCTCTTCCTGAGAAAACTGAGTTGGGAAACGAACATGCTCTAGATTGCGCGCTAGCCTGATTCGACTGCTTAGAACAATGTCACTTTCTGGTCCTTTTTGTTTCATCCATTGACTTAAAGCGTCTTGAATAAAATGCTGGAGCGACATGTTGTTAATCTCCCTCCCTCTGCTGAGATTGCTCATGCTCTAATGCACGAATTTGATCTCGAACTTCCGCTGCTTTTTCAAACTCTTCTTGTTCAATTAACTGCTTTAGCTCTTGCTGCATCAACTCAAGTTTCCGGCGCACATGAAGACTACCGGCAATCCGTTTAGGCACTTTTCCATGATGGACTGTATTTCCACTATGGACTTTCCGTAAAACAGGGTTTAGATACTGATCAAATGAACGATAGCATTCTGCACAGCCAAAACGGCCTGTTTTTCTGAATTGTTGAAAGGTTAAGCCACATTTAGGACATTGATCCACTTCTCTCGCTTCTTGAAAAATGGATGATCCCTTATTCGCACTTGTGGTAAAGCTAGGATCAATATTCAGTAAGCCTGATAATAGGTTGTGAATCGAGAAACCTTGGTTTCCACTCATAGCATATGAATCACTGTTTTCTTTTGCACATTGTTCACATATGTGCATTTCCTGTTTTTCTCCATTTATAACTTTCGTAAAGTGAAAAGTGGCTGGTCTCTCATTGCATTCTTGACAAATCAATCTTTTCACCCGCTTTACTTTAATTTCAAAGCATTTAACATCGCTTTCATCATCCGAGCCCGCAATTCATCCCGTTCAGGTAAATCAATGTGCAAAACAGAACGGTCCATGACACTGATCATCATCTTTGCTTCTCTTTCAGATAAAATGTTATTTTCGACAAGACGCATGATGATATGATCAGAGGCAGCCTGTGATAAACGATGATATATTTGGGAAATAATATTGTTCAATAAGTCGACTTCATCATTCATTTTGACTTTAATGATGCGGATATAGCCACCGCCGCCACGCTTACTTTCAACGATATAGCCTCTCTCGCTCGTAAAGCGTGTATTGATAACATAGTTAATTTGTGAAGGTACGCATTGAAACTTATCTGCAATTTCATTGCGCTTAATTTCTAATATTTCTCGACCATTCTGATCCAAGACTTCTTTCAAATACTGCTCGATGATATCAGAAATATTTTGTGCCACTCCGCCTCCTCCTCCATTGACTTTGACTATATTTGACTTTAATCTTACTATAAATTTTTTCGGTCGATTTTTCAAGATAATCGCTCAACTAAGAATATTATTTCCACATTTATATGGTGTCAAACCTCTCAAAAACACAAAAAAGACCAGTTCCGTATGGAACTGATCCTTATACAAGCTTGGCGGCGTCCTACTCTCACAGGGGGAGACCCCCAACTACCATCGGCGCTGAAGAGCTTAACTTCCGTGTTCGGTATGGGAACGGGTGTGACCTCTTCGCTATCGCCACCAAACCTGATGGAGAGAATGTTCTCTCAAAACTAGATAACAATGTTCAAGCTTCACATTAGAATATAGGTTAAGTCCTCGATCTATTAGTATCTGTCAGCTCCACGTGTCACCACGCTTCCACCTCAGACCTATCAACCTGATCATCTTTCAGGGATCTTACTTCCTTGCGGAATGGGAAATCTCATCTTGAGGGGGGCTTCATGCTTAGATGCTTTCAGCACTTATCCCGTCCGCACATAGCTACCCAGCGATGCCCTTGGCAGAACAACTGGTACACCAGCGGTGCGTCCATCCCGGTCCTCTCGTACTAAGGACAGCTCCTCTCAAATTTCCTGCGCCCGCGACGGATAGGGACCGAACTGTCTCACGACGTTCTGAACCCAGCTCGCGTACCGCTTTAATGGGCGAACAGCCCAACCCTTGGGACCGACTACAGCCCCAGGATGCGATGAGCCGACATCGAGGTGCCAAACCTCCCCGTCGATGTGGACTCTTGGGGGAGATAAGCCTGTTATCCCCGGGGTAGCTTTTATCCGTTGAGCGATGGCCCTTCCATGCGGAACCACCGGATCACTAAGCCCGACTTTCGTCCCTGCTCGACTTGTAGGTCTCGCAGTCAAGCTCCCTTGTGCCTTTACACTCTGCGAATGATTTCCAACCATTCTGAGGGAACCTTTGGGCGCCTCCGTTACATTTTAGGAGGCGACCGCCCCAGTCAAACTGCCCACCTGACACTGTCTCCCTGCCCGATAAGGGCAGCGGGTTAGAAGGTCAATACAGCCAGGGTAGTATCCCACCGATGCCTCCACCGAAGCTAGCGCTCCGGTTTCCAAGGCTCCTACCTATCCTGTACAAGCTGTACCAACATTCAATATCAGGCTGCAGTAAAGCTCCACGGGGTCTTTCCGTCCTGTCGCGGGTAACCTGCATCTTCACAGGTACTATAATTTCACCGAGTCTCTCGTTGAGACAGTGCCCAGATCGTTGCGCCTTTCGTGCGGGTCGGAACTTACCCGACAAGGAATTTCGCTACCTTAGGACCGTTATAGTTACGGCCGCCGTTTACTGGGGCTTCAATTCGCACCTTCGCTTACGCTAAGCGCTCCTCTTAACCTTCCAGCACCGGGCAGGCGTCAGCCCCTATACTTCGCCTTACGGCTTCGCAGAGACCTGTGTTTTTGCTAAACAGTCGCCTGGGCCTATTCACTGCGGCTTCTCGGGGCTTTAACACCCTAAGAAGCACCCCTTCTCCCGAAGTTACGGGGTCATTTTGCCGAGTTCCTTAACGAGAGTTCTCTCGATCACCTTAGGATTCTCTCCTCGCCTACCTGTGTCGGTTTGCGGTACGGGCACCTCTCACCTCGCTAGAGGCTTTTCTTGGCAGTGTGGAATCAGGAACTTCGCTACTAAATTTCGCTCGCCATCACAGCTCAGCCTTCACGGGAAACGGATTTGCCTATTTCCCAGCCTAACTGCTTGGACGCGGATATCCAATACCGCGCTTACCCTATCCTCCTGCGTCCCCCCATTGCTCAAATGGTGAGGAGGTGGTACAGGAATATCAACCTGTTGTCCATCGCCTACGCCTTTCGGCCTCGGCTTAGGTCCCGACTAACCCTGAGCGGACGAGCCTTCCTCAGGAAACCTTAGGCATTCGGTGGACGGGATTCTCACCCGTCTTTCGCTACTCATACCGGCATTCTCACTTCTAAGCGCTCCACCAGTCCTTCCGGTCTGACTTCACAGCACTTAGAACGCTCTCCTACCACTGTTCGTAAGAACAGTCCGCAGCTTCGGTGATACGTTTAGCCCCGGTACATTTTCGGCGCAGAGTCACTCGACCAGTGAGCTATTACGCACTCTTTAAATGGTGGCTGCTTCTAAGCCAACATCCTGGTTGTCTAAGCAACTCCACATCCTTTTCCACTTAACGTATACTTTGGGACCTTAGCTGGCGGTCTGGGCTGTTTCCCTTTCGACTACGGATCTTATCACTCGCAGTCTGACTCCCAAGGATAAGTCATCGGCATTCGGAGTTTGACTGAATTCGGTAACCCGGTAGGGGCCCCTAGTCCAATCAGTGCTCTACCTCCGAGACTCTTACCTTGAGGCTAGCCCTAAAGCTATTTCGGAGAGAACCAGCTATCTCCAGGTTCGATTGGCATTTCACCCCTACCCACACCTCATCCCCGCACTTTTCAACGTGCGTGGGTTCGGGCCTCCATTCAGTGTTACCTGAACTTCACCCTGGACATGGGTAGATCACCTGGTTTCGGGTCTACGACCACGTACTCATGCGCCCTATTCAGACTCGCTTTCGCTGCGGCTCCGCATCTTCTGCTTAACCTTGCACGGGATCGTAACTCGCCGGTTCATTCTACAAAAGGCACGCCATCACCCTTTAACGGGCTCTGACTACTTGTAGGCACACGGTTTCAGGATCTATTTCACTCCCCTTCCGGGGTGCTTTTCACCTTTCCCTCACGGTACTGGTTCACTATCGGTCACTAGGGAGTATTTAGCCTTGGGAGATGGTCCTCCCGGATTCCGACGGAATTTCACGTGTTCCGCCGTACTCAGGATCCACTCTGGAGAGAACAACATTTCAGTTACAGGGCTGTTACCTTCTTTGGCGGGCCTTTCCAGACCTCTTCGCTTATATCGTTCCTTTGTAACTCCGTATAGAGTGTCCTACAACCCCAAGAGGCAAGCCTCTTGGTTTGGGCTGTTCCCGTTTCGCTCGCCGCTACTCAGGGAATCGCATTTGCTTTCTCTTCCTCCGGGTACTTAGATGTTTCAGTTCCCCGGGTATGCCTTCTCATACTCTATGTATTCAAGTATGGATACTACTCCATTACGAGCAGTGGGTTTCCCCATTCGGAAATCTCCGGATCAAAGCTTGCTTACAGCTCCCCGAAGCATATCGGTGTTCGTCCCGTCCTTCATCGGCTCCTAGTGCCAAGGCATCCACCGTGCGCCCTTTCTAACTTAACCATTTCTTACTTTAGAAAGAATCACTATGTGTGATGAACTTTGCATTGCATTCAATGTGAATGTATTACTTATTGTTATCTAGTTTTCAAAGAACAATCCTGTCTCGCTAGAGACATGTCTTGAAGGAATGATCCTTCAAAACTAAACAAGACGAAAACGCACGCTGCTCCATATATCCTTAGAAAGGAGGTGATCCAGCCGCACCTTCCGATACGGCTACCTTGTTACGACTTCACCCCAATCATCTGCCCCACCTTCGGCGGCTGGCTCCATAAAGGTTACCTCACCGACTTCGGGTGTTGCAAACTCTCGTGGTGTGACGGGCGGTGTGTACAAGGCCCGGGAACGTATTCACCGCGGCATGCTGATCCGCGATTACTAGCGATTCCAGCTTCACGCAGTCGAGTTGCAGACTGCGATCCGAACTGAGAACAGATTTATGGGATTGGCTAAACCTTGCGGTCTCGCAGCCCTTTGTTCTGTCCATTGTAGCACGTGTGTAGCCCAGGTCATAAGGGGCATGATGATTTGACGTCATCCCCACCTTCCTCCGGTTTGTCACCGGCAGTCACCTTAGAGTGCCCAACTAAATGCTGGCAACTAAGATCAAGGGTTGCGCTCGTTGCGGGACTTAACCCAACATCTCACGACACGAGCTGACGACAACCATGCACCACCTGTCACTCTGTCCCCGAAGGGAAAGCCCTATCTCTAGGGTTGTCAGAGGATGTCAAGACCTGGTAAGGTTCTTCGCGTTGCTTCGAATTAAACCACATGCTCCACCGCTTGTGCGGGCCCCCGTCAATTCCTTTGAGTTTCAGTCTTGCGACCGTACTCCCCAGGCGGAGTGCTTAATGCGTTAGCTGCAGCACTAAGGGGCGGAAACCCCCTAACACTTAGCACTCATCGTTTACGGCGTGGACTACCAGGGTATCTAATCCTGTTCGCTCCCCACGCTTTCGCTCCTCAGCGTCAGTTACAGACCAGAGAGTCGCCTTCGCCACTGGTGTTCCTCCACATCTCTACGCATTTCACCGCTACACGTGGAATTCCACTCTCCTCTTCTGCACTCAAGTTTCCCAGTTTCCAATGACCCTCCCCGGTTGAGCCGGGGGCTTTCACATCAGACTTAAGAAACCGCCTGCGAGCCCTTTACGCCCAATAATTCCGGACAACGCTTGCCACCTACGTATTACCGCGGCTGCTGGCACGTAGTTAGCCGTGGCTTTCTGGTTAGGTACCGTCAAGGTGCGAGCAGTTACTCTCGCACTTGTTCTTCCCTAACAACAGAGCTTTACGATCCGAAAACCTTCATCACTCACGCGGCGTTGCTCCGTCAGACTTTCGTCCATTGCGGAAGATTCCCTACTGCTGCCTCCCGTAGGAGTCTGGGCCGTGTCTCAGTCCCAGTGTGGCCGATCACCCTCTCAGGTCGGCTACGCATCGTCGCCTTGGTGAGCCATTACCCCACCAACTAGCTAATGCGCCGCGGGTCCATCTGTAAGTGACAGCCGAAACCGTCTTTCATCCTTGAACCATGCGGTTCAAGGAACTATCCGGTATTAGCTCCGGTTTCCCGGAGTTATCCCAGTCTTACAGGCAGGTTACCCACGTGTTACTCACCCGTCCGCCGCTAACATCCGGGAGCAAGCTCCCTTCTGTCCGCTCGACTTGCATGTATTAGGCACGCCGCCAGCGTTCGTCCTGAGCCAGGATCAAACTCTCCGAAAAAGTACAAAACCGAAGTTTTGTTTTTCGTCAGTGTTTGACTGACTACCTATGATATAACATAGGATTTTTTATAAAAACTCGAATTAACAGGTACGTTTTGTCTTGTTTAGTTTTCAAAGATCATATTGGTGGAGCCTAGCGGGATCGAACCGCTGACCTCCTGCGTGCAAGGCAGGCGCTCTCCCAGCTGAGCTAAGGCCCCATAAAAGATGGTCGGGAAGACAGGATTCGAACCTGCGACCCCTTGGTCCCAAACCAAGTGCTCTACCAAGCTGAGCTACTTCCCGATCTTAATGGCGCGCCCGAGAGGAGTCGAACCCCTAACCTTTTGATCCGTAGTCAAACGCTCTATCCAATTGAGCTACGGGCGCTTATTTTATAATGCCGAGGGCCGGACTTGAACCGGCACGGTAGTCACCTACCGCAGGATTTTAAGTCCTGTGTGTCTGCCAATTCCACCACCCCGGCGTGGATGGTATAAGCGGAAGACGGGATTCGAACCCGCGACCCCCACCTTGGCAAGGTGGTGTTCTACCACTGAACTACTTCCGCATTACAGGATTTCTTTATTTTATTTGGCAATGCGGGTGAAGGGACTTGAACCCCCACGTCATAAAGACACTAGATCCTAAGTCTAGCGCGTCTGCCAATTCCGCCACACCCGCATGAAACATGGTGAGCCATGAAGGACTCGAACCTTCGACCCTCTGATTAAAAGTCAGATGCTCTACCAACTGAGCTAATGGCTCGCTTTAAAAGCGACTTGTCTATCTTACCATATGAAACTGGTGCCGGCAAGAGGACTTGAACCCCCAACCTACTGATTACAAGTCAGTTGCTCTACCAGTTGAGCTACACCGGCTTTATCTATCCTAACATTATGTAAGAATAAATATGGTGGAGGATGACGGGCTCGAACCGCCGACCCTCTGCTTGTAAGGCAGATGCTCTCCCAGCTGAGCTAATCCTCCATATTGTGTTGTCATTTCGAATGTCTCTCGATCCGACAAGTAGTATTATATAACGATAAGATATTGTTTGTAAAGACTTTTTTAAAATAATTTTTGAATTTATTTCAACGTTGTTTTTTTCATCTTTTCGTTAAGGCACCTAAAGAAGTTTACCACTTGTCTCATCATTTTAAAAGTCTTTTTTTCATTTTTTTATGTTTTTTTGTTAAAAAGCGCTCTAATAAAGCTTTATTGGTGTGAAATGACCCTTTTCACGCTTTTTATATGCTTGTTTTCTTCAATATATCTTCTCATACAAATCATCTAGAGAAGGGATTCTTTTATTATTTTATTTTTCTGAGAAATCATTTTCGTGCAAAAATATCCGTGAATGATGCTGTTCTTTACCATCTTCAATATTAAAGTGTTACTTGGTTAACAAGTTAGTTATTGATTCTTTCTTGTTCTTACTTAGAGCGGGCGAAAAAATTGACTGAAGGTGCTATATGTTCTTTGGCAATACTCAGTTATCTAGTGTGTCTCTAAACAGCCCTCTGTATCTGGCTGCCAAAGAAAATTCTTATTGGCTGCTTTCTATGCTTTTGATCTTCATTCTAAACGAATTGAACGACCGATCCACACAACAGCTGCGTTGTTCAATGAGAGTACATGAAAGTGAGACGAACAGAAAAATTAATTGATCGATGAGGCTTACTACATCATCACTTCTCACTTTACAAAGTGATTTAATAGAAGTAATTTTTTCAAAAACACAAAAAAGACCAGTTCCGTATGGAACTGATCCTTATACAAGCTTGGCGGCGTCCTACTCTCACAGGGGGAGACCCCCAACTACCATCGGCGCTGAAGAGCTTAACTTCCGTGTTCGGTATGGGAACGGGTGTGACCTCTTCGCTATCGCCACCAAACCTGATGGAGAGAATGTTCTCTCAAAACTAGATAACAATGTTCAAGCTTCACATTAGAATATAGGTTAAGTCCTCGATCTATTAGTATCTGTCAGCTCCACGTGTCACCACGCTTCCACCTCAGACCTATCAACCTGATCATCTTTCAGGGATCTTACTTCCTTGCGGAATGGGAAATCTCATCTTGAGGGGGGCTTCATGCTTAGATGCTTTCAGCACTTATCCCGTCCGCACATAGCTACCCAGCGATGCCCTTGGCAGAACAACTGGTACACCAGCGGTGCGTCCATCCCGGTCCTCTCGTACTAAGGACAGCTCCTCTCAAATTTCCTGCGCCCGCGACGGATAGGGACCGAACTGTCTCACGACGTTCTGAACCCAGCTCGCGTACCGCTTTAATGGGCGAACAGCCCAACCCTTGGGACCGACTACAGCCCCAGGATGCGATGAGCCGACATCGAGGTGCCAAACCTCCCCGTCGATGTGGACTCTTGGGGGAGATAAGCCTGTTATCCCCGGGGTAGCTTTTATCCGTTGAGCGATGGCCCTTCCATGCGGAACCACCGGATCACTAAGCCCGACTTTCGTCCCTGCTCGACTTGTAGGTCTCGCAGTCAAGCTCCCTTGTGCCTTTACACTCTGCGAATGATTTCCAACCATTCTGAGGGAACCTTTGGGCGCCTCCGTTACATTTTAGGAGGCGACCGCCCCAGTCAAACTGCCCACCTGACACTGTCTCCCTGCCCGATAAGGGCAGCGGGTTAGAAGGTCAATACAGCCAGGGTAGTATCCCACCGATGCCTCCACCGAAGCTAGCGCTCCGGTTTCCAAGGCTCCTACCTATCCTGTACAAGCTGTACCAACATTCAATATCAGGCTGCAGTAAAGCTCCACGGGGTCTTTCCGTCCTGTCGCGGGTAACCTGCATCTTCACAGGTACTATAATTTCACCGAGTCTCTCGTTGAGACAGTGCCCAGATCGTTGCGCCTTTCGTGCGGGTCGGAACTTACCCGACAAGGAATTTCGCTACCTTAGGACCGTTATAGTTACGGCCGCCGTTTACTGGGGCTTCAATTCGCACCTTCGCTTACGCTAAGCGCTCCTCTTAACCTTCCAGCACCGGGCAGGCGTCAGCCCCTATACTTCGCCTTACGGCTTCGCAGAGACCTGTGTTTTTGCTAAACAGTCGCCTGGGCCTATTCACTGCGGCTTCTCGGGGCTTTAACACCCTAAGAAGCACCCCTTCTCCCGAAGTTACGGGGTCATTTTGCCGAGTTCCTTAACGAGAGTTCTCTCGATCACCTTAGGATTCTCTCCTCGCCTACCTGTGTCGGTTTGCGGTACGGGCACCTCTCACCTCGCTAGAGGCTTTTCTTGGCAGTGTGGAATCAGGAACTTCGCTACTAAATTTCGCTCGCCATCACAGCTCAGCCTTCACGGGAAACGGATTTGCCTATTTCCCAGCCTAACTGCTTGGACGCGGATATCCAATACCGCGCTTACCCTATCCTCCTGCGTCCCCCCATTGCTCAAATGGTGAGGAGGTGGTACAGGAATATCAACCTGTTGTCCATCGCCTACGCCTTTCGGCCTCGGCTTAGGTCCCGACTAACCCTGAGCGGACGAGCCTTCCTCAGGAAACCTTAGGCATTCGGTGGACGGGATTCTCACCCGTCTTTCGCTACTCATACCGGCATTCTCACTTCTAAGCGCTCCACCAGTCCTTCCGGTCTGACTTCACAGCACTTAGAACGCTCTCCTACCACTGTTCGTAAGAACAGTCCGCAGCTTCGGTGATACGTTTAGCCCCGGTACATTTTCGGCGCAGAGTCACTCGACCAGTGAGCTATTACGCACTCTTTAAATGGTGGCTGCTTCTAAGCCAACATCCTGGTTGTCTAAGCAACTCCACATCCTTTTCCACTTAACGTATACTTTGGGACCTTAGCTGGCGGTCTGGGCTGTTTCCCTTTCGACTACGGATCTTATCACTCGCAGTCTGACTCCCAAGGATAAGTCATCGGCATTCGGAGTTTGACTGAATTCGGTAACCCGGTAGGGGCCCCTAGTCCAATCAGTGCTCTACCTCCGAGACTCTTACCTTGAGGCTAGCCCTAAAGCTATTTCGGAGAGAACCAGCTATCTCCAGGTTCGATTGGCATTTCACCCCTACCCACACCTCATCCCCGCACTTTTCAACGTGCGTGGGTTCGGGCCTCCATTCAGTGTTACCTGAACTTCACCCTGGACATGGGTAGATCACCTGGTTTCGGGTCTACGACCACGTACTCATGCGCCCTATTCAGACTCGCTTTCGCTGCGGCTCCGCATCTTCTGCTTAACCTTGCACGGGATCGTAACTCGCCGGTTCATTCTACAAAAGGCACGCCATCACCCTTTAACGGGCTCTGACTACTTGTAGGCACACGGTTTCAGGATCTATTTCACTCCCCTTCCGGGGTGCTTTTCACCTTTCCCTCACGGTACTGGTTCACTATCGGTCACTAGGGAGTATTTAGCCTTGGGAGATGGTCCTCCCGGATTCCGACGGAATTTCACGTGTTCCGCCGTACTCAGGATCCACTCTGGAGAGAACAACATTTCAGTTACAGGGCTGTTACCTTCTTTGGCGGGCCTTTCCAGACCTCTTCGCTTATATCGTTCCTTTGTAACTCCGTATAGAGTGTCCTACAACCCCAAGAGGCAAGCCTCTTGGTTTGGGCTGTTCCCGTTTCGCTCGCCGCTACTCAGGGAATCGCATTTGCTTTCTCTTCCTCCGGGTACTTAGATGTTTCAGTTCCCCGGGTATGCCTTCTCATACTCTATGTATTCAAGTATGGATACTACTCCATTACGAGCAGTGGGTTTCCCCATTCGGAAATCTCCGGATCAAAGCTTGCTTACAGCTCCCCGAAGCATATCGGTGTTCGTCCCGTCCTTCATCGGCTCCTAGTGCCAAGGCATCCACCGTGCGCCCTTTCTAACTTAACCATTTCTTACTTTAGAAAGAATCACTATGTGTGATGAACTTTGCATTGCATTCAATGTGAATGTATTACTTATTGTTATCTAGTTTTCAAAGAACAATCCTGTCTCGCTAGAGACATGTCTTGAAGGAATGATCCTTCAAAACTAAACAAGACGAAAACGCACGCTGCTCCATATATCCTTAGAAAGGAGGTGATCCAGCCGCACCTTCCGATACGGCTACCTTGTTACGACTTCACCCCAATCATCTGCCCCACCTTCGGCGGCTGGCTCCATAAAGGTTACCTCACCGACTTCGGGTGTTGCAAACTCTCGTGGTGTGACGGGCGGTGTGTACAAGGCCCGGGAACGTATTCACCGCGGCATGCTGATCCGCGATTACTAGCGATTCCAGCTTCACGCAGTCGAGTTGCAGACTGCGATCCGAACTGAGAACAGATTTATGGGATTGGCTAAACCTTGCGGTCTCGCAGCCCTTTGTTCTGTCCATTGTAGCACGTGTGTAGCCCAGGTCATAAGGGGCATGATGATTTGACGTCATCCCCACCTTCCTCCGGTTTGTCACCGGCAGTCACCTTAGAGTGCCCAACTAAATGCTGGCAACTAAGATCAAGGGTTGCGCTCGTTGCGGGACTTAACCCAACATCTCACGACACGAGCTGACGACAACCATGCACCACCTGTCACTCTGTCCCCGAAGGGAAAGCCCTATCTCTAGGGTTGTCAGAGGATGTCAAGACCTGGTAAGGTTCTTCGCGTTGCTTCGAATTAAACCACATGCTCCACCGCTTGTGCGGGCCCCCGTCAATTCCTTTGAGTTTCAGTCTTGCGACCGTACTCCCCAGGCGGAGTGCTTAATGCGTTAGCTGCAGCACTAAGGGGCGGAAACCCCCTAACACTTAGCACTCATCGTTTACGGCGTGGACTACCAGGGTATCTAATCCTGTTCGCTCCCCACGCTTTCGCTCCTCAGCGTCAGTTACAGACCAGAGAGTCGCCTTCGCCACTGGTGTTCCTCCACATCTCTACGCATTTCACCGCTACACGTGGAATTCCACTCTCCTCTTCTGCACTCAAGTTTCCCAGTTTCCAATGACCCTCCCCGGTTGAGCCGGGGGCTTTCACATCAGACTTAAGAAACCGCCTGCGAGCCCTTTACGCCCAATAATTCCGGACAACGCTTGCCACCTACGTATTACCGCGGCTGCTGGCACGTAGTTAGCCGTGGCTTTCTGGTTAGGTACCGTCAAGGTGCGAGCAGTTACTCTCGCACTTGTTCTTCCCTAACAACAGAGCTTTACGATCCGAAAACCTTCATCACTCACGCGGCGTTGCTCCGTCAGACTTTCGTCCATTGCGGAAGATTCCCTACTGCTGCCTCCCGTAGGAGTCTGGGCCGTGTCTCAGTCCCAGTGTGGCCGATCACCCTCTCAGGTCGGCTACGCATCGTCGCCTTGGTGAGCCATTACCCCACCAACTAGCTAATGCGCCGCGGGTCCATCTGTAAGTGACAGCCGAAACCGTCTTTCATCCTTGAACCATGCGGTTCAAGGAACTATCCGGTATTAGCTCCGGTTTCCCGGAGTTATCCCAGTCTTACAGGCAGGTTACCCACGTGTTACTCACCCGTCCGCCGCTAACATCCGGGAGCAAGCTCCCTTCTGTCCGCTCGACTTGCATGTATTAGGCACGCCGCCAGCGTTCGTCCTGAGCCAGGATCAAACTCTCCGAAAAAGTACAAAACCGAAGTTTTGTTTTTCGTCAGTGTTTGACTGACTACCTATGATATAACATAGGATTTTTTATAAAAACTCGAATTAACAGGTACGTTTTGTCTTGTTTAGTTTTCAAAGATCATTTTCGTTATCGCTCGTAAGCGACTTTAATATCTTAACATTTCGTATTGGTTAAAGTCAAGAAGTTTTTTCAATTTCTTTTTTTAACCTCGTTGCTGTTTTGCGGCAACGAATAATAATATACCACCTTGATTCTTTCCTTGCAATAGTTTTTTTAAAAAAAGTTTCATTTTATGAAAAATAAAAAGCGCCATAGTTAAAATGGCGCATTAATTGATGTATTAGCGGTTTCTCATTTGTGGGAAAAGCAGTACATCTCTGATTGATGGAGAATTTGTTAATAGCATGATTAACCGGTCGATACCGATTCCTAGTCCGCCTGTTGGAGGCATACCATATTCTAATGCTTCAACAAAATCGTCATCCATTAGATGCGCTTCGTCATTTCCTTCTTCACGTTCTTTTAATTGAGCTTCGAATCGTTCTCTTTGATCGATTGGATCGTTTAGCTCTGTGAATGCATTAGCATGTTCACGGCGTACGATAAATAGCTCAAAGCGATCAGTGAAGCGAGGATCTTCAGGATTTTTCTTAGCTAATGGAGAAATCTCCACTGGGTGTCCGTAAATAAAGGTAGGCTGCACCAATGTTTCCTCAACTTTTTGCTCGAAGAACTCATTGATGATATGACCTACTGTCATGTTTTTCGTAATTTCAATTCCGTGATCAGCTGCATGCTGTTTCGCTTCTTCTATAGACATCTCCTGCCAGAAGTCTACACCAGTTGCTTCTTTGACCGCTTCAACCATATGGAGTCTTTTCCATTCAGGCTTGAGATCAATTTCATCTTCTCCATATTGAATCGTGGTTGTCCCTAGTACCTCTTCGGCAATATGAGCAATCAGGTTTTCAGTTAGGTTCATGATGTCTTTGTAATCTGCGTAAGCTTCGTACAGCTCGATCATAGTGAATTCTGGGTTATGACGAGTTGATACACCTTCGTTACGGAATACACGGCCAATCTCGTATACTTTCTCTAGGCCACCGACAATGAGGCGTTTTAAGTGCAATTCAATCGCAATACGCATATAGAGCGGCATATCCAGTGCATTATGATGAGTAATGAAAGGACGTGCTGATGCACCACCAGGGATGCTGTGCATAGTTGGTGTTTCAACTTCTAGGTATCCTTTAGAATCTAAGTATCTTCTCATAGATTGAATGATCTTGCTTCGCATGATGAACGTCTGCTTGCTTTCTGGATTTACAATCAGGTCAAGGTAACGCTGACGATAACGTTGTTCAACATCTTTAAGTCCATGATATTTATCAGGAAGCGGGCGAAGTGCTTTTGTGAGAACCTCAAAGCTAGTCGCTTTAATAGAAAGTTCTCCTACATTCGTTTTAAATACCGCTCCTGTTACACCGATAATATCGCCTAGGTCTGAGCTTTTGAATAATTCGTAAGCTTCTTCTCCTACACTATCTTTACGAACGTAGATTTGAATTTGTCCTTCTAAGTCTTGTATATGCGCAAAGCCAGCTTTCCCTTTTCCACGCTTTGTCATCATACGTCCAGCGATTGTCACTTGGGCAGACTTTTCTTCTAAGTCTTCTTTAGAAAACTCATCGTATTCTGCAATAATTTGTGCAGATTGATGAGAACGGTCATATCGTTCACCGAATGGATCGATACCCTCTTCTCTCATTTTATTCATTTTGTCACGTCTGACCTGAAATTGGTCATTTAATTCTTCGTTGTTAAGCCCTTCATTACTCATTTATATCACTCCAATAATGTATTTTGCAGAGAAAAGCAGAAAAACTGCCAGTACATGCACTAGCAGTGAGCTACAAAAAGAAAGATAGTCTTATCCTACTTTTATACTTTGAAGCTCTTTTGCCTCGGCTTCGATCGTAAAGTCATCAAGAACTTGTACAAGCTCCGCTCTCGTTTCACTTTGATTGATTTGATTTCTCACGTCCGCATTGCCTCGGACACCTTTTAAGTACCATGCTGCGTGCTTTCTCATTTCTCTGACAGCCACATGCTCGCCTTTTAGATCAATGAGTCTGTCTAAGTGAAGCTTGCACACTGACATCTTCTCACGTACATTTGGCTCTTCTTTCAGTTCACCCGTTTCTAAATAATGAACCGTTCGATAGATCATCCACGGGTTTCCTAGTGCGGCTCTTCCGATCATGACAGCATCTACACCCGTTTCATCAAGCATACGTTTTGCATCTTGAGGGGTTTTAACATCTCCATTGCCGATGACAGGAATGGAAACAGATTGTTTGACCTCTTTTATAATATCCCAATTCGCTGTTCCTTCGTACATCTGCACACGTGTCCGCCCGTGAAGCGCAACCGCTTGTCCACCTGCTCGTTCAACAGCACGGGCATTGTCGATAGCGAAGATATGATCTTCGTCCCAGCCCATTCTCATTTTCACCGTAACAGGTTTATCTACAGCATCTACAACAGCAGAGACCATTTCATAAATCTTGTTTGGATCAAGCAGCCATTTCGCTCCTGCATCACATTTCGTAATCTTCGGTACAGGACAGCCCATGTTGATATCGATAATGTCCGCTGTGGTATTCTGGTCTACAAACTTTGCTGCTTCAACGAGAGTGTCTTTTTCACCTCCAAATATCTGAAGGCTCAAAGGCTTTTCCCGTTCATCAATGTATAGCATACCCATTGTTCTTGCATTGTTGATCAGGATCGCCTTGTCACTGATCATTTCAGCGCAGACTAAACCTGCTCCAAACTCTTTCACTGTCAGTCTGAAGGCAGAGTTGCACACACCAGCCATAGGTGCGAGCACCACTTTGTTTTTAATGTCGATATCTCCGATTTTAAACATCATTTCCCCTCCTTCCTTCTTCAAGAATTGGTGAAAGTTCTTCCACCGTTATATTTAAAGCATCTGCTATTTGATCAACCAATTGGTTTGTTGGTAATCGATTGCCTCGCTCAATTTCTCCTAAGACAGAGACAGAGATGCCCAGTCTTTTCGCGAACCCTTCCTGAGTATACCCTTTTAGCTTTCGGTATGCACGAATTCTTCTACCCCACATATCTTTTTCCATATGCTTACACCTTCTTGGTCTGTTACGGCATTTATTTGTACTTCGCCGATTTCTGGGCAAATCTCACTCATCGGAACGAGAACGAATAAACGTTCGTACATTCTAGGATGTGGCACTACAAGCTGTTCTGTTTCAATATTTTCACGATTATAAAGTAAAATGTCAAGGTCAGCCGTTCGCGGTCCCCATCTCACTTCTCTTGTTCTGCCTAACTCTTGCTCGATTTTCTGAGTAAGTGTCAGTAGTTCATCTGGGCGAAGCGAGGTGGAAATTTTCACAGCCATATTTAAAAAGTCATCTTGGTTTTCGTAACCTACAGGTGTTGTTTCATATATAGATGAGATTGATTCTACTTGAACCTCTGGATGTTCGTGCAGTTTTTTGACGGCTTCTTTTAAATAGGTTTCCTTTTTCCCTATGTTCGAACCTAAAGCGATGTATGCGGTATTGTTCATGCGCGCGATCTCGTCATTTCAATGGCAACGGACTGATAGTGTCCTGGAATTGGCGGATCTGGTTTGATCACCTTCACTGTACATTCCTGAACTGTCGGGAAGTCCTTTAACACTTGGCTCGCAATTCTTTCTGTCAGTGTTTCAACGAGGTTGACTGATTCACCCTCTACAATGCTTTTGCAGATATGGTAGAGCTCTGCATAATTGATCGTCTCATTGAGGTCATCCGTTTGTCCGGCTTTACTTAAATCAAGTGAAGCTGTTAAATCCACACGGAACCGCTGTCCTAATTTATTTTCTTCTGCAAATACGCCATGGTAGCCGTAAAATTCCATTCCATTTACATATACTTTATCGATGATAAGCGCCTCCCTTATTCAACATGGCATCCATCATTTTTGCCATTCTTGCGATTTCTTTTACATCATGTACACGAACCATCGCACTGCCTTTTTGAATCCCAAGGCAGACCGTAGCCCCCGTTCCTTCAGTACGTTCTTCCGGTGGCAGGTCTAAGACAGCTCCGATGAATCGTTTTCGAGATGTAGCTAAAAGCAGTGGATACCCAAGGTGACAAAAATGTTCGAGTTCATTCATGACCATCAGGTTGTCCTCTTTATTTTTCGCAAACCCTACACCTGGGTCTAATATGATCATGTCATCACGGATACCCGCTTGTTTCGCAATTTGAACACTTTCTTTCAAATCTGCGATCATATCTGAAATTAGATGTGTATAGTTTCGCTCTGGCCGATTGTGCATTAAAATAATCGGCACATTGTGCTTCGCTGCCACATGCGCCATTTGAGGATCTGCCTTCGCTCCCCATACATCATTGATGATGGAAGCTCCGGCTTTCACTGCTTCATCTGCCACATGGGCTTTATACGTATCAATGGAAATCGGTACATCCAATTCTTTTGTGATCTTTTCAATGACGGGAATGACTCTTGAAAGCTCCTCTTGTTCTGAGACAAATGCCGCTCCCGGACGAGTCGATTCTCCGCCTATATCAATGATATGTGCCCCGTCCTCTATCAGCTGCGCTGCATGAGCCAGCGCTTTATCCACTTGATTAAACTTTCCTCCATCTGAAAAAGAGTCAGGTGTGACATTTAAAATGCCCATGACCAATGTCTTTTCTTCATAACTAAGGGTGTGGTGCTTGGCTTGTATGATTTTAGGCTGTTTTATCACTTGTTGTGTCATTGTGTCCACCTACTCTTTATGTTCTAGACGTTCTTTTTTATATTGTGTTCTCAATTTCATTGAGATGATCCGGCTGTTTTGGGAAAAGGAGATTTCCCCTATACTTCTGAAAGGCACAATCCCTTGAACAGAATTGGTCATCCATGCCTCATCAGCTGATAGCAAATGGGAGACCGGGTATCGCCCTACTTTTAGCGACGCCTCCATCGCTTGGAGTGTTTCGATACAATATCGACGAGTGACCCCATTTAAAATGCCTGTATCAAGTGACGGTGTATAAATCACATCGCCTTTTCGCCAAAATACATTGGAGGTAATGCCTTCTGCCACATCATTTTCTTTTGTTAAAAAGATGCCTTCTAACGACGGATCATTTCCCACTTCTCTTTTAGCCAGCAGGTTGTTCATATAATGATGAGACTTGAGGCGCCTTGGACCTTCCGGCGTATTTCTCCTCGTTTGAAGAATGACCCCCTGCTTCTCATCTAAAATAGATTCGGGCCGGAATGGAGAGATCATGACAAACACGACAGGCTCTTCATAAGGATCTGCAGAAAATCCATTGCCTCTGCCTGCAGAAACATTGAAGCGAATTCTCGCATGAGCACCGGCTATTTCGTTTTTATTCAGTAAGGTACGAATGATGTCGAGTACAAATGGTTTCTCTATTGTGGATTCGATGCAAAGGTCACGCAATGATTGATTGAGCCTTTCAAGGTGCCAATCTAACAGAAAGACTTGTCCTGCCAGGCTGGTAAATGTTTCGAATACACCGATGCCATATAGAAAACCATGATCAAAAGGAGAAAGAGTCGCGTCTTTCTCCTCTATATACTGACCGTTCAGATAAATGATCATGCGTTTACTTCATGCCCCTTTTTACGATAGGTTTCAATGAAATTTTTCAGCATTTCTTTTCCGAAGGACGTCATAATCGATTCAGGATGAAACTGTACACTTTCAATTGGTAGCTCTTTATGGCGAATGGCCATGAGCTCGCCTTCCTTTGTACTAGCTGTTGCGTCAAAGCACTCCGGCAGCGTTTCATTTTTGACAATTAACGAATGATATCTCGTTGCGACGAGCGGATTTTGGAGTCCAGTGAAGACACCTTTTCCGTCATGAGCAATCTCTGACGTTTTACCATGCATTAAGCGTTCAGCACGAACGACATCCCCTCCAAAGACTTGCGCAATGGATTGATGCCCCAGGCACACACCGAAGATTGGAATACTTCCCGCAAAGTGCTTGATTGCCTCCATACTAATTCCCGCTTCATCAGGACTGCATGGCCCTGGAGAAATCATGAGAAAATCTGGCTTGAGTTCTTCGATTTCTTGAATGGTTACTTGATCATTCCGTTTCACAATCAATTCTTCTCCAAGCTCACCTAAATACTGGACCAGGTTGTACGTAAATGAATCATAATTATCAATCATTAATATCATGCTCTACTCACCTCTAACTCAAAATAGTCTCTTCTTTGCTCAACTGTAATGCTTTTTTTACTGCATAGGCTTTTTTAATCGATTCTTTGTATTCGTGCTTTGGTACAGAATCGATGACGATCCCAGCACCCGATTGCATAAAGGCTTTGCCTTCAGTGCAGTACGCCGTACGAATGACGATGTTAAAGTGCATATCTTGATTGAATCCAAACCAGCCTATAGATCCAGTATAAAGCCCACGCCTTGTCGGCTCAAGCTCTTCTATGATTTCCATTGTTCTCACCTTTGGAGCACCTGTAATTGTGCCGCCTGGGAATACAGCTCTCATGACATCTACTGCATCACAATCATCACGCAGTTCCCCTTGTACGTTGGATACAATGTGCATCACGTGTGAATATTTCTCAATCGCCATAAATTCGTTCACTCTTACTGAGCCATAAGTGGACACGCGTCCAAGGTCATTCCGCTCAAGATCCACGAGCATCACATGCTCCGCGCGTTCTTTTTCATTTTCAATGAGCTCTTTTGCCAGCGCTTGATCCTCAGCATCGTCTTTGCCTCTTGATCTTGTACCCGCAATCGGTCTTGTTTCTAATTGAGTCCCCTTTTTCTTAATCAGCAGCTCTGGAGATCCACAAACAATTTGGAAATCAGGCGTGTGCAGATAAGACATATAAGGAGATGGATTGACTTGACGTAACGTTTTGTATAAATCATAAGGGTGGGTGTGGAGCTGTTCATCTTGTCTGATGGATAAATTCACTTGGAACACATCACCGCTTGCGATATATTGCTTAATCTTCTCTACTGCTTCTCCAAAGGTTTCTTCCGTAAAAGGTGCTGCTGGTACACATTCTGCAGAAGGTTCATAAACAGGTGATTGTGCTGATTCTTTTGCAGAGCTTGTCCACTTTTGCTTCAAATCTTCGAGTCTTTGATGAATGTCACTCACAGATTCCGCTCCCTCTGTGTGAGTGATCAGCCACAGCACGTTTTCTTCATGATCAAAGACCGCAACATCATTAAACACGAGAAAATAAAGGTCAGGTGTTTTCAGGTCATCAATGGACAGCATCTTAAAATGCTCGATATATCTAGCATAATCATAGCTTAAAAATCCAATCGCCCCACCTTGAAAATCAGGGTATTCCTCATTCGTTTCGGTTCGAAGGGTTTGGAACCAATCCGTAAACGCTCTAAATGGATCGCCTTCTTTGAACAGCACCTCATCTTGATAATGGATGGTTGTCATCCCGTCTTTTCCCTTCGCTTTAGCGATTGGGTGAATGCCAGCAATGCTGTATGAACCGCCGCGAGCACTTTCAAGCAGAACATGGTGTGTTTCGCCAGCAGTTAATTGTTCGTATCTTTTCAAGAATGCATCTTTCGTAAAAGGAATTTTGATGCCCATCGGCCTGCGTTGTGTCATGTTATCATCCTTTTTCATTTTCATTAATCTTATTGTAATGCAATCCAATTTATTTAGAAAATAGTATTTGCTTTCCATCTACAGATTTCATAAAAAAACCCCAGCAAATGCTGGGGTAATTGGTTTAATCGAATTGATAAAGAGGTGTGCTGAGGTAACGCTCCCCATTACTTGGGATGATTGCGAGAACCTTTTTCCCTTTACCAAGCTTCTTCGCTGTTTGAAGTGCTGCGTAAATAGCTGCTCCTGAAGAAATACCGCCAAGGATTCCTTCCTCCTTCGCTGCTTTTCTTGCAAGCTCAAATGCATCTTCGTTTTTCACTTGGATAATGCCGTCATATACTTCCGTGTTCAAGATGGAAGGGATAAAACCTGCTCCAATCCCTTGGATTTTATGCGGGCCTGGCTTTCCGCCTGATAATACAGGAGAATCTGTCGGCTCTACCGCATAAAGCTGAATCGACGGGATGGCTTCTTTGAGGACTTCACCAGCACCCGTAATTGTGCCGCCCGTACCAACACCTGCAATAAATGCATCAAGCTCGCCGTCGAACTGTTCAAGAATTTCTTTTCCTGTAGTACGACGGTGAATCTCCGCATTGGCTTCGTTGTTAAATTGCTGAGGCATGAAGTAACCGTGCTCTTCTGCCAATTCTTCTGCCTTTTTGATGGCACCTTTCATTCCTTCTGCACCTGGTGTTAATACAAGCTCTGCACCATAAGCGCGTAAAAGGTTGCGGCGCTCCTGACTCATTGTGTCTGGCATCACTAGAATTGCGTTAATTCCTTTAGCTGCCGCTACCATTGCAAGACCGATCCCTGTGTTTCCGCTTGTTGGTTCGATGAGCGTGTCGCCGGCTTTTAAAGTACCTTTCGCTTCAGCATCTTCGATCATCGCTAACGCAATACGATCTTTTACACTGCTGCCCGGGTTCATATATTCAAGTTTCAAGTAGACATCCGCACTGTCTTCATCTACTAAACGGTTTAATTTAACGACTGGTGTATTTCCTATTAGTTCAAAAACTGAATTTGCAATACGAGCCATCACTAACACCTCTATCTCCGAGTAATTTTATTGTATTAATATTAAATTATCAATTTCGAAAAATTTTGTCAATGCTTTTAGTCCTGCTCGCCATCGTAAAACCATGTGACTTTTGCTTCTTTCCACAGGGTTTTAACATTCGCCTTTTCACCTAGATCTTCCATGGCAATCTGCCTTTTGATCTGATTTTTGACTTCTTCATACGAGAAGGAGCGGCCATCTAATTTTTCTTTCAATTGAATAATGGCATACCCGTTTTTGGTCTCGATCGGTTCTTTAGTCCATTGATCTGGCTGAAGCTTTTGAGCTTCCTGTATGTACAGGGCTGGGATACTTTCTTGTTCTTCTGTCACAAACCCAAGATCTCCGCCATATGGAGAGGTGTAGCGGTCAATGGAGCGTTCAGCTGCCACCGCTTCGAAGCTAGATCCGCCTTTTAGATCCTTCAATACATTTTCAGCTTCGCCCTTTGTCTTCACGACGATATGACGAATACGGTATGAATCATCATATTGATATAAGTCCTTGTTTTTTTCATAAAAGGATTTCGCTTCTTTTTCAGAAACGACAGCATCTCTCGTTAAAAGCTGCTCTAATAATATTTGATAACGAATCTGTTCTGTCCAGTCCTTTTCACTCGTATGTCCATCTTCGTAGAAATTATTTGATACCGCTTTAAGCATTAACAATTCACGATTGATTTCTTTTGAGGACACCTCAAGCTTGTTTTCTTTCGCAAGCTGATCGACCACCTTCTGATTAATCATTTGCTCAAGTGTTGCCTTTCCATAGCGGTCTTCCATCTTCTTTAACCATTCTTGACGTGTCACCTTCTCTTTTCCAATCGACGCAATTTCTTCACCGCTCTTCCCGTTTGAAGAAGCCTGTGACATTTGCGACTTTGTTAATACATATGCAATGACAACGGCATTGATCATAAGCAACACGAGAATAAATGTCCATACCACTCTTGCTTTCAGTCTCATCTTTCGTCTCCTTTCCATTCTAAAAAGAAAACCCGCTGCTTAGAGCTTAGCGGGTTATTTCTTCACGTAGCTCTTCTAGCTCTTCTTTTGTAAATACATACGTTTCGTTACAAAAATGGCATTGAGCTTCTGCTTGTCCGTCTTGTTCAATCATGTCTTCAATTTCGGCTTTTCCTAGGCTGATAATGCCATTAGAAAAACGTTCTTTTGAGCAGTTACAAGAGAATTCGACAGGTACAGTTTCTAAAATTTGAGGTTTTTCTCCGAGTACTTCTTCTAAGATTTCTTCTGGTGTCATCCCTTTTTCAATGAGTTTAGAAATGGGTTCAATGGTTGAGAGCCGCTTTTCTAATCTTTCAATGACAGCATCTTCTGTTCCAGGCAGCAATTGAATGATGAAACCGCCTGCTGCAAGGATCGAGTTATCTGGATTGACCAAAACCCCTACACCTACAGAGGAAGGCACTTGCTCAGAAGAGACAAGGTAATAAGTGAAGTCATCTCCAATTTCACCTGAAACGATCTCCGTTTGTCCTGTAAAGTGATCTTTCAGCCCGATATCTTTAACAACACTTAACGTTCCAGATGTCCCGACTGCACGTCTAACATCCAGCTTGCCATGTTCATTTAAGTCAAAATGGACTTGTGGGTTTGAGACATATCCGCGCACCTGGCCCTTTGCGTTTCCATCAGCAATGATGGCACCGATTGGTCCACCGCCTTCAATTTTGACCGTTAGCTTATTTTCACCTTTCAGCATAGCACCCATCATGACTGTAGCTGTCATTGTTCTGCCAATCGCTGCTGATGCTGTTGGCCATGTATGGTGTCTTCTTTGTGCTTCGTTGATTGTATCTGTTGTGTTTGCAGCATATGCTCGGACTTTTCCGTCATATGCTAACGCTTTAACTAAGTAGTCCATTCGATTTTAAACCTCCTATAGTACACCGACACGATTACGTTCATAAATGAGTTGAAGTCCTTTTAATGTTAAGAACGGATCGACAATATCAATGCAGTCTGATTCATTTCCAATCAATGTTGACAAACCGCCTGTTGCAATGACTTTCGGTGTTTGTTTCGCTTGCTGCTTCATCCGTTTCACTATTCCCTCGACTTGCCCAACATATCCATAAAGGATGCCGGATTGCATCGCACTGATGGTGTTTTTTCCAACAATGTGATCTGGACGGACAATTTCAATTCTCGGCAGTTTCGCCGCTCTTGTATATAAAGCCTCTGTTGAGATGGTAATACCAGGTGCTATTGCCCCACCCATGTATTGTTTTTGTTCATTGATATAGCAGTAGGTTGTCGCTGTGCCAAAGTCTACGACAATGAGAGGTGCCCCATATAGATGAATCGCCGCTACTGCATTCACAATTCGATCAGCCCCGACTTCCTTTGGATTGTCACACATAATGTTTAATCCAGTCTTCATTCCAGGCCCTACAATTTGGGGAGTTATGTGAAAGTACTTCTCGCACATTCTTTCTAATGCAAACATCATTGGCGGGACAACAGACGAGATGATAATTCCTTCTATTTGGTCAAACATCAGCCCGACATAATCAAATAAAGACCTGATGGCCATACCAAATTCATCTTCTGTTTTATGACGGCTTGTTTCAATTCGCCAATGGTAGTTTAGATCGCCATTATGATAAACACCTAAAACGGTATTTGTGTTCCCTACATCTATCACGAGTAACAACTTCATCACCACTTTGAATAGTTTCTCAAAAAGAGCATTTTTCGACTTTCTATCATACCATACACGAATTGAGTTCCATTTGTAAACAATTCGAAACCGATCCATTCAGGAATCGAAATAAAAAAAGCTGCCGATGATCCCGGCAGCTTTCACAGAAGGAGATTAGATCTCCTCATCTTCTTCTTTTTTCTTGATGTTCACTTTCACATCATCGTTTTTCTCTTCGTCATCTGCGTATACACGCTCTGGAAGCTTTCCAGTTTCGTAAAGAGATTTAATTTGCTCAGCATCTAATGTTTCAACTTCTAGAAGAGCTTGTGCGATGATTTCTAGCTTATCTTTATTCTCAGTGAGAATTTGTTTCGCACGTTCGTAGCTGTCCTTGATGAAACGCTGAATTTCTTGGTCAATTTCGTAAGCGATCGCTTCACTATAATTCGGCTCGTTGTTAAAGTCACGGCCAAGGAATACTTGACCTCCTTGTGCTTGACCGAATTGAAGTGGTCCAAGTTTATCAGACATACCGAACTCTGTAACCATTTTTCTTGCAATGCCAGTTGCACGCTGGAAATCGTTGTGAGCACCTGTACTTACTTCACCAAACGTAATTTCCTCTGCAACACGACCGCCGAGCAAGCCGACAATTTTATCAAGAAGCTCTGGCTTCGTTTGGAAATAACGGTCTTCTCTTGGAAGCATGACCGCATATCCGCCTGCCTGACCACGAGGAACGATCGTTACTTTATGCACCATGTCCGCTTCGTCTAGGATAAGACCAATGACGGTATGACCTGCTTCATGGTAAGCCACGATATTACGTTCTTTCTTCGAAATGACGCGGCTTTTCTTCGCCGGCCCAGCGATGACACGGTCAGTCGCTTCGTCGATATCACGCATATCAATTTTCTTTTTGTTATGACGGGCAGCAACAAGTGCTGCTTCGTTTAGTAAGTTCTCAAGATCTGCTCCTGAGAAACCAGGTGTTCTGCTTGCAATGGCTTTCAAATTCACTGTATCATCAAGCGGTTTGTTTTTCGCATGAACCTTCAGCACTTCTTCACGGCCAATGACATCTGGGCGGTCAACCGTAATTTGACGGTCAAAACGTCCCGGACGCAGCAATGCAGGATCTAGGATATCTGCACGGTTCGTCGCAGCGATGATAATAATACCTTCGTTCGCACTAAAACCATCCATTTCAACAAGAAGCTGGTTAAGCGTTTGTTCACGCTCGTCATGACCACCGCCTAGACCGGCTCCACGCTGACGACCCACTGCATCAATCTCATCAATAAAGATTAAGCATGGTGCATTCTTTTTCGCATTTTCGAATAAATCACGTACACGTGATGCACCGACACCGACGAACATCTCGACGAAGTCAGAACCACTGATGCTGAAGAAAGGAACGCCTGCTTCTCCTGCAGATGCTCTCGCAAGCAATGTTTTACCTGTACCTGGAGGTCCTACTAGTAAAACCCCTTTAGGAATTCTTGCGCCAAGCTCTGCGAATTTACGTGGGTCCTTCAGGAACTCTACCACTTCTACAAGCTCTTGCTTTTCTTCATCTGCACCGGCAACATCTTTAAATTTCACACGTTTCTTCTCTTCTGTGTAAAGCTTCGCCTTACTCTTACCAAAGTTCATAACACGGCTTCCACCGCCCTGAGCTTGGTTCAGTAAGAAGAAGAACAGGATAAAGATGATGATGAACGGAATGATGGTTGTCAGAACTTGCAGCCATCCATTTGTTTCAGGTGCTGGTTCTACTTTTACATCTGTATTCTTTAGTGCACTGTAAATCTGGTCAACACCTTGACCATCTGGAACATGGGTAATGAAGTATTCATCTTTCTTCGCGCCATCTAATTGACCACGAATTTCATAAACCCCTCTTACAGGCTGAATGGAGATACTCTCCACTTTTCCCGCACTTAGATTTTGCGAAAATTTGCTGTAAGACATGTTCTCAGGCTTTTGATTAGGGGATCCTAACCAACTGACTACCCCTATCACAAGTAATAAAATAAGTATATAAAAAATCGTATTACGAAAAACCCGATTCATTCCTTACCTCCTCCCACAGTAAGCACAACTATGTTCAATAGTATCATAGAAAATCATTCCAATACAACCAATAACCTCATGTATACGTATGCTGATTAGCCTTCGTAAACAGATGGTTTTAACACTCCAATATACGGGAGGTTTCGGTAACGTTCAGCGAAATCCAATCCATAGCCGACAACAAATGCATCTGGCACTTCAAATCCAACATAATCTGCTTTGATGTCTGCTTTACGACCGCTTGGTTTATCAAGCAATGTCACAATTTTTATGGAGTTTGCTTTACGGTATCGGAAAAGCTCTACCAGATAGCTCAAAGTTAACCCACTGTCGATGATATCTTCCATAATTAAAATATCTCTTCCTTCAACAGAAGTATCTAGATCTTTTATGATCTTTACTTCTCCTGAAGATACGGTAGATTTTCCGTAGCTAGATACATCCATAAAATCAAGTTCTAAATATGTATCAATGTGTTTGATCAGGTCTGCCATGAATGGAAGAGCCCCTTTCAAAACACCAATAGCCAGGGGAAATTTACCATCATAATCGCTGGTTAATGTTGCACCCAGTTCCTTCACTTTTTGCTGGATCTCTTCTTCTGAGATCAAAACCTTTTCAATATCTTGTTTCATGCTTTTGCTTGCCCCCTACAAATTTTCATGCTGTCTATATTGTAATACAATGAGATCGCTGTTTGTCATATCAATTTCTTCAAAAACGGATTTTTTCAGACCTGGGATCCAGATGATTTGATGATCCGAGTCAGTGACGATCGGCCAGCTGTCTCTTTCTGCAAGAGGCACTTTTTTATCAATAAATATATCCTTCACCTTTTTTGATCCATTCATCCCTTTAAGTTTCATTCGATCACCATTTTTTCGTGAGCGAATGATCAAAGGGAAACGAACTTGATCTTTTTGAAGCAAGAAAAAATGGTTTCCGTTCCGTGCATCCTTCGGAACATGATTTGATACCACGATAGACTGCCCATTTGGAAGGAAAAGCTTCTCTCCAAGCTCACCCTTTAAGTGAAGAGCATAAGTCTGGTCTAGTACAAGCGATCGTTCAAAGGTAAACATACAGTAATCATAAGACTTGACAGCTTGTAAACCTTTTGGCAAATCTAATGATCCAGACGGTTGTTCGGTATGAGATAACCAGTCCAAAGTCCCTAGAATATGCTGGTTTGAAAACGCTGATTGAGTGTTTTCATAAAGATAGTTTAATATTAGTTGAATGCCTCTTCTTTGTAAAGGCAAAGGCAGGTCAAGCAAAGGCTTCGTTTTGATCTTAATTTGCTTAGGCGATTGATTCGTTATCACTTGGTTCATTTGTTCCTTTGTTAATGCCTGCAAATATTGCTCATCTTCAGTCAGCATGTCACTTACAAACTGAAAGCTTTCATGTACATGAGGTGCCTCTTCTTTTAACACAGGAAGAATGTGTCTTCTTATCCGGTTTCTCAAGTAGTCATCTGTGTGATTGCTTTGATCAATGACATAGGGAATATGTTCTTTTTCACAAGCGGTCAGCACGTCATCCTTGGAATATCCAATGAGCGGCCGAATCAGCCATCCATCTTGATAAGGACGTTTTGCTTGGATACCTGCGAGTCCTATTCCAACTGTCCCTCTCACAAGCCTCATCATCATTGTTTCTACTTGGTCGTCTCCATGATGTGCAAGCGCTAGAAATTGAGCGTTGTATTGCTCCATCAATTGACGAAAGAAAGCATATCTGCACTCTCTTGCAGCTGCCTGTTTGTTTAAGTGGTTTTCTTTTGCATATTGGGCAACTTGTATGCGGGCCGATTTAAAAAGAATTCCTTGCTCCTTGCAGTATGCCTCAACAAATGCCAAATCAGCAAAGGATTCTTCTCCTCTGAACATGTGATCTACATGGGCTGCAATCAGCTGAAATGAACCTTTTCGACGTTTGTTTAGTTCGTGCAGTAAAAGCATGGAATCTGGTCCGCCAGAAACCCCGACAATGACTGTCGTATTTTCAAGGTAAACATCATGTTTTTTCAAAAATGATTCAATTCTATTCACAACTTCCTCCTCACAAAGAGCAGGTAATTTAAAGATATACATATCCTATCACTTTCAGTAGCTCCAAGCAAAGATGAAGCCTGCTTTTTTACAGGTCTATAGCAGGAACAAAACTACATATGCACAGTAAAGAGCAAGTACACTGCACACGATAAGAACAGTTTCAAAAAGCCCGCCTGATTTTTGGCGTACTGATGTTCTTTTTGCTGCTGCAACTCTCGATCGTGAAGTCGCCTGTTGATTTTGTTGAACAGCGGGCTTTTGCCCGTTTTTTTGCTGCTGCTTCTTTTGACTCGCTTTTCTTGAAGCGATCAACTGTCCTTCTTTCAGCATTGCACTCTTCATAGCCGCCGCTGATTGATATTTACCATGTAGAGCAGCCTTTAACACCCTTTCATAACGCTTTAATAAAGGATGTCCTTCAATGGCTCTGTAAAGCTGCTTTTCCGGTTCTGCTCCTTTTTTGAATTCTTTCTTATACGCACAGTTCACCATCACCATGCTTAAGGCAAACAGATCATAAGATGGCTCTGCCTTTCTTGTGCCGAATCCCCAATAGCCTCGATCAAAAAACTCGGTATACTCCTTGATTGCCCTGCCTGCTTTTGTCGTTCCCCCTACATCAATGCACCGGATCGCGGCCGGGGGACCTGACACGATGAGATTATCTGGCTTCAAGTCACCAAAAATCCAGCCTTCTTGATGTAAATGAGCCAGGTTAGATAAAAGTTGAACCATTAAAACAACGATCCACTCATCACCTTTTTGTTTTACAAATTCAAGTAGTAATGGGCCTCTGACATACTCCATCACATAAAAGGAACGCTTTTGAAGCATGCCGGGATAAATCGCATCATCCATATCATAAAAAGAAGGCCCCATGGTTTTCACAGGAGCCTTAGAAAAGGATTTTAACACATTGACTTCAGATGCAATGAGCATACTGTCATCACTCACTTTAAGGGCTACTTGACCATTTGGCGATTCGGCTAGATAGACAATACCGTTCGCCCCTTTTCCTAGCTCTTTTACGATGCGGTAATGATGGTGATGCCATTTCCCTTGAATCATCGTGCCTAACGGAATGTTAGAAGCCGAATTCATCATGCTCTTCCTTTGCTTCAAGCAGCCCTTTACGTGAACGAACTGATTTGAAATGCTGGAGTGCTTCTCGAAGCGCTGGTCCAGTTGGAGTAATTCCTCCCGTGGTCAGTTTCGGGAAAATAGATGACAGTGAATCGAATCGAGGCGTCCAATTCAACACAATTTCAGCATCTGAGTTTTTCCCGGGAAATATACACATTCCAAACTGATTTTCACCAATTCTTGAATTTAAACTAATGGAGAGGTCAATGAGTGCTTCTTTAACGGTCGGCAGCTTCGGTTTCATACTTGCACTTGTATCAACAAGCACAAGTACTTGAAGGTGAACCGTCTCTCCTAACTCATCGACTACTTCCATCACTTCCCCGCGCTTATCAGGCGGAAGCTCTTCAATTTCAGTGTCCTTACCAAGGATTTGCTGCAATTCTTTATTCACAACACCTTGCAAGGTTTGTGTCATCGCTTTTTTTGTAACCATTTGTACCGTTTGAGATAACTGCTGGACGTAGACAACTTGATGAATGCCTCCGCCTGCTAGAGCAATCCCCTCAACTTCTTTCATTGCTTCATGATCGTGTCTGTTTTCCTCCATAATGCCAATGACATTGACTGTAATCCCTTGTTCCTTTGCCAATGAGGCAATCGCAAGTGGATCTTCCCCGTGATTTGAGCAGCCATCTGTAATCAATAAGATTTGGTTTACGTGACCTTTTCGCATCTTCATTCCTCCTGGGATCGTAACTGAATGCTTTATATCCCCATCATCGCCAGAAGAAATTCATATTATACGATATTTCAAGAAATCTCTTGTTTCTCAAGATAGAATGTACCAGTCGGAATGGATGCCCATTTAGGCGTATTGTGATCAAGCCTGATGACAACAACCGTCATATCGTCATCAATTTGACCCGATCTTGTTCGAATGACCTCTTCCATTAATAAATCAGCAATCTCTTGCGGATCTTCTGTTTTAAAGCTTTTCATTTTGCGTTTCACCCAGAGATCATGATTTTCAATATGCTTTGGTCCTTCGAAAATGCCATCACTCATCATAATCAGCAGATCTCCTGCCTTCATCTGTTCACTCACAACCTCCACTTCAAATTCATCAATAATCCCAATCGGTAAGTTGCTCGCTTGTACCTTCATCACCTGATCACCCCGTTTAATAAAGCTGGGTGTTGAACCGATCTTAAGGAATTTACAGCTCGCATCCTGTAAATCAATAATGGACAAATCTAACGTTGAATAGATTTCATCTGTCGTTCGTAAAGATAAAATACTATTAATGGTTTTAATCGCCACTTTTTCATTGATGCCTGATGCCAATATTTTTTCTAACAGCTTAATCGTTTCATTGCTTTCAAAATGAGCCCTTGCTCCATTGCCCATTCCATCACTAATAGCCGCGGCATATTTGCCCGCACCCAGCTCCATCATGCTGTAGCTGTCTCCAGACACTAATCCTCCGCCTTTTGCTGCATGCGCTACGCCTGTAGCCACTCGATATGATTTTGCAGAGCCAAATACAACGTGGCAATAGCCTGTTGGGTGCTCTGCACACTGCTCTGCTTTGACTAAAATCTGTTCTTCTAAAATATCTGAGAGCATAGGGGCGATGATTTTTTCACATTCACCATGGCCCTGGCAATATGGGATTCTCATTTCAATATCGACATTCCCCTGCTCCAAGCTATAAATTTCTACTTGCTGAATTTCAATTCCAAAGTGCTGAAGTGCTTCTATCATCTGCTCTTCTTGAATAAAATGCTGTTCTCTTTCCCGTTTTATTTCCCGGGAAAAATCCTCCATCACTTGTGAGACACCCATCAGTTGTTCAGCTACAAGGCGTCTGCTGTCTTGGACTTTTTTCTTCAGAGTCTGGTTGGCTTTATAGTAAGCGATCTCCTCTTCAATCAATTCCTCGACATGTTTTGATTTTGAGCAGTGCTGGCTAAATTTCTTCTTCAATTTCCGGTTTTGCTCGTAGGTTTTTTCATCAGATTCATGCATAACTTGTTTCATCAGTTCATAGGTTGTATCAAAGTTCTGCACCCAGCATTTATTTTTCTTATAGCACGTTTGACAGGATCGTTCTGTGATCGTACTTAAAAAAAGATCTACATCCTCTTCCTGTTTCTTTTCTTCAGGAATGGAATCGTAAAATGTCGCAAAACTCTCAGACAGCGCATGAAATACATTAGAAAATTGGTCTACCTTTTTTGCTGTCACATCTCGTACTTTCCGGGCGTATTGTTGCTGTTCCTGTACATGCTCTACCGTACCAGGAATATATTTCGCTACCTTAGAGGTCACTGATTGTGGCGTGAGCAAGAAGAGCGCAACCGCAATCAATGATTCATATAGCGTGGTTATGAGTCCTGCTGATCCTTCTCCGTACAAGGAAATAAGTAAGGAACCCACAATTAAGCCAATGGCTGCGCCTGCTTTCTTCCCCTCTTTCAGCAATCCCCCTAATAAACCTGAAAAGGCAAGAAGACTCATCTGATAAAGGTTTCCGATGTTAGCGAGACCGAGAATTAATCCAGTCACGACACCCACTGTACAACCAATACTCGCTCCTCCAATAAAGGCAAAGCTCAGCACTACATATCGTGACAAAATATGCTCTGCCTGCATTCCTTGAAATGTGATGCCTGCCAGACCTGTTAAAACTGAGGCAATCAAAATCATAAAGCAAATAATTTCTTCAACCTTTAAGGAGTGTTTGATTTTCCTGACTGTAAAAATCGGCAGGCTTTGAAGGAAAATCAGTGTCAAAATGAAGGCAAGTCCTGCTTCGACACCCGCCATGACGTAATCGTAGCTTTGCACAGCACCTTGCTCTAGGTAAACAAACGCTCCTCTGGTGATCAGCATTGACAGCACAATGACAACCGGCAATGTTTTCACTGGGTCTTTGATGATGAAAGAAACCACCTTGGACATAAGAAGGAATACGATCAGCGACGCAAACACAAACAATGCATTTTGAGGTGAAATCGTCATGGCTCCAGCAAGTAAAGCGAGACAAGCAAGCATGGACTTATCTCTTTTGATAAGCAACATGGAGCCAAAGAAAGGCAGAGCAAACGGCATAATTTCAGATAATATAAAGGCTCGTCCTAATAAAAAACCAAGAACGACATAAATAAACCCTTTATAGAAAAAAAGAGAATGCGTATGATGAAGAAACAGGTTTTTCATCTTTTTTAACCCTGCACTGATTCTTTCAAACCCCGCTCCTGTTAAATCAGTTCTTCTTTCTAGTTTTTCCATCTTTTCATCCCCCACCTGATATTCGTTGCTTGTCATTATAGCGAAGGTGAAAAAGAAATTTTGTCAAAAGAAGTTGTCGTTTCCATAAAACGTTCGACGCTTTATTCGTCAAAAAGGCATACTTTCATGAAAGTCGATGTCTTTCATCAGAATTTTACGAAGACACAAAAAAACAGCTTTCCTAAAGAAAGCTGTTTTCGAAGATGACCCGTACGGGATTCGAACCCGTGTTACCGCCGTGAAAGGGCGGTGTCTTAACCGCTTGACCAACGGGCCTTGCTTTTATGTTCTAATAAAAAGGATAGCGGCGGAGGGGATCGAACCCCCGACCTCACGGGTATGAACCGTACGCTCTAGCCAGCTGAGCTACACCGCCATAATAAAAATGCGCTAAGAAGCACAAGATCTATAATACAAAGGAATCGCTTGTCCGTCAATAGGAAGTTTTAAATTAAATGACGAAATCTCAAAAAATGTCGTATGGATCAAGAAAAAAAGCACCTGCGGACAGCAGGTGCTTTGTTGTGAAAGATATATAGAAAGCAGCAACAAGTTAACCTCTTCTTGCTCCGCGTCCCCCACGTTTTGATTCCGTGTTACGTTTTAAAGATGTTAAGCGGTCTTCACTATCTTTTAAGAATTTGTTCATTTTTTGCTCAAACGATTCCTTCGGACGGAAATCATTTCTGCTCGGTCTTGATTGTTGTTGTTGAGGACGATCTTTTGCTTTTTTAATGGACAAGCCGATTTTACCGTCTTTTTCAACGTTAATCACTTTCACTTCAACTTGTTCACCGACTTTTAAATGCTCATTAATATCTTTTACATAGTTATCGGCTACCTCACTGATATGAACGAGACCAGTTGAACCGCCTGGCAACTCCACAAAAGCTCCAAAATTTGTAATGCCCGTAACTTTCCCTTGTAACTTGCTGCCAACTTCAATCGACATAAAAAAAGTGCTCCTCCTTAGACTTATAAAAAAATCTCATTTGTTCAATTATACATAAACTGAATTTTAAGTGTCAACAAGGCTAATCGCTCTTATTGCCCACATCAAAGATTTTTTCGCCTTTTTTGGACATATAATAGTCTCGTCGTGCCAGTTCGAGTACGTATTCCTTGCTTTTCAGCTTTTTAATTTCATCAGAAATATCTTCCTGCTTTGTTTGTAATTGCTTTAATTCTTTTTCGAGCGCAACCTTCTTCTCTTCTTTTTCCTTTAATGAGGACGATTGCGACCAGAGGGCACTTGTCACCAAGACAGCAAACATGAGCACGATCACACCAAACACGGTAAGCCTTCTAAGGAGTCCACGGCGTTTGCGTTTTAAGCGTTGCGCTTGCTGTTCCATTTGTTTTTGGTAATCATTTTGAATTTGTGCGATATTTCTTTTTCTCTTGTTCAAGGTTGAAGGCCTCCTCTCTTACTTTGTCCAGAATTGTTTCCATTTCGTTTTGATGGTACCAGATAATTTCTTGGTCCCTTGTAAAATTCCTGCTCCTTTAGAGAAAAACAATCTCATTGATGTTCGCCATTTTTCGGGAATCCGATGAATAATGGTCACATTAAGTAACCAGATGAGCGGATAACAAACAATGGACAGCACCTTCCACACGAGCCGAAACGTAAAACGAACAAGACGTAAGAGCGAGTGGAACAAGAACAGTATAACACTTATGACCATTGTGACAATCCAACGGATCGGCTGGAAGACGATCGACATGACCAGCCTTTTAAGGATGAGAACGGTTTGATAAATACACATCGTGATAAATTTGAGAATGTTCATATACAGCTGTTTCATCAATGCCTGATACATCGAGAAACCTAGTGCAACGGCTAGAAAGATATAAAGCCTGAATTCTCCCTCATTTGTCAGCAGCAGAACATAAAAGAATAAGAGACCCTGTACCAGCCAAAAAAGGAGATCGTGTATAATCAAAAGCCATTTTGCTGTCTTTTCCCGATTCACAAACAGCTTGTACGTATCAAGCGATGCGCCCAGCCAGATGCCCATCGCTACCATCGAAAGCATCGTATAAAACTGGACTGTCAGCGTCATTTAAACAGCTTGCTAAAAAATCCTTTAGCTTTCTCCCCGTGCTGCTCATCTACATAAATTAAGTCAAAGACACGTCCTTTAATCGACACAACGCCTTTTTCGACGTCTAGGTTTTTCATTTGCAGATTTTCTCCACGGATAGCGAGAATCCCCATGACCGTCTCAAGCAGAAATTCTTCATTATCAAAGCTTTCCACCTGTTTGACGCCGGTAATATCTAAATGCTTTCTGTTTCGCATTGTGATATTGTGCTCCGCTTCTGATGACAGCTTCGTGCCTTGAGGTTGATTATAATATTGATTCATTTATACATCCCCCATATCTCATACTTGCATTGTTACTGCATTGTATGTGACAGGAGGATCATTTAGAACAAGCCCTATTCTGCTGTTTTTTCTTCTTTTAGCACAGTATACATGCCAGCGGCTTCTTCTTTTTTCGTTGTGTCCTTTAACTCGTTGACTTGAACCGTCACTAGTTTTTGACCAAAACGGATTTTAAGCTCGTCTCCTTCTTTCACATCAGAGCTGGCTTTCGCCTGTGTGCCGTTAATCGAAATTCTGCCTTGATCAGCGACTTCTTTTGCCAATGTTCTTCTTTTGATTAAACGGGACACTTTTAAAAATTTATCTAATCTCATGTATGCTCACCTCTTTCTATACGTTTGGCATCGTTCCATAGATCGTCCATTTCCTCTAGCGTTAAGTCCTCTAATGAACGTCCCATGTCCTTTGCTTTTTGTTCGATATGCTGAAAGCGACGCATGAATTTTGTGTTGGCGGAAGCGAGCGCCGTTTCAGGCTCTAGCTGATAGAACCTTCCAATGTTGACGAGAACAAACAAAAGATCTCCAAATTCATCTTTCATCTGCTTCGTTGCACTTTCGTCCGGCTTCTCTGCCACTTCAACGAGAAATTCCTGCTTTTCTTCTTCGTATTTGTTCCAAATATCTTTCACATCTGTCCAATCAAAGCCTACTTTGGCGGCTTTCTTTTGGAGCTTATATGCCTTTGTTAATGCTGGAAGCGTCGCCGGGATGGATTGCAACATAGAGGCTGCCCGCTCCGGCTTCTCCTGCTGCTTGATTTTTTCCCAGTTGACGACCACTTCTTCTGCTTCAGAAACATTTGTGTCACCAAACACATGGGGATGTCTACGAATCATTTTTTCTGTGACATGCTGGATGACGTCATCAATTGAGAAAAAGCCGTCATCTTCACCAATTTGAGCATGAAGTAACACCTGCAGCATCACATCTCCGAGCTCTTCCACCATATGGTCTGGATCATCTTCATCTATCGCTTCAAGCAGTTCATAGCATTCTTCAATTAAATAGGGTTTAAGTGACTCATTGGTTTGTTTTTGATCCCATGGACAGCCGCCCGGACCTCTTAATGTACGGATGACGTCACGGAAGGTGTCAAATTGTTGGTAAAGCAGCTTTTCATCTTGAATCGGAGGCACATAAACACTCGTTAAGTTATTTATCGACACATCTCGATCAAGTTCAAATAAAGGAACGGCAGTAATCTGTTCCAGGCTGCTTCCAGCCGCAGTCACAATATAGACTTCATAATCGTCTGGAAGCTTTTCCATCAGCGTGAGTTTCACATTCGAAGCGGTGAGCTGATCATATACCTGACAAATGAGGACATGCTGGGTCAATTTCAGATCGTCCGCTCTCATATCTCCTGCATCAACGAATTGGAATCCCTCGATGGGGTCGATCTGCAAGGAGTTAAACGTCGCATCCAAAAAGCTTTGTCCACCAGCAACGGACACCTCAATCCCGCGCTCTTGCTGCTGAGAAACTAATAGCTGGACGGTCTTTTCAGCGACAAATGGGTGACCTGGTACTGCGTACACAATCTCCTTTTCCGCAGCCTCTGTAAATAAAATTTCCGTGATTTCCTGATAGACCGAATCAAACTGATCGTGCTTTTCATAAATCTCATCAAAAAAGGTCAGCGATGGAACCTCCTGCATCAACTCTGCGGTAAGCGGGTGGTCCTGCGTTCTCATAAATACTTCTTTCGCCTGCTTCAGCTGCTTGTATACACCGAGCGTCAGCTGATCCATGTCGCCTGCCCCAAGACCGACGACGGTAATCTTACCTGCCATTTTGATTCCCTCTCATCTGTTTAAAATATAAAATCTTTTCTCCTAATGGAATGAGTCTCCATTCCTCGTCCGTAAATACTTCTAGCTTAAGAATACTATATAAAAAGGCGAAACCACCAATAAAAACTGACGTCAGGCTCTCTAAAACGGAAAAAGGACGTTTTTCAAAGGGAATGACCCAAGAAAACAGTGCCTGATACCCTATTAAGACAATGGCCATGAAAGCGGCCGATAAAAGAATTTTCACTGGGAACAACTCTCTCAACGAAATCCATCCTTTATGCCTCAAATAAACGGCATTGAGCAGAGCGGCAGCGAGAAAACCGCACACGGTTGACCATGCGGCACCGTAGATGCCAAATAGCGGCACAAGTGCAAGCGTGAGTATCCATTTCACTAGCACACTGAGAAGCACCACAACAGCCGGATACACAGTATGCCCAAGCCCTTGAAGTAAAGCTGCTTGCGTAATCGCAATCGATGTAAATGCGATGGAAATACAGAATATTTGCAGCGCATCGGTACCTAAATCATTACGAAAAAGCATGGTATTGACTGACGAAAGAATACAAATCAGCCCAACTGCGGAACCAATCCCTAAAACTGACGTGGTTTTAAACGATGTACGTACTTTTTGCCTGATCGCTTCATGCTCTCCATTCCTCATGGCAGCAGATAAAAATGGCACAAGAGAGGTCCCGATGCTAATGGCAAACACTGTCCCTAGCTGTAAAAACGGCTGCCCTCGGTCATACACACCTTTTGCCGCCTTTGCCGCGGCTTCACTCAGTCCCTCACTGCGCAGCAACGCATACAGATGAAAGGCATCAATCATTTGCATCCATAAAATGAGCAATCCGCTGACACAAATCGTGAATGTATACAGCACCAAACTCTTCAAAACATCCTTTTTCCGAAGTGTCGCCCGCTTGACTGTCATAGGTGCAGAAGACTGTTTTCGGTAAGTCAGCCAAAGGAAAAGAAGCAGTATAAGCGAGGCCGCGCTTCCCGCTATGGAGGAGAAGACTGCACCCGCCCCTGTTTCATAAAGCGAATAGCCGTGCCTGACGAAATAGAAGGATAAAACAAGCAGGACGCCTACCCTGATGAGCTGCTCAACCAATTGAGAAACAGCCGTTGGAAGCATCATACCGTCACTCTGAAAAACGCCTCTCAGCATCACGGTAAGCGGCAGAAATAAAAACACGAAAGCACTCATTTGGATGAGCAGGATTAATTGACTGTCCGCCATAAGGCTCGCAATACTGCCTGCTCCTATGTAAAGACAAAGAAATAAGACCAGGCTCAGTAAAGTGATATAGACCAAGGATACCCTTGTAATAATTCGTCGATTCTCCTCCCCATGCTCACTCAAAAGCTTGGACACCATGACAGGAAACCCTGTGGTGCCGAGCATGATCGCAATACCTAGGAAGGGGTACACTTGCTGATAAATATAAAACCCTGTGTCTCCTACGATGTTCTGGAACGGAACACGATAAACGGCACTTAGTACCTTTGATAACAAGCCTGCGATGGTCAAAATCACCGCACCCTGGAAAAGCCAATGCGGCTGATTCACAGCATTTTTCATGGATGACTCCTTTAAAAATAGATCTACAGTTAAACGCACTCATTATATCATACGTGAATGAAAAGCCGTTTCTTTCTAAGGAGTAGACGGCACATTTCTCGTTTTGTTTCATTCCATATAAAAAACGCCGACAAAATCAAATGATTTCATCGGCATTCTTTCGTTTCATCAAAATGATATAGAATTATTAGACCTAGTGTTCCATTTGACGGGCTAGGAAGCCAGCTGCTGTTTCTGCCGCTTTATGCTCCACTTCCCCCATTGAACGCTCTTTAGAAAATAAGACGACGGCGCCAATCGGATCTCCGTTTGCAACAATAGGTGCAATGGTATAAGCAGATACGTCATCATCAATACCATCGACAAGTTGAATTTCTTTTTTGCTTTCTTCTAATACAGAATTGCGCTGGTCCATTGTTCGTTCAAGTAAATCACTGATGGATTTGTTTAAGTACTCTTTTTTCGAACTGCCGGATACAGCAATATACGTATCTCGATCACAAATCAGGATGGAATGACCCAAACTGTCGAATAATGCATCAGCATATTCCTTCGCAAAGTCTCCTAGCTCACTAATCGGCGAATACTTCTTCAAAATGACTTCTCCATCGCGGTCGACGAAAATCTCAAGCGGATCTCCTTCCCGGATGCGCAATGTTCTGCGAATCTCCTTCGGAATAACCACTCTACCTAGATCATCGATGCGGCGTACAATTCCAGTTGCTTTCATTCACTGCTGCCTCTCTTTCGTTTGATGATGTGTTGGGTGAATGGAGCAAAAGCGTCCACTTTATGCAACATTCACCACTTGACCCTGAGATTAGTATCCGTCACATCAACCGTAATATACACGAGAGACAAACAAATTTTTATGAAGATGGAATGGTTTCTTTTTTCACATCTTGAAGACCCCGAAGCATATTCAGAACGATTTCAAGCCATTCCCCTGTCTTCTTGCCTTTCGTTTGGACAGAAATAATTAGCTTGCTGCCTTCCATTCCTAAGCCAATATCACGGCCATATTTACTGCCGAGGGCAAATAATTTTTGACCGTCGATTTCACTGCTTGCTTGCTCTTCAAGGGTGAGTCTGACAATGCCTTTCTCCATCTTGATCAGTTCGACACGTTCCTGCACTGCGTATACTTTCATCGTCGCAATCGTGAACAAGTCCGCCACTTCTTGCGGATATTCACCGAATCGGTCGATCATCTCATCTTGAAGCTCTTTTCGCTCTTCAATTGATCCAATCGCTCTGAACTGTTTATACATCTCGATCTTTTGCTTCCCATCCGAAATGTAAGTGTCCGGGATGTAAGCATCGATTTGCAGATCGATTTCCGGTTCGAATTTATCTTGAGCCGTTGTATCGCCTCTTCTTTCCTCAATGGCTTCTTTCAGCATTTGAGAATAGAGGTCGAATCCAACAGAATCAATGAATCCATGCTGCTGTGCACCAAGTAAATTTCCTGCTCCTCGAATCGTTAAATCACGCATCGCAATTTTAAATCCTGATCCGAGCTCTGTGAATTCTTTAATAGCTTGAAGTCTCTTCTCTGCTACTTCAGAAAGAACTTTATCTTTTCGATACGTGAAATAAGCATATGCGACACGATTCGAGCGTCCTACTCGTCCTCTTAGCTGGTACAGCTGAGAAAGCCCCATTTTATCCGCATCGTGGACGATGAGCGTGTTCACATTTGGAATGTCGACTCCCGTTTCAATGATGGTGGTACTGACCAATACATCTGATTCACCTTCAAGGAAATTGATCATCACTGATTCCAGCTCGTTCTCACTCATTTTCCCATGTGCATAGCTGACTTTCGCATCTGGAACTAACATAGAGATTTCATCTGCTTTTCGTTCAATATCCTCGACACGGTTGTACAGGAAGTACACTTGACCACCGCGTGCTAGTTCTCGCTCAATCGCTTCTCTGACTAAAGCGCCATTGTACTCGACCACATAGGTTTGAACAGGGAAACGGTTTTCAGGCGGTGTTTCAATAACCGATAAATCCCGTACGCCAAGCATAGACATATGCAGCGTACGCGGAATTGGCGTAGCCGTTAATGTCAGTACATCGATATTGGCTTTCATCTGTTTAATTTTCTCTTTATGGGTCACACCAAAACGCTGCTCTTCATCAATAATCAACAAACCTAAGTCTTTATAGACAATATCTTTAGAAAGCAAACGGTGTGTACCAATAACCATATCAATCGTTCCATTTTTCAACCCTTTTAACGTTTCGGTTGTTTCTTTTCTTGTACGGAAACGGCTCAGCTGAGCAATTTTGACCGGATAGTCTTGGAATCGGTCCATAATCGTGTCAAAATGCTGCTGCGCTAAGATGGTTGTCGGCACGAGTAGAGCAACTTGCTTCCCGTCAGCAATTGCTTTGAAGGCGGCTCGAATCGCCACTTCTGTTTTTCCGTATCCCACATCTCCACAAAGTAGGCGGTCCATTGGACGCTCCCGCTCCATGTCTTGTTTGATTTCATGAATCGAACGGATTTGATCATCTGTTTCCTGGTAAGGGAACGCTGATTCAAACTGGTGCTGCATCTCATGATCAGGCGAGAAGGCATACCCTTTGCTTGCCTCACGCTCTGCGTACAGCTTAATGAGATCATCTGCGATGTCCTGTACAGAGGACTCTACTTTTTTCTTCACACGTTTCCAATCGCTGCCGCCTAGTTTGTACAGCTTTGGCTCTTTACCTTCTGATCCCACATATTTCTGTACCTGATCAATTTGTTCAACCGGTACATAAAGCTTGTCGCTTCCTTGATAATGAATATTTAAATAATCTTTATGAATGCCGCCGATTTCAAGCGTTTCAATTCCTAAATACTTACCGATCCCGTGGTTAATGTGCACCACATAATCGCCGACTTGAAGCTCTGAATAGCTCTTAATTCGCTCTGCATTGGTCAGCTTTTGCTTACGCGCCTGCTTCTTCACACGTTTCTTGAAGAGCTCGCCTTCTGTGATCACGGCAATTTTCGATAACGGCAGTTCAAAGCCTGTTTGCAGCTCACCTTGTAAAATATACACCTGCCCGCTTACAAGCTCTGCGGCCGGCTTGGCAAGAGCGGCTTCAATGTCGTAATCATGTAAGACAGAAGACAGTTTGTCTGTCCGCTCTTCATCCGCACCTAAGAAGACAACTGTGTATTGTTGTTTTTTGTAGCGTTCAATTTCACTTGCAAGCACATTCATCTGACCGTGGAAATTCTGCATTTGCTTACTAGATACATTGACGATATTTTGCGGATTTGTCTGCTGGACATGTCTCAGGAACAAGGAGTAGTACAGAATCGACCGCGATTGCTGATTGATCAGTTGTTGGAACGGGAAAGAAAGGGATAAATCATGAAGAATATTGCCTTCTTCAAGCAGGCTAATTGTCCAATCGGCTTCTTCCTGCTCAAGCTGTTCTTCCATCTCCTGAATCCTGCTAATTTCATCTAAAATAATAATCGTATCCTGTGAAGTGTAATCTAGCAAACTAGCAGGTTTTTCATAGAAATAGGACAGGTACTTCGTCATTTCCTGTGTCACGATACCTTCTAGCAGCTTCTCTCGATCAGCAGAAATATGTTGATGCAACAATTCTTTTTGCTGGTCCGAGTTGAATTTCTTTAAGCTCTTCGCAAGTCCTTGATCAAGCTGTTCAATGGCTCTCACTCGTTCAGGCCCTCTCACAATCAGCTCTTTTGCGGGACCGATTTTAATTTCTTGAAGTGTTTCTAATGAACGCTGTGTATCCGAGTGGAATGTTCGAATTGAGTCTACTTCTGTATCAAACAGCTCAATACGAATTGGGTGATCTTCCGTTAACGAATAAATATCAATGATTCCTCCGCGCACACTAAAATCTCCGGGCGCAGCAACCATTGACGTCCGGTCATAACCGATTTGTACAAGCTGTTTTGAAAACGCCTCCAAATCAATTTCTTCACCAAGCTTTAAATGGATCTGACTCTCCTTCCAGAGCTCAACTGGCGGAAGCATTCGACGCACCGCAGCAGCCGGGGTGACGATAATGGGGTTTTCTCCATTCGCCAGCCGGTTCAGAACATCTAGACGCTGTGCTCTGAGCTCAGGGCTTGCAACGGCAATTTCTGAAGCAATGAGTTCATTCACAGGATAAAGAAGGACCGAGCGATCTGACATCACACTGGCAAGATCATCTGTTACCTTCTGCGCTTGATACAAGTTGTGAGTCACAATAAACATTGGCCGCTTAAGTTCGTCTGATATAGCGGCTGTAAATAAAGATCTGACGGAGCCTGATAGTCCGGCGAGCAGCTGTTCTTTTAACCCTTCCTTTAGCCCATTAAAAATGGACTGAAAATCATCACTTTGTTTGATAAATGATTGTATATTTTTCATTTGGCTCCTCCTCCCTGCTTGTTTAAAACAGAAAAACGCTTTGGTCTATTATCTACACCAAAGCTTTTTATTGAATAAAGGTATGATACTGATGGTAATCAGGATTTCTTTCGAGCGCCTCTTGGCAATCCTCACAAATGGTTTGTACATGTAAATCACCATTTTCCCTATAAGAAATCATATCGTTTCTTTCCTCATTTGTTAAGTGATGAAATCCAAGTGCTTCACTTTGAACAGCGGATTCATCTAGACTGCCAACCTTTACACCACAGTGCCGGCAGTAATAATGCAAAGCCATACGTGATCCTCCCATGCTGAGATTTTATGATCAGTATGTGCTTTGCTTATCATTCTTATACCTTTTTGTTAAAATCATTCATCACTTCTAAAAATGGCTTAGTTAAAGCCGCCTCACAAGCTTCAACAGACGCCTGAATGGCTGATGCAATGTCAGGCTGCTCCTCTTCTGAAAAGCGTCCTAGCACGTAATCGACGACTTTCATGCCATTTTGAGGGCGTCCAATGCCAATACGGAATCGATCAAACTCAGGTGACCCTAAATGCTGAATCAACGATTTGATTCCATTATGCCCGCCAGCACTTCCTTTTGTACGCAAACGAATCCGGCCAGTTGGCAAATCAAGATCATCATAGATGACTTTCAAATGTTCAAGAGGAATATCATAGTAATCCATTAGCGGACGCACGCATTCTCCTGATAAGTTCATATATGTAAGCGGCTTTACAAGTAGAACCTTTTGCCCTGAAACAAACCCTGTTCCAAACAGTCCATTGAATTTTGACTGATTTAAAGGGATGTCCCATTTTTTCGATAATTCATCTATTGTCATAAACCCGACATTATGTCTTGTTTTTTCATATTCTTTTCCTGGATTACCCAATCCAATGAATGCAAGCATGAAACCAATAACCTCCTTTGTCACAAAACACACGCCTAAAAAATGAGCCAATAGGATTGCCTCATGTAAAACGTATGAATTCTTTTCATTCTAGCACAAAAGACGCAACCGCGGGAGGGTTACGTCTCTAAATGACCAGTTATTCTCCATCGTTATCCTTTTCTTTAATGGCCTCAGGTTCTTTTGGTTCCTCTGCGCTATCTGGTTCAGGAACCTCTGATTGCTGAGGCGGTAAAATGGATGCCACGACTTCTTCTGGATCGTTATTCACTTGATATGATGACTGAACAGACAAATCAGCGACTGTTAGGACATCATTCACTTCTAAGTTTGTAATATCTGCTTCTATATGCTGAGGGATGTCTTTTGGTTTCGCTGTAATGGATAGTTCAAATAGTGGCTGCTGAAGCACACCGCCATCTTTAACTCCTTTAGATTCGCCAATCAGTTGAACAGGTACATCCGCTTCAATTTCACGCTGTAAATCGACCACTTGGAAATCTGCATGGACAAGCTCATTTTTCAGCGGGTCTGTTTGTAATTCTGTGACCATCACAGATTTTGTTTCACCATTCACGTCTAGTGTGATGATTGTATTCTTCCCTTCATCACGTAAGGTCTTTAATAAATCGATGCTGTCTAGTGAAACAGCCAGGTTGTCTGTATTTTTTCCGTATATGACACCAGGAACGTGTCCTGAATGACGGATTTTTTGCAGTGTGGAACGTTTGAAATCAGTTCTTTTATTTGCTTTTAAAGTTGCCATATTCAGCACCATCCTATTTCATTTTTGTCACTACTCTCATAATTACCCATAACCGAATCATTTTAAACCTATTTGCTGTGAATGATGATAGCAAAAAGACCCTAAGCGGGTGCCTAGGGCCTTTTTTAATCAGAAAATTAGCTGAAAAGGTAGCTCACAGATTCTTCTTCATGTACACGGATGATGGCTTCTGCAAGCAAAGGCCCAACTGAAAGTGGAATGAATTTTCCAACTTTCTTGTCATCTGTTAAGTGAATACTGTTTGTCACAACTAATTCTTTAATTTTAGAATTTGTGATACGTTCTACTGCTGGTCCAGACAATACTGGGTGAGTACAGCAAGCATAGACTTCAGCCGCTCCATTTTCCACAAGTGCATTTGCAGCAAGTGTAATGGTACCAGCTGTATCAATGATATCATCGATGAGAATCGCCGTTTTGCCTTCAATGTTACCAATGATGTTCATCACTTCAGCAACGTTTGGCTTTGGACGACGTTTGTCGATAATTGCGATTGGTGCTTTCAGGCGATCTGCCATTTTACGCGCACGTGTTACACCACCGTGGTCAGGAGATACAACGACGATATCATTCAAGTTTTTCTGTTCGAAATAGTTTGTTAAGATTGGCACAGCCATTAAGTTATCGATTGGAATATCAAAGAAACCTTGGATTTGCGGCGCATGAAGATCAAGTGCAATGACACGTGTAGCACCCGCTGTTTCAAGTAAGTTCGCAAATAGCTTCGCAGTGATTGGCTCACGAGGTTTTGCCTTACGATCTTGACGTGCATATCCGTAATAAGGGATCACAATATTGACCGTTTTCGCAGAAGCGCGTTTTAGTGCATCTACCATAATGAGCAGCTCCATAATGTGCTCATTCACTGGCGCACTAGTGGATTGAATGACATAACAATCACAGCCGCGGATACTTTCTTCAATATTGATTTGGACTTCACCGTCACTAAAGCGTTTAACAGAGCTCTTTCCTACATCAACTCCGATACGATCGGCAATTTCTTTCGCAAGTTCAGGGTTTGAATTCAAAGAGAATATCTTTAAATTCGCATCAGCATAACGATTAGACATGGTAAACCTCCGGGTATTTGGATTATTTTTTATGAATATTTTTCACATAATCTTCTTTATTGACTTGTCTTGCTCTAGCAATAGACAATGCATCCTGCGGTACATCTTCTGTAACCGTTGAACCAGCTGCAACATATGCCCCTTTTCCGACAGTGACTGGTGCCACGAGATTAGAATTACAGCCAATAAAAGCGCCATCTTCAATCTTCGTTAAGAATTTGTTCTTCCCATCATAGTTGACTGTAATAGATCCACAGCCAAGGTTTACATCAGTTCCGACCTCTGCATCTCCAATATAGCTTAGATGAGATGCTTTGCTGCGGTCACCGAAAACCGTTTTCTTGATTTCGACAAAATTCCCGATCTTCACTTCATCGCCAATTTTCGACAACGGGCGAATATGAGCAAACGGCCCAATTGTCACATCGACTCCAACCTCACTATCGCAGACGACAGATTGCTTAATCACTGTGCGGTCTCCGATGATGCTGTCAACAATTTCAGTGTTTGGCCCAATAGTGGCGTCTGCACCGATTTTCACATTCCCTTTGATGACCGTCCCAGGATAAATCATTGTATCTTCACCGATCACTGCATCAGGTGAAATATACGTGTTCTCAGGATCAATCAAGGTCACACCATTCTTCATATGCTGATGATTAATACGTCGCTTCATGAATTGCTCTGCTTGTGATAGAGCGATACGATCATTGACTCCAAGTGTTTCTTCAAAATGCGGTGTTTGATATGCTGCAACCGTTTGTCCTTCATTCTTTAAAATTTCAATGACATCTGGCAAATAGTATTCGCCCTGTGCATTTTCATTCGACACTTGCTCAATCACACGGAAGAGATCTTCATTTGAAAAACAATAAGTCCCTGTATTAATTTCATTCACTTGACGTTCCGCATCATTCGCATCTTTATGCTCCACAATTTTCACGACAGCACCAGTTTCGTCACGAATAATACGACCATAACCTGTCGGGTCATCCGCATGTGCTGTTAAAATAGTGACTTTCGCTTGATGTTTTTGATGCTCGCTCAACATAGCTTCCATTGTTTCCGCTGTCAATAATGGCGTATCACCACAAATGACAATGGTTGTTCCCTTTTCCTGCGCAAGGAACGACTTTGCTTGCTTGACGGCATGTGCTGTTCCCAGCTGTTCTTCTTGAAGTGCATACTCACTTCTGTCTCCAAGCTGCTCTTTGACGTTCTCTGCTCCATGACCGACAATCGTCACTAGCTTGGCTAAAGAAAGCTTTAACGCTTCATCTGCCACATGCTCGACCATTGGCTTTCCGCAAACTGGATGAAGTACTTTGTATAGCTTTGACTTCATTCTCGTTCCTTTTCCCGCTGCTAAAATCACTGCGAACCGCTTATCCATTGATTGGCCTCCAATATCCCTATTATCCATAGAAAAATATATCCTAAATAAGGACTGATTTCAAGGATACATGAGGAAGTACAATATTTTTCTAACGGATGAAACATATAAGACACATGAGGAAAAACGCAAAAAAGACAGCATTTAAAAGAAAACATCCATTTTCTCTTAAAGCTGCCTTTTTAGGTTAACGTATCATTAAGAAGCTCCAGCTTCTTCATATTCAATTGTCTCTTCCTCTTCGCCTAAGCGATGATATTCATTTAATACAGCATCTTGGATTTTTCCCCGAGTACCTGAATTAATTGGATGTGCAATGTCGCGAAACTCTCCATCAGGCGTGCGTTTGCTAGGCATTGCAACAAACAAGCCATTGTTTCCATCAATCACACGAATATCATGAACAACAAATTCGTGGTCCAGCGTGATGGATGCAATCGCCCTCATGCGACCATCGGTATTCACGCGGCGTAATCTTACGTCAGTAACTTCCTCAGTAGTTCACCACCTTTTCCCAATATAAAAGCATTACTTAGGTATTCAACGATTGTGGTGATTCTCCTGCTCTTTTTTTAAACTTTTTTTGAAATATCGGGATATTTATACATTTTTTGTCATTTTAGTGACGACGCTTACATTCTCTGCGCGAAAAAAAGACATCATGATGATGTCTTTTCCTGCATATGATGAAACCAAACGGCTTTCGTTACGATTGCCTGTTTACTTTACTAATGCAATCACTTCAATTTCTACGAGTGCATCCTTAGGAAGTCTTGCCACTTCCACACAAGAACGAGCTGGCTTATGTGTATGGAAATACTCACCGTACACTTCATTTACTTCTGCGAATTGTTCCATATCTTTGATAAAAACTGTTGCTTTCACGACTGTTTCAAAGGAAGCACCTGCTGCTTCAAGTACGGCCTTAAGATTACGGAACACTTGATGAGTTTGTTCTTTAATATCTCCATTTACAAAGTCTCCAGCTGCCGTTAATGGAATCTGCCCGGAGCTGTAAAACATGTTATTGACAATAATCCCTTGAGAGTAAGGTCCAATGGCTGCTGGTGCATGTTTGGTTTGAACAACTTTTGTCATATCAATCTCTCCCATTCAACTACATGTTTATCAATGCTTAAGCTTTCGAATGAAAAAACTCGTGGAAATTGCCTTCATTGATCTCAATGATCTTCTGCTTCATATCAATGGTTGAAAGCTTTAAAAGCGATACATATTCATCAACGAGACGTTCATCTACGCCTTCATCTTCTAAAAGAACACCGATCCCTGCAACATTTGCATTAAATTCCTCAAGCAAATTCACCATGCCGTTAATGGTTCCGCCAGCTTTCATAAAGTCATCAATGATCAGGACATTGGATCCTTTATCTAAGCTCCGCTTTGCAAGTGACATGGTTTGAATTCGATTAGACGAACCTGACGCGTAGTTAATACTTACAGTTGATCCCTCAGTTACTTTATTATCTTTTCTAACGATCACAACCGGCACATTTAAATAACCCGCAACAGAATAGGCAATAGGAATACCCTTTGTCGCAACAGTCATGACGACATCAATCGCACGATCTGCAAAGATGGTCGCAAATAGCTTACCGATTTTCGCAAGGATTGAAGGATTCCCTAAAACATCGGTTAAATATAAATAACCGCCAGGAAGTACACGTTCAGGAGTCGATAGAGCTTCTCCGATATCGTTTACCACGTCGTCTGCTTCTTTTAGGTGAATCTTCGGAATATATTTCACTCCGCCAGCAGCACCAGGTACAGTAAGCAATGTGCCTATTCCCTGCTGTTCGAAGGTCTGTTTGATAATCGTTAAGTCTTCACTAATGGAGGACTTCGCAGATTGATATCTTTCTGCAAAAAAAGTTAACGGTACTAGTACGTGCGGGTGGGCTAACAAATAATTTGTTAAGTCCACCAATCTGCCGCTTCGACGAAACTTCATGAACTTACCCCCAGAACCCGAATAATTTATGATAAATATAACTTAATATACGGATTTAATCAAGGGCATTTTGTTCGCCGATCATGCGGACAGCGTATACTTGATCACAAAATCCTCTCAGTCCGTTATATATTCTTTGTACCTTCGATTCATATTGAATCAAGCCAAATACTGTAGGGCCGCTTCCACTCATTAAAACAGCGTCAGCACCGAAACGCTTCATCTGTCTTTTGATCATATCTACTTCTGGATACATCTTTAATGTCACAGACTCTAGAACATTTCCGAGTGAGCCGCACATCTCTTTATAATCTTTCGCTTCAATCGCTTCAATCATACGCTTTACATTCGGGTGTTCTACTTTGCTTGCGTCATATTGTCTATAGACTTCAGCTGTAGATACCCCAATCACCGGCTTCGCTAAAATCACCCAGCAATGCGGCGGTGTCGCAATATGCTGCAGCTTTTCTCCACGTCCTGTCGCTAGTGCTGTGCCTCCGTGTACACAAAAGGACACATCTGAGCCGATCTCCGCTCCAAGCTCAGCTAGTTCATCTAACGTGAGGTTTAACTTCCACAAACGATTTAAGCCGCGAAGTGCTGCTGCTGCATCACTGCTGCCTCCAGCTAACCCTGCTGCGACTGGAATTGTTTTTGTGATGACAATGGATACACCTTTTTGAATACCGAACCTTGTTTTAAGTAATTTAGCCGCCTGATAAGCCAAATTACGCTGATCATCTGGCACGAATCGATTATGAGATGATACACGGATTTCATCCTTGTCCAGCTCCGTCAGCTCAAGTCGATCTGCAAGGTCTATTGTTGTCATCACCATCTCCACTTCGTGATATCCATCCGGTCTTTTTCCATGAACATCAAGTGAGAGATTAATTTTCGCCGGTGCTTTTTCTAAAATACGCAAACATTTCACCTACTTCTCCATCTAAACATAAGTATCAATATTGTATCACATTTGATCGATCTGATGAATATAGGCTTTTACGCTGAGCACACTGACTTTTTCATCAAAAAAAGCCAGAGACACCCGAGGTATCCCTGACCGTTTTTCTATCGTTGATTCTCATCCTGAGCCATGTGCTGTTGAGCTAATTCAATGGCACGTTTGACCATATTACCTGCGTCACGCGCACGAATCTCTCCCCAGCCTCCATTTTTGACGGTATCATAAAATCCAAGATCCTTCGCCAGCTCGTATTTGAACTCATCTGACATAATCCCTCGGCGTCTACCCAAACGAAACAGCCCCTTTAGTCGAGAATTCGAATCAGTGCCACCGCTTGTGTGGCTTTCTTATTTTGTATCGAATCCTTTCTTTTACCCCTTTCAAAAAATGGACAGACTCCCATTCAGAAAAAAGGCAAAACAAAAAGCAGTAAACAAAAAGTTCACTGCCCATTAATAGGCGACTGAGCTAGCGGTATCATCGAACGTTAATTCGACCGTCTCAGTCAGTATATCTGCATAACTATAAGAAACTCTTTCAAACGAATTCTCATCTTGATCTAATTGAATCACAAATACAGAAGGGTACGTTTCAGCTAAAATGCCCGAACGCTCAATTGTTTTACGGCGGCCCCCGTTAGCCTTTAACGTCAAACGTTTACCTAAGTTACCATCAAGCGATCTTTTGATGTCGGACAAAGTCTTCGCCATTGCATCCACCTCACTGAGATTATTATACAACAACGGCCCGTTTTTGTCAAATAAAAATTAAATTATATCAACCAACACGAGCCATTGTCAACAAAATAATTTTGACAAACTTCTACCTTTTCTCCTCCCTATTTTTCTCAATTTCCGGTGAATTATGTATCCTTTTGCAATTTCTTTTTGAACATAAAAAAAACCAGACTGAAATCAGTCGGGTTATGTCGATTCATGATCTCTTTTATATGGCATACCTACCCTTAGAACACCCTTCGTCTCGATGCCTCCGAGCCCTTTTTCTCTTGTTAATGTATTTCGGAGCACATCCCACACGTTGATTCGATCTACAAATGGAGTGAAGCTGATCTTCGCAACGATATAGACGGGGTCGAGCGCATGGATATTCACACGGGAAGGCGAGCTCGCAAAATTGGCACCTGCTTGGATCAATGATTCGAAATGAGATTGACAGGCACCAGCAAAGATCACAAGCTGATCTAAATGAGGGATTTTCCGTCTGGCTTTTTGAACCGTTTCAACGAAATGCCGAGAATGACGATATGCACTGATATCATGTACGCCGCCCTTTTGCTTGGAATACGCATCATGTCCTGTGATAACCAATATATCTGGCCGATATTGATCAATTAACGAGTCAATCATGCTTGGCATTTTCTTCTCATGGCAATGCACCCCATACACAGGTACACCAATTCGTTCATATACATCTAAGCATTTCTTTAAGTATGAAGCATCTCCATCTAAATGAAGGACCTTTCCAGGCATGTGAAAATACTGCTCCTGATGCTGATATTGTCCAGAAGTATAATACTCTTGTTTTTCCCGCAGCAGCTGATAATCCTGTCTTAGTAAATCGAGCGATTCATTGATTTTTCTTTCGTCATTTTTCTCTCTAGTCAGCTGTTCCTCTTTTTGAACCTTGACGAGATCTGACAACTTGGCATCAGCAATCAGCCTCACTTCATTCCCATGCAATATGGCGGTGGCTTCGTGCTGATCGGTCTCATCAATTCGAATAATTCGAAACAAAATATCCATTTGATAGGATGCCCTTGTCACCATATCTCCTATTTGAAATTGCATGCTTTTCACTCCACAATCAGGCTCATATCCTGTTGGTATCGTCTTGCGATAAATATGTTCGTCTTTCATGGTGCTGTTCTTTCTAGCCTATGCCCGAACAAACGAAGTGGTGAAAAACAAAAGAAAAAAGCCCTTAAGACAGGGCTTTTTGTAAAACATTCGCCAAACGGGCAAATTCCTCAATGGATAATGACTCGCCGCGGCGCTTTCCATCAATGTCTGCTGTTTGAAGTGCTTCTTCAATGATCACTTTATGTTGCTTTCCATCAGGTAAGTTGTTCATGAGATTATTCATCAATGTTTTTCGGCGCTGACCAAAGCTCGCACGGATCAATTGAAAGAAAAACTCATCATTTTCTACTGAGACAGCAGGCGTTTCACGAACGGTCAGCTTGATTACAGCCGAATCGACATTTGGCTGTGGAACGAAAACCGTTTTAGGCACAACCATCACCGTTTTCGCTTCCGTATAGTATTGAACTGCGATAGACAGCGAATTGTATTCCTTTGATGAAGGGACAGCGGCCATACGATCTGCTACTTCTTTTTGCAGCATGACTACAATCCCTTTCAATGGAAGGTTTTCTTCAAGCAGCTTCATAATAATCGGTGTCGTCACGTAATATGGAAGGTTGGCGACAACCATCACTTCTTTACAGTCAGCAAAATTTTCCTCGATGACCTTTCCCACATCTGCCTTTAATACGTCTTGATGAATGATCGTAACATTATCATATGGAGAAAGCGTATCGTTTAAAATGGGCAATAACCGCTGATCGATTTCAAAAGCAGTGACTTTCTTTGCACGCTTAGCGAGCTGCTCGGTCAATGCACCGATACCAGGCCCAATCTCAATCACGCCGGTCTCATCCGTCACCTCTGCGTGATCGACAATACGATCGAGTATATTTGTATCAATTAAAAAGTTCTGCCCTAAGCTCTTTTTAAAAGAGAAACCGTATTTCTTCAGTATTTCCTTCGTTCTGATGGGTGTCGCTATATCTTTATTCATCGGCTTCCTCCTGCATGACGGTCTTTAAGGCCGCAATAAAATCATGTTTGGTTATTTGGAACATGTGAAGGCGCTTATGCAGCTGCTTCGCATTGGTATATCCTATATTTAATAGCACACCTAGTCGTTCTCTGCGGCGTTTCGATGATTCGCCTCCGATTAGGCCTGCGTCAAATAAGTCATCTAATGTAATGTCACTTTCCGTTACTTCCATTTCCTCATGGACATGGGCAAGGCATTCCCGAATACTGTCCAAGGAAGCATGCTCGACACCAATTCCTTTGTCCCGCTTCGCCTTCGCAAGATGTTTTGGCAAAAATGCGTGCTTACAGCCAGGAACCGCTTCTGCGATGGTTTTCCGGATCTTCTCCCCAGGGAAATCAGGATCAGTTAAAATAATGACCCCTCTCGTCTCCTGAGCAAGACGCACTTGTTGAATAACTGTATCGCCAATGGCTGATCCGTTTGTTTCGATCGTATCTGCATCAACTGCCATCTTCAATCTCGCAGTGTCGTCACGACCTTCCACCACAATGATTTCTTTAATTTTCATGTATTCCTCCGCTTGCAAAAACAATAAACAATTTTTGGTTAAAAAATGAAACCTTTCTTGCTGTTTTTGCGTCTAATTAATTAGAAAACAGTGCTTCTATTATAACCAAAAAAACAGAGGGTGCGCAAAGCCCTCTGTTCATATAAATGATTTGATGTGTTTATTTGAGTACTCTAATTTTCACTCGTTTATTTCCCCATTGATAAGCTGCCGACTTATTTGGGACGAACACATCAATTTTATTCCCTTTTATAGCAGATCCAGTGTCTGATGCAACGGCATATCCATAGCCTTCCACATACACTTTAGAGCCTAGCGGAATGACACTCGGATCAACTGCTATGACCTTTGCACCTGGATTTGATTTTAAATTATAGCCTGTTGACGTTCTGCCCGTACATCCAGCACAGCTCGCTGTATAGGCTGTCGACGCCACATAAAATTCTTTTCCTGACGATTCATTGCTTCTTGAAACGGCAGGTGTCGCTTTAGGCTCTTTTTGGGACTCTTGTGTACCAATGGCCACTAAACGATCCTTGCTATCTTTTTCAGTCACTTCTTTAATCAATTCTTTAGACACCACTTTGCCGTTTTCTTTCACAATGGCATAGTGCTTCTTCAATTTACCTTCTTCACCTTTTTTAAGCACCTTCTCTTTTCCTTTTTCAAGAGAACGATCCTTTTTATGTTTGGTATCAAAAGCAATTTTCTCTTCCACTACATCGGTGACTTTTTCCACCCGAGTGATCTGGATATCTGCGCTTTTTTTAGAAATATGACTATGTAACGCAGGTTTGATCTTATCGTGCTTCTTGAGCTTCAGCTCTTGTTGCTTTAAAAAGTCAGCGACCGTAGTCGAAGTGGTCCACACTTTTTTCTCTTTTCCTCCATCATTTACGCTGACCTGAAAGGCCTGCTCAACCACAAGATCCATATCCTTTTTAATCTTGTCATTCTTTCCTGGAGTTACTTGATCGTGCTTCCCAATATCTATCTTCTCATTCTTCAATAATGCTCCTACCGTCTGATCTGTTGTCCATATCGTTTTCTCTTTCCCATCTAGGGTCAGATGAACCGGTATAGCCGCATCATACACAATGTTCATGTTGTCTTCAATCTTTGTATTTAGACTTGGAGAGATATGATCCTCCGCCTTGGTCTTTATTCCAAGGTCTGAAAACAGCTGTGCTACTGTCTCTTCATGTGTACGAATTGTCTTCTCTTTACCATTGATTGAAATGGTAATAGACTGCTTAGTGAGCTCATGCGCACCGTAAGCCGTCCCAGTTCCAGCTAAAAGCAAGCAAACAACTAGTAATAAAACCTTGCCTTTTCCTAGCTTAACAGAAAACAGATTTTTCATTTTTTGTACGATGAAAAACGCCTCCTTCTCCTCGGAGAGATTATATAGAGTATCTCAAAACCTGTCAACCCTTCCACCCACTGTACAAAAATGCTCGATTGTACCCCTATTATGGGAGTTTAATGGAAGGAAGGGAAGAAAGACTTATCGACAACTTATCCTATGAAGAGGCGTAAACGTGTAGAACATTTTCGTTATGTTTCACAAATGGACAAGCTTAAACAAGGATTGACATCATATACTGTCAGTTTATACCGAAAACTTTTTTCGCATTTTTTGTGGTCACTTCAGCAAGCTCTTCAAAGCTTATATCTCGTAACTCTGCAATCTGTTCTGCGATATATTTCACATAACTCGGCTCGTTGCGTTTTCCTCTAAATGGCGCTGGCGTTAAGTATGGGCAGTCTGTTTCAATTAAAAGCCGGTCACTTGGTATGTCCTTGACAACTTCCTTCGGTTTTTTGGCATTTTTAAATGTCACGGGTCCACCGAATGAAATATAAAAGTTCATATCCATACACGCTTTTGCGATTTCTAGGCTGCCAGTAAAGCAATGCATAATCCCTCCAACTTCAGCCGCTCCCTCTTCCTTTAAGATCGTCACGACATCTTCCGTTGCGTCACGATTATGAATAATGATTGGAAGATTCACTTCTTTCGCAAGAGCAATTTGACGTTTAAAGACTTCTTTTTGCACATCTTTTGGCGACTTGTCCCAATAGTAATCCAGACCCATTTCTCCAATCGCAACGACTTTTTCATGTTGAGATAATTCTTTGATCCACAGCAAATCCTCATCTGTCATATCGATGGCGTCAACTGGGTGCCAGCCAATGGCTGCATAGATGAAATCATACTCTTCAATTAATTCCATTGCTCTCGTAATTGTCGAGCGGTCAAACCCTACCACCACGATTTTTTCGACTTTTTCACTCTTCGCTCTTTCGATCACCTGCTCTAAGTCTTCATTATATTGTTCCGCATTTAAGTGGGCATGTGTATCAAATAACATCGTTGATTGCTCCTTTCGACAATTCTGCTAAAAAACAAAAGGTGTTCGACGAAATGTTACACGTGGAACACCTTTGTTGATTTATAAAATTTTTGTTCCATTCGCTAGAGATTGATCCACTTCAAGAACCTGCAATTTCCCGCTAGTTTCTCCAGTTAAAATCATTCCCTGGGAAATTTCCCCTCTGAGTTTAACTGGTGTGAGATTCGCTACACAGACGAGCTTTTTCCCTACTAATTCCTCAGGTTGATAATGCTTGGCTATCCCTGAAACAATTTGTCTCTTTTCAAATCCAAAATCAAGCTGCAGCTTTAAGAGACGATCTGCTTTTTTCACTGGGGCTGCTTCCAGTACCTGTGCGACTCGAAGATCAACTTTTGAGAAATCATCAAAAGCAATTTCTGTTCCTAGCTCAGGTAATTCTGTTTCTTCTATTTCTACTTTCTCTTCTTCTACCTTTGGTGCACTTCCCTGCATTTTCTCTTTAATATATGCTACTTCTTCTTCAACCTCTAAACGCGGGAACAAAGGCTCGCCTTTTTGTACCGTCGCTTGTTGAATCGCACCGAAAGATAGAATGCTATCCCAGCTTTTAAGTTTCTCTTCTTCAATGCCAAGCTGGAAGAAAATTTTCTCAGGTGTTTTCGTTAGGAATGGCGTTAAGAGCACTGCTGTGATGCGCAATGATTCTGCTAAATGATACATGACAGAATGCAGCTCTTTTCGTTTTGTTTCATCCTTTGCCAGCACCCAAGGAGCTGTCTGGTCAATATATTTATTGGTTCTGCTGATTAATGTCCAAACATTTGAAAGAGCCACCGAGAATTCAAGATTTTCCATCGCTTCTTCATAGGCTTTGACTGTTTGCTCAGCTACTGCTTTAAGTTCCTCATCAAACTCATTAACTGGACCCTTATAGCTGCTTAATGTCCCGTCAAAATATTTTTGCACCATCGCAACTGTACGGTTAAGCAAGTTACCTAAATCATTGGCAAGATCATAGTTTACACGTTCCACGAATCCTTCTGGTGTAAACACACCATCCGCACCAAATGGTACTTCACGAAGGAGGTAATAACGAAGGGCATCAAGACCGTAGCGATCAATTAATGTGACCGGATCTACTACGTTCCCTTTTGATTTAGACATCTTACCATCTTTCATCAGCAGCCAGCCGTGTGCGAAAATTTGTTTCGGCAGCGGCAGATCGAGTGCCATCAGCATAATTGGCCAATAAATCGTATGGAAACGAACAATTTCTTTCCCTACGAGATGCACGTTGGCAGGCCAATATTTTTTATATTTTTCATCCTGATCAGTTCCGTAACCAATCGCAGTTAAATAGTTGAACAACGCATCAATCCATACATAGATGACGTGCTTTGGATTGTTTGGAACTTTAATTCCCCAGTCAAAGGTTGTTCTTGATACAGCTAGATCCTCTAAACCTGGTTTGATGAAGTTATTGATCATTTCATTCTTTCTTGATTCAGGCTGAATGAACGTTGGATTCTTTTCGTAATAGTCTAGTAAACGATCCGCATACTTACTCATACGGAAGAAATATGATTCCTCTTTAATTAATTCGACAGGATGTCCGCTGTCAGGGCTTTTCCCGCCAGTGACTTCTCCTTTTTCATTCCGCTCAACATCCACAAGCTGTGTTTCCGTATAGAATGTCTCATCAGGAATACTGTACCAGCCTTCATATTGATCTAAATAAATATCACCTTGATCAAGTAGCTTTTGAAACACTTGCTCAATGATTTTCGTATGTCTTTTTTCTGTTGTACGGATGAAATCATCATTGGAAATGTCGAGTTTCTTCCATAGTGATTGAATGTCTGCTACGACCGGATCTAAATACTCGATCGGTGTGATGTTTTGTTCTTCAGCTTTTTGCTGAATTTTTTGTCCGTGCTCATCTGTACCCGTTAAATACATCACATCATAGCCTTGAAGACGTTTATAACGAGCCATAGCATCCCCTGCTACTGTCGTATAAGCATGTCCAATATGTAATTTTCCGCTCGGATAGTAAATAGGTGTTGTCAGATAGAACGTTTTTTTCTTTTCCGGCATGTTGGAACCTCCTGCGTGTGTGTAAAAGTCAAAAACTCCCGCCCAATGGACGAGAGCGGTTATCATCATTACATGAAAATGTGTTAGATCCATTTATTAAATTTTGCACTTGTGCTTTCTCTATGATACCATCTTAGCCTTTAAGATCAAGCATATATACATAGAACAAGATGAAATGATCGAAAAAGATGAGTTTTTCAAAAAAAACGACAAACCTGTCGACATTTTGTCGAATATTGTCGTATGAAATCTATCTCCAGATTTACAATTGTCTAATTTAGGGCAAAAGTCTTGTTAATCTGAACTCGTCATTTCTCATATTTTCATAGAAAAAACCCGCAAAATCCTTATAAATCAGTAGTTTCAAGGTCTTTTGACTTTAAGAGTCATATTTTACAAACAATAGTAAACAAAATGATTGACGATTTATGGAAACCTTGTTATGCTATGAATGTAAGGAATTTGTCGAATAATGACGAAGATAATATTATATTAAGAATAAGAACTCTTTGGGAGGAGAATGAAGATGAAATCTACAGGTATTGTACGTAAAGTTGACGAATTAGGGCGCGTGGTGATTCCAATCGAACTTCGCCGTACTCTAGGAATCGCTGAAAAAGACGCTTTGGAAATTTATGTTGATGATGAAAAAATTATCCTAAAAAAATATAAACCAAACATGACTTGCCAAGTTACAGGTGAAGTATCAGACGATAACCTTAAACTTGCTAATGGTAAATTAGTTCTTAGCCGTGAAGGTGCAGAGCAAATCATTAACGAAATCCAAAACCAACTTCAATCACAAAAATAAGTTTGATATAAAAAAGGTTCTTGCACCGTTTGCAAGAACCTTTCTTTATTGTTCAATATGATAGGCATCGTATATGGTACGCTTTGGTACACCACGTTCGACGGCTGTACGTTTAATGGCTTCCTTCGACGTTAATCCTTCTTCTATGTAATGGATCACGTGTTCTTTTTCTGATAAGGACTTCCACCAGGCTTCTTCATTTAGCTCTTCTTCATCTTGATCGTTACCTTGTACGACAAGACAGAATTCACCTCGGATTTGATTCTCTACCGCCCATGTCAGCACAGACTCTAAATCTCCACGAATAAACTCTTCAAATTTTTTCGTTAGTTCTCTCGTAATGGCGATATTCCTGTTGCCCCACACTTCCTTCATCAAAGTCAGCGTTTCTTTTAACCGATGAGGCGCTTCATAGAAAATGATTGTTTCTTGACGCTTCTTCAAAGCTTCGAGCTGTTTTTTCTTTTCCTTTTTTTGTCGGTCAAGAAATCCATAAAAGAAAAATGGCTGCGGCGTGATCCCTGAGGCAATGAGTGCTGTAAGTGCAGCATTTGCTCCAGGTAACGGAACGACATAACCGCCGATATTAGTAAAGTCACGGACCACTTCAGCACCTGGATCAGAGATCGTCGGTAAACCAGCATCACTCACGAGTGCGATGTTTTTTCCTTCTTTTAACCATTCGATCAACTTGTGGCCGCTGCTGTCTTTGTTATGCTCATGATAACTCGTTAATGGCGTATCAATTTCATAGACATGACAAAGTTTTTTCGTTTGTCTTGTATCCTCTGCAGCAATATAGTCTACATCTTTTAATGTTTGGATGGCTCGAAACGTCATATCTTCTAAATTGCCAATTGGGGTTGGGACGAGATATAGAATGCCCATATCTGATTGACCATCAAAGCTTTTCTGTGTTTTCATGTGCCGCCTCCTTTTCAATACGCATTTCTTCTATATAAAGATCTTTCTTTTTCCGTGTCCACGTTTTAAAACGATATTCTTGCTGCATGGCTTCTCTTTTGGTTGCAAAACATTCATGATAATACAGCTCAACCGGCCGTCTAGCTCTTGTATATTTTGCTCCCTTTCCACTATTGTGGGTCGTCAGTCTTTTTTGTAAATCATTTGTATAACCTGCATATAGGCTGCCGTCCGCACATTTCAATACATAGAAATAATGATTATGCTTTTCCATACAGTATCGTCCTGATTTCCTCAGTATACTCTTGATCATCTCCATAAACAAAAAGAGGCGGGAGAATTTTCAGATCTGGTTTTCCATCTTTTATTCCCTCTACTAAGATGGTATTGGCTTCCTTACCCTGTTTGGGATAAACAAATTGAATTCGTTTTGGCTCAATTCGGTACTTCTTCATCAATTCCACAATCTCAAGTAGCCGGCCAGGCCGATGAACCATCGCCAGTTTCCCTCCTTGCTTCAGCAGCGTGGAAGAAACGCGAATGACATCTTCTAATGTACAATGAATTTCATGCCGAGCAATGGCCAAGTATTCATTTTCATTGATTTCTTCCTTAGAAGGTGTCTTAAAATATGGCGGATTACATGTGATGACATCTACTTTGTGATTGCCGTAGCGTGATGGCATATCATTCAGATCTCCATGAATCAGTTCTATCTGCTTTTCAAGTTGATTATACGCCACACTTCTTTTTGCCATATCAAACAGCCGTTCTTGAATTTCGACCCCAGTAATGGAGGCCTTAGATCGTGTCGAAAGCAGCAATGGCACAATGCCATTTCCCGTACAAAGATCAATAATCTCTCCTTTTTGGATGGGCACATACGCAAATTTTGCTAATAACACTGCGTCCAATGAAAAGGCGAAAACCGTTTTACTTTGAATAATCTTCATATCTTCGGCGAGCAAATAATCTAATCGTTCATCTTCTCTTAGTGAAACCATGATGTATCCTTTCTTTTCCTGTGAAAAAGGCTTCCGATTCAGCGGAAGCCTTTTCTCATTTTTTATTTAAAAATGACAGACAGAACAAACAGTCTCCCTCTTTACGTATGCTCCCATAATGTACATTGCAAATATGGAAGCCCTCCTGATATAACCGAGCCAGGTTATCATGACCTTCTCCTATATCAGAATGACCTGGTTTCTGAGCAGAATCATTCTCTGTCTCAGACGATTTGTCCCGATCGGACTGATCCAGACGTTCACGCAAGTGCTGATTCTCCATCTGCAGCTGATGATTTTCTTCAATCACTTCACCGATATGATTTTTCAAATCACCTAACTGGCGATAAAGAGAACCAATTTGTTCTTCTAAATTGATCACCGTATCAAATAGTTCCTTTTTATCCAAGGTGGCACACCTCGTTACTCAGTTGTTTGTGCAGATACAACGCCTTCTTGTAATAATTCTTCCCAAGTATATTCTACCACTTTTTCTTGCCCGGTTAATTCAACTTGCAAAATTCGTTCTAAAATGTTGAGCCCTACTACCTTTGCAGAGCCACTAGATGTTTGAATCGTTTCACCGATATCAGGCAATTGTTCTTTCGCTGTTTCATACTCATCATTCTCATACTTCAAGCAGCACATCAAACGACCGCAAAGCCCTGAAATTTTTGTGGGATTTAGCGACAAGTTTTGATCTTTTGCCATCTTAATGGATACTGGTTCAAAGTCTCCTAAGAATGTCGAACAGCAAAGCATTCGCCCGCAAGGTCCTATGCCACCCAGCATTTTTGCCTCGTCTCTTACACCAATCTGGCGAAGTTCAATTCTCGTTTTGAAGATCGATGCAAGATCCTTCACTAGCTCGCGGAAATCTACTCTGCCATCCGCTGTGAAGTAGAAGATGACCTTGTTTCGGTCAAATGTAAATTCAACATCAACCAGCTTCATTTCAAGCCCATGTTCACTTACCTTCTGAAGACATGTATCAAAGGCTGTCATCGCTGCCTCTTTGTTTTCCTCAACGATGAGCCGGTCTCGTTCATCTGCTACACGAATCACCTTACGCAGAGGAAGAACGACATCGTGTTCATCTACTTTTTTATTAGCGATGACCACTTGTCCGTACTCAACTCCTCTGACCGTCTCTACAATGACACAACTATCATTTTCTATATGAAATCCATTAGGATCGAAATAATAGATTTTGCCCGCTTTTTTAAAGCGAACACCAATTACGTTGTACAAGCTTATCCCTCCTGCAACATCAACACCAATTGCTCCATCAGCCCTTGGGCATTCACGTTGGATTGAAGTCTCTTTTTCGCTTCTAATACAGCAAGGATCTGGTTCGTCACCATCTGCTGTGTGGAATGCAGCGCGTGCTGCTTCATTGTCTGGAATAAGTCTTGATAAATGACTTTATCTTCATTTCCTATTTGAATCGACAATACATCACGATATATAAATAAAAGCATATCCAGACCTGTTTCTTGAAGGTCTTTCTCTTTGAAAAAAGGCATCCATTGATCTTGTATATAAAAAAATGCATGTTCTTTTCGCTGGTGTAAGACTTCATACAATTTTATCACTTTCGCTCTAGACTCTGCAAACTGATCATTTCGACTTAATTCGAGTGCTTCTGCTAAATTGTTGGTTAAATTCGACAAAAGCCTTGCAAGATGCTGAGATACGCCTTCTTGTAATAGCTGCTGCTCCAAGGATTGTGGCTGCAGCGGCTGAAAGCTGAGCATCTGACATCTTGAAATAATCGTATCCAACATTTTATGCGATTGCTCAGTGATTAAAATTGCCATCGTTTCCCGGTTAGGCTCCTCTAGGAACTTTAATAAACTGTTCGCGGCATTGACCGTCATTTTGTCCGCATGAAGAATGATATACATTTTTCGGTGAGATTCCACACCTGCTTTTGTAAATTCCTCTTGCAATGCCTGTACTTGCGCTTTCTTAATTGATTGACCATCAGGCTGCACGAGATGTAAATCGGGATGGTTTCCTGACTCAATCCTTTTGCAGTTTTGACAGGATTCACACGGTTCCACTCCTGATTCCAAGCAAAAAAAGCTCTTAGCCAAAAGCATCGCAGCATCCCGCTTACCAGTACCTTTTTTTCCTTCAAATAAGTAGGCATGCGCAAGTCGGTCTTTATCAATACTATTAAAAATCAGCCGCATGACGCGCGGCTGCAACTCATTCATGTCATCCCAGCTAATTGCCATGTTATCACTCTCTATGTGTAAAGGTTAATCAATAAACCTTTTATTTCTCCAATACGTTCAAGCAAATCAATAGATGGCTTCTCTTGGTCCATCATATCCTCTGTTAATTCAATCAGCTTTTCATCTAATGCTTTGACTAAAGCGAGTGTACGCGTGTTGCCATAAATGTCAAAGCTTCTTGATGTTTCTATATTTAATCCATTATCGACTGTCTCTTTCACAAAGCGCTTCACAAGACCTTTAAACCTAGCCAAGTCCTTTAAGTTTCGTGACTTTGTCAGCTTTTTACCGAACACTTCGATATCACTCAGCATAACCGTCAGCTGCTCTAAGCGCATTTTGCCGCTTTGCGTCTCCATCGATGCTTTAAAAGAGGCAGATGTGTGGCTTCCTTTCATGCCTTGGAGTTCACGCTTTTCTAAAAGCAGCCGCATATCTTGATTAATTTTCACAGCAACCCATCCTTAGAATTGATGAAATTGTTCAACTGGCAGAATAAAGACAGTAGCTCCACCAACTTCAACCTCAACAGGGTATGGTACATATGAATCTGCGTTACCACCCATTGGAGATACAGGTGCAATCATTTGATCACGTTTACGGCAATTTTCTTTTATAAGCTGTAACGCTTTATCCACTCGGACATCATCACAACCAATGATAAAAGTCGTATTCCCAGACTTTAAAAACCCACCAGTTGAAGCTAATTTTGTCACGCCGAATTGATGTTCAGTCAATATTTTCAACAACTTGCTGCTATCTTGGTCCTGTACAACGGCAACAATTAATTTCATTTGATTGGCCTCCTTTGTTTTAGGCACAGGTGACATGCCGATGTCTTCCTCTATATTATAACAACGATTGGGAATGAGGTCATTTTTGATTTTTCTTTAATGTGTCCTGAATCACTCGAAGTACTTCTTCATAGACATCTTGCATTGGCTGAGAAGCATCCACTACATGGAATCGTTCTGGTGATTGCGCAATAAGTAGTTCATAGCCTTCTCTGACCAACTGGTGGAAATTCAGCGTCTCCATGTCTAATCGATTCTTTTCTCTTCCTTGATTGGCGTGAATTCGCTTTAGCCCTTCCTCAGGTGTAATGGAAAAGTAAATCGTCATTTGCGGCATCGTGCCATCAATAGCAAAGTCGTTAATTGATCTGACTTGGTCAATTCCAAGCCCTCTCGCATAGCCTTGATAAGCAAGAGAGCTATCAACAAAACGATCACACAAGACTGTCTCTCCGCGCTGCAATGCCGGTTCTACCTTTTCAGCCAAATGCTGCCTTCTTGCTGCTGCATACAGCAATGCCTCTGTTTTCGCATCCATTTTTGTATTTTTTTCATTTAAAATGACTTCACGGATCTGCTCAGCAATGTCAATGCCGCCCGGCTCGCGTGTCGCCATCACTGCATATCCTTGACGTTCCATTTCTTCGTACACTTTTCGTATCACTGTCGTTTTTCCGGCACCCTCTGGCCCTTCAAACGTAATAAACATACCACTCATAGTGTCTCCTCTTCTATATAAACATATAATTTTCTCTGATGAATGACCTGACTTGCTTGAATATGAACCTCGTGACCAAGCAAACGGCTTAACGCCTCAATTTGTTCTTTTTCAATACGCTCTCCCTTAATCATCAAAGGAATTCCAGGTGGATAGGGAATAATGGATTCTGCACTCATCCGGCCTGCTGCATGTTCAAATGGGACAGCCTCTATGTCTTGATTTTGTACATCAGTCTCAATAGATATCGTCTCATTTTGGATATGTTTTTTTCCTTTGAGCAATGAATCACTTTGCTTAAGAGCCTGCTCAATCCGCTTGAAAGGAACGTTCTGCCTCTGTTCTAAGCTAAGTACAAGTAAAACCTGATGTTCGTCCGCAAGCTCTGGATGAACATCCACTGATTCAAGCACCTGCTTTAGTTCGTAACCAGTCAGTCCTTTTGTTGATCGAATGACGCATTTTAAAGGATCGGAATGTATCGAGTCAGGTTCAACCACTTCAAGATGGGTCAGACGGTTGAACTGATCTTTCAGCTCTGTCAGTTCTTTCATGATTACATCCAATGTCCCTTTTCCTTTGATCTCCTCGACATAAGCTCTTGCTACATCTAATGAGCCCATAATTGGATAAGAGGGCGAACTACTTTGAAGCATCGTGAGCAAGGTTTTCAAACGCTTCGCATCGATTCGGTCCCCTTGAAGATGAAGATAGGAACCCATCGTCATTGCCGGAAGGGTTTTATGTGCTGATTGTACCACCACGTCCGCTCCATAGGAAAGAGCAGATGGAGGAAAGGCACCGCCTAATACAAAGTGCGCACCATGTGCCTCGTCAACCAAAACAACCATACCTGCTTCATGACACATGTGAATCAGCTTTGATAAATCAGCTGCGTGTCCGTAGTAGTTCGGATAAGTCAAAACGATTGCCCGGCAATGAGGATGTCTTGCTATGGCTTTTCTCACTGTATCATCCGTCACATGTGTTGGAACGTGCAAGTGAGCGTCTATCTCAGCGTCTATCAAAATAGGCGTTGCCCCTGCAAGCTCGATCGCATGAAAGACAGACTTATGGCAATTACGCTGGACAAAAATCTCGTCTCCCATGCGGCATGCTGTCATCACCATCGCCAAATTTCCGACTGTTGTGCCATTCACAAGGAAGAAGCTTTGACCTGAACCATATAGCTTAGTCAATAAATGTTCTGCCTCTTGGATGACCCCAGTCGGGTGATGAAGATCATCTAGGCCTTCAAGCTCCGTCACATCCAATTGAAGGATTGAAGCATAGTGAGACCGTGCCTCATCAAAAAAGACATCTCCATTGTGATGTCCTGGAACGTGAAAAGAATAAGGCTTCTTTTCCGCATGCTGTGCTAATGCTGTATATAAAGGTGTTCTCAAACAAATCGACCCTTTTCACTTTAACAATATCTTAAGTCTATTATAACGTTCAAACAAGTGAACCGAAAGATGGTTTCTCATTCCTTTATTGGATTCGCCAACTGCTGCTCTGCCTCATACATACTGCTTTTCAATTGAGCTCGCTCTTGGCTTCCATGCTCTTTCACCTGTAATGTTTCCTGTAATGTTTCAGCTAATTGACGTTGAACCTTTTTCAACGTATCTATAGGGGCTAAAGATGCCTCTTCAACAATTTGCCCCTGCTGTTTCGATACATTTTCATATGTTTTTTGGATTCGGTTCTCAAGAGCTGAATTGGCCCGCTGCTGAATATGTGTTAATGCAATCGACATTTGGTTGATCCATAGAGGAATAGATGCTGAAACAGTTGATTGAATGTGATTGGCCAATGTATGATTCGTATGCTGGATCATCCGAATTTGAGCATTACATTGCAATGCAATTTGCCGGCTTAACAGCAAATCATACTTTCGTTCCTTTAGTCTCTCCACATACTCTTCTTCATTGATTTCTTGACTCATCAATTGCTCCTCTAACGTCCGTTCAACAGAAAGTTGCGTTTCTGAAAGAGGCTGCTGCTCTAACGTTGTCATTTTCGCTTCAACTGCGGCAACCTGCATCGTCATCTCTTGAAAATATGTTTGATTTTCTTCAAATAAACGCTCTAATAATATATGGTCCGAGATTAATACACCTCTTGCATAACGAAGCCTTGCGGACAATCTCTCGATCTGTGATTTTGCATGTTGAAATCGTGATATGATCTCCTGAATAGATCGCTTATCCCGTTGAAACCATTTCAAAAAAAAGCCCTGTTTCTTTGGCACTAAATCCTCAGGCTCCACTACTTGCAGCTGCTGCAAAAAGGCTTCAAGCACGTCTCCTATTTGATCGATATCTTTTTTCTCAACATATTTCATCATCTGTTGTGATTGTTCCAATAGTCGTTCCTGCACACGTGTACCATAGAAAAGGAGCTTTTGCGGATTTTCAGGGATCTGCTGAGCTCGCTGCACAGCTTCTTTTTTCTCTTCATCAGATAAGGTATCAAACACCCGAAACTGAAGATCTGTATTGGAGGCAAGTGATGTTGTGGCGCGATCTTCCGGTTTCATCGAGTTTGACTCCTTTCATCTATTTCTTCATCATTTTATCAGCTACTTCAAGCTCAATATGAAGAGCCTCTATATCTCTTCCTAACACTTGCTGCAAATCATTCGTCAATTGCTTTTGCAGCTCTGTCAATGTCACTCGGGTTTGGCTCAATGTCATTTCCAGCTCATGACTACGATTAGGCTGATTATACAAGAGTGCATATTTCTCAGTTAGTTCAACGACAGAATCTAAGCTTTCAAAATAAAAACGCTGTGCATCATAAAAGCGATTAGGCTCTTTTTTTGTTATTGTATAGATTCGTCGTGCAAGCCGAAAAACTTCATAATTATGTTTGATCGTTTGTACGTTTTTCACAGCAAATAAAGCTTTTTTTAAACGCACAAGCTTTTGTCCCGCTTCTTTTAAATGCTGTTTGATATATACATAATCACTACGAGACAGTCCGTGTTTCTTTAAAAACAATTGGAAAGCAGTCCATCTGCTCCCCACAAACATCACGCCCCACCCAATCATCGCATACAGTATCGATAATCCAGCATGATGATGGAAAACCCCTATACTGACGGTTAAAATCACAAGCGAAAAAAAAGTAGAGAGGATGGCCCATATAAATGTATAAAAGATTGATTTCATGTTCATCGACTCCTATGAATAATCAGGCTCTCTGTTTATCTTATTATGAATTACGGATGATGTCCAAACTAAGTTCCAAAAAACAAGCCCAATCCTTCATAGCTCCTAAAAAAAGACCATCTAGTGGTCTATGAATACAAAGGCGGCGTATGAAGATTTTTAAGCTTTCTCACATAATCGGAATAGCTAGGATCCGAGGTCGATGTAGAAATTAACTTTCGCTCACAGTCGCGGCACAAAAACTGATGATATAAATAAATTCCCTTTGTCTTTTTCTCTTCACAAATCAAACAAATCGCTTCTCGCTCTTTTTTGCTCATTGTGACACCTCCACTTATAGCTTCAGTATGCCCTAGCGCTTTCAATTGTATACAAAATTAAGAATGTTTCAGATGGTAGTTTAGTATATGTATCCATGTCAGATCGGGTGTTTGTTCCTTTTCTTAAAAAACAAAAAAGACCAGTTCCGTATGGAACTGATCCTTAGAAAAGCTTGGCGGCGTCCTACTCTCACAGGGGGAGACCCCCAACTACCATCGGCGCTGAAGAGCTTAACTTCCGTGTTCGGTATGGGAACGGGTGTGACCTCTTCGCTATCGCCACCAAACCTGATGGAGAGAATGTTCTCTCAAAACTAGATAACAATGTTCAAACTTCACATTAGAATATAGGTTAAGTCCTCGATCTATTAGTATCTGTCAGCTCCACGTGTCACCACGCTTCCACCTCAGACCTATCAACCTGATCATCTTTCAGGGATCTTACTTCCTTGCGGAATGGGAAATCTCATCTTGAGGGGGGCTTCATGCTTAGATGCTTTCAGCACTTATCCCGTCCGCACATAGCTACCCAGCGATGCCCTTGGCAGAACAACTGGTACACCAGCGGTGCGTCCATCCCGGTCCTCTCGTACTAAGGACAGCTCCTCTCAAATTTCCTGCGCCCGCGACGGATAGGGACCGAACTGTCTCACGACGTTCTGAACCCAGCTCGCGTACCGCTTTAATGGGCGAACAGCCCAACCCTTGGGACCGACTACAGCCCCAGGATGCGATGAGCCGACATCGAGGTGCCAAACCTCCCCGTCGATGTGGACTCTTGGGGGAGATAAGCCTGTTATCCCCGGGGTAGCTTTTATCCGTTGAGCGATGGCCCTTCCATGCGGAACCACCGGATCACTAAGCCCGACTTTCGTCCCTGCTCGACTTGTAGGTCTCGCAGTCAAGCTCCCTTGTGCCTTTACACTCTGCGAATGATTTCCAACCATTCTGAGGGAACCTTTGGGCGCCTCCGTTACATTTTAGGAGGCGACCGCCCCAGTCAAACTGCCCACCTGACACTGTCTCCCTGCCCGATAAGGGCAGCGGGTTAGAAGGTCAATACAGCCAGGGTAGTATCCCACCGATGCCTCCACCGAAGCTAGCGCTCCGGTTTCCAAGGCTCCTACCTATCCTGTACAAGCTGTACCAACATTCAATATCAGGCTGCAGTAAAGCTCCACGGGGTCTTTCCGTCCTGTCGCGGGTAACCTGCATCTTCACAGGTACTATAATTTCACCGAGTCTCTCGTTGAGACAGTGCCCAGATCGTTGCGCCTTTCGTGCGGGTCGGAACTTACCCGACAAGGAATTTCGCTACCTTAGGACCGTTATAGTTACGGCCGCCGTTTACTGGGGCTTCAATTCGCACCTTCGCTTACGCTAAGCGCTCCTCTTAACCTTCCAGCACCGGGCAGGCGTCAGCCCCTATACTTCGCCTTACGGCTTCGCAGAGACCTGTGTTTTTGCTAAACAGTCGCCTGGGCCTATTCACTGCGGCTTCTCGGGGCTTTAACACCCTAAGAAGCACCCCTTCTCCCGAAGTTACGGGGTCATTTTGCCGAGTTCCTTAACGAGAGTTCTCTCGATCACCTTAGGATTCTCTCCTCGCCTACCTGTGTCGGTTTGCGGTACGGGCACCTCTCACCTCGCTAGAGGCTTTTCTTGGCAGTGTGGAATCAGGAACTTCGCTACTAAATTTCGCTCGCCATCACAGCTCAGCCTTTATGGGAAACGGATTTGCCTATTTCCCAGCCTAACTGCTTGGACGCGGATATCCAATACCGCGCTTACCCTATCCTCCTGCGTCCCCCCATTGCTCAAATGGTGAGGAGGTGGTACAGGAATATCAACCTGTTGTCCATCGCCTACGCCTTTCGGCCTCGGCTTAGGTCCCGACTAACCCTGAGCGGACGAGCCTTCCTCAGGAAACCTTAGGCATTCGGTGGACGGGATTCTCACCCGTCTTTCGCTACTCATACCGGCATTCTCACTTCTAAGCGCTCCACCAGTCCTTCCGGTCTGACTTCACAGCACTTAGAACGCTCTCCTACCACTGTTCGTAAGAACAGTCCGCAGCTTCGGTGATACGTTTAGCCCCGGTACATTTTCGGCGCAGAGTCACTCGACCAGTGAGCTATTACGCACTCTTTAAATGGTGGCTGCTTCTAAGCCAACATCCTGGTTGTCTAAGCAACTCCACATCCTTTTCCACTTAACGTATACTTTGGGACCTTAGCTGGCGGTCTGGGCTGTTTCCCTTTCGACTACGGATCTTATCACTCGCAGTCTGACTCCCAAGGATAAGTCATCGGCATTCGGAGTTTGACTGAATTCGGTAACCCGGTAGGGGCCCCTAGTCCAATCAGTGCTCTACCTCCGAGACTCTTACCTTGAGGCTAGCCCTAAAGCTATTTCGGAGAGAACCAGCTATCTCCAGGTTCGATTGGCATTTCACCCCTACCCACACCTCATCCCCGCACTTTTCAACGTGCGTGGGTTCGGGCCTCCATTCAGTGTTACCTGAACTTCACCCTGGACATGGGTAGATCACCTGGTTTCGGGTCTACGACCACGTACTCATGCGCCCTATTCAGACTCGCTTTCGCTGCGGCTCCGCATCTTCTGCTTAACCTTGCACGGGATCGTAACTCGCCGGTTCATTCTACAAAAGGCACGCCATCACCCTTTAACGGGCTCTGACTACTTGTAGGCACACGGTTTCAGGATCTATTTCACTCCCCTTCCGGGGTGCTTTTCACCTTTCCCTCACGGTACTGGTTCACTATCGGTCACTAGGGAGTATTTAGCCTTGGGAGATGGTCCTCCCGGATTCCGACGGAATTTCACGTGTTCCGCCGTACTCAGGATCCACTCTGGAGAGAACAACATTTCAGTTACAGGGCTGTTACCTTCTTTGGCGGGCCTTTCCAGACCTCTTCGCTTATATCGTTCCTTTGTAACTCCGTATAGAGTGTCCTACAACCCCAAGAGGCAAGCCTCTTGGTTTGGGCTGTTCCCGTTTCGCTCGCCGCTACTCAGGGAATCGCATTTGCTTTCTCTTCCTCCGGGTACTTAGATGTTTCAGTTCCCCGGGTATGCCTTCTCATACTCTATGTATTCAAGTATGGATACTACTCCATTACGAGCAGTGGGTTTCCCCATTCGGAAATCTCCGGATCAAAGCTTGCTTACAGCTCCCCGAAGCATATCGGTGTTCGTCCCGTCCTTCATCGGCTCCTAGTGCCAAGGCATCCACCGTGCGCCCTTTCTAACTTAACCATTTCTTACTTTAGAAAGAATCACTATGTGTGATGAACTTTGCATTGCATTCAATGTGAATGTATTACTTATTGTTATCTAGTTTTCAAAGAACACGTTGGTGGAGCCTAGCGGGATCGAACCGCTGACCTCCTGCGTGCAAGGCAGGCGCTCTCCCAGCTGAGCTAAGGCCCCGATTTAATAGAAGATGGTGGGCCTGAGTGGACTCGAACCACCGACCTCACGCTTATCAGGCGTGCGCTCTAACCAGCTGAGCTACAGGCCCATCTTTCATATCGAAGATATGATGTTGTAGGATCTTTTGCAAGTTCCTTCAAAACTAAACAAGACGAAAACGCACACTGCTCCATATATCCTTAGAAAGGAGGTGATCCAGCCGCACCTTCCGATACGGCTACCTTGTTACGACTTCACCCCAATCATCTGCCCCACCTTCGGCGGCTGGCTCCATAAAGGTTACCTCACCGACTTCGGGTGTTGCAAACTCTCGTGGTGTGACGGGCGGTGTGTACAAGGCCCGGGAACGTATTCACCGCGGCATGCTGATCCGCGATTACTAGCGATTCCAGCTTCACGCAGTCGAGTTGCAGACTGCGATCCGAACTGAGAACAGATTTATGGGATTGGCTAAACCTTGCGGTCTCGCAGCCCTTTGTTCTGTCCATTGTAGCACGTGTGTAGCCCAGGTCATAAGGGGCATGATGATTTGACGTCATCCCCACCTTCCTCCGGTTTGTCACCGGCAGTCACCTTAGAGTGCCCAACTAAATGCTGGCAACTAAGATCAAGGGTTGCGCTCGTTGCGGGACTTAACCCAACATCTCACGACACGAGCTGACGACAACCATGCACCACCTGTCACTCTGTCCCCGAAGGGAAAGCCCTATCTCTAGGGTTGTCAGAGGATGTCAAGACCTGGTAAGGTTCTTCGCGTTGCTTCGAATTAAACCACATGCTCCACCGCTTGTGCGGGCCCCCGTCAATTCCTTTGAGTTTCAGTCTTGCGACCGTACTCCCCAGGCGGAGTGCTTAATGCGTTAGCTGCAGCACTAAGGGGCGGAAACCCCCTAACACTTAGCACTCATCGTTTACGGCGTGGACTACCAGGGTATCTAATCCTGTTCGCTCCCCACGCTTTCGCTCCTCAGCGTCAGTTACAGACCAGAGAGTCGCCTTCGCCACTGGTGTTCCTCCACATCTCTACGCATTTCACCGCTACACGTGGAATTCCACTCTCCTCTTCTGCACTCAAGTTTCCCAGTTTCCAATGACCCTCCCCGGTTGAGCCGGGGGCTTTCACATCAGACTTAAGAAACCGCCTGCGAGCCCTTTACGCCCAATAATTCCGGACAACGCTTGCCACCTACGTATTACCGCGGCTGCTGGCACGTAGTTAGCCGTGGCTTTCTGGTTAGGTACCGTCAAGGTGCGAGCAGTTACTCTCGCACTTGTTCTTCCCTAACAACAGAGCTTTACGATCCGAAAACCTTCATCACTCACGCGGCGTTGCTCCGTCAGACTTTCGTCCATTGCGGAAGATTCCCTACTGCTGCCTCCCGTAGGAGTCTGGGCCGTGTCTCAGTCCCAGTGTGGCCGATCACCCTCTCAGGTCGGCTACGCATCGTCGCCTTGGTGAGCCATTACCCCACCAACTAGCTAATGCGCCGCGGGTCCATCTGTAAGTGACAGCCGAAACCGTCTTTCATCCTTGAACCATGCGGTTCAAGGAACTATCCGGTATTAGCTCCGGTTTCCCGGAGTTATCCCAGTCTTACAGGCAGGTTACCCACGTGTTACTCACCCGTCCGCCGCTAACATCCGGGAGCAAGCTCCCTTCTGTCCGCTCGACTTGCATGTATTAGGCACGCCGCCAGCGTTCGTCCTGAGCCAGGATCAAACTCTCCGAAAAAGTACAAAACCGAAGTTTTGTTTTTCGTCAGCGTTTGACTGACTACCTATGATATAACATAGGATTTTTTTATAAAAACTCGAATTAACAGGTACGTTTTGTCTTGTTTAGTTTTCAAAGAACTTGTTTACCGCTTCAGAAGCGACTAGAACATTATACCATATTTAAATTGTTGATGTCAACAACTTTTTTGTTATCATGTTATTTCGTTTCTTCGTCATCAGCGACGTATATTAATTTACCACCATACGGGATCAAAGTCAACAATATTTCTCATTAAATAATAAATTTTTCAATTACGACTAAAGCTGCTACGCCTGGGATGCCCAATAGACCACTGATTCCACTTGTTACAGGGTTAATAGAGACATGTAATCCTAGACTCTCACCAAATAGATTGAGGCAAAATAAAAAAAGAGCACCTGCCACAAACTTTATTCCGATCAGCCCTAACCATTTGATGGGGTTCGCTTGAACACCTGACATAAACAACAATAATACAGCAAGCAAAATTGACCCGATCACAATAACAGGTTCCATAATCCTCTCATCTCCTCTTCATATGAATAGTACAAGCATATGAGAGGACTATGTAAAATAGACCTGCTATCTCCAGTTGTTTAAACGTAAATTCCTCTTTTTCGCTTCTCTTAGATAGAAAAAGTACTTCGCTTGAGCAAGCTTTAATTCGAATAGAATGTCCGGTGAAGGCTCAACGCTATTTGCGACAAGCTTTTTTTGTCTGTTCCATTCTTCCTTTTGCTTAAAAAGCTGTTGAATTAATTTCTCATCGAATTCTTTTCGAATTGATTTTCTGCGAAGAAAACCCATGTACCGTACTTCTCCTTCCTACATCTCGCGTCTGCCCTCTAAAGCTTTAGACAGTGTGACTTCATCCGCATACTCTAAGTCTCCACCTACTGGTAGTCCGTGAGCAATACGAGAGAGTTTAATTCCTGATGGTTTCAACAATCTAGAGATATACATGGCTGTAGCCTCTCCTTCAATGTTTGGATTGGTTGCAAGGATTACCTCTGTCACTTGATCGTCTTGCAATCTTTTTAACAGGTCAGGAATTTTAATATCCTCTGGGCCAATGCCATCCATTGGCGAAATGGCACCATGAAGCACATGATATAAGCCATTGTATTCTTTCATCTTTTCCATTGCGATCACATCTTTTGGATCTTGCACTACACAGATAACAGATTGATCTCTTCTTGTATCTTCACAAATATAGCAAGGATCTTGATCTGTGATATGGCCGCATACCGAGCAATAAGTTAAATTACGCTTTGCGTTAACAAGCGCCTTCGCGAAATCTAGTACGACATCTTCCTGCATACTAAGAACAAAAAAAGCCAGACGGACCGCGGTTTTCGGTCCGATTCCTGGCAATTTCATAAAGCTGTCTATCAGCTTTGATATTGGTTCAGGATATTGCATCTTCAGTTATTCCTCCTAGAATAAACCTGGCATGTTCATTCCTTTTGTGAATTGACCCATTGTTTCATTTGTTAACTCATCAACTTTTTTCAATGCATCGTTTGTCGCTGCAAGTACAAGATCTTGAAGCATATCGATATCTTCTGGATCAACAACTTCTTCATTGATTGCTACATCAACAACTTCTTTTTGTCCATTTACTTTTACAGTGACCATACCGCCACCTGCTGTACCTTCAAGGACTTTTTCTGCAAGCTCTTCTTGAGCCTTAGCCATATCCTTTTGCATTTTTTGCATTTGTTTCATCATTTTTTGCATATTTCCCATTCCACCGCGCATATGAACACCACTCTCTTTCATTTTTATTAATCTTTAATTTCTATTAAATCGGTTCCTACTAACTTCTTTGCTTCTGCAATCAATGGATCCTCTTCAGCAGAAGTCCCCTGACCATCTGCCTGTTCATCCGGCTGATGATCTCTTAAAAATTCTTCTCTTATTTTACCCCATTGAGCGTCAGGAACGCCAACTAATTCCACTCTTTTCCCTAACATAGACTCTAATAGCTGCTCAAGGTTGGTTCGAACACCACTTTTATCTTCAGCAACCATTTTACAGTGTATTTCAAACTTGAATTTTAAAACAAAGGCATGAGTAGCAGCAGCAACTGGTTCACTATCCGTTAATAGTGCAGCGTGAGACACCTTATTCTGCTGTTTCAAGTGGGCAAGGAGTTCTCCCCACTTACCTTTAATTTTTTCTAGCTCTGGACGTTTTGCCTCTTTTAGAATTTCGTGAATTCGACCGACAGGTGCACGGTATCCATTTTTGTTACTCGTTTGTGGTCGAGGTGCTTCCTTTTTTTCTTGAGGATGATGAGAATGAGACATTGGCACACCCTCAGCTCTTATCCTAGATAGCTCCTGTTCCAACCTGTCTATTTTATCCGTTAGCGTCGTTAAATCAGCGTTAGCATGAGCTTGTGGTATTCCAGCCGTTGACTGACATAGCTTGACAACAGCTACCTCAAAGAAAATCCTTGGATGATTCGTCCATTTCATTTCTTGGTGACTTTTATTCAGCACTTCAATTGTTTCATATAGAAATTGAGGTGTCACACGATCCGAAAGCGTCACGAAATTTTCATCGACCTTTACCTTTTCAAGGACCCCTTCCAGATCTGGTGCTGTTTTATAAAGCAGCATATCTCTAAAGTAAAAAATCATGTCCTCTATTAATTTAGCAGCATCTTTCCCCTGCTGAAGTAATTCATTTAAGGTATCTAACGCCACGGCAATATTTTGATCAAAAATTGCTTCGGCTAGCTGACTAATGAATTGCTGAGAAACAGCTCCTGTAATGAGCAGCGCATCATCAATTGTCAGTTGCTCACCACTAAATGAAATTGCTTGATCTAAGAGGCTTAGTGCATCACGCATACCACCATCAGCTGCACTAGCGATAATCTCGAGCGAGCCCTCTTGGACATTTAGGCTTTCTGCATCTACAATTTTCTGCATTCTTCCAACAATATCTTTTGTCGTGATTCGTTTAAAATCAAATCTCTGACAACGAGATATGATGGTAAGAGGAATCTTATGAGGCTCTGTGGTAGCCAAAATAAAGATACAATGAGCGGGCGGCTCCTCTAACGTTTTAAGGAGGGCATTAAACGCCCCGATAGAGAGCATATGTACTTCATCTATAATATAAACCTTATATGTAACCGCCGAAGGAGCAAATTTCACTTTATCACGTATATCACGGATTTCATCTACTCCGTTGTTTGAGGCAGCATCTATTTCGATCACATCTGAAATCGAGCCGTTTGTAATCCCTTTACAGGCATCACATTCATTACAAGGTTCACTCACAGGTGACTTTTCACAGTTCACTGCCTTCGCAAAGATTTTAGCAGCGCTTGTTTTACCTGTTCCTCTAGGACCTGAAAATAAGTAAGCATGAGAAAACTTCTTCTGCAAAAGGGCATTTTGCAACGTTTTTGTGATGTGTTCTTGTCCAACAACATCCTCAAAAACTTGAGGTCTGAACACTCGATACAAAGCTTGATAACTCACAAATACGCCCTCCTCCATTTATCATCTTTTTTATTATACATGATGCACCGATCAATTCAAAAGCACACCTTTATTTTCTAATAAACGAAAATGATGATTTCAACTATAGTTTTTCTACTTTCTATGAACCAAAAACCTGTTTTCTAGATTTTCGAATTGATCTGCCACACCACGAGGAACACTAGTTCCCGCTGCGATTAATAAAAAACAAAAAAACTCTAAAAAGATTTTTTGGCTATTTGTATAAACAAAGCAGCTGAACTATTCTTTAAACAGCAACAAAAAACTCACCTAGATTAACTAGATGAGTTACATTTAATATTGATTTACCGTGCACCTTCTGTCGATTCGCTACCCCAAGCGTTACTTAAACAGTTAGCTCGGCCCAGGCAACCCTGCGGCACATGAGAGGTTTCACTTAATGCTGCTTCCTTCCGGACCTGACATGGTTCATGAATTCCCATTGCGCAGGACCCAGACGTCAACACCACTTATTTAAGGCAGACCTTGAAGTAAACGAACCTTGAGAAGGGATTCGGCCTCGCTAGAGCGGATTGCGAGTACAGGGCACCGCTACCTCCCCGCTTAGCACGGCAAAATGAATATTAAATTGTTAGTGACGCAGACATAAGTATACCTTCTTATAGCCGAAATTGCAAACGACATCCATTCATTTACTTTTGGCTTGTTTCTTTCGCTGACGGAGATTTCGGAAGAACTGACTTAACAGCTCACCACACTCATTTTCAAGTACACCACCAATGACTTCAGACTGATGATTGAACCGTTCATCATCCAGTAAATTCATTAAAGTACCTGCACATCCACCTTTTGGATCGTATGCACCAAAAACGACCTTTTTCACTCTAGAAAGGACAATCGCTCCCGCACACATAGGACATGGTTCAAGCGTCACATAAAGTACAGCATCCTCTAAACGCCAGCTTCCAGTCGTTTTACACGCTTCATCAATGGCAAGTAATTCTGCATGTGCAATTGAACGCTGCTCTGTTTCCCTTAAATTATGAGCTCGGCTCACAATTTGGTCATCAACAACGATGATGGCACCGATTGGTACTTCTCCTATTTGTTCTGCTTTTAAGGCTTCAGAAATAGCTTCTTGCATAAACTGTTCATCTCTCGTCATAGCTCGGCTCTCTTTTCATGTTTTTTAAAAGGATATTGAGGTTAACATATTAGCACAATCTTTTAAAGGGGGTCTTACTTTGTCAAAGCACCAAAAGGCACTGCTTATTATCGACATGATTAATAATTTTGATTTTGAAATGGGACATGTGCTCGCTGATAAAACAGAGCAAATGACCAATAAGATTTTAGCTCTTAAAGATCATGCTTTCAAGGAAAATTGGCCGATCATCTATATCAACGACCACTATGGTCTCTGGAAGGCTGATATTCAAGCTGTGATGGAAACATGCAAAAATGAAAGAAGCGCCCCTATTTTAGAGAAAATGGCACCATCTAAAGATGATTACTTCTTAATTAAACCGAAGCATTCTGCCTTCTATGGAACTGCATTAGAGACACTCTTAAATGAATTAGGTGTACAAGACATCATTTTGACCGGAATTGCAGGAAACATTTGCGTTCTGTTCACTGCAAATGACGCATACATGCGAGAATACAACTTAATTGTACCTGAAGATTGTATCGCATCAAATGACGACAGAGACAACGAATATGCTTTAACGATGATGGAGAACGTTCTACTAGCAAAAATCACCACTGCTAAAGAGATCACGAATGAAAATCAAACATGATTTATCCATAACCCTCATAAATTGTTAGCAATAACAAAGGGGGCGTTGACTATTCAAATTTATGTTGTCAAAAGAGGAGATACTTTAAACGAAATTGCCATGCGTTTTAAAACAACAGTCAATGAAATCATCCGTACCAACGATATTGAAACACCAAATCAACTCGTCATTGGACAAACAATTGTCATTCCAATTAGAGGTCAATTTTATGAGGTCAAACAAAATGACACACTTTATCAAATTGGAAGACGATTTCGAATTTCAGTGGAAGAGTTGGCACGTGTGAATAGAATACGGCCTGAAGCGATACTTCCTATTCGCTTCTTGCTCTATATCCCTCAAAGACCGAAAAGGAACATTAACTCGAATGCTTACATTGAACCACGGGGAAATCAAGTCAGTGAAAACTTAAAACAAGCAGCTAGAGAGGCCTCTCCATATTTAACGCATTTAGGCGCCTTTAGTTTTCAAGCGCAAAGAGATGGAACACTGAAAGAACCACCGATAGATCAGCTACCTCAAATAGCCGCTCAGAGCAGAACCGTTTTATCCATGGTGGTGACTAACCTAGAGAATGATAAATTCAGTGATGAACTTGGGCAAATTCTTTTGAATAACCAATCTGTCAAAGCCACATTTTTAAATGAAATCGTTCGTGTTGCAAAAAAGTATCAATTAAAAGAAATCCATTTTGATTTTGAATATTTACGTCCCGCTGATAAAGATGCCTACATTCAATTTTTAAGAGAGGCAACAACCCGTTTCCATCAAGAAGGATGGACAATATCTGTTGCACTTGCCCCTAAAACAAGTAGTCAGCAAAAGGGAAAATGGTATGAAGCTCATGACTATGAAGCCATTGGGAAAATCGTCGATCATGTTGTATTAATGACCTACGAATGGGGATACAGCGGCGGCCCTGCGCAAGCAGTCTCTCCCATTGGACCTGTCCGCCAAGTCATTGAATATGCACTGACCGTTATTCCAGCAAATAAAATTGTTATGGGCCAGAACTTATACGGCTATGATTGGACGCTTCCTTACGTTCAAGGCGGCCCTATTGCTAAAGCTGTCAGTCCCCAACAAGCGATTGCAATTGCTAGAAATAATAATGCCTCCATTCTATATGACGAAACAGCACAAGCACCTTATTTTCGTTATACAGATGCCAATAATAAAGAGCATGAGGTATGGTTCGAAGACGCTAGATCAATTCAAGCAAAGTTCAACCTCATCAAAGAGTTAAACTTGAACGGAATTGCTTATTGGAAATTAGGTCTATCCTTCCCTCAAAATTGGCTCTTATTATCAGATCAATTCAATATTGAAAAAAGAACGACATCGTAATCCGTTCGCTCTATCTCTCGGCAGGGGTATGGTACAATATACATTGGTTTGACAACTTTATAGATAGAGGAGAACGCCTATGTATCCTGCCCCTTTTATTGCAGTGGAAGGCCCAATTGGAGCCGGAAAAACAACTTTGGCTACAATGCTTGCGAAGGAATTTCAATTTCCATTAGTAAAAGAGATTGTAGAAGAAAATCCATTCTTAGATAAATTTTATGAAGATATGGAACAATGGAGCTTTCAGCTTGAGATGTTCTTTTTATGCAATCGGTTCAAACAATTAGAATCTATTCAAGAAAACTATGTGAATCAACAGCAGCCGATTGTCACTGATTATCATGTCTATAAAAATATGATATTTGCAGAAAGAACATTATCAAAAAAGCACATGGACAAATATAGAAAGATCTATCACCTGCTAACAGATGATCTTCCTAAACCAAATGCCATCATCTATATAAAAGCCAGCCTTCCTACCTTACTTGAAAGAATACAGATGAGAGGACGCTCTTTTGAAGAAGACATTGAACCGGCTTATTTAAAAACACTCATTGAAGATTATGAGCTGGCCATTGAACATTTAAAACAGACTGACCCAGGGCTTCCTATCATTACAATTGAAGGAGATCATACAGACTTCGTTTCCTCACAGCAAGATTACCAGCAAATTGTACAGAACATAAAGGAGCAAGTGCTATGAACAATATCGAAATACCAAAGGATGCAGTGATCACAATCGCCGGGACTGTTGGTGTCGGAAAATCAACTATGACTAAAACAATAGCGGACAAGCTAGGCTTTCAAACCTCTCTTGAAAAAGTAGATGATAACCCATATTTAGAGCCCTTTTATTCAGATTTCCAAAGATGGAGCTTCCATTTACAGGTCTATTTCCTAGCTGAGCGTTTTAAGGAGCAAAAGCGGATTTTTGAATCTGGTGGAGGGTATGTGCAAGATCGTTCAATTTATGAGGACACTGGCATTTTCGCAAAAATGCATGCGGACAAAGGTACGATGTCTGAAGTAGATTATGAAACGTATACAAGTCTATTCGAGGCGATGGTGATGACACCTTACTTCCCTCACCCTGATGTTCTCATCTATTTACACGGGGATTTAGATCATATTTTACATCGTATTGAGGAACGCGGCAGAGAGATGGAAACTCAAACGGATCGAGCCTATTGGGAAGAAATGTACACGCGATACACGGAATGGATCGAACAATTCGATTTATGTCCAGTGATTAAAATTAACATTGAAGATTATGACTTACTTCATGATGAAAGCTCACTTGATCCCATTCTTCATGAAATAGCTTCTGTTATTCAAAAAAATCGCTCTAAAACAAAATAAAAAAACCGCTGCATTTCGCGAATGCAGCGGTTTGACAATTCCAATTTTTATGCTTGCGTTTCAATTCAACTAAGGTAAAAAATCAATATGGCGGAGGAAGAGGGATTCGAACCCCCGCGGGCTTTGACACCCCTGTCGGTTTTCAAGACCGATCCCTTCAGCCGGACTTGGGTATTCCTCCGTATCGACAAGAATTAATATACCATATCGATTTATTTCAAGTCAACATCTTTTCGAAAAAAATTTCAATAAGTTATTTTGGCATGAGAATCTGCCCATAAAAAAGCAGCCATCGACGGCTGCTCTTGATCTATTTTGTATCCTGTCTAATCTCTTCAATAAAATGATTCATCTCTTCTTTAAACTCATTTAATGATTCAATAATTTTCGTAAAGTCTGTCACTTGTTTTGCTTGTTCATTTGTTGAACTGCTGATTTGTGAGATGTTTTCAGACAAAGTGCCAATGCTGTCTTGGATCTCTTTTAAGAAGGTATTAATGGTTTCAGCCGCTTCCTTTGAGCCATCTGATAATTTACGAACTTCATCAGCTACGACAGCAAACCCTTTTCCATTCTCTCCTGCTCTTGCTGCTTCAATTGCAGCATTTAGGCCTAGCAAATTGGTTTGTCTAGCAATCCCGCCAATGGTTTTGACGACTTCTTCAATATTTGCAGATTTCTCTTCCGCTCTTCCTGCCTGTTCGCTTATTTCTAAACTTGTGGCAGCCAGCTCTTGTGAATGCGCAGCAATTTGCTCAATTCCACTTTGAAGTTCTTTCGCTACATCATTGATATGCTCCATGTAACCACTTAATTTCTTTTCACGATGATGTGAAAATGCCACTAAAAAAGAGCCAATTACTTTTCTATTTTCATCAAAAATCGGGTAACCTTTTACTGCAATTTCATAACCATATAAAGACTCTGGTAAATGACCGTCATATTCTTGTCCTCTTAATGTCGTCGCCACGTTTTGGTCTTCTGGGTTCAATGGGTCCCCAACCTTCATGCCAAAATCTATTGTTTTAGACGGATAGTAACAAAGCACCTTCTCTGTATCAGTGATGCCGAAAAGGATACTTTCATCTAGAACTTTTCTAATTAATTGAGCCATTTCAACATAATAGTCAAGCCTATTCAAGGTTATTCCTTCTTTCCTAGAAGCTTTTAGTATTTCTATCGGCTAAATTTAGGAAAACTGTAGGACTTTTGGGAAAAAGAAATAAGATGCCATAACGGCATCTTATTTAATTACTTCTTTATTTCCCATATAAGGACGCAGTACTTCAGGAATAATCACAGTACCGTCCTCTTGTTGATAGTTTTCTAAAATGGCCGCCACGGTTCTTCCTACTGCTAAACCAGATCCATTTAATGTGTGCACATGTTCTGGCTTGGCTTTAGGCTCTGGACGGAATCGAATGTTTGCACGTCTTGCTTGGAACGCTTCGAAGTTACTGCAAGAAGAAATTTCACGATACGTATCTTGGCTCGGAATCCATACTTCGATGTCGTATTTTTTCGCAGCCGTGAAGCCTAAATCTCCGGTACACATGCTCATGACACGGTATGGCAGGTTTAATAGCTGTAGGACTTTTTCTGCTTGGTTTGTTAGTTTCTCTAATTCTTCATAAGAATCTTCAGGTCTTACAAATTTCACAAGCTCTACCTTATTAAATTGATGCTGACGGATAAGTCCGCGTGTATCTCTGCCGGCAGATCCAGCCTCTGATCTAAAGCAAGCACTGAATGCTGCATAATTGATTGGCAGCTGTTCCCCTTCAAGAATTTCATCACGGTGCATGTTGGTAATAGGTACTTCAGCTGTTGGAATGAGGAAATAATCCTCTTCACGGATTTTAAAGGCATCCTCTTCGAATTTTGGAAGCTGTCCAGTCCCTGTCATGCTTGCTCTATTGACCATGTAAGGAGGAAGCACTTCAGTAAAACCAAACTCATCTACATGCAAATCGAGCATAAAGTTGTATAGTGCGCGCTCTAAGCGTGCGCCAAGCCCTTTATAAAAAACGAAACGGCTTCCTGTGACTTTTCCTGCACGTTCAAAATCGAGAATGTTTAGTTCATCCGCTACGTCCCAATGTGGCTTTGGCTCAAATGAGAATGCCGGCTGTTCGCCCCATTTTCTCACTTCCACGTTGTCATCTTCTGTTTCCCCAACGGGTACAGTGTCATGAGGGATATTCGGAATAGAGAATAGGATGTGCTGCAAGCTTTCTTCTACTGTTCGTAGCTCATCATCCAGCTTCTTAATCTCATCTCCTACCTCACGCATTTCTTGAATAATGTGATCGGCGTCTTTCTTTTCTCTTTTTAGAACAGCCACTTGCTGTGATACTTCATTTCTTCGGCTCTTTAATACTTCTGTTTTTCCGATTAATTCTCTTCTTTTTTGATCCAGCTCACCAAACTTATCAAAATCTGCTAAATCTTCGCCTCGGTGTGCTAATTTTTCTTTGATTTGATCAAAGTCCGTGCGCAGTTGTTTAATATCCAGCATGTGTAACACTCCTTTTTTTATCGAAAAATAAAAAGAGCCCTCATCCCATGAAAGGGACGAGAGCTCTCGCGTTGCCACCCTGATTGAAAACATGCAGAAGCATGCTTTCCTCTTTCCTCTGTAACGGTATCACCGTAAATGCTTACTTCACGTGTTTCAGCATTTCGCTCAAGGATGGATTCAGACTGCATCTTTCACCGATTCGCACCAACCATCGGCTCTCTGAGAAAGAGGGGCTTCTTACTATTTCCCGTCAACGCTTTTTCGATCTTTGATTGTGATTTTAATGTACTATAAGTTTTATCTCTTTTCAACCGTTTTATACAGCGAGCTTCGTTTTATAGGACTTCACCATTTCAACAAACAGCTGTGTTAACCGGTGGTCGTCTGTCAGCTCTGGATGAAAAGAACAGCCTAAGATATTGTTTTCCTTCGCCATCACAATCCTGCCATCATGTTCAGCCATGATATCTACGCTCTCATCTGCGCTGATGATATGAGGCGCACGGATGAACACTCCTGTAAACGGCGCATCCAGTCCTTTTACTTCTAATTCTGCTTCAAAGCTGTCTACCTGTCTGCCAAATGAATTCCGTGCAACAGATACATTTAACAGTCCAAGATGAGCATCGTCTCGATCTTCTATATGCTTTGCCAGCATAATCAAACCGGCACATGTTCCGAAAATCGGTTTCCCTTCTGCAGCGAACGCTTTGATCGGTTCAATGAATTGGTACGTATCCATGAGTCTTCTCATCGTCGTGCTTTCTCCACCAGGGATAATAAGACCGTCCACAGATGCTAGCTCTTCTGCTCGTTTGATGATCTTCCCTTCTGCAGCGCAAGCTTCAATCGATTGAATATGCTCTCTCACGGCTCCTTGAAGCCCTAGTACACCAATTGTTAGCATGTTCGTTTGCGCTCCCTTAATTACCAGCCACGCTCTTGCATACGCTCTTCTGGCAGTAGATTTGAGATTTCAATTCCTTTCATGGCTGTTCCAAGCTCTTTTGAAAGCTCTGCAATGAGACGGTAATCTGTGAAGTGAGTCGTTGCTTCAACAATTGCTTTTGCAAATTTCGCTGGATTGTCTGATTTAAAAATACCAGATCCAACAAATACACCGTCTGCTCCAAGCTGCATCATTAACGCAGCATCTGCTGGTGTCGCAACGCCTCCCGCTGCAAAGTTAACAACAGGGAGCTTGCCATCTTTTTTGATTTGAAGCAATAATTCATACGGTGCTCCTAGGTTCTTCGCTTCTGTCATCAGTTCATCTTCATTCATTGATGCTACTTTACGAATCTGAGCATTGACCTTTCTCATATGACGGACAGCTTCTACAATGTTGCCTGTTCCAGGCTCCCCTTTTGTACGAAGCATAGAAGCGCCTTCTGCGATACGACGGGTTGCTTCACCTAAATCACGGCAACCACAGACAAAAGGTACTGTGTATTCATTTTTATTTAAATGGAATTCCTCATCTGCGGGCGTCAGCACTTCACTCTCATCGATATAATCAACACCAAGTGCTTCAAGAACACGAGCCTCGACGATATGGCCGATACGTGCTTTTGCCATGACTGGAATCGTTACTGCATTTTGTACTTCTTCTACGATTCTTGGGTCTGCCATACGGGCAACACCGCCGGCTGCACGGATATCAGCTGGTACTCGTTCTAGTGCCATAACTGCCACCGCACCTGCTTCTTCTGCGATCTTCGCCTGTTCAGCATTGACGACATCCATAATGACGCCACCCTTTTGCATTTCTGCCATTCCACGTTTCACTCGTTCAGTTCCCTTATTGCTCACAATAGTTTCCTCCCATTTGTCAATTCGATTGATTTACCCCTTTATCATACAAGCGAGACAGTATAACAATAAAGAGAATAGTATAACAATTCAATCAGCCGAAAAAATAGCTTAAACCCTTGTATATAAACGATTACCTGCTAAAAATATGTCATTCTTTCTTTGAAGTGTCATTTACATGCTATAATGCAACTATAACAATTCAAATTCATGTATAACAATTTTGCACTCAATGGAGGTTTCTCATGCATATTGATATCCATCGACATTCTGATACATCGCTTTCAAATCAGATTTACTTTTCTATCATTGATCATATCCAATCGGGTTTGCTTCAACAGGGAGATAAGCTGCCAACTGTACGTGATTTGGCAAAGCAGTTGAATGTGAGTCTTGTCACGGCAGCAAAGGCATACACTCGGCTGAAGGACGACGGATATTTAACGACTGTGCAAGGAAAAGGAACGTTTGTGGATGAGTTGCAAAAGCAGTCAGAGATTCCGGTTCCGTCATCTACCTCTTTTGATTGGCAGTTATCCATTCCGGATTATTTACCACGGTCTCAATTTGCGCAGTATCACTATGTCGAAGAAGCGATCAACCTTTCTTCCTCTATGATCGATCCAGGGCTTTTGCCAAACCGTTATTTAGAAAAAGAAATGCAGCATGTCCTAGCCAGACATCCTCAAATCATGTCAAAGTATGGGGAAATTCAAGGGGATCTTCAGCTTCGGCAGGTCATTCAGTCTTTTTTAGAAAAGCTGGATGTGCCTTCTACTCCTGAGAATATCTTAGTAACTAGTGGTTCTCAGCAAGGGCTTGATTTGGTCGCACGTGCGTTTATCGGTCCTGATGATGTAGTTGTCATGGAAGCACCGACCTATCCAGGCGCCATTGATGTCTTTATGGGGAGAGGGGCAAGAATTATTACAGTCCCGGTTGATCATGAAGGAATGAACATGAAGCAGCTTCAAAGCATTTGTGATAAATATAAACCAAAGCTCATCTACACGATTCCTACTTTTCACAGTCCAACAGGCGCCAGTATGTCAATGAAACGCAGAAAACAACTTCTCTTACTGGCTCAAAGTATTGATTGTCTGATTGTAGAGGATGATCCTTATCGTGAGCTTTATTTCGAAAAGAAGCCGCCAGCACCTATCAAAAGTCTGGATCATGATGGACACGTCATTTATTTACGAGGTTTAAGTAAAACACTTGCTCCAGGATGCAGAATTGGGATTATCACTGCTTCAGGCTCGATATTTAATCGTTTATTAGCTGCAAAGGCCAATAATGATTTAGGCAGCCCTCTTCTCACACAAAAAGCTATTCTGCCATTTCTGACTTCAAAGAAAATGATTGATCATACGAAAAAGCTGAGAACCGCCTTGAAGGTGAGACGTGATTTAATGATAGATGTGTTAACGAAGAACGCACCAAAAGATGTGACGTGGCAAATTCCTCAGGGTGGGCTCAATTTGTGGCTTAGCTTTCCTTCCTGGGTTGATACACGTGCACTGCTGCATGAGGCACGTAAACAGCAAATCACCTTTCTGCCTGGCTCTGTGTGCTATCCTGGAGAGCCGAAACAAAACTATATCCGCCTCAGCTTTTCTTATGTGAATGAAAAGGCACTGACCGAGGGAGTGGAAAAGTTATGTGGTATTTTTCAGCAAGCCTTGTCCACTCCTCAAAATCACAAACAATCGCTTTTCTTTTAACGATAAAAAAACTGCTCTCATGCATAGAGAGCAGTTTTTTATTAGAACCAACCTTTTACTGTGTCAACGATTCCGCCCCAAATGCCAGCGAAGAATCCACCTACACCACGCATTGCAAGGATGAACCAGTTTGCTTTTTCATCGCCTGTTTTCGTTATAAGCTCAACACCTGATTGATCTTTATTCAAATAGCCGTAGTCCTTCTCATCACCAGAATAAGAAGTCGTCAGCATGCCTACCTTCGTTCCTTTTTTAATAGGAGCTTCGAGTTTTGTTTTCTCGATATTTACTTTTGCTTTAAAGCTCTTTTCGTCGCCATTTTTTACCGGCACAGAGAAAGCTTCTTTCGTAACGACAGGTACTTCTTTGTCTTTGCCTTTGTCGACTTCGATGTTTTCATGTCCTTTGATCTGTTGACCTTTTTTGTACATTTCTTTCATCGTGAAGTTTTTAAACGCATAATCGAACAGTTTTTTCGCCACGTCAAAACGTGCTGTATGAAGATTACCTTTTGCATTCAAGATCACTGCGATGACACGCATGTCACCTTGCTTAGCGGTACCTGTGAAGCTAGAACCAGCTGAATCTGTAGAACCTGTTTTCAGACCGTCTACACCTTTATATTCCTTCACAAGTCCTTTAAGCATGAAGTTCCAGTTAGGCATGTCCATTTCATCGTCTGTGCCTTCTCTGAACTTTGTTTTCGCAATACTTGATGTTTCAAGAATTTCTGGGTGGTCTTTGATGAGATGCTGTGCAAGCAATGCCATATCTTTCGCAGATACTTCACTTTCTTCATCAGGACCTGTACCTTTTGGCTGTTTGCCATGTAAGTCTTTATTTTCTAGTCCAGTTGCATTCACGAATTTGTAGTTTGTTAAACCTAATTCTTTCGCTTTTGCGTTCATTTTTTCAACGAACTTCGATTCTGATCCAGCAATCACTTCTGCTAAGCCAATTGCTGCTGCATTTGCCGAATAAATAGCCGTTGCTTGATAAAGTTCTTTCACTGTATACGAGCCATCTTTTCTCAAAGGAACGTTTGATAAACTGCGGTCCTGAGAAATTTCGTATACATAATCATCTGGCGTATACGTTTGATCCCATTTCACTTTGCCTTCAGCAATCGCTTCTAGTAAAAGATACTCTGTCATCATCTTTGCCATACTTGCAATAGGCAGTCTTTGCTCTGCGTTTTTACTATAAAGGATCTTACCTGTAGAAGCTTCAATTAGGATCGCTGCTTTCGCATTCACATTGAATGGATCTTCAGCTGCTTTTGCTTTGGACATTGGTGTAAATGCTGTCACAATCAATGCCAGTGCAAGGATAGAGACCATAAGCTGTTTCAATATCTTGCTGTTCAATCGTCATACCTCCGTTATCATCTTTTTTCGACATATTTCATATATATTTAATCCACAAGGGCTTATTTCAACACAACAGTATAAATTTTATCACAATAAAGACAAAAAAAATAGACAGAGTCATAGACCCTGTCAAATGTAATTTGATTGTCACAATTTATCAAGAAATTGTGTAGTTTGGTGATTCTTTTGTAATTTGTACATCATGTGGATGACTCTCACGAAGTCCTGCACCAGTCATGCGAATGAACTGTGCATCTTCTCTAAGAGAGCGTAAGTCCTGTGTTCCACAATAGCCCATACCAGAACGGATACCGCCAACGAGTTGATACACTGTATCAACGACTGGTCCTTTGTATGGTGTACGGCCTTCAATACCTTCTGGAACGAATTTTTTATTATCTTCTTGGAAGTAACGATCTTTACTTCCTTTTTCCATTGCAGCGACTGAACCCATACCGCGATAAACTTTGAAGCGTCTACCTTGGAAAATTTCTGTGTCTCCTGGGCTTTCAGATGTACCAGCTAGAAGGCTTCCAAGCATTACAGCATGTCCACCAGATGCTAGAGCTTTTACGATATCACCTGAATATTTAATTCCACCATCTGCAATAATAGCTTTACCATGTTTTCTTGCTTCTGTTGCACAGTCATAGATCGCTGTGATTTGTGGTACACCAACGCCTGCAACAACACGTGTTGTACAAATAGATCCTGGTCCGATACCGACTTTCACAATATCGGCTCCTGCTTCAAACAATGCTTTAGTTGCTTCGGCTGTTGCCACATTACCAGCAATGATATTAAGAGAAGGATACGTTTCACGGATTTTCGATACAGTGTTTAGAACACCTTGTGAATGACCATGTGCCGTATCAATGACAACGACATCCACATTGGCTTCGACTAATTTTCTCACACGAGTCATTGTATCGCCAGTGACACCAACAGCGGCACCAACAATTAAACGACCATGTGCATCTTTAGAGGAGTTAGGGAATTCGATCACTTTTTCAATATCTTTGATGGTGATGAGACCTTTTAACGTTCCTTCGTCATCTAAAAGAGGTAATTTTTCAATTTTGTATTGCTGTAGGATTTTTTCAGCTTCTTCTAACGTCGTACCGACAGAAGCTGTCACAAGTTCCTCTTTTGTCATCACATCGCTAATCTTCATTGAATAATCCGAAATAAATCGAAGGTCACGGTTCGTAATAATACCGACAAGCTTTTGATCTTCTATGTTATTTACAATCGGTACACCTGAAATACGGTATTTACCCATTAAGTGCTCTGCATCAAAGACTTGATGCTCAGGTGTTAAGAAGAATGGATTTGTAATAACGCCGCGCTCTGAACGTTTTACTTTATCCACTTGCTCTGCTTGTTGCTCAATAGACATGTTCTTATGAATGATACCAAGACCACCTTGACGTGCCATTGCAATCGCCATTTGTGATTCAGTCACCGTGTCCATTCCTGCACTGATAATTGGAATGTTTAGTTTTAATGTGCTTGTTAACTCAACTGATAAATCGACATCTCGCGGAAGTACTTCAGACTTAGCTGGAACAAGCAAAACATCGTCAAACGTCAAACCTTCTTTTGAAAATTTACTTTCCCACATTAGTAAATCCCCCTCTTTTCGGCAAAATATTATATGTAGATTATCAACTAGCAAACAGCATGTCAAGGAAGCAACAAACAGTTGCAATTTTTAGAAAATATAAAGAGAGTTGAGGAAGAAGATGAAAAGTTCAGGATGGAAGGATTTAAAACGTTTTTACTCACTTGAAACTTCCCAAAAATTTCTATATCAACAATATGAGAAACGGAACATTCAAGATGCAAACCAGCAAGCCTTTAAAAACTGTGAACGGTTTATTTATTTTTTAAAGCATGGCCATACGTTCTATGAACAGGCAGCTATCGCTCCACTCGAACTGAAGCCCATTTTATTGTTTTATGGAATGGCTCAGTTGCTAAAGGCATGTTTACTGACAGTTGATCCTCACTATCCTTCTCAAACCTCTGTTTTGGCCCATGGTGTAACATCGAGAAAGAGAAAGAAGCAGCACTACCGTTTTAGTGAAGATGAGGTGAAAATTCAACGAAATGGACTATGCATGCATGTGTTAAAGCATCTATTTCATTTAAATGGACTTGAAGATGAACGATTTACGATGATTCATCTCCTTTCAAAGATACCTGAAATGAGTCATATTCTGGAGTTTCAAAAGCAGCCCTCGACATTAGTTAAAGTGGAAAAGGCCAATGGGATGATGATTCAAGATCATATTCCATTGCTATATAACATGTCTGCTGAACGTTTTATTGAATACTTTGAGTTTCATACAAGTTGGAAACTCAAACAGAGAGAAGCCAAAAAGCTGACGTTTGATGTATCTCTAGAAGAAAACCCAGCGCTGGCTACTCATCTTCATTATGATTTAGAAATGGATCAATGGTATATTCCGTCAACGCGTGATTCCTTTTTAGGGATTCCTGAGATCATCAGTCATTACTTATTAATGTATAACCTCAGTATGATTGCCCGCTACGAAACTGAATGGTGGTACGAGCTGCTGTCTCAATACATTAGTGATGATTACGTCATGATTGAACGCTACATGGAGATTGCCGAAGAGAAGTTCCCAGCTTATATCATGATGCTATTAGAAGAAAAAACAAAAAAGACCAGTTCCTTATGGAACTGATCCTTAGAAAAGCTTGGCGGCGTCCTACTCTCACAGGGGGAGACCCCCAACTACCATCGGCGCTGAAGAGCTTAACTTCCGTGTTCGGTATGGGAACGGGTGTGACCTCTTCGCTATCGCCACCAAACCTGATGGAGAGAATGTTCTCTCAAAACTAGATAACAATGTTCAAACTTCACATTAGAATATAGGTTAAGTCCTCGATCTATTAGTATCTGTCAGCTCCACGTGTCACCACGCTTCCACCTCAGACCTATCAACCTGATCATCTTTCAGGGATCTTACTTCCTTGCGGAATGGGAAATCTCATCTTGAGGGGGGCTTCATGCTTAGATGCTTTCAGCACTTATCCCGTCCGCACATAGCTACCCAGCGATGCCCTTGGCAGAACAACTGGTACACCAGCGGTGCGTCCATCCCGGTCCTCTCGTACTAAGGACAGCTCCTCTCAAATTTCCTGCGCCCGCGACGGATAGGGACCGAACTGTCTCACGACGTTCTGAACCCAGCTCGCGTACCGCTTTAATGGGCGAACAGCCCAACCCTTGGGACCGACTACAGCCCCAGGATGCGATGAGCCGACATCGAGGTGCCAAACCTCCCCGTCGATGTGGACTCTTGGGGGAGATAAGCCTGTTATCCCCGGGGTAGCTTTTATCCGTTGAGCGATGGCCCTTCCATGCGGAACCACCGGATCACTAAGCCCGACTTTCGTCCCTGCTCGACTTGTAGGTCTCGCAGTCAAGCTCCCTTGTGCCTTTACACTCTGCGAATGATTTCCAACCATTCTGAGGGAACCTTTGGGCGCCTCCGTTACATTTTAGGAGGCGACCGCCCCAGTCAAACTGCCCACCTGACACTGTCTCCCTGCCCGATAAGGGCAGCGGGTTAGAAGGTCAATACAGCCAGGGTAGTATCCCACCGATGCCTCCACCGAAGCTAGCGCTCCGGTTTCCAAGGCTCCTACCTATCCTGTACAAGCTGTACCAACATTCAATATCAGGCTGCAGTAAAGCTCCACGGGGTCTTTCCGTCCTGTCGCGGGTAACCTGCATCTTCACAGGTACTATAATTTCACCGAGTCTCTCGTTGAGACAGTGCCCAGATCGTTGCGCCTTTCGTGCGGGTCGGAACTTACCCGACAAGGAATTTCGCTACCTTAGGACCGTTATAGTTACGGCCGCCGTTTACTGGGGCTTCAATTCGCACCTTCGCTTACGCTAAGCGCTCCTCTTAACCTTCCAGCACCGGGCAGGCGTCAGCCCCTATACTTCGCCTTACGGCTTCGCAGAGACCTGTGTTTTTGCTAAACAGTCGCCTGGGCCTATTCACTGCGGCTTCTCGGGGCTTTAACACCCTAAGAAGCACCCCTTCTCCCGAAGTTACGGGGTCATTTTGCCGAGTTCCTTAACGAGAGTTCTCTCGATCACCTTAGGATTCTCTCCTCGCCTACCTGTGTCGGTTTGCGGTACGGGCACCTCTCACCTCGCTAGAGGCTTTTCTTGGCAGTGTGGAATCAGGAACTTCGCTACTAAATTTCGCTCGCCATCACAGCTCAGCCTTTATGGGAAACGGATTTGCCTATTTCCCAGCCTAACTGCTTGGACGCGGATATCCAATACCGCGCTTACCCTATCCTCCTGCGTCCCCCCATTGCTCAAATGGTGAGGAGGTGGTACAGGAATATCAACCTGTTGTCCATCGCCTACGCCTTTCGGCCTCGGCTTAGGTCCCGACTAACCCTGAGCGGACGAGCCTTCCTCAGGAAACCTTAGGCATTCGGTGGACGGGATTCTCACCCGTCTTTCGCTACTCATACCGGCATTCTCACTTCTAAGCGCTCCACCAGTCCTTCCGGTCTGACTTCACAGCACTTAGAACGCTCTCCTACCACTGTTCGTAAGAACAGTCCGCAGCTTCGGTGATACGTTTAGCCCCGGTACATTTTCGGCGCAGAGTCACTCGACCAGTGAGCTATTACGCACTCTTTAAATGGTGGCTGCTTCTAAGCCAACATCCTGGTTGTCTAAGCAACTCCACATCCTTTTCCACTTAACGTATACTTTGGGACCTTAGCTGGCGGTCTGGGCTGTTTCCCTTTCGACTACGGATCTTATCACTCGCAGTCTGACTCCCAAGGATAAGTCATCGGCATTCGGAGTTTGACTGAATTCGGTAACCCGGTAGGGGCCCCTAGTCCAATCAGTGCTCTACCTCCGAGACTCTTACCTTGAGGCTAGCCCTAAAGCTATTTCGGAGAGAACCAGCTATCTCCAGGTTCGATTGGCATTTCACCCCTACCCACACCTCATCCCCGCACTTTTCAACGTGCGTGGGTTCGGGCCTCCATTCAGTGTTACCTGAACTTCACCCTGGACATGGGTAGATCACCTGGTTTCGGGTCTACGACCACGTACTCATGCGCCCTATTCAGACTCGCTTTCGCTGCGGCTCCGCATCTTCTGCTTAACCTTGCACGGGATCGTAACTCGCCGGTTCATTCTACAAAAGGCACGCCATCACCCTTTAACGGGCTCTGACTACTTGTAGGCACACGGTTTCAGGATCTATTTCACTCCCCTTCCGGGGTGCTTTTCACCTTTCCCTCACGGTACTGGTTCACTATCGGTCACTAGGGAGTATTTAGCCTTGGGAGATGGTCCTCCCGGATTCCGACGGAATTTCACGTGTTCCGCCGTACTCAGGATCCACTCTGGAGAGAACAACATTTCAGTTACAGGGCTGTTACCTTCTTTGGCGGGCCTTTCCAGACCTCTTCGCTTATATCGTTCCTTTGTAACTCCGTATAGAGTGTCCTACAACCCCAAGAGGCAAGCCTCTTGGTTTGGGCTGTTCCCGTTTCGCTCGCCGCTACTCAGGGAATCGCATTTGCTTTCTCTTCCTCCGGGTACTTAGATGTTTCAGTTCCCCGGGTATGCCTTCTCATACTCTATGTATTCAAGTATGGATACTACTCCATTACGAGCAGTGGGTTTCCCCATTCGGAAATCTCCGGATCAAAGCTTGCTTACAGCTCCCCGAAGCATATCGGTGTTCGTCCCGTCCTTCATCGGCTCCTAGTGCCAAGGCATCCACCGTGCGCCCTTTCTAACTTAACCATTTCTTACTTTAGAAAGAATCACTATGTGTGATGAACTTTGCATTGCATTCAATGTGAATGTATTACTTATTGTTATCTAGTTTTCAAAGAACACGTTGGTGGAGCCTAGCGGGATCGAACCGCTGACCTCCTGCGTGCAAGGCAGGCGCTCTCCCAGCTGAGCTAAGGCCCCGATTTAATAGAAGATGGTGGGCCTGAGTGGACTCGAACCACCGACCTCACGCTTATCAGGCGTGCGCTCTAACCAGCTGAGCTACAGGCCCATCTTTCATATCGAAGATATGATGTTGTAGGATCTTTTGCAAGTTCCTTCAAAACTAAACAAGACGAAAACGCACACTGCTCCATATATCCTTAGAAAGGAGGTGATCCAGCCGCACCTTCCGATACGGCTACCTTGTTACGACTTCACCCCAATCATCTGCCCCACCTTCGGCGGCTGGCTCCATAAAGGTTACCTCACCGACTTCGGGTGTTGCAAACTCTCGTGGTGTGACGGGCGGTGTGTACAAGGCCCGGGAACGTATTCACCGCGGCATGCTGATCCGCGATTACTAGCGATTCCAGCTTCACGCAGTCGAGTTGCAGACTGCGATCCGAACTGAGAACAGATTTATGGGATTGGCTAAACCTTGCGGTCTCGCAGCCCTTTGTTCTGTCCATTGTAGCACGTGTGTAGCCCAGGTCATAAGGGGCATGATGATTTGACGTCATCCCCACCTTCCTCCGGTTTGTCACCGGCAGTCACCTTAGAGTGCCCAACTAAATGCTGGCAACTAAGATCAAGGGTTGCGCTCGTTGCGGGACTTAACCCAACATCTCACGACACGAGCTGACGACAACCATGCACCACCTGTCACTCTGTCCCCGAAGGGAAAGCCCTATCTCTAGGGTTGTCAGAGGATGTCAAGACCTGGTAAGGTTCTTCGCGTTGCTTCGAATTAAACCACATGCTCCACCGCTTGTGCGGGCCCCCGTCAATTCCTTTGAGTTTCAGTCTTGCGACCGTACTCCCCAGGCGGAGTGCTTAATGCGTTAGCTGCAGCACTAAGGGGCGGAAACCCCCTAACACTTAGCACTCATCGTTTACGGCGTGGACTACCAGGGTATCTAATCCTGTTCGCTCCCCACGCTTTCGCTCCTCAGCGTCAGTTACAGACCAGAGAGTCGCCTTCGCCACTGGTGTTCCTCCACATCTCTACGCATTTCACCGCTACACGTGGAATTCCACTCTCCTCTTCTGCACTCAAGTTTCCCAGTTTCCAATGACCCTCCCCGGTTGAGCCGGGGGCTTTCACATCAGACTTAAGAAACCGCCTGCGAGCCCTTTACGCCCAATAATTCCGGACAACGCTTGCCACCTACGTATTACCGCGGCTGCTGGCACGTAGTTAGCCGTGGCTTTCTGGTTAGGTACCGTCAAGGTGCGAGCAGTTACTCTCGCACTTGTTCTTCCCTAACAACAGAGCTTTACGATCCGAAAACCTTCATCACTCACGCGGCGTTGCTCCGTCAGACTTTCGTCCATTGCGGAAGATTCCCTACTGCTGCCTCCCGTAGGAGTCTGGGCCGTGTCTCAGTCCCAGTGTGGCCGATCACCCTCTCAGGTCGGCTACGCATCGTCGCCTTGGTGAGCCATTACCCCACCAACTAGCTAATGCGCCGCGGGTCCATCTGTAAGTGACAGCCAAACCGTCTTTCATCCTTGAACCATGCGGTTCAAGGAACTATCCGGTATTAGCTCCGGTTTCCCGGAGTTATCCCAGTCTTACAGGTAGGTTACCCACGTGTTACTCACCCGTCCGCCGCTAACATCCGGGAGCAAGCTCCCTTCTGTTCGCTCGACTTGCATGTATTAGGCACGCCGCCAGCGTTCGTCCTGAGCCAGGATCAAACTCTCCGAAAAAGTACAAAACCGAAGTTTTGTTTTTCGTCAGCGTTTGACTGACTACCTATGATATAACATAGGATTTTTTTATAAACTCGAATTAACAGGTACGTTTTGTCTTGTTTAGTTTTCAAAGAACTTGTGTGTCACTCTCTTAAAGCGACCACTTAAATATATCATATATCTCTATCAACAGTCAACATTTTTCTTAAAAAACATTTTGTTTTTCTAAGAAGTTTTTACTGGGGAATGAGATAAAAAATAGAGCCTCTTTTTGCTCCTTTGAAAGATTAACACATATCTATGAAAAAAGCATTATAAATTTCAAAAAAAGTGATGTTTTTTCAAAAAAAAATAAAGCCGGTGAAAAACCGGCTTTATTTTTACTCAGATTGCTCTTGATCTGACTCTATATTCTCTACGTTCTCTTCATTATCTTCATCGTCTTCTTGTGATTGTTCAACTAATGCCACTGTTGCGACATGTTCCTCATCACCAAGACGGATTAGGCGGACACCTTGAGTGACACGGCCTGTTGTCGAAATGTCTGAAACGGCCATACGAATGATGACACCGCTCCCTGTAATAATCATCAAGTCTTCTTCAGCTTCAGCATTGGTCGCCTTCACTGTGACAAGCGGACCATTGTTGTCAGTGATCTTGCATGTTTTAAGACCTTTACCGCCTCGAGTTTGAACACGATATTCTTTTTCAGGCGTTAATTTACCATAACCTCTTTCGGTTACGATCAATACGTTTGCATCTGGCTCAAGGATTTCCATTCCAACGACGATGTCATCCTCAGAAAGTGTAATCCCTTTGACCCCAGCTGCCGTACGTCCCATTTCACGAACATCTGTCTCGGCGAAACGAATCAGCATCCCCTTTTTCGTCCCAATGATGATTTGTTTTTCTCCATTGGTTAAACGAACGGCCATCAGTTCATCTTCGTCACGAAGGCTAAGTGCAATAAGACCGTTGTTTCGAATGTTAGCGAACTGGGACAATGTCGTCCGTTTGGATACACCATGTCTTGTTGTAAAGAAGAGATACGAATTTTCATCAAATTCGCTTACAGGAATAATGGCGTTAATCCATTCTCCCTTTTCTACTTCAAGAAGGTTAATGATCGGAATCCCTTTCGCTGTCCGTCCGAATTCAGGAATCTCATACCCTTTCGCACGATAAACCTTCCCTTTATTAGAGAAGAAAAGAATCGTATCGTGGGTCGATGTTGAAATCAACTGTTCAACGAAATCATCTTCGTTGGTTCCCATTCCTTGGACACCTTTACCGCCTCTTTTTTGACTGCGGTATGTTGATGCAGGGAGACGCTTGATATAACCATTATGCGTCAGCGTAATCACGATGTTCTCAACAGGAATCAAATCTTCGTCTTCAATTGTTTCAATACCCGCTGTCACAATTTCAGTACGGCGCGTATCATTGAAGCGTTCTTTAATTTCTATTAATTCTTCTCTAATGATTTCAAGTACTTTCTCATTGTCTGCTAAAATGGCTTTTAATTCAGCAATCAAATCAACAAGTCCTTTATATTCATCTTCTATCTTTTCTCGTTCTAGACCAGTCAAACGCTGAAGTCGCATATCAAGAATGGCCTGTGCCTGTTTTTCAGACAAGCTATAGTTCTCCATCAAACCATTTCTCGCAATTTCCGCAGTTTGAGAGCCTCTAATTAAAGCAATGACTTCATCTAAGTGATCAAGTGCAATTCTCAGACCTTCTAAAATGTGTGCTCTTGCTTCTGCTTTACGTAGCTCATACGCTGTTCTTCTGCGAATGATCACTTTTTGATGCTCTAGATAGTACTCTAGACATTGTTTGAGGGACAAGACTTTCGGCTGTCCATCAACAAGTGCTAATAAGTTGATACCAAAAGACGTTTGAAGTGTCGTTTGTTTATAAAGATTGTTTAATAGAACATGAACGTTTGCATCTCTACGCAGTTCAATGACAATACGCATACCATTACGATCTGATTCATCACGCAAGTCTGTAATGCCATCAATCTTTTTATCACGCACAAGATCAGCAATTTTTTCAATTAAACGGGCTTTGTTGACTTGGTAAGGAATCTCATTGATAACAATGCGCTGTTTACCACTAGATGTTTCCTCAATATCCGATTTTGCTCTTAATGTAATAGAGCCGCGCCCTGTCTCATACGCCTTCCGAATACCACTTCGGCCAATGATTTGACCTGCTGTTGGGAAATCTGGACCTGGGATGATATCCATAAGTTCCTGTGTGGTCATTTCAGGGTTTTGACTGATAGCCAATACCCCATCAATCACTTCACCTAATTGGTGTGGCGGAATATTGGTCGCCATTCCTACAGCAATTCCTGTCGCTCCGTTGACCAATAAGTTCGGGAATCTTGCAGGCATCACCATTGGCTCTCTTTCACTGCCGTCATAGTTATCCTGATAATCAATGGTATCCTTAGTGATATCACGGAGGATTTCCATAGAAATCTTCGATAGACGTGCCTCGGTGTAACGCATCGCCGCTGCTCCGTCTCCATCGACTGAACCAAAGTTTCCATGACCATCTACTAACATATAACGATAGTTGAAGTCTTGCGCCATACGAACCATCGCTTCGTATACAGCACTGTCACCATGAGGGTGATACTTACCGATAACTTCCCCGACGATACGTGCAGATTTCTTAAATGGTTTATCACTTGTCATACCTAGGTCATTCATCGCATACAAAATTCTTCGATGCACGGGCTTTAATCCGTCACGCACATCTGGTAATGCACGCGACACAATCACACTCATTGCATAATCTAAAAAAGACGTACGCATTTCCTGACTAATATTCACTTCGCGTACATTTGGTGTATGTTGTTCACTCACTATAAGAACCTCCCTTTACGTATCACATGAAATAAATTATGTGGGAGTAAAATATGTATTTATCTTCACAAGACTATTCTCCATTATATCAATAATCTCGTCTTTATACACATTTATTTACTAGAAAATCAGCGAAAACACGGAAAAACAGGACATTGGTTACACGCCCCTATTTCTTGAAAAACAACCTTATTCCAAACAAGAAATAAGGTTGTTCTCAGTAGGGATCTATCTAAATATCGAGGTTTTTCACGTATTGCGCATTTTCTTCGATAAAGTTTCTTCTCGGCTCTACTTTATCTCCCATGAGCATTTCAAATGTCTCATCAGCATCGATCGCATCCTCAAGTGTGACTTGAAGAAGTGTTCTCGCATCAGGGTCCATTGTTGTTTCCCAAAGCTGAGTTGCGTTCATTTCTCCAAGACCTTTATAGCGCTGAAGTCCAGGTTTTGGTGTTTGAGGCAATGTCTTTAGCAGCTCATCTAGCTGTTTATCGTTATACACATACTCAACACGTTTACCTTGCTGCACTTTAAATAAAGGTGGCTGCGCAATATACACATAACCGTTTTCAATGATTTCACGCATGTAGCGATAGAAGAATGTTAAAAGCAGCGTTCGAATGTGCGCTCCATCGACATCCGCATCCGTCATGATCACAACTTTGTGATAGCGAGCTTTCTCTAAATTAAAGTCTTCTCCGATTCCAGTCCCTAACGCTGTAATCATTGACCGAACCTCGTTGTTCGATAGAATTTTATCTAGTCGCGCTTTTTCTACGTTTAGGATCTTCCCTCTTAACGGTAAGATTGCTTGGAAGTGACGATCACGACCTTGCTTAGCAGATCCACCCGCAGAATCTCCCTCTACGATATAAAGTTCAGAGATGGAAGGGTCTTTAGAAGAACAATCCGCCAGTTTCCCCGGTAAGCTGGAGACTTCCAGTGCACTTTTACGTCTTGTCAGCTCACGTGCCTTTTTGGCAGCCATTCTTGCACGAGCTGCCATCACGCCTTTCTCCACAATTTTCTTTGCAGCATCAGGGTTCTCTAAGAGGAATTTCTCAAGTGCTTCAGAGAAAAGGGAGTCGGTAATGGTTCTTGCTTCTGAGTTACCGAGCTTTGTCTTCGTTTGTCCTTCGAATTGAGGATCTGGATGTTTGATGGAGATAATGGCTGTTAAGCCCTCTCGCACATCTTCACCGCTCAAATTCGAGTCTCCATCTTTGAATACGCCATTTTTACGAGCATAATCATTGATGACACGTGTCAGACCTGTTTTAAAGCCTGCTTCGTGTGTTCCGCCTTCATACGTGTTGATATTGTTGGCGAAGGAATAGATGTTGCTTGTATAGGAATCGTTATATTGTAATGCCACTTCAACCGTGATTCCATCTTTTTCACCTTCGATGTAAACGGGTTCTTCATGAACGACTTCTTTTGAGCGATTTAAATGTTCTACATAGCTCTTAATACCGCCTTCATAGCAGTATTCATTTCGTCGTTCTTTCCCCTCACGTAAATCTTCAATAACGATGTTGACACCTTTTGTTAAGAAAGCTAACTCACGTACACGGTTGGCAAGTGTGTCGTAATCAAATTCAATGGTTTCAGTAAAAATTTCTGTATCTGGCACAAAATGAGTGGTTGTCCCTGTAACATCTGTTTCACCAATGATCTCTAAATCTCCAACTGGAACACCACGTTTGAATTGTTGATAATGAATTTTCCCATCACGATATACGGTCACGTCTAAGGTCGTAGATAACGCATTAACAACAGATGCCCCTACGCCATGCAGACCGCCAGATACTTTATAACCGCTGCCGTCAAATTTACCGCCAGCGTGAAGAACAGTCATAATAACCTCTACAGCAGGACGTCCCATTTTCTCATGAATCCCAACAGGAATTCCGCGGCCATTATCTTTCACTGTAATGCTATTATCCTTTTCAATTTGCACCGTAATATCTGTGCAATATCCAGCTAAAGCCTCATCAATACTGTTGTCGACAATTTCCCATACAAGATGGTGAAGTCCTTTTGCACTGGTTGACCCAATGTACATTCCTGGACGTTTTCTAACAGCTTCTAGTCCTTCAAGCACCTGTATCTGATTTTCATCATAACTATTATGTTGCTGTTCCATTGCCACGTACATTCACCTACACTTTTCTTAAACGATATATTTATATGAATTGAGCTTTTAGACTTCAATTTCAATCACAAATGAAGCACGTTTTTTGAGCGTGCTTGAGGAAAGAGGAGAGTAATAAACAGATTTAGTTGTGACGACGATGGATTTGGGTGTCCCTTGTGATAACGAAATGATTTGTCCTTCTTGTTTTAGGAGAAACTCTTCCACAACAGAAGACGACCTCATTTTGTAATCAACAATTGCGACAATCTCTCGTGTAGAAACAACACAATCATCACCTAAATGAATATACAAGACCCACACCTCATTTATCAGTCAATTACTTTTCCACTGGCTACTCTGAAAATTTCCGCTTCTTTCAAGGTGGCGTGATCGATGCCCTCAACACTTGTTGTGGTGACGAAGGTCTGTACACGTCCCTGAATGGTATGGAGCAAATGAGACTGTCTGTAATCATCAAGTTCAGATAAAACATCATCGAGTAGAAGAATGGGATATTCTCCGATCTCTTCGTGTATCAAGTCGATTTCTGCCAGTTTTAGTGAAAGAGCTGTTGTTCTTTGCTGCCCTTGAGAGCCATATGTCTGAACATCCCGACCATTCACAAAGAAAAGAAGGTCATCTCTGTGAGGTCCCCACAGCGTCACTCCTCGGTCTATTTCTCTGTCTCTTAGTTTCTGAAACGATTCTTCATAGCTATTCTTTATTTTCGACAAGTCTGACGCTTCTGATACCTCTATCGCCGTGTGGTATTGGAGCGTGAGTGTTTCTAGCTCTCTAGAAATGCCAAAATGCAACGGCTGCGCCCATTTCTCGAGCTGTTTCGTAAAAGTCAGTCGTCTTTTGACAACTTTCGCTGCCGCATCAATCAACTGCTCTGTTAAAACCTCCAGCATCGCTTGATCCTTTTGCTTTCTTGTCTGCAATTGTTTCAAGTAATGATTCCGCTGAGAGAGAATTTTTTGATAGAGCGATAAATCATGCAAGTAGACAGCAGAAACTTGTCCAATCTCCATATCGAGAAATCTTCTGCGGATTTGCGGGCTGCCCTTCACAAGACTTAAGTCCTCTGGTGCAAACATGATGGTGTTTAACGCACCAACATAATGACTGAGCTTCTGTTGTTCAATGTGATTGACCTTGCCCTTTTTCCCTTTTTTTGAGATCACGAGCTGCATTGGGAGTGGACCATTTTTTTTGATGACTCTACCTTCTATTTTAGCATAGTCTTGGTCCCATCGGATAAGTTCTTTATCATTTGACGTACGATGCGACTTTGCCATCGACAATACATAGATCGCTTCCATCAAGTTCGTTTTACCTTGGGCATTCTCACCGATCATGACATTCACCTTGTTGTCGAATTGAAGCTCGGTGTGTTCATAGTTTCGGTATGAAGTTAACGCCAGACTTTGAATGTACATGTATTGTCACCCGTTTCTAATTCACAACTTGAAATGTGCCATAACCTTCTATCTCGACAACATCTCCTGGGTATAGTTTGCGTCCCCGTCTATTATCTGGCTCTTGATTAATGAACACCTCATGTTCACTTAAAAACCATTTCGCCATTCCGCCAGATTGGATGACTTCGGCTAATTTCAAAAACTGCCCTAATGTAATCATTTCTTTCTCAATGGTTATAAGATTAGGCATTGTATCGACCTCTTTCAATATCACTAATATCTAATTGTACTAAAAAACAAGACAAGAAGGAAAGGGGGAAAGCGAACTGGGATGAAAGAAAGCATGGTAAACGAGAAGAAAAGCCGCTGTGCACTCTCACAGCAGCTATTTTAGTTGAATTAATATGTTCTGACTGGAAGAATCAACTGCAAGATTGAATCATCATTTGGTGTGCGCAACAGGAAAGGTCTCATGGCGCCAGTAAAGCTTACATGAATTTCTGTTCCCTCTAATACTTTTAACGCATCCAGCATATATTTTGGACTGAAGGAGATTTTAAGGTCCTCCCCTTTAATGTCATCTGCTTGAACCGTTTCGACTACTTTACCGATCTCAGGTGAATTAGAAGAAATCTCAAGGCTTTGTTCAGGATCAGCTGACAGCTTTACGACGTTATTGCGTCCTTCTCTTGCCAAAAGTGATGCACGATCAATGGCTTGAAGGAATTCCTTCGTGTTGACCACGACATCCGTTTTACTTTCCTGCGGGATCAGGCGAGCTGTATCTGGATAATTACCATCCAGCAATCTTGAGAAGAACAACACGTTTTGTGCTTTAAAGAGAACTTGTGTTTCTGTAATTACGATGCTCACAAGATCTTGTCCGTCGTCAAGGATTCTACTTAACTCTGTTAAACTTTTCCCTGGAATCACGACATTGTATGAGCTTCCCTCGTCAATATCCAACTTTGCTTTTCTTAAAGCAAGACGGTGGCTATCCGTCGCTGTGCATATTAATTCACCTTTTTCTACCCTCCAGTTTACACCTGTCAAGATAGGTCGTGTTTCTGAGGTGGACACTGCAAAAACAGTTTGACGAATTAAGTTTTTAAGCAGGTCTGTCGGAATTTGAAATGCATGATGCTCTTCAATTTGCGGAAGATGCGGATATTCCTCAGCATCTAAGCCGTTTAAGTTAAATTCCGCTGAACCAGAACGGATGTTGGTGAGGTGATTTTGTTCTACTTCAATTTCGACAGTAGTCATTGGCAGTTTCTTCACAATTTCACTAAAGAAGCGGGCCTGAAGCACAATACTCCCTGGACGATCAATCGTGATCACTTCTAAATCTCCATCTCTTTGAGAAATAAAGGATTCAATTGAGATATCAGAGTCGCTTCCTGTGAGAGAAACCCCCTCATCAGATGCAACAATTTTTATCCCTGTCAAAATAGGTATCGTTGTTCTAGAGGATACGGCCTTTAATACATCTTGGACACTTTCGACAAGACGATCTTTTTGAATCGTGAATTTCATAGTGGTCCTCCTAAATTTTCTTAATGACATGTATATATATTTTATTAATAAAAATCGTAGAAGTAATAGTAGGGCTTGTGAATATGTGGATAAGTCGGTAAAAAGAAAGGAAAGACAGCCTATCCACATGTGGACAGACTGTGTATGACTATGCTCTAGTTATTCACATTTCCCCGTACTTATTATATCAGCTAGGTTATTTCAATTGTTCTTTTATTTCTTTCACATGCTGCTGAAGCTGTTCATCTTCAACGATTAATTTCGAAATCTTCTCATGAGCATGAATGACAGTCGTATGATCACGACCTCCAAATTCTTCTCCTATTTTAGGCAGAGAGGAATCGGTCATTTCTCTAGAGAGATACATGGCAATTTGTCTTGGATAAGCAACTGACTTCGTACGTTTCTTCGCTTTGAAATCCTCTAAACGAATATTAAATTGCTGCCCTACAATTCTTTGAATATCTTTAATTGTAATGATCCTTGGCTTCGATGAAGGAATGATGTCCTTTAGCGCTTCAGCTGCTAGATCCGCATTGATATCTTTATTAATTAAAGAAGAATAAGCAACGACACGAATCAAAGCACCCTCCAGTTCACGAATGTTGCTGTCGATTTGATTGGCAATATAAAGCATGACTTCATTCGGAATGTCTAATCCCTCTGCTTTTGCCTTTTTTCGTAAAATCGCAATACGCGTTTCTAAATCTGGCGGGGTAATGTCTGTGATTAAGCCCCATTCGAATCGAGAGCGTAATCTGTCTTCAAGTGTCGGAATTTCTTTCGGCGGCCGATCACTAGAAATGACGATTTGCTTACTTTCTTCGTGAAGTGTGTTGAATGTATGGAAAAATTCTTCTTGTGTTTGTTCTTTTCCTGCTAAAAATTGAATATCATCTATCAAAAGCACATCGACATTCCGATAGCGATTACGGAAATCGACAGCTTTATTGTCTCGGATTGAGTTGATAAATTCATTTGTAAATTTTTCAGATGATAGATAGACCACTTTGGCTGATGGATTATGGTCGATGACATAATGACCAATCGCATGCATCAAGTGAGTCTTTCCTAAACCAACGCCCCCATAAATAAAGAGCGGATTATATGCTTTTGCTGGTGCTTCCGCAACTGCAAGTGAAGCGGCATGCGCAAATCGGTTGCCTGAACCAATAACAAAAGTATCAAATGTATATTTTGGATTCAGCATATTTTGTGGAATATCGACGGGATCTTCTTTAGACATTTTTTTAATTGGAGACTTTGGCATAGCTTCCACTTCATCCTGATTTTGAGGAATAATAAATTTAATACTGAGCTCTTCACCTGTCAGTTCGTAGATGGTATCAGCAATTAAGTGAAGATATCTTGATTCCAGCCAGTCTCTAGCAAATTCATTTGGTGCAGTAATTGTAAGCGTATCGCCTTGAAGAGAATGGGCTTTTGTCGATTTCATCCATGTCTCAAAACTGGGCTTGCTCAACTTTGTCTCTATTTTTTGAAGTGCTTTATTCCACAGATCCAAAATATTTTCCAT